>CAWIHK010000002.1:272500-934554 GCA_963835935.1 Ignavibacteriota bacterium
CGGGTTAAAGGCTGTTTCCGCCTATCCGAAGCTTATCGCAGGTAGCCACGTCCTTCATCGCCTACTAGTGCCAAGGCATCCACCATTTGCTCTTAATAACTTAACCAAAAATCTTTATTGAGACACAGTTCTTTGGTGCATCAATAAACTTGTTGGATGATCTAAAATATTTCTTTTGTGTCAGCAGTTGATTACCGCATTTTTGTTCCCACCAGGCTTACACCTGATGGAACTACTATTGCAGCTTTCAACTCACTCTTCCAAATTGTCAATGAACAAAAAAATAAGCTTAAACAGATCTGGTGGAGCTGGTCGGGATCGAACCGGCGACCTCCTGGTTGCAAACCAGGCGCTCTCCCAGCTGAGCTACAGCCCCTATTGGTATTCACGCAGGTGTTTCGATTAAGCGTCTGAATCGTGGGCCTAAGTGGAGTTGAACCACTGACCTCACGCTTATCAGGCGTGCGCTCTAACCAACTGAGCTATAGGCCCAGAATATTCTTCTTGAGTTTAAGCTAAAACTCATGTGTGCACAGCCAGCCGATGTCGTAGAATTTGTCAAGAGAATTCTTGATTTTCATCAAGATCGATTCCGATTCTCATCGGAATCATGTCTCCTTAGAAAGGAGGTGATCCAGCCGCACCTTCCGGTACGGCTACCTTGTTACGACTTAGCCCCAGTCACTGGTTTTACCTTAGACGCTTGCTTCCTTGCGGTTAGCGTAGCGGTTTCGGGTACCCCCAGCTTCCATGGCTTGACGGGCGGTGTGTACAAGGCCCGGGAACGTATTCACCGCGCCGTGCTGATGCGCGATTACTAGCAATTCCAGCTTCATAGAGTCGAGTTGCAGACTCCAATCCGAACTGAGGACACTTTTTAGGGATTAGCTCCACCTTGCGGTATTGCAGCCCGTTGTAGTGCCCATTGTAGCACGTGTGTGGCCCTGGACGTAAGGGCCATGAGGACTTGACGTCATCCCCACCTTCCTCACTACTTGCGTAGGCAGTCCACTTAGAGTGCCCAGCATTACCTGATGGCAACTAAGTGCAGGGGTTGCGCTCGTTGCGGGACTTAACCCAACACCTCACGGCACGAGCTGACGACAGCCATGCAGCACCTGTACAAGCGCGTATTGCTACGAGACCGACTTTCATCGGTTGTCGCTTGCCTTTCAAGCCCAGGTAAGGTTCTTCGCGTTGCATCGAATTAAACCACATGCTCCACTGCTTGTGCGGGCCCCCGTCAATTCCTTTGAGTTTCAACCTTGCGATCGTACTCCCCAGGTGGAATACTTAATGCGTTAGCTTTGGCACCGATCCCGCTCCGCTCTCTTTTTTTAAGAGAACCGAGCGGGACCGACACCGAGTATTCATCGTTTAAGGCGTGGACTACCAGGGTATCTAATCCTGTTTGCTACCCACGCTTTCGCGCACTGAGCGTCAGTTACGGACCAGGTGACCGCCTTCGCGACCGGTGTTCTTCCTGATATCTACGCATTTCACCGCTACACCAGGAATTCCATCACCCTCTTCCGTACTCAAGATCGGCAGTATCAAAAGCAATTGTACAGTTGAGCCGTACGATTTCACCATTGACTTACCAACCCGCCTGCGCGCCCTTTACACCCAGTGATTCCGGACAACGCTCGCCACCTACGTATTACCGCGGCTGCTGGCACGTAGTTAGCCGTGGCTTACTCGAAGGGTACGGTCAAATCTAAATAATAGATTATTCATCCCCTTCAACAGGAGTTTACAACCCAGAGGGCCTTCATCCTCCACGCGGCGTCGCTGCGTCACCCTTTCGGGCATTGCGCAATATTCCTCACTGCTGCCTCCCGTAGGAGTCTGGACCGTGTCTCAGTTCCAGTGTGGCTGATCATCCTCTCAGACCAGCTACCCATCGTTGACTTGGTAGGCCGTTACCCTACCAACTATCTAATGGGACGCAGGCCCATCCAACAGCGCTCTTTTGGAGCTTTGATCCTCAAATGATGCCACTCGAAGATGTCATCGGGTATTAAGCCACCTTTCGGCGGATTATCCCCGTCTGTAGGGCAGGTTACCTACGTGTTACTCACCCTTGCGCCGGTTTACTCGAGATATTGCTACCTCTTTCTCCCATGACTTGCATGTGTTAGGCACGCCGCCAGCGTTCGTCCTGAGCCAGGATCAAACTCTCCGTTGTAAAATTTTTCAATTTCTCAACTTCAAGTTTGACACTAGCTATTGTCTTTCATATCACTGACAATAGCGAATTCAACCATGTTGAAACTCTACGCTATTGACTAGGCTATGCACACAGATTTTCAAAGAACATCTTTTTAAGTTTTTATCAAACTTTATTCGAGTTTGATAAAAATGCCCTTTCTTAAAGGGCTTATCAATATACTATCTTTTTCTTTCTATGTCAAGAACTTTTTAGGAAACTTAAAATATTTCTCTTATAGTTCTTGCAAAAGCAAGCTATTAATATACCACTTTTGCTTGAAGAAGTCAACAATTTTTCTTCGCGCGACAAAAAATTCTAATCAACCCCTAATACATAAACATTGGCTTACCAAGTACACGTGCGACTTTCGGTTTATAATTTTCCTCGTCGTACAATTCTTTTACATCCACCCGTTTTAACGCATCTGTAATTTTTCCAAGCGGAAATGTTGTGTATTTGCCGTCGCGCAATGCAACCATGTATCCGGATTCTTTACGTAAAGCCATGCCACATGCAAGATTTCCGAAACTCGAACCCACCATTCGATCAAGTGCATCTGGTTCACCTGCACGCATGAGATAACCAATCTGTTGATAGATTATATGCGTCCCAGTAATTTTTTGGATCATCGATCCTGTAGTTTGTCCGACACCGCCAAGTTTTTTATGACCGTAGGCATCTTCTTCCCCGCCTTCAACTATAGCTCCACCAACCATCGTGGCACCTTCGGAGATAGTCATAATAGCATAATTACTAGGATTGTTTTTCTTATCATCGACAAGAAATCGAGAGAGTTTATTAATATCAAATGGAACCTCTGAGATGATCGCACGATCTACATTAGCGAGATAAGCAGTGATTAAAGATGTCTCACCGGAATTACGGCCAAAGAGTTCTACGACTGCGATGCGTTCGTGTGAGCCTGCGACGGTGCGAAGTGAATCAATGAAACTGATGCTGCGGGTAACTGCTGTTGAAAAACCTATGCAATAATCCGTTCCGTACACATCGTTGTCCATCGTTTTTGGAATTGCGACAACGGGAAATCCTTCTTTATGCAAACGATAAGAATAACTGAGCGTATCGTCTCCACCAATCGTGATAAGCACATCCAAACCAAGATGTTCGAGGTTCTTCAATACATGCTTTGTGAAATCCCATTTATCACCATTTTTTATTCCAGTTCCTTTTAAAAATGCAGGAATATCCGCTTCCTTCACCTTTCCTGGATTCGTTCGTGATGAATGTAAAAAGGTCCCTCCCGTCCGGTCGATAGTCCGCGTGTTGATTTTATTTAACGGCAATATATATTTATCGCGCGATGTGGGATCTTCCACATTAAAATTCAAAAGTCCTCCCCAACCGCGCCGGATACCGACTACCTCGGAACCGGCATCTGTGGCGTTGTAGACTACTTGCTTTATTGCCGGATTCAATCCGGGAACATCGCCACCACCTGTAAGAATTCCAATTCGCATAATTTTCATTTCTCCTTTTAACGATTATAATATGATCAGTGCTATAATTGTTTTTTATTGAAAATAAATAGTTTCTTGTTTTTTATTGAATTTTTTCGATCCCCCAATTCTTCATCTCTCCAATCATCGAATAATCTGTAAGATCGAAATGAAGTGGAGTTATCGAGACAAATTTATGTGAAACAGCATATTGATCGTCATCACCCGAAATGTCTCCCTGTTCAAGATGACCAGTAAGCCAGAAATATTCTTTGTTATTCGGATCGCGGCGTGCCTCAAACGTGTCATTCCAAACAGATTTTCCCTGTCGTGTTATCCTTACTCCTGCAATTTCTTCTTCAGGAATAGGAGGGATATTGACATTCAATAAAACACCCGGCGGTAAACTTCGTTCAAGAACCAACATCGCCAATCGAGATCCGAATTTCGCGGCATAACGAAAATCGGGTTCATCGTACGTCGTCAGGGATAAAGCGACTGAGGGAATTCCGAGTATCGTTCCTTCTGTTGCGGCAGAAACAGTTCCGGAATAGATCACACTAATAGCCGTGTTGGATCCATGATTGATACCCGAAAGCAATAAATCGGGCTTTCGAGGAAGCAAAGTCCGAACTGCAAGCTTAACAGCATCAGCCGGGGTCCCTTCGACTGCATAGCCAAAAAATTCCCCCCCTTTAAAAACCTTTTCAGATCTGAGGGGATAATTCATCGTTATTGCATGGCCTACAGCGCTCTGTTGTTTATCGGGTGCTACAATTACAACATCAGCAAAAGAACGAACTTCTTTATATAATGAAGCAATTCCTGGCGCGTGAATCCCGTCATCATTCGAAATCAATACAAAAGGTTTTTTCTCCATATTCATCTTAAATATATGAAAAATGCAGAATCTCTGCAACAGCGTTTATTTTTTTTAATCTTCACAAAACGATTGAGACAGATTCCTTGTGGATATATAAAGATAGCGCAATTAAAGTCGCGCTTCGATGAATTAAAGAAATGGAGACGTTCATTGTACAAGACAAACGACAAAACTTTACAAGTATATTATGCTGAAGACGTCTGATCATATTTGATTTCACGAAGTAGTCCGATGACCGCTAGAATAATTACCAAAGGCACGATCGGAACTGCAATCCGCGCATGAGCGATAAAACAAACTGCAATTCCCCACCAGTAGACAATTATTGAAAGAAGTGGAAATAGCTTCTGTTTTCTTCGTCCCATAAAAATAATACCGGCAATAGCACTGAGGATAATCGGTAATTGAACAATCAAGATTAGAATTGATTTTAATGGTGACTCCGCGAGATACCAAAAGGTGAATACTTGTGCAGATATTTTTTGAAAAAGGATTTTAGGATTATTCCATACCTCACGAATGATCATGTTTCGTAAATACGCTTCACCAACCGCTTCTTCTGCATCGAGAGGTGAAATATCAGCATTATCGAGAGTGTCGCCAATTTCCGAAGTTGCTCGTTCCATGGATTGTGAAAAAGATAAGGGATACTTCGTGAAGTCTTGAGCAATCGCTTTGCCGACAATAAAGTTCGAAGCTGCAGTCGTTTGCACAGGTATGAATTCTTTAGTCACCCGATAATTACGCACTGACCATGGGAGAATAATAATGATAACACAAAGGAAACTGACAAAAAGATATTTAGCTTCTTTCCATTTGAAACGTGATAAACAGATTATAATTAAAAACGGGATGAATAGAATAACTCCAGATCTTATAAGCGACGTGATTCCAACAACCATCCCTAAAAATAATGCACGCCAGAATGTCGGAATATTAAAAAATCGTACCAACCGATATGCTACAAAGAGAATCATAATCGTGAGCAACGTTTCTGTCCAAATCCGAGCAGAATACCACATGAAAATCGGATTGAATGCTATAAAAAAAGCCGCCCATCGTGCCACAGCAAGTGTCGATAATTGTCGAGTGACAAAAAAGACGAACAGCACACTTCCGCCAAGGATAAAAGCTTGAAGTACTTGAATGGATAAAACAGAATAACCCCGAAATACCCAGCAGAGAGCGGCTATCATCAATGGATAGATTGGGCCGCGAGAGACTGTGGACATTTCAGCGTCGGTAAACCGGAATCCGTTTCCTTCATAAAAATTTCTGCCTATCTCACCATAACGATCTGCATCCTGTTGTGCATGAAAAGAATATTCGATTCTAGGATAAACCACCAATGAAAAACTGAGACTGAGCAGGATGGCACCGCATACACAAAACACCAGCGGCGGTTGATACATGATCATAAAATCACGAATCCTTTTCATCATACTCCTTTCATTTGAATATTTTTTTCAGACCAAGTATTCTATCAACTGTAATATCATGTTTGCCTCGATGGGTTTCCACTGGGCAATACGAAAATCCATATGGCCTGTAGAGCCTGCTAAAAGCGGAAGTGCGACAACGACAAAAAGATTTTAACTGTACGACATCCAAATCGTTTCCGGCAATCATCGCAGATCGTGAGAAAGCTTCCATGGTTTCTGTTATATTCGATTTCCCTGCGAGTAATATAATTTTTTCATCTGAAAAATGCTTATAAATTTTTGGCGAACCGGAATATCTTCTATTCCGCCGTAAAATATAATTACAACTCAAAATAGCTATAACAACACATCACTCAACCGCATTTATCTTTTTTCATTCCATTGTTTTATTGTTCGCACATTTTCCAACCCGACTTAGATCGGTTTGGATACTTCATTATCAGTATTTTTTCTATTTTCGTCTTTTCATTGGAAGCATGATACATCATAGATTACTTCTATACGAAAAGGATTAAGTGATTGATATGATGGAATATTGATAAGATCAAAAATCAAACCTTATTCTTGGTGATATCATAAACATCGAGGAGTGTTCCCATGGTTTAAGATCCCTCAAAGGCGCGAAGGGAACTACGCGGGCTTCTATACCTAATACTTTTGTAATATTCCATCCACCACCGAGCATAATTGAGTAGTTGGCAAACTGGACAAATATCTCATAGATATCATTATTACAACTTGCATCGCCATATCTAGTCAAATCAAATCTCAAATAAGGCCCTTCGGTACTGCTTGTTTTATCTTTGACTATCTCTGTTTCATTTTTCACATGTCCCTGGCCGATCTGGTGCATTTCTCCACCAACTGAAATTTTAAGAGCTGCATCGCTCATAAAGTCCGACATATTAGCGTAAAATGAATAACCCATCATACCGCCAAATATCAGGAAGTAAATTTCGTTTGGGCTGCGCAGCACCTCGTTGGCTTTATTAAGATAATCACTATAAAATAATTCACCGTTGAACCCATCGACGTTAAAACTCAAATAGCCTCCCCATCCTGCATCGAGCAACCTTGTTGATCCAAGAAAACCTGATGTCGGATATCCCATACGAACAGGCCCCTGGATTCCAAACCGAACTTTCTGATGTATGAAACCAGCTCGAAATACTCCGGCATACCACCATGGATAGTTAATTTGATCCAAACCAATAGATTCATCAAATCCCCAATTTTTTTCTATTTTAAAGAAACTGTGAAAAGCTGAAAATTGAGCTTTAGATGTTGGCCACCAATTTTCATCTGCCCCATGTCTCTCACCTGTAGCAGATGGAAATTCATACGGTTCCCAGAAATAGTTATCTCTATTTTTTATATATTCATACCATGTTTTACCCAAGATTATATATAATTTTTCTAGATCTGTAGTTGTGTATTTACCTGCATACATTCCTACCAATGGATGATCTGGGTCCGGCGGGTTGATACTCCTGAAAATTATCACGTCATCTGAATAATTTATTGCATTTTCAGATATTGTGTCATTCATTTCTATGTACTCTTTTACATATGATATTGTTATTATTTTAACTTGACGATCACGAATATACCAACCTTCAGCAAGACCGGACACTATTTGGGCAAAAGTTATCTGCGGTATAATACATAAGGCGGAAAAGATAAAAAAAACTTTGAATAAATTTTTCATTCTACTCCCCTATCCGTCTAACCAACAATCAAAAAATCTCTTTTATTACAAAAATTATTCTGTTTCCATGTGAACGCTTTAACATGTTTGAAATTGCCTACAACCTAATTCTTGGTGAAATGATGAAAAAGTTAGGCTGTTCCCATTTATCATTTGCTCTGAATAAACTCCAAGTAGCAAGCTTTGCCTCAACTCCAAACCAATCTGTAAAATTGTAAGCGGCTCCGATTAAAAGTGAAAGATTATAGAATTGAACAAACGTTTCGCCACTATTATTTTTCAATACATAATCAAATCGGACGTAAGGGCTAATTTTATCCTGTCTTTTTATTCCCGTGGCATAATCATTAACAAGTTCCAAACGGTTATAGGAGTCGTTAGGAATAACTCGAACAGGTAAAACCTGATGATAACCGGCGCCTGCTTTAATTCTGACTGCACCAGATAATTCGAAATAATTTATCGGTATTGTAAATGTATAATATCCCTGCGCGGCAAAAGGAATATAATAATGGATGCTGTCTCCGTTCTCATCTTCTAAAAAACTCCCTGTTTTCTTCGTCAGATCGGAAAAAGAAATTCTTCCGCCAAAATTATCTACATCAAAAGATATTCCGCCACCCATGCCTCCTTCGAGTAGTCTACTTTTAATGATAGCATTATTATTCTGACCCATCCCAACAGGACATTGGAAATACACTTTTAATATCTGATGATTCAATCCAACTTTAAAAGTACCTGCTGTCCAAAATGGGTATCCTAATTCGTCGTCGCCAATTCTAAATTCCCCTCCCCATTCGTCGGTTCGTGCAATCATCTGGTAAATTGAGACTTCATATCTTCCAGGCGTCCACCAATAGACATCCCTGCATCGGCCGGAATTAATCAAGTTTTCAAAAAGAGGAAGGTTGTTCTTTTTAATTTCCTCCCAATAATAATTTCTTCTTACAAGACTGTCGCATAATCCTGGACTAAGAAAATCCAATGGCTTAGGACTCCCTTTATAGTCAGCCATCACTTGTTTGTCTTCTACCCAACTACCGTCTGGTTTTTGGACTCGAATAATATTTTCGATTTTCAAAATTTCATTTGATACTTTGCCGCTAATATGATTTTGTTTTATAGTTATTATTAAACTTCCATCTTCCTGGATATTGGCATTTTTATAAGCGTTATATTTTTCAATAACAATTTCACCGATATTCTGCATGGGAAGTATCATCCACCTTCGTGCACCTAACTCTTCCTGCGCTGATAAGCTCTGTATGTATGAAATCGAAAAGAATATAGAAAGTATTAACATTATATTCTTTACCATTACTACCTCCAAATTTATTATCAAAACTATCTGCAAACCAGATTTGTTGCCGAGTTACCTTTCTTTCTATGCCTTCGCAACTATCCAGATAAATTCAGCAGTGTTGTTCGGCACACTCAGTGCTTTATCCTTCTTTCTATTTCTTTGCAATTATTACCTCTGTTATCAATAGCATAAATTTTTACTGTGATTTCAACGTTCGTCGGTAAATTAAGGGGGAATCTCCATGTTTGTATATGTTGAATACCAACATTCATAATATCGGGCACCGGATTAAGATTCTGAATGTTATCTCCTCCCATTTTAAATTTAATATGAGCATAATTTGGTTTCCCGGTCGTGTCCCTTCCGTAACTATTACAAGTTACAACTAAATAGTCATTCCCACCATTGTTCTCATACCGAAATGTTCCGATATCTGGAGGTTGCGGATCCTTAACATCTACACTAAAAGGACAACCTAAATCCACAGTATCTATATCTATTTTATATCTCCTGAATACGATCGTTCCTGTGCTGCGCGGCGTATAAATGACTGTATTAGTACCATCGGCAATTTTTTCGTCATCTTTAAAGACTTTTATATAAATTTTGGATTCTGGAGCATTTTGAAAGTCACCATGAAAAGTATATGGTTCACCGACTACAGCCTGGCTTTCGTTTTCTTGCAGAATTGGATCATAAACATTAACATTAAACGTAACATTGGCATTCCTGCCATAAATATCAGATGCAGAAACTGTGACTGGATGATTCCCTAACGTATTTAAATCTCCAGACACTTCGAATTCTGTAGTAGGAGATGGATTTGGGAATCTAGCGATATCACTCGGCAATACTCCTTGTAATTGTGTGTTAACATCAGTAACACCATTTACAATTACTGTATTCGACCATCGCGCTGGTTTACTCGGGAAGCGAATAGCCGGCACATTATGCGTTGTCACCTTTAGCACTAAAGGAGAAAGTGTTGAGCCAACCCAAATACTCATCATTTCTTTTTTGATAATAGGTTTTGTTAATTTTGTTACAATCGAATCCGGCAGCCTAGATATTAACGTTCTAAGTGTATCGGCAATAGTCGGGGTTGCCTCTGTTTTGAATACTATCTTATAAGTTCCCAAATCCATAGGACTTGGTTTCCATTTAAGATTTACCGAAGAACTGTCGTTTGAATAAAAAAACTTATTAGATATATCAACAGATGTTATATTTCCATCCGGAGCAATTTTTATGGATTCACCAGAATCGATTCTAATCCTCTTATTTTTAAAACCGATAAAATTATCTACTATTTTGATTTCACAATTCAATGCAGTTGTATCATTATCGGGGTTATATTGTAGGCTCTTTGGTGCAGTTGTAGTATCATTAAGAATAGTAGGATTCGTTATCATATTTATTAATAATATTTCGTCTCTATCTCTTTCTCCTGCAATTGAAAACAATGTGATAATTGCAGCTATATATAAGATAAAATAGAACTCCACTCTTTTATTTTTCACTATCCGCCTCTCCTATTTTGAATAGTATAGAACGAATTCAGCTATCTTCTCTCTTTCTTTTTCGAACTCTCAACACCTTTATTGATAAGTTCGAATATCTCCTTCTGTACAATTTTTCTGATCGTATCCTCTTGAGTTTGTTCCGTAATGATTCTTAATTGTGCAGAAGCTGAAGATAACTCAGTGATCAGTTCCCTGATTTTATCCATTAATTCCTCAGATATTCCTCCACCTGCACTTCTTTTTCCTCCCTCTTCAGAAGGAATAAAGTAAACTGAAATTGCGAGTAATAATAATGTGACGGCTTCTATGCCAATTCCTATTATCGCCGTCCTTTCATTGATGACATGTGCAAACCTTAAGCCTACAAAGATTAAGAGAATCATTGCACCGACATAAACCACTGCGCTAATTTTATTGATATTCCTAACAGCGAAATTTCCAAGTTTTGATCTACCTGACATTGAATCTGAAGCTTTCATTTTAAAATTCCTTTAAAAGGTTTTTTATTATTTTTTCGCGATGCATTCCGATAGTTTTCATGCTCGCAAATGAGATTGTTATTTCATGATCCTTAGTTTTTTGTTCAAATCTGATGCCATATAATCACTAAAAAATAAAGAGCCCCGCTTTTTGCGGCGGGGTATTTGTAACATTCAATCTAAAAAAATTCTGATTAATTGGTTTTGTATATTACTTCATTTTAGCTCTCAAATACTTATGCGCGATTATTGCTAATTCGTTTGTGTTTACGAACCGTTTTCGCTTCCTTCTCTCCCGGATTTTTGTACGAACCGTATGTATTTGATTTGTAAAATGAATGCAGTGTGCTACGGTAATCGAATCGGTTTATCACCACACCAAGAATAGTTGTCCCAACCTGCTTCATCATCTCGACCGATTTTTCCAGAACTGCTGTCCTTGTTTCGCCCGACTGCACTACCAGAATGACGCCGTCGACTAATGTCGAAAGCACGAGGGCGTCGGTTACGAGCAACAACGACGATGAGTCATAAATCACTATATCGAAATTCTTCTCGGCATACTTCCTGAACTGATGCATCGGCGCTGTACTTAATAGTTCCGCCGGATTATTGGCATGCATTCCAGAGCTGACAATAAACAAATCTTCAATCGAAGTTTTCTGAATTGCACCGTCGTTTTTTTCCTCTCCTAGTAAGAGTTCTGTCAAACCTGGTGAACGGTGCGTATCGACAAGAGTGTGCAATATTCCCCGGCGCAGATCTGCATCGACCAAAAGTGTTTTCTTTCCCAATTGGGCAAGTGAGATAGCTAGGTTCACTGCGACAGTAGTTTTTCCTTCAGACGGTTCTGCACTGGCAACAAGAATACTCTTGAGTTGTTTTTCTGGCGATACAAAGAACAAGCTTGTTCGCAAACGCCTGAATGATTCGGCCACAGGCGACATCGGGTTATGATATACTACAAGTGAACGGTCGAAAATGCGACCTGCCACGCTTAGTGGCGTTTCATCGTCGCCGCCTGCTCCTGTAAAGAGGTCTTTCTTGGCCTCGTCAACAGTTTTAAAATTGTGAATCAAGGCAAGAGGCACCAAGTTGTGTTTTTTGATATCTTCGGGACCCCGTATTCGTCCGTCCAATGCTCCACGAAGAAATACGACCCCGATTCCGAGAATGAGTCCTGCAACAATTGATATCAACAGATTCAAAAAAACTTTCGGCTTTACAGGTGTGTATACTGGTTGTGCGCGGTCGAGTATATTTATATATCCAAACTCTGATTGTTCGGCAATGAAAGCTTCCTGAAATTTCTCAGAGACCATTATATATACTTTTTCCGCGGTTGAGCGGTCTCGCTCAAGCCGTGCATAAGCAAGACTGCGAGCCGGCATCCGATTGAATTGCCCCTCGTATTGTCGAATGATTTCATTAAGAATTTTTATCTTCGAATCCAGCGATTGTTTTTTTATCTGGTTGTCAATAATCTTTTCCTTCAAACTCCAGATATAACTAAAAGCGCCTCCCTGACCCGTTGGAGGCTGATCCGGAATTGATAACTTCATAATTTCATCGGTCTTCTCATTCAATCGAGTGTGTAAGGCCTTAATTTGTTTCTCGATCTCTTGAAGTTGGCTTTTGTATGTCTGCTGATTTGTGTTTTGAGAATTTTGAGCAATAATGACATCACGATTTACTTCCAGCTTTGCGATTTCGTTTTGCAAATTCTCAATGTATTTATCATTCGCAACAGCTATGTCTCTGGCTGTTTGTGGTGCTTCTTTTTCAAGTTGATCCTGCAGCGAGGTCAGAGTTTTGTTGATAGTTTCATTTTCGATCATCGCTTCGTCCCGGCTTGCCTGAAACTTGGACAGAATCTCAATCGTTTTCTTCGCTTCGTCATCGAGTGAGACAATTCGCTCACGCTCCATTAAATTTTTCAATGCGCTTTCGGCTTCGTTTAATTCCTGTTTTTTCGACTTCACCTGTTCTCCGAGAAACTCGCGGACATTGTGCATACGGAGACGGCTTGTCATGATGCTGTTGTTGAAGTATGTGTCGATGAATTTATTAGCTAAAAGAGCCGCTTCCTCAGGAGAAGAACTGCTGGCTGCGATTTCTATGTAATCCGCATCACTGCTTGGAGTTATCGTAATATCGCTCTGAATTCTTGCCGCGACAACATCAGGAGAGAGCACATCTCCTTTCCCGTCATGTTCTTTATGAATAATCAGAAGTGGTGTTTTTGAAATTGAGTCGACATAATTCATTTTGGTCAATTCGATCGTTAGTGCATATGATAACGATCGTGATTTTAAGAATTCGACTTCATTTTTTATTATTCGATCAGGATCAAGGAGGTTATAATCCTGCGCCGTTCCAATGTTCTTCATCCGGCTGAGTGTATTCCGCGTATCAATGGAAACGGTGGCCGTCGACTGGTACACAAAATTACTGGAAAAAGTCCAGGCCGCCATTCCGGCAACAACAACTAAAAAACAGAAGAGGATAATCCATCGCCCTCGGTAAAGAATCTGATAGTAATCATGGAAATTTAATTCACCCATGTAGGTTACATTATTCTGATGGTCCATAATTTTCTATTCTCCATTAGTGTCAATTCTTCATCCTAAGACACACATTGTGTCCTCTCGCGGAGGTTATGTTAACATATAAAAATTCTTATTTAATTTTCTATATACTCTTCTTAATTTAACTGCAATAAACGAATTATTTGATAATAATCAAGCTACGCTGACAAAAAAGCGGCTCTGGAAACCGCTTCTATTAAATTATTATACCCAATGATTCAAGAAACACTTGCTCAAGCATAATATAGCCAAAATGGCAGTGTAATAATCCTGCCGGTCATACATCCATTCAAAATCATGTCGAGGAATGAGAAATTGACGAAATTCATATGCAAATGCATATTTTTGATGGATAATCACGATAGTCTTCCATCTTGATTTTTTTTCAAGCGAACTGCACCAGATAAAGAGTCAGAATTAGCCGGAGTGATATCGATTTCCTTTTCATATTTTTTAATCCTTTTGTCTGCTAATGACGAAAATTATGCCAATCACCGCCTGTAAAATAATCTCCTCAGTATGCCTTTATGTGAGCCTTTCAAAGTCAAAAAATCAGCATGAAAGTGTTTCCTAATTTCAAGTTTTGATTTTAAAAATTTTCTGGGCCGGGGAATGAAGAAAAAAAGCGCGTGACTGCTGGCCGACAATCACGCGCCGTTCAAGGAGATCGCATGGTTTTTATTGCTTGACTGCTAACTGCTCCGTTGCTGCTGGAACACTCTTATGAATTTTCTTTGTGTTTTAAATCGTTTCCCCTTTCGATTCTAAAATCTAAATATTTAATAAACCAAGAATATGCCAGAGTTCGAAGTAAAATATTTTAAGGAATTTACAGTCGTAAGTTATTTGAAATAAATAGATTGTAAAACTAATAAATCGTGCCGTAAGTTTCACAAGTGTTGAAAGTTTAAATTCGTGTAATTTCTTCATGTAATTTATAGGTAAGATTGTAAAAAAGTAATTGACTGCCGCCGAAGCAATAGGATTCTATTTCTCGTTAAAACTGGAAGTTCTTTTAGATTGAATTAATAACTTTCATCTTGAGATGGGAATTTTGATTTCTTCACATCCTGAATGTATTTTGTAACAGCATCGAAAAAAACTTGAAATCCTTCCGCATAATGACGTACAAATTTTGGGTGAAAATCTTGATTCAATCCAAGCATATCATGAAGCACCAATACTTGACCGTCACAATTTACTCCAGCACCGATACCAATCGTCGGAATCTCCAACTGAGCCGAAACTTCTGCAGCAAGTTTTGCAGGAATTTTTTCAAGCACGATAGAAAAAACGCCCGCATCTTGCAATGCATGCGCATCGCTGATAAGTTTTTCCGACGCTTCATCCTGTTTCGCCTGGACATCATAACTGCCGAACGAATGAATAGATTGTGGTGTGAGTCCGAGATGCCCCATTACCGGAATTCCCACATTCACCATCCGGTTGATAGTCGCCGCAATTGTCCGGCCTCCTTCTAATTTCACCGCCTGAGCCGAAGTCTCTTTTAAAACACGGCCTGCATTGCGCAATGCTTCTTCTTCGCTAGCTTGATACGACATGAACGGCATATCCACAACAATCATTGCACGCTGAACTGCACGGCAAACTGTCTTCGTGTGATAAATCATTTCGTCAAGTGTCACCGGCAGTGTGGTTTCATTTCCTTGATAGACATTGGAAAGTGAATCGCCGACAAGAGCGATGTCGATTCCGCATGCATCTATAATCTTAGCAAACAGAAAATCATAAGCAGTAAGAACTGCAATTTTTTCACCGTTTCTTTTCATCTCACGGATAACTTTTGTTGTCACTCGTTTATTTCGTCCTGCTGCACTCATGCTGCCCGTTCGCTTTCATTGTTCTCGAATGAAATGTTCCAGCATCGTTCAAAGCCTTGTTTCACTGCAGAAGCAACTTCCTCAACGTCTATCTTTCGATTTAAAATCGTTTGAAGTTCTATAGTTCTCGACTCCAGGCTATTTCGTACCTCCTCGGCTGTTGATCCTTTCTGCCGAATAACCTCGGATAATCGACGGTGCGCCGATCCGATAAGAATTGATCCGTGTTGCAGTACGACATCATTTCCCTGACCAAGTGATGATGGATATCGACGTTGAGCACTACCGATAAGTTTCTTGCCACGAAATTGAATTTCAGATCGCGCTGTGCTGCTAAAACAGGAAAACGCAGACGGCTGCCGATAGAGCGATGAGAAATCGGGCTGTACTTGTTCCATGACGATCTCGGAATTCAGAGTCTGCAATCCGGTTACCAATGCTTCACCAATCTGCTTGTACACTTGTGAAATATTTCGCCCATCGGAAAACATCACGATACAATAAGTCAATTCTTCCGCGTGAAGAATTGCGCGTCCGCCGGAAGGACGGCGTACAATATCGAAACCATTTTTTGCACACGCTTCGCTGTCAATATCCGCGATGTTTTGATTGAATCCAAGAGAGATTGCATAAGGCTGCCAGCGATAAAATCGGAGGGTTGGGAATCCTTTCCCTTCTTGAAGATTCCGGGCAAGCTCCACATCATAATCCATGTTGAATTGCCCGTCATGAGAGCCAGTATCTATAAAATGCCAGTTCATTGAGAATTTTGTTTAGCGATCCACGGACCGGGAATAATTCCCCGTGTACTTTTTGAAATGAATTCCAACACACGTTGTACTTCGGGAATTTGCGGAACTTCAGTCCGAATGCGTTCCACGGCTTGCGAAACATTCAACTTATCAAGATACAAAATTGAATAAGCTGCATCGAGCGCTTCGATAACTTCACGCGAGAAACCGCGCCTGCGCAGACCCACTTTGTTCAAGCCTTCAAAACGAAACGGTTCATTCGCAGCCATCACATAAGGCGGAACATCTTTTCCAACACCGGTATTTCCGCCGACCATCACATGGCATCCGATTTTTACAAATTGATGAATCGCGGTAAGACCTCCGATAATAGCCCAATCATCAATTTCAACGTGACCGCCCATGTTGACCGAATTTGCGATGATGACATGACTTCCAATCTGAGAATCGTGGGAAATATGAGCATACGCCATGATGAACGTATCGCTCCCGATTTCGGTTTTTCCATGCGCGATGGTACCGCGATGAAGCGTTGCGAACTCGCGAACCACAGTTCGATCACCTATTATAAGTTCGGTCTTCTCATTATTATATTTCAAATCCTGCGGCGGACCGCCTATCGCGGCGCCATGATGAATCGTACACTGGTTTCCGATTCGTGCTCCGCAGGATATCAATGTGTGCGGCCCGATCACGGAATCATTTCCAATTCTCACGTCATCTTCAATCACGGCAAACGGGCCGATTTTTACATTTTCACCAATACATGCGTTTGGATGAACGACAGCGCGTGGATCAATATTTACAGACATAAATGTTTAGCTCTTTAATATAATCGCGATTAATAAATACAAAATTTGAATATCTTTCCAAAGGAATCTGCCTGCCGAAGGCATCCCCGTAGGAGTGCTTTCAGCACACTTCGTGAAAAGGCATGGCTTCTTCCGAAGGCATTCCTTCGGAAGCCACCTTCGGGAAAATCCTAAACAAATTCTCCGCAGGAGTCTGCCGAAGGCATGGCTTCGCCACTTCGGAAAAAATTTTAAATCCAAATTCTGAATCGTAAACTCAATTCCCACCATTCTTACGAATGGAGTCCGATATTGATTGTAATCTGCAATAGTTTTGAATTTTAAATATCAGAACTTGTTTAGTATTTCAAAATTAGTGCTTAGAATTTCACTCGTTGTTTGTTCGATCAACTACTGCGGCCATTAACTCGGCTTCGCATACAAGATTACCGTCCACAAAAGCTCTACCTTGCATGATGGTCATGCGCGAACGCTTCTGAATCATCGTCAGCTCAAGGACGAGAACATCGCCGGGAAGAACCGACCTTCTAAATTTTGCTTTGTCGATGCCGAGAAACATGGCAAGTTTTTTAGTCGGATTCTCGATTCCATTCAGCAAAAGAATTCCGCCCGTCTGAGCCATTGCTTCTATAATAAGAACCCCCGGCATAACCGGCTGTCCTGGAAAATGTCCCTGGAAAAACTCTTCGTTGGCGGTAACATTTTTCACACCGACAACTTTTTCATCTATTTTAAATTCAACAATTTTATCCACCAGAAGGAATGGATACCGATGTGGAAGAATGCGTTTGATGGCATTGACGTCGAATATCACGCCAGCTTTTTTCTCGTGTTGAAATTTTTTTACAAGCTTTTTTTGCTCATACAGCTTGCGAATCTTACGCGCAAACTCGATGTTCGCTGCATGTCCCGGGCGTGCGGCTAAAATTTGTGCCTTCAGGGGAACCCCGATCAAGGCAAGATCACCCATAATATCCAATAATTTATGACGGGCAGGCTCGTTTTTAAACCGAAGCTCATTATTATTAAGAATTCCGTTTGTACCGAGTATAACAGCTTGTTCGATCCCGAGTTTTTTCGTCGCTGCTTTCACTTGTTCATCTGTCATCTCACGATCAACTATAACAACGGCATTGTCAAGATTGCCACCCTTGATCAATCCTGCTTCCCACAACATTTCTATTTCGTGAAGAAAACAAAAGGTGCGTGCAGGCGCAAACTCTTTTACAAATTCCTTTTCGAGATTGAAGAGGCCTGTGTGCTGACTTCCAAGTGCGGGATTATGATAATCGACCATTACGGTGATGCGATAATCGTCGGTTGGTAAAGCGACAATTTCAACACCACGTTCTTCGTCCCGATAATGAATAGTTTGATCGATCACTAAGAAATCTTTCGGAGCATTCTGCCGTTCAAGTCCGACAATCATCAGTACATCAACATAAGGAAGCGCACTTCCATCGCCGACCGGCGGCTCGATGTTGTCTAATTCGATGATGATGTTATCGATTTGCAGACCGATGAGTGCGGCAAGTACGTGTTCGACCGTTTGCACACGAACATCGCCTACGGCTATTGTCGTTCCACGTTTAATATCAACCACATGATCGATGTCTGCAGGAACCTCAGGAGATCCATCGAGGTCAATGCGTTTGAATCGAATTCCATAATCGATCGGGGCAGGCTTGAATGTCATCGTGCATTGTTTTCCTGTATGAAGTCCGACTCCGGAATACGACACACTTGTTCTTATCGTTTGTTGTTGAACGAGCATCGGGACCTTTCTATTTATTTAATAACGTGTCTCACCCGAACACTTGGGTAAAAAACATGTACATAAATCATATAGTACTTTTGCGAACCATTAATTAACAACCGATATTGCTATGATAAAAATATTAAGTAAATAATATAATATAACTATACAGATTTTATTTAGCAAAACAAATAATTGAAGGGCAGTTTGCTTTTACAAGATATTTACGGGAAAGAGATTATCCAGTTAAGAGAATCTATATCCTCTTTTGAAAGTGTCATCTTTTTAAGAATAGGATTCGTCTCCTTGTTATCAGCTTGGTTACGTTCAATGTATTTCCATTCAACGAAGAAAAGAGTTATTATTCGATTCTCTTTTAAAATGTTATCCCAATACTTATTAAGTAATTCAACTCTATCGGAATCATTAGCGTGTATTAAGAATGCATGAGTATTTTCAATTGTAGTGTCAGGATAGCTCAGATTTATAAGTACTCCAATATCGATAGCGCTATGATTGACAACTTTTAATTTCGTGTCAGTAAAACTCATCCGAAAATAGTTGCAACTGATGAATGTTAAAGATATTAAAATGAACATAATTGTTATAAATATCTTCATAAAATTTCCTTCCTAATAAAAAAATCCTGGACCAAAATGTTTTCTGGCGTTTTCATTTGCCCATCGCTCGGTATAGAAATTATTATGGTTAAATGGATTTAACGCGGCTGAACCAAGACTTGGAAGAGCGATGGCTGGGATATATAGTGGAGCAATTTGTTGACTTTGGATGTAGTGACCATACTCATGCATGAATAATTGCCTGTTTGTCGTTGTCCCACCCTGTGCAGTAATTATACTTCCAAGAGTATATGCCCCCCAATCACGTGACTGTGTTTCAACCAATGTAGCTCCTTCGAACTGGGTTACGGAATTGATGTTGCCAATCATATTCTGTACGTGTCCGCATAAAACTCCAAGCGTCTGTTGGGGCAATTCCCAAGTGAATTTGCCTATTATTTCTCCAAAGTCTCCTCTTCCAAATGAACTCCACATTTGAATGGAATTACCCGCATATGTAGTCCCTATGTCCCAAGCACCACTAACACCTTCACCTTCGATCAAGCCCGTTACAAATCCTACGAGGAAATCATCGATAATTGCAAATTTACCAGTCGGATCTGTCATTTTTATCGGATTGTTGTGCACATAATGGTATGGTGTCCAGGATGGAAATTTATCTGATAGAGTGTCCACACTGAGAAACCTTGCCGGACTAAGATTACCAAACGTAAGAGACTGCTCAAGATTCCATCGAGAAATCGAATCCTTTTCTACAGCGGTATTCGTATATGGTTGCCAATCTGGTGCAACAGAAAACTTTGAAGTTTGTCCCAATGCGTATTGGGCAACGATGAAAAGTAAAAGCAGGAATAAACGCATAGATCGATTCCTTTCTTGAGTTATTGTTGAGTTCGTTTCACTTTTTCTTCTTTAACCGTTTGAATATACTTCTCTCGCTCTTCAGGTGTCTCTGGTTGCCAACCAAGAGAGAATGCTTTATTTTCATACTTCTTGGAAATGGTTTTGTACTTTTCTAAGAGTTTTTCCTCTTCTTCTGTGAGTTTTCCATCCCGTTGCTTCTTTTCGAATAGTTGGTATCCAAGATCTGCATTCAATGCACACTTCTGTACAATGGCGACAATGTCTTTAGGATCAAGTTTGAGAGCAAGCTCTGCGTATTTTAGTGCAACGTGAAACTCCTTTTTGTTTCGATGTTTGGCAATAAGAACCTGAATAATGCCAGCAAGAAATTCCTTCCGTGAAAGCTCCCGCATATAGATACCGCTATCGATTGCTTTCTGCGGAATGTTGTGGTTCTCGATATACCAGATATTTCGAGCGGTATGGCCGTTGGTCGTCTCAAAGTTCCAAACATCGCCTGCTTGTCTGTCTTTTACTCGACAAAATATATGAAGTGGTATGTACACACCACACACAGGAACACTTGGATCAAGACGATTCATAAGAGAGTAGAAAAGCGTTGGCATTGAGACACAATTGCCTTTGCGAGAATCAAGATAGGAACTAAGAAGTTGGTTTGATAAATTGCTACCGAGCGGGTCGTCCAAGTCATAGTCGAATGGATGTTTTCCATTCCAAATTCCTGAATCATAGATGAACATCCGAGTGGCAGCAAACTTATCTCGGTCAGAAGTCCGACCGGCAAGCATTCGGCGAATCTCAACGATATACGAATCGAGCTGATTTAGATATTTTGGAATATCCACAGAGCTATCGAATTCCTTTGCTACGATAAGCGACCATAATCCAATATCAATATCTTTCTCAGCAACCTTTGGTAGTTGCCAAATTGTTTGTCCGTGAAAATCCTGTTTGGGAGAGTGCGTCTGTGCCAATGCTCCAACAGACAATAAAGAAAAAACAATGAGCAAATATTTGAACTTGTTCATTGAAGAATAAAACATCGCGCAAAATGCCTTTCTGAGAATTCCATTACCCCCATATCTGTTTGTTGACTCATATTGATGTGAGCAAAACAATGATTCATGACATATCGAAAATCGAATATTTCAAATAATCTCAATAGTAAGTCGAAATAATTTATTCCATACTTATTTTTTCTTCAGCTCTTCTTCTAACTCCAAAATCCTTTTTTCAAGCGCATCTATTTGCTTCATCAATTGAGGTAAATTCCTGATGGCTCCCTCTATCCGCATCGCTGTCATTTTTTCTTTCGCAGGGGAACCGAACCACGCTTTGCCGGCATCCGTAATCGGTTTTGCAACACCCGATTGTGCGGCAATCATCGTGCGATCTGCGATTTCGAGATGGCCTGTAAACCCTACCTGTCCGCCGATCATGCAATTCTTTCCGAGCTTTGTGCTTCCTGAAACACCCGATTGCGCAGCCATTACGGTGTTCTCACCGATGACGACATTATGCGCGATTTGAATCAGGTTGTCGAGCTTCGCGCCCTTTTTAATTCTCGTCTCGCCCATTGTTGCGCGATCGAGAGCACAGTTCGCACCGATTTCGACGTCATCTTCAATGACGACAATTCCCATCTGTGGAATTTTCTCAAACGTTCCATCCGGTTTGGGTGCAAATCCAAATCCATCACTCCCAATCGTTGTGCCCGAGTGAATGATGACGCGGTCGCCAATTCTGCATCCTTCACGAATAGTGACGTTGGCATAAATGAGAGAATTATCTCCCACAAACACGCCGTTACCCAATACACTATTATGCAGGATGATTGAATTCGCACCAACGACGGATCCATCACCAATCACAACGTGTGCACCAATCGCCGCATTGGATCCAATCTCTGCACTGCGTGCGATGACCGCTGTAGGATGAATACCCGGTTGCAACGGTACTGCCGGAGGATGGAATTGAACCAGAATTTTTAAAAATGAAAAATAAGGATCGTCTACTTTCACAAAACCGAGCGGCGATTGTCGTTTTATGGTTTGAGTATCGAGAGAACGTTGGACGATGACCGCGGAAGCATTTGTTTGTTCCAAAAACTTCGCGTACTTCGGATTTGCAAGAAATGTGATCGTGCCTTCCGCGGCCTCCTCGATTTTCATCACATCGCGAATCTCGATGTCCCCATTTCCAACAAGCTCCCCCCCGACATACAGAGCAAGTTCTCGAAGTTTCATTAATAACCCTGGACGCTTAGTTTGGCAAGGACTTTATTCGTTACATCATATTTATCGTTTGCATACATCAGGAGAATCTGGCCGCTTTTATCGAAAATATAATCATAACCTTCAGCCACTGCGACATCCTGAATGGCTTTGAATATTTTATCCTGGACAGGCTTCATCATCTCCGCTTGTTTTGTAAACATCTCTCCGTTTTGTCCGAATTTTTGCTGGCGGAAATCGACGATTTTCTTTTCCATATCCATCAACTCGTGTTCTGTATTGGATCGGGTTTGATCGCTCATAATCAATTTACGGCGGTCATAGTCGTCGAATTTTTTCTGCCATGCAGCCTGCAATTTGCTCAACTCGTCCTGCCAGCCGGCAACGATACCGTCAAGCGTTTTTTGCGCATCGATTGCTTCGGGCAATTTTTTCATAATTGCCTCTGTATCTATGTAAGCAATTTTCACTTGTGCAAATAACGCAACCGGCAAAAAACAGCAAAGTGCAAGTATGAGTCCACGAACGAATTTCGTGTTCATAGGCTACACCTTTCTTTTAATACTTAGTTTTATTTTCCCCGTTTCAAACGATCCAGCACTTTAAATGTAATATCAGCTTGTTGATCCGCATACAACAGCACACTGATATCGGAACCTTTATCGAAAACAAATTTCATGTTTTCTTCTTTCGCGATAACCTGAATAACTTTTAAGATCTTCTCGCGAATTGGGGCAAATATCTTTTCGCGTTGTTGGGCAATTTCCCCGCCTTGCGCAAATTTTTCTTGTTGAAATTTTTTGATGAACTGATCCTGTTCCAGCAATTTTTGTTCTTCAGCTTTCTTTGTGGCTTCCGTCATCATTCCCATCTGTTTTTGATAATTGTCCGCTTTCCCTTGAAGATCTGCCGACATTTTTTGGAGTGAATCCTGAGCTTCCTGGATCATTACATTCAATTTCTTTTGCGCTTCTTGTGCCTCGGGCAAATTTTCAAGAATTGACTGTGAATTGACATAACCTATTTTTTGCTGCGCAAAAATCTTCACTCCCGTCAGAAAGAGCAAAAGTAGAGTGAACATCATAATTGTACGTACTGTTTTCACGATATCCTCTTGAACTGTTGTGAATAATTTATCTATTATCTAAATATAATTCTTAATTGAATCCGCGTCCAAATTGAAAAATAAATTTCCATCCGTCCGGTTTTCCATCCGGCAATGATGACGGGCCGCCGGTAGCATCGTCGAACCCATAACCGTAATCGAATCCAACCAAACCGATGGGATTAATCATTAACCGAGCTCCAACACCTGCGGCACGATATAAAATGAAAGGATTCATTGTTTGAAAATTCTTCCATACATTTCCGCCCTCAGCAAAGGTAAGCAGATATATCGGGATCGGATCCATCGAAACATTGAAGCGAAGTTCAGCTGTAATTTTCTCCATTGTCAATCCGCCGTTGGAGTATCCTTTGTACTGGCCCTCTGTTTCACGCGGCCCGATTATCCGATCGTCATATCCGCGTAAAGGCGTTGTATTGTAATACCCTAAACCGGATCCTCCCATATAAAAGATTTCTGTGGCCGGTATGAAGGAATTTATATTCGGCTTATTGATAACTCCCCAATCTGTTATGAAGGCAAAAGCTAATCTATTGCCCAATGCTAACGGAACGTACCATGAAGTGTTTAGAAGAGCTTTTTGGTATTCCGTTTTCCCAGGCAGTGGTTTACCCGAAAATTCGAGAGTCAAAGAAAGACTGGAACCGGATGCAGGGAAAATTGGATTATCGACACTATTGCGGGATATTACTTGAGTCAGAGTGTATTGATCGTAAATTCCCGGCGTGTAAAGATATGCATTTGTTACATCATAATACTTGTAGCTGAACATCCAATCGCCGCGGAAATAATCATCAGGCCAACGGAATCGGCGCCCGATATGAATTCCTGCACTCAGAAGACTATAATCATAGTAAAAATTTCTAGCAGGGTCGGCGGAATATTTCGTATCGGCAAAATTGACGCCGAAAGAAGTCGGGACATCCATAAGCCACGGTTCCGTGAAACCGATTGAAAAAGTTCTGTAAGCACCGCTCGTTCCAAACTGCCAATCGAAGTTCAGAGTTTGTCCGCCTCCACCGTGAAAAGGATCGGACAATAGAAAATTATTGAACGTCATTCCAAGCGAACCGATCCATCCGTATGCTTCAGCATAACCGATAGAAGTATTGAATGTGTCGCTCGATTTTTCTTCTACTTCATAAACAACATCAACCGTTTTGTCGTCTACCAGTTTATAGTCCGGTTTAATTTTTTCAGGATTGAAATATTGCAACTGCTGTAATTGACGAAAACTGCGGACAATTGCCGCTTGACTGAATTTGTCGCCGGGACGTGTGTAGAGTTCGCGCCTTATCACCTTATCGAGTGTCTTTGTGTTGCCGGAAATATCGACATAACGAATCGTAAATAAATTACCTTCTGCAAACCGGATGGTTATATCGAGACTATCTCCCGAAATTGTCTTCATCTGTACGTCAGGACGAATCAATAAATAACCTGCATTTCTATAGGCGGATAAAAGATCAGATTGTTCTTCGTTGCCGAATAGATTGTGTTGAAATTTTTCATTATCAAACACATCGCCATTCTTCAGTCCGAGAACCTGCTGCAAAATTTCCGGTTTGAAAATTGTGCTCCCTTCGAAAACGATACTCCGGACATAATAGCGCGGCCCTTCATTCAGTTTAATTTGTACAACAAGATTGTCGATCTCGGGATCATAAAAAACTGAATCTGATGAAATTTCTGCGTCACGATATCCATTCTTCTTATAAAAATCGGTGATTAATTTTTTATCATCTTCATATTTCTTACGGTCCAATCTGGATTTTGCCCAAAATCTCCACCATCGTTTTTCTGTAGTTTCCTTCAGTTCGCCTTTTAAGGTACTCGCGTCGAATGATTTATTTCCGATAAAACGAATTTCACCGACGCGTAAATCACGTCCTTCCTTGATTGTGATTTTAAGGATATACCTTTTGTTTGCATTGGCATCGGAAGCCTGATACGTTTCAGTGTGAATCTCTGTTTGAATGTAACCGTCCTCTTCGTAGGCTTTTTTAATTACCTTAACGACGCGGGAAATTTCTTGCTGTGTGAGTATTTGACCTTTAACAACATTTATTTTTTTGTTCAAATCGTCATCACTGAAATCGTCGTTTCCGACATATTCCGCTTTTTCGAGTCTGGGATATTCTTTTACTTTAATCACAAGATAAATACCTTCGGCGATCCTATTCTCGATTGCAATTTGAATATCGGAGAAGATTCTCAGCTTCCAGAGCGCTTGAATTGCTTTCGTCGTCTGATCGCCGGGAAGAATAAGCTCATCGCCGAGATGCAAACCAGAATTTCCGATAACTGCTCCGGTCTCGGCAGTAACATTCCCTTCTACAGAAATGCCGAGAATTTTATATGTCTCAGGTTTTTTCGCTTGAGAGAATACCATTGCTGTTCCGAATACCGCAATCGCCACAATCCATGCGACATACTTACACACGAGTGACACTCTTTATTCCCCTTTCAGCTTTCGCTATCGAAGTCTTCGATTGGCAAAGCTGTTCACTCACCAAACCGAACCGACGTTCTCGTTTTTGAAAATCCCTGATTGCTTCATACAATTGAGCGCGCCGAAAATCGGGCCAATAACACTCCGCGATATGAATTTCAGTGTAGGCAAGTTCCCAGAGTAGGAAATTACTTATCCGCGATTCCCCGCTTGTTCGGATCATCAAATCCGGATCTGGAAACTCCTTCGTGGTTAAATATGAAGAGAGAAGATTCTCGGTTACTTCTTCTTCGCCGACTTTTCCATTCTTCACATCATGAAGAATACTTTTTATTCCATTAATAATATCCCAACGCCCGCTATAACTTAATGCAAGAACCAATGTAAGTCCTGTATTATTTCTGGTCCGCTCAATCGAAGTCATTAATTCATCCTGAACATCACGCGGTAAAGTTTCTGTATTTCCGATAGTTTTCAGCCGAACGTTGTTCTCGTGCAGCCTGTCCGTCTCATCGCGCAATGATCGGAGAAGTAATCGCATCAATGTAGAAACCTCGTCCTTCGGCCGTTTCCAATTCTCAGTAGAAAAGGCATAAAGTGTCAGATATCCGACTCCGAGTTGGCCGCATACTTCGACTATATCACGGACAGAACTGACCCCTTCGTGGTGCCCGGCAACCCGTGGTAAACCTCGCTTTTTAGCCCATCGCCCATTCCCGTCCATGATGATGGCAATATGATTTGGAATGGCTCCGCTGTTCTTCAGGTGATCCTGAACAAGTTGGTCTTCCGGAGTAGGAACGTTCGGTTCTTTACCCACGCTGATTAAAAAATCCTCAATTTAAAAATAAAAAAGTAATATTTAATTTACGTTTTTGGTACAGGAAAGTCAAGGTAAAGTTGTTCTTTGACTTTCCCCTCTAATTATGATATATTTCTCGAAGAAAAAGTTACAGGACCCCGGTTTTTCAGTTCCTTAGTATTTGACGATTGGAATTGGGGAAGCGTTCCTGTCCCGAAAAAAATATCCTAAAAGGAGATTGGAATGATGAAAGGCGGCATGCAAGGCATGATGAAGCAAGTCCAGAAAATGCAGGAGCGCATGGCTCAAGTACAGGCGGAGCTGGAGCAAAAAACAATCACTGCAGAAGCTGGTGGTGGGATGGTAAAAGTTACAGCGTCAGGGAAACAGCAAATCATAAAAATTGAAATCGAAAAAGAAGTTATCAATCCGGACGAAAAAGATATGCTCGAAGATCTGATTATAGCGGGTGTAAATAAAGCTTTAGAGGAAGCAAGTGCGCTGGCGAATTCGGAGATGCAAAAAGTGACAGCCGGGATGCTCCCGAATATACCGGGTTTGAATATCCCTGGGTTTTAACATGCTTTTTACCAGCGAATCGGTAGAAGAATTAATTACTCATCTTGGAAAACTTCCGGGCATCGGAAGGAAAACCGCTCAACGCCTGGCGTTGCATCTTCTGCGGCAACCGAGAGAAGAAATTGTTGCCTTGGCACGTGCTATGGTCAATGTAAAAGATAAAGTGCGGTATTGTTCCGTTTGTTTCAATATAACGGAAACAGATCCATGCTCAATTTGTGCCAGTCCAAAACGAGATCGATCTGTGATTTGCGTTGTCGAAGAACCGAGCGATGTGCTGGCAATTGAAAAAACAAATGAATTTAAAGGATTATATCATGTTCTCGGCGGCGCACTTTCGCCTCTCGATGGTGTCGGCCCCGATGATTTGAAAATCAAAGAGTTACTGCCGCGTATTTCAGTCGATGTACGAGAAATAATACTCGCGATGAACCCAAACACAGAAGGTGAAGCCACAACTCTTTACATCGGTCGACTATTAAAGCCATTCGGCGTCGCGCAGACACGCATTGCACGCGGTTTGCCAATCGGCAGCGATCTCGAATATGCCGACGAAGCAACCATTTCTCGTGCCCTGGAAGGAAGAATACCACTTTGAGAATGCCGTGCATTCAAATATTTTTTCTTATCCTCTGCTTGCTGCTGATCGGTTGCAGTCTGTTCAAAACGAGAACGCCGGAAGAACCTTCTTCACAAAGTTCTTCTTTTGTTCCGCCAAGAACTCCGGATAATGTAATTGAAAATCTCATCAATTCAGTTCATGAACTGAATACGGAGAATTATGTCGCGTGCTTCGTTGATTCTACCTTTTCAAACAAACAATTTATCTTTCAACCAACGCAAAGCACCGGCGCTACCTACGGCACAATTTTTCGAGAATGGAATTTACAGTCCGAACGATATTATTTTGGAAATATGGTATCTAAAGTTCCGAACGGTTCGCAAGCGACTCTGCAGTTGACATCGTCGCAGTTAACGATTGAATCCGACTCGGCGGTATACACGGCAACCTACACGCTGGACGTCGAACATAATGTCGTAGACATCCCAAAAATTGCGAAAGGAAATTTGATTTTTATTCTCTCACTAGATAACAACCACAACTGGGCGATTTATCGATGGATCGATAATCAAACGGGGACAGACTTCAGCTGGAGTGAGTTGAAGGCAAAGTTTGGATCATGAAAAGTCGGAATGCGGAATGTTGATTTCGGAATGATATAAGCTGTTTCAAATTCCGCAATCGACATTCCGAAATCCGCAATTATTTGGTTTTATATGAGAAATGCTTTTTTTTATATTGTTCTAATTGTCCTTTTTATGAGCGGATGCGTCAATCCTTTCGCACCCGGCTTGGAGACTTCAAACGGTTCGTCGAGTTCTATCCTCGGCGACCAGCATACTGTCGATGGAGTTTTTAAAAATTTCCAGTATGCATACACTTTTAAGGATACACTTATATACGGCCAACTGCTTGATCCGGCATTTTCCTTTGTTTATCGGGATTACGATTTGGGCGTTGATGTGAGCTGGGGACGCGACGACGAAATGCGAACGACATACGGCTTGTTTTTAAACACACAAAATTTAAATTTAGTATGGAATAATATTTTGTCAGAATCCGGGGATTCTCTGAATCTGGATGTAACTCGAAATTTTTCTCTGACAATCACCTTTAACGCGAGCGACATTGTTCAAGTAAACGGATATGCGGCCCTGACTCTCACCCGCCCGAATCAGGAAAGCATCTGGAAAATAATCCAGTGGCGCGACGAATCGAATTTCTAACGATGAAAAAAATAACCATTGCATTTCAAGGAGAACGCGGCGCATTCAGCGAGGAAGCAACTCTCCGGTTCGGTAAAAAACAATTCTCAAAATCGATCATCGAATCTGTTCCGATGCGGACATTTCGGAAAGTGTTCGATGCGGTCAATCACGGCGATACCTATTTAGGCTTGATCCCGATTGAGAACTCGCTTTTTGGCAGTGTGTACGAAAATTATGATCTCTTGCAACACTACCATCTTTCCATCATCGGTGAGGTAAAGCTTCGAGTGCGGCACATGTTGATGACATTGCCTTCAACGAAAGTGGGCAACATCAAACAAGTCCTGTCGCATCCACAGGCGCTTGGGCAATGCGCAAATTTTCTTCAGACCAGAAAAAATTGGAATGCTGTTGCGGTATACGACACGGCAGGCGCGGCAAAAATGATCAGCGAAGATAAAATGATGGACACGGCGGCAATCGCCAGTGTGACCGCTGCGAAGATCTACGGCCTTCGCGTTATTAAAAAATCGATTGAAGACAACAAATTCAATTTTACACGTTTCCTGGTGTTATCGCGCGAAGCACAGCATGCCAAACACAACGCAAAAACTTCGTTGATTTTTATTTTGAAAAGCAAACCCGGCGCATTATTCCGCGCCCTGGGCGCATTGTCGTTTCGTGATATCGATTTGACAAAAATCGAATCACGCCCCATAGCCGGCAAACCGTGGGAATATATTTTTTATGTCGATTTGGATGGAACAGTCCTCGATGAAAATTGCCAGAATGCAATAGAACATTTAAAAGAATTGACAACACACCTTCGGGTGCTGGGATCGTACACAAAAGCAAAGGAGCCATCGTGAGCTTCGGATATATTTTGAAAGAAGGATTTTCAGGATTTCAAAGAGCGAAACTGTCAATGACGGTTTCCGTCTTTACAACCTGCATCGCACTTATTCTGCTCGGCGTATTCGGCATCGTGAGCTATAATGCAAACCGGTTGATGGACTCGATCAAGAACAGAGTGGACCTCGACGTGTTCCTCGACGAACCTATCACGCAAACTCAACTTGATTCATTAAAAACAAAGATTCTCTCAATCAGCGGTATCGATTCGGTCCACTACATTTCGAAAGAAGAAGCAATAAAGAAATTTCAGAGCGAATTCGGCGAAGATATCCGAAATGTTTTATCGTACAATCCCCTGCCGGCTTCGTACAAGGTTACTTTTAAAAAAGAATTCCGAACATCCGCACACGTAGATATAATTAGCCAGGAGCTGAAAGAAATTCCGGGCATCAGCGATGTTATTTACCAAAAATCGTTGTTGGAATTCCTGGATAAACGAACGAAGCTCGTTTATCTCATCACGTTTTCACTCGGACTCATCATCGCTCTCTCAGCAATTTTTCTTGTTGCAAATACAATCCGCCTTGCCATTTATTCAAAACGCAACATCATCGAAACGATGAAGCTTGTCGGCGCGACACATTCATTCATCCGTACTCCGTTTTTAATTGAAGGAATGATTCAAGGATTTCTGGGCGGCTTGCTCGCGGCAGGATTTCTATTTGCAATTATTACATTTGCCCAACGACAATTGACCGCCGATCTTTCCGATATTCTCGTGGTTGAGCCGTCTCTTTACGCAATGATTGCCGGTGCCGGCATTATCCTCGGCCTTTTCGGCAGCATCGTTTCGATCCGGCGATTCTTGAATAAAGCTGTGATGATGTAGGCTGGCTTCACGCTTTAGAGCGTGAAAGATCGACTGAGTTTCATGAAGTGATGCCTTAGACAGAGAGAGGTTCTTGGTAGACCTAGTGATAGATTAAGTCGTTACCTGATCATTCAAAAATAATGCAGTTATTCACTATGAATATTGCCTTGATATTGACATTAGCGAGCTTAATTGTCGCGATTCTTGCTCTTTGGTTTCAAATCCTAAAATCAAATTTTTCTATGAGTGTTGATCTTATTCTTAAACTAGACGGAAATTTTAATCATGACAGCTTTAAGAAATTACGACGAATCGCTGCAAAAAACATTATTAAAAACAATTTCAAAGAAGCAGAAGATGTCTTCGATTTCTTTGAGACTATAGGTTTACTTCTTCGCAAGGGTGCACTTGATAAAGAAATGGTATGGAATACATTCTTCTACTGGATTCATCATTACTGGATTGCGGGAAGCGAATACATCACACTCGAACAACGCGATGATCCTACAACTTGGGAAGATTTCAAATATCTTCATGAACAAGTAATCAAAGTAGAAAAGAAAAGAATAAAAGCTTCTGATTCGGAATTGTTATTATCTCCAGACGACATCATAGGTTTTTTAAAAGATGAATCGATGATAAACTAATTAATAATGGACTAACCAGCGACTCTCCGTTAGAAAGCAGCGGGACAGGCAAGCTGACCGGATGAGTCCTGTGATAAACACGAGGGATAAACTGTGGATGCATTTTGCATGGCATATCGAGGTTCAGTGCAGATTTGAAAGTGAAATGAATAACCTTTGTTCATGCAGTACATAATGAAAGTTATCAGTTTGGCAGTGTGTTTTTAGTATCTCGTGCTTTTCTCGTGACTCCCGCTTTGTGAGATTAGTCGCCATCGTTGGTGAATAAACAATAGTTTATGATTACAGATGATGTGAAAATATGTGCGACACTTAGAAATTTTGAATCTGATAGCGATTATCTATCCTTTGGAGATTTTTGGATACAAAAATTAACAGACGAAGATAGAAATCAGTTCTGCAGAGACCTCACTCATTTCACTAATTACCCAGGCGATAATTATATTGTCGCAAGATGGTATTACATAGGTAGAGGAAAAAGTTCTACCGTACTACATGATAACGCTAGAGGATTTTTCTTTCCCCTTTTCAGGATGCTGAAGTTATTCAAAAGAGGTGATTTAATAATGCCTATAGGTTTTTATTTATGGAATAAGAAATGGCGTGAAATGCAATTCCATGGGGAAAATTATGGATTGGGTTATGGATTAAAAGGAGACTTTTTCTTTTTTAAAAAAGAAGATATTGAACCATTCAACATTTTTAGAAAAGAGATGAGTGGATATCTTAAGTACATTAACTTTCTCGACATGCCATATCTTAAGAAACCTAAGATATTAAAAGATATTGATACTCGTTGTTTTTTAGCAATTCATTTATTGCTTAAAGGCAGCCTGGAAAATAACAACCCCTTTTCAATAATTGATAGACTAATCGATTACACTACTGGGCTTGAGTCTTTATATTTACATGGAGAAGAAAACAAAAGAAACAACCTCTCTTCAAGAATAGCCACTCTCTTAAGCAAAGATGAATGTGATGAAAAACAATTACGCAAATTCATAAAGAAATTTTACGACATCAGAAGTGATATTATTCACGGGTCACTTATTGATGAAAAAGGAGATGAATTCCTGAGTGAGCATATTTACGAATATGGAGATTACTTAAGAAAATCTATTTTAGCCTTCTTAGATTTAAATTTCAAAAACCCATCCAAAAAAGCCGTATTAAAAATGATAGATGAGACCATACCAAAACAACGATGGCTTATCTTTTATAATTATTTTTCTAACACACTTGCAAGAACAGCGAAGAGGAAAGATATTCAAAATTCATTAAAGATATTAAAATTGGCCATGCGATAGCTTCGTGGTATCGACAATGCATTCAGCATTAAATAAAGATTATACTATCGTCATAGTCAAAGATTGTCATACAACAGCAAATCATCCTCGTTTAAGTACTGGAAAAATTATTCAATGTCATAATTGGGTTTGGAAGAATATAAAGCCTACGAATGGAAAAATAACATTAGCTTCATCAGAGGATTTTTTAAGAAAGTAAAATGCCAGGAACCTATCACTCAAGCTATTATGTAAAAAGTCAATATGTAGAGAAAATATTTGGGCAGATGTTACTAAAGATAAAGTGCGCTTACATGTTGTAGTGTTTCCGCATCGATAATCTTATCGCTTCATCACTTTTCTTCATAATATTCTGGATACAATTTCTTCGCGCATTCAGGGCAAACACCATGGCTGAATTCCGCTTCGGAGTGTTCTTTTATATATAACTCAATTTGTTTCCAGTAACCATTATCATCACGGACTCTTTTGCAGGAAGCACAGATGGGAAGCAGTCCGCTTAATTTTTTAACTTCTGAAAGTGCTTTTCTAAGTTCAGAAATAAGTCTCTCTCGCTCTTCCTCCGCCTGCCTGCGCATCCAAGCCACGCCAATACTGGCGGCGATCCCCTCGAAAAAATGGATCATGTCGAGTGTAAAGCAATCTTTTCTACGGTCATTTAATTGCAATAAACCGACAATCTCTCTATGCGATCGTATGGGAATAAGAGCCACAGAACAATATCCTTGATGAATACACTTGTTGCGCGGATGAAACCTGAGATCTTGTTCGGCAGGCATGTCTAAAAAAGGCAACGAATTGTTTGTCCAACAACTTCCTCCTTTAGTAAAATTTGGATCTGTCGGATCAGTTTTCCCGGAAATTACCAAACCGCAAGTGCATTCCAATCTTAGATTGCCGTTTTCGTCTTTACAAAGTCCCCCATTCGTATCCTTAGCGATCAGCGTATTTTCCGTAAGTAAAAAATCATGAGAAAAACCATTCTGGACAAAATACGGAAAGTCATCATCGCTTCTCAGGCGAATTCCAACCGCGTCGAAACCTGTTTCCCGTTTAATTGCAGTAAGAATGCACTTGATCGTATCTTCTACGGCAGGAGGATCGTTAAGAATATCTAAAATTTCAGCCGCAAGATGTTGGCGTTTTTCACCAAGCTTCAATTCTTTTTTTGATTGTTCCAGGGATTTGATTCTCTTTTTTAGAACGGATATTTCATCGTTATGGTGATTATTTTTCTTGGATTGTTTATTCATTTGAAATTTCCTATTGCGATTAAATATACCGTACGAATGTGGATTACCCTCCAAGGAGCGAATCAAGGGAATCAATTTAAGTAATGAATTATTTTGTCCTTCGATTCCGTCATTGTCCGGAAAGTAGTTTCATTCTCCGATTCTTTGCAGCTGCATTACCGGATAACGTTCGCCCGAAGCGATGCCCTGCGGGAAAGCATCATTCATCTTCTGAATATCTCCGGCATTGAGCCGGATTTTGAGAGCTTCAAGATTCTCACGCAAGTACGCTCGCCTCTTAGTACCCGGTATCGGGATAATGTCGTCACCCTGCGAAATTACCCATGCGAGGGCGAGCTGGGCCGGCGTGCATTTTTTTTCATCAGCGAACCTTTCCAACATTTCAACAATTTGGAGATTCTTTTTCAGGTTTTCGTCGGAGAACCTCGGACTCCGCTTGCGAAAATCATCTTTCGATAAATCATCTACAGATTTTATTTTCCCGCTAAGGAATCCCCTGCCAAGCGGGCTGTACGGGACAAATCCGATTCCGAGTTCCCTGCACGTCGGCAAAATTTCTATTTCTACATCGCGGGTCCAGAGGGAATACTCGGTCTGCAATGCAGTAATCGGATGAATTTTATTTGCACGGCGGATTGTCGCCGGCTTTGCTTCGGAGAGTCCAAGATAACGTACTTTGCCTTGCTTCACTAATTTTGCCATCGCATCCACAGTTTCTTCGATCGGAGTATTTGGATCGACTCGATGCTGATAATACAAATCTATCGTTTCTATTTGGAGCCGCCGCAAACTTGCCTCGCATGCAGATTGCACGTAATCCGGTTTCCCATTCACCCCTAAGAAACTCCCGTCATTTCCTCTGACATTCCCGAATTTTGTCGCGAGAAAGATTTTCTCTCGCTTCCCTCTAATCGCTTTTCCGACCAACTCTTCATTGCGGCCGATGCCGTACATGTCGGCAGTGTCGAAAAAAGTAATTCCTCGTTCGATTGCCTCATGGATAGTCGCGATCGATTCCGCGTCATTCTCGGGACCGTAAAATTCCGACATTCCCATACAACCGAGGCCAAACGCAGAAACTTTTGGGCCTTTCTTTCCGAGCGAACGTTTTTCCATTCCTGATCCTTTCAATGTATTAATGTAATTTTATTTTCAACTATTGTGATATTTTAATTTAGGTACCAAAGTTCTGAAATGTTTCATCCTTTGCTGCTGAATCGCTTGAGATACCGATAAAAATAATTTGACGCCAGATAAACCAGTTATAGATTTTCTCTTTTTCACGAATTAAAAATCATCTTCAATCCGATCAGCACCATTGCAACTCCAAAGATTTTTTCAAGTGCTTCGCTTGAGATCGATGTAGCAAATTTGGCACCTAAAACGCTCCCTGCTACGAAACCGGCTGCAATAAAAGCTGCGATTTTGATATCGACAAAACCAGCATTGTAATATGTCCAGGCTGCAAGAATTCCGATCGGAGGGACGAGCATTGCGAGTGTTGTTCCCTGTGCCTGATGCTGAGAGAGTCCGAAAAGGAATACCAATGCCGGAACAATCAATACGCCGCCGCCGATTCCAATCAGCCCGCTGACGATTCCAGCTGCAATACCCAGCAAGATATATGCGATAGATAGATTCATCTCTTACTTAACAACATTATTTATTGATATAGAGTTCGTCAATTAGTGAAAATAAATATTGCAAATCTTGAGAAAAAGATCCGGCTAGTTTATATACAAATGACGTCCGAATTTGGAGGAAGCAAAAAATAGACACTTGCCAATCCGCAATGAGATTACTAACTTAATATCCACATGAAGTGTTTATATAAATAACTTTGAACTAAAATTTAAAAGAAGGCTCAACGAACATGCCGGAAATTGGAACTCGAACAAAACAATTTACAGAATCAATCATTCGAAAAATGACAAGAATTGCGCACCAATATGGAGCTATCAATTTATCGCAAGGATTTCCGGACTTCGATCCGCCAAAAGCTTTGACAGACGCGTTGAAGCAGATCGCCGATGACGGTCCGCATCAGTACGCAATAACATGGGGAGCCGAAAATTTCCGTACTGCACTCGCGAAAAAACAATCACGCTTGATGAACCTCGATCTAGATCCCGAAGAAAATGTTGTTGTAACATGCGGAAGTACGGAAGCAATGATGGCCGCACTTCTCACCGTATGCGATCCGGGAGATAAAGTCATTGTCTTCTCTCCGTTTTATGAAAATTACACAGCCGACACAATTCTGAGCGGCGCCGAACCGATTTATGTTTCGTTGAAACCTCCTCATTTCCATTTTGATGAAAAAGAATTAAAAATAGCATTTCAACAAAAACCAAAGGCGATCATTCTATGCAATCCGTCAAATCCCACAGGGAAAGTCTTCACTCCGGATGAATTGAAGATCATCGCAGATTTAGCAAAAGAATATGACGCATTCGTTATTACCGATGAAGTGTACGAACACATCGTATATCCACCCAACCGACACACATATATTGCATCTTTACCTGGAATGTTCGATCGAACCATTTCATGCAGTTCGCTATCGAAGACATATTCAATAACCGGTTGGCGTCTTGGCTATGCTATCGCATCAAAGGAAGTCACCGACGGAATGAAAAAGGTACACGATTTTTTGACAGTTGGAGCTCCAGCACCACTGCAGGAAGCGGCTGTTGTCGGACTGAATCAACCCGATTCCTATTATTCCGATCTTATCGCTTCATATTCCAGGAAGCGAGAAATATTTTTAAATTTTCTGCATGATGCAAATCTTCAATACACTACTCCTCAAGGCGCTTACTATGTTCTTGTCGATATTACCATGTTTGGTAAAAACGACGATACATCATTCTGCGATTGGCTGGCAAAAGAGATACGCGTTGCTGCAGTCCCGGGATCAAGTTTCTTCAGAGAAAACATTTATAATTACATTCGATTTCATTTTGCTAAAAAAGAAGAAACTCTTTGTGAGGCAGGTAAGCGTTTGTTGTCTTTAAAAAACTTATAATAAGCAAGTTAAAAATCTACGAAACACACCACCGAAGGTGTGATGCCCCTTCTCACGAAATTTGTTGAAAGCACCCCTACGGGATTCGGCAGGGAGAATCACACAAAAAATAATTTTAAATTGTTTCGTGCATTTCGCGGATAAATCTTAAATGAATTAATAGAAGAAGGAAATATCTATTTATGATCATTGCAGTTCAAAATAATCTCGAAGTGTCTTGAAAATATACTGAGAATTTCAATCACCCTAAAACAAAGACTTTCTGTCCCTTTTTGCAATGAAAATACCCAACAAGAACCTAATTATTCATCTCGGGATTGTAAAGACCAGATTTATGAACGTTATTTATGGTGAATTAAATTCATAGGACCAAGTCCCCTTTCTTAGGATTTATTTTTTGGGGGGACGATATATCTTTAGTATAATATAGACATATCTTTCGAATCCCGCTCTAATAATCTTAAAAGCTATCCATCTGTTTATCTGGCGGGATGGCATATCTTTCCAGATTTTAATTAACGATTTAAAATGTGCGATTGACAATATATATGCCGTCCCCCGCTAAGATTATTCATATTGATAGGGGGACTCTATATTTAATTTGCATTAACTACTATAAATATACCGACCCGCCTATTGAAAATACGATAAAAAGCGGGACTGACATACTTCACACTTCTGCTATAAAAATATTCGCACTAAATTTCATTTTCATCTGCGAGTTGTAATGCCCGAATTCGTTAACGCTTCCGAGAAAAAGAGTTACAATAATATTATTTCACAGATTTTATTTTGGACAAATGTGATTTGTAATAATCGATGATTTTTTGTATCTTTTATTTTATAATTATCAATACTCACTATCAAAGACCACAAAAAGCTATGACAAATTACAAAGATTTGGGTTTGGTTAATTCCAGAGAACTGTTTAAAAAAGCAGTCAAAGGCGGATATGCTATTCCAGCTTTTAATTTCAATAATCTGGAACAATTGCAGGCAATCATCGGCGCTTGCGTCGAAACAAAATCGCCTGTTATTTTACAAGTCTCCAGCGGAGCACGTAAATATGCAAATCAGACTCTCTTAAAACACCTTGCAAAAGGAGCTGTTGATTATGCAAAGGAGTTAGGTTTTACAATTCCAATCGTACTCCACCTCGATCATGGTGATACTTTCGAGTTATGCCAATCGTGCGTTGAATCGGGTTTTTCATCTGTGATGATCGACGGTTCGCATCATCCTTATGAAAAGAATGTTGAATTAACAAGACAAGTAGTTGAATACGCGCATAAATACGACGTTACAGTTGAAGGTGAACTCGGCGTTCTTGCCGGCATCGAAGATGCAGTATCAAGTGCCGTAACACACTACACAAAACCGGAAGAGGTGGAAGATTTTGTGAAGAAAACCGGCGTTGATTCTCTTGCAATCTCGATCGGCACCTCACACGGAGCAAATAAATTCAAACCGGAGCAATGCACAAAAACCGCAGACGGAGTTCTTGTGCCACCGCCGCTTCGTTTTGATATCCTCGAGGGATGCGAAAAACGAATTCCGGGTTTCCCGATTGTGTTGCACGGCGCATCGTCAGTTCCGCCCGATCTAGTGAAAATCATCAACAGCAACGGCGGAAAATTAAAAGACGCAGTCGGCATACCCGAAGAACAACTTCGCCGGGCAGCAGCTTCTGCAGTTTGTAAGATCAATATAGATTCTGACGGTCGTTTGGCAATGACGGCTGCAGTTCGGAAGGTATTCGTTGACAGTCCTGCAGAATTCGATCCGAGAAAATATCTTGGCCCAGCACGCGATCTATTGAAAAATCTGTATAAACATAAAATCGAAAACGTGCTTGGAAGCGCAAACAAAGCATAAAAGATAGTTAACGAATAAAAAAGCCCCGGAGAAACGGGGCTTTTTTATTTTTACTCCCATCGTGCATAAAACGCATGAAGGCCTGCAACCACTGTTATTTATCAAATATTTTTAATCGATCGGTCCTCGAGCGAGCACTTTCTCTCCAAAACTAAAACGCCCTTTCCATCTGAAATGGAAAGGGCGAGTCGAGGGGCTCCTCGAGCAGGACTCGAACACTAAAGTGCCATCGTGCATAAAACGCACGAAGGCCTGCAACCACTGTTATTTATCGAATATTTTTAATCGATCGGTCCCCGAGCGAGCACTTTCTCTCCAAAACTAAAACGCCCTTTCCATCTGAAATGGAAAGGGCTAGTCGAGGGGCTCCTCGAGCAGGACTCGAACCTGCAACCCTTCGGTTAACAGCCGAATGCTCTACCATTGAGCTATCGAGGAATGTATAAGAATCTATTTCAACCAATCTAAACGAAAGCCGAATGTTGAGTCCCGATGTTTTTTATCGGGACGAAATCCGCCGCTTTCTGGCGGACTCTACCATTGAGTTTTCAAAAAACACATATAAATATACGAACCATCGATCTTATTGTCAAGAATTTTCATCTCGGGTAATTCGTCAAATTATTTCATCAAATTTTTCTATTCTGCTTTCAACGAGTTCGAAGGATCGAGTTTTTATACCTTTAGTGCGGATATATTCCAGTAAAACTGCTTATCCCGATTGTAACGATGAGAGAAACTTCTTTCAATTCTAACACAACTTCATGACTTTCACAAAGAACTGTTTGATGTTCACAAATCAAAATCACTTGATGAGTTAATTGAAACAATGCACCACGGATAAGATATGAGGTTTATTTTCCAACCACGAACGCAGCGTCAATTTCAAATAATAATTCGTCCCGACAAACATCGGCTATTACATTGATTGATGGAATATTCTCCATTCCCAATTCTTTCATCACTGTCTCGAAAATCGGAAAATCTTTTTGTCGTTTAAGAAAAACCGTCGCCTCACAAAAATCCTGAAGGCTTCCTCCCTCAGGACTAATTAATGCAGATAGCACGTTAAATGTATGTCGAATTTGTTCTGCAGGATCATCATTAAAAACGCTCCGGCCTTCTTCATCGATAGAGGCGGTTCCGGAGACGAATATCATTTTATTATTCGGTTCTTCGACTACCATGGCGCGTGAAAAAGCGGAACCATACCGGTACGGCGAGCGTTGTTTTTCTCCGTAGATGGGACGAATGTTGACATTACTTCCCGGAGAACGGCGAACCGCAAACACATCCATAGTTGCCGGCATCCTTGAGGAATTGTTGCCTCCTATGCCGGTACTCGCGGGAAGGTAGATTTTTTCTGCTTCAACAACTGAACCGTTATTATGAAGAAATCCGTATTGAGCGTAGCAATTGTTTCGAGCAATATTGAAATCATGGTACCAATCTAAAATATCCGAAAGATATATCCATGTTCGAACTACATCCTGAAAAGTAGCTCCTTCGGAACGCAAGAGCATATCGGCTTGATTAAACATAGCTTCAGAATGTGATTTTCGATCTGAATTTCCGTTGATACATCGGCCGCCGCCGTCGACATTGTGAAGAAGATAAAATGTCGAACCATTGATATTCCACACTCGACCTTTGGGATTACCTTGATCGTGAATCGTCTTGACCTGAGTGTTCTGATTCAACTTTATAGCTCGAATTTGCAAACCGGCAAATTTATTTCCTATCGTCGATTTGCCTTCGATAAATGTCACCGGAGTATTTACTTCAAGCTTTTTTTTGTAAAAAACTGATTGGCGAATCTGCAATATATGTGGTTGAATCTCAATATCCCCGAAGCAACGTTCATGCACGATTACGGCACCGGAAGCAGATAATAAATCGGCAACATTCTCATAAATATCTTTGATTATCTGAACCGAATTCTCTTCCGCTTTAATAACCGAGACGCTTATAAAATATTGTTGATCGACAGCTGTAATGAATACTTTGTATGAAGAATATGACTCGATTGAGCGTTTAATCATCTACTATCCCCAATTAGTGTTTCATCTCTTTCTGTTTTGACTTATCCTGACCATCCGGCACTGGTTTCTTCTCCATCGCATTTTTCATCATGATTACATTTGGATCGAGTTTTGCTTTTAATGCATCTTCCTCCGAATAGGCAGCTTTAGCGAGATCTTGAGGACTCACGCTGATCGCCTCGTTCGTCAACTCTGGAGCATTATATACGTCGATGAAGCTTTCGTAAAAACGAGGATCATTCTGAGGCAAAACAAATGGCTTTGATGGAGTTCCAGAAGAATCGATATGACTGAAAAATGGTCTTGTAAAAGTGCCATCCAACCGCTTGCTAGAAAAAACAATCCACCTGCTATTCCACGACCATGAATGAAATGTATCTGCCTGGTCGCTATTAATTTCCAGTTTCTTCCACTTACCGGTTTTACAATCAAGCAAATATAAATCAGCACTCGGCAAATATATTGGAAATTGACTGTACTTCGCTGCCGTGAAAAGTACAAATCTACCATCCGGCGACACCCTAGGTTCTGTAATACTCAATCCGATTTCGTTTGATGAAACCACCGTATCGAGTTTTCCCCATGTTCGGTTTTTTGGATCGTATGCGACACGCATTAAGTCGTATTTTATTCTATCGTAAGCAAATCCACCGACAACGGTAGAGTCTTCGAATGTTTTACTATTGGGGGCACTGCAGAAATATAAATATTTACCGTCAGGTGACCATGCCGGCCAAATTTCCATCCTGTTGGGACTTGCGATTTGCGGTGCTGTAGTTATTGTGTTTTTAGAAATATCATAAATGACAATATCAGACTCCTTGTCGAGAACGTCGCGACATTCGCCGGCTTCATGAAAAAATAGGACTAACTTGCTGACAGAGAAAGCAATTAATTCTCCCGAAGGATGCCACGCCGGATATGCAGTCGGTCCATTAAATTGTGTCTTCGTGTCTACTTTTTTTATTTTACCGTCGATTGTTAGAAGCATCGAGGTTCCAGGACCTCCTCGAAGATGAAGAAGCCAACGCTCAGTACCGTGATTCCAGAAATTGTGGCAATTCATACAATTGTCGCCCGTCTGCCGATTTAAAAGTATCGGTTTTTCGTCAAACGTCTCGAGGTTTCTTTGATAAATTCCCATCTTCTTGTAGAGGTTATACAAGGGACCTAATTTCCGATAGGCAAGAAATTTATCAATTGGTTCGTCTGCAATGTGATTCACAATCGGATTGAACTTCAACCATTCTCCATTTCGTCCCTTCACATAGATTTCAAAAATCAATTCTTGACCTACATTCTGTGCGAGTAGTTGCTTCCATTCATCAGCTTGGATTTGCATGCTGCCGGTTTCACTTTCGATCTGAATGGACTTCCCCTCCTTTGAATGGATTTGGACGTAATAATTGTCGCCGGCTTCTTTGATGAAAAAATTCAGCGGTGCGATATTTGGTGGAATCTCTATCCCGGAATAATCAGGTTGAATAACTGCAGATCTATGAGCCGGATGTGAATCGATTTTCTTTCCCGGTGATGAACAACCGGCAAGCATCAGGGTAAAAAGAATGAAGAGAGTCGACCAAAAGGTTGAAACAAAATCTTTATTGATATTCATTTTGACCGCCCGATTGATATGACGCTGTTCGTCCGAATTGCAGATAATACCAGAGGGTATCGGCAAATCGAGCCTGTAATTCCTGCCGCATTTGATCTTTGCCTGCCTCTCGGTACTTAAAAATAATTTGTTTATAAGCTTCGAAACGTTGATGAATACTAGGATTGACCAATCTTTGCAATTGATTCTTCTCCACTCCCGGAATCAACGCCTCGGCAAGAGCAAGAGCTTCCTGCACGTGAATAGGAATTTGGGGATAAGAAAAATTCCTAAAATCAGATAAATGCGCCAGAACTTTATTCAAATTTCCATTTAGTAGATTGAACGCGAGTAAATATTCGAATGCCATCTTGTTTTTAGGATTTTGTTTCAACAATAATTCGAGTTCTGCTCCCGAACAATTACCAACCGAGATCATATCCTCATGCAGCATAGAAAGCCGAATCGATCCATACTCTTCGTTCCATGCCAACTGCACAGCATCTCCATTCAAGTCAATTAAATTTTCTGCTGAACGATTCATGAATGGAGCATTCTTTAAAGCGCGGAATATTTTATTCGCCGCTTCTCTTTGACCTTTTATCATGTACAATATTCCAACCTGTTTTAGAATATCCGGCGTCGCACCTGTTTGTTCTAGCGCTTCGTTAGCCCAATGCAATGATGCATTAATTAGTCCGAGTTTACAATAAAGTGTACTTGCTTGCTCAGGCCAAGCCAAACACCACGTGTCGTTTAGCAAAAGACCTGCAACCCCTTTATTTTGTGGATAAGCGAACATTTTATTAAGAAGTTCGTTTTTCTGATATAGCGCGAAATTCCTTTCACAGGAAAGAAGTTCATTATTAAAATTATTATTCTGAGTTATCTCCAGTACATCATCCCAACGTCCTAATCGGGCGCACTGGTTGGTTTGGAAGATGAGTTGATAGATATCGTTGAAGGAATCCTGTGCAAAAAGAAATGTAGCGCCTGCCAATATTATTGTCCCGGCGCCCAATTTCGCGATTTGCGGAATTTTCGTGAATCGGAATTGATGGCCAATTTTCTGAAATATTTTTTCTATCCAGCTAATTCTCATAAGTAGTGGAATCGTTATGCCAAGCAGGAAAAAACCAATCAAACTGTATTTGATGATAAAGAGTTTTGAACTTGCTTCAAAAATAAGATTATGCAAATAGGATTGTTTCACTGGAACAAGAAAGACTGTAGCGGCTCCAATATAAGGGAGTATTGATGATATTAGTAAAACTATAATTCCGGTCAATAATTGTTTTCTGAATATAATTTCATTCAATCCACAGAGTAAAGCAAAAACCAGAAAGGCCCCGCCGGTTATCCAGTATAATACAACTGCCGTCACAAGACCAAAAACCGTCCGACTCACCCATTGTTTTGGAGCCCAGCGATTAAATAGGTCTACGAAGAAAAGATTTATCGCAAAAGCGATAGTGATGCTCCAATGATAATCCAGGTGCATTCCGCAGACAAGGAAAAGTCCTGCCGGAATTAAATGAAAAGTATGAATGGGACGACTTGCAGTTGTATATTCCAACCATCGTCTTGTGAAAAATGCAATAAACCAATAACATAGAGTCAACAGAATGCAACTTATAAAATCGGATAGCCAGAATTGCCTGAACAGAGCAGTAAACCAATCATTCATTCCGCCGGGAATAGAAAGAAAATTATTAAAGAACTCTGATCCAAACAAAAATATTGGAGGTTGAGATTCGAGTGAAATGATGGGATGAACTTTAAAAAGCAAATAAAAAAAGCAAGCCAGAAAAAACACGCTCTCCTGCATCAAAGCACTCGGTCGCGCGAACCATTGTTTATCGTCTGATTCGGCCATTCTGATCCTTTCACGAATAGAATGTAAAAATAATTTCCCTATTACAGGTGGCGGGAAATCCGCCTTAGAAAGAATAAAATATATCATATTTACGACAAATTGTCAAATAGTCGAATTCGTTTTTTTGTTCGTGCCGGTTACAAATATTAAACCAGTAATTACTATTTTCAACAGAATTATTTAGTTGTGATGTGGGAATTCTACGAAGCGTTGCAGGATTCCGGCATGAAATTCACAAGTTCGGAAAGTTTAGATGATCGAGAGCAGCTACCCAAATATTTTTGTTTGAGCGAGTCTTTTATACGTAAGAGATAATTGAAACGAACTGGGGAAAGATTTTCTACTTGCGTGATATAGTCTTTGCTATACCGATCACGGTTCGAAGCAACTGAATCAAAAATCAGTAAGCGACAACTTCTTTCCATTATAGTGAATATTTTTTCGTGGCTCGAGAAGTCGTATTCTGAGACATGAGCGAAAATATTTCGCGTGAATGATATCAAACGATTAGTTGCGTGATCTAATGAATCGTTTCTCTCATGTGGAACAAAAAGAGTCGTCTGATTATGTAAAATATCTTCCTGTATGTCCTGTAGGTCGTCTATGAACTGTAGGAGTACACCGAAATGAAACAGAAAATAGGCGTTCTTCATTGTTAAATTACCTGAGACAAGATAACCATCGGCGAGCACCGAGGTTCCTCCCTTCTCAAGGCTGATATCGAGCAACTCGCCGAAATCCATTTGTCTCTCATCATGTTGCTGTTCTACACTTCGAATTTGAGCTTCATGAATGGCAAAAAGACTATCGTAGACTTCAGGATTTTTACTCCGACTAAATTCCCCTTCGATCATTTCTACCAATTTGAAAACACACTCTTCGACTCGATTTACAGGTTCGATCTTGCAACCGGAAAGACGGGACGAGAGACGACGATTGAATTCATTTTTCATTGTTGGTGTGATATCATCAGAATCGAGATAATTGTCGGTATATGGATATAAAAGGCTGTATGCGAATATCGACGAAGTTAACACAATATCTTTATCAAGACATTCCTGGATGCTGTTCATGATCCACACATTCCTCAATGCTTGATAGATTGCTTCTTCATTGATCGTTGGATCAAAGTTATACGCTTGTTGAATAAATGCGTTGGTGACCTCGGAATACTTTTTCTCAGTTTCAAAATCAATATCACATCCGAAATGATTTAAGAATTGAATGATTGCCCGGCTTGTTTCGCTTTGGCTCTCAGGGGAATATCCTTTAAATTTTATGCCCGCTTTTTTCCGATGTTCTAACTTATTAAGAAGCGGATTGAGTAATTTGTCGGCCTCTCGCTCCTTTTGCTTCCTTTCATTATCGGTATAACATGCACAGTTTGACGGAAAGTCGGAACCAGATTCATTCCAAATTATTTTCGAACTATTCTTTAATGATTCAACGAGATTTTTCATGGCTCTTTATAAAATATATTCCTGCAGAGAAATACGTTAAAAGAAAAGATATGTTTCATAAATTACGGGATGATGTGCTGCTAATCGAGATTATGCCTTGCAGTATAGACGCAATTAATCTTAGGGATCAAAAAAACTAAATGGATTTTGTCGATTCTCTAACGACGAACTCCACATCGAGCATAACATTCTTGATCGACAACGATTCGTGCGATTCGATACTTTGAATCAATATCTCTGCCGCCTTTCTTCCAAGTTCAAACATCGGAGCATGAATTGTGGTCAGTTGAACAGGAATATGTCTCGCAAAAGGAATATCGTCATTGCCAACGATCGAGATATCGTCGGGAACTTTAATCTTCAATTCACTTAATGCCGTCATTACACCGAGCGCAACAAGGTCGTTATAACAGATAACTGCAGTCGGATAATTTTCTTTGCTTCTTGTACGAAAATATTCAAGCCCTGTTCAATATCCATCTTCAAGGTGCGCGCCTGCCGGGATGATCATTTCACTGTTATACGCAAAATGGCTCTCGCTATACGCCCGACGGAATCCGTCGATCCTTTCATGAGTATGAGAAGCATGTTGGGGTCCTGAAAAATGAATGACCCTGGAATGGCCGTTGTCAAATAAGTACTTCATCGCTGTTTTCATTGCTTTGATATTATCGATACTTACAACGTTAGCCTGGATACCTTTTACATTTTCCAGGAGTACAAAAGGAAAGTTTATCATCTTCAATCTGAAGAGATGTTCAATTTCCGCCATACCTTCTAACACCGGAGCAATAATCGCACCTTTGATATCCTTATCGGAAAAACTTTGTGTAATCTTTTCCTCGTTTTTATGATCGCCTTCTGAACTTGCAATGATTACCAGGTAACCTTTACTGCTTGCATATTCCATAACACCCCTAATGATGGCAGTGTAAAATGGATTATCAAGTTCACGAATAAGCAAACCAATGCTGTTGTATTCAGTGGCAGCATTTTTTAAATTTCTCGCGCTTCCCCGCGGACGAAAATTCAGTTCTTTCATTGCTGTCAGAACCGCTTTTCTCGTTTCCATTTTAACGATATTCTTCTCGTTAATGACTGCAGATACCGTCCCTTTAGAAACCCCTGCTCGTTTTGCAACATCATTGATGGTTACTTTATTCACCTAGCCTCTCCTCCGCGCATGTTAATATTTTTAATCAAACTACTAGTCCAATGACAACATCAATTCTGTTCCGAAACTCTTCTCGACAAAACCATGATTTGTAGAGTAGGACAATAGTGCAGTGATGTACAGACTCTGTGAGCCCCGACCGTTTCTTTCCTTTCGGAAAAGTGTCCCTCTCAAGCAAGCCATCATCCTGTTATCCTATTGAACCCTCGTCAAACCGTACGTGAGGTTTTCCCTCATACGGCTTTCCTGAAAGCTTAACATACTACGGTGAAAGTCGTGCAACGTGGTAATCATTGAATAGTCCAAGTTGACCATAAAGATATTCCGACGTCAACTTACCCCATCCATATCCACGTCTCCCTCTACGTCGCCAAACAACATGCCGAATCCGTTTATTAACATAATTCGCCAGATCGTGCAATGCCGATGATCCATGTCCTAACCTGAAATATCCCATCCATCCACATAGATAGCGGTTCAGATTATTCACCTGCTCCTTCACTCTTAGTGGAATTGAATGGTGAACATATTTCCGTACTGTAGCACGGAAGCGTTCCTGACTTTTCGGATTTGGGTACACCAGTATCATACGAGTGCCGGTCTTTCTGCTTCTGGCATTATGAAATCGGAATCCTAAGAAGTCAACACTCATTCCTGTATTAAGCTTGAGTGTGCGTGTCTTCTCAGTGTTCAGGTGCAATCCCAGCCGCTCCAAATAGTGCTTTAGGATACCTACACCCTCTTCCAGATTCCGTTGTGCCAGAATCATCATGTCATCTGCATACCGTACAAGATGGATGGAACCATTTCTGATTGTTCCAAGTCCTTCTCGCTTGAACGCATGATCTACTGGATTCAAATAAATATTTGCCAGTAACGGACTGATAACTCCTCCCTGAGGTGTGCCTTGTTTACTCTGGCGATGCTGGCCATCTTCGACATAGCCACAGCTTAACCACTGATGTATTACTCGTAGAATCTCGCCATCCGATATTCGTCGGGCTACAAGTTTCATAAGTTTGCCGTGATCTACCGTGTCAAAGTATTTCTCCAAATCTACATCGTAAATTTCAACACATCCCCAGTTCAGATATTTGTATATTTCCCGTATCGCATCATGCGCGCTCTTCTCCGGCCTGAATCCATAACTTGAGTCGGCAAAATCCGACTCAAAGATCGGCTCCAGCATAAACAAGAACGCTGTCTGAATCACACGATCACGAATGGTTGGTATGCCCAATGGACGTTGCTTTCCATTCGCTTTCGGAATATATACTCGCCGTACCGGTTTCGGCACATAACGACGTTCCTTCATCTCAAGCTGAAGTTCTGCAAGATAGTCTTCGATTCCCTTCTTCTCAATATCCTCGAAGGTCTCTCCGTCTACCCCGCTTGCTCCACCATTGGCTTTCACCTTGCGATAAGCTTCAGCCAATACATCTGCACGATAGGTCTTATCGTACAAACTGTAGAACCGAAACCTCGGCTCCTCTTTCGCCTTTGCATGCAACTTCTTCTGAAACTCCCGAAGCCACTCTGTGTTTGGTAGCTCACGCAATACACGCTCCTTTGTTTCTTTGTAAGTTTTCTTTCAGCAGGAGCCCTTCCCTCTGTCGTGTTTCCACGTCTTCATCGGTACTACGACTCCATCCGCCACCCTGCCATCTCCCCTCTCTTTCGTTTCCTTATAAGAGGGCTCTTCTCCATCTTTCTTTTTCTTCTGGGACAGCGAGGGCTTCCCAAGTCCCATTCCTGTTCTTTCCAGCCATGTCGTCGCTCATACCCCGGAGGTGACACATGATCGTATTCTCTCTATTCTCGATCAATTGTTAATGACTTCGCCCATAAAATAGGGACTCGTCCACCTCAACTTGTCTTTACGAGGCTACCTGTGCCTTCACATATTGTTACGACCTGGTTGTTTGCATAGCACCCTTTAAGGTTACATTGTCGAGTCGCTTAGCATGAAACCGTTTCCCGTCTCATACCGACTCCTTGCTACGTGGCGTTCAGAGTTTCACCACGGTCAGGACTTAGAGTAGAGCGCCCTCCCTCTTCACCTGACAAGATCAGGAATAGTTTACCTTGGCGCTCATTTTACCAAAGTCATCTTTCTTGTTTCTACAAAATTGTCAGCCTGCAATCTGTAAAAATAAATACCACTAGGGAGATTCGATGCATCGAAAATAACTTCATACGTTCCGGTAAGCTTCTTCTCATTCTGAAGAAGCGTTGCAACTTCCCGGCCGATAACATCATACACCCTTAGTGTGACAGTGCTGGCATGCGGCAATGCATACGAAATTCTCGTTTGCGGGTTGAATGGATTCGGATAATTTTGATTTAATTTATATCGATCGACCACTGCAATGGTCTTTTTGTTCTCCACACCCACATGTGTGCCGGGTTCTACAAGGACGAATTGAACAGACCTTGGGGGCGATGTGAATTTTATTTCATCCGCGGTTGAATAAGCAGAAGCCTGAATAGCCAGCAATGTGTCGATCGGTCCGCCAATCTGATACTTCGAACCTATCCCATTTACATAAACAACCTGTGAAAATTCGCCGTTGTCCGTTCCACCAGTTAACGAATACACATAAATACGATCACCAAATCCAAATTGTTGCGCTAAAGCTAATTCCACAGTTTCCTCTGTAGTACCTTTATTCACCACGACAACTCCTGCATGCCCCGATGCAAACCGAGAAGCGTACGCAACTACATTCGAACTTCCCGTCACGGAAGTGTTGACCATTCGATCTCCGTAATATTTTTGGAAAAAATACATATAATAAAAACATGGCCGCGGATTCCACTTGGGAGAACCTCCAGGTTCATCCCCTTGATTGAACATTCCCATATCGTCTCCGTTATCATATCCGTTGGCAAGATCCCAACGACTGGACATGCTAAATCCATCCTTAGCCAATTCACCCAGCACAAGAGCCGCATGCATACCGTTGACAAATGAACAGCACTGTTTGGATCCGACCGAAAAAATATTCCACTCGGTCATCGCAATCGGTTTTAATTGTACGTTATTTTTAGAGGCAACCTGTTTAATAAAATTGAAAATAGTAATTGAATTAGTCGCAGCGGAATTAAGAATATCTGCCGCATCACTATTCGTATTATATGGTGTGTAATATGAGTGAACAATGAAAAAATCGGCAGCATTTCCTGCCTCTTTGAAGAATCCGTTGTCCCAGGTAGCCTCTGTTGCCGTACCGGATGGCTGTTCATACAATACTGCGCCAATATAAATCGGCATACCGTTTTCGGCAGCGGCGGCCCGCATAGAATCGGCGAATACTAAAAAGTGTTTGCCATAAAGATCGCCAGTTTGGACCATAGGCTGATGATCATGATTCAGTGTTGTATCTATCATGTATCCGGCTTGCCAACTCCCAAAATCTTCATTACCAATTTCCCAAAACTTTGTCAGACCGCCGTCGTATCTTACCCAATTGGCTGCATAGTGAGCTGCGGCGGCCACTGGGTCGGATGATGTTCCATAACGGGCATAACCATAATTGACTGTTATCATACCGGTGTTGCCGGTTGCATTCAGCATATTATAATAATTATCAAGAGACATAGTCCAAGATTGTCCATCTAAACCTGGACCGCCATAACAGTATCCCGGCGTGATGTTTTTTCCGCTGTTTCCATCTATCAAGTAAACGGGTGCATCGGCAGGTGGCTGAGATGCATCCCAAAAAAAAATATCAGCATTATTACCTCCTGGATATCGAATAACGTTCGGAGATAAAAGATTGATATATGAGAGCAACGCCGGCTGGTCAACCATATCTGTCATGTAGGTATTTGAGTTGGCGCCGTATAAGTAAGGCGAAACTTCTGCAATTGTATCGTTTGGGAAAATCGTGACTGTGACTGTGGGAGTGGTAGTTGTTTTTATAGCATCTTTATATTTTAGAGTAGGTGCGTATTTTGATACAAGATCTTGTAGAAAACAATCTCCTTGCCCGTACAATGGAATCGCTGTCACTAAAAGTACTAGGCTAATCAATATGGAATGATTCTTTTTCATATCTCACCTTCAAAATATTTTTTATCCTAAAATCATTATCTCGATTCAATGGTTATCAACGACTCTTGGAGACCTTCTGATTTTGCGTTGAGATTTATTTCTCCTTGCTTTTCATCCGATTGAACAACAATAAGGCATAAGCCATTGAATGCTTTTCGATAATTTGCTTTGAATGATTCATCGCTCGTCTCTAGACCATTATCCACGCCGACAATTTTCCCTTCTCCTGTAATCGAGAAGTTAATCAAGTTATCTGCATGAGGAACCACCACGCCGTTTTTATCGACCACCTTTACAGTTATAAATGAAAGATCTTTTCCATCTGCTGTGATAATATTCCTGTCGGCTTCAAGAAGAATCTTTGCCGGTTGTTCTGCTGTTTTTACTTCTTGTATTAATACTTCTTTTCCACCGGTACGTCCAACTGCCTTTAGGACTCCAGGAATAAAGGACAATCTCCACATAAGATGCAAATCATCCCCAACTTTTTTCTTAACACCCATCGAAGCGCCGTTTAAAAATAATTCAACTTCATCGCAGTTTGTATATGCCCAGATATCGATTGTATCACCCTTCTTCCAGTTCCAATGCGGAAAAAGATGCAGCATAGGCTTATCAGTCCACTCACTCTGGTACATATAAAAAGCATCTTTTGGAAATCCGGCTAAGTCAACGATGCCGAAATAAGAACTGCGTGCTGGCCATCCGTATGGTGTAGGTTCACCGAGATAATCAAAGCCTGTCCAGATATACATACCGGATACAAGATCATATTTCTTGACAAGCTTCCATGTTTCTTCATTTGTCGAACCCCATGGAGCACTGCAATTATCGTAAGACGAACATGTGAAATCGGCATTGCCGGTTGTGAGAGGAATATCCCAACGAACAGGCCATCGCCTGATGCTGTCGGACGGCATATCGTAACTGCCGCGGGTTGCCAATGATGAAGTAGTTTCCGATCCGATAAGTTTTTTCCCCGGATAAATTTTTGGAAAATTAGAATAGCTATTTTGATTATAACTGAAACCGATAAGGTCGAGAACGCCGGAGCGGATAACAGGATTCAATGTATCTATATCGTTGCAATTTGCTGTGATAGGACGCGTTGTGTCCAGCTTTTTAATTATACCGGCTAATTCTTTTGCAATCACTGTACCACTGCTATCTTTATGGTCCCACTGTTCCCCGACTTCATTTCCAATGCTCCAGATAAAAACACTTGGATGGTTACGATCGCGGAGTATCATATCCTGCAGATCGCGTTGATGCCACTCATCCCAATCCAGCGCGTAATCGAAGTCTGTTTTTTTCTTCTTCCACATGTCGGCAAATTCATCCATCACGATGAATCCCATCCGATCACATAAATCTAACAATTCGGGAACGGGCGGATTATGCGATGTACGGATGCCGTTAGCGCCCATCTTTTTCATGATCTCAAGTTGCCGTTCGAGCGCTCTTTTATTTATTGCCGCACCAAGACATCCAAGATCGTGATGGATGCAGACACCTTTGATCTTCACCGGTTTTCCATTCAACGAGAAACCTTTGGCGATGTCGAACGAAAACGATCTGATTCCGAATGATGTCTCGTAATCATCATGAACCTTTCCATCGTATTCGATGGATATAATTGCTTTATACAACTGTGGTTTTTCTATCGACCATAAAAGAGGATTTTTTACCTCGAAAGATTGATCGATTTGATGAGAAGAATTTTTCAAAACTGTTGCATCGGAAGTCAATGAAGCCGCTTCCTTTCCGTTAGCATCGAGCAATATTGTCCGAAGTTTTATGGCTTGATCTTTATCCAGAGCATTTCTCACCTTTATTTGAACAGAAACATGCGCGGCATGTTCGTTCACTTCCGGAGTTGTGATGAATGTTCCCCAGTGATCAACACTGATCTTCTCTGTCGATACAAGCCACACATTTCTATAAATACCAGAACCTGAATACCAGCGCGAGTTGGGTTGTTTTGAATTGTCGACCTTCACCGCGATAACATTTTTCTCTTTTCCATATTTCAAAAACGGTGTCAGTTCGTATCGGAATGAAATGTAGCCGTAAGGACGTTTGCCGAGATAATGACCGTTAATCCAGACCTCACTGTTTCGGTAGATTCCATCAAAATCGATAAAAATCAATTTCTCTTTTTCAGTTTCAGAAATTGTGAAGGTCTTCCTGTACCAACCAATACCACCGGGTAACGCACCTCCACCCGGGCTGGCAGGATTATCTTTGCTGAATTTTCCTTCGATGCTCCAATCATGCGGCAAATTGAGTGGCCGCCATTGGGAATCGTCAAATATCGGATCCTGTGCGTTTGCACAATCGCCGAGATAAAATCTCCACGCTTTGCAAAAAAGTTTCGAATTCCTTTGTTTATCTTCTGATAAAGCTTTGGCCGTAAACATTGACAATATTGTAACAAAAAGAAAAAAATAAAACAAACAGAATCCTGTCTTCCTCGAGCGTATCTTCATTATCAATATTCCTTTAAAAAAATCATTTCATCTTTATAGATAACTCGGAACCATTATATTTCACGATCTCATCGGGTGTTACAGAAAAATCTAACCCGACGGATTTACCATCCCGAATCCACACAATTTCAAATGTCCGGGTTTCCAGCATTCCTTGAAATTTACCCGACCTTTTACCAATTTTTAATATACGTTCTTTTTCATTATAAATCAGCGGGATGAGTGTGAATTCACCCTTTTCATAATTGTAATTGACATTCGCATCTTCGTACAAAGAAAACTCTCCATCATTTCCCGCGTAGACAAATAAACGAATAGGATCGGCATTCTTTTCATCAGCACATTGAATATCAGGCCCGCACGGAATAATGGAACCTCCCTTTACAAACAAAGGAATGTCCGTATACGGAGCTTCCGCTTGAATGATTTCTCCTCCATGAAGAAGTTTCCCGGATCGAAGATCATACCAGACTGTCCCAGCTGGCAGATAAACAGAACGGCTTCGTGTTTTATATTCAGTTACCGGATTAACAAGCAGAGCTGAGCCAAACATAAATTGATTGCCGATATTGAATACATTCCTGTCATAACCAAAATCCATAACAAGTCCCCGCATTATCGTATAGTCGTTCTGTGTAACCATTCCGGCAAGCGAATAGATATACGGCATAAGACGATAACGCAGTTTGTCGTAAGCCAGCATTGTTTGATAAGCCGGGTGATCATCCGGTGCAACGTTGAACATCTCGCGGTACGGAAATTGTCCGTGCACCCGGAACAAAGGACAGAACGTACCAAATTGGAACCAACGTGTCATCAGTTCACGCCATTCATCAAGATCGGCGCTTGAAGGTTTTTCGTATCTCGGTTCAACAGAAAAGCCTCCGATGTCTGTCGTCCAGTATGGAATTCCGGCAAGGCAGAAATTCAACCCGGCAGAAATTTGTGTGTTCAAATCGTACCAACGTGCTGCCACATCGCCGCTCCATGTAGCGGTTGCGTACCGCTGCTGGCCGGCGAATGCAGAGCGTGTTAGAATAAATACGCGCTGATCCGGATTGGAACCGCGCTGGCCTTCATAGACTGCTTGTGAATTCACCAACGAATAAGTATTGAGGTATCTCGCAGCAGTACCGAGAGCCGTAGGTCCGATCCGCAACCGCCATTCATCAAACGATAAATTGGATTGAAGATCGGGTTCTGTGGAATCGAGCCACCATGCGTCGAACCCTTTAGCGAATAATTTTTTATCGATCTGGCTCCAATATAATTTTCGAGCCCCTTTACTGTAAGGATCATAAAATGTTGAAACGTATCCCGGCCCCACCCAATCTTTTTGGCCTACATCGACGTTTCTCATATACAACCAACCGTGTTCTTTGAATGCATCATAATTCTTCGTTCCGACATAGAATTTTGGCCACACTGAAATCATGATATGCGTATGCAAATCGTTGTGGAGCGTATGAACCATTCCAGCCGGATCGGGGTATCGAGTTGAATCGAACTCATGATCTCCCCACTTATTTTCTTCCCAATAGAACCAGTCTTGAACAATGTTATCAAGCGGAATTTTTCTATTCCGAAATTCTTTCACTACACCAAGAAGCTGATCTTGTGTTTGATATCGCTCTCGGCATTGCCATAAACCCATCGCCCACTTGGGCATCATAGGAGCTTTGCCTGTTATCTCGCGATAACCGTGAATTACTTGGTCGGAATTTTCGCCGGCGATAAAATAATAATCAATTTGATCGGCGACTTCCGAATAGAGCGAGAGAGTATTCCTGTCATCATCTTTACCCGGAGGTAAATATTTCAGTCCGATATATCCACCCGAATGAATCCATTCGATTTTAATGGAGTGACGTTCACCGGGTTTCATATCCAATTCTTGAAGCCGTGTCCACGGCATCCAATTCTGTCGCCATGAATCGACAACAAGTTTATTATCTATCCACATTTTTATATAACCCGAACCGAACAGTCTGAACTTATGAATGCCCGCTTCATGGCTTTCTATTTCGCCGCTCCACCGAATTGCGGCCACATTTTTCTGAAAACCTTCCGGGAATGAATCATTCACAATAATATTTTCATGTTCAATTCTAGATTCAGTTCGGATTGTGAATAGAGATTTAAATTCTTCATCTTTGAAATATTCAGCCGTTAATCCGCCTTCTCGCCCATCTTTCCCGAATAATTTAAATGAAGAGATGGACTCATAGTCCCGGATGTCGCCTAACTTAGTGCGGGAATTATTATCCCATAAAATTCCATAGTTCTTGCTGGAAACGAGAAACGGATTAATATCGACCACATTGTACTGCCAGAGATCGACATCGCGCCCTTTGTAATTCATGATTGCATTCTGATGCGCACCCAGGCCATAAAATGCTTCATCATCCGGAGAATTGAAAATTTGTTGAATGTGGTAGGTATGTTCGCCCATAACTTCCGCAGGTGTTATTATTTTTCCCCCATCCACCTTTTCCTGCAGGAGTAATTCGCCGCGTGAGTTATAAAACGATATTGCTCCGGTTTTTTTATTTACATGAACAGCAAGCTTTGAGGTAGTAATTTCCAGAGAGTCCTGATATTGTTTCAGCGACCAAGTTGCAGATTCCCATTTGGTTTTATTAACCATCAAGCTTCGACGATCGGAAAAAGATTTCTCAGGTGCTGCTATAATGCGAATGATATTTTCGCTATAAACCTGGATTTTGATAAGTTGTGGATCAGTGGCATTTTGTTTTTTTAATTCAAGGATGATTCCATCTTCCTTTTTTTCAAAAGCAGAAGCAATCATGATATTTAGAATTAGAGAGAAAAAGATTATCGAAACGCGAAAATGTTTGAGATTCATACAGAGTCCTTTCTCCCAACAATTTATGTGCATCACGATAGAAAGATATGTCTACAAAGAAAGGGTCGGAACCGAAAAATCAGCACCGACCCCATTATATCCATATGTTACTTTTCAATAATTTGGCGCGCCCGGTGTTCCAACATCGACTTGATACGCGGTATAAGGATAATTCGAAAGCGCAGAATTACCCGTTGACAAATAAAGAAAATTTCCAGGACTAGAGGTTATACTGTTGATATAGCCTGCAAGAATTCCTTTATAAAGGATGTCGAGGTTGCCTGTAGCCATCGTTAGAATCAAAAGCGGATCATCGGCAGCAGTCGCTATGTACATATACGAACCATCTGCCGAAAACGTGATACCTGTGATAAGACGATTTGAAAACTTAGTCGTCATCCAATCCAACACCAGTTCTTGTGATCCCAAAGTACCATTTGAATCCATAATCTGATGACGATAAATTTTCTTACTCGCAGCATTGGTATCTATCACATATACATAATCATTACAAACGCGGATACCAGTAATTACATCTGATCCATAAGTACTATTCACTGTATAACTAGAATCGCTTGTTTTCATGGTTACAAGACCAGATGCCCGACCACCGCCATACATAATACCATGCTCGTCAAAATCAGCATATTTAAGTACTTTAGTAGAACTTTTATACCATTGAGTCGCCGCTGTATCGGCTCCATTTAAATCAATACTCAACATCTTCGTGAAACCATAAAAGAAGACAAGTCGTTTCCCATCGGGACTAATTCTTGCCTCGGTCGGTGTATTTACTCCGACTTTACCAATCTTTGTTTTGACGCCGCCAGGTGTGATTTTATAAATATCGTTAGTTAAATTACCGATAGTCGCGTACAGGTTTCCTGCACTATCCACAGTGACGGTATTTACTTTAATTGTAGGAGCTAAAAAATTACCATAGTGCTGCGTGACCTGATCGATTTTGTAGGGTTGTGATTTTGCCGACAGATAGGCGCCTGGCGTAACAACAGTCGCCACACAAGAATCGGAGACTAGATTTGGTCTCCGGACAACAATCTGGCTAGAGCTATTCGATACTATTTCTGCAACCAGTCTGTTGAAATATACAATGTTTCCTGAATCTGCAAAATTTTGGCCGGTAATAGTTATATAATTAACTCCACCCTTCGCTTCACCAACTGGAATAATTCCTGTTACTGTTGGAGATCCAGGAGGCGTATATGATTGTTCCCACAACGGTTCTGCAACGTTGTATTTACATCCTGATATAGATGCGAAGATTGCAATAGTGATAAGGAATGCAATCATAAAAAATTTATTTACTTTCATTTTCTTTCTCCTTCATCGACTCAAAGTGAAAACCGTGCGGTTACCCGTTGAACCTTATCGAACACTCCAAACGGTGTGTATGAATAATCAAACGCAAAACCGGTATATGCTAATCCGACCCCGAACGAAAATGCGCTTTCGTCGTACTGTGATTTTGAGATATATCCGCCACGCAACATTAAGACATTCATAAAGTTATACTCAAGTCCTATTTTTATCTCTTCCGGATGATCTCTAAAATGCGTTGCATCTACGCACATATAAAGTGTTTGATTGTCCGGATTATGTGAGAGAAGATCGAACAGGTTCATCGAAATGCCTAGATTAAATTCCAACGGAGCCTGAAATTCTTCTTGGACATATTTATATTCCGCCGAAAAATTCCTAATCGACATTCCAAACACCAGGCTCTTTATTCCCGTCTTAAATTGAGTGCCAAAATCGAATATGAGCGGCTTCAATTTATTCTGAACGGTCTGAGAAGTTGTGTCTGAGACCGTACTATCCGCTACCGTTCTTTGTGTAACCACATGATTTATATCCGGTGTCAAATTTTGTTGCGCCCAACTGATATGACCGCCTACGCAAAATCGATCCGACAATTGCCTTGCATAACCAAAGCCCAATGCCGCGGCATTTGGATGGAATATTCCAACATCGGTATATCCCTTATCCTCCGCCGTATTGACCCGTGTTCCAATAAAATCCCCATAGTTTACATATTGGAAACTAAAACCGAAGACACCATAATCGCCTCCGGCAGGATTAAATGCCAGACTAAATGTATAGTGATTAATATCGGCAATCCATTGGTTAATACTTGCAGTCAAATCGACTGTTTTATCCATTTTTGCCATACCTGCTGGATTGAAAAATAAGGCACTCGAACCGATTTGAAGGCTGGTCATAGCTCCTGCCATTGAAGCCGCTCGAGCATCGGAAACAACGCTTAAAAACTGGAAACCGGTTTGTGCCAACTTTTGATTCTCCTGGGCAAATCCAAAATTGAACAGCAGGCATCCCATGAGAAATACAACAACAAAATTACTTATTCTCTTCTTCATTGATTTTCTCCTTACCTGATGATCACGAATTTGCGAAAAGTGGATTCACCTTTTCTAAAAATCACATCTCCTTGATGATACATCAAATCGCCTTTATGATAGATCAAGCTTAATTTTTCATTATAAATATCCCATGGAGCAATCTTATCCTTAGAAGCTACAGCATCCTCAGTCACCTCGACATACAGAATATAAATTCCGCTCACCACAATCTGTCCCGAAGAAGTATTGGAATCCCAACCTTCATCTCCCGAACCATTTGTATGCTGTATTTCCTTAATCAACGTCCCATTCTCTGTGTAGATTCTTAATTTACATACTGGTGGGAGACCATAGAATACAATATGATCATACTGCGATGTCGTGCCGAATTGAAATGCACGTTCACGAATATCGTAAGGATTCGGCACCACACGGACCTCAGACAAAAGATTACCTGATGGCCTCCGTAGATATGCGGGCACTGAAGTCATCGTGGGAAATTTACTGCTGTATAACGGCACACCTGGATATAAATCGTTCTGCGTTCCATCATCTTTCGCTTGGATGTAATAATAATAGTTAAAACCTCGAACAGCCGACGTGTCGTCATACGAAGTGACTGATTTATCTAACTCAACCAACTTTGTATAAACGGTTTCATAATCCTTGACATGACCTTGAGACCTGTAAATGACATAACCTGCTAAATGAGCACCCGTACTGGGATCCCACATAAGCTGAATCCGGTCACCGCCCGATTTAACTGTAAACGTGGGTGGTGCAGTTGGCGCTTGCGGAATTTTGTAACCGGAATTAAAATTCGCGATTGCATTTCTAAAAGTTTGCATGATCGAATCTTTTCCTGTCTGAACCCATGCACGCGTGTAATTTGTAAAACTTGTGTCTACGGAACCATCCGGCATCTTCAAAGTTGGGCTGCCAGTCCCCGTATAATAATTATACCATACGGCACCAACGGATCGGCATTGCTCCCAACTTATGCCACTAACTCCTTCAGCGAACACAATTCGGATACTATCGCCTGGAGCAAGTGTGTACGGACCAAAACCCTGTCCTTGAGTTGTTCCACCACCACCATCTCGATCCGGATGCTGGCTTCTCCAGTCTGCAATATAGTTACCAACGCCAACAGATTGCTCGTGAGTCTGAGCAAGATGTCCTTCTGTCATCGCCTTATAACGTAATCCCATAAAATTGTCGTCATACTGGCTGTAGGGTGCAGTCATTATTGTGTTTGCGTCGCAGGCAATGTACGCTGTCGTGGTTGGTTGAGTATTGTCGTCTGTCCAATCTTGTGGACTCTTAGAAGCAAGCAAGGTAACTGCACCGGCGTATTTAGCTGAGCCTAATACTCCCGGCCAATCTCCACCAAGCTGATTTGGGCAACCCCAATCTTCTGCATAAGAAATATTCAGCCGACTTTTGTCAGGAGCATAATAACCATAGAAGCCTCTGATATCGGAATTTCTATAAAGTCCAAAATCGCTATATTCCGAGCTGGTTCCCCATAGGGATGAAAAATCACCCCAAGTGGAGCCAAAAGCGGCAGCGGTAACACCGGCAAATGCATATCTGTAATTAAAATAAACATAGAAATTATTCAAAGTTTGTGACGAGACATCACCATTGGCATTGATAATTCCAGTATTTTTAAAAACATAATCATGGATAAAGTAATTATCATGATTTTGTTGCGTGAAAGCCAGCACTTTCTTTCTTACCGAAACTCCCATAGATGTGTTGAAATCGATCTGTATCATCCGATCACATGGTAGATCGGGTTGCAGGCCGTCTAAAACATCGTATAAAGTATTGTTCGTTCCAGTTTGATTGTCGACAGTGATGATTGGGGGATTTTCACGTCCGTACAATCTCACCATTTGCGAAAAAACCATCGCGGGCTGATTAGCGGCATCGTAACGAGGCCCGGCACCAACAACTTTTACGCTCAATACTTTTTTTTCAATCGGGTCGTTAAAATTTGAACATCCAAGCCATAATGCTCTCATTCGGACATTCAATTGCCCGTCACCATACTGGGCAGGCCATGCCATAAAATTCGGAGTTCCTGCTGGATAAACTTCGCATTCAGCGCCAAAATCCATGAATTGTTGTTGTACTGAACCGATACGCATCCATCTCAGATCCTGCGCCATGATAGTAGAATATCCACTAGTGATGAGCAGTAGGCCTATCACTAGCGGAAGTATTCGAATATTAAAATCTCTTTTTTTCATTGTGTATCTCAATATTTGTTTTTGGTTAATTGTCATTCTATATCCAATGAAAGTCTAATTCCAAATGCAATCGCGCGTGGATTTAAAAACCAGAATGTAGAAGCGCCTGGCATATTAATATATGCTTTGTCCTTATTGACTTTATCGATTGTAGCCTGATCTACCTGCACCCACGATCTACTTCCCGTAGCCGGGTCCTTAACAACACGCCAGTATTTCCCGGTACTACCTTCGTAATAGAACGCATGAATATCATCCGGAGCCGCTACAAAGGAACCATTCTTCTGTTGAATTTCAGACTGATAAACTTCCGGCTGCCAATCTGTTCCTGGTGTGCGATATTCTCCGAATTTATCATTCCCCGGAATATTGTTGTATGCATTACTCTTCGGAAGGTGCAATGATGCTTGATAAAACTGATCACTGGTACCCTCAATACCGGCTGTACTCATTCGAAGTCCATTAAATAAATTGTTGATGTCGGCAAAAAACTGAAGCGAAAAACGTTTCATAACGATAGTTTTGCTCAAACGCAACGTTCCGTCAATATAATCCACAAATTGAACATTGTTGACTATACCTGAAACATTTTGTGGATTGTATGTGGTCCATCCACCCGCGCTCCAGTTCAACAATAAATCCATTCTCCAATTACTTAAGATTGGCCCAAAATCTTCAGGTGTATAGAAACTCAGATTCGCTCTCGCATATGGTGTAGGCGTTGAACGAGTTTGATACAAATTTACAGTCGTCTGGTTATACAGCTGTTGGCGAACGGGATCTTGGAACTGTTGACGTTCATTAAAATTACCAGATGACACAACCTGATATGTATAATTAATAAAACCAGAGAACCAACGGCCTGTCGATTTTCGAATTGTAATTTCAAACCCGCGTATATCCGAATATAAATTACTTGTTGACAGATAATAGAAAGATCCGTTAGTCGGTGTATACCTGGTTGTATCTTGCTGATTTGAAATATCACGATAGTATGCCGTTACCTGAAGTAATATCGAGTTAAACAGTAAGTGATCATATCCTAATTCGTATGAGATTGTTTTTGCTAAGGTTAAATTCGGATCTCCGAGTTGTGTTAATGAATGATCTGGTGTCCGTTGCACACGGAATAGGGTTTCATACTGTGGTACTTCTTTGAAGTGTCCATAATTGAAAAATAATTTAGAGTCTTCGGTAATTGGATGTGATATACCCAACCGTGGACTGAGTTGCCACTGAGCTTCTGAACTCTTCGTCGGAAAAACAAGAAAATTATTGTAGTTACTCCCTATAAAATTGGGATCGTACGGATTCGCACTTATATTAGGCCATGTCACCTCGGAATTACTATAATCCAAGCGTAAGCCGGCATTCAATGTAAATCCTTCTGTTTCAAGTTTATCCTGGACATAGAGAGCGCCTCTGATCGGATAATCCTTAGCCTGAATACGATTCGCATAATTCAGTCCACCAGTTTGCATCTGAATAAAACCATAATCCAAATTCAGATCGTTGTAATCAAATTCAACGCCGCATTTTACCAGATTATTAAAGTTGACCTGACTTGTGAAATCAGCTTTTAAGGTAGTTACACTTGCAGTGCTATTATCTCTCGCAAGTGATTGTTGTTCACCTGCCCAAATTATTACACCGTCACCTGAACTTGCTATTGGATAATAACCGAACGGGTTTGTGCTTTCGTAAAAACCTGGAACAATTTCAAACCGTTGAGATGTATCGCGCCCTGCCGGAGGCCTTGTATCGTAATGGCGCTCGAGGTGTTCTAATGAAACTTCATAATATGTATTGGCACCTATCGTGTGCGTCAATTTTGCCGAGGCAGATTTATAACTAATGTCTGTCAAACTATATGTCCAATCACTAAACAAATTAAAAAGTGTGCTACCACCTGTACCGTTTGCAAGATCGGATGGAGTCTGCGGATAATTTGAGTAGGTCCAATTTTCCGCCATAGTAGCTATATTCCCTGCGGCACCATTAATATGCAAACGCATAGAATTATTTATATCGGAATTTAAAACAACTCTCCAGTCATGATCGTTGTAATCAGGCCTGGTAGAGGGAAATAACAGCATGTCTTTTTCGCCGCGGTATGACATGAAGAACCGAAGATTTCCAAGCGGTTCAGATATCAACGGAACAGGGCCGCCAAATCCGGCATCGATGTTATAATCCGGTTCGTTGTTGGGTATGTGTTTTCGTGTTTCGTATAAAAAAGCACGTTGTGCGCCAATAGGTGTTAAATCGTTATTAGGATTGTCATCTGTACATAATTGTTGTGAGATTGAATTCCATCCTGAGAACGGCAGATATTTTTGCCTCGTATAATAATCCCAACCGCCCTGCGATTCGGGAGTATTAGTACCCGTCCAGCAAACTGCATTATCCATATATGGTCGTAACCAGTACGAATTCGGATCCTGTATATCCGGGATTCCGCCGCCTCTGTAATATTTTGGTGCAGCCGGAGTAACTCTTACAGTAATACCTCCTGAATAAACTCGTTTATCTCCCTCACTTGTAACGATGTTAATAATACCGGCTTGAACCTGTCCATATTCAGCATTGAAACCACCTCGTTCAACCGAAATTTCTTTAATGGAATTTAATGGCACCTTGAAGATTACCTGATTATTTCGTGGATCTCTCATCGTGTTTCCGTCGACCATAAACAACGATTGATCTCCTGAACTTCCGCGAATCTGGATATCTTTTCCATTGTTCGTAATATTAACGCCTGCTTGCATTCCAAGAATATCAGGGACATTGGCAATGGGCAGATTCGTAATTTCTTTATCGGAGACCGTTGCGACACTCGTAGCCACGTCTTTTTTAATATTCATCTTCCCCCCAACAATGATCAACGCATTTACTTCGATCGCTTGGGGTTCTAGTGGAATATCGTAGCGTGCCGTCTGATCGATATTGACGCGGACGTCTTTTACAGTCACTTTTCTATATCCGACGGAAGAAATTTGAAGAGTGTAACTTCCAGGGGGGACGTAGAGAATTGTATAATGACCATCAAGATCTGTTGCAGCACCTAACGATGTTCCCATGACTATGACAGTCGCTCCAATTACCGGCTCGCCGTTGTCTTTATCAGAAATGACTCCGGCAATCTTTCCGGTCGTTCCAGACCAAAGGGGGGACACCGATAACAAAATCAATAGTAGCATCGGTGCTATCACCTTCTTCAGTTGTTGCATATAAATGCCTCCTTTCGGTTTTAGTAAACTTTAATCGCTTATACGCGACATTGAATCACTATTCCCCTCAACTGAATCCATACAATGAATCGTCATACTCCCCTATGAAAACTCAAGGTTGTGCAAATATTATCGTAGGACCGCCACCTCATAACAGCTGTGAAGGTTACATCATCGACAGATGAAGAATTGAAGAGGCGACAACAAGATTAAAAAATTAAAACAAAACTATTTTTTCTCCTCACTCCCGGATAAGTTTTATTCCTATACTTCGAATTGATAAAGTAAGAACCATACTCATCCATTTTATCTTTTATATACTTTGCTTTTCTGTAAACATTTTTAATACTTCACAAACAATCTCTTCAACCGTTTGCCACAAGGCCAAACAAAGTCATACCTCGTTAGAAAATTGAACTGGTCTTCGAATTATTGAACCGGTTTGATTATACGGAAAATAAAAAGGCTTTCTTAAAAAGTCAAGCCTTATTTTTTTATTTAACGAAAATCATCTTGGGAAATCTCTGAAGTTCTTCCAGTATTAATCATCTCCCTCGCTCTAATAGAATACGTTTATTCTCCCGTTTCTTCCTTCAAAAACCCTTTCATTTTTTAACACTCATCATCTTCGATTTACTTATCGACATCCATCGTTGTTACTGCGATTCTGCTTTCTACCTGCAACAATTTTGGATTTACCAACTTCATCCCTCGTGTCGAACTTAAAATTTTGTTTAGATCCTCCTTCAATATATCATACCCATCTCTTCGAATCGTATCAAGAGTTTCAAATGGTTCATTACAAGCAAACACTTGAAGAAATTCTCCACCGAACGGAGCATCACAAATAAACTCTTGCGGGATCGTATACACTTTATTCACTTTCGATTCATCAATATAATGACTATCCAATAATAATACCCTCTTGCCATCCGCGAGATGATAAATGAATCTGATGTAACACGGCATATTTACACGAAGAGAGACTGTCATCTTTTCACCCTTTGTGTAGAGAACGTTATCGCTGCCTTTATTTGTCCAGACTTCGAGATTCAATCCACCATCGATCACCTCGTCTTTTAGGAATTCTTTTTGTTCGGAAAAAGCATCCTTAAAATTTTCCGGTTTGATGGTAACGTTGGATGCTTGGATTACTGAATTCGGAACAATCATTTCGACACTTGCAACAAGTTTAGCGTCGGAAACATGCCGAACTCCGATAAGTAATTTTAAACCTGATGGAGTTTCCCAATATGTTCCGTTAAGTACGTATTCTGCGCCATTGACTTGTGCATATTCACGAACGAGATCCTGGGTTTTTGGTTTGAAGTCTTTCGATTGCTGAACAATGGACCATTTGGCTTGTGCGACTCCTTGCCCCTCAATCGTCTGTTTGAAATAACGGGAAAATGAACTTCCTAATTTTGTATCCTGATATGTAATCGGAACAACCATAATCGTTTTGTCCGAAATATCAACCTGATTCTTCAACATATATACTACTTTCCATGCAACTTCATCAAATGTAGCGACAGGCCGATTGATCAGTCGTTCGATAGATTGTTGTATGTCGTTGGTGCTCACAGTTTCCTTAGATGCCGACACTTCCAATTCATCAAAAGCTTTTGTGACGTTCGTTTCTGCCGCTGATATGATCGCAGAAATTTCTTCTATCTTTCGCAAAACAGGATAACAGCCAAGGTATTCATTCAAAGCCTGGACCTGCTGTTGTGTTTCCTCCAAATGTTTTGCATTTGAAAAACGTGTTCGGATTTCATTTTGAAGAACTTCCGCTTTCTTCCGATACATATCAATGACCTGTTCACGGTTTATATATGCAAATCCATAAGCGACTGCATCACTTTTATCATAATACGATTCGGTTTGTAAACCATCTAATTCGAGACTGGAATTTGTTTGGACAACACTTGTGTAATAACTTCCAACTCCTTCATTTGTCTCTTTTGATTCTGAATGTCCGATGCTCTGAATTTGCACACGGATTCGCTCGATTATATTTTTTCGCGCACGATCGATGGCGAGTTGAACACAACTTGCCCGATCTTCCTCTTTATCGAGCTTGGCCATCCCGAAACCCGTCAGATATTTAATATCGGGAAATTGCGCGCTCTTCCCCATGTTTTTTACCCAATCGGGCGTCTGAGCGTTTATGGTAACGACAAAACAAAATAGAATGATTGGAATTACTTTTAGTTTTTTCATGGTTAGTTCATAAAATTGTGATGTTGGAATTATTTGTATTCATACGCTTTGATTTTTCGCTGATCCATTCCTCGATATTTATTTTCACGGATTTATTAACTCGATTTTGTTCATTCGGCTAATCACATTTCAATTTCCCGATGGCCTTCCCAACGGCGGCGGAAAACCATTCTCCGGTGCTGTTGTGCTTCCACCCGACTTCGATCCGCCTGACAGCACGGCTGCCGCTCCTCCTGCTACCGCCGCTCCTCCGATTACCCACCACAATATTCCGCTGCCCGACGAAAGCATTTCAGCTTTGACCACAAAATAATAATCTTCGCCCTCAAGTCCCTGTGGAAAATCCTCCAGAAAATCCCAAACAATCTTTTTTCCAATTCCACTGAACTTCCCCTGCCCAAAATCACCGATTATCGATTTAGGAGTGTATTCAAACACCGATACTTGTCTCCTCTTAAGCATTATTGTCACGTCGTATTCCGTATCTGCCGCTCCAAGCAAATCGTACGTTATCACGATCTGCTTCCCCGTCACTTCGTATTTCACATTCCTTACATCAATCCGGTCTCCCGCCTTTGCTATCGACAACGGCATCAATTCTATGATTAATGCAAATATGATCAGGCAGCATACCGATTTACTTTTTTGTGCTATCTTATTCATATTCAATTCCTCACTATTTCAATAATAGCATTTTTATCACGAACGGTTTCTTTCCCGCCACATCCATGCGACAATAATACATCCCGCTCGACACATTCTTTTGTATCTCATTTCTTCCGTCCCAGCTCATCCAGTATTGGCCGGCATCAAGCTTTCCGCTGAAAATTTCTTTTACCGCTTGACCCAGGACATTGTAAACTATCACTGTTACGTATGAACTCGCCGGTATCCTCAATGCGAAATTAGTTGTTGGATTAAACGGATTCGGGAAATTCCGGCTTAACTCGTAGCTCACCGGTAGAACACTCTGCGCTTCTTTTTCAACTTTCTCCGGTGAACCGACAAGAATCGTTATCGAAGTATTATTTGTCGGTTGTGTAAATTCGTAAGTAGAATCTTTTCTCAAATCAACGAATGTTGCGTGCACACCATCTACCAGAAAAACTGCGTAGCTTGTTGGGACTTCACTGATGCCTCCAAATACAAGTTTAGCCGACGAGCCCTGCTTTCCATTTACACTCAACTGCCATCTCTCAACTTCTCCTATCGAAGGCCGAATATCGGCTGCAAATGCAGGGTAGTTCGAATCCCAATCCGTACGGTCAAAATGAATTTCCGGCAATGAAGCAAGAGCTCGTGGTTTCCGGAAATTGAATTTATTCAAACCGGTGCTTGCCGCGCGTGAAACTCCGAACGACACACTCTTATCAACTATCCCAGCAGATTGTAATTGCACATTCACACGCCAATCATTCTTTGCAAGGCTTTCGGTATTGACAACATTGGCATAAATACTCTGATACGGAACTTTCAAGACGTAGAGCACTGTGTTTGGTGACCCATTAAAAAAGTAATACCCGACATATGGATCAAAACTCGTGGATGCGGAAAATGATCCGGCATTGAATTTATAAAGTGCGGATAAGATGTTGTTGTCACTTTGAACTTTGGACCATTGAATTGAACGTGCGAATGGATTTGTGATCAGGTTCCAGCCTGCATTCAACGGCAGTTCGACTTCATAATTCGAATTCAACGATGCCGAATTGAGAGTCCTATTAATTGTCACGTTGCTTCTTGATATGATCCAGAATGCACGGCCGACTCCAAACTGGAATGTCTTACTTCCATCGAATACTTCAAGATAGTTGCTTGAGCTTGATTCTCCATTATCCCAATATGCCTGCCAATCTACATTTTGAGTTCCGGTGAAAATCGAATTCACCATCAATGTATTATCTCCGGGTAAACCTACAATTTGATAATCAGCTGCAGTGTAATCGGATGCTTTCGACTTCGTCGAAAAATTTATTACTGTACTTGCACTGATCGATGTTGGGGGAGCCGGAATAGTTGTAAATGTTCCGGGCGATGAGTACTCACTTTGATTTCCGTTAACGATCGCACACACGCGCCAGTAATACATGGCGCCAAATGACAACGGTCCGATCTGCTTCGATGTAGTTGTGATTGTTGAATCATTGACAACTGGATTGATGAAGGATGAATTTGTTGCTACCTGCAGATGATATTTTGTCGCACCAGTGACTTGAGTCCAGCTTACTGTAAGTGTGAGGAGTTGATTCGTTGAACCATATGTTGGCGATGTGAGGGACGGCGATGTGCTTGTTGAAGATGAACCAGAGTAATATCGTGCAATTATTCCAGTTCCGGATGCGACCCACCCTGTTGTTTGGCTGGGAAATGTAAGAGCATCGATTGCATTTTCAAATGGAACACTTTCAATACTCCAACTAGCACCGTCATTGGTCGAGCGAAATACACCATTATATCCTCCAGCCCAATACGTTGACGTTCCTTGTATTACCTGTGACGTTCTAATGGAACCAGAAACAAAGGTATCCATGTTCTGCCAACTAGCACCGCCATTAACGGTATAGTTCCAATATCCCGCTGATCCGGTCATGATTCCAACCGAAGCATTGCGAAATGCGATACTCCGCGGATCTTGTTCAAACTCTGTTGATAAAATCTGCCACGATAATCCTCCATCTGTTGATTCTATCATTCTTCCCGATGTGCTATCAACGAAGTATGTTCCAGCGTACAAAGTATTTCCCACCGTGCAAAATGAATTTACAAGGCACACTTCCTGAACATCTGAACGTGAACTCGGCGTTCTGGCTACTACGTTCCAGTTTGTCCCGTTATTTGTTGATCGTAAAATTAAAAAAGGATATCCTTGTTTTAGTGGATCTGCTATCGCGACCAAAGTATTGGTTGACAAATATTTTATTGCATCAATATAATTAGCCGTACCGCTGCTTTGGGTAACCCAATTGGATCCTCCATTGCTGGTATAATAGATGTTCCCATATTGATCTCCCACCCACGCTTCAGTAGCGCTTGTCGCTTCCATTGTAACAAGTGCTGCATTCGTTGAAGCAAGGTTGCCGCTGCAATTTACCCAATTTACTCCGCGATTTGTTGAACGCGCTACGTATGCTTTACCTGCATCATTAGTCAGCGCACTGTACCCGCACGCCCACACAGTATTTGTATCGACTGCTTTGATAGCATACCATGAGACTGTATCCCTATTTTGAATTGTCCAATTGGTAGAATACCCGGGCGTAGTCGCAAATGCTTCGGCAGATGGCGAAGACTCGCCTACACTATTTCCTGCAATAACTTGGTAATAATAAGTAGTGTTCGGATTTAGAAAAACACTAAAATATTTCACCGCTAAAGGATCTTGCAAAGTGTCAATTGGAGTGAAGCCATAGCCGGAAGTTGTTGAGCGAAGAATTCTATAATATGCCGGGCTACCACTGCTTGCCGTCCACGTTAAATTAATTTGCCCGGATGACATTGCAACAGCATTTAAATTCGCAGGTGTACTTGGCGCCGGTGAAGAAACTGTCGCCTGCCTGGAATATTTATTGTCATTTTCGTTTGTTTCCGCAATATTATTATAACAATCAGCAACTACTTCGAAAGTATGTAATCCTGCGCTTAATTTCCCAACACTGTAGTTGTACCAACCATCGAAGTAATTTGCACTAAGACTGGCTAGTGATAACGGCGACCAACTCGCTTGAACCCCATCAACATAAAACGCGGTATAAAATTGTGTTGTTATATCATCCGTTCCATTATTTATAATAGCAAACGCAACATAAACACTATCGGTTGTAGAAATTGTTGCTGCATCTGATATAATAAGATCAGACGTTACGGCACTCGTGTAAACCACGATATCGCCGTCCCAATTCCAACTGCCGGTAGTACTTGTTGGTGTCGGTTGGAAAGGTGTAAGATTGACGCCAGAAGCTACATTTGAATTTTTAAAAAGATTTCCTTCTATTTTTCCAAAACTTTGTTGTCCGGTTTCTATTATTGAAATAGAAGAATTCCCATCCATCCCCTGCACCTTTTTATCCTTTTGTTGCACTGTTTGCAGCGATGGCAAATTATTTAATCCTCTTTTGGGGGAAGATTCTTTCACGAAAATAGTTTTTTTAAAACCAACTTTCCCTCTGTCATCTCGCTGCGCATATCCCGGCGATCTACTTTCAAGGGCGTTTTTTTGTTCACTCGTTTGCTGGGCTGAAACCATGGATTGAATCAAAATGAATATTATTAGCATCTTAAAAAATCTTGTCATACGTTTCTCCGCAAAATATTTTTCTACTTTGCAATAATACGATTTAAATATTAATTGAAAAACTTTTTGCCTTAACGTTCGATCCTAATATTTATGCAGGCTGAAGCCAGCGTTTAATTATCTCTATCCTTGATCGACATTGGCAGATTACGATCTCACATCACACAACTTAAATATTTATATTAGATTAATCAAAAAGGAAAAATTATAAAATAAAAAATGTCATTTCATTCCTTTTTAATTTATAATTACTATTTCTCCTCTGCCTTGATCGACATCGGCAAATTGCGATCCCACATCGTTGAACTCGGATTCGGATGCTGGAGCGATTTTGTATCTTTCCGGACGTTCAAACTTATGTAATCAACTAATTCACCAAGCCGCACAATACCGTCGGAATCCAGATCCGCTTTTCCGCTTAATCCTTCGAGTAAATAGTATGTAAAGACGCCGTGCCCGCCTCCCCACTGCTGGGACTCTTGAGAAGTTTCCTTCGCTTCGCTTGCACTAAATGTTAAAACACTACTGCCTGCTTTTGCGATGTCGCTTAGGAAATCGTTTATCAATTCGCTGGTGGCATCACCACGCATGGCGATATTCGAACTGATTCCTGCACTGTGGCATGCGTCAGCAAACACGATGATTTTTCCTGCCTTGATATAATCGTGTATCGCCTCCTGAATATCCTGCATCTTAACTGCTGTAGCCGCCGGTTTGGAGAGATCGGAATCATAAGCAAGGAGATAAGGAACATTCGGCCGATAAGGATCAGGTGCGCCATGTCCGGCAAAATAAATAATCACAACGTCTTCTTCCAGCGGATTCTTCATGAAGTCGAAAATCGCTTCTTGAATATTAACCTTCGTGGCATCTTTATTAATTAATTTTTTGATATTCGCAGGCGCTACTCCCCGTCCTCCTTTTTCTAAAGGAGTGACCAGATATTGATAGAATGATTCCGCATCACGGTCGGCATAACGAAGTGGTGTTATTTGAGAGCTCTGATATTCAGAAATACCGACGACAACCCCCCAAACCTGATGTCCCTTGAATTGTTGGGCCTGTGGCGCCTGTTCCGGTTCCTTCTTGGCGACGACAACTTCACGCTGGACTTTAATTGTTGTTGTACTCTTCGCTTTTCCCACATCGACTGCCGTAATCTCGATCGTATTCAGTCCAAATTGTAGTAATTGCGTCGTCGAGAATTCGACGCCACCTTTGATTGGATTCAAGGCAGCTTCAGTTCCATTCACGTAAACAACTGCAACGGCATTAGATCCGCGAGCGATGCCACGAATCTTTAGATCTGAGGTTTTAACAACAATCGCGCCATCGTTGGCAGTTTTCATTCCACGCTGGCCGATTTGGATTGGCTCGAGAAGTTCGATCGTCGGCGGTGTCGTCGATTTTACAGTCGATGGCGCTACCGTTGGTACTACCACTTTTTTGGGAACGGCTAAAAGCGATCCTGTATTGCTCTCCGAAGAAGAGGTTTGTGCACGAGAAATATCGAAGCACAAAGCAAACATCATAAAGCCGAAGAAAATAATTTTTAAATTTCGCATGATTCATCCTCCTATATTCATCACAAAAATATCTATTATTGACTAATAAAACCGTGATCTGTGTCAGATATTAAAAATATTTTTCAAAACAAGACATATGGGCATACTTTAATGACATATTCATGTCGCCGGAATAATTAAATGCGAAAATTTATATCACCATCCTCTAATCTTCTCTTATTATCGGATAATCCAATAATTATAATTAGTAAACCATATAATCGTCGTTCGCATCAAAATCGAGCACTTTAAAAATAATTGTTGAGAAATGCGAACCATCTTTGCCCAAGGATAGTAAATAAAACCTTGAAAAACAATAAGCATCAACAAAATAAAGCTCACTCATTAATTTCTAAAAATTAATGATTATGTGAAGCAATTCGAGGATATATCATTCAATAACAACTTTATAAACAACAACCTCTTCGGCGAGCCCCTTCACTTTTATTTTCATTTCTTCGAGACACTTAATTTCATCCTGGATATATCTGTGAGTTTCTGCGGATATGAGTATCCCTTCAAGCGGGGCGTTTGATTCCAACCGCTGAGCAAGATTCACATTTGATCCGAGTACAGTATAATCCATTCGACGGCTTGATCCCATATTACCCACTATAACTTCGCCTGTGTTGATTCCAATTCGGATCTTTAACGATAAACGTCCTTCAGCCTCCCACAAGGACTTTAATTCAGTACATTTTTTTTGCATTTCAATAGCTGCTCGAATTGCATTCAGAGCATGATTGTCGATTTTTATCGGATCACCAAAAAACACCATGAGTCCGTCACCTATAAATTTATCTATTGTACCATTGTATCTGTCGACAATTTCGGCCATCGCCTCAAAATATTCATTGAGAGTACGTTTGATCTCTGCTGGAGATTGATCAGCACAATACGAAGTAAATTGTGAAATATCACTGAATAGAATCGTTAGACAAGTCTTCTCGCCGCCAAGGTGAAGAATTTCCGGGTGTTCAATAATTTTTCGAACAACAGGAGGACTAAAATAGCGCTCCAGGGTCTGTCGGAAAAATTGCTTCTCGCGTTGTTCATGTGACACCCTTACAATTACAAGCCCAATGAATGACATCCCAATACTTAAGAGGCAAGGAAGAATGCTTATTGTTATATGTTGGATAAAAAATAATACGAACCAAATTATAACAGTGATAATTAATAAAATAAAAAACATGCAAAGTAGACGCAACGGTTTCATACGAGACGAGAGAAAACCCAGCAGCCCGACCAAAAAGATCGTCAGAGATAAATTTCCCCACCACGGAGCAACTCGAAGAAAGTTTTCCGTCAAGATCATATTAACCACTGTCTCGTGAAGACCGACCAACGGATAACGATCGTCAAGAGGCGTCGAACCCATATCAGAAATTCCGGTAGCAGTTTCTGCGATGAAAACGATAGCGTCTGAAAATTCACCTGCTATATCTTCCCTCGTTTCCGGATCTAAAGCATTATCCATGACATTAACAAAAGAGTAATGCGTAAGATCCTTCCAACGCCCCGCATAGTTCAATAATACTTTCCCCTGATCATCAATCGGTATTTTAATATCGCGAACGATACCGTCAGGGAATGTTGCATGCCGAAGAAGAATCCAGTTCCCAAAATTAACCTCTATACTATCTGTTGACACTTTTAAATAATCACAGGCAAGCGCCAATCCAAATCCGGGAAAATATGCCCCGTTAAACTTCATGAGCAGTGAAACACGGCGATAGATTCCATCAACATCAGCTTCGGCATTGATAAAACCCATCTTTCTACTGGAATGGAGCAATTCAGGCAAGCTTGTAATAATAGGAGTTGTTCCAGATATCGGATTCCCGGTTCGGACGACATGCAAGTTCCATTTTGCACTGTCTATGATACGGACTCTCCTATTTTCGTCCAAATGAAGATTGGATGTTTTTTTAGTAGGGGTAAATGCAATCGGAGAATATATTAATCCGTACGATCGTGCACTATTGATAAACACTGAATCGTCAACAGGAACACCAGGCCGTGCAAAAATAATATCGAATGCTGCCGCTCGAGTTCCGGCCATCGAGAAAAAGGAGAGAAGTTTTCCATAGAATGCCCGGCTCCAGACATACTTGTCGACTCGCGACATCGATGCATCATCTATGTTGACATGAACGAGATTTTTATCGATAGTCTCCGGGCCATACCATGCATAACGAGCAACAAAGAGTAAATCATTTACGCGATCTTCCCACACGCCTATCCCTGATGGAAATAGATAGAAAATCACGTGAACGAAGCTTGCGATTATCAGGCTCAGGAGAACTGCCTTTTTGACTCTCATGTTTCTACCTGTGATCGATCACGATGGTTCGGATATAAAATCCGTTTCCTTCAACTTCTGTTGCATACTGCGAGAGGTCTATACGATCGATTTCTTTTTCATTCCCAATACTGCGAACGTTTCCTGCAATTCCGATCGGTTTTTCAGCAATGGAAGTAAATTTCCTGTTTTGTTTTCTGAGGTTATTGATTTGTTGAATCACTTGTTGCGATCGTTGCTCGCATGATTGTTCATCCTGAACTTTCAAGTCTTCGAGGGCTTTTTCAAGAGTCGGCAGTCGTTCAGGGGAAGCGATGAAATAAAATGTTTCGTGGCCGACGTTTGAATCAAGTTCGTACCATAATCTTCCACGAGGAATCAAATACGAGACTTCGGTTGAAACTACATTTTTGAAGTCGCGTGTGGAATAGGGAAAAAGTAAAGTCATATCGCTCCGAGAACCGCGTAGTAGTACATAGAGGTAACACTTCGTGATGGGTTGAATTAACATCTTGAATGCATCGCCAGTCATCATTGCAGTGTCATGTTGAATATTGATGATTTTTTTCTCTCCATCGACAGTAGTTTTCCCGACCAACGCCCAGCGAAAGCTTATTGCCTCGTGTGAATCCTGAGCAACCATGTTCGATGACAAAAAGACGGTTATCAGGATTATTGAATAACAAAATAATTTGATTGTTCCCATAAGATTTTTTCTCCAACGTTAATAATCTATCTGAAGAACTATACCAAAAGGACCTATATAAGAAAGATTAAGATTTGCAAGAAATCTAATCAAAGTTGAACCGAAAAGCAATCAATAAAGAGCAAGATCAAGAGAAAGATATTTTTGTTACAGACCCGGTTTTTAATAAGTTGAGGGTCTATAATAAAAAAGGTCGGTACCGAAGAATCAGTACCGACCCTGTAATATCCCGATCTTATTTTCTAATAATTTGGCGCACCTGGTGTCCCAATATCGATTTGGTATGCTACATATGGATTATTCTGCACTGCAGCGTTACCGCAAACTAGATAAAGGTAATTACTGCCAGGTGATGATGTAATTCCCAGGACATACGATGGAACAATTCCTTTATAAAGAATATCAATGGTCTGTGTCGCCATTGTTACCACCAAGAGTCCATTGGTACCATTAGTTCCCAGATACATGTAAGTACCATCGGAAGAAAATGTTATACCTGTAATCGGTGCTTGTGAAGATAAATCTACCACTAATTCCGATGATCCAATATCGCCATTTCCGAGGATTTGGTTCCGATAAACGGCTCTCAGAGGATACCCTGAAGCTGTTGAGGAATCAATCACATAAACATATCCGTTAAATACGCGTATTCCTTGAATTATATCGTTCGATGTATATTTTCCACTGGACTTGAATGAAGAGTCTGGCAACATTATTATCAAGTCCCCTCCATTCTTAATACCGCCTGAATATAAGATTCCATTCGCATCAAAATCGCCAAATTTAACAGCTTTTGTTGACTTCTTGTACCATTGTACTGCCCCCGTGTCTGCTCCATTTAGATCAAGACTCAAGTATTTTGAAAGAGCACTTCCAAATATGATGAGGCTTTTTCCGTCAGGGCTAATTCTTATATCGGAAGTGTTCGTTGCTGCTCCAACGTTTCCAATCGATACTCTGTCACCATTTGGGGAAACTTTAATAACTGGGTGATTTTTATTTGTAGCCACCACGTATATATTTCCAGCATTGTCCATAGTAATTGCACTTAAGAGAGTATTATCTAAAAAGCCTCCATAAAGTTCCGACACCTGGCTGATTTTATAAGGACCAATTGCTCTCGCAGTATCCGATTTCGCAACCAAGAGTGCATTCGGTGATACTACCGATATCCTGCAAGAGTCGGAATAAATATTGGGCCGGCGAATGGTGATAGATGTAGAAGAAGCAGATAAAATTTCTGCTTCCACTACACTTTTATCTCCATTCATCTTTGAAACATAGACGTGAGTTGAATCCGAGGCAAAATTCTGGCCTGTAATTGTAATGGTATTAAATCCTCCTGTTGCAGCACTGGGGGTAATCAGGCTAATCGTGGGCGCTGCAGAAGACGTATATGGTTTATCCCACAATGGTTCTGCAACATCATATTTACACCCCGACATGATAGCCATTATCACGACAATCATCAGGGATGCAATTATTACATATCTATTAAATTTCATGCTCTTTCTCCTTCTTCAACTCAATATGAAAATCGTGCGGTTATCCGCTGAACCTTGTTGAATACTCCAAACGGCGTGTATGCGTAATCAAACGCTATTCCTGCGAATGCCAATCCCATTCCGTATGAGAACGAACTTTGGTCGTAACTCGACTTCGACACATAACCACCGCGCAACTTCAATACGTTCATGAAATTGTATTCGAGCCCTACCTTTATCTCTTCCGGATGATCCCGAAAATGCGACGCATCCACTCCCATGTACAACGATTGATTCTCCGGAACTGACGACAGAAGATCTAACAGGTTCATCGAGATTCCAAGGTTGAACACCAACGGCGCCTGGAATCCTTCCTGAACATATTTCACTTCCTTCGAAAAATTCCGCACTGACATTCCAAACACTATACTCTTGATACCTGTCTTGAATTGTGTCCCGAAATCAAATACTAGCGGCGTCAATTTGTTCGACACTGTGCCAGCCGTAGTATCAGATTTCCCCGTGTTGTCCTGGCCAAACACTGGTATAACGCTCGTTCCCAAATCCTGCCGGACAATACGTACTTGCCCGCCAACACTGAAACGGTCTGTCAGTTGCTTCGCATAGCCAACTCCAACTGCAAGGGCACTCAACTTGAATATGTCCGTGTCTCTGAATTGAAGATCCGACGACATATCAACTACCGTCCCGTAGAAATCTCCATAGTCAACGCTCTGAACACTCAATCCGAACACTCCGTAATTCCCTCCCGCCGGACTGACCGCTACGCTGAACATGTAATGTTTTATATCAGCTATCCACTGGTTGACGCTCGCTGTCGCATCAACAACATTCTTCATATCCGCCATACCGGCTGGATTGAAGAACAACGAGCTTGAGGCTGTCTGAAGGCTTGTCATTGCTTCGCCCATTGCTGCGCCTCGTGCATCCGAAACTACACTTAAAAATTGAAATCCCGTTTGTGCCAGCTTCTGATCAACCTGCGCAAACCCGATTGTCGTCATCAGGCAGCACACGAGAAACACAACGATGAAACTACCTATTATCTTCTTCATTTATTTTCTCCTTACCTGATAACTACAAACTTACGAATTATGTGATCACCTTTATGCGCTGTGATATCCCCTTTATGGTATAATATACTTCCATTGCGCATGATATCAGTTTGCGCTTGTACATCTTCTGTAACTTCCACATAGAGAATATAAATTCCGCTAGCGAGCATTTGCCCTGAGATGGTTTCTGAATTATAAAGTTCATCGCCTGAACCATTTATATGATCCTTCTCCCAAACTTTGTCACCGCGTTCCGTGAACACCATAAGTTTGCAGATTGGTGGAAGTTGGAAAAATGCAATTCGATCATGATCATCCGCTGGACCTGAAGCTACAGCATTGAATTGGTATAACCGAGCACGGATATCATAAGGATTAGGCACTACCCTAACTTGTTCCAACATCGAACCAGCGGCTATATCATGTATGCAAACAAATTCTACTCCGTTATCCATCACAGCATTGTACTTTCTATAAGCAGATCCGAACACCCACGTCCCTTTCGATATCAATGGTTTCCAATAACGGGAAGTATCCGGAACTGCTCTGCCTCTTGTGCTATCATGAATACAAACATAAGTAGTATCATTACGGGTTACTTTTTCATAAGCATAATAATAGCCCGTAGTTGAATTCCAGACTCCTTTATCTACCGTCGGTCTCCAATTGATAGTATCAGGAGCTGGTGCATTCGGCGGTGCAGTAACAGCTGGCCGTTGTAATGTAGCGGGCACGCTAGTCACTGTCCAGAACAGACTGCTATAGAGCGGAACGCCAGGTCTTAAATCATTCTGAGTGCCATCATCTTTACTTTGAACATAATAGTAATAATTACGGCCTCGAAGCGCAGATTTATCATCATAATTATGAACAACATTAGCTTTGCTGCACTCAAAAATCTTTTCGTAGACACTGTGCCGATCAAGAACGCTCCCCATTGATCTGTAAACCACATAGCCATCAAAGTGAGCAGCTGCATCGGCATTATTTCCCCAACTCAACTGGATCCGGTCTCCACCGGAATTAACGGTAAAGTTATTTGGAGGCGGCGGAGCTTTGGCAATCTTGTATCCTGTGTTATAATTTCGAATTGCATTATTATAAGTTTGCATGATAGAATCCTGACATGTGTCAAACCATGCTTTCTTATATACATTATAATCAGATGCGGTAGTATTATTGGGCAATACCAAAGGTGGATTTGCGCCAGTATTATTTTTATATTGATACCAATTTTGACCGACAGTTCTGCATTGGTCCCATGAAAGCCCTGCAACAGCTTCTGCAAAAACAATATGAATACTATCGCCATACGCCATCTGATAAGGGCCAAATGCCATTTCAGGCTGAGTACCACCTCCCGATTCTCTCACTGGATCTGCCAATGAAATAGGATAAATACCTGACACCAGTACATCATGTTGCACAGCTGGATGTCCGTCTTCGATTGCCGCCCATCGGTTACTCATGAAATTTTGATCATACTGACTGTAAGGGACTTGATTGACTGCGTAGTCGGCACCGATAAAATTATTCGTCCTTGGTTGCCAAGGATCATTCGTTGTGTCGGCCGTACTTTTATCCGCATGCAAAACAATAATACCGGCATACTTTGCCGACGCAAGTGTTCCATCCTCTGTATATGCCGGATTACCCCAGTCATCAGCGTATGATCCCAACGCCTGATCTCTATCCGGCCCCTGCCAAACATAGTAACCTTTCATGCCGTTGAAATCGCTTGCAGTTGGATCACCGCCAAATGAATGGACTATATTACTATTTCCCCATGTCTCACTCCATGCGCCCCATCCATTATTAAACGATGAGACGCTTACACCGGCAAATGCGTATCGATTGGCCCAATAGAACCAGACTGAATCTAATTTCTGTTGCTTCACAGCACCAGCTGCATTGTAGATACCTGTGTTTTTAAAAATAAAATCATAGACATGATAATTATCATGATTCGATTGATCAAACGCCATCACCTTCTTGGTCACCGATATTCCTATCGATGTATTGAACTTTACTACCACGGCTCGATCGGCTTCCAAGCTTGGATCAACGGCATCCACTGCATCATAATTATCGAGGTATGATCCAGGAACATTGTCAACAGTCACTGGTGGATGAGAAATCTTACCGAGCAACTTAATCTGTTGAGGGAAAACTACGTTGATTCTGTCATTATCGGATCGTGTACCTACACCGATTACTTTGTAATTCAATACTTTGCCCGCAACCGGATCGTCAAAGTTCCTTGCTCCAATCCAGAAAGCCCGCATGCGGCAGGTATGTTGATTAATGCTATATTGAACCGGCCATGACAGGATGTTGTTATATTGTCCATTGACACTTGGATTAAATTCACCCTCCCACTCGGCGCCGGCATCATTGGTGGGAGTTTGTAATTGAGTTATACTGAGCCATCGTATTTGTTGAGCATGGCATACTTGAACGTTGCTTAAGATCAATACGCCCGTAAAAAAAACTAATAAAAGTATCCCGAATTTTTTGATGTTTTTTTTCATGGTCATCTCTTTTTTTTTACAATTCATTAAAATCAATTGATAATCGAATGCCGAAGAAAATTTGCCGTGGATTCAAAAACCAGAACGTTACGTCATTCGGCATATTAATATAGGCTTTGTCTTTATTAACTCGGTCGACACTGGCTTGGTCAACTTGAACCCATTTATTTCCATTGGGAGATGATGGATCTTTTACGACCTTCCAATATTTTCCGGTTGTACCTTCATAAAACCAAGCTCTATAATCATTCGGTGGAGTTGTTCCCACGACTGTATTCTGGGGATTCTCTGGTTGCCAATCGACACCCAGTTTTCGATAGTTACCTACTTCATCGTTACCGGGTATGTTATCGTATGCATTGCTCTTCGGTAAGTGAAGCGATGTCATATAACCTTGATCGCCGGTATTATAGAGCCTAAGTGTATTGAAAACATTGTTGACATCCATAAAGAAATTTATACGCATTTTTCCGATGGGAATAGATTTCTCTACACGCAAGGTTGTGTTGAAATAATCCACTGATGATACGTTATATTGTACTGCAGGAATGTTTTTAGGATTCCAAGTTGTCCAGAATCCGGCCTGCCAATCCAACACAACATTTGCTCTCCAACTACCTAATAACGCACCAAAGTCATCAGGTGAGTAGAAGCTGAGATTCAACCTTGCATAAGGTTGCGGAATCGGACGAATCGCGTAAAGGTTCCCAGTTGTCTGATCCCAATTAGTTTGATCATATGAATTATTAAATAATTCTCCACTACCGAAGTGGCCTGAACTGTTTACCATATATGTATAGTTTGCAAAACCTGACCACCAGCGGCCGGTTGTTCTTCGAAGTGTTATTTCAAATCCACGATCGTCTTCGTAGTTGTTCGAAGTTGACAATAAATACGACACGTTCGTTTTCGGTGCACTAATCAGTGTAAAATCCTGTTGATCAGTTACATCATTATAGAATGCCGCAATTTGGAATAAATACTCGTCGAATAAAATATGATCATATCCCAACTCATAAGAAACAGTTTTCTGCATTACGAGATTTGGATTTCCAAAACTGGTCATCACCTTTTGATCGTTCCGTTGAATTCGGAAGAGACTTTCGTATTGCGGTTCCTGCATGAAATGTCCGTAGTTGAAGAACAACTTGGAATTCTCAGTGACAGGATGAGCGATACCGAGCCGTGGACTTATTTCAAATTGTGGTTTTGATTTTGACATTTGATAGGTTTGACCTGCCCCGGCATTGTTCTGGAAGAAACTGGGGTCAAACTGATTGATATCCCACCAATTCACCCTTGCGTCGCTGTAATCCGCACGAAGACCAAGATTTACAGTTAATCCTTCAGTTTCCAATTTGTCCTGTATGTAAGCGCCGGCCATAATCGGAAATACATGCATCTGAACACGATTGACATATTGTGTTATTTCTGTCGTTCCATAATCGAAGTTGAGGTCGTCGTAATTAAACTGGATGCCGCCTTTTATAAGATTCTGGAAATTGACCTGGCTTGTGAAATCAGCTTTTACTGTCGCCGATTGAGTTACTGTATGATCATGCGCCTTGGCAGCATGCATATCACCTGTTATTATTACTCCATGTGGATCTGTTTGCGAATCGTAACCAAACGGGTTCGAATCCTCAAAGAAACCGGGTATAACCTGGGTTAGTATTGATGTATTACGATTTGCGATTTGACCAACATCATATTTTCGCTGGAAGTGTTCTATCGATACTTCGTAAAATGTGCTTGGATTAATAACATGCGTCAGTTTAGCTGATAGTGATCGTTGTCCAATATCCGCTATCGAAAAATCAAAATCTGAAAATACTCTATTCAGATCGGCCGTTCCGGCGACGGCACCTATGACGTTTGCAATATCAGTCGGGTATTGCGGATAAAAATAAACTCCGTTTGCATCCCAGTTATGCTCCATTGTGTATTCATGGCCGAAGAGAACTGAGAGTTTAAGTTTCATTGAAGAAGTTATATCAGAAGTAGCTTGAGCCGTCCAATTGTAATCTCTGTAATCCGGCCGCGAAAGAGGAAAAACCAGCATACTGCGGGTACCGCGATAAGAAGTAAAGAATCTTAAATCTCCGAGATATTGACCAATGAGAGGAATCGGGCCGCCAAGGCCAGCATCAATATCATAGTCTGGCTGATTGTTCTGTTGTTTCTTTCTTATCTCGTATTCAAAAACCCGCTGTGCTCCTTCAGGAGATAAATCATTCGATGGATCATTGTCACTCATGAGTCTTTGAGAAATTTTATTCCAACCATCAAATGCCGGATATTTCGATATTGTATATTGGTCCCACTTCGTCGAGTCTATGGGGTGAGCCGTACCCGTCCAGCATACGTTAGGATCAAAGAATGGACGCAAAATCCACGAGTTTGGATCATCAATATCCATGATTCCGGGCCCTTTGTAATACTTCGCCTGAGGAGGACTCATTCTCAATTGCACGCTTCCTGAAAAACCTCTTTTGCCTCCTTCACGAGTAACAACGTTCACCACACCCGAACGTACCTGGCCATATTCCGCTTGGAATCCGCCGCGTTCTACAGAAATTTCCTTGATTGAACTCAATGGAATTCCCGTTGTTGGTTCGTTGTTTCGGGGGTCACGAAGTGTGACACCATCCATCATAAACAAAATTTCATCACCAGCTCCACCACGAATACTCAGGCCGCCTTGGACACTGACTTTTCCACGGTTGTAATTATTAACAAATGTCGGCTGTGCAGCTCCGTTCGGATTAGCATCCCATCCTCCGCGCACACCTGCCTGTAATCCTATTGCGCTTACGGCATTGTTAATCGGCAGGGCGGCTACTTCCTTGTCATTGACAGATGCAACGCTTGTCGCTACGTCCTTCTTAATAGTCAATCGTTCACCGACAACAACCAATGCATTAACTTCGATCGCCTGCGGTTCGAGAGCAACATCGACACGCGCTGTCTGATCAATATGCACGCGAATATCTTTGACCAACACTTTTCTGTATCCCACGGAAGAAATCTGAAGGTTACATGATCCGGGAGGTACAAAAAGAATAGTAAAGTGACCATCAAGATCAGTAGCAGCGCCTAACGAAGTTCCACTGATAATAATGGTAGCTCCGATCACAGGTTCACCGTTATCTTTGTCTGTGATGCTCCCTGCAATTTTTCCGGTGGTTCCCGACCAGAGGGGGGACACCGAGATTAGTATCAACATCAAGATCGGTGCAATCACCTTCTTCAGTTGTTGCATAACTAATGTCTCCTTTCAGTTTTAATAAACTTATACCGTTAATATGCGATAATCATTCAGCGTCCCCCAACTGAAAATAAATACATTGAGCACTCATACTCCCTTATGAGAGCTCAAATTTGTGTAAATAACATCGGCAGAACGGACATCTTAACACAATCATCAATATTATATGATTTGAAGTATGTATATAAAATGAGGTGACAACAGAATCAACAAAATTATATCAAGATTATGATGTCGCCTCACCTCAAAAAAATTATCAGCTTTGAATTATGGAAACGGTTTAACTCGTCAAAAATACAAGGTGTTTTTTTCAAAATCAAGTTTTTTTATAAATATTTTCATTCCTCAAACAGATTTGTCAAAAATAAATATTCGAAAAACCATCTTGAACAACATAATTCAATTTTAATTATGCGATAGTTACCAATTTAGCGTCATGAATGTCTTTTTGTGTTTTCAATAATGATACGTACGAAAATAGTCTTCTTCCTTAGTAACCCAGCATTCTAAACGGCATATTGGATATTCGAGAGTCACTAATTAGGTTCACTCCAGGATTCTGGTGAAAACTTATCCAAATCGATGCTTTTTCAGAACATTCATTGAGATCATTGATTTATTTTGAACAGCACTATCCCTCAAGCTTTATTTTTCGCTCTCTAATTCCACACCCCGGGAATTTTCTCGCCACAAAACCGGCAATTTCCATCTACAACATCATTACGCAGAATTACAAATCCCCGACGCTCGATAATCATCTTCTTGCATTTATAGCAATATGTGTTTTCTGCTTCGTGATGCGGCACGTTTCCAATATAGACATATCGAATCCCTGACTGCATTGCAATTTGTCTGGCATTTTCCAATATCGAAACAGGTGTAGTCGGAAGTTGTGTAAGTTTGTACAACGGAGTGAACCGCGAGAAATGAAGCGGCGAATCTTGTAAACCGTTTGAACAAAGCCATTCACACATCCGTTTGATTATATCCATTTCGTCAGTCCAGTCGGGAATAACAAGATTAGTAATCTCCAGCCAAACTCCTTCTTCCCGTAATACCTTCAATGTCCGAAGAATTGGCGCCAGCGATCCTGCAGACAGTCGTGCATAAATATCATCGCTATAGCTCTTCAAATCGATATTCGCCGCATCGAGATATTTGGATAACCGGCGCAATGGCACTTCATTTATAAATCCGTTTGATTTGAAAACATTGCGAATTTTTTTCCCTCTTGCGATTTTCGCAGTATCGAGCACATATTCATAAAAAGTGATCGGTTCTGAGTAAGTGTATGCAATCGATTCACATTTTGTGTCCAGACAACTCTGCACAACAACCTCAGGAGACAAATCTTCGTTAGTTGTTTCTTTCGGACTGACCTGCGATATTTGCCAGTTCTGACAATTCAAACATCGCAAATTACATCCCGCGACAGCAATTGAAAACGCACGCGTTGACGGCAGAAAATGATTCAGCGGTTTCTTCTCAATGGGATCGATATGCACTGCGCAGGGATTCCCATAAGCAATTGTGTAGAGTTTCCCATCACGACAAATCCGGCTCCTGCATCTGCCGCTTTCTCCATCCACAAGAGAGCATCCATGAGGGCATTTGGAGCATTTAACGCCCTGTGGAGTCTTACTATAATAGAGGGCTTCTTTAGTCCACTTTCCAAGATCAACGTTTCCTGCAACTCCTGCTTGAGAAAAGCTTTTTAATTCTGCAAGTGAATCAAAATACTTTAATCCAATCGCGAAACCTGTCATTCCGATCAGACTTTGTTTGAGGAACTTCCTTTTCGAAATTCCATTCAAATCCACCCGATCACACACTTCCTGCCTCCGAATTACTCAAATTGTAATAAATACTGCGCCGTGTCATCAAAACAAGAGCGCTTATTAAACTTAAAAATCCTATAATAAAAAAAGTCCAGATGATACCTGCAATCGGAATCAACAGCACCGAAACACAAATTGCCCCAATTGCCGAACCTAAAAGATCAATGCTATAAATTGACGATGCCACATCGGCAATTGTTCCTCGATACAATCGTGTTCCAATTGCAAATTCAAGCCCTACCAATGAACTGCCGAGAAGCGTGATTAAAATAAAAATCACGTAAATCAGAAATGCATCAGAATTTCTGCCGTGAAGCAAGCTGAGAATTCCCGGCAATAAGATCGAAAATAATCCCAGCATTAAAAGAATTCCAGCGAAGTGATTCATTGACGGCTTCTTCAGCCATCGTTGTGCACACCACGCTCCTATTGCAAGCCCTCCCATGAAAACCGTAATAATAAATCCTGTAGCTTGATACATTATTCCGTAGAGAATTTGAACGGAAAAAAGAAGCAGAACTTCAATTCCCGATGCTGCAAAACCTGTGACGAACATTCCAATGCCGATAGCATTCGTTCGCCTTAATATTAGCAAGATGACGATGAGAACGAGAGACAGCGGAATCCATAATGTCACCCTTGAATAACTTAACCAGTATTGCATCTGACGATAATATACAACGGGAGTAAAATCATAATTTATAGAAGCCTGCGGATTCAAACGGTTCATGATTTCATCGCTTCGCTGGCGCAAATCATCATCTTCGAGATAATATCGGTTCACATAATCCGTCGGAATATTTCGGTCGTCAATTAGTTTTGTTATTGTAATCGAGAGAGGTTGATCAGATCCTAAAAAGAATATTTTCGATCCGGGAACAATCAATACATGAGCAAATTGAGTGCTGAGCGTTTTCACCAGTGTCGAATAAAGATCGAGAGCCTCGGCGCCGAAATAATCGACCAGTGAATGCACACCCATTGAAATTACTGCACCGGGTGATAAGCGTTTTTTCAAGTCGCGTAAAAACTCCATTGTGTAATAGCGATTTATCTGAGCAGTGGACGGATCTGAGACGTTGATCAGAACGACATCGTATTGGTCCTCTGTAGAACGTATAAACCTTCGCGCATCAGTCGAAATAATGTGCAACCGATTATCCGAACACGAACTGATCAACGATTTCCCGATTTCTATCAACCATGGATTTATTTCAACATAATCAATCCGATCGACTTTGTACTTCAGAATTTCTGCCGGGATTCCCGACATCCCGCCGGAAATCAGCAATACTTTTTTCGGATGAGGATGCTGAACCATCGCATAATGAACCGCCTCTTCGTCGGCCTGAACGTTATTATTCGATGTAAGAAGCACTCCATTTTCAAAAATATTTTTCTGGTCTCCCTGTGAAGTGACGGTTATAGTTCCGTACGGCGTATCTTTGTTTAGAACCAGTTTCTGCCCTTCGTACAATCGGCTTTTCATTATTCGATCAAGATTCACGCTGAAATATATTGCCACACATAAAATACTTAGCGTCAAATTTAAATACCTCAGGCCACGAGACGAGGATTCAAACGAGAGAAATAAAATTGTAACGAGAAGAATGAAAGCAACAATCAATAATGCTTGCGATGTTGTACAGAATACAAGCAAAACGAGATTTAACAGCGCGCCGCCCAATAAACTTCCGATTGCTTCGGAAGAATAAGCCCGCCCGATTTTGTTTTTTGCATATTGTTCCGAGAGAATTTGGGTGGACAATATGAATGCAAACCCGGAAAAAACACAATACGGCAATAATAAAAAAAATGAACTGAGAAAACACGAACCGACACCAATCATTGTTCCGGGAGCAAAAATACTATTCCTCAGATATTCAAAGGTGAAAATCGTGAGAAGAGGAAGAATTGATAAAAATAGAAGAATTAAAAATATCAGGCCGTGAGCTTCTCCCGATACTTTCTTATGTTTACCGACGAACGCACCGAAACCAGTCAATATCATCCAATTTGCCAACACGATACCGATGACAAGTTCATTTCCATAAAAAAGAGTTAGAAGTTCCCGGAGGAAAATTGTTTGAGTGACAATAGCGCTAAAACCAACAGCGGCTATTGCGATGTCCCATTTCTTCTGACGCAACATCATCAACGGATACTTTCATTCTCTCCGAACACCAGCGCTTCGTAAATAAAGATGTCGGCATCCTTCCATCCATCCCATCCGATGCCGGCTTTATCCTGTGCACAATGGCCGAGGAATTCTTCTTTCGACCATCCTGTTTCTGTCGCGACTTGAGGGAGAAATGTCCCGGCATGCCATCCTTTCCGGATATAAATTCCATGCTTACCCAATTCTATTTCATCTATGGAGTTTATTTTTCTCATCGGAGTTAATACTGAAATTTCAATTTGAATATTTGAGAGCTCAGACGATTCAACTTGTGGAAACCGCGTGTCCTGGGTTGCCGAGGCAATCGCCATCGATTGAACGACTTTGAAAAGCGGTTCAACGGCATCAAATCGTCCAATGCATCCTCGAAGTTCTCCATGTTTCTTCAGAGTGACGAATGCACCGGCAGGCTTCCGAAGATTTTGTGAAAACACAGTTTGATCGATCTCCTGGATTTTCTTTGTCTCGAGATATGTCTGAATAGTCTTCCTTGCAATTCCAATTAATTCTTTTTTCTCCTGATCGGAAAGATTAAAACCTGAAACTGACGCTTTAGAATCAAGAGTGATCGCAATTGCATGATAGCCGACAACATTATTCCGATTCCCGATTTCAACGTCGCCCGAATTTTTATAAAGAATTTCATGATATAATACATGAGAATCACCTTCCGTCATCGCAAGAAGTGTCAATACGCATGTCCATCCACACATACTGGTTGCGAGATTTGGAATATTTTGCGCATCATTTTGATTGAGAACACTGAGGACATTCTGAAGAGAATTTGAGCAAATCGCCTTCGCTGTCGCAGTATCTACTTTTATTGCGTCGTTGTAAGACGGATAATGTGAAAAATCTGTACTGATGATAAAAAGATTTTTTGAATTAAAATACGGTTTGAGTTCACGCGCCATTTGCTCGCACGTTTCCAGCCGGTTGGTTCCGACGACAATCGGAATAATTTTGAATTTTTTCTTCATGATGTACTGGAGGAACGGAAGCTGAACTTCGACGCTATGCTCCTGTGAGTGCGCATCGTCTCGTTCGATAAAAACTTTTGAACCTTTAATTAAATTCCTGGCGAGTTCCTGGTTTACAGTAACCGACCCCAGCGGCGTAAGATAATTTCCCTTGGCATATATCGCCGCTCCATCGAAAGCCACGTGATGGCTTGGGCCGAGAATAAAAATGTTCTCATATTCTTTCTGATCGTCGATTTGATTGAAGCTCGACGCGGCAACTATCCCGGAATAGACATAACCGGCGTGAGGCGAGATGATTGCGACAACATCTCCGACTTTTTCTAACGGCACTGCTTTTGAAAAAAGATCCGTCAGCATTTGATGAAGAATATTTTTTTCCGCCGGATAAAATTGTCCTGCAACGGCGGGAAGCCGATCGACAAAATTATTCTGAGATTGGCAACTTGAAAATGTGCTTAAAATCGTGATAATAGCTATCATGATATATACTTTTTTCATAAATAATCCATGGGTTTATTATGGCGGGAACTTACTGAAACTTGGGCGGAATTGCAAATTTCGGCCGATGAGAGACACAGATAAAAATAGATGAGCCAAAGGCTCATGTGCCTTTGGCTCAAAATTACCACTGCGTGGCAGTAAAAACTGATCTGCCCAGATTATTAATAAATCTGCAACCATATTTTATGGCTTCAACAAATCATCACATCCGGATGTCTAAATAATATTTACCTTCTTATAAAAATAAAATCTCCTCCTTCGTCGCCTGTTTCTCTAATCTCACCGAATTGCGGAACCTGACCATTTGGACTATTATTAATTACGGCTTCACGGAAACTTGAAAACAGCGTTTCAGCGGAAAGATACTTTGCGTTCGTTTCGATCAACCGTTTACTCAACATCATCAAAAATACGCTTTTATCCGGAACTTCCTTCATAGTCCCGCTTGTCATGGCCTTTCGGCTTGGCAACTTCACAAGTTCCTGCGTCGATTTTGGCGCTTCGTCAAAAGCGTTGCGCGTCTTGAAAATTCCTCCGCTGAAACATGCATCGGTGATCAGTAAAGTATGCTTACTCTTTATGCCTCGGATATAATCGCGTAACTGACTGTTAGATAGCCATTCCGAATGCGAATGGCGTTCCGCGTCTGAGGGAAGCCAGAAGCCTTGTTCCAAATTTTCGTCCCAATATCCATGTCCGGCATAAAAAATAAGCAGATTGTCAGACTGATTTAAATTTTCTGCGAGTGAATCGAATTTATTGATTATTTCTTTCCGCGTTGGATTTCGCATGAAGTACACATTCTGTGGATCGAATGTATAATACTTTGTCAACACATTGCTGAACGACTGTGCATCTTGAACCGGAAAATCAAGGCTGTGAATATTTTTATCACGGTACTCTTCAACTGCGATTATCAATGCGTGATACTTTCCGAAGATATTGTTTTGATCGGCCTCAGCTAATTCATTTTGTTTAATATCGGTTTCACACCTTACGTTTAGTGTTACCGTGCTTGAGTTGTTATTATCGTCAACAGCTTTAACTTCAATTTTATTTAATCCGGGATGTAATAACACATCCGCCGTAAATTCACAGCCTCCTGTCACAGGAGATAATGCTGCATCATTCCCATTCACATACACAAGTGAAACTCCTTCGGCATCAAGGGCTATTCCACGCACTCTTAATTGTGCTTTCTGTACCATTATCTCATCGTCAGGAACTGCTTTAATTCCTCGTTGGTTTACGTCTGCCGGTTCCAGTATCTCTATCGTCGGAGCCATCGTTTCTTTCGGCTTCTCTTGCAGATCAATCAGTGATCCTTTTTTGCTGACTCCTGACGATGATTGACAAAAAATCAGACAAGGAATAAAAAGCATTCCTAATAATAAAAGTCGTATTTGAGTTTTCATGTTTTAATCCTCCCTCTTACAATGCAATTTATAAAATAAACTCTTTAATTTCATCTCTCATCCTCATGGCCTGTCCGGCGGTCCGGGAAAAACGGGTGTGTTGGTTTTTGATGAACCCTTCGATAATATCGCCGCCGTTCCTCCCGCTACCGCGGCTCCTCCGGCAATCCACCACCACATATTCGATCTCCCCTTGACCATCTCGGCATCTACTTTGAAATAATAATCATTCCCCGACAAACCCTTTGGAAACTCTTTTATAAAATCCCATTCGATCTCAAGTCCTTTACCGCCTTTACAATTTTCTCCAACATATCCGCTGACTTCCTTCGGTTCATATTCAAAATCGGATTGACTCTCTCGCCTTAATGTCAGGGCAACTTTATACTCTTTATCAAGAGGGCCAGACAAATCGTACGAAACAATTATTTTATTCCCCGAAATCTTGTAATCAACATTCATCACTTCTATCCTATCTTCAGCTTGTGCAATCGATATCGGTATGCTTTCTATAATTAATATAATAGAAAGAAATAAACAAACCGGCCAGCTAATTCTTACGATTCTTTGCATGTTGTCCTCATGACAAATCTATTAAAAATAAATAATTATTATTGAACTGCCTTTTTATATATGTCGTTCCTACGGAACTCTTTTTTTTACTCTTTTGCCTTTCTATAAATATGCCGTCCCTAACGGGACTTATTGGCCAATTAAATTCTTCGGCGAAGAATCATACTGGTTAATTCATCAAAACCATTTTTATGCTTTGCGAAAGTTTCCCAGACACTTCTAACCTGCAATAATAAACACCGCTCGGCATCTTCTGCTGATTCTGATTCCTTCCGTCCCACGTGAACCAATGCTGGCCAACATCAAGATTGCCGTGATATATTTCTCTAACCATCTGTCCCAAAATATTATACACTCGAATTGTCACTTGCCTGCCCGTCCGGCAGGCGGGCGATGCGGCCGGTAATCGAACCAGAAAATTTGTACTAGGATTAAATGGGTTCGGGAAATTTCTGCTTAACTCGTAGCTCACCGGTAGAACACTCTGCGCTTCTTTTTCAACTTTCTCCGGTGATCCGACAAGAATCGTCATCGAAGTACTATTTCTCGGTTGTGTAAATTCGTAAACAGAATCTTTCCTTAAATCCGCAAACATGGCGTGCACACTATCGACTAGGAAAACTGCGCAGCTTGCAGGAACTTCATTGATTCCTCCAAACACAAGTTTAGCCGATGCTCCCTGCTTCCCATTCACACTTAACTGCCATCTCTCGACTTCTCCTATCGAAGGCCGGATATTGGCTGCAAATGCCGGAAAGTCCGAATCCCAATCCGTACGGTTAAAATGTATCTCGGGCACTCCGGCTAAAGCCCGCGGTTTCCGGAAATTGTATTTATTCAAACCGGCGCTTGCCGCTCGCGAAACTCCGAAGGATACACTTTTATCAACTATTCCGGCAGATTGTAATTGCACATTCACACGCCAATCATTCTTTGCAAGACTTTCGGTATTGATAACATTAGCGTAAATACTCTGGTACGGAACTCTCAACGTGCTGAGAATTGTATTCGGTGTGCCGTTGAAGAAATAATATCCCATATACGGATCGAATTTTGGCGATTGTGAATACGACCCGCCATTATATCCGTAGATTACCGATGATATACCATTCGTGTTTTCAACATTCGACCATGACATCGAAGCCGGGTATGGATTTGTGATGAGGTTCCACCCAGAATGAAGTGGAATTTCAACTTCGTAATTACTATTCATGGTGGCAACTTGTATCGTTGCATTTACGTTGATGGTATTCTTTGATATTACCCAAAATGCTTTACCGGCAGTAAACGTGAAATTTGAACTGCCATCGTACTTGATATCATAGTTGTCTGTGCCTCCGTCGTCCCAATATGCTTCCCAATCGCTCTTCTCAGTGCCGCCTAAAAACTTGGTTATGGGTTGATTGCTTGAACCGGGCAATCCGATAATTTGATAATCTGTTTTTGCATAATTCGATACATCGGATTTTTGTGGATAGTTATAAGTTTTACTAACAGCGATTGTTGTCGGCGGCGTGGGTATGGTTGTAAAGTGTGAAGTTGATGACAATGGACCTTCGCCTCCACTATTCATAGCACTGACTCGCCAGTAATATGTTGTCGCGAACGTTAACTTATTAATTTCTGTCGACACTGCCGTGATTGTTGTATCGTTGATGATGGTTGAATTAAATCCCTGATCTGTAGATACCTGCAAGTGATATTTTGCAGCGCCTGCGGATTGGCTCCAAATTAATTTCAATGTCAATAGTTGATTTGTCGCTCCGTCTGACGGAGTTGTGAGTGTTACAGCGGCTGGAGTTGTAAGGAAACTTACAATCGTTCCTCGTTGTGTTCCGGAGCTGTTCTGTGCTACTGCATGATAGTAATAGGTTGTATTCGGACTTAATCCTGTTATACCTGCTGTGAATATTTGATTACTTGTACCCGATCCGATCGATTGCGACGGCGTTACCGACACAGTTGTCAGCGTATTATCTGTGCCCCATTCAAAATATGCCGTCGTGCCTGAACTGTTAGGATTGATGATAGCATTCAATGTTGCTGTTGTGGATGTCACCGATGTTGCTGAGTTTGTTGTAACGGTTGGAAGATTTACAGATCCAGCAGTTGGCGTTGCGCTCACTTCATTGCTGTATCCGCTCTCCAATCGTGCAGTATTCATGGCAGTTATTTTAAAATAATACATTGTGCCATTCGTAAGTCCGCTAATTGTTTTTGTTGTATCGGTGATTGATGCGGATGTAGAATCCATCAGCGTTTCGCCGCCGGATGTTATGCCGCGATAAATGCGATACTTGAGAAAATCTGCCTCGGTGTTTTTATTCCATTTGAGTATCACCTGACCGTCTCCGGTGGATGCAGAAAGATTTTGTGGTGAGGCGGGAGCTGTGTTGCTGCCGCCTATCGTATTCCGAAATACCGAAACTGTGTTGCTGTTCGAGTTTGTAATAACTATATCGGGTTTACCATCTCCATCAACATCACCTATGGCAATACCATTGGTGGGAGCCGATCCCGTTGTGAAGTCAACCTTCGAAGCGAATGAACTTGGTGTAATGGAACCGGAAGTGCTTGTGTTCTTGAAGACTGAAATAGAATTGCTATTATTATTTATGACAACAATATCAGATTTGCTGTCTCCATCTACATCGGTTATAGCAACCTCCTGAGGATTTGTTCCCGTTGTGAAGTCAACCTTCGAAGCGAATGAACTTGGTGTAATGGAACCAGAAACGCATGTGTTTCTAATGACCGATATAGTATTACTAACATAATTTGCAACAACAATGTCCAATTTACCATCTCCATCCACATCGCCTATGGTCAAACCCCAGGGGTTCGATCCTACCGTGATGTCAACCTTTAGAGCAAAAGAGCTTGCTGTTATGGAACCGGAGGTGCTTGTGTTCCTGAAGACTGAAACTGTATTGTTATACGTGTTAGCAACGATGAGATCTGGTTTACCATCTCCATCCATATCACCTGCAACAATATCACTGGGGTTCGATCCAGTCGTGAAGTCTATCTTGGGGGCAAAAGAACTTGTTGTAATGGTTCCTGAAGTGCTTGTGTTCCTAAAGACTGAAAGGGAATTATTGCTTGCATTTGCAACAATAATGTCCGGTTTACCGTCACCATCAATATCACATATAACAACACCACCAGGATTTGTCGACGAAAAGTCCACCTTCGGTGCAAATGCAATACTCCCGCTCGTGCTTGTGTTTCTGAAAACTGAAACGGTATTGCTGTTGACGTTTGTGATAACTAAATCTGGTTTGCCGTCTCCGTCCACATCGCCTGTGGCAATGAAGTCGGGACTCGATCCTGTCGCAAAGTCAACCTTTGGTGCAAATGAGTTTGCTGTAATTGAACCGGAAGCGCTTGTATTCCTGAAAATCGAAACAGTATTGTCATTTGAATTTACAACAATGACGTCAGGTTTGCCGTCTCCATCAACATCACATATGGCAACACCATGGGGAAACGATCCCGTCGTAAAATCTAATTTTGGAGCAAAAGATGTCGCATCAATGATCCGCGAACTTGGGAATGTGACAACGAACGGTTTGCTCGAAAACGCCGTCAATCCAGTTGTCACATTTGTTACTGTTATCGGTTGATACGTCGCTCCTGTTGGTACTGTTACGGTTAGCGAAGTCGAACTGGCCGAGGTAACTGTTGCTCTTACTGCACCAAAGTAAACAATGATGTTCGATGCAGTTGGGTCGAAATTTGTGCCGGTGATAGTAACCGTTGTACCGATGGGACCGGAGGTTGGAGAGAAAGATGCGATGGTGGGAATATTTGTGGAAATATTTTTACTAGTGGTAAAACTCAAAATCGATCCACGCTGTGTCCCAACACTATTTTGTGCTACAACACGATAATAATATGTTGTGTTTGTATTTAATCCTGTTAAACTCGCTGTGATTGTTTGATTACTTGTGCCTGATCCAATTGATTGCGTCGTCGTTGCTGTCGGCGATGACAAGGCGTTATCTGTGCCCCATTCAAAATATGCCGTCGTTGCCAAACCGTTAGGATTAACTGTGGCATTTAAAACCGCAGAACTACTCGTCACCGACGTTGCTGCGTTTGTGTTTACAGTCGGAGGAAACGAAGTACTTCCTCCCTTTTCAAGCACAGCCTCGCCCCAAAGACCTGCATTATTCCAACAACCGTTAGTGTTATCCCACCATTGAGCAGCACCTGTACGTGCAGTACCATTGCTGGAATAATCCATCCCAAACAAATACCCTATTGTAGTGCCTTCCGCTATTGTGAGACCAAGATTCAGACTATTCCACGGGATCTGCACTTCAACACTATAACCTGAACCATCTGCCCTGTCGAGAATCTTGAACACACAACCTGTAGTATCAAAAAATGGATTGTAGGAAATGGATCCAAGTTTACCAGTTTCCTGTCCTTTCATCCAATGTGGAATTTGAATTTGTCGATCAGCAGAACCGTACGGATTCGCCTTGTCATTCGGACCCAGGTAAAGTTCAACATCAGACTGGTTCCAATTTGGATTTATAGGGATATCTGTTATGTTATTATCGTTAACATCGAAGAACAAATAAAGATTTGTAGCATCCCATAATGCCGAGGCTACAATATTTGCATCCGTTGGATTCGGGCAATCACTTGATGTGCCATCGACAGAGCGCCAATAGTCTGCACTTTGATCTTCAGATTGTGCATATACGGCGTCTTTAACACCATCGATAGTGGGCGCTATAGCAGTCTTGAAGATTTTTGCTTTCCCGATATTTATATCCGGGGAAAGAATAGCTTCTCCCCACACATCAGTTTCTTTCCAACCGGTATTATCAGTATCCCACCAATTCGATTGGTATTGACGTGCGGTTGTTGTAGGATCTTCTACAATATCTTGTTGTAAATCCCACCCTATTACAGTTCCAGCAACAGGTGAAATACTAAGATCTGATAATGGGATTTTTAATTCCAACCACCAGCCTCCAAGTCCTGCAGTTGAATCTGTGGCATCAGAATAATCCGTAGTGATTGCAAATTGAACACCTGCTGTTGGCATGCCACCTGCTTCATCAATATTTAGCACATTCGCCGATTCTTGACCTTGCATCCAATGAGGGAATGCGATTTGATAATCTGTTGCGGTGTATGCAGAAGCTTTAGAATCCGTTGCTCCAATATACACTTCAACCGCAGTCTGGTTCCAGACTGCATTTGCTGGATTATCATAAATAACTGGAGCTTCGTTATAGAATAAGAGATACAAGTTATTATCGTCCCACATCGCCTTAGTTAAACCTGCATTATCTTCACTATCTGGTGTGGCATTCCCGACAATTGTATAATGTGTTATCGGTATCCATGGAATACTACACCATATTTTATCCATCTTTCCATCGATTACCGGAGCAGTGTTGGTTCTCCAAATTTTGTAAGGCGATACTACATCCTGCACTTTGGCATGCTTACCATTTTTTACTTTTGTATGACGATTATTTTTTGCCTCAACTAAGCCAAATATGAAAACCGAGAGGAGACTAATTAATAAAAAGCAATTTACTTTCTTCATGTCATCATCTTTCGTTTAAATCACACCTTAACCATAATTTCAGTATAAGCTTATATGCCGTAGTAAAATCTGCGTTTATTTCCTACTTCTCCCCTATTCTAATATTATCGGCAGATTCTGTTTCCACTATAGAATCCCTATTCAAAATTTTCAAATATTTGCGTTATTATTAATCGAATGAGAATTACATGAAAAATTTAATTAGCTTTACTCCCATATTATTAAACAAAGTGCTAAAAATCAATAGATTTTGGGTTTTGCCATATATTTTAGAATTATCTTTACTTACTCTTTGGATAGATTTATTAACGCAATATCTTAGCATAAGATTAGCAAACAGAGAATAGAGAAGCAAGGATACAAATCACAAATTTAAAAAAAGGAAAGAAAACTATTGCCCACCTCCTTCCGAAGGAATGCCTTCGGCAGAAGGAGTCCCTTCGGGAGAAATACACGGAACCATCTAAAAATATTTTCGTGTATTTCGTGTTTCTAGTGGGCAATTTAACTCTGACTCTCAAGGAGACCTTCTGTTAATCTTTTACTTTTTTCTTTCTCACTTTTTCAGAAAATTTCAAACATTCCTTTGCCGCGGCGCGAAACACAACTATCGACGGCATTTCTCTGCTTTTAAACCCAAACGCTTTGCAGGCATACGGACGATTGTTCTCCCAGGTAAGTTTAAAAAAAACACATTTGTGGCAATCGATTGGCATATATCTCTCGGGCTATTCCCGAAAAACATCTTCTCATCTTTATTAACTCGCCGGATCATCCGTCAATTTTTTATCCGGTTTACTTCCTCGATCTCGCCGTTTTCGATTCGAAAAACATCCCAATATGTTCCGGACTTTTGTTCCTGTATTTTATACATCCTATGCAATCCTTGACTGTCGTACACTTTTACCGTCGCATTCGAGCGTGCAAGTCCTGATGAATTTGTCGAGTTTCTCTCGGAATAATTGTGAACAAAATAATCGTAAACCGCGTCGTTATCGATTAAGTTTATTGTGATCGTCTCAGGCCCATAGCCGTACGTCGCATCATGATCGAGTATAGCTTTTCCATCTGACGATGAATGCATATTGCGATAAGAAACGTGGTAATCGCCCTGTTTTATCAGATGAGCATCAAGGTCCTGCGGGTCGCTGCCCCAATCCAGTACAATACGAATTGTTCCTTTTAATATACTTGGCGACACAGAAAAACGATTGAAGAAAATCGAACCCGCCATAATCTCTACTTTGAAATGAGTGGTGATATAGCCTTTATTCTGGAAGAGCACATCGAGCGAATCTTCCGACTCAGGTATTTTGAATGCTACTTTTCCGTCATTATCAGTTATGTAGGAATCACTCTGATCGATTGTCACCGAAGCGCCTTGAACAGGGCTTCCGGTCAACGCATTATAAAACCTGAGTGTAAAAAGATCTTCCGCGCCTTCATTAAAAGCATCATCAGCCTTTTGATGGAGCGTGTCCAATTGGTTGAAGCATTCCGATTTCAGAAATTCCGCAGATTGTTTATCGGGTTCATCGGCACAATTCTGAAGCTTCCGATTCTCTCCATCCTTCCATTTCTTAAGATCGTTCTGGGCAGACAGATTGGCAAAAAGGAGGAGAATCGATATTATAAAATAACCAAACAATGAAATCGTACGCATAATTTTTTCCTCCTATCCAAAACGTAGAATTAAAAAGACTTCCTCTTCAATTTTTCTGTATCCGAGCAAGCACATAATAAACGCCGCGTTCATTATCTCTCCATCGGCCAATAATATCAACCTGCTGTAACATCACTGAGCATTCCTCGTTGCGAATTTCCTGTCCTGACGCATCCATTTTTTGCAATTCCTGGATTTTCAAAGACATATTTCGCGCAAGGTTTCTCCTTGCCATTTGTTCTGCTTCCATCCACGAGCTTCCTTCATAGTAGTATGTAGGCGCCACGCCGAGTGCATAAAAATAAACCGAATCCTGCGGCAGAAGTTGAATCCAGTTAGGAGGTCGAGCTGTCCGAAGACTGACGCGTGAATTCCAGTGTTCATCAATCGAAGAATCACCATCAGATAATAGCACAATCACGAGTGATGGAGAAATAAATTGTGTGATTTTTATTAAGCGCTTTCCAACGGTAAGAATTGCGGATGTATCGAACGTTTCCCTAAAATTGGAACCCATCCAAAATGTTCCTCCCTCAGTATTCCAAAAAGCTTGTCCGCCAACGATTGTACAATTCTGTTGGCGGACATAATTCATTTGACCATTTCGAATTGCTTGTGCAATTGCCGAATCGACAAAATACGACGTATTCGCATAACCCACCGCAGTGTGTTGTTGAGGAAGTTTCCCCTCCTCAAAAAACCAGCGCGGATACTCCTGGGCTCCGGCGAAAGAAAATGCACAAAGCAATCCGAAAAGAATGGTAATTCTACGCATTATTTTGTCGGAGCTGGCGCTTCTTGTTGACCCTTCTTAAAGTCATCATACTTCTTCACTTCATCATCGAGTTCTTTATATGTCTCGGAAGCTCTGAAGCGTGTGTACATTTGGTCGCTCTTTTTAATCTGGTCTTTTAAAGCTTCGGCTGCAGCTCCAATGGGATACTGCACCAAAACATACGCACGCCACATTTCACCATCTTTTTGAATTTTCTGTTTTGCAATACGGCTGCCTGAGAGACTTGTCGAAACGATGGTTTTTGTTGCTTGTGTAAACATCTGAAGAAGCTGTGCATCTTTTCCAACGCCTGTTTCTTCATCGAACTTCTTTTGCAGACCGTTGATTTTCAACTCAACCTGCCGCCCGATTTCCGCGCGGCCTGCGGTTGCGGCTTTGTCAACTGCAAGCTGCATATCCTGAGAAGGAGCAGTCGATGTGGCAAAAATATAATTCGGATCCTGTGGTGGATTGGAAAACCAATCCGGAATATCGCCTTCAGAAGTTGACTGCAACGATTTCGATCCGCCGCATCCGACGAACAAAACGATAGTGAGCAGCGAGCACAACAATAATAATTTTGACATATTACCTCCTATAAATGTGTGAATGGTGAATGAATTATACTGTTATTTTCTTACTAATCCGTCAAAATATTCATTTAGTTTCCCGGAAAAATCTGTTTGAATTTTTTGCGTCATCGTTCGTTTAGCGCGTGCACGGGCTTCACTGGCTGACAGGTGACCTTCACGTCCCTTCTCGCTGAATGAAGCAAGCGTCGTCTTTTCCATATCAACAACAGAGAGAGCATAACTCCAGCGTACAAATTTTTCTTCACGATGAAGATCGATATCTTCAAACTCTACCGATCCTGTTATTGTCAATAATCCGTCCTTCTTAATAATAAATCCCTGGTCGGTCAGCATGCCCTTCACTGCATTGGAAATCGTTCCCTCGCCATCACCTTGTATGTTCAATGCGAATGGAATACCCTTTCGAGCCGAAAGCAACATCTTTTGAACCTTCACATCATCGTACTTTGATTTTGATTGATAAGTCATTCCGGGTATTATAATAGTGAGTTGATTCTTTAAAGGTTCATTGATTTTATCAAAAACATAAGCGGCATTCATATAAGCATATTTCAAGATGGGATCATTAGCTTTTATCGATTGATTTATGCACGAATCCATCAGCGCTTCATTCTCTTCAATCTTCTTTTGATAGATATCTGCAGTCGGTTGACGTTCGAGAACGGCCAGTATGTAAGTTCTTCCGGTATTATCCGTAAAACTTTCCGCATACTGTACGTTATATAATGTCTGATCGCTCGAAACAGAAATATTTTTTGTGGTCTCGTTCTGGTGTTCGAGAGTCGAATGTGCCGGTGAAGTAAATAATTCCTTGTACCTGTCGGTGACGGTTTGTTCCGCTTTTATTGTCGATTGAAATATCGTAGCAAGATTTGCCGCGGCATCATTTTCCGCACTTTTGCGTGTGTCGCCTACACCGATTGCTGTTAGATATCGATCCGCAGGGTATATACTCTGTGGTGCATCGACCCATGCCGGCTTCTGCTGTGAGAAAGCAGACGCCGCAATAAAACAACCGATTAGAATGTATTTCATAGCCATCATCACCTTAGATAAAAAGATTGAACAAGATTCAATCCTGTTTGAGCAACATTAATATCTTTTTCGTCGATATATAATAGTAACCCGTTTGCATCATAATATTTGAGAGTGATGTGATGATTTCCCGGATTCACTTCTGCTTCTCCGATCAACACTTTTGCCGGGAAATATCTAGATAAACGAAGATCCGCTTGTTCCGAAACATCAACAGCAGCACTTGTGGCGGCTCGTGTCAATTCACCCATCCAACCACCTCCTGTTTTTTTATCCAACTCGACATTTGCCTTCTCATTCGCAATTCCTTTGACGATGGTGCGGATGATCGTTTTAATATATACGATTTTTTCTTTCATTTTGTACGTGTCTTCTGTCACATTTTCAAGACTTTCTAATGTTTGGAGATCGACTGCCGGGCCATGGTCAATCTCTACTGATATCCGTGCAACTTTGCTTCCAAATTTTTCCATGTAAGGAAGCGCAAATTTGAAATGATATCCATCGGTCATTTTTGGCCATGGTATCATTTCTAGTTGTTGTTCGTTTTTTCCATTCGAGGTATAAATCGCTATGGCGTCCTTGAAGGTATGTATTGTTAAAGTTCGGGCAAACAACTGCGGTGATTTACCGACAAAACTAAAAAAATCAATTTTTGCTTTTTCGGATTCCTGAAAGTACTCTTCACATTCAGGTTCCGGGAAATTATAAATCTGACTTTGCGAATGCCATGCTTCATCAAACTTTTCCAGATCAAGCTGGGCATCGTCATCCTTTCCTTCGGCACGATACATCAGTGCGCTCAAATATCTTCCCAATGCGGAATTATGAAATTGAATTTTTGCGACAGAAAATTTCTTATGTGCATCGCCCACCGAGTTGTATTCTTCCGCGATTTTTCCATAACGATCTTCAAGAGTAGCCAGTTTATTGTCGATACGGCGTATTTCCACGTACGCCTCATCGTACTGGTTTTGCTGCAGATAATTCAGCGCCTTAAACACATTGAGGTATATGTCTTCGTACGTTTCACCGCTGTAATCGAGCACATTATCATTCAACAACAATGAAGCGGCGGCTTTCGAAATACTTTTGGTGTAAAGTTCGTCGATAGCTTCTTCGGCATTCGTTAAACATTCGTTGCTTCGCCGCGCATTTCCAGCATAATGATATAACATTCCTAAATCTAAATAGTAGAGCACGCGATCTTTTTTCTCGTAGCAACGATCTTTCGAAGCTTCAAGCAGTGAGACGGCAGAAGAATATTGTTGAGCTGCAATTTGCCGGTCAACATCGGCAAACTGTTCTTTATGAGATCGCAAACCGGCACAACCGGCGAGTAACCATAAAAGTCCACCGATGCATAAAGTTTTTATGCTTATGTTCACGTCTCTTCCTATCTCGGTTGCAATGTATTGTTACCAGGTGGAACCGGAACGCTGGACGATCTTCTTAATCTGTTTCGTGTCGATCCATGCTTTCTCATTCGTTTCGACATTGATCAATTCCAAATCGACTTGATAGAATTTGGTTTCTGTTCCTTCGATACGGTCAACCTGATCTGTAATCGTTCCCCGGAGCATATAATCAGCGCCCGCTTCTGCGGCAAGTCGTTTTGCAGTTTCTTCCGACGCCTGCGACTGCTGGTCAAGCCGTTCCTGACGAACCTCATCACGTTCCTTCTTTGTGGCCACGAAAGTTACTTTGCCGCTGTTAACAAGTTCACGTTCAATGTCTTTCGTGAAAATTTCCGATTGGATGTGTTCGGAACTCAAGTTGCGTATAGTACCGATTATTATTATCGGCTTTTTGTTATTTATCTTCACAAATTCATTGAGCCATGGACGAGTTAACAGGCTGGAAATCATTTGCTCGGCCACGAGACGTGAATCTGTGTCGTTCCATCGACCGCTCAGATCGGTTTGTTGATCGGCGGCGACGCGGCTAACCTGGCGTGATGAGCCGCATCCTAATGCTAAAAACGCTAAAACCAAAAAAGAAAAGGGCAATAGTTTCATTTGTTTCTCCTCGTTTTATTGCTTGCGATGCTATTCATTGTAAAATTTTGATAGTATTTCATCAGAGCATAGTTCTCGAAAATAGCTTGAAAAATGAAAGTTGAATGATATTAAGAGATTTTCTTTTGAAATGCAAATAAACATATCCTATTCTATAATATTTATATTTTATGAATTTATTTCCAAAATCGCCATCGATTTATTTTTTAATAATACAAGCATAATGGGCTCATCATTGTTATTAATTTTCCGATTATTTACCTTATGTAATAATTTTAATTAAGAAGTTAATAAGTTTTTATTCACGGAGAAAGGATATAACAAGACTGAATGGTTTAAAAAAAGATTTTTTTCTACATTTGATAACCGTATAAACATGTCATTCTTATTTAAAATTGAGGAGGGAAAAATGAAAAGAATTGTCGTTGCTAATATTATACTGCTATTTATGCGCTTGGTTTTTTGTTGTGAATTAATTCATGCCGAAGTTGAACCCAATAATACTCCAGATCAAGCAAATACTCTCGCTCCAAATGGATCGGACACCGGCCACTTGGATATTTCGAGCGATACACAGGATTGGTGGAAAATAACCATTACATCTGAGGGAGCATTAATTGTTGCAACGCTTTCTGATGCATCATTAGAAATCGATAATTATCTTTATGATAGTGATAAAACTACACAGCTTGCCCATTATCTTCACGGTGGATCGCAACCCGAGGATACAACTGAATATATGAATCTCTTACCGGGTACATACTATGTAAAAACTTATTGTTATTCGGGCCAGGGATCATATACGATTACGTCAAAGTTCATACCGGCTCAATATCAGAACGATACCGAACCAAACGATTCAGCTGCAGTCGCCACAACATTTCCTGTTAACACCAGCGGAACCGGCCATCTCGGCTTCTATGGAAATGGTTATACGGATCAAGTTGATTGGCGAAAGGTGACAATTCCGGGAGATGGGGAGTTAATTATTTCTACATATTCAGACCCGACAATTGAAATTGACAACTATATTTATGACCCGAACAACCTGACGGAACTCGCCGGATATCTTCATGGCGGATCGCATCCTGAAGATACGTCGGAGTTTGTTAATTTAGTTGCAGGCACATATTACATCAGAACTCTCGATTATGGCGGATATGGAAGCTACACTATTAAAAATCAATTCATACCAGCAAACCTACCGAATGACACTGAGCCAAACGATTCGGCTGGAGCTGCTATACCGCTAGTGCTCAATGGAAACAGCACAGGACATCTTGGTTTCCAAAATGGCAGTTATAGAGATAATGAAGACTGGCGCAAGGTAACAACAACACAAGATGGTCAATTTATTATTGCAACATATTCGGATGTAACGTTGGAGATTGATAATTACATTTATGATCAAGATAAAACTACACAACTAGCCGGATATCTTCACGGCGGATCTCAGCCTGAAGACACCTCCGAAGTCCTTAATCTTGGCCCGGGCACGTACTACGTTCGAAGTTTTGCGTATAGCGGATACGGCAGTTATACCATCAAACACATTTTCATTCCAGCGCCTCTCACAAACGACATCGAGCCGAATGATACAATTACACAGGCAGTGGCTCTCCCACTCAACACGGTTAAATCAGGGCACCTTGGATATCAAAAGGCAACGGTCGTCGATAGGCTGGACTATTATTCCTTCACACTCTCGCAACCGGCGGATACGCTTTTTGTACGAGTCGATAACACTGTAGGATTAGATGTCGACCTCAATCTTTATGACAGCAATGGACAATATATTACGCAGGCTTCGAGGAGTGGAATATGGGAACTTCTAATAGCGCCGCAACTCGCTGCAGGCACCTATTATGTCGAAGCCAAGGCATACACCGGATTCGGCTCGTACTATATTATCGCATCAACGACTCGGCCGGGCGAACATCTCGTGGATGTGAAAACCACACGGACTCAAATTCCAACAGAATGGTCGCTACTGCAAAACTATCCGAATCCGTTTAATCCATCGACAACAATCCGATACAGTCTCCCCTATCAGAGCAGAGTAACACTCACAATTTATAATATACTCGGACAAGTGGTGAGCGAGTTAGTGAATGGAACACAAGAAGCCGGTTGGAGAGAAGTCCGCTGGAACGCAAAGGCCGCATCCGGAATGTATATATATAGATTGACTGCTGTATCTACAAGTGATCCAAATAAGAGATTTGTACAAACGAAGAAGATGATGTTGGTTCGTTAAAATTTTATTCTAAGATTAAAGCCCCGGTCAATCGACTGGGGCTTTTTTATATGTAGTTTATAATGATTAAATAAAAATTCTCGCTTTATTCAAAATATCACCAATTCACTCAATTCTCGTCCGATGGCTATCGGATAGAATATATCCTCCATGGCCCAAAATCGCCAAGCTTTTTTACATCCTTTGCTTTGTCGAGACATATTTTATAATCAAAACTCCAGAACACAAGAAGATCGATTCCCTTTTTCTTGAGCATAGGAATATCCGGTGGATTTTCAATTTTAAGGAGAGGAATTTCTGGGGTTGCTGGATCAAAACCTGAATTATATATAAATCGCTCGGGATGCTGAGATGCAATCATAACGTTTACATAAGGCCATAAGTTGGTTTCTATGAGAATTTTCCCCGACCCATCGGGAGAAGATTCCCGAAGCTGTTTGTTCACGAAACGGCCTGCAGCGAGATCATAATTATCAAACGCGGTCATCTCTGTTTCTGTAAGCAATTGGTGCACACATAATGCAAATAAACCTAAGAATAAAACCTGTGCAATTCCTTTTTGGATGAACGATATTGATCGTAATATATCCAGCCTTTGGAAAAACCAGTGTGCCGTGAAGAGAACGAGCAGAAAACTCCAGAGTGCAGGAACTCTCCAGAATGAATGTGACGGCAACCCGTTGCCAAAAAGAGCGATGAGTGTTATCATTAAAAAAGCTGAAAAAGGAATTAATAAAAAATATTTGTTGTTCTTGTTCTTCCGATAAAACGAAGGTATCAAAAGAACACCAACAATATTTAATGTTAATATATTCTGCTTAATAAATTGAGTAAGCGGATTATTTATCATTAACGAATAAGTATCATACCCGAAAAATTTTGTATATCTCGCTGAGGTATCCGCCATGAATCCAAAAATGCGTCCGTTCTGAACATAATGCAAAATAATCCAAAAAATTGGAAAGATAATTGCCATTACTATTGGGATGAATATAAATTTCTTCTGTATGCCGATATCACCGAGTTTGTGTTGAGTAATTATAAAATTAAAAATCGAAAAAGCGGCAGCAAAGAGCCAGCCTTCGTATCGAATTGAACTGACTGCGGCAAAAAAAATCGCTGCAATAATAATATCCCGCCGCCGGTCTTTAATCATCCAACGATAAGTGAAAGCCATAGCAAAAGTTATTACAGCAAAAAACATAATTTCCGATAAAGGAACAGCCGTTAACAAAATCCGAAAAGGCATCAAAACCGCAATCAAACCGGTGAACCCGGTTGTCAATTTGTTTCTGAAGAGTAGATCAGACAACCAAATCAAAGCCGCAAGAGCCAGCATACCAAAGAGGTAACTCACAATTCGTGGTGTAATAAATAGATCCGAATAAATGGTAAGTGCAGATGCCATGACGATTCGATAGAATGGAAGCCATACAGTTGCTTCAGGCTGATTGCCATGCATCCAATTATACGTTTCCAGCGTACGGCCGCTCTCATCCGATTGAGATTGAATAGAATCCGCTGTTGAATAGCAATAATTGAATTATCGAAGCTAAAACGATTGATATAACTAAAAATGGCAGAATTCCATTTTTTCGAAACAATCCATATTTCTTATTTTTCTTTGAAATCATTTTGGGACAGGAATTCTCAACAATTTATTTTCTTTAAATCTACGACGAGAGTATACTATCAATTTTTTTCAACTCATCCGGAGTAAATGTTAAGTTTTTCAAAGTCCCGATTGCATCCTCAATTTGCGAAACCCGACTCGCGCCGATAAGAGCCGAGGTTACTTCCGGATAACGCATCACCCAGGCAAGCGACATTTGCACAAGTTTTTGTCCGCGTTGCAGTGCAAGTTCATTCAGACGCCGAACTTTGGAAATTTTTTCTTCTGTAATTTGATTTGGCCGAAGGAATCCATGCGGCTTTGCTGCGCGTGAGTCTTCCGGAATTCCTTTCAAATATCTATCGGTCAACAATCCCTGTGCGAGAGGTGAAAATACGATGCTTCCGATTCCTTTTTCTCGAAGCACATCCAGCAAGCCATCTTCAATCCATCTGTTAAACATGTTATAGTTTGGTTGATGGATGAGGCACGGTGTTCCAAGCGCCTTTAAAATTTCCGACGCTTGCCGTGTCATATCTGCCGGATAGTTTGAAACTCCCGCATACAACGCTTTGCCGCTGCGAACGATCGAGTCGAGCGCCTGCATAGTTTCTTCCAACGGAGTATTTGGATCGGGCCGATGGTGGTAGAAGATATTGACATAATCCAATCCCATTCGTTTCAAACTTTGGTCCAGACTTGCAATAAGGTACTTTCGTGTTCCCCAATCACCGTATGGTCCCGGCCACATTAGATATCCGGCTTTAGAAGAAACGAGAAGTTCATCACGGTAACTTGATAAATCCTGATGGAAAATTTTCCCAAATGTTTCTTCAGCAGAACCGGGAGGCGGTCCATAATTATTCGCAAGATCGAAATGTGTAATACCGAGATCGAATGCACACCAAATCAAACGCCTGGAATTTTCGAGAGTGTCCACTCCGCCAAAATTATGCCACAATCCTAGAGAGATGGCCGGAAGTTTGAGCCCACTCTGGCCGCAGCGATTATATTTCATTGAATCGTATCGAGTATCAGCAGCGCGATATTCATCCATAAAGATTCCTTTCATTCCTGAAAATGATCATACAGATAAGAAAGGAAATTAAGTGAAAATAATCAACAGCAGGAAAAAAGGAAGAAGAGATTAAAGGTTCAGGGTTTAAGGATTTGGGATTTGTCGAGTTGCCTTTATTCCTCATTCATCAGCCATATTGTATTTCGAACTTCCTTAATTTGATGAACAATCTTTTCGATATTATTATCAGGGATAATTACCTGGATTTCATTTCTTGATTCTTCCAATTCCGCGATAAGGCGATCAAGTAAAAATACTTTCCCTTTGAAGGTTGGCGCTTTCGATTGCATCGCAATCAATGTGCGCACCTTGCGAATAAGGATTAATTGAATTCTTTTGAGAACAAGTTCTTCTACATCTTTTCTTCGCTCTTCCACTTCCTGAAGCTGGATACTCTTTTGGTTTGATAGTTCAGCTATGAGATGAATGGCGATTTGCCCTCGCTCAATGACAATATCAAGGCGATCGCTCAGCCTTAAGGAATTTGTAACATTATCCAGATGCGATCGAATTTGATCAATCGATTGAAAAGATTCTTTCATTTTCTCCATATCACCTATATTATCGGAGTATTTAGGAACAGTCATTAGCGTTGTAAACCGATTTGAAGGTTATTAAGAACTAAACTTATCAATAATGACTGCCGATAATTAGAGAAGAAAGAGAATTATTCGAAAATCGGGTTAAATAATTCGTACTGAAAAACATCAGATTTCACGTTGGTCTCGACTTGCCTCGACTGAGCGAGGCAAAAGACACTCGACCAACGTGCTTTTTAACAGCTCGGTCGTCGAGCGATTTTAAAAAGAATATTTTATTTATCGATCCGCTTGCGGCGGAGAAACGACCGAATGAAGATTTTTTCAGCACGAACTAAATCGCCCAATTCAGAAACCAATAACCAGTATGTGCTACTTTTGTGTTTTATAAAATCAAAAATGGCGGCGATATGCTCGCAGTTTCCGACTCGACTCATCACCATTCGGATGATGCAAAATGTGACGCCTAATGCATGATTGAGGAAAATTCAGGATGATAAGGAAGATTTTTCCCGATATAGTTCTATTTATAGTGATGATTTCCATATTTTTCCTCCACCAACAGCTACAAGCTCAGGGGGAGGGAGCGTCGACGACTCAAGCGATAAGTGTGATGAAAATTTTTACACCCGGATTAAAAACAGTAGGAGTACTCTGCAATTCAGAAAAAAATGACGTACTGTTAAAAAAAATACAAAAAAGCGCAACGATCCTTGGAGTTACGGTGGTACTGTTAAATATCAAAAGTATGTCTGATTATTCCTCTCAATACAGATCTGCCATGGCGGCTCAACATCTTGATTTTCTTTGGGTACCAACGATGGACGATCTAATTCTTGGAGCTTTTGGAAAAGAATTTTTATTCCGAAATACCGTGTTGGATAAAGTCCCGTTGATGGTGCCAAGTTCGGATCTGACTGCCGAAGGTGGTTTATGTAATGTACAACTCAAAGATGGAAGTTTAGAGATCGTGTTAAATAAAAAATTAGCCCAATATTATCAGGTCAATGTTCCCGAAGCCTACGTCGAAAAGGTAAAATACGTCGCAAATTAATCTTCACATTTATGCTCTCTGTTTACAACTATAGTAAACATAAACGAACACTCACGAGCAGGCTCCAGAAGGTACTGCTGATTGAAACTGCAGCAAACAAGTTGTCGAAGAGTCGGATCGCCTTTGATAATTGCACCTATCTATTAAATAGCGTAATAATACAATTTCTTAATTGTTACTGATTCCCGCGTTAACTCATCTATTGCTGAAGCGATTTAAACTTGAAAAATTCCCCTTTCTTTTTCATCAACTCATTATGAGCGCCGGTTTCCACACAGCTTCCGTTTTTCAACACGACAATCCGATCTGCATTGCGAATAGTCGATAAGCGATGTGCTACAATGAATGTCGTCCTTCCTTTTATCAGCCGCTGGATTGCTTCTTGGAGAAGAGATTCCGACACCACATCGAGTGCGGACGTAGCTTCATCCAAAATAATAATTCGAGGATCACGGATCAGAGCGCGCGCAATTGCTAAGCGCTGTCGTTGTCCGCCTGAAATCCTAGTGCCATGTTCACCTAACGGTGTATCAAGCCCTATCGGTAATTTTGAAACAAACTCTGCGGCGTTTGCAATCTCCAGAATTTTCCAGATTTTTCTTTCGTCGATCTTGTCCAAACCATACGCGATATTTTCACGGACAGATCCGCTAAAAAACAATGTTACTTGAGGAACCACCGCAAGGTAGCGGCGGTACTGCCGGAGATCCAATTGCTGCATATCGACGCCATCGAGTAAAATTCTTCCGGATTGCGGCCGCCGGAATCCGATGATAAGACTCATCAATGTTGACTTCCCCGATCCTGATTCACCGACAACCGCAATGCATTCTCCAGCTTTCACTTTCAATGATAAATTCTTTATTGCAGGCATCTGTGATTTTTCATATTTGAAACAAAGATTGTCGAAAACAAAATTCCCAGCAACCGATGTTACCTGGCGCTTCCCTTCATTCTGTTCAATATCGGGCGACAAAAGAATTTCTCCTATCGAGCGGATCGATTCGAAACCGCGGGAAAGTTCCGGATAGGCATTTAGTATCATATTCACCGCACCGACAATCATGGCAAAATAACTCTGGAAGAGAACAACGTCTCCCACTGTAATAATTTTTTTATAAGCTAATATCGAAGAAAAGATCAGGCATACCAGCATGATAATTTGAAAGGATGTCCACGAGCTTGCCCCGAACCATGCGCCGATAACTTCCAGGCGAATTCCCTTCTTTTTCACTTTCTCCAGCTTGTTATTCATTTTCGAGACTTCAACATTCTCCACTCCATGCGCACGTGTAATCGGAATCATCTGAATCATTTCTATGACGCTCGCCGAAAGCGATTCGATCTCGCTGCGGTATTCTTTGTTTCTTGCCGACATTTTCTTCGAGAAAATAAAAATAAGGCTTGATGAAACCGGGACGGAAACCAGATAGAACAATGCAACCAGAGGCTGGTGAACAACGGTGACAGTAAACGCCACAATTATTGTGAGAATTGCCGGGAAGACCGAGTTCATCAGGTTGCGCGATAAAATTTCGAGCGTCTCCACATCGCGCAATACTTTTGTTTGAAGACGGCCCGATTGATAATTGTCGTGAAACGAAATCGAGAGTTCCTGCAACCGTTTGACGATAAGCGACCTGAGGTTGAGCTGCATTGTATTCAGCGCACTGCTAAAAACACGCACGTACAGCGTGTGCATCGGAATATTTTGAAGGATGACGAATAAAAAGATGGTACCGACCGACCAGAGATCGTTCAAAGAATATTTCGATGTATCGCTGATGATGTTGACCAATCGCGCGATGACGATCGGCAGTATCCACACAGGCGAATGTTTGATTGCGAAGAGGAGAATGGATACAATTATTTTGGAATACTGGCCGTGATAAATACGGATGAGGTTCCGAAATGGCCGGCCGTCTTTATATATAAAATCGTATTGTGAATGATCGCGTATCGACATAGAATTATTTTTCTTTTTAAACATATAAAAGAATCGATTGGATGCAAGTGTTCAAGCTTCGAAGGGTGTGAAACATATTTTATAATTTATGTTTTTTCTCCCTTTTTATATTCTTACTAGAGAAAGACATCTCCGGATAAAGTTCGGTGAGGCATTCAGGACAAATACTATGTGAAAATTTTGCTTCAGAATGATTCTGTATATATTCTTCCAATTTATCCCAATAACCCTGGTCATCCCGAATCTTTTTACAATTCGAACAAATCGGAATCAATCCACCCAACATTTTTATATTTGCAGTAGCTTCTCGTATCCGTTCCTGCAACTCCTTCTCTTTTTTCGTATGCTGCCACAATCTCAACCGGATTAGACCATATACCATCCCGACAAGAGTGATAATCACCAAACCTAAAAACCAATATGTCTGAAAAAAGCGCGGCTTTAGAGTGAATGTAAAACTCGCACCTTTTTCATTCCAAAAGCCATCATTGTTGCATGCTATTACACGGAACTGGTAATCGCCCGGTGGAAGGTTCGTATAAAATGCAACGCGCCGTGTCTTCGCATCAACCCACTCTCGATCATAACCTTCAAGTTTATACTTGAACATCACCCGTTCCGGCACAAGGAAACTTAGAGCCGTATAATGGAATTCAAATTTATCTGAACCCGGTGTGAACGTGGCCGGTTGATTGCAAATAGTTGTTTGTTCGTCGACAACTACACGTTCAATTAATATCGGCGGTAGGAGTTCGTTCTTCCTGAATGCCCCCGGGTCAATCATCACTGGACCTTTTTTCGTCGCAAACCATATACACCCGTCGTGTGTTTTCCAAGCAGCCGGCTGCCAATCACTGAAACATTCATCAATTTTCATTCCGTCGGCAGTTACATATACTTGTGTCTGCAAAGAATTGACTCGTCCGGCATCATAATCTTCAATGTTTTGTTTTTTGATATGCCCAATGCCTGTGGGGCTACTTATCCATAGGTCGCCATCATTATCGCACAACACATTATAGAGTTCGTTATTAAACAAACCATCTTTAACGGTATACGCAGTAAACTTTCCGTCTTTGTAACGTGTGAGTCCCTCGAACGGAGAAGAAATCCAAAGGCTTCCTTTCCCATCATCAAAGATGGAATAGTTCCGATTACCTGCCATACCATCTTTTGGACCGAAGCCGACACTTTCTCCATCGCGTATTCTTACCAGTCCATGCGTTGTTCCTATCCACAAATCGCCATTCGGTTGATAGCAAAGACAAACAACATATTCCGTTGAAGGATATTGTTTTCCATCTTTCATTAAATATGGTTCTATTTTCCCGTTGATAAATCTTCGAAGTCCTAAACTCTCTAAAAATATAATGATACTTTTATCATCTTCAGTGATTGCAGAAATCCATTTGCCCGGCAAACCTGCATGACTATCATATCGACGAATCCTATCATTTTTGATATAAAGAAGTTGCCCTCGACCAATCCACAAACCGCCATCACGCGAAGCGAAAGTCGATCCACCAAGAGTGGAAATTGATTTTATGAATCTGTTATTTTTCAAGCGGGTGACAAGTGGATCAACATTACTTAGAAAATATAAGCTGCTATCTTTGGTTTCAATAATATTGCAAATGTAATCGCTTGCAAGACCATCTGCAGTGGTGTACGGAGTAATATTAACATCTCTATACCTATTCAATCCTTCCCACGTTCCAACCCAGAGGCTTCCTTCATAGTCTTCGAACATTGAAAGAATGTTATTATTGGTCAGGCCATCAAGAGCAGTCATCATTGTCCATTTGTTATTGGCCAGACGATAGATTCCCTTCGGTGTTCCTACCCACAAATTACCGTCTCTGTCTCTGCAAATTGCATTGATACGCTTATCCGATGGTGCATTATTCCCGTTTATAAGTGTGACTAAATCTTTCTTCCATTTTGCCAATCCATTACTCGTTCCGATTATTATATTTAATTGATGATCATCGAACAAAGTTAAAATTTCATTCACGGGAAGCCCATTTGTAGTTTTAATGCTGTCGATTTGCTTCCCCTGTTTTTCATCAAAAATATAAATACCATTTTGTGTACCAACCCAAATTCTGCCCTTCGGATCTTCAGTTACACAATTAATATATGAAGGATGAATCGGGACAGAAATAAATTTATCATCTACGTATTTAAAGAGGCCGTAGGATGTGCCGACCCAGAGAAGACCGCTCCGGCTCTCAAACAATGCTCGTATTTGAAGCTCAGGGATTCCATCTTCCTTTCCATAAACAAAAACCTTCCCATCTTTAATTCGCCTCAAACCGCTTTGCGCTGTGCCAATCCATAGACTGCTGTCTTTTGACAGGCAGATCACTGATATCGTTTCGTTTATCCTGGTATCCTGAGGATTCGTACTTATCTTTATAAATTCCGCACCATCAAAACAAAATAACCCAGACGATGTACCCAGCCACAGATAACCATCGTTAGTTTGCAAACAAGCATAGATTGCATTGGCAGGTAAACCACTTTGTTGAAGCCATATATTGTGTCCGTATTGATTAATCGTTTTATCCGGATTAAGAGCGAAAAGATGCGAACACGGATTGATAATCAATACGACGATGCATATTCGAAAAACTATATTCCTAAAACTTTTCCCCATATCTTTTTACAATCGGCAATTTTGGAAATTTTCTTTAACGTATAAACGAGTGAATGAATAATTTCTATATTTCTGAGGATTTCTTTGTTTGAGACACTTTTGGATAAAATTTCTCCATACACTCCGGGCAAATGCTATGAGAAAATTTCGCCTCTGAATGATCCTGTATATATTCCTCCAATTTATCCCAATATCCCCTGTCATCACGGATCTTTTTGCAATGGGCGCAGATTGGAATTAATCCGCCGAGCATTTTGATATTCGCCATAGCTTCATGAATCCGCTTCTGCAACGCTTCTTCTTTTTTTACATGCTGCCACAATCTCAACTGGATGACGCTGTAAATTATTCCAATCAGAAATAAGATTGTCAATCCATAGAATAAATATGTCTGATAAAAATGCGGCTTCAGCGTAAATTCATAACTTGCGCCTGCTTCGTTCCATACACCATCGTTATTGCAGGCCATTACTCTAAAACGGTAATCTCCCGGCGGCAGATTTGTATAGTAAGCAACTCGACGGGTTTGTACATCCACCCACTCCCTGTCGTATCCATCAAGTTTATATTTAAACAATACCCGTTCTGGAATAAGAAAACTCAAGGCAGTGTAGTGAAATTCGATTTTACTCACATCAGGATCAAAATCGATCAATTTATTCAGAGGCATTGTTTGTTGATCGGCAACAATTTTTTCGATACAAACCGCTGGTGGAATTTCATTATTCCGAAATGTCTTCGGATCAATCATTACTACTCCTTTTTTTATAACAAACCAGAGTCGTCCATCATGTGCTTTCCAAGCTGCAGGAGGCCAATAACTCAAGCACTCACCGATCTTCATTCCATCGGCAGCTGAATAAACTCTTGGATTTAAAGAATTGGTCCGTCCAGCATCATAATCTTCGATATTTTTCTTCTTGATACAACCTATTCCTGTCGGACTGCTCAACCAAAGATTTCCATCATCATCACACAATGTGCAATAGAGTTCGTTGGTAAATAAACCATCCTTTACTGCGTAGGCAGTGAATGTACCATTTCTATATCTTGTTAGACCTTCAAACGAAGATGAAATCCACAGACTTCCATTTCCATCATCATTTATAGAATAATTCCATTTGCCCGCCATACCATCCTTAATTCCATAAGTAGTACTTTGGCCATCTTGAATTCGTGTAAGTCCGTTCGTTGTACCAATCCATAAATCACCATTTGTTTGATAATAAAGGCACATGGTATATTCGGTTGAAAGATACTGTTTACCATCTTTCATCAAATATGGTCTTACTCTACCATTTTTAAATCTTCGAAGTCCTATACTTTCAATAAAGATTATCAAACTTTTATCATCTTCCGTGATTGCAGAAATCCATTTTAAAGGTAAACCTGAAGATGTGTCAAATCTTTGGGTATAACCATTTTTTATTCTCAGAAGAGTTCCATTTTGGCAGATCCATAAGCTGCTGTCTCGTGCTGCAAAAGCTGGTCCACCCATTATTGAATCTGACTTAAAAAATTTACCGTCTTTATATCTAGTAATGATCGGATCAACATGACTCAGTAAATAAAGATTATTATCCTTAGTTTCGATGATGTTCCAAATATAGTTGGTTGCAAGCCCTTCTCGCGTTGTGTATGATGTAATGTTCACGTCACGAAAACGATTCAGACCATTCCACGTTCCGATCCACAAACTTCCTTCGTAATCTTCACTCATCGATAAAATAAAATTATTCGTCAAACCATCCATTTCATTCATCGTTGACCACTCGCTTTTAGCATAACGATAAATCCCATTCGGCGTTCCTATCCACAAGTTTCCATTTTTATCTTTACAAATTTCATGGATTCGTATATTAGATGGGCTATTTTTACCACTGTACGATTCGAGTTTACCATTTTCCCAACTAAAAAATCCTTTAGAAGTGCCAATAAGAATCCCCAATTGAGGATCGCTTTTCAGAGTTATTATTTCATGACTACGAAGACCGTTTCGCTCATCAATTTTGTCAATTTGTTTTTCGCTTTCTTCGTCATAAATAAGTATCCCGGATTGTGTTCCAATCCAAATTCTTCCGAATGAATCTCCAGTGATGGAAGTTATATAAGCAGGATCGATTGTTACAGATTTAAATTTATTTTTTGAATATTTGAAAAGGCCGTATGATGTTCCGACCCAGATATATCCATTTTTACTTTGAAACAAAGTATGTATTTGCAATTCAGTGAGACCATCATCAGGGCCGAAACCTGTTAATTTACCGTTTTTAATGCATTTCAAACCGCATTGAGAAGTTCCAACCCAAAGGCCGCTATCTTTCGATACGAGGAGAACCGAAATGGTTTCTTTTATCCTCTCATCTTGTGAATTGGTATTTATTCTTGTGAAATTCGCTCCATCAAAATGATATAATCCTGACGATGTTCCTAACCATAAATATCCATCAGGTGTTTGCAGACAAGCATAAATTGCACTGGAAGGTAATCCGTTCTGTTGTGTCCATTTATCGTGACAATATTGATTAATTGTTTTATCCGGATTAAGAGCTAAAAGATGTGAACACGGATCGATGGCCAACACGACTATGCATATTCGAAGTATTATATTCCTACAACTTTTACCCATATCTTTTTACAATCGGCAATTTTAAAAATTTTCTTTAACGTATAAACGAGTGAATGAATAATTTCTATATTTCTGAGGATTTCTTTGTTTGAGACACTTTTGGATAAAATTTCTCCATACACTCCGGGCAAATGCTATGAGAAAATTTCGCCTCTGAATGATCCTGTATGTATTCCTCCAATCTATCCCAATATCCCCTGTCATCACGGATCTTTTTGCAATGGGCGCAGATTGGAATTAATCCGCCGAGCATTTTGATATTCGCCATAGCTTCATGAATCCGCTTATGCAACACTTCTTCTTTTTTTACATGCTGCCACAATCTCAACTGAATGACGCCGTAAATTATTCCAATTAGAAATAAGATTGTCAATCCATAGAATAAATATGTCTGATAAAAATGCGGCTTCAGCGTAAATTCATAACTTGCGCCTGCTTCGTTCCATACACTATCGTTATTGCAGGCCATTACTCTAAAACGGTAATCTCCCGGCGGCAGATTTGTATAGTAAGCAACTCGACGGGTTTGTACATCCACCCACTCCTTGTCATATCCTTCAAGTCTGTATTTGAACAATACGCGCTCCGGCACAAGATAACTCAATGCGGTATAATGAAATTCAAACTTGTCTGTTTCTGGTGAAATAATGAGTGGAAATTGAGAGGACATCACCCGCCCATCAACAATTACATTCTCAATAAAAACCGGCGGTGCGAGTTCGTTTTTTTTAAATGACTTCGGATCGATCATTACTGCACCTTTCTTTGTAGCAAACCAGAGATGGCCATCTTGCGTCTTCCATTCTGCAGGCTGCCAATTCCCGAAGCATTCATCTGTCTTCATCCCGTCGGCGATGAGATAAACCTGAGGGTGCAGTTGATTTATTCGTCCGTCTGCGTAATCATCAAGTTCCTTCCGACTCAAACGTCCGATTCCTCGCGGACTGCTCAACCAGAGATCTCCTTGATTATCTCCCAGAACACAATAGATTTCATTTGTAAACAATCCGGCCTTTGTATTATATGTCGTGAACTTTCCGTCTCTGTATCGTAAAAGGCCGCTAAGCGGCGATGCGATCCAAAGATTTCCCTGTCTATCGTCGTAAATAGAATTTACCCAGAGGTTTGACATCCCTTCGGCTTCTCCAACCATCGTACTCACACCATCTTTTATCCTTACAAGGCCGCGGGACCTGCCGATCCACAATACGCCTTCCGGATCGTAATAGAAACACGCAACGAATTCAGTGGAAGAATATATTTTACCGTCCGCAAGCATGTAAGGCTCGAGCTTGCCGTTTATATACCGACGAACCCCGATAGCATCGAGAAACAGGATCAGGCTCTTGTCATCCTCGGAAATCGCCGAAATAAATTTGACTGGCAGACCGGCGGTCGTATCGAAGCGTTCAATTTTGGAATTCTTCATATGAACCAACTGACCGTACTGACCGATCCAAAGGCTGCCGTCGCGTGCGGGAAATATTGTTCCAACCGGAAAATGAAATATTTTTATTTTGCCGTTCTTAATTTTTGTGACGCTCGAACCCTGATCGCTTAGAATGCAAAGAGCGCCATCTTTGGTTTCAAGAACGCTGGAGACATAATCGTTGTCGAGTCCTTCGTAAGTTGTGTATGTTGTGATATTGACATTCTTGAATTGATTCAAACCATTCGAAGTGCAAACCCACAAGCTGCCTTCACGATCCTCAGTAAAAAATAAAACATTGTCGTCAGTCAAACCATCAGAGGCTTTATAAACATTCCATTTGCCTTCACAAAAACGGCTGAGCCCACCTCGTGTTCCCACCCAAAGATTTCCATCCCGATCTTCATAAATCGAATTAATCTGGTTGTTCGAGAGGCCATCGGCCGTAGTAAAGGTTTTTAATTTACCTTCTCTACATCGAACCAAACCATCAACTGTTCCAATCCACACACTCCCTTTTCGATCTGTATAAATCCAAGTAGTTACTTTGTTCGGCAAGCCGTTTTTCATTGTGATGCTTAAAATTTGTTTTGGCTGTTCTTCTTGAAAAACTCTTACTCCATCATGTGTGCCGACCCAAATTCTGCCTACCGAATCTTCCGCTATGCCGGTAATATTGTTGGGAGTGATAGGGACAGAAATAAATTTTCCATCACCGAACCGATAAAGTCCAAACGACGTACTGAGCCAGATGTAACCTCTGCGGCTTTCAAACACCGCATGAATGTTTCTCCCCATGATTCCATCGGCTTCAGTGAATCGGCGAACAACTCCATCCTTGAGACGGCAGATGCTGTTGAATCCGGTTCCGATCCAAAGAGTTCCATCTTTTCCTTCGCATAAGGCCGTCACGGATTCGAGATTTTTACTGTCTTCAGGATCTGTGCTAACCTGTTGGAAACGATTACCGTCAAAACGAAACAAGCCAGCCGATGTCCCAATCCAGAGGTACCCATCGCGAGTTTGAAGTGCTACATTAGCCGCGTTTGCCGGTAATCCATTCTGACGGACCCACGCATTGTGTCCGTATTGATTTATAGTTTTAGTTGGATCAAGCGCAACAAGAGATGAAATGGCGCCAAGCTCGATAATCAGAATCACTAATAATTGTACGCGGATCTTAAGATATCTATTCAACGCACACCTTTCGATTCATCTTTATTCGAAGCGGATATACCCGGATAAAGTTCCTCAAGGCACTGCGGACAGATACTATGTGAAAACTTTGCTTCCGAATGACTTTGAACGTATTTTTCGATTTGATCCCAATATCCTTTATCGTCTCGTATTTTCTTGCACTTCGCACAAATAGGAATCAATCCACCCAACATTTTTATATTTGCAAGCGCTTCATGGATTCGCGACTGAAGTTCTTTTTCTTTCTTCACGTGCTGCCACAATCGTAATCGGATCAGGCCGTAGACAATAACGCAAAATACGAGGGCCATCAATCCATAGAACCAGTACGTCTGATAATAATGAGGTGCAAGGTTGAATGTGATGTCCGCGGTTGTCTGGCTCCAGAGTCCGTCATTGTTGCATGCCATCACACGGAATCGGTATTTGCCTGGCGGAAGATTTGTGTAATACGCAACACGGCGTGTTTTCGCATCTACCCATTCACGATCGTACCCTTCAAGTTTATATTTGAATAATACTCGTTCCGGCACAAGATAACTCAGTGCAGTATAATGAAATTCAAATTTGTCTGCGTCAGGTTCGAGGTTGATCGACTGGTTTATCGGTATCATTCGTTGATCCACAACGAGTTGTTCAACAAAAACCGGCGGCGGAATCTCATTCTTTCGGAATGCATTCGGATCAATCATCACTGCACCTTTTTTCGTTGCAAACCAGATATGTCCATCATGCGTTTTGCAACCGTTAGGCTGCCATGAATCGAAGCATTCATCCGTCTTCATCCCGTCTGCTATTACATAGACTTCAGAATGAATTGAGGTAATTCTACCTTCAGCATAATCATCGAGTTCTTTGCAATTGACACGCCCAATTCCTTTCGGACTGCTCAACCAAAAATATCCTTGTTCATCGCCTACCACACAGTAGATTTCGTCATTGAATAATCCGATCGTAGTGTTATAAGCGACAAATTTACCGTCTTTGTAGCGAGTGAGCCCGCCTTTGGGAGAACTAATCCACAAAGTTCCTTGATGATCTTCATAAATAGAACTAACCCAATCACCTGCCATACCATTTGCAGAGGAATATTTCGTAGTGTCTCCATTTTCTATTTTCATGAGCCAGACGGGTGTTCCTACCCAAAGGATATTATTATGTTGTGAATAGAAAAAAGTGACATACTCCTGAGCGGGATATTGTTTCCCACCTTTCAATAGATATGGTGTCAAATGCTCATTTATAAATCTAAAAATTCCGGCATGATCGCTATATATGATGAGACTTTTATTGTCCTCAGTGATAGCCAATATCCATTTCTTCGGGAAACCCGCCTTTGCGCCAAAACTTTTAATTTGTCCGTTTTTGATTCTATAAAGAACCGCATTCTGTCCCATCCATAGATTTCCATCTTGCGATGCAAAAGCTGGCCCGACTGGAATGTTACTGTTCCTGTTTATTTCTCCATTCTTCAACCTAGTGATGCTTCTTCCTTGAACGCTTAAAATATACAGGCTTCCATCGGGCACTTCAACTACACTCGAAACAAAGTTATTATCGAGACCATCGTAAGTTGTGTATGTAGTGAGACTGACATCTTTAAATTGATTCAAACCGTTGGATGTGCCTACCCAAAAGCTGCCTTCGTTATCCTCGGCAAATGAGAGAACATTGTTATCTGTAAGTCCATCTGAATCTGTATAAATCATCCAATGGGAATTGAAGAAGCGGTTGAGCCCTTTTCGTGTGCCTACCCACAGATTGCCATCCTTGTCTTCGTAGATTGCATTGATATAGTTGTCCGACAAACCATCCTTGACATCGAATGCAATTAACTTTCCATTGTTACATCGTACCAGACCATGAGCTGTGCCGATCCAGACATTTGAATGATGATCTGAATATACAACCGTGGCTACGTTGTCCGGCAAACCATCTTTAGTTTTCAGAGAAATAATTTTATCCGGGCCATCGATTTTTATTATTCTCACACCGTCGTGTGTGCCGACCCAGATTCTGCCAAGCGAATCCTCGGCAAGTCCAGTGATATAATTTGGATTTGTAAGGATCGGCTCGAACTTGCCGTCGACATATTTGTAAACCCCCATAGACGTACCGACAATGAGATGACCCTCACGATCCTCGATTATTTCTTGTGATTGAATTCCATAGATCGAGATTGTCCAGTGCTTGAGGCGTTTAAGGCCATCGAACAATGTCCCGATCCAAAGACTGCTGTCATTCGATTCATATAGCGTAGAGACTGTTTGGTGAGTTTTTTCATTTTTGCTATTTGTGCTCATCTCCAGAAAGTTCATCCCATCAAATCGGAATAAACCCGCCGATGTGCCAAACCAAAGATATCCATCTTTAGTTTGGGAGATGGCATTAACGGCATCTGCTGGTAATCCATTCTGGCGGACCCACATATTGTGTCCATATTGATTAATCGATTTGGTAGGATCGAGAGCGAACACGCGCGATGTAGTGACGAAAATAATTCCAAGAACAAGTGTAAGTAATATATGGATTTTCATCTTGCGCATAAAGTTATACAAAAGTCGGCACATTGCTATGGTAATCCATTACCGAATATTGTCTTCCGAAATTCACCAATCCAATCATATTTCTATTTCTTGAAGTTAACTTTATTATCGACTGAAATCAATAATTACTTAAAATAGTAAGGCAGAATTAATCACTTAGAATAATAAGGCAGAACTAATTACCTAAAATATTAAGTAAGAAAAATAACACATATCTTGACGATGATTCGACATATCTTACGGTTTACATCATGTCTAATCTTTAGATTCTTAATTTTTAGTTTCTAACTCTCTAGAGAGAGCTATTTCCGGATAAAGTTTGGCGAGACATTCAGGACAAATACTATGTGAAAACTTTGCTTCTGAATGAACTTGTACGTATTGTTCGATTTGATCCCAATATCCTTTATCATTTCGTTTTTTTTGCAATTCGCACAAATTGGAATCAATCCACCCAATATTTTTATATGTGCAAGCGCTTCCTCGATTTTTAATCGAAGTTCTTTTTCTTTCTTCAAGTGCTGCCACAATCGTAATCGGATTAGGCCGTACACAATACCGCAAAACACAACTGCCATCAATCCATAGAACCAGTATGTTTGATAAAAATGAGGTGCAAGGTTGAACGTGATGCTTGCTACTGTCTGGCTCCAGAGACCATCATTGTTGCATGCCATCACACAAAATCGATAATCGCCAGGTGGAAGGTTTGTATAATACGCAACTCTTCGGGTCTGCGCATCCACCCAATCGCGATCGTGGCCTTCCAGTTTATATTTAAATAATACGCGCTGCGGTACTATATAACTTAACGCAGTATAATGAAATTCAATCTTGTCCGCATCAGCATCGAGGCTGATCGATTGATTTATCGGCATCGTTTTTTGATCAACGACTAGTTTTTTCGATATAAACTGGCGGCGGAATTATATTTTTCTGGAATGATTTCGGATCAACCATTACCGCGCCACACAGTGTCGCGAACCAGATATGTCCATCGGTTCCTTTCCAACCTCCGCCGTAACACTCGTCGGTTTTCATTCCATCCGCGATGCCATACATCTGCGAATGAATCGACTCAATTTTACCATCGGCGAAATCATCCAGTTCTTTTGAATCGAGTCGTCCGATGCCTCGTGAACTACAAAGCCACAAATTATCGTCATCGTCACCTACAACGCTATAGATCTCGTCGGAAAATAATCCTCTCTTTATATCATAGGCAATAAATTTTCCATCCCTAAATCGTGTGAGACCGCCTTGCACCGAGCTAATCCATAAATTTCCTTTATGATCCTCGTAGAATGATGTCGTCCAGTTACCTGCCAAACCATCAGCCGTCGTATAGTTTGTCGAATTGCCATTTTCAATTTTCATGAGCCCGCCGTCGGTGCTGATCTATAATATGTTCTTCCCTTGACGATGAAAACAAAACACGTATTCGTCAGCAGGAAATCTTTTACCACCGCGCAAAAGATATGGTGAGAGATGCCCGTCTTTAAACCGGAATATACCCATATGGTCGATATAGATTATCAAACTTTTTTCATCTTCAGTAATTGCGGATATCCATTTCAACGGTAAACCTGTTTGCTCATCGTATCGTTTCATCTGTCTATTTTTTATTTGAATTAATAATGCATTTTGTCCCATCCATAGGGAACCATCATGCGCAACGTATGATGGCCCAACCTGCAAGTTGGCAATTTTTTTGATGATTCCGTTAGTTAATCGGCAGATGCTCTCACCTTTGTCGCTAAAAAAGTAGATGCTCTTATCGGGGGTTTCAACCACATTTACAATTGAATTGTTAGTGAGGCCGTCAAACGTTGTGTATGCAGGAATATTCACATCCTTGAATTGGTTCAAACCGTTCGATGTGCCTACCCACAGACTCCCTTCCCGATCTTCTACTAATGTTCACACATCGTTATCGGATAGTCCATCCAACATAGTGTATATTGACCATTTATTATTGGCGAAACGGATGAGACCATTTCGAGTTCCGATCCAGATATTTCCATCATGATCTTGATTAATTGTAGTAGCGCTATTATACGGAAGTCCATCTTTCTTGGTATAAGTAATGAACTTGCCTTTCTTCCATTCTGTTATTCCGCTGTCTGAACCAATCCAGACATTCCCATCCCGGTCTGTATAGGTAAACGAAATTGATGAATCTAACAATCCATCTGCAACTGTAATACTACGAATCTTTTCGGGATTACATTCATCAATAATTCTAATTCCGTGCTGTGTTCCAATCCAAAATCTACCAAGTGAATCCATCGTAGCACCTGTGATATAATTTGGATTAGCGAGAAGCGTCTTGAATTTACCATCAAGATATTGAAAAAAACCGATGGGTGTTGCGATCATAAGACTCCCATAACGTCCCTCAATAATATAGTATATCTGAACGTCATGGAATCCTTCTTTCAAACCATATACAAATATCTTCCCATTTAAAAACCTCCGAAGTCCATGACTTCTTGTCCCTATCCATAAACTTCCATCATGAGTTTCGCATAACGCGAAGATGCATTCGTTTGTCAGTACATTTTCGGGATTTGTGCTTACTTGATTGAAACAAACTCCATCGAATCTGTACAAACCCGACGTTGTCCCAAACCACATATAGCCATCTTTTGTTTGAAGGGCAATATTCACCGCACTCGAAGGGAGACCGTTGGTTCGGTTCCAAACCACATGTCCGTACTGACCAATGGATCTTTTCGGATTGAGAGCAAATACCGAGGAGTTTGTGACAAATATGATCAGTAACTACAAGATAACTCGAATATGTTGCATATTGGTATTCATGTTACCAAAATCCGATCTTCTCTATTACGTATTACAAACAACAATATTCCTTAAAATACAAAAAAATGATGCTTGTATCTATTATCGGATCGAATAATCGTGTTCTTTATATTTCCTCTATCAGCTTCAAGATTTTCTTTCCCCGTGATCGTATTGCCGGACCGCCATATGGGAGCATCTGTTGAATCACCAATTTCAATTCTCGTTTTAAGTCTGGCTCATTTTTTGCGATGCGTTCTAAAACAGACATCGAAAAAACCTTAACTGCAATAGATGCAACCGGCGAATAAAGAAAATCGAAACAAATCGCCGCTACTTCGCCTTGCAGTGAAGTAGGAATATCTACAAACTGAAGAATATGCAAAACATTACGACTCACTGCATTATGAACATTTGATTCCTGCATTTTTTTAATCATCTGTTTAAACCATGGATATACAAGTTCGGGATGGCAATCTGCACAGTGACTAATACTCCACACTGCTCTCTGTGTTGTACGGTAATCTCCCTTTAAAAATAATTTCATCAATTGTCCGAATCGTTTTTTGTCATTTCCCACCCACTTGGCAATTTTCAACGCTTGCGCCTTCGAGTGTTCACGTAAGACTTCGGTTTCAATATCCATTCATTTACAAAATTTAGTTTAAGTTTCCCAAACGTTGCATAGCCACAACAAAAACAAGTTAAATTCCTCTAAAATGAATCCCTTTGGAACAAGTTCCAATCTTCAAGTTCCTCCGAAGGAGTCCTTCGGACAAACAAACTCTAAAATACAAATTTAAAACTAAAAGAAATGACGTATCATCAAATCCTTGAGATTTAGATTTTTGAACTTGGATTTTGTTTGGAGTTTGTCATTTGGAATTTGGAGCTTATTATTACAGTCAAAAGATTTTTACTTTCGCCTGTCGAAAGCATTACTTCGTAAAGAGGCATGCCGTCGGTCCATTGCATAAATACAACTTTTAAAAGACTAATACAGTGAATTTGCCTGGCAGAAAGCAATTTACTGTTTATATTAATCCGATGAGTCGTCGCGTAAAGTATCCTCTGTAAGATCGATATGTGAATATAATTTTTTGATGCAATCCGGACAAATGCCATGCGAGAATTGAGCTTCTGAATGGCTTTGGATATACACTTCCAAATGGTCCCAATATCCCTTGTCGTTTCTTATTTTTTTGCAGCTTGAACAAATAGGAATCAAACCGCTTAGCGCCTTAATGTTGAGGAGAGCTTCTTGAATGCGAGCTTGCAATACTTTTTCTCTTTTGATATGTCGCCATATCCGCAAGCGAACAATTCCTATAATGAGGCCAACGAGCAAAATCAGCACGATCGCATAGAACCAATATGTTTGAGTAAAATATGGTTCTATGATAAATGAAAAACTTGTTCCCTTTTCATTCCAAAGGCCGTCGTTGTTACATGCAATCACCCTAAATCTGTACTCTCCCGGTGAAAGATTCATATAATAAGCATCACGCCGAGTTTTGGCGTCCTGCCATTCATGTTCATATCCTTCAAGTTTATATTTGAACAACACCCGGTTCGGGATGAGATAACTTAACGCAGCATAATGAAATTCAATTTTATCGGTCCCGGCAGGAAAATTTGCAGATTGACTTCCGGAAACAGGTTGCTGATCAACGAAAATATTTTCAATTACAACCGGCGGCTTTAATTCATTTTTCTTGATAGAATCAGGATCGATCATGACGGCCCCTTTTTTCGTACCAAACCAAATATGTCCGTCAGACGTTTTGTATCCTGAAGGCTGCCAATTGCCGAAGCACTCTCCTGTTTTCATACCATCAGCTATGAGAAAAACCTGAGTGTGAATTAATTTTACTCGTCCGTCTTCGTAATCGTCAAGTTCCTTCCGATGTAAACATCCGATGCCGCGCGGGCTGCTGAGCCAGATATCATCCATATCATCTTCAAGAACACAATAAATTTCATTGGTAAATAATCCGGCCTTTGTAGTCAATGCTATAAATTTACCATTTTTATAATGTGTGAGTCCGCCTTGCGGTGAACTAATCCACAAATCTCCTTTTCGATCTTGATGGATGGAACTCGTCCAATTTCCCGCCAAACCATCCTCGGTTGTAAATGTTGAGTAATGTCCATTTTCTATTTTTGCCAGGCCGTCTGTTGTGCCGACCCAAAGTGTTCCATCCGGCTGTGTATATAGACAAGTAATATAGCGTTCTGCCGGGTACTGTTTACCGCCCTCCAGCAAAAAAGGCTTCAAGTTTCCGTTTATAAATCTCTTGAGCCCGATACTGTCGATGAACACTATAATGCTTTTATTATCCTGTGTGATTGCTGAAATCCATTTCTGCGGCAGGCCAGTCGTTTTATCATATTTTTTGATTTTATTATTCTTCAAGTTGAGAAGGAGCCCGTTCTGGCCAATCCACAAGCTGCTATCATGTGCGACGTACGCGGTACCAACCGGGCTTGTATACTTTGTGAATCTACCATTTTTCAATCGTGTTATACTTTTGCCGGCGTTACTGAGAAAATAAATACTTCCATCCGGCGTCTGTGCGATGGTTGAGATGTAGTCATTCGCAAGTCCTTCTTTCATCGTAAATGCGGTCACGTTTACATCTTTGAATTGATCCAATCCTGCCGATGTACACGCCCACAGTCCTCCTTCTCGATCCTCTTCAAAAAATGAAACATAATTATTCGAAAGGCCATCCAATTCCATGAATGTAGTCCATACACCTTCGTAAAAACGGTTAAGGCCATATCGAGTGCCTACCCAGATATTACCATCCTTATCTTCATAAATAGCTCGGATACTTAAATTTGACAAACCATTTTTCATCGTGTAGTTTTGTAATTTTCCATCTTCCCGACGAGCCATACCACTTTCTGTTCCAATCCAGATTCGAGACTTTCGATCAACACAAATGCATGTCGTAATCTTGTCGGGCAGACCATCGGCAACAGTGATGCTTGAGCATAGCGACAGATCGGCGTCTTTGAAAATTCTAACACCGTCATGTGTTCCAACCAAAATTTTTCCTTGTTTATCTTTAGTAATTGCGGTGATGTAAGATGGATTGATAGGTACCTGTTTAAATCTTCCCGACTCGTAGATAAAAAGACCATAATCCGTTCCGACCCATAATCGCCCCGTGCGACTTTCACATAAGCGTTTAATTTCCATTTGCGGAAGTCCATCTTCTCTGCCATATAATATGATTCTTCCATTTATCAACCGGCGTAATCCGCCGAATGTCGTGCCTATCCAAAGGCTTCCGTCTTTCGTTTCACATAATGTTGAAATTTTTTCGTTTATCGAACTATCGCGAGTATCAGTCCTTACTTCCGTAAAACGCATGCCATCAAAATTGAATAATCCGGCAGATGTCCCGAACCAGAGGTGGCCATCGCGCGATTGAAGCGCGACATTAACAGCGCTAGCCGGGAAATCACTCTGCTGCAACCAAACACAATGCGTATATTGATCAATAGATTTGTGAGGATCTAAAGCAAATAGTAATGAAGTGAGCGGTGGCGTGCAGATGAGAATCAAGAAGATGAATCGTGTATATATTCGCAGAACAGATACCATTTATTTGTATCTTAATAATCGGCATGAAGAAAAGCAAGCTTTTCTGGAAAGATTCTTTCGTGAAGAGAACATAATTTCTTACATATTATCCACCTCCGAGTCGAAATGAGTCATATGCATATCCGGATAAAGTTTTTTTGCACAATCCGGACAGATGCCATGCGAGAATTTCGCTTCCGAATGGCTCTGGATATATCCTTCCAATTGATCCCAGTATCCTTTATCATCACGAATCTTCTTGCAACTCGCACAGATTGGAATTAATCCGCTTAACATTTTAATATTAGCGAGAGCTTCCTGAATACGAGACTGTAATTCCTCCTCCTTCTTTACATGCCGCCATAAACGGAATTTCACAAAACCGAAAATCAACCCGAACAATGCAATCACCGTCAATACATAAAACCAATATGTCTGATAGAAATGCGGTTTCAAAGTGAAGGAAAAATTTGCTCCCTTTTCATTCCAGATTCCGTCGTTGTTACAAGCTATTACACGAAACTGGTATTCACCCGGCGGAAGATTCATATAATATGCTGCCCGGCGTGTTTTCGCATCAACCCATTCATGATCATATCCTTCAAGTTTGTATTTGAAAAACACTCGCTCCGGTACGAGATAACTTAACGCCGCATAATTAAATTCGAGTTTATCGGTTCCAGTAGCGAGAGTTGCAGATTGATTGACGGCTAACTGTTTCTGATCGGCAAAAACATTTTCAAACATAACAGGCGGCGGAAGTTCATTCTTCAATATCGCACCGGGATCAATCATAACGGCTCCTTTTTTAGTAGCAAACCAGATATGCCCGTCATACGTTTTCCATCCTGCAGGCTGCCATTCGCCAAAACATTCATCAGTCTTCATCCCGTCGACCATTAAAAAGACTTTTGGATTAATGGAATTAATTCGGCCTTCGGCGAAATCATCAAGTTCTTGATTTTTCAAATAACCAATGCCGCGGGGACTGCTCAACCAAATTCCTCCAAGGTTGTCGGCCAATACACAGTAGATTTCGTTTGTAAACAATCCTGCCTTATTAGTATATGCAATAAATTTTCCATTCTTGTATCGTGAAATTCCTCCCTGAGGTGAACTGAACCACAAACATCCATATCGATCTTCGTTGATTGAACTTGTCCAATTGCCTGCCAGACCGTCGCTCGTTGTAAAGCTTGTACTGCGGCCGTTTATTATTCTGGTTAATCCACGAGTAGTACCGGACCAGAGAGTTCCATCTGTTTGTGTATATAAACAAACAACGAATTCATTATTGGGATATTGTCTACCATCTTCCATCAAATAAGGTTTCACTTTCCCATTGATGAATCTTCTGACGCCTAGACTATCGATATAAAGAATTAGACTCTTCTCATCTTCGGTGATTGCTGAAATCCATTTTGCAGGAAGTCCGGTTGTTTTGTCATATTTTTTAATTTGATTGTTTTTCAATTTGAAGAGCAGCCCATATTGGCCGATCCACAAACCGCTGTCACGGGAGACAAATGCTGTTCCGACTTGATTCCGGATTTTTGTAAATTTATTATTTTTCATTCGAGTGATGCTGATGTCGGAATTACTGAGGAAGTACATGCTTCCATCCGGAGTTTCAACAACACTTGAAACATAGTCGTTAGCAAGACCTTCTTTGGTTGTGAATGAAGTTACGTTCACATCCTTAAATTGATTCAATCCGGCTAAGGTGCAAACCCAGAGACTCCCTTCATGATCTTCTGCGAAGGATAAAACATAATTATTGGTAAGGCCATCAACATCGTTGTAGTTCATCCAGGTACCATCATGAAAACGGTTAAGGCCATTCCGGGTTCCGATCCAGAGGCTACCATCTCGATCTTCATAAATTGAAGTGATATGAAAGTTCGACAATCCATTTTTAGTTGTGTAGGTGCGAACCAATCCGTTTTTCCAGCAAGCCAAACCGTCTTCTGTACCTATCCAAACATACGACTGTCGATCGACACAAACGGATGAGGTTATATTATTCGGCAAGCCATCAGCAGCGGTTATAATAGAGGACATTGATAGATCGGTATCATTGAAGACCCTCACTCCACTATGCGTCCCAACCCAAATCCTTCCTTGTGTATCCTCGGCAATACTCGTGATATAAGATGGGTTGATGGGTACTTGATGAAACTTTTCTTTATCGAGTACAAAAAGTCCGAAAGCCGTTCCAACCCAAAAACGTCCTGCATGACTTTCATACAATCGCTTTATTTCGATTTCAGCAAGACCGTCGTTAACGCCGTATCGGATAATTTTCCCATCCTTCAAACGGCATAATCCATCATAAGTAGTACCAATCCAAAGACTCCCGTCTTTCGTCTCGCATAATGCTGTAATTTTTTCATTCACCAAGCTATCGTGCGGATAGGTGCTTACTTCAACAAAGTGTACACCATCGAAACGAAAAAGACCAGCCGATGTGCCAAGCCACAAGAAGCCGTCACGAGTTTGCATTGCAACGTTTACCGCATTCGCAGGTAAACCATTTTGCCGCAACCAAACGGCGTGTGTATATTGATTTATAGTTTTATGAGGATCTAATGCAAGCAGCAAAGCTGTGTTTGCCAATGCATAGAGCAGAATTGAGAGGAAGCGGTATATATATATTCGCGGAATGGGTAGCATCTTTTTTGATCTTAATAATCTCTCTAATGAAAATCAATATCATGACAGAAGATTTCTTTTTGTGAATAATATTTAACGTTGAAGGAAATCTTCTGCTAGAATCCTTCTTCCTGTGAATCTTGTTCAGGACTATTCATATGTGGATACAGTATTTTCGCGCAATCCGGACATATTCCATGTGAAAATTTAGCTTCTGAATGACTTTGTATGTATTTCTCTAATTGGTCCCAGTAACCATTGTCGTTACGAATTTTCTTGCAGTTTGCACAAATCGGAATCAACCCGCTCAACATCTTGATATTTGCCAACTCTTCCTGGATTCGTTTCTGTAATGCTTCTTCCTTCTTCTCGTGTTGCCATAATCGAACCCGCATGAATCCAAAAATCATACCTCCTGTAATCACGATAATTAAACCATAGAACCAATTGGTCTGATAAAAATGCGGATTCAAAGTAAACGCAAAGCTCGCTCCAGTCTCATTCCACAAACCATCATTGTTGCATGCAATAACACTGAAACTGTAATCACCGGGCGGTAAGTTCGTGTAGTAAGCAACGCGTCGTGTGTTTGCATCAATCCACTCCCGGTCAAATCCTTCGAGTTTGTACTTGAATAAAACTTTTTCCGGAAGAAGGTAACTTAGCGCCGCATAATGAATCTCTAGTCTATGGCTTCCCGGTTGAAGATTGACAAACGGTTTTAATGGAATCGTGTGTTGATCTATTAAAAATTTTTCTATCAGCACTGGCGGAGGGAGTTCATTTTTTTTGAACGACTTCGGGTCGATCATCACTGCGCCCTTTTTCGTTGCAAACCAGATATGCCCGTCATGTGTTTTCCAACCTACAGGCTGCCATCCGCCAAAACATTCGTCGGTCTTCATGCCGTCCGTAACCGTATAGACCTTCGAATGGATTTTAGTAATTTTATTTTCAGCGTAATCGTCGAGTTCTTGAATACTGAGACATCCGATGCCTTGCGGGCTGCTTAACCAGAGATTTCCAATGTCATCGCTTAACACACAATAAAGTTCGTCGGTAAACAAACCGATCTTCGTGTTGTACTTGGTAAACTTACCATTCCTGTAACGAGTAAGGCCCGATTGGGGTGATGTAATCCACAGATTGCCTCGTTGATCGTCATAAATTGAATTCACCCATTTCCCGGCTAACCCGTCGGCGGTTGTATAAGTAGTACTTTCTCCATTCTCTATTTTCATCAGCCAATGTGTGGTTCCAATCCATAATAAATTTTTACTTTCCTGATAAAAACAAACAACAAATTCTTTCGAAGAATAAGGCTCTCCGTTTTTTAAAAGGTAAGGCTTCAGCTTTCCGTTAACAAATCTAAAAATGTTAATACCATCTTCATATATAATCAGACTTTCGTCGTCTTCGGTTATTGCAAATATCCACTTACCCGGCAGCCCGGTTGTAGTGTCGTATCGTGTAACCTGACCATTTTTCAGATGGAACAGCATTCCATTTTCGCCGATCCATAAACTTCCATCTCGCGAAAGACATGATGGACCGACAGGAAAAAAATATTTTTTAATTTTTTCATTTTTGATTTGTGTGATGCTTGATCCCTGGTTACTTAAGAAGTCCAAACTTCCGTCAGGCATCTCGATGACACTCGAAACGTAATCGTTGTCCAGTCCGTCGTAAGTTGTGTATGTTGTGAGATTGGCATCTTTGAATTGATTCAACCCATAAGCTGTACACACCCAAAGACCGCCTTCACGATCCTCTGTGAATGACAGAACATTATTATCCGTAAGTCCGTCCGAATCTTTATATGTTGTCCACTTGCCTTTATAGAAGCGGTTAAGTCCTTTTTGAGTTCCAACCCATAAATTGCCGTCCCGATCTTCGAAGATAGCATTGACGAGATTGCTCGCCAGGCCATCGGCGGTAGTGTATCTGGTAATAGTGCCGTTCTTCCAACGGGCTATACCGCCATTCGTGCCTATCCACACGTTCGCTTCCCGATCCATATAAATGAATTTAGTCACGTCATGGGGCAATCCATCTTTTGTCGTCAAACTAATGATTCGGGGCGACCGGACATTTTCGATGATGCGGACACCGGTGTGGCTGGTAATCCAAATTCTGCCCTGTGCATCTTCGGCAAGATGGGAGATGTAATTCGGATGAAGAATAATAGGAATAAATTTTCCACCATCGTACATAAATACACCCATCGACGTAGCGACGTAAAAATGTCCGTCACGACTTTCAAATAATTGCAATATTTGCGTCACTACCAATCCTTCAACACTAAATCCTTCTTCCTGACCGTAACTCGTTATGTTGCCATTTTTCAACCGCCTCAAACCGTTGTAGAGCGTGCCGATCCAAAGGCTGCTATCTTTTGTTTCGCACAAAGTTGAAATTGTTTCATGCGTTTCTCCTTCTTCACGATTGGTTATTACTTCATCAAAGTTCACACCGTCGAAACGGAATAATCCTGCCGACGTGCCGAACCACAAGAATCCGTCGTTGGATCGAAGAGCAACATTGACTGCATTCGCTGGAAGGCCGTTGCTCCGGGTCCAAATATTATGTCCGTATTGATTTATTGATTTATGAGGGTCTAAAGCAAAAAGTTCGGAAGCAAAACTGAATGCACAGATCAGAACGAAGAAAAAAGTCCAAGTATGTTTTTGCCAATTAGATGACGTGCGCATAAGAATCGATTTATAAAGTTTCATGTTGAACGTTTCCTTCTGCCGAAAATTCACTTGGCAGAAAAAAACTTTCTACGTTGTTTATTTTAACTTCGAAGCCGATAATCCGTCCGGCGATAAAAGCGATTCCAATCCAATACTAAGAAATACTAATGGAGCATTCCAATTTATACAGATCTCGTTTGAAGCAAACGAGCGTTGATCGTCAAGATACGAAAGCGCCGGCAACGATGACTGATAGAAAGTCAAATGATCCTCTTGTTTGGGATTAGGCCCTCCCACCAGCAAACCGGGCACCGGATCTTCAATTCCATCGGCTGCCAATATCCTGTGATGAAGTTTCATCGGAGGATGCGATCCGAAACCGGTAACGAAACAATACGTTGTGCTATTACGCCCAAGCAAGTAATCGAGATTCGAGAGCGCCGCATTCAAATATGTGCTGTCATGCGTTAGTCGATATACAATAAGCAATTCCATTCCCTGGTTTGCGGCAATTGCATTGCTTCCCCATATAAAATCTTGCTTATCGACCCCCATAGCAACTTTATACGCAGATGAACTCATCGATTTACAAAGTGTATTTGCTAACGTGACGAGCTTGGAAATAACCGCACTTGTATCAACTGAGCACGCAATAGATTCTCGATAACGTGCGAGAGTGTACAACCCAAGCGTGCGAACAAAGCGCCAAGTTGGTATAGTGGCGTCTGATGATAAAAGCGGTTTTGCAATTGTCATAAAACTATCTTGTGCTGTCGTGACAAATAATTCCGACGCCGCCCATGCAAATTCATCCGATGCATCATTGTCGCGATAGTTGCCGGTTCTGATCGAAGGAGAAAATTTTGCATTCATCTTGTCTTGATCGAAATAGATTGCCGGATGTTGTCGCGCCCATCGCCATGCTTTCAACGCGGCATGAAGGCATGAATCTGAAAATCCTGGAAGTTCAGCGGTAAACTTTGTTGTAATTCTCGAAGCTTGTGCAGCCACAGCTGCAAAATCCAAAGCTGCAGTAGTTGTTTTCAATACAACATATCGCGGAGAAGTTGCTTCATCGGGCATAATGAAACGATCAAAATTTTCATTCGTCAGTTTTGAGTAAACGCCGCCATCATTCGGATCCTGCATGGTCAGCATCCATCTGAAATTCCAAAGCGCTTCGTTTATTATGTCCGGCACTCCATTGCCTCCGGCGGAGGGAATATTGGTTTGAAATTGATTGCAGAATTCCGGGAAATATTCGTACGCTGCAAATAAGGAATATGTCGAGATACCTGAGTTCACAATATATTTGTTGTAATCGGCAGCATCATACCATCCACCCGGCGAAGAAATTGTGCTGTTCTCCGGTCGTTGTAAACTTGCTGCGGAAGAATGGATGAGCACGCTCGTGTCCGGGTGTCCGGCGGCACGCGGCCACTTGCCTGCGTACCTCGGCAACAATGGCATTGATGCACGCTGATAATAGAAAGCTTTTAAAACTCCTCTCGCTAACGATTCATGAACACGCGGTTTGATTTCGAATGGATATGATGTACCGATTCCAGGAACCGAAATTATATATTTACCCTCCCGTTTGAAACTGGAAAAATCGGCAAGGCTTACAGATTCTTCTGAGTACGACCACACACGCGGTTCGGTTAATATTCCTTTGAAAACTGTGTCGGCGGAGGTGGTAGAGATAACATAAAAATCTTTTACACTTTCGGTACACACCACGGCAATTTTCGACATGGAAGGATAAAATCCAATTTGATTTAACCGGATATCGCCCCTCGACAGGCTCGGGGCATCGCCCTTCGACAAGCTCAGGGCATCGCCTGATGTCTGCGCGAAACTGGAATGAAAAACCGGGATTATTATTATAAGAGAAAAGAGAAAAAATAATTTTCGTCGTCGCATACATTCCTTATCATAATAACTACTCGTGACTATTCGTGTCCATTATTTCAATTATCAGTCGCATTGAAAATCACCCAAGTGAAGATACGAAATAATAAACAAAAAGTCATCTTTTCCTGAACAATAATATGGATTTATACATTTTTTTCATATCGGGATAATTCAGTATGGGTAAAAGTCAAGACACCAATTAATCAAACACTACCATAAATTAATACTCTCTTTTTTACTGCCTTCTTTATATAGATAAACAAATTCCAACATCTTCGATGTTCATTCTTTTAATTGCCCTCTCGCAATTAAAATTTGTTTTGCTTAATTTATGCATCAAAGAAAAAGATTGCTTCGAAGTTTATACATGATTGGCACATAACATCATTTATGAAAGGGCGACTCAAATGAAAATCATATATCTATTTTTAGCAACAATTTTTCTTTTTATACTCACATTCAACTTAACATACGCGACGACTACGATTCCCGCGAACGATCCAAACATACAGTACTTCGGCCGGTGGGATTTTACAAATCCGCTGGCGCCGGCTCATTCATGGCCAGGCGTCTACGTTTGTACTGTGTTCGAAGGAACAAGCATTGGAGTCAGAATTAATGATAACTGGTGCTACTATAATGTAACGATCGACGACTCAATTAATTTTATATTTCACGGAACTGTGTCGGGAGCGAACTCTTATACTCTACGAACCGGACTTCCTGACGGGCACCACACAATTCGATTTGCAAAAAGAGATGAAACGAATTGGACAAGTTTCACATTCTATGGATTCGTACTCGACGATGGAAAGAGTTTGCTGCCACCCACAGCGGCTCCGCAAAGAAAAATTGAATTTATCGGCGATTCATTTACATGCGCAGCCGGCAATGAGTGGACAAGCAACGATACGCAACCGCCAGACGAATCGTATACAAACATTGATGAAGGATTCGGGCCAATCATCGCGCGACATTACGGCGCGCAATATCATATGACAAGTATCTCGGGTTACGGACTTGTGTTGGATTGGCAAGGTAATTATGCAAACAATTTGCCCGATCGTTTTGACCGTGCACTCGGATACACAAATCTTCCCAAGTGGGATTTTGAACAATGGATTCCAAATCTGGTCGTTATTTGTCTTGGATTAAATGATTACAATGGTTGGAATGGATACACAATCGGCACACTTCCAGAGGATGAAAAAGATTTATTCGAATCCCGTTACCACGATTACATTTCATGGATCCGCTTGGTCTATCCGGGTGTGAAAATCCTCGCGGTCGCACCTCATCCAGATTGGCTGCAATCAACTATTTCTGAAGTAGTAGATCAGGAAAAAAGCATGGGCAACACCGATGTGTTTTATGGGATGTTTCCATATTATCCTGGTGGTTATGTAAACATAGGCCATCCCACGGTCGCAACTCATCATAAAATTGCCGACACGCTCGTAACTTTCATCGACAAATTTAATCCGTGGCAACAGTACATAGACACGATTCCACCAGCATTTGTTCATCTGCCGGTCTCGCCATTTACAGTTTGTTCTGCATCATACGCGCTCAATTTAGAAACAGACGAATATGCAACAGTGCGCTACAGCGCGCACGATACAACTTATGCGAATATGGAAAATCAGTTTACTACAACCGGAAAGCGAAATCACTCGGTGACTCTCAATTGTCTCCCCGGCCAAAACTATATTTATTACATCCGCGCCATGGATCTTGCCGGAAACACATCACATTCATCAGTCGTTATCCAATTCAATGTCGATACATCCAAGAGTGTGTTGACATGGAAATCTCCGACATTCGACGACTCTAAATGGAAAACCGGCGCAGCGCCGTTGGGAGCCGATTCCTCAGCAGGAAATAATACTTTATTAGCACACGTCCAGACTTCGTACTTCAGAAAAAAAGTTGTTGTCGATAACGTTGACAGTACGAATGGGCTTAGTTTGAATATAAAATGCAACGACGGATACGTTGTATATATCAATGGCAAGGAACTTAAACGCAAAAATCTTGCTACTCGCGGCGAAATAACATTCGATATGTTTGCCAACAGTGCGTCGAACCTTAATGATTCTCTAAGCATGACATCCGCGAATAAAAATTTGAATCTATGGGAAAACGGCACGAACGTCATAGCAGTTGAAGTTCATTCAAACAATACAAACGCTTGTTTGTCGTTCGATTCGAAACTCGTCGACAGCAAAGGAAACTCATATTATGCATATGGTTCGAGCTGGTTGTACGACGACGAAGGAGCGGCACCGCAAGATCAGGCAGGCGCCAAAACGACTGGAGTTCTTGCGAACAATAATGTCGTAGATAGATTTCAATTGTACCAGAACTATCCGAATCCATTCAATCCGGCCACTATCGTGAGATATCAATTGGGTGGAAATGGATCTCGTTTTAATGTTTCGTTAAAAGTATTCGATGTGCTCGGACAAGAAGTGGCAACTCTCGTCAATGGTGTGGAAGATAAAGGATTTCATCAAATTACCTGGAACGCATCGAAATACGGAAGCGGAATTTATTTCGTCCGCCTGAATTCACGCGATCAATCGGGCAAGCTCTCCACCCAATCAATGAAGATGATTTTGATGAAATAACGATGCCAGATTTCACAGTCGACGCTAATATGCTGAAGATAAAACAAATCGTTCATCATGGATTGAGAGATTGTGCAATGAATATAAAAAAAATTTCGATTCTCCTTTTATCCGTATTTTCTCTTATAGCTTTTTCATTCGGTGAGGCCGGTGATTCTATCAAACCGGTCACACCGAATCCATCACCGGAAGCAGTGGCGCTTCTAAATTATATCTATAGCATTTCCGGCAAGCACACACTTGCCGGCCAGCATTGTAATCCTTTGTATGGCTCCGTTCGTCTGGCCGGAATTCAAAAAATGACAAAGAAGTATCCGGCAGTGTTCGGACAGGATTTCGGATTCAGCGAACCGGGAACATGGGACGGCATCAATTACCGCCAACAGATTGTCGACGAAGCGATCCGGCGATATTCAGAGGGATTCATTATCACAATCATGTGGCATGCAGTTCGTCCAATCGAAGATGAGCCTGTCGATTTTCTGCAATCGGTGGAGGGAAAACTTACGGATAAACAGTGGCAGGAGTTGATTACACCCGGAACAATTATAAATGAGCGATGGAAATCGCAGGTGGATGTGATAGCATGGTTCCTGAAACAATTAAAGTACGCGGGAGTTCCTGTGTTATGGCGCCCGTATCACGAGATGAACGGCGATTGGTTCTGGTGGGGTAAAAAAGACGGCGACGATGGATATAAAAAATTATGGAAGATGCTCTTCGATCGTCTGGTGAATTTTCACGGATTGAATAATTTAATCTGGGTGTTCGACGCGAATGAGCTGAGAGAAAATGTTGATCCGTACGAAAAATATTTTCCGGGGCAGGATGTTGTAGATATTCTCGCGGCCGACATTTATAAAAACGGTTTTTCTCAAAACGATTATGATAAACTTCTTTCCATTGCCGGCAACAAACCTATTGCTATGGGTGAAGTAGGAATGGTTCCTACACCGGAAATTCTTCGATCGCAACCACGCTGGACATGGTTCATGGCATGGGGAGAAGGCGGCGGATATCAGGCTTATCAATCTATGAAAACATTATATGAATGCGATGAAGTATTGACGCTCGACAAATTGCCGTGGGTAACGGTGAAACAACCGAAGGTACATTATCCGGTTTTGAAATAATCGATACAAAGCTTTTAATGTGGAATTATATCATGTCGCTCACCGGAATAAGTTCTTTACCGGTATAATGTAGCGTTGACATATCTGGAATAATGATAGATCAAAAATGTGTTTGCCGAAAAATTATGGCAAACAAGGCTTGATATCTTCGTATCAGTTTAGTAATATGTCGATAGGATTTTGTTTTATTCAATACACTTTTATTTCTTTTCAAATATCAAGATGGATGGTTTTAAATATTCCTCTTGTCAACGATTGTAAATACATCTTTTACAATAACATCCGGCGAGAGGAATTTTCTCTTATCTGTCAAGACTGTTTTACCGAAGATACTAATATGTCGAATAGCCAATTTTCAGGATATTGGTCAGATTTGAAAAGAAAATGAAAGAACAAATATGTTAACCATCCAGGTCGATCCCGCCGGGACAGTTGAAGGTTTTCAAAGTATCCTAAAACAAACAATATCTCAAAAGGATGTGGCAGGAATCTTGATTCTTGCGTGTGACGCCAATGACTTCATACCGGAAACTGTCGATACTATTTTAAAAGATATTCCAGTACCCATATTCGGTGGAGTTTTTCCCGAACTCATCCATGGCCGAAAAAAGTTGACAAGAGGAACCATCGTAGCAGGTTTATCCACTCATCCAAATGTACAAATCGTATCTCATTTAAGTGATCCATCGATAGATTATGATAAAATCATCAGTCGAAAATTTCCGGAGAGCAGTAAGAACCAAACAATGTTCGTACTGGTGGATGGTTTTTCACAGAGGATTAGTGCGTTGATTGACAGCTTGTTCAATTTTTTTGGTCTGGAAGTGAACTACATTGGTGGAGGTACTGGTTCCCTGAGTTTTAAACAAAAACCCTGTCTGTTCACTAATGATGGCCTCGTCCAGGATAGCGCTATTCTGGCGATGGTAGATAAAGCAAGCGGCATTGGTGTTAGCCACGGTTGGTATAGTGTGTGCGGCCCTTTCAAAGTAACCGAAGTCGACCGGAATGTTATTCTAACGCTTGATTGGCAGCCTGCCTTTTCGATTTATCGGCGAGTAATAGAAAAAGTAGCGCGTCGTAAATTTACCGATACGAATTTTTTCGAATTGGCAAAATGTTATCCATTTGGCATCAAACGGCTTGGCGGCGAAATGATCGTCCGGGACCCAATCATGGTTAAAGAAAATGGTTCTCTTGTATGTGTGGGGGAAGTGCCCACAGATAGCTATGTGGATATCCTGACCGGCGATGTATCGTCACTTGTGAATGCTGCCAGAAAAGCTCTAACACTCAGTCTGCAAGCTTATCATGGTTCCGCTACACAGAAAGTAATTTTCTTTATTGATTGTATCTCCCGTGTACTCTTTTTAGATAAAGAATTTGAGAAGGAAATCCAGGCAGTATATCAAGAAGACATTCCTCTCATCGGAGCACTGACTCTTGGTGAGATTGCCAACAGCGGAAAAGATTATTTGGAGTTTTACAACAAGACTGCTGTTGTTGGTTGTATGGAGGCACAATGAGCAACGCAATCGAGCAACTTCAAGTATTGTATGAAATTGCAATGTCGATTGGTTCAAGTTTGGATTTACACCCGATGCTTAAAAACAGTCTGGCAGTTCTTCTTAAAAAATTGAATTGTTCTGCCGGCGGGGTTCTTTTTTTCAGGCCGGGCCCTATCTCAAGTCTGGAATTAAATGATTCGCAAGAAATTCATTTCGAGGAGATCTTTAATATTCCCCGGCGTATTTCTAATAACAAAGCCTACCAGTCTGCAATACGGCGTTTGCCGAAAACAATCCCTGCAAATCGAGTGGACGTTTTTTTAAAGCACTTACCTCTCAGTGGCCAGGAAGAACCGGGAAACTATTTTTATATCCTGGAACTGCCGGATATTGGTTTGCTGATTCTTACAAAATACGGTGATGAACTGGATTCTGTCATTCTTAAATCTCTAAAACTTTTATCGAACAAACTTGCAGATGCATGCAAAGCCTGCTTACAAAATGCCGAGTTAAGCGAAAGCGAGGAAAAGTATCGTCGTATTGTAGATACAGCAAACGAAGGTATCTGGGTGGTGGATGAAAACAAACTGACAAATTTTGTAAATACACGAATGGCTGAGATGCTCGGCTACCAACCGGAAGAGATGATTGGGTGGGAGTTGAAATCATTTGTCATCAAAGAAGATTTTCTTGATTATGACAAAAAGATGGAAAATCGTCGAAATGGTGTGACAGAACAATATGAGCGCCGATGGCGCAGCAAAGACGAGAAAATTGTTTGGACTATCGTTTCGGAAACACCCTTATTCGATAGTGAACATAAATTTCGCGGTTCGTTTGCAATGATCACTAACATCGCTGAACGGAAAGCCGCGGAAGAAACTCAACAGCACGAGCGCCTTCTTCTTAGAACTCTTATTAATCATCTGCCTGTTGCAGTGTGGGCGAAAGATAAAAACTATTGCAGAACCATTGTTAATCCGGCTTATGTCCACGGAGTGAACCTTTCAACCGGAAACCCATCTCTTTCAGATGCAGACTTGATCGGGACAACCGACTTTGATGTCTATCCGAAAAACGAGGCAGAAAGCTACCTTGCCGAAGAAGAAAAAATCATCAAAGAGGGCCACGCTATAATAGGTGAGGAGAGATCCGGACTTGGCCTGGACGGTAAAAAGCACTGGCAATTGACTTCCAAAGTGCCGTTGCAAGACGAAAATGGAGAAATCATCGGCCTTGTAGGTTTAAGCACGGACATCACCGATTTAAAGCAGACTGAAGAAGCGCTTCGTTTATCTGAAAATCAATATAGAAATCTTTTTGAACAAGCGAATGAAGCAATTCTTATATTTGAACCTTCAAAGGAAATCATTCTGGAGGCAAACTCGAAAGCCTGCGAAATTCATGGCTATACCCGAGAAGAGTTTATTGGTATGAGCCTGAAGGATGTTTCAAAAGATGCAGACCGGGGTACCCTTGCTATTGATCAAGTTTTGGCATACAACAATCTTAAAGGATTCGAGTCAATTCACAGGCGGAAAGATGGCGCCGAAATTCATTTTCTTATAAATGCTTCTGTGATTGAATACAATGGTGTAAAAGCCATTCTCTCGATCAGCCGTGATATCACCGAACGAAAGCGGGCAGAAGAACTGCTCAAGCAAAGCGAATCACAGTATCGTTTGCTGGCCGATCACATGAAAGATACGGTATGGCTCATGGATATGAATTTAAAAACAATCTACATTAGCCCATCCGTTGAAAAATTGCGTGGATATACATTGGAAGAAATTCAACAATTACCTCTTGATCGGCAACTCGCACCTGTTTCATACCAGGCAGCCATGAATGCCATTTTGGAGGAGATACCCAGAGCATTGGCAGACCCAACTTATAATTTTTCGCGTACTCTGGAGCTTGAATTCTATCGCAAAGACGGTGCAACATATTGGTCGGAAAACAGTTTTAACCTTATCCGTGATGAGAACGGAACCCCATTGTCCATCTTGGGTGAAGGAAGAGACATCACCGATCGCAAGCGAGCCGAAGAAGCTCTTCGTGAAAAAGAAAAACAATTCCGAAGAGTTGTCGAACATATCAACGATGCATTAATAGTCGACGACGCTGCCGGCAACATTTTATTTGCCAACAATCAATTCCTTTCTTTATTTGGATTCGTGAGGGAAGAACTTCCGTCTCTTAAAATAGAAGATTGCGCAGCCCCGGAATATCGTGCGGAACTACAGGGTCGATACGAAAAACAACTCCCCACACATTTTGAGTTTGAGGGAATCCGACGAGACGGTCAAAGACGCTGGCTGGAAGTTGGTGTGGTTCCAGTCATTGGAGATAATGGCAGCGTCATGGGGACGCAATCTACCATGCGCGATATTACAGAAAAGAAGAAGCTCGAAAAAGAATTTTTACAGATGCAGCGAATGGAAAGCATGGGAACCCTTGCCGGCGGTGTTGCTCATGATTTCAACAATATTCTCGGCATTATCATGGGGCATTCGTCGCTTCTCTCCCGCTCAGAGTATAACTCCTCGAAATTCTCCCGTAGCATCAACGCGATAATGAAAGCAGCCGAACGCGGTGCCGCGCTCAGCAAGCAATTGCTGACCTTCGCCCGAAAAACCGATGTTGTCTTTGAACCAACAATCGTGAACGAAATTATTATTGAGCTGATCAAACTATTGCACGAAACTTTTCAAAAAACAATTGTCGTTGTCACAGAACTCGAAAATAATATCCCGCCGGTCATTGCGGATACGACTCAATTGCATCAGGTGTTGCTGAACCTGTGTGTCAATGCCAGAGATGCAATGCCGATGGGTGGAACTCTCGCTATTACTACAACAAAGGTGAATCTGGATAATGTCGCCATAAAACATCCTCAAGCGACATCGAGTGAATACGTTCTACTTCGAGTTGCGGATACTGGAATTGGAATGAACGAAAAAACTTCACAAAAAATATTCGAACCATTTTTCACAACAAAAGGACCGGGGAAAGGAACCGGATTAGGTCTTGCCCTCGTCTACGGAATCATCGAAACTCACAACGGTTTTATTGATGTTGAGAGCGAACCGGGAAAAGGAACCACATTCGACATTTACCTTCCCGTTCAATCCGGCAAAATCGCCCAACAAGATGAAGAGAACAAATCGGAACAAGACGCTCCCGGAGGAAACGAAACAATTCTGCTGATTGAGGACGAAGAAATGCTTTGTGAATTTTTGAAAGATGTTCTTGCCGCGAAGGGATACAATATTCTTACAGCCCAAGATGGCGAAGAAGGGCTTGCTGTCTATGCATCTCTGCAAGAAGAAATCAACATAGTAATTTGCGATATCGGTTTGCCGAAATACAGCGGCAGCGAAGTTCTTGCGAGGATCAAAGCCATTAATCCGAAGGCAAAAGTAATCTTCGCAAGCGGATTTATAGAACCGAACCTGAAATCTGAATTATATAAAGCAGGCGCAAAGTATTTCATACAAAAACCTTATTCGGCAAATGATGTTCTCAAGATTATAAGAAAAATAATTGACATGGAGTGATGAATTTATCCTTAACACAGCGAATGGAATTCCAAACATTCCTGCTACTATTGCAATTAGTTTACACTACCGTTCAGTTCATTCCATGAATAAATCATGTACCAAAATTATAAAGCTATATTTCATATCATCATTCTTTCTTCAAAAAGATTTTTGTCGGCAGTAATAAATTCCAACTGTTAATCCTTTTGGTGTCCATATTAGATTGTGCTAGCTTGAATTGAGGTTTTGTTCGATAAGGGTCAAAGCAATTCTGAAATTGCTAAGTAGTTCGCACTGAAAAACTCTAAGCTCGTTTCCCGAGCGTAGCCTAGGCCTCGCCGTGAGCGTTCGACTGAGGCTCACGCCGAAGACTCGGCCAAACGGGAAACATTATTTTGCGAAATTTGCCTATTATGGTCATCTCGACTACGCTCGATAACCTTGCTAATACTTTTTCAGTGCGAACTAAGTAAATATTTTCCCTCCTGTAATCCATTTCACGGGTTAACTGTATACCATATATCATTCATGGGTCTCATATTATTATTAATCACATCCCCTGTCAAGCCGCCAATTACCCACAATGTATCATTGAAAGCCACAACCTGGTGCTCCATTCTTGGTGCAAAACCAGAGATGGTTTTCGATTTTGTCCACTCATTTCCGTTTTCAGAATACCAGACATCGTTCACAAAATAATCACCAACACTCATTCCTCCTATTAACCACATCTTATCCTTGAAGACTTTTACTTGCGAACAATGCCTTGCAGGAAAACCAGCATGTGATGTTACCAATTGCCAATTTATTCCATCTTCAGTACACCAGACGTCATTCAAATGAGAGCCGTTATATCCGGCAATAAGCCATAATTTTTCATTGAATACGACGAGTGAATGATAACAACGATTTGGAATTGTTGTTGAAATATTAACTTGATTCCAATTAGTTCCATCATCGGAATTCCAAACTTTAAGATTGTTTATATTTTCCGTATACGACCAGCCGCCGGTCAGCCATATTTTATTTTTAAAAACGATGGGAACCTTTTCATCGTACAACGGATAATTACTCACGGCGACCTTTGACCAGCTTTTTCCGTCAGAAGAATTCCAAACCTCGTTGCTATCAGGAAACAACCAAATTTTATCATTAAAAACTAATGCGTAATATTCGAATGGGGCGGCAATATTTAGATTGTCCGTAATCTTTGTCCAATGAATCGCATTAGTTGAATTCCAAACATCGAAATGCTGTTGGTCGGGTCTGCCTATTAGCCAAAGTGTGCCGCCATACTCAACCACCTGATGAGCATTCCGAGGTGAGAACTCAGCAACAGATGTCGCTTCCAACCATGTTGCTGTTGTGTCATTGCTTTCCTGTTTTGTTGTAAATGAAACAGCATTACCATAGCCTGTGCCTGCATTATTGGTGGCATATGCTTTTACATAATATTTTGTACCGGCAGTCAAACCGCTGATGTTGCTTGCAAAACTTCCAGTGCCGGTACCATCAGTGGTTTTACTGCTATCGACGGTTGGATCTTCGCTTGTCCCCCAGCATACACCGCGAGCGGTTACGGCAGCCCCGCCATCGCTTGTAATAGTGCCTCCACATACGGCTGTATTGTTGGTTATTGAACTAACAGTATCTGTTGACACGACCGGCACATTTATATTTGCCGGTGGATTGGTGACGGCATTATCTTTCTTACAACTGGTTGGAAATATTAACAACACTATTACGAACAGATAAACATAATTTTTACTTTCTAAAGTATTCTTCATTTTTTTTAATCCATTTATTAATTCTCGTTTAATTTTTTAGAGTCACACTTTTTTTAGCTATGTCGATAATTATATCATCGGGAAGGTATTCATAAACTTTGTTCAAATTCAGTGTTGAATCTGCCCCTCCAAAAAGAACAACTGTATTCTTAAATGCAGAATGTGCAAAATATGAACCTTCAAAATGTATAGGAGAATTCATACTCCATTTGTTGGAATCAATATCATAAACCGATACTTTGTTCTCAAAGAAAAAATAGATTCTATCGCTTATTCGGGAACCTCTGAAATAAGCCAAAGGTGAAATTGCATTTGCATTTGTTGTCCAGGAATTATTAAACGGGTCAAAAACCTGAACTGTTATAGAAGGCGGATAACCAAAACTTTCATCAACACCACCGAATACATAAATTTTCGAATTTATTATTAAAGCATAAGCTGCATGTCTCTTATTCGGCATTTGTGCTTTGAGTGTCCATTGCTTTTTATCAATATTAAATTCTTTTACTGAATCGACATTCCAATAATTATTTCCACTCTTCATAAAACCACCCATAACATAAATGCTTCTATTTATAACTGCGACTGCAGGATCATTGACAGGTGTCCGAGTGCTGTCAATTCTAATCCAATTGTCGGTTCTAATGCTATATCCTGCCAACACATGATACTTTGTATTATCGCGGGCACCGATTCCAATAACTGCATATATCGTATCATTTATCAAACCCAGGCCGCTCCAGTTAAATTCTTTACCCGGATAACTTGCTTTCACTTCCCATGAGTTTGTCAATGGAGAATAAACTTATACTGCACCGGAATTATCACCTCCAACGACGTAAATTTTATTCTCAAAATATATTGCATGAGCCATTGATCTTGCTGTCGGCATATTTGCTTTTTGAATTAGATTGGTCACAGTTGTAAAACTTATTTCGTTACCGTATGCAGTGCCTTTACTATTCGTTGCATAAGCACGCACAAAATAAATTGTACTGGCTGTTAAACCAGTAATGTTACTTATAAAATTTCCTGTTCCGCTGCTATCGATAGTTTTACTGCTATCTATAGTTGGATTTTCGCTCGTACCCCAGCACACACCGCGAGTGATTACAAGAGCACCGCCATCGCTTGTAATAGTGCCTCCACATACAGCTTTATTGTTAGTTATTGAACTAACGGTATCTGTTGTCAAGACCGGAACATTTATATTTGCCGGTGGATTGGTGACGGCGTTATCTTTCTTACAACTGCTTAGAAAGATTAACCACACTGGTATGAGCCAGTAAATATAAATTTTCATAACATAATTCGTTTTTATTTGAGTTCATTCATTATCATTATTGATGATTCACATAACGTAATACAACGGTAAATAAAATACAAACTGTTTTGTTGTAAGGAAAATTCATCATGTTTAAAAAAAAGAAGTAGGCAAGAAGATTGCTAAAGAAAGTCCTTGCCTTCTTCTTTCTCAAATAGTTTTATTTCACCGGCATTTCATTTATTGACCCGTATTGCAGTAGTAAGGTTTGGCCAAAATTATGCTCAGGGTAATGTCCATGCGTAGCAACGATTAATGCAGTATTATTTTCTTCTACAAACGAGTGCAGAAGATGAGCAATATCATCAGCAGATTCTTGGTCCAAATCACCTGTGGGTTCATCTGCGAGAATTAATGCCGGTTTTCTAACCAATGTACGCGCGATGGCAACCCGTTGTTGTTCTCCCATACTCATTTCTGTCGGAAAATGATTGAATCGGTCTTTCAATCCCACCTGCTCCAACATTTCACGCGCATCCCGATGCCGCTCTATTGATGAATCGACAATACCTTCGAGCGCCGCTTCCACATTTTCAAGCGCCGTCCAGGACGATATTAAATTCAAATTCTGAAAAATGATTCCAATGCTTGTGCGTCTGAGTTTGGATATTTCCTTTGAAGAATACGAACTCAAAGATGAACCATTAAAAATAATATCGCCGATAGTGGGATTATCCAACCCGCAGAGTAATGATAATAAGACGGACTTCCCTTGACCGCTTCGACCGAAAATCAAAACCGTATTACCTGATTTTATCTGCAAATTTACGTCACGCAATACTTCAAGATTATTTCCATTTCGCAAGAATGTTTTGGTCACATTTTTACATTGCAAAAGAATCGTATTCATTTTTGACAGATTGTATTATAGAGTTCGTAAATTATTTGTCGGCCGTTTTCTTAAAACGATGGAAACAACAATGAAGCCGGATATTATCGACGTCAAAACTATCACGCAAAAGCCTGTCATTGAAATCATAAATGTATTTGTTGTCAACGTCTGTGTGGAGAATTGATAAACCGTTGCAAAAATGCATCCGCCTATTCCACCTATCATTGTTTGAGTAATGAATTCATCGACAACAAATAATGAAATATTTGAATTTGACCAGCCTATCGAGTGTAAAATCCCGATCTCTCGTTTTCGTTCGACCACAGACGCGTACTGATTCCGAATGACATGAATAAAAACGAATAAGACCATTAAGATGCTTGCAAACAACAACGTATATCGATTAAGATCTAATGCCGATGCTGCCGGCTTATGACAAGCGTATGATGAAACAATATTATCCTTTCCAAGAAGGTTTTTAACATCCTGCATAGCTTGAGTATGAACATGCGCGTTGACCGATTCGACAAGTATAATGTTCATTTGATCCTTGAGAGGATTCCATGTGCGGGTACTGATAGCGCTCTCGGCCTGAGAGAAAGGCATATATACATCGGCTTTCACCGGTCGAATTCCGGCGTTTACAATTCCTTTCACCCGAAAATATTTATCCGCAATCCGGATTGAATCCCCGACATGAATTACTCTCGATATAGCATAGGAATGTTCAATCATCACTTCATTTGTGTCGCTCGAAGAAATATAACGGCCTTCGATTAAATCCGTCGATGCACATGTTGTGTTGGCCACAGAAATATTATTCTCCGGCATGAAACCGGCAACGGTAAAACTAACATGACGAATCGAGTCTTGGAATAAAAACATCAACATGGCCGATGCATCGCTTACACTTGGAAGCTTTTTGACCTCATCTAGAATCTGTGTCGACAAAACCGCAGAACGTGTACCGTTAGCCCAAAAACCTTCATTCCTTACATCCCTTAATTGGGGGAGATTACAACAAACAGGTCGGAATGCAATAAAGTGAGTTCCGGTATTCTGCAAAGTTTTGTTCATTGATAAATCCGATTCCTGCAGCAAAGAAATCAACAGGCTAAATACGATAACAGCTAACGTATAACTTAAAATGGCAGCAAGTGACCGATTTTTTCGACGAATTATTTCACGCCATGAATATTTCCACATGTTGTGTCCTTTTTAAAACAGATATTCATCAACGGATTTAATGGATTTGGATACGTGCAAAAACCGAATGCCGATCGTGAATCTGTAATCTCTGATTTCAGATTCTTTATTGTGTTTATAATATTCAAATTTGGACTATATACACTATTTGAATGTTGTATAAATAATATTCAATTTTGGGCGATATGCACTATTTGAATATTGATAATTATTAAACTCGACCGCACCGGTGGCGGATGGTGTTGTTCCTGTAGAATGACCCATCATACCAAAGTTGGATTCAGGGTGTGCAAACCAGAATTTAACAAAGTCCGTAACATCTACCGATAGCCAATGCCCAGCTTTGGGCCAGTCGGACACGATAGAACCCTGCAACGTATATGACGGTGCAGTTTTATCCGTAATAGTCATTTGGTCCCAATTTCCCAGAATCCGACAAAAAACCATTTCACCAGAAAGTGTTCCGGCAACTGATGTGCACATCAATTGCATCGTAGCTTGTGTAATTGTGATTCCTTGCGGTAAACTCGAGAGATCCCAAAAGATATACGTCCGTGCAAAACAGCTTCCATAAGCGCCTTGATAAAGTTTCGGATATACTCCATAATTATTTGCATTCGGTGCACAACTACAAGCCCATGCATCTTTATTTTCCTGAAGAACAAAATTTTGAGTATCGGCAGTCGAATAGGTTGTAAAAGATAATGCGCTTCCATAACCCGTGCCCGCATCGTTCGTTGCATAAGCACGTACAAAATAAGTTGTACTGGCTGTCAAACCGGTAATGTTGCTGGTAAAACTTACTGTACTGACACTATCAAAGGTTTTGCTGCTATCAATAGTAGGGTTATGACTCCTACCCCAACACACGCCAGAAGCGGTTACGGCAGCCCCGCCATCGCTTGTAATAGTACCTCCACAAACGGCTGTATGAATAGTTATTGAACTAACAGTATCTGTTGTCAAAACCGGTACACTTATATTTGCCGATTGATTTGTGACGGCATTATCTTTCTTACAACTGCTTAGAGAGATTAACAACAATGGTATGAGCCAGTAAATACAAAATATCACTTTCATAACTTGACCTTTCTCCGTTTAATCAGACGGTGAGTAGTAGTTAATTCCAATATCCAGTGCACTATTTAAAGTATTACGTATTGATCGGCACAGATTCCTCAGGATTTTCGTATCATATTTTTGAAGTTGTTCTCTCTAATCTTAGCCAGTGTCTTCATTGGTCACTCGTTGTTAAACAACACAATAGAGTATTAATCCTTAACACAGCGAATGGAATTTCCTACATTCCAACTGCCGTAGTCATCCCTGGTAATACGCGTGTAATCGCAGTGAAGGTATCGATACCAAGCTTGTGGTGAGACACTGGCCGTAGCGGTCCACCAATTGCCGCTGGTACCAAAGTCAAGAAATCGGCCATCGAGGTAACGACCGCCACCAGGGAGAGCTAAAAAACCACTGCTATTGTCGGCACCTACATTTGGACTATTCCAATGAGTAGTACCGATTTCCTTTAGCTTCGCGCCGGCTATGTTTTCGCCTCCAAGATATGTAGAAAGTATTGTCCATTCCGAATCAGTCGGCACATGCCAACCTGCTGGGGCGAGATTCCTTTTATCGTTTACAGCGTACCAGTTATATAACTTCCCGTAAGTCTTTGAAATATTTATGTCGTTATTATAATTACAATACGCTCCTGATTTCAACTTACTCCATTTCGAATTATCAGTGACGTTTGGAATTGAGTCGCCATTCCGGTAGTGAGTAGTTCTCAGATTTTCTGCCATCCACACCTGACTTCCAATGATTACTGTGTTATAAATATTGCCATCGATATCAGTCACGACAGTGCTTGTAGTAAAATCCAATTCATCGCCGTAGGATGTTCCAGCAGTGTTAGTGGCATAAGCACGAACATGATAAGTTGTGTTGGATGTTAATCCGGTGATAGTACTGGTAAAAATTCCTATGCTGGCACCATCGGCTGTTTTATTGCTGTCGATGGTTGGATTTTGACTTGTTCCCCAGCACACGCCGCGAGCAGTTATCGTAGCTCCGCCATCGCTTGCAATAGTGCCTCCACATTCGGCTGTATTATTAGTTATTGAACTAACGGAATCTGTTGATACGACCGGCACAGTAATGCTTGCCGGCGGATTTGTGACGGCGTTATCTTTCTTACAACTAGAAAATAATATTAAAAATCCAATTATAAATAAAATAGTTGCTTTCGTTCTCACAATATTCATTTCTTTCTCTTTCATATTTAGTACTGTTTATAAACTACGACATTGATAACAGCAGACAAAGAAAGATGAACTGCTGGAAACACTTAATCCTTTATGCAACGAACACTAAAGCCATAAACTTCACCGTTATCGTCATTTCTTCGGGTTACTCTAGAATCACTGTAGCCCAGGTACCAGTACCACGCACTAGTCGCATTCACCTTCGTAGCCGACCACCAATAACCATATCTGCCAACTACCCAAAACAATCCAGCATCATCACGGCAGCCACCGGGAAGCGCCGAAAAACCGCTACTGTTATCTGCACCGGTATTAGGGCTGCTCCAATGTGTAGTTCTGGTTTCTTTTAATTTCCCACCGGACAAACTATCACCACCAAGAAAATTTACTAAAGTTGTCCACTCTGCATCTACGGGTACGTGCCAGCCTTTCGGACAGAGTTTTCCTGTATTCACTGCATACCAGTTGTATAAAGCTCCATAAACATTTTTATAACGTGCTTCATCATCATTGTACCAGCAAAAAGCAGGTGTCGATAATGCCGCCCAGCCTGATGCTTCTGTTACATTCGGAATAGCAGTTCCATCATTATTTTTTGTTGTACGAAGATTTTCAACCATCCAAACTTGTGTGCCAATAGTTAGAGTATGATAAACATTACCGTCTATGTCGTTGACAGTAGAGTCTACCGTTGTAAATGATATTACGTTTCCATAACCTATGCCTACTTTGTTCGTGGCATAAGCACGAAGATAGTAAGTGGTATTGGCTATTAAATCGGTAATGTTACTAATAAAACTGCCTGTACCATGACCATCAGTGGTCTTACTGCTATCGATTGTCGGATTTTGATTTGTACCCCAGCACACACCGCGAGCGGTTATCGGAGCACCGCCATCGCTTGTAACGTCACCGCCACCAACAGATGAAGTATTGGTTATTGCAGTAACGGCATTCGTTGTCACTACCGGTACATTTATCGTTGACGATGAATTAATGATGGAATTATCCTTCCTGCAACTGTATGAAAATATTAACAACACAATCATTAGCAGGTAAACACAATTTTTAATTTTCATAGTATTTTTCATTTTGTTCATTCCATTTCCTTATTATGAATCAGATTTTTCCAAAATAAATATTCGAAGAATCATTTTGGATAAGTACTGCCATAATTATAAAAATATGGTTCGTAAATTCGACCGGGGGTAAGAAGTCGAACCGTTTTTTTTACAGAGCGACTACCACTTTGTCATTCCACCAACTTAATTCCTCACACATCTTTTCCCATTAATTAACTAATTCATCACTAAATGAAAATATTCTATTGAATTTTTCAGGTTGTGCTATATTTTGGACAGCGTTGAATTATTTTTGAAGTATCTTTTTTTTGAAAACGAATTCTTCCTGTTCATTTCCAATATCGACTCCGATTACCTAATTGTTGTTTGTATCGTATTTAACCACTTTAGTGGTAGTGGATCCATTAGAAGCTCTACCACCGATAACATAGATTATTCCATTGACTTCGACTATTCCACTCATCCATTGCGAAATATTTGGTAGAAATGTTTGAATATTTGTTGCAGGATTGTATTTGATAACGGCAGTTGAATAAGACAGATTCGCGGTTGGGTGTCCCCCAACGATATAAATTTGGCCGTTTACTACAATCTTACAAAAATCCATCACTGGAGATAACAGTGTAGTTTTTTCGATCCAATTATTAGTGCCGGGATCATATTCGGCAATATGCGCCATGTTGTCCGTCAGCATTGTATATATTTTGTTGTTAACCACCAACGCCTGGCATTGTCCATCATTTCCATTATTGAAGTTGATTATTTTTTGCCATGAATTAGACAAAACATCATATTCCTCCATACTTCCGGTATTATTGTAATAATTATATCCTCCTATCGCATAAATTTTATTTTCTAAACTTACAACCGCACCACCTGCGCGGCCTTTCTGCATTGTTGATTTCGATACCCATGAATTAAGTGTTGGATTATATTCAAATACGGAATTACATGAGCTATCTTGGACCGCATCCCTTTTCACGCCGCCAACGGCATAAAATTTTCCTTGAACTACGACAACGCCCATATAGACACGCGGAGCGGGCAGGCTATTTCTTATAATCCATACTCCATTCGATATATCGAATTCTTCAACCGCCGATGTTGTAATATTGTTATTAGTTAATCCCCCTATTGCATATATTCTGCCATTTGATTCAACCAGTTCAAAATCAGTTCTGATGGTATTCATTGCCCCTTTTTTAGTCCAAGAATCAGCGATAGGATCATATTCGTACATTGAGGAGGCTTCATTTAAATAATCAGCTCTGACTTTAATAGCATAAATTTTACCGTTTACAGTTACAACTGCAGGAATCATTGCTTCCGGTAACGGTTTACATTGTTGCCAATTGCTGATTGTATTTGTTTTCGTTTTAAAGGTTACATTCTCTCCATATCCTGTCCCGGAATTATTGGTTGCATAAGCGCGCACAAAATATGTTGTATTGGTCATTAAACCGCCGATGTTACTGACAAAACTTCCTGTGCCACTACCATCAGTAGTTTTGTTGCTGTCGATGGTTGGATTTTGGCTTGTGCTCCAACACACACCACGAGCAATTACAGCAGCCCCGCCATCACTCGTAATATTACCTCCGCACATGGCTGCATTGTTAGTTATCGAACTAACAGTATCTGTTGTCACGGCCGGAACATTGATGTTTACAGGCGGGTTGGTGATGGCATTATCTTTTTTGCAATTGCTTGATAATGTTAACAACATCATCACGAATGGGTAAACACAATTTTTTATTTTCATAGTATTTTTCATTTATTTCATTTCCTTTTTTTATCTACAACAAAGAAATATTAATTGCTTCCACATCATCGTAGAAATTGCCTACACTCATACCACCAACAACATAAATTATTTTATTTACTTCCGCGACGCCTGTATACCATTTAGGTTTTGACATACTGCCAACCAATAGCCACGAGTCATCTGCCGGATTATATCTTTCAATCGATGAAATCAAATAATCACACGTGGGAGTCATTGAACCACCAATTAAATATATTTTATTATCTATAACGCTCATGTTGCAATCACCCCTTCGCGTGGGCATATTTTTTTTGCGTGTCCATGTATCGGTAGCTGGATCATATTGGGCAGTTAAGTTGTCTTGGCCAACGCAATAGGAGAATAAATAAATCTTTCCCTCAACCGCTGTTGCGACTAAAGGTCCTTGGGGAACTAAAGTATTCGATTTTCTAGACCAGCTATTTGAACTAATGTCATAAGCTTCAAATAATCCCTGATAACCGCCAATAACATATATAATCCCATTTATTTCAACAATGGTCGTCCAATATGAAACTGTTGTAGGCATTTCCGCCAGGGCTGTCCATTGATCAGTGGAAGTGTTATAAACTTCTATTGAAGGTTTTCCGGCAGGCTGTGAACCGCCAATCATATAAATTTTATCTCCCAATGCAATACTACCCGCACAATTCCTGGCTGCAAGCATACAAGTTTTTTGAGACCATTGATCAGTATTAGTGTCGTACTCCTCAACAGAATTTGTCATTCCACTCGCGGTGTTTCCGCCCATTGTATAAATCTTATCATTAATACAGGCGGCCGAGAATCCCGATTTTCTGACAGGCATTTCGGCTTTTTTAGTCCAACTGTTATTCTGAATATCATACATGTAAACAGTCCTTGGTTTCAAGAACTTATCTTCATCATCAAAAGGCTGGGTAAGAGCATATATTTTATTCCCAATTGCGAATAGCTTGTCGTTAATTGTTACATTAGCAACTGTTGTTTTTTCGGGCAAGGGTTTTAACTGTGTTACAATTTGTTTCATTCTTGTTTGAAAGATTACATTGTTTCCATATCCGGTTCCGAAATTATTGGTTGCATAAGCACGTACATAGTATGTTGTATTGGTTGTTAGACCGATAATATGACTGATAAAGTTTCCAACGCCGATACTATCCGAGGTTTTGCTGCTGTCGATGGTTGGGTTTTGACTTGTACCCCAGCACACACCGCGAGCTGTTATTGAAGCTCCGCCATCGCTTGTAATGGTGCCTCCACAGACGGCTGAATTATTGGTAATCGAACTTACGGTGTCTGTTGTTACAACCGGCACAGTTATCGTTGCAGGTGGATTGGTGACGGTGTTATCTTTTTTACAACTGCTTGGTAAAATTAGCAGCACTGGCAAGATACAGTAAATACAAATTTTCATTTTCATGATGCTATTCATCTTTATTAGATATCCTTTATCATTTTTAATAAAATGATTTCTTTGTTTCGAAGTATCTTCCTGCAGTTAATCGTGCCTAGCAAGTAGTACTATTCAGATTATTGCCGTTACGCGTAACTTCATTGGCTCCATTCTTTTATTCATTCATGCGAGACATTTCATCAACAATTTCTTAAAGTGAACCTGCATCGATTTTCCGGTGATTATTTTCAGATGAACGTTCATTTACCCATATCATAGACTTCTATCCTCTGCCCCACGATTGCATAAATTTTTTGCCCTATTGCGACCATCGATGATGGAGAGGCAACGGCAAGATCCGGAAGTTGTGTCCATGTATCGGTTGCCGGATTATAAAACTCAACCTTGTTTGTGAATGTTGTCTGTGCTTCGTTTGTAGCACTGCCGCCAAGGAATATCAGTCCATTGCTCTCGAGTGAAGGATAATTATATCGAGTGACATGCGTACTGCTCTTCAGCATACACGTATCTATTGTGGGATCATGTTCAACGATATAATTTTGTGAATTACTATCGTCAGGGCCGCATAATGCGTAAATTTTTCCCCCGATACCGTAACCAATGTTCATACTCTTCAGGAGAACCGGAGGATTTTTCACACTCCATTGGTTCGATGCTGGGTCAAAGACTTCCATAATGCTTGTTGAGCCGGTTGCATCCGATTGCCCCACCTGAAACCCGTTCATTGCATAGACCTTTCCCCCGACGGCTACTGCCATGATGAATGATCGGCGTGAGGAAATGCTCCTTAGAGATGTCCAGCTATCGTTAGCCGGATTATATGATTCAACTGCGGCAGTGAGATTAGGTGCACCAGTATTACCTCCGGGATATAGATGATATCATTTATCACAGCCACACCCACCTCGCCTCTCGCAGTCGGCATCGGTGTTTTCAATGTCCATGTGTCGTTCACCGGGTTATATTCGTTGACTGAATGTTGATAATTACTGAACGGTCCGGTCGAGCCACCAATGATATATAATTTGTTATTGATGATTACCATCGCAAAGCCCATTCTTTTATCGGGCATCGATGCCTTCTTCGTCCATGTATCAAGGACAGGATCATATTCATAGATCGTGCGCGGCTTCGAGAATGCAGTCCAATCGGTGCTGAGGCAATATATCTTTTCATTTATTACGAATGATCCGACAATATCGATCGGTTCGGGTAAAGCTTGAAGTGATATCCATGTGTTTGGAGTTGACACAGGAGGATTGGAAACTGTGTTATCTTTTTTGCAACTGCTTGGCAAAATTAACATTATTGGCAAGAAACAGAAAATATAAATTTTGTTTTTCATACTATAACATTTCTCCTTGTTTTACAGCTTGGCTTATTCTTTTCGTCTTATCGCGCAACTACATATTGTTTACCGCCCAGGAATTTCTGATTTCATCCCATGTATATAAATGTGGGCGGACAAATTTCCGCTGTACGCTTTCAATAGTATCACCTCTGACTTCAATGTCACTTAGACTTTTAGGCTTCATACCAGTACTTTGAGCACAGAGAAAAGTTGGAATCTCTGATGGTTCAAATCCCATCACCTTTGCCGCAACCATATCTGTTGCTAGTGGATTCATGCCGGCAATAATAACGTTCATGGATACCAGCGTTCCGTCGATTGGACCGTTTCCTTCCATTGCCATAGAACCATCGACTACTACCAAACCTAATTTGTTTGCATGCACCATATCGATTATCTCAAAAGCTACACCGGTAGAACCTGCGTCGGCAGCCTGATCATGAACCCATGCACGGGCAGTTCTGTAATAAGTCCCCGGATAACAACCTATTAAATTTTTCATGCCGAGCGAAACGCCTGCAAGATCATGAGTCTTCATCATCGGAACAGAACAGAGCAAGTCAATTTCGGTGAGTGTCCGCTGAAGCATAATTTCATCAAATACCAGGCCATGCTCCAACTTAACGCCTACAAGATCGCCTATATGAAGATTGATGAGCGGGACGCCTAGACTTTTTGCCAAGTCGGTATATCCCAACTGGTCAAAAATATACGTTTGCATTCTGTCAAGTAAATCCGGATCATTCGCCCGGAAGACTTCGCCGTTAAACGTATTGAATCCTGTCGCTCCTGCCGATCCTTCACCAATAAGAATTTCCTTCCCGGCTTTCTGTATTAATCTCGCCAGAGTTCCAACCACTTCCGGCTTTGTCGTAAATGCAGAACTTTCTGCTACAAGATTTGGCTTAAGCAGAATACGTTGTCTCCCCTTCGCCACAACATCCACGCCGCCAAGCAAATCGATAGCCTCCTGAACTGCAGAATCAATATCCCCATTTTTGATTTTACTAATGCTTACGATATTATTTAGAGAAGAATAATCGAATGGAGAAGGACTGGCATCGTTCGGTTGAGACGGATTATTTTGGGCAGCATCAGTTTTCTTTCCCGATTTAGAACACATGACATTCGATAAAGCAAAACCACAAGAGACTGCACCAACGATAAACTGACCGCTCTTTTTTAAAAATTCTCTTCTTTTAATATCTACTTTGGACATCTGACACCATCCTATTTCGGCATGCCTTCAATATCGATAAATTGAAAATTACGATCACTGAACGGCGATATATTCGTCGTAGTCTGATCTGTTAAATCGTAAGCATATATTTGATATATTCCCGATCTGTTGGAATCGTAAAATATCTTGCTTTCATTTTGGTTCCAGCATGGATATTCACTGATCTGACTCAAATCATAATTGGTTATTTCGATTTGATTATAGATTCGTCTGGCACCAACATCCAAACTTGCGTAACAAATAGTTACATCCTGGTATGTACCTGTATTTCCATCATGATCCAGCATGTAAGTTACCATCGTTTCGTCTGGCGATACATTCAACTTGTGCCAAAGCAAATTGGTCGGCCGTTCTATTTCTTCGTATGTTCCTTTGGCTCCGGGATTTGGTGTGAGAAAATATGATTTTGCAGATGTATCATTAATCCTGTCAACAATAATTCTCCCGTCTTTCAAAGTGCTTGTCATCCATTCGTAATCAGGATAATCAGGATCAGAGATGAGCTGTTCGCTTCCCGGGGAACCGGTTGATAAAATCCAATAAACTTTATTGTGCCATCCACCCTGAGGAGAATAGCGATTGAAGATAATTTTATTCGAACCATTCCGCGTCCATGTCGGATTAAAATCGGGATAATTTCCCGCTGTCAATTCTCTGAATCCGCTTCCATCCGACTTAATAACGCAGATTTTAGTTCTCCAATCTTTAAAATCAGATCCATAAGCAATAGCTCTGAAAAAAGTGATCATGGAATCGGTCTTCGACCATGACGGTTTAAAATCATTGTTGCTGGTTGTTAAAACCTGCCGTTGTCCATTCGTTGAGTAAACTACAATATTATGATCTTCAGAACATGCCCACTTATAGTTCGAAGGAGCCGGCATATATGGTTTAACAGGATCAGGCGTTTTATTCGTCACAGGGTCATTAAAACATCCTATAAAAAAAATTAACAGGTTTGATAGTAAAAGAGATTTTTTTATCATCTCTTTAAAGTAGTTTTCTTTGATCTTTATTGGTGTATTCATTGATCACTCGATTATTGAGTATTTATTATTAAATCATCCTGTATATCGATTTAAGGATGAAATTGGTCAAACCGTGGCTTAAAATAAAATCCAATAAATTGAAAATTAGTATTTACTTATAATTTTATTCACTTAGGATTGAATTCCCCGGCACTTGCGGCGGGGAGCTTCATTTATTTTTTCAGCAAATTAAAATTACTCGTGCGTACCCAATAAAGTTTTGACCAAGTAGCGCCAGAACCGAGATCATTACGGATTGTAAATAAAAGATATTTTCCATCCGGGGTTACATTAGGAAAAATATCAAGATAGTCTGTATTAACCCCAGAGCCAAGATCTTTTGGATTACTCCAGGAACCATCTTTATTTCTAAATGTTATATAAATGTTGTTGCCCCGATAATTCGCATTGGGTTTCCATGAATTAAAGACCATGTAGCTTTCATCAGGAGCTATATATGGACATTCATCCACATAATTAGTGTTTATAGGTGAACCCAGATTTACTGCATTTTCATATACTCCATTTACTAATTCGGCTCTGTACAAATCACACGTTCCATATCCTCCTGCCCTGTCGGAAGAAAAATACAGTGCTCCGTTAGCTGCTATTGATACTTCATATGAATGGCCATCACTTACAGGATAAGGTATTATTACAGGCTGCTGCCAACCATTGTCATCTTTTGTACACTGATATATATTACCATTGGCATCATAATACAAATGTTTTCCATTGGGCGAAATACATGGCGTTCCTGCATTGATAAATAAAGTATCAGGTTCGGACCACTTGCCACCTGAATACTTGGTGTGCATAATGGTTGAAAATGTCCAATCTTTATCTGTGATACAAAAAACAAATTCCTTTCCATCAGGTGAAAAACAACCATTCTGTACCCACCAGTCTTTTCTGGAAATAAAATCCGGAGAAAACACGACAGCTTTATTCCCCGGCGGTGTTTGTCCAAAATAATCGATGTTTAATGTGTCATTTTTAGTTTTAAAGGTCACATTCTTTCCGTAACCTGTGCCTCCACTATTCGTTGCATAAGCACGCGCATAGTAAGTGGTGTTAACTGTCAGACCACTTATGATACTTACAAAACTTCCCGCACCGTTACCCTCGGTGGTTTTGCTGCTGTCGATAGTTGGATTTTGGTTTGTGCTCCAGCACATGCCGCGAGCGGTTACAGCAGCATCACCATTGCTTGTAATATTGCCTCCGCATACGGCTGTATTGTTAGTTATTGAACTAACGGTGTCTGTTGTCACGACCGGTATATTCACTGTTGAGGATGAATCACTGACCGTTTCGTCTTTCTTGCAACTGCTAATAAAAAAAAACGACACAACTATGAGCGCGTATATACAATTTTTGGTTTTCATGAAAATTCCAATTATTATTTTCAGTTTGTTTTAGTCTTTCACACATCGTACACTGAATCCATACGTATCGGAAAAATCATGAGCTCGCCCTACTCCATTCCAATTATATCCAACTATGTATCGCCACGAAGAATCGGCATCGAACGGTGTAGACGTCCAATAGGAAACCCAGGTTCCAAGCGTGCTAAATGTACCTCTATCGTCACGACCGCCACTGGGGAGGGCTGTGAAACCACTGCTGTTTGTTGCTCCAGAATTCGGCGCCTTCCAGTGTGATGTACCGGTTTCTTTCAATTTACCACCAAGATTTTCTTGCGTGCCGCCATTGGTCGCGGTGCCGAGATAGGAACAGAGTGTTTCCCACTCGGCATCGGAAGGCACATGACATCCAAAGGGCGCGATATTGCGATTGTCACCAGCTGCATACCAATTATAAAGCCTCCCATACACCGTTGAATTATTCGGATCATTGTTGTAATCACAATAACCGCTTGTTTTCAAACTGCTCCATGCATTCGAATCTTTTACATTTGGTATTGAATCTCCATTTCGGAAATGAGTCGCTTTCAGATCCTGACACATCCATACCTGGCCACCAATGGTAACAGTGTTATAGACATTCCCGTCGATATCGGTCACCGTTCCAGGAGTTGTTGTCAGCGCGACAGTGGTACCATAACCGGTGCCACTGTCATTCGTCGCAAATGCCCGTGCATAATATGTCGTATGCGCCGTTAACCCGGTTATTTCAATTGTGAAGACTCCTGTACCGGATCCACTTTCTGTTTTATTATCGGTCATGGATGGATTTTGACTGGTACTCCAACATATCCCGCGACTTGTTACTTCTGCACCGCCATCACTTGTGATGATACCCCCGCAAATAAAAGTTGTGAGGGTGACCGAGTCGGGCATGGATGTTGTCACCACTGGAACATTTATCGTTGGGGGAGGATTACTGACGGTATCATCCTTCTTACAACTGCTTAAAAAAGTTAACAACACTATTATGAGCGGGTAAACACAATTTTTAACTTTCATAGTATTTCTCATTTTGTTCATTCCATTTCTTTATTATGATTGATTGTCGTTCCCTGTATGAATGGGTTGGGAAATATTTGTCGTACTTTTATCAATACCATAGTGCCACCATCGGGTTAAAAAGTAAAATACCATATTTAATAAACACCGGCTATCATGCTAAACATTCAGAATAATATATTTAGATGATTGACATTAATAAAGAAGAATGGGATGAACCAACCGAAAATTGTGATGAATGCGGAAAAAGATGTGACGAAATTTCTTTATGAAATATTTTTTAGAAATCTGTTGATAGCAGAATTATAGTTGTGGCTCGAAGATATTTTATCCCCTTTATTCATCTTGAAAATATATCCGGCGTGTGAACACTTTTCGATTTCCTGGATGAAATCGACATTGATGATGGTTGATCGATGGATGCGGATAAATTTACACGGATCCAGCTTCTCCTGTAGAGCGCTTATTTTTGCACGAATAAGATGACGTCCTTTCATAGTATGAAGACATACATAATTGCCGGTCGATTCTATCCATTGCACACTGGAAGTTTTTATCAACAAAATTTTTCCATTGTTCCTTATCGCAAATTTTTCCTGAAAGATCCCTGCGCTTACTCCCTCATCGCTCAGCAACCCACCATACCGCAAGTTATTATCTCTAATGTATTCCGTCAGAGTCGTTATGTGGGAGTTGATTTCGCCGAGTTTATGGTTGAGTATACTCATTTTTGCATTTGTTAAAGCGCGGAAAAATTGATTATCATCGAATGGCTTAAGAAGATAATCGATTGCATTGACCGAGAAAGCTTTAAGGGCATACTTATCATAGGCCGTTACAAAAACGGTCGCCGGCATTTTAGCAGCATCCATCGATTCAATGACGCCGAATCCGTCGATGTCGGGCATCTGGATATCTAAAAATAACAAGTCGCATGGTTTGCGATGCAATATCGTGATTGCTTCGTAACCGTTTTTGCATTCATCCGTGATATTGACGGTTGCATCTCCGGCAAGAAGATCAACGACACGTTTCCGCGCCAATGGTTCATCGTCAACGACTAAAGTCTGGAATTTCATGTTCATTCTTCAATTGAAATGGTAAGATTAAGGCGACAGTTAATCCGCCTTCATCATTATTTTTAAAAGTCATTTGAAACTGATCTTTATAAAGAGTTCTGAGCCTTTGTTCGGTATTTTTCAAACCGATGCCATTGCCGTTTTTAATCAGCGCCTCCTGATCAATCCCAACACCGTCATCGCTCACTTCGATGACGAGGTGTTGATCAATTTTCTTTGCGCAAATTTCAAGTCTGCCGGAAGCTGAAAAAGGTGCAATCCCATGCTTTATTGCATTTTCGACGAGAGGTTGAAGCAGAAGATGCGGTATCAATGCATCAAGAGTATCATCATCAACTTTGAGGATTATAGTCAGCCTGTCATTGAAACGAATTTGTTCTATTGCAAGATACAGATGAAGTGCTCTCAATTCTTCCCTCAAAGGAACCATGTTGACACTGTTAAAATCAAGCAACAACCTCAGTAATTCACTTAACCTGGCAATCATTTCACGGGCAGCATTTATATCGGAACCCATCAAGGAAGAAACTGCATGCAGCGTGTTGAATAAAAAATGTGGATTGAGTTGTGTTTTCAACGCATGAAGCTGCGCCTGCGCAAGTTGCACCTGCAGTTGGGACGCTTCAGATATTTTTGCCTTCATCTCCTGATAATAGAACATTGCCCCAATTACAAATACCGTCATTCCGTATGTCATCACATGGAACGGTGTTTCGTAAGTAAATGCCATTTTGATTTCAATTCTCTTCATAATATCTATTAGACTGCCGCTCCGCAGTTGTTCTACATAAATTAACGCACCCGAGATATTGATAAATGCCGAAGCTATAAAAGCCATTCCCAAATGAAGTATTAGACTGATCGGCCACCGAGTGGAGAACAATGAAAACTTTTTTGCAAGATATACAATCAAGGGCATCATGACAGCCCATTTCAGACAAAACTCCAGTCGATTTCTGAGCATGAGTATCCATGGCAATTTATTTTGTGTGACGTACATGTAGACCATTCCCAGAATGTACGTCAGGCAATAAAATAACAGCCAGTAACAAATTATCTTGAACCAGAAAGATTTTTTAAAAGATTTTAGTTTAATATTCATTTGTGTAATGAAAATATTTTTTATGTTAAACGGCTTTATAACCTGGCTACTTCATTAGATATCCATTATTTTAATTTAACGAAATAAATATATTTATTTCAACATCAACATCTTCTCTGTCTCACTAAATATTTTATTTACACTTATAATGTTACTTTCACTTTATATAAATAGATTCAACTCAATATTTTTTAGACTTGTAAAATCGAAAAATGTTTTTATTTATTATGTTAAAATAGCTCGGTTACCGCACTTTTATGTTAAAAAGCAATACCTCACATTGTTGTCTCCTGAAGACATCTACTCAGAGATCCAAGTAAACAAGTTATGATAAAAAGACAACATACTTTTATAAGTAGACACGTAAAGAATACGGCTACATAAACAAATCAAGACATAAAAACGTGGGAGCGCAATCTAAAGTAAATAGCCACCGCCGCCAGCGATGCTACAAGTGCAGGGAAACGCTAACCCACCACAATGTGATTGTTCTTAAGATCACAACTCGATGTATCGTTACGCAACCTTGACCAATCGAATCTGATATGGCTGCTGGTTTTTCAAAACAAATCGTACTCGGTTCAGCAATTTCCGAGCAATTCGAATAATGGCCAAATTCTTTTTCATACGATGAGAATACTTGGTAAATGCCAACATCAAAGCTGGGTCGTTCCGTATGGCAATCCATGCGGCTTCGGTAAAGATAGTCCGAAGAATACTGTTCCGTCTTAGTGTGATGCCAGTTATTGTCTCATCCTCGCCAGTAGAATGTTCATCGGGAATCAGGCCAACAAAACTTGCCAATTGATCCTCCGTATGAAAACGACCAATATCAATGAGTTCGGTAAGGATCACCATTGCCGTAAGAAGTCCAATGCCTGGAACAGTGCAAAGGTATTGAATCAGTTTGCTATACCGTTCTGTTTTAGATAATTCTCGAATTTGTTTTGTTAGTTGACTAATATTTGCCCGAAGATAGAGCAACTCATCAATCAGATGCCTCAAGGCCTGATTGCCACTGGGACGACTCATTTGAATTTGCTCAATCCATTGGATATACCGTCGAGACCAGTGTGTTTCGACTAGGCTGCTTTCGTACTTGATACCATAAAATTGTAGCAGCGCTTTTATCTGGTTTTTACATCGAGTCTGTTTTCGTGTATACCACAAACGCGTTCGAACGAGTGTTCGGTCTTCCAAACTTTCCTTTGATGGTACGTAGATCGGTTCGAGGTCATTGCTACGCAAACCTCGCGCGAGTCGCCACGCATCTCTCGGATTGGTTTTGCGTCTGGTATCCTTATTGGTCGTCGGTACATCGCCTGGACTTACGACTATGCAATGTATCCCTAATTGCTTCAAGGCATCGTGAATCCAAAAACCGAAATAGCCTGCTTCATAAACTGTGTGATAGCGTGCACCCGGGAAATTACGTTTTAAATAGTTTGCTAATATCGCCGGTTCAGGTGGTTGACTAAAGGCTTTAAATATGTGTTCGTCAACAAGTATTCGAATCGCCCAACTTTTTTCCCCGGCGTCGATTCCTACATACACATCTTGATTTGTGAAATCAAGCTTCGTATCTTGCGTCTGCATAGTAAACCTCCTTTTGGTTGTGGTATATTTTTGGGTCCTACCATAATATACTCACTGAAATGGAGGTTTGCTTTTTTAAACATAAGTTCTAAAGTACGACTTCGTCGAGCGACCAGAGGGAGTCGAGGCAGCCGATAAAAACCAAAGGTATAATTTTACTTCTTGAAAGCACTTTTTCAGTGCGAACTATTTAGTCTGCACACATCGAAAACCTTGGACAACACTACTGCGGTCGCCGGGAATTGCACCAATGCGACCTTCGTCGAGCCAACGAACCGAGCAGGCCTCTGCTATGTTGAAACACGAACCACCGTGCGACACACGGAGCGGTACTGTTTTCGAAGGACCTCTCGGATCAGTTATCATTCCTCCCAATAGATTTTCTTCAAAATATGGATTATTTACATCATACCAATCCCAACACCATTCCCAAACATCACCGCTCATGTCGTAAATACCAAGTTCGTTTGCTGCTTTTTGACCAACAGTGTGCGTCGTCCTTCCGGAATTATCACTATCCCATCCTACAAAATCCATATCGTTGCTACCGCTGTAATAGTACTCTTGCGATAGAGTACCTCCTTGTGCTGCAAATTCCCATTCGCATTCTGTCGGCAATCGATAACCGTTGGCTGTCCATTTCAATGCATCATTATTGATATCAATCTGACCTGTACGATAGAGTGTAGCTTGTAAGTTGTCGGTATAATACACAGGTGTAAATACATCTTTTTCGGAACGCGCATTGCACCATTTGACAACATCGTACCAGCTCACTTTAACGACAGCATTATTCGGTCCAACAGGATTATAGCCGTTTTGTCCGGCAGGAAGATCAGAATAGCCATGCGTCAATCCCCAATTTCTTACCTCCGTCCAAAGTTCAAATGTCACCTCATATTTATCGATTTTAAAACTGCTGACAGTAACAATTGTTGTGTCTAAATGGAATATACCGCCAAAAACTTGAACCGAATCACTTTTAACAAAATTTGAATTATTATTTTCAGTAGGTGCGTTCTTTCTACAATTCCAAAATATTATGGAAAAAACAACCGCCATTACTACTAACACAAACAACTTTGACTGCATATTTCTTCCTGTTTTATGAGTGATGGTCAGAATTGATTTTTAAAACTCGGCGTACGAAGAAATAATTTTTTCCCCGCGTAACAGATTCTATCTTTCTCTTTTATTATCTGACAACCCTAAAGACAATACGTATACAACGATTGAACTTCCTTCAAACATTCTGCCACAGAGATTATATGGACGAGTAAGAATAGAACGCCAAACTGAAAGAAATGCGATACTGAATATTTGTTTGGAAACTTCAGGATTGTAATGTTGGAGAAATTAAAATTGAACAGCCTATCACCAAGTGATATACCGATCGAAATCTGACTCATTGGTCTGAGTATTCGATCGAGTTGTTCTATTAGTTACTAAATATATGTTCATTCGATGTGATGACTTTGTCGACCACAAAATACATCCTCGTTCAAGACCTGAGGATCAAGCACCCGATATAATTATAACATCTTATATTTTCATCTTTTTATTTCATCATCAACATCTTCGCCGATCTGTCAAATATTTTCTTTCCATCATATGAAGTTGCTTTCACTCTATATAAATAGATTCCGCTCGAAAGCTGGTTACCACGATTGTTTGTTCCATCCCACACGATTTGCTGACGGCCCGGCGATTGCACTCCGCGATTGAAAGTCCTTAATACTCGTCCTTGCACATCATAGATGATGATATCAATCTTTGACTGCTCCGGCAATGAGTATGTAATTGTCGTGCTCGGGTTAAATGGATTTGGATAATTTTGCATGATTTGGAATTCATCGGCATAAGAATTTTGCTCTGCATTATCTACAGCCGTCACAACTTCTTCTGAAATTAATTCGATCCCTTCACTCTTCCCCAGATTTCGGGAATATTGTTTATTTGTCGCGTTATTCCAATGTTCATGAACACCCATGCTTCCGGGTAAACGTACTCCATCTCCATTCGGATGATAGATGATAGTCGAAGGCCAATTCACCGAATCGGCGGCTTGATGAAGAAAATCGTCTACGCCTGAATATTGCGGGAATGCATTACCGCTGGGATTGCCGGCTGAAAATTCATTATGTAGAAAATCAAAACCGACCGATTCAATGGCAACAGGATCCTGCGAAACGAAGATCGATGCAGGATAACTATTATTGAATGGCGCCATCCGCCATTTCCATGCCGGGTCACCATAATTTGTAGAACTCCATAATCCATCAATTAAATACAGAATTGTTTTTCCACCGAGATCTTTGTGGCCGATGAAGTCGACAAAAATTCTATATTTCCCATATCCTCCATTATCAACAGTATCATTTCCCTGTGTGCATGGTAAACTGTAATGATATGGGAAAGCGGTCCCGTCCGATGAAAAACGCAAAAGCGTTCCAAAATGATTTTTGCTACAAAGAGAAACACCAGCTCTATGATGCTCTTTGAAGACAGGGATATTGATTAAATACGTTGCATCAACGTAACATTGCGGCAGATAATTTTGTATATTTCCATCACTGCTGTAGAATTCAATTTTAGAAGATTGTACAATTGGAGTTCGGCCGCTTGTACTTCCCCAATATTTTACAATTGGGAATGTTGGATGAATATCGGTCCAAAAAATATCGCTGACATCTCTACCCGGATCGCCAAAACTTATATCGATTTGTGGGACACCCGCAACATTGACTAATTGATTCAAGACAGCAAAAACAATCTTAGGAGATGTATCGACAGCCGGCCCGATGCCCAAATTATTCAAATTAATCTTTATCACTATCTTTTCACCTGCGGTGTATCCTACATTCCCCCGATTGTGAGTTCTATTATAGTATTTGAAAATTTCATTCCAGGCTTCCCTATCTGTTCCTTTTCCCGTCAAATCACGTATCGCTTTGGAAAGCATGTTATTTACTTCTTGTTGGTTTGTATTCTCATCCAACGATAAATAGTCGTTCGCGGAAGTCTGGTTAACGGCGTTTGTGTCATGAATCCAAACAACTCGCCCCGGAAAAGTTCCTTTTCCAACTCCAATCGGTTGGTTCGGGCTTTCCAGAATCGATTGAATTTCCGCGTGAACGTTCTGCTGAGTTTGAAGATACGCTGAAACCCCAAATCCAAATCCTAGTACCAACGAAATTGCAAATAGGGCCATTCTCGATTCATAAAGAAACTTTTTCGCTTTTTTGAAAAAGACCAACGATGCGAATAGTCCGGTCAGGTAAATAAGAAACGATGAAGCAATCGGTGTGGCAACTTTCATGCACGGATAATTTACTCTGCTCGGTTTTTGGATCACCCGGATAAGTATCCATGCAAGCGCAAGAATGCCGACGATAGGAAAGAGTACCCGCGAAAGGCCATTCAGCTTTTCAAATCTGACGATCCTTCCGGTTTTTGGACAGATCTTCAAGAACTTTTTGATGTAATTTTTCATTTTAATCTCCTAATGAATATACCATCAGTCCGATTTTATTTTAATAAAAGCAATTTAATTGATTTTGATATTCTTCCTGCGTTCAAACAGGCAAGATATGTTCCACTTGATAGCTGTTTGCCTCCGCTTGAGGATGCATTCCAGAATAAATTGTATGTTCCCGGATTCTGAACTGCATCGATGAGTGTCTTTACTTTTTGTCCGTCGATATCGTAGATGGTCAATAGAACATGCGCAACTTCCGGTATCGTGTATCTGATTTCGGTTCTCGGGTTGAAGGGGTTAGGATAATTCGCGTACAATTGATACCCGGATTGCTGATTGCATCCTCGATCATCGACTTTTGTCGTCGAAGCCAATCTGATTTTATAGAGAGTTCCATCGCCGTAACCGCCGGTTATGTACAATGTTTTTCCATCTGCATCTCCCCAGGCACAATTAGAAGGGCCTGTTGAAATAGGAATTTTATCCAGATAAACTCCGTTCGGAGAAATGATCCACAATCCGCCCGGGCCAGTGCAATAAATATTTCCAGCCGAGTCAACTTTCATTCCGTCGACCCCACCCGCATTCCCCGGCATTGCATAAAATAATCTCTTATTTATCAAGACGGAATCATTTTCAACATCCCATACATAAATCGAACCTGTCGTCGTGTTATTTACATACAATCTCTTTTCGTCGGGTGAAAAACAAATTCCATTTGGTTTATCGAACGTACTGTCGATTAATGTGACAGTACCGGATGGACTGATTCTATAAATTCCTTTGAAAGAAAGCTCGACCGATTGGCCTGCCGGAACGTTGTAATCCGGATCTGTGAAAAAAATCGCCCCGTCGGATTTGACAACAACGTCGTTCGGGCTATTATATTTCTTCCCTCTGAAAGTTGATGTGAGCGGAGTAATTGTACCGTCAGTTTCCTGCCGTGAAACTCGTCTCAATCCCATTTGTGTGAGAATGAGTCGGCCCTGGCGATCAAGTGTCAATCCGTTGGAATTCTGTGACGGATCTAAATAAGGTTCTAGAGTGCTGTCTGTCGGCGACCATTGATAGATTAAGTTGCCTTGAATATCGCTGAACAGCAAAACACCATTTTTCCACAATGGGCCTTCGGGCTGTATTAATCCGGTCGCCACTCTAACCAATTTAGCGCCTGGCGGAATTGGTGATTGTGCCGCTGCGAGTGCGGCGGAAAATAAAAATACCACAATAATTTTTTTGATCATTATATATCTCCAATTAAATAGAAAAATTTTTCGGAAAAAAGAAATACCCACAATGTTCCGTGGGTATCATCTATTCATTTTATCATATTCACGAACAACGATTCAGTGTTTTATGCGAGTAGTATCCTGCATCGCTTTTTTAAAAAACTGACCGCTCTCCGATAATTTAAATGTATCCCATGATGTAATAAGTGGCGGATACCATTCCGCATCAAATACCCAGACCGCCCAGCTTATGCCTTTATCTTCAAGATACTTAATGATAGCTTGGCCGTATTCTCCGTTTTCCTTAAATCCTCCACCGTCTTTGATAAAACCAAATTCTGTTGCGAAAACTGGATAGCGCCACGTAGCAAATCCGAAATCCTCTTCCCATTTTAATTCCCATGGTTTCGACCTTTTATGAGAATAAGGATGTGTTACATATCCAATGCCTGGCGCATCGATTGGACTGACGCGGATTGGTGAAAGATCGTACGCCCAATCGAATCCTGCTACCAGAGGTATTGTTTTCTTGTCGTAAGCTCTGATAAGTTCGATCAGTTCTTCATTAATTTTTTTCCAATCATCCCACGAGACACGCCCAAGCTGTCCGTCGATCGAAGTAGGTTCATTGAAGAGTTCATAAAACGCAACAGTGTTATGTCCGGAATAGCGTCCAGCTATCGTAGACCAGAACTCTGATGTTTCCTTTTTCGTGGTGATATAAATCGGATTCTGGAAAAGCTCAGTCTCTAAATTGCCGATGCAATGCCAATCGATCATGACATACATGCCGAGTTCCGTACACCATCCAATCGCCTGATCTAATAACTTTAAGCATCCTTCAGGAGTCCGCTCTCTCCATGAAATCGGATGAACCGGAATGCGAACGATTGTTGCTCCCATTTCTTTGATTTTAGAAAAATAATTTTTATTCCAATGGCCCTGCTCTTCGAGTTTATCAGGATCGGAAGTTGCAAGCCCGCGGAAAAGAATCGTATCGCTATTTGCGTTCACAAACTTATTTCCTTTTACCGAAATCATCGAGAGCTTTTTTGCGTCAGGGCTATTATATGGAGTCAGAAGAAAATCTTCTTTCCACCAATGATGAATTCTATTTGTTTTTACGGGTTTTGCATCCTGTGCTACTGCGTGCCCACACAAAAGAACGATCGTGAAAAACATGGTGTAGAAAATTATTCTTCTTTTCATAAGCTTGATCTTTCTATATTTTGGTATTCTGATAAAAAATTACAATCCAAATAATGTAAACAACTCAACACAATTTATCGAAGGTAAATCATTTTCTGGATTTGTTGAACTCCGCCCGCAGCCAACTTTACAATATATACTCCGCTGCTCGTGCTACCGGGGTTCCATGTACATTTGTGTTCCCCGGGGCTAAGTACTCCGGATTCAAGAACCGCTATTTCTCTTCCAAGAATGTCGAACACTTTCAGCGTTCCTTGTGTGGAAGTAGGACAAAAAAATGTAATCACTGTTCCGCCGTTGAATGGATTTGGATAGTTCGGTGATAGATGACACTTTAGCGGTACATTATTTTTTTTTACGTTGACGGCAGTAACAAGATCCGAAACATTTGCGCTATCCAGTGTTCCAACCAATTTACCTTGTGAATTATAAACCTGAACCTTAACTACAGATGCTCCGCTTGGAATTGTAATTGTTTCGCCGAGTTGAAATTCCCTGATCGGTGAAGCGGGATGCGATTGACCATTGAGTAAAATCTGCGACTGAGAATCAAAACAAACCACTTTGGCAAATCCTTCATGAAAAATTCCATAACGAGCAGAAAGAATTTTAGAATCTGAGTTGTATGACAGCCGGGCAGCAATTGCTCCAACATTATTAGCATCGAGCACGGGCGCCAGTACTTTTGCCGTCCACCAATTTTCAGTGAAAGTGTATGATCCACCGTTTGCCGTGAGGTGAACAACCGGAGCCTTGGTTTCTATTTCCATGTATGCTTCCGTACTATTATTCACATAGACACTGACACGCGCTCCGCCATCCGGATATGTCATCCCTTCAAAAACTTGAAAAGTTTTTATAAAAACGATTGTGTCTGAGAGAACAGCGTATGCAATCCAACCTTTATCCGGATCAGCAAAAATTTTATTGTTTTCGGGATTATACTGGACACCATAAACGCCCGGCGCAACTTCTCCCATCCACGATTGACTCCCTCCTTGCGGGCTCGCTCCGGTTTCTCCAAATACACTGTTAGGATTGATCGGAAAATAAGCCCAGAAATTTTGGAAGTCGGTTTTTCCCGTGTGTTTGGCGATCGACTGGGTGATACCCCACACACCCCAACTGACTGACGAATTACCGGTATTGATAATTGTTTGTTCCATCTTCACCCTACTTGTTCCGGGATAGATGGTAGCGGTTCGATTAAAACGAATACCCGGTGTATACCATTGTTCAACCGGACTCGAAATCGAGAAGGCAACAGAATCAGCCGTCTGGATTGTATCTTGAATCGTATATGTTCCATAATCCAAATTAGGAGGAGGAGGCCAACCGCCGTTACTCCACGAACCCTGAGGTGAAGGCCAATTTTTAAATCCACCAAAATCAGGCCAGTTACCATTCGGAAAAGGAGTGTACGTATTTCCCAATTCTGAAGGATTTACATAGACAGATGGATGATTACCTAAGTCATATTGCATCACCCGTCCGCCAATTGCAGGGATTGTTGCGAGTGTGATAATTCCGTTTTTCATGACCACAGCATCCCATCCCCATTGATTATAATTGGAAATAGTTGCAATCGTTATATCTGATGTTTGACTGTATGCCGAAACAGCACATAAACACAAAATGAAGAGAAGTATTTTTTCCATTTAAACACTTTCACAAATTAAATTCAAAAAAAATTCGGATTTAGCCCGCTTTACAAAGCTCTCTATGTCAGGCGGGCTAAATCTAAAATCAATTAAATCACTTCATCAAGACCATCTTCGAAGAATGTTCAAACTTTTTTCCGCCTACAAGCGATGCAGCTTTCACACGATAAATGTAAATTCCGCTTGAAACATGATTGCCGAGTGTATTCGTTCCATCCCATACAACTTTTTGATAACCCGCCGATTGTGAAGAGAAGGAGTACGATTTTATCTGACGGCCTTGAATATCGTAGACCGACACTTCCACCGACGATGGCCGTGGCAATGCGTATGAGATTGTTGTGCTTGGGTTGAACGGATTCGGATAATTCTGATATAGTTCAAAATTCTCCGGATGATTATCGATGTTGGCATAATAATTAACCGCGACTCCTGTTTGTTCTATCTCCTGCAAGTTGATTCCTGTACCGGATGTTGGATTAATATTTCTTGAATATTGTTTGGAGATTGCGTTGTTCCAATGTTCGTGTACACCGAGGCTGTAAACATGAACGCCTGTATTGTTCGGATCGTACTTGATACCAACCGGCCAATTTGTTGAATCAGCCGCTTGGTGAAGATAGTCGTCGACTCCATCCATCTGGACCGAGGCATCCAGCCCGCGTTCGTCGGTAAATTCACTTCTTAGGAAATCATACCCTACTGATTCGATTGCGACCGGATCAAGTGAAACAAAAATCGAAGATGAATAAGAATTATTGAATGGTGCCATCGTCCATTTTTGTGGGACATCAAGTTCATAATCCGTACCCCACAGTGCATCCATTATATAGAGAAGGTTTTTGCCGCTTAGTAAACTGTGCGTCATCAAATCGACCTGAACGCGGTACATTCCATAATCCGATCTAAGTGTGTAAAGGTCTGCTGTTCCGTACGGACGTACTAACCCCAGGTGAAGATGCGAAGCGTCTCCGCGTGTGTGCGACCCGAAATGGTTTTTAGCAAACATAGTCATGCCGGCACGTTGATGACCTTTTAGCTGGGGAATATTTATTATATAATCTGCAGTCTCAAAAATTGTGTATAGATAATCTTGTAAAACGGGTACGCCAGGAGAACCGGGATTCATTTGATTTGTGCGTAACACTGTCCCTTTATCCGAATAATGAATTATCGCAGTAGTACTTGGTACAACTTGTTCTCGTCCCAGATCAGAATGATCTTCGTTGTCGAGATAATGAACATCCGGGAATTCACCGTACCAGACATCGTAAAGATGTTTGTAGATGTGTTTTAATGGATCACCGATATAAATATTGTGCTGATCGACACCAACAACATTCACAAGCTGGCGTAAAACTGCAAGGACTGTAGCTTCAGATGTTTCAGAAACACCGTAAAACTGATTATATGTAACGCTCAAATCCGAAGAACTATACTCTCCACCCCATGCGCTCGTTGCATTTATTTTTATGAAAATCTTTTCGCCACTTTTATAATTAACCGCCCCTTTGTGTTTTGTGTTGTTGTAATATTGGAATATCATCCTCCATGCAGCGCTGTCACTCGTTGTTCCCGAAATATTTTGCAAAGCCGTAGAGAGCATTTTATCGACAGCGGGTTGATTCATATTTTCACTCATGAACCAAGCGTGTTGATATCTATTCGCCACGCAATTTTGATTCACGGCATCCGGATTATGCACCCATACGACTTTTCCCGGGATAATACCTTTTGCGACACCAATCGGAGCGTTTGCAACAACCGTAGCATTTTTTATTTGTTGAGCGACCGGCTTACTATCCATCAGATAAAAACCGCTGATTCCAAATACGGCAAACGCAGCAACAAAGAATATCGGATAAAATCGAAGAGGTTTTTTAAACCTGAGAAATGCTATTGCAGAGAGACCCAGCATAGCTAAATAACCGATAAATCCGGATGCTAATGGCATTGCTGCTCTCATGCAGGGATAGGTCAAACGACTCGGTTTAGGAATAACACGAATGAGTATCCAAATCATTGCAGCCAAACCGATCAATGGAAATAACAATCGCGATAATCCTGAAAGACGATCAACACCAATTATACGTCTGGTCTTCGGACAGACTCGTAAATACTTTTGTACCATGTTCTTCATAGATTTTTCCCCTTTATTTATTTTCAATTATTACAAGTCAAGTTAATCTCTATTTAATTCGGAATCAATGAATTTTTTTTCAGAATAAGTTTTATTCCGAAATCGGAACTTTTTGAAAACGTATGCCAACTCTTTAATAATTCGGAATATTAAAAATAACCAGCACTCCGCTCTTGATCTTGATCAGACACTATATTCTATACGATTTATCGCTCTGTAATTCCCCAATCCCAAAAGAAAAAACGTGATTATTACTCTCATTTTTAAAAATGACCTCATGAATAATCTAAGTCATTCTTGCTGCGAAAAGCCGCTTTCGCTGTTATCCGTTCGGGAATCTTTAGTATTAAATCAACAATAAAAATTTGGATTAGTTGTGGGAAATATTCTAGAAGTTCTTGGTGTGAAGAATGATGAAAATCTGCCGCCCGGTTTTTTCTCAGCCGAGCGGCAGAATAAAATTTACCAGATGCTAGCTTTTTTCTCTTTTGTCACCATTTTCCCCGATTCACAGTGAAATGCTTTTGCGAATTCCGGTAAGTCGGACAGAGGGCCAATAATTCGAAATCGCGCCGGCGAGTGAGGATCCGTAGATAATCTCAACCGGATAGTCTCGGGCCTCGTGATATCTTTCCAGATCTGTCCCGCCGCAAGGAAGAAGCGCTGCTCGGCAGTAAAACCATCGATAGGCGCCGGAGCCGGTTTGCCTGCAAGTGTTTTCATAAAGGCAAGAAATGAAATTTTCAATCCGCCAAGATCGGCAATGTTCTCGCCAAGCGTCAACTTCCCGTTTATGTGCATCGTATCAATTGCTACATAGTCGTTAAATTGTTTTTCAATCAGCGCTGCGCGGGCGTTGAAATTTTTTTCATCATCGGCGGTCCACCAATCCTTCAAATTTCCCTCGGCATCGAATTGTCTTCCCTCGTCGTCGAAACCGTGAGTAAGTTCGTGGCCGATAACAAAACCGATGCCTCCATAAATAGTAGCATCGTCCGCTTCCGCGTCGAAGAACGGAGGTTGAAGAATGCCGGCTGGAAATACGATCTCGTTATAATTCGGATTATAATATGCATTCACCGTCGACGGAGTCATTGCCCATTCCGTCTTGTCTACAGGTTTGCCTATTTTATTGAGATTGCGCTGAAATTCAAATTCATCCGCTTGCATTGCATTCTCGACATAAGATTTTGCATCGGCTCGCAATGAGGAATAATCCCGCCATGTATCCGGATATCCGATTTTAATCGTTATAGCATCGATTTTTTTTAGTGCCGATTGACGGGTAGCTTCGCCCATCCAATCGAGTTCCGTAATCCGGTCGCGCAATGCGGCTTTGAGATTCAGCACCATATTTTTCGCACGTTCCTTTGCCTTCGCGCCAAATGCTTTTTCGACATACAATTGTCCGAGGGCCTCACCCATCGCCTGGTCGACCGACTCGATCATCCTTTTCCATCGAGGAAGAAGTTCTTTCATTCCGTGAATGACTGTCCCAAAAAATCTGAAATTTTCATTTACGATCGCGGCATGAAGCCTCGGGGCTTCAGCATTGATAAGCTGCCATCGAAAGTATGTTTTCCAGTCATCCATCGGCAATGTTTTAATCATGGCCGCGAGTTCTTTAAAAAAGGCAGGCTGTGCGACGTTGAGATCGTTGATGTTTTGTATACCGAGCTGTGTAAAGTAGTTTTTCCACTCTACACCTGGAGTCAACGTATCCAATTCTACTGTACTCAATTTATGATATGTGGCAACCGGATCTCGCTCCTCAGTCGGTGTCATCGAAACTTTTGCCAATCTGGTTTCCATCGTCATCACGGTGTTGGCATCGCGTCCGGCTTTCTCATCCGGTTCACCGATTAACTTGAACATATTAGCAACGTGTTCTACGTATTGTTTTTTCAATTTCTCGGACCGTTCATCCGTTTTTGTATAATAATCACGGTTTGGAAGCCCTAATCCGCCCTGATAAAACCAAACGATATTTCGATCGGAATTTTTATAATCTACATAGACAAAAAAGTTGAATGCCGGATTTACATTTACTCGATGAAACTTCGCGAGAGTTTTTATTATATCATTTGCGTCCTTCATCTCATCAATGCGGTCGAATTCCTTTTTCAACGGAGTAAGTTTTTGCGTTTCGATTACGATGCTATCCATGCCGGTTCTGTAATAATTCCCTACTTTCCACTTGATGCTTCCGGCTGCGGCACTTGAGTCGTGCGAAACTCCATCGAGAATCTCATGAAGAATATCCAGATTCCTATCCTGCACTTCGTTGAACGAGCCCCACGAAGACCGATCCGCGGGGATGACTGCAGTCTTCAACCAATTGCCGTTTGCAAACTGAAAAAAATCCTCGCATGGTGAAACTGTTGAATCAATGTATGCGATTTGTATTCCTTTTCCCTGTTGCTGCTTCTTTCCGGTCTGACCGAATGCTGAAGCGTTAATGCAAAGCAATCCGACAAGGAATAAGGTGATAGAAACAAAAAGATTAATCCGATTCATTGAAGACATCTCCTTTCCTGAATGATAATTCCAAAGCGATCGATAAAACTAGTAAGCCGGCACCGCTCTGACGACCTCTTTACTCTATTATATATATAGCAAGAGCGAGTCGAACCAATTAATGTACGACAAATATTTAATTGAAAACAATTTTTATCCGGGATAAGTTTATGAATTCGTCTTAATAGCTGACTTCAGCGCATCGCCTAATATCCGGATTCCCTTTTCGATTTTGTCTTCAGGAGTATGGGAATACGCAAGCCGAAAATGACTATTGTCCGTTCCATCCGGATCGAAGGTTTTCCCGACTACAAAGACCGCTCCATTTTCAATACTTGTTTTGAGGATCGATATGATGTCAACCCGCGGAGGTAATTTCGACCATATATAAAATCCACCTCTCGGTTCGTTCCAGGTAACCTCTTCAGGAAAATACCTGCGGATTGCATCTGCCATCGTGTCTTTACGCCGTTTGTAGATGCCGCGCATGCGTGCGGTGTAACTGTAAATCTTGCCGGTTCTAAGAAATCGATCCGCAAGAACCTGTGTGAAGTTTGGCGAGCACGCATCAACCGACTGCTTCACCAATTCCGCTTTTTGGTAAATCTCCTGAGGAACCAGCATCCATCCCAATCTAAAACCGGGCCCTAATATTTTTGAGAAAGAACCTATGTAACAAATTGTAATATCGTTGTCGTACAATGCTTTCATCGGAACACATCGCTCACGCGCTTCTTCATCGAAATATAATTCGCCATACGCGTCGTCTTCGAGAAGAAGCAAGTTGTGTTCCTTAAGTACAGGTACAAGTTCCTTCTTCCTTTGTTGAGTGTAAAGTGTGCCTGCCGGATTATGAAAGTTCAAAGTGAGATAAATAAATTTTGGCGGGATTGATTTTGACTGCTGAAGAAATAATTTCAACGCATCGATATCGATTCCATCTCCATTCAAATCGATTCCTTTAAGATTTGCCTGATACGATTTAAAAGCGGAGATCGCTCCGATGAAACAAGGATTTTCGGTGACGGCAAGATCGTCCGGATCTAAAAAAATTTTTCCTAGAATATTTATCGCTTGTAAAGAACCGGTTGTGATCAACAATTGATTTTGATCGACGGGCAATCCTTTTTTCCGAAGGAAATCATTCAACGATTCGAGAAGCTGCGGATATCCCTGCGTTGGCCCATACTGAAATGCGTTTTGTTTCGATTCAAGAGGGAGCGTGTTGTAGATCTCATCAATTTCTTCGATTGGAAAAAGTTCATTCCCCGGCATACCGCCTGCAAATGATATGACATCCGGACGGATTGAGAGGCTCATCAAATCACGAATTTCTGAAGTGCGAAGCGAGGAAACAGCTTTAGAAAAGCTTAACATTTGTCTATCTCCAAAAAATCAAATGTGAGCAAAGATCAAGTTCCAAATATCAATAATCAAATCACAAACAAATATCAAATAAAAATCCAAGTTCCAATATTCTCCGAAGGAGTCCTTCGGACAAGTTCCAAACAAATTCCAAATCTCAATCTCAAAAATTCAAACTTTCCCCAAATGCAGATATATATCAAATAACTACAAGGTCCAACTTGTTATCACACAATCTATTCTCCTGATAATTGTTTGTAATTTGAAATTTGTGCGTTAGATTTTTATTCTCTTTTAATTTGTTTGTTATTTTGAATTTGTAATTTGTGATTTCGTCCACTAGAATATTTTGTGCAATTACGTTGTGGTTTATGATTTCATCCTGTAGATTTTTCTATAATCTTACTGAGTATTTTCAATAATTCTGTTGATTCTTGAATCAATTGATCTCTAAGTGGATGCAAAGATTCATTACAATCTATCAACTGCAGCCAATATCGACTCTCTTTTGCTTCTTTCCGAGCGATCCGAGCATGCATGATAAAGTCTTTCTTCCCCAACGATTCATTGGCTTCAATATAGTTTGCCCCAACAGAGCCTGCTGATCTAATCAGTTGTTTTGCAATCTCAATGTTTGATAAATTCTTTGAAGTTTTGTTGATTAAAGTAATGACATCTTTTGTGTACTGTAAGGTGCGTGTCTCAAGATTATAAGGTTTCTTTGTCGGAATTTTATCCATTGTATCCCTATTCCTGAAATCCTTTTAATAAAAATCCAAGTTCCAATATTCTCCGAAGGAGTCCTTCGGACAAGTTCCAAACAAATTCCAAATATCAATTTTAAATTACAAACCGATGCCACGGACAACTAAACCTGTGACATGATATTTGTGATTTAATTTTTATTCTCTTGAATTTTGTTTGAGATTTGAAAAATTGTGTTTTGTGATTTATTTCTAAATCTCATAAACATCGCTTGCATGCAGAAGTTCCATTTTATGCTTCTTCAGTATTTCGATTGTTTGAGGAATCATTTCAGTCCTGATGATGACCGTCGCCCGTTCGCCAATCGCGAAAGCGTACATGTACTCGATGCTGATTCCTTCGGAAGAAAGAACTTTCAGCGCACGGTGCAATCCGCCAGGTTCATTCGGCACGACCAATCCTATAACGTCGGTCAGATGAACAGAGAAGCCTTTTTCCTTTAATATTTTTTCGGCTTCATCCGGCTTGCTAACTATTACTCTCAGGATGCCGTATTCGGATGTATCTGCGATACTGAAAGCCGACATGTTTATTCCGGCTGTACTCAACGCTTCGGTCACTTCCGACAAGCGTCCCGATTTGTTTTCCAGAAACACAGTAAGTTGTTTGATAATCATAAGACCCTACTTTAATTTTCTTTTATCAATAACGCGTTTTGCTTTTCCTTCGCTGCGCTCGATCGTTTTCGGTTCAACAAGTTTTACCACTGCGTTGATGCCCAGAACCGATGCGATATTATGTTGAATTCTGTTTTTCAAATCTTCCAATTTCTTAATTTCATCGGAGAATAATTTTCCTTCAACCTCCACCCAAACTTCCAATACATCGAGATTGTTTATCCGGTCGACGATCAACAGATAATGCGGCTTGGTTTCGTTCGTCTCAAGCAAAACAGTTTCGATCTGTGAAGGAAATACATTCACACCGCGAATGATCAGCATATCGTCGGACCGGCCGAGACATTTATTCATACGGACAATCGTACGGCCACACTCACATTTTTGCTGATTCAGAATCGTGAGATCACGCGTCCGATATCTCAAAAGCGGAAGCGCTTCTTTCGTTACGCATGTGAACACCAATTCTCCCAACTTACCGTACGGTAAAATCTCAAGCGTGTCGGGATCGATAATCTCCGGAATAAAATGGTCTTCAAAAACATGAAGGCCTTTCTGGCACATGCATTCCGAAGCGACGCCTGGTCCAATAACTTCGCTCAATCCGTAAATATCAATCGCTTTCAATTTGAGTTTGTCCTCGATTTCAGAACGCATTTCTTCGGTCCATGGTTCCGCACCAAAAACTCCCGCCTTGAGTTTCATCCTGCTGGCCGATATACCAGCGTCAGCCATTGCTTCCGCAAGAAACATTGCATACGATGGGGTACAGGCAAGAATAGTTGAACCTAAATCTTCCATCAATTGAAGTTGACGCTGAGTATTTCCACCGGACATAGGAATTACAGTCGCCCCGATTTTTTCAGCGCCATAATGAACGCCAAGCCCGCCCGTAAATAATCCGTAACCATAAGCGACGTGAAGAACATCATTCTTCCCTCCACCCGCGGCAGTGAGAGTGCGGGCCATGACTTCCGCCCAGATACCGAGGTCCTTCCGTGTGTAGCCGACAACCGTCGGTTTACCGGTAGTGCCGCTCGAAGCATGCACGCGAACTACCTCAGACGCCGGGGCTGCAAAAAGTCCGAACGGGTAATTATCGCGCAAATCTTGCTTGGTTGTAAACGGAAGTTGTTTCAGTTGATCGATGCGTTTAATATCGCCCGGTTCGATTCCTTTTTCCTGAAATAACCGGCGATAAAAAGGAACATTAAAATAAAGCCGTTCGATCATCGAAGCGAGCCGTTCGCCCTGAAGTTTTACGAGCCGTTCCCGATCCATACATTCAATAAATTCATTCCAGATCATAATGTTTTACTCAATTACCTCGAGATGTTTGAGTTTATGATTTAAAATTTGTACTAAAATAGAGAACATGAAGATGAGTGTCAAGGGGAATGATTCAGGGAATGGAAATCTCATAAAATATTTTTGTATATTATCACAATTATTCCACTTACTTTGAAAGTACTTTTATGCAGATAGGCATTGTCGGTCTCCCATTTTCAGGAAAATCAACGCTTTTTCAAACAATCACAAAAACACACCTCGATCCATCAGCGCTTACTAAGGCCGAGGCTCACCACGCCGTGATCAAAGTACCGGACGCTCGACTGGAAAAATGCGCTGAATTCTTCTCTCCAAAAAGTGTCGTTCATGCGACAATCGAATTCGTTGACGTTGTAGGATTAAAAAAAGGTGAATCAGGATCGACGCAATTCACCACCAACTTCTTGTCGAATGTAAAGACAAACGACGCGCTCGTGCAGGTGGTCAGATTATTTGAAAACGATTCGGTCCCGCATCCTGATGGATCGATCGATGCCTTGCGCGACATAACCACATTGGAAACAGAATTCATTCTCGCGGATCTTGCACTTGTAGAAACCAGAGTCGACAAAATTAAAAAGCAGATTCAAAAAACTCAAGATGATTTGATGAAACGAGAACTTCCTGTTCTTGAAAAATGTAGACAACTGTTGGAAAACGAAAAACCTCTCCGGGATGGAGAATTTTTAAAAGAAGAACATCAGCTTTTGAAAACTTATCAGCTTCTTTCCATCAAACCAATGCTCATTGCACTCAATATCGATGAAGCACAACAAAATGAAGTGAAGGCATTGGTAAAAAAAGTTGCCGAGAAAAAAGAAGGCAGAAATTCCAAAGTGATGTCGTTTTTTGGAAAGATCGAAATGGAAATGTCAGAACTCCCCGACGACGAAGCGAAAGTCTTCATGGCTGAATATGGCGTGACGGAATCTGCGCTTAACACGTTGATACGCGAGTCATACGCGTTGCTCGGACTCCAATCGTTTCTCACGGTCGGCGAAGACGAATGCCGTGCATGGACTATCAGAAAAGGAATGACGGCGCAAGATGCAGCCGGAGTAATCCATTCAGACTTCTACTCGAAATTCATCCGCGCCGAAGTAGTGCAATACGATGATTTTGTCGCGGCAGGATGTTCGTTCGCCAGGACAAAAGAGTCGGGACACTGGCGACTTGAAGGAAAAGAGTATGTTGTAAAAGATGGAGATATAATTTCGGTGAGGCATAGTTAGGGCGAACGATTTCATTATGTTGGAAAAAACAGAAATTTCATTTCAGAATACTTTTCAATCACTCGACTCATTTAATATTTGGCGATTATCTAAGCTTATAGTATAATATGAATTACGTAATTCCCAAATTATGCGAAAGCACAATATTCATATTATGTTTTGTGACGCCCCAATATTTGTCGGAGAATATCAAATGACTACCAATAAATCAAGAATAGAATTAATCTTATTACCACCGATATTGTGGTTTATAGGGATGTTAATAGAGAAAATATTTTCATTGATCAACGATAATCAGTTCCAAACATTTGGTTCCCTTTTCGGATATAAAACCTTATTATTGATAATTCTATTGCTACTATCTGTAATAATATCTCTACTCATTTTCCTTTCTCGGTCAAAATTAGAAATCAAAACCTCACCTGAAATTCATGCAAACATCCAACAATTATCCGATCAACCCAGTGATTCCGATTTACGAAAGTTAAGAGATCGACTATTATCTAATCTTTCCTTGGATGAGAAAAAATTTCTTCGTTTATATATTGATGGTGATACTAAGAATGTGAGATCTGATTTTACCGCTAGTGGAACAGCTAATACTTTAGTATCTCAAGGGATTCTTTACTTACCTCAACAGGTAAGTATTCAGGGCTCTGTTTCATACTCAATTCACGTTTGGGCGTGGGAAATGTTAAAAAATAATCCAAAGTATTTAAAATGATATTTAGCACCGCGAGACAGGTTTGAAAATGTCGGCAAAGATGAAAGCAGAAAAATATTGCGGGACTCACAGTAAATAAGTCATTAAAAGTTCGCACAAAAACGTTATTTTTACACCAAACGTTGGCCGCAACCTTAAAACGACATCAATTTTTAATTTGAAAGACTAAAATTATGCTTTATAAACTGACACTTGACGACAATCAAAATGGACTTGAACCCGTTGAATTTTATGAGTTTGTAGAACTAAGTAAAATTGAAAAGGACTTAGAAAATCTCCTCGCAAAGAATTTACTGGACAAACTTTTTGAGGACAATGCCTTAATGCCAATTTACCAAGAACAACCATATCAAAGCGATGCCGACATTTATGCCTTAACTGCAAAAGGTGACTTGGTAATTTTTGAACTTAAACGAGGTATAGTTGGTGACGAGGCAATGGTTCAAATCCTTGGCTATACTCAACGGGCTGGTCAATGGAGTTACAATAAATTAAACTCTTACTACAAAAAAACTTCTCCTGACAAGGAACTTACAATGGCACACAAAGAAGCATTTGAACTTGAGAGAGAATTGACACCCTCGGCGTTCAACCGCAATCAACATTTGTATGTCGTAGGCAGTGCAGCCAATGATGTGCTTGCAAAATCTTTGAGCTACTGGAAATCAAAAGGACTTTCAGTTGAATTCATTCCTTATCGTATTTACAAAATTGCAGACCAACTTTATTTTGAATTTTTTTCCAAACCACACGACATACACAGAAACCCAAAACAAATCAAAGGGATAATTCTTGACACGAACACAACTTATAATCCGGAATGCGTTTGGGAAATGCTTCAATATAAAAGAGCAGCAGCTTATGGCGAACAGGCTCACATCGTTGACTATATAAATAAAGATGATTATATATTTCTTTCTCATCGTTATTGCGGAATAATCGCAGCAGGCATAGTTACAAGTAAATCAAAAGAAGAAGATGAAGAAGAAAAATATGTTGATGTAAAGTGGCTTACAAAAGTCCCTTCCAAAGAGGATGGAATAAAAAAATACCTTCCATTCTCTGCCGTCACAGAATTACTTGAACACAATTTCTTCTGGGCAAGGACATTGAAAACACCTTATTTATCTCAAGACGAAAGCAAGCGATTACTTGACGAACTAAAGAAAATAACTGCATGATAAATTTCGGACAGAGAAGGCAGCAGCCAATGACGGTTCAAATTTAAATGGCAGGAGGAGCGTTATATAAAAAAGATTTTTGCGGAAGAGTATAAGAAAATTATTAAAGAACACCAGACCAAAATTGTCGGGTTGAAACCCGGGCACGAAAAATGAAAACATTGCCACGGTCTGAAGACCGTGGCAATGATCTACGCTGCATCCCTTACCACACCTTAACTCTTTTATTTTTCGGTCGCCACATCGGCTGGCCTTCCTTCACTCCAAACGCTTCATAAAATTCCGGGACGTCGCTTAATGGACCATTCACACGTAAAAAATTCGGCGAGTGAACATCGGTCATCACTTGACGCGCTATCATTTCTGGCCGTGCATGTCCAAGCCACGAATATGCAAAGCCGAGCCAGAAGCGTTGCAACGGTGTGAATCCATTAATCAGTTTTCCCGATTTAAATTGTTCTGTCTTTTTAAATGCATCGAGTCCGATTACGACGCCGCCTAAGTCGGCAAGGTTCTCACCAAGTGTCGCGCTCCCGTTGATGTGCATGCTGTCGAGAACCACGTAATCGTTGAATTGTTCTACAAGCAATTTTGTTCGTTCATTAAATTTTTCTTCATCTTCTTTCACCCACCAATCGGAGAGATTTCCTTTCGCGTCGTACTGCCGACCTTGATCATCGAATCCATGCGTCAACTCATGTCCGATCGTTGATGCAGCGGCATAAGAATATACAACGGCATCATCCAACAATGAATCAGGAACTCCTGGAATAATAAACGCCGCAGCCGGAAGAACAATTTCGTTGTTCGATGGATTATAATAAGCGTTGTATGTTTGTGGAGTCATGTCCCATTCAGTTCTATCCACAGGTTTACCGAGCTTGCTGATGTCGCGATCGAACCAAAAAATATTTGCGTTAATTGTATTCCTCACATACGATCCTCTATCAACAACCAATTTTGAAAAATCCTTCCACTTATCCGGGTAACCAATTTTCTTCATGACCGTCGATAGTTTCGCGAGAGCTTTTTGTTTTGTTTGTTCACTCATCCAATCAAGTTTTCTAACCCGTTCCGCAAACGCAGTAAAAATATCGTCGACAACCTTTTCATATCGCCTTTTTGTTTTCAATGAATAATATTTTTCGACGTAGACTTGTCCGAGCAATTCACCCATCGAACCTTCGACTGCATCCTGAATCCGCTTCCATCGCGGCCGCTGAATTTTGACACCCGATAAAATTGTTCCCTTGAAATGAAAATCTTCATCGGCAAATTCGTGGTTCAATTCCTGGGCGAACGCATTGATTAGATGCCACTTGAGATATGATTTCCATTGATCAATAGAATATTTCTTGAGTGCATTTTGAAGTTGTCGATAAAATTCAGGTTGCCCAACGATCACAGAATCAAGTTTATCGGCACCGATCGTAACTAAAACATTTTTCCATCCTAATGCCGGAGCGAGCGTCTGCAACTCGTCAATCGACATCTTGTTATAATTTTTGTAAGGATCACGCAAGTCTTCTAATTTTCGTGATGAGTCGGCTAAGAACAGTTCCATCGTGTAAATGTCTGCGGACTTTTTTAGTGCATCGGTTTCGTCGTCGCCGAGGAGTTCGAAAACTTTCGCTACATGTTTTTTGTATTCCTTTCTGATATTTTCCGTTCTTGCATCCTGGCGAAAATAATATTCGCGATTCGGTAGTCCCAATCCTCCCTGCCACAAATCGAGCGCCCACGCGTCGCTGTTCTTATCATCCTGCCCGACACCCATCGAAAACATTGCATTGACCCCTTCCCTCTTGAGAAGCGCAATGACACTAATGAGATCGTCTATATTTTTAATGTCATTAATTTTTTCCAGCTCAGGTTTAATCGGATCGAGTCCTTGTTTATCGATCCCGAGAGAATCCATTCCTGTAAAATAATAGTCACCGATTTTTTGCTGATTGCTGCCGGCGGGAGAATGTGAGTCTTTAGCTTCCTCTAAAATTATTTTCAACCGAGTGTAGGTTTCTTCCTGAACGAGATTAGCAATTCCCCAAGCTCTTTCACTTTCCGGAATCGGATTATTTTTCATCCATGTTCCGGTTGCGTATTTAAAAAAATCGACTCCAGGATTTACACTCGTATCGATGATGCGAGTGAGGAAATCACCAGTAGAGTCATGCTGGGAAAAAGAATTCAACGTGAAGAAAATCGAACCAATTAAAAAACAAAAAAGCACGAAAAAATATTTCATATGATTCTCTTTTTAGAATTATCATGATTGATAAAATGTAAATCAAAAAATATTCATGAATTACACCACATACTTTTTCAAGCCAATCTTAATCCACTCATCAGAATAATAACCGTAATGAGATTCGATGGTCAATTGTTTTAAATCGATTATCGATACCGAACCGTGAACCTGAACCTGATCAAGCGGTTTTCTGTTTCCGTGTTCATCCGGCTTGTTATAATAATCCGGAAACTTTCGATAAGGAGCAAGGAAATCTATCGTCGCTTTCGATTCGTCGTATGTCATATATCCTTTATCGAGTAAGCCGAGCAATTCATTATTTAATTCGTCATAGCGCCATTGGATATCATCGAGATTTCCGGCAGCGACGATTGCGTTCCACCAATTCATCGCGCATAAACGCATTTCGGGAATGACATAATGATTAGTCACCAGCGTCAAGTCAGGAAGTTTTTCTCGTTGAGGAGCAAAATAGTAAGGACCCGGACAATATTTATCGGTCCATGTTTTATCCAAATAATTTCTTTCCAAAAAATCCTGAGGATCGTAATTATATTTGTAATCAGATTTCATTTTTTTATAGGCATTAATTAAAGCCAGGTTAAACGACTGATAGATAGTTGGATAGGTATAATCATTCCAACGAACCATCACTCCATTTTGAACGGGAGCCGACGGATTCTTCAACAACTGTTCAAATTGAGGATCGATCTCTTTAATGGTATTCAAAGCCCATTCATCGATATAACTTAAGAAATCAAGTTGAGCTGTACTCATCCCGGCTTCAACGATGCAACCAGTATCGGTAGAACCGTCGGCAAGTATATAATCCCAAGTAACACCGCGTTGAGTTTGTATCATTACGTTAGCTGCATCTTTGCAGGTCTTTCCATTCTCAATACTCCAGCGTGTCAGAAGCAATGAATTCAAACCCGGCCTTGCAGTACTGCAGTTCGCCGACGGCGACATATCTACGCCAACACCGACACCGTCGATATTAACTCCGGCAATTGTGCCGATCATACCAGGTGCGGCCACACTGACGGTAATTTCACGATCGATAGGTTTTCGTATTATCATCGCGGCCGTATCTTGAAATACATCGGCAGTCGGAAACATAAAATCACGGCCCATGAAATGATAAGGTTTTTTTGATGAATCTTTGCCGGAGATTGAAAAACCATTGCACATAATCGGAACCTTAAATAGCTCCGGTTTCATTTCAACCGGATATGCTTTTGTATGCGGGAATATTCCAGTATAAACATAAGAAAGAATCGCGTCGATTCCGACATTGAGCACCCACAACGAATCCCGGCTGACTTTTGTGGAAGAATTGACTTCTTTACATCCGTCAAGTATTCCTGTCAATTCCTCCAGAAATTGTTTTGGCACATCCTGGTATATGCTTTGAGAAATCCAATTTATTATATCGTCAACAATCTCGCCAAGAATTTTTCTGAGAATTGGTTCCGAGATATTTAAATTGATAAAATCAAAAACAATATTCTCGTTAAAATCCGTACACATCCGTTCCACATCCGGTTCTGCAAGCTTGCCCAAAAGATAACCCATCGTGTATGCATCGCCTTCAACGTAGTAAGCTTTTTTCTTTTTGCCCGTCGTCCCAATAACTGCAGTTTTGTGTGTAGCGCGCATTCCAATAAAATTTTGATACGTGATGACATCTTTTGTTGCATCAACATCGAACAAGTCCTGAGAAAAAGCTGAAATGAGTTGATCAATACGAGCATCAATGGACAAGGTTTTCATGATGGTCCCTCCTGGAAATAATAGTTTTTGAATTCCAATAATTAAAATGACTTCCTAATACTTTTATAATGTAAGAACTTTGAAGCATAATATACCGATTTAAAGTCATAATAGTATCACTCATATCCAAAAAACTTTTTGAAAATATATTTAAGACAACAAATTTCTTAATGGTCAAGTCCTTTCTATTTTGTATCCGTCATGTTGCTCATGCCAGATTTAGTATTCACCCAACTAGAATTGCCTTTCCATTTTTTCATTTCTTATGGGTTAGGCTTACACGTCCATCGTTTAACCGCCTAAATCTTTCACGAGAATCTTTTTTTATTGCATTAGCGATGATTATATGTGGATTTTTAGAATTTAACTCGAATCCATACTCTTTCAGTTTACTAATAATTTCTTTTTGGTGTAGAGAACCCTCTTCTAAGAGAAGCATTTCCATTGCATCACCAATTGTTAAATTTGGTGTTATTGAGAACCTGAATTTTAGCGGAATTACTAGATTGGGGATTTCAATATCTAGACCATTAACTTTAGCCTCCTGAAGAATGCGAATTATTTCATTAATTTCCGTGAGGAGCATATTCCGAACATTTTCCAAAGTCTCTATTTTTTCTAAAACATCAACTAATTTAGACATATCTTCACCCCACCTGATGGAAAGTTCATTAATAACACCATCGATGGAATAATTATCTGTAGTTTTTTTCCCCATAACAGGCTCTCTTTTATTTATTACTCATAATACAACTAATTATTATTAGTATGTCAATAGAGGAACACAAGAAAAATGAAATATTACTAAATTCTTTAGTTAAGCTATAAAGCTCTTCTCCAATAGAGGATCTTAAAAAGATAGAACTAATTGAATAACCGAGGCAAAAAATTTATAAGATCAGAGGGAAAAGCGAATCTAGCAAAATGAAATTAGGACACTGTTAAGAATTATCTTATCGTCCGTTACAATTAGATTCAAAATAATTTTTTATTACTTGTTGTTTTTAAAGATTCCCATAAGAAGGTTAATTTCTTCTTCTGAAGTTTTGTACCCGCGAAGAGATTTGAAAAATAAAGGCAATGTTTTAGACTTCTCTTCATCATTTAGAATATCAGGTGGTATCTTACCTCGATTCTGGAAGGCTAGATCGGAAAACATAAACCATTCCGCTGTTCCAATTTGGATATTCAATTGTTCTGCCAGAATCTCGATCGAATGTGTATCGTCGGATGGCGGTAATATTCCTCTTTCTATTTTACTCCAGTTACTTGGGTCATAACCAAAAGTCAAACAAAATTCTCGAAGTTTAAAACCAAGTTCAATTCTACGATTACGGATAAAATCACCAAAATTCATTGATGTTCCTTCCAAATAAGAATCAAACTAAAATACTATAAATATTGTGGTATAATATAAACCATTTTATAATAATGTCAAGTAAAATAATTAATAAAAATTGAATTCAAATAATATTTGTGGTATAGATTATACCAATATTCATTTAAAATTGGCTTTTACTTCCAAATAAATGTGGTATGATATATACCACAGACTCTTCGTACATCCATTTGATAAAGATAAAATATCCAATTTGTGGTTGCATATATACCATAGATTGTCAGAGTTTGAATGATTCTCTTGATATAACATCACCCATTTCTGTGCACTGTATGTGGTGAAAATGCAGGCAAACAAACAGCAATATATTCTGCTCCTCCTTTACGCGGTGTGCTATAACGAATCCATTCATGTTTAGAAGCAATAACTGCTTGACCTTCATTGGCTTCGTAAGTTCCATCTTTGGTCTCAATCTTCAATGTACCCCGAAGAACTATTGTATATTCATCAAATTCCGGAGTTTGCCCTGGCTCCTCCCACCCTTCCGGGCTATTCATATGTGCAATGCTGATTCCAGTGGTCTGTGAACTCAATCTTCCAATGAATTCCTCAATGACCTTCGGTCTTGATCCTTGTGCAGGGATAGTTGTCGGAGATTTAATGATTTTTGCCATTACGATTCCTATTTTTATTTTTGAGATTTAACGTATTGTAAAATTCTATAAAATTCATTTGAACAATGTTCTGGCGTTATAGACATAATTCTACGAATCTGCATGTCCGGCATCAGGATATTCCGTCTATATCACATTGCTTCTGCGTTTTCAAAAAGAATCCGCCGGAATTCTTTCCGGTTATACGGGAACACGATTATCGTCACTTCCATGAAACACTCATAAATTCATTCTTAATCCAAATCATGTTTTGACCGCTAGAATTCCGTCCTAAGAGAGTATCTCCGTTTTGATTTTATATTTCCGATTAACTAAAAATAATTTTAACTTTTAACAACTTACGCATATCGAATAAATTAGCTATTGTAATTTCGATAATCAATGTTTGCTTCTGTGTTTTTTTTCCTTATTATAAAGTGAGACGATTAAAAGGAGAACAATGTCGATTTACGATTTACCATTCCCACCGAAGGATGATGAAGAATATCGCGAGTTTTGGAGCGAACTCGGAAATCTCAGAATTACCATTGTAGAGAAGAATGGAAAGTGTCCGCACAATATTGGCGATACATTTATTTTTCCACATCCCTACAAGCGACCCGAAGGCGTTTGTTACGCATTGCTTCATATTGTGGAGCTTTATACTTGGAGATGTGCTCTAGGATTTCCATCGTGGGAAGCCGATGATCGGACAGTCTATCGAATTCATTGTCCTTCCAAAAAAGGAACTGTTTGGGAATTACGAAGATTAGAGAAGTAATATTAATTTCATAAAAGCTTTCTTAATTAGTTTTCATTGAAAAAGTCAATGAAATTCGAAGTTTATTATTTCTTTGACTTTCGTGCGGAATTACACTATTTTGATCTCATTATTTCACAGTCTAAAACATATTAGAGCCCAATCATTAAAATTATACTGGAGGAAATTATGGATTTGAAAAAGATCAAGACGCACTAATATCTATTTTTTAGTTTGCGACGGAACATATCCCGGATAAAAGCTTTTTGCGCACTCCGGACAAATACCGTGACTGAATATAGCATCGGAATGATCCATAACATATCCTTCAACAGCCTGCCAATATCCCTCATCATTTCGAATTTTTTTGCAGTTTGCACATATCGGAAGCAACCCGCTTAGAGTTTTAATATCTTTTTGTGCTTCAATAATTTCACGAGTTCGTTCCTCCACTTTTTGTTCCAACGTTAAATTCAATTCTTCATATGCTCGATGAATTTCAACAAATCTGGAAAACAAAGCATACGCCATTGCAAGGATAAGAAAGAAGAATGTATATTCCATGATGTAGACAAATGAATAAATCTGCATTGACACTGCGGCATCGCTCGCTATGCTGACAAAAAACACAACAAGACATATAAGAACGAAAATAAATTTCTTATTCCTTGTGATTCGGTATTGATGTATTAAAAGATAAAAAAGATACATGTATCCAAATACCGCTGACGCCAGTTCGGCTTGATAGAATATACCAAGCCTACCTTCGAAGTAAGTTATTTTTACTATGTGAGAAACGGCAATATTTTTTACGGCCGGGTTTACAAGCGAAAGAGTATACTCCGGGTTAATAAAAGGTGAAATGCAAAGAATAACCGTATACCAAAATATTATCATTTGAGTAATTCGATTTTTCCATTGTTCTGAGAAGGTTGCTATAAACCAGACCATGAGAATACAAATCGCATTTACAGTGATAAGCTGGAATCTTTGCCAAAAAATACCTTCGGCAAGCGATTGGGAATTATAAAGCCCGGCACAAAATACATCATATAAACCAATGCCTACACAAAGAAAAGCGAATGACAATTGTTCTTTTATGCTCGGCATTTTCATGTAGAAAAAAAAGTAATACGCGCCGACAGAAAAATTTATTGCAGCGATTATTATACATAAAAGTGATAGGGGGTGCATTAACTTCCTTTACTTACCTGATAAATACCAAAATCATTTTACTATTGATAACTTCTATTTGTTTATAAAATAAGAAAAGCGTAATCAAATTCAAAAACCTTAATGACTTTTTATGATTAAGATAAATTGACTATCTTACATTGTTCCGCACTTTCATATGCCCCATAAATAATTTTTAATGTATTGCGCACATCGGCTAAAGTCGATAGCGGCTGCTTGCCCCTGAAAACAGATTCAACAAATGCTTTGTCCTGATTGACAAAGGAATTTCCGTAATCGACATCGGAATTTATTTTTTTGCTGTTGTGATAAAGTGCATCTGTGATTAACAGATTACCGTTTTCACCAAGAATTCTTATTCCGTTTATTCCTTCACCATGATTCGAAGCCCACGATTGCATAGCACAACATACCGATCCATCCGGATACAGCATATTTATCTGGGCTGTGTCTTCGCAATCCATATTCTTTAAAATTAATTTTGATGTAAACGCCTGAATTGATTTCGGCATTCCTAAAAGATAAAGAGTTTGATAAACGAGATGATGTCCGCTATCCATCAAAGCTCCGCCGGCGCTTAATTCTTTTTTGCTTCTCCATCCTGTAGCGTGTGCATTACTGATCGTATGTGTCGACACAAAAGAGGAATGAACCAATCTACCCAATTCCCCGGCATCCAGAATTTCTTTAGCTTTCATCACAACCCCGCGATACGCGAAGTTGTGGGCAGGAAATAAAACGAGGTTCTTTTCGATTGACAGCTTCCGTATCGCATCCACTTGATCGATATTTGTTACAACCGGTTTTTCAACAAGCAAATGTTTCCCGGCATTCAAACCTTTGACTATCTGATCGTAATGATACGGATTGATACTGCCGATGATCAACGCATCGATTGAGGAATCGGCAATCATCGAATCATAACTATCATAAGGTTTGATTCCATATTCAGCACATTTTTTCGTGAGCTCTTTTTTCAATTTTTTCACTTTTTCCCTATCACAATAAAAATCCTGGCACATACCAACCACCTCGGCATCGGGCGTTTCCGAAAAACCTTTGAAATGCCAATCGGCAATAAATCCCATACCTACCATACCAATTTTTAATTTCCTCGCCATATCTCTCTCTTTCATAAAATATAATTTTCCTGAAATATAACTATCGTGAAAAAAGAAATCCCGAATACATTTCCTTTGCACAATCAGGGTACATATTGTTGACTGAAAATCGCTTCAGAATGTTTCATAATGTATCTATCAACTGTCTACCAATATTTTGTAGTATTACGGATTTTTTATAGTGGACATAAATAGGAATAAAATCTTATAACGTTCCAACTTGCTACTGCGTTTCGAAAATATTTTTTGTTATAATATTTTATTTTCGATGGGATGTTGAATTCAAATATTCATATGTAATGACGACAACATACAACAGCTAAGCAAATAATATTGATGTGCTTTTTATTTTATAACATTCTTGAGAGACATTCTAATTAATTCTGCGGCATTCTCCACTACTGGCTCATCGTGTCCCGAATATATAACGGTTACATTAAGATCTGCGATTCGCTCAAGAGCACAGATAAATTCTATTGGATATGCTTTTCCGGGAGCAGCGACAATTATCGGGGCATCTCCACAGAACAACACTCCATCTGTCAGACTGTAAAGACAAATCGAATCATCTGAATGACCTGGCGAATGAATAACCTGCACCATTTTATCTGCCACCCGAATCCATTGACCATCATGAAGAACTTCGTCTACACCTTCACTGCGAACAAAAGCAAATACTTTAGCTCTGTATTTATTTTTAAATTCCATCACCCCGCCTGCATGGTCCCGATGATTATGAGTAAGAACAATTTGATCGAGCTGTTTATTATTTAATCCCTCTAGAACTTGATCGACTTCTTTAATAATAAATCCATCAACCCCAACATCGACAAGCGTATTAAGGCTTCCCTGAAGATCATGCTCACTCACTAGAAGATGTGCGTTCGAGGAATTTACCGAATTCGGACGGTGGAATCTATAAATACGCATTGGTATCTCATCTCCCGCCTAACTGCGGAAAATAATAACAGCTTTTGTTTATACAAAATTTATCTGCGTTGGATAAGACAACGATTCATATAATAATAAAAGTGTATTCTTTTTTGAAGAAAAACAATAGGAGAAACAGAGGTATGTTTTTAATTTGACAAATCTTTCATTCGCGTCTCAGAATCTTTTGCAAAGGATGAACCTGCTGAAATCGAAATGCATGCTTGATAAGCATGGATCGCTTCGGTCTTCATATTCTTTTTTTCATAAGCAAGCCCGAGGTGAAATTGAGCCGCTTCGAACTGCGGATCGACCTCAAGAGATTTTTTAAATTGAGCCAAAGCGTTATCGTAATCTCCGTTTGCAAGATAACCTTCGCCGAGACTGTCGTAACTGTTTGCGTCTGCCGGAGCTATTGCAACGTAAGACTGAAATTCTTTAATGGCTTCATCATATCTCTTTTGATCGAGAAGAAAATAGCCGTACACATGATGTGCGTGTGCACTTTTAGTATTTTCCTGAATAGCTTTTTTGTATTCTTCCTCGGCGATCTGGTAATTGTTTTCATACACAGCAATGCGGGCCCGCGCAATATGTCCTTCAATCGGTAGAATTTGAAACATAGCATTTGCTTCTTCTTTCGCTTTGGCAACACTTCCACCAACAATTCCAGGAGCGCGAAGATAAAACTCCAGAAGTGCGTCATGATATTTTATTTCTGTAGGTTTTAATTCAGCCGCTTTTTGAAAATTATTTTTTATTTTTGAAACATACGACATCTGCCGGAAAATATTCGCATGTTGTGCCTGCAGTCCGCAAATTTCACCATAGAGAAAATGATATTCTGCATTGTTATCATCAAGTTCGACTGCTTTTTCAAAATGCTCCTCCGCATTGTCGAAGTCCCGTGCAAACCGCAATACGGTGCCGTACACTGAATGTACTTCAGCGTTATTATTATTTTGTTTTAATAAGTTTTCGAGTATCGGTCGGGCTTCGTTGTACTGTCGCTTCTCGATGAATGCTTTTGCATCCTGCAATGAGTTCTGACCTCTTGAAAAATCACCAGCAAAAATGATGAGTAGAATTATAGGACTCAATAAACGCATAGAGATCTCAATTTATAACGACTTAATCTGCATATCGGATATTGTTACGCGATAATTTGAAGAAAGTTACATCTCACCAAACGCAATCTTCATCATAATTATCATAGCACTTCTTTTATCAAATTATTTCTCCAATTGGACATCAACAATTGGCAAATCCCAATGTTCCAAAAGAATTTCAAACCTGCGTTGTTCCTCTTTTTTAAATGTCTCCTGATCTGGAAAGAGTTCTCGGGCTAGAACACTTTCATCGAACCCTTCGTCGGTGACAGAAATATTTTTAAAAACAAGAGTCACCCGATAATCCCATCGTCCGTCTTCAGTTCCGTGGAGGCGCGGGCGGACTGCCGTCACACTCAGCAATCGTCCCGATTCGACCTGTTTTTTTAAAACCGGAAAATGATTTTTTCTAAAGAGCCGGATAAATTCTTCAGCATAGCCCCACTTTGTCTTGTAATAATATTCCACCTTGTATGGTTTATTAGCGGCCTGAGTTTGTTCAGTCATTCTATTTCATCTCCATTTTTTATACATAGATGTTTATTCTCACGATCATAATATTTTTTTGCAATCTCCGTAATCTCCACAATCATGTCCGTCTTATTTCTTGTATAAGCAACCCGGTCGTTCGGATATTCGCGCGCAAGTCGAGTTTTTAATGCACAGTACTTTTGCGCACATTGAGGATACTCGATTAAATAATCGCGGAAGAAAAGCCTGTCCCAATGTTCATAATCCTTCTCGACCATGTGAATGTGATGAGTTCTTATACCATTTCGATTGCGCTTGATGAACCATGCATAAAACGGCGGCACATCGTCGCCCAAAGTCGGTCGCCAAAAATATTCATAACCTTCCGCTTCAAGGATTGGTACAATTCTTTTCTTGGTCTCATCGAGTGATGTCACTTCAACAAGTATGTCGATGATCGGTTTGGCGGACATACAAGGAATAGCTGTGCTGCCGAAGTGTTCGATGCGGCCGAGCAATTCTATCGGAAGCAAATGCAGAAGACGCTCTTTTTCCTGTCTAAACATTTCCGGCCAGAGTGGATTGTAAGATACAATCTCCACATTCTCCTGAACGACTCTTTGAACTCGATCTTTAAGACTTTCCATTTTTCTTTAGACTCTTACTGACGTTTATCTTTCCCGAATTCCATTTCCAATTTTTTATTTCCGGCATATCTTCTCCATGCTTGTAAATGTAACTTTTATGATCAAGGAGCTTATCGCGCAAAGACTGTTTAGTGTATGCCGCGCGTGAACCTAAACTTGGAACGCGGTCGATCACATCACCAACAAGATGAAATCGATCGAGATCGTTCATCACTGCCATGTCGAACGGAGTTGTTGTGGTTCCCTCTTCCTTGTAACCGCGCACATGAATATGCGAGTGATTCGTTCGTCGATAGGTTAGCCGATGAATAAGCCATGGATATCCATGAAAGGCAAAGATAACCGGTTTGTCTGTCGTGAAGAGATTATCAAATTCCTTATCGCTCAATCCATGCGGATGTTCGCTTTGCGGTTCCAGCGTCATCAAATCAACGACGTTGATAACGCGGATCTTCAATTCCGGAAAATGCATTCGAAGAATTTCAACAGCAGCCAATGTCTCGAGCGTTGCAACATCTCCGGCACAAGCCATCACAACATCCGGATCGCCTCCTTCATCGTTGCTTGCCCATTTCCATATTCCGATGCCGGCGGTACAATGGTTGATTGCCGAATCCATATCGAGCCATTGTAATTCGGGTTGCTTGCCTGCAACAATTACGTTGATATAATTACGGCTTCGCAGGCAATGATCGGTAACCGATAGCAAAGTATTTGCATCGGGCGGAAGATAGATTCGAATGATATTGGCTTTTTTATTTACTACATGATCGATGAAACCTGGGTCTTGATGACTGAATCCGTTATGATCCTGCCTCCACACATGTGAAGTGAGTAAATAATTGAGAGAAGCAATCGGACGACGCCATGGAATATGCCTTGTAACTTTTAACCACTTTGCATGTTGATTGAACATAGAATCGATTATGTGAATGAATGCTTCGTAACAGGAAAATAGTCCGTGACGTCCCGTAAGCAAATATCCTTCCAACCATCCCTGGCACAGATGTTCGCTCAACACTTCCATGACACGGCCGTCGGGAGAGATATGGTCATCGTTCTTTAAAATTTCTGCAGTCGAAACGCGATCGGTAATATCGAAAACATGCGAGAGACGATTGGACGATGTTTCATCCGGACCGAAAACCCGGAAGTTGCATTTCTCCCAATTCAATTTCATCACATCACGAACAAACTCGCCCATGATTTTTGTCGACTCTGCTTCAACCATTCCCGGACGCGACACAGCGACAGCATATTCACGGAAGTCCGGCATTTTTAAATCGCTCAACAATAGGCCGCCGTTCGCATGCGCATTCGCTCCCATACGGCGAGCGCCTTTAGGCGCAAGATCTGCAAGCTCGGTTTTCAGTCTGCCGTTTTTGTCGAAGAGTTCTTCTGGTTTGTAACTCTTCATCCACCGCTCCAGTATTTTCAAATGCTTCGGCTTTGATGCAAGTTCCGACAACGGGACTTGGTGCGATCGGAATGTTCCCTCAATTTGAACACCATCGACAACTTTCGGCCCGGTCCATCCCTTCGGTGTGCGGAATATTATCATCGGCCACATCGGGCGTTTTGTAAATCCTTTGCTTCGTGCACCAGCTTGAATATTTTTTATTTCACCTACGATCTCGTCAAGCGTTGTCGCAAGAGTCTGGTGCAATTTTGAAGGATCGTCTCCTTCTACAAACCATGGCTTGTAGCCGTATCCGCGAAAAAGATTTTCCAATTCTTCGTGACTGATGCGAGCGAGCACAGTAGGATTTGCAATCTTGTAACCATTCAAATGGAGAATCGGCAGTACAGCTCCATCTCGCTCCGGATTTAAAAATTTATTCGAGTGCCAGCTTGTTGCAAGCGGTCCGGTTTCTGCTTCACCATCCCCAACAACACACGCAACAATCAAATCAGGATTATCAAACGCCGCGCCGTAGGCATGAGCAAGCGAGTATCCGAGTTCACCTCCTTCATTAATCGAACCAGGAGTTTCAGGCGCGACATGACTTGGTATTCCACCAGGAAATGAAAATTGTTTGAACAATCTTTTCATTCCTTCTTCATCCTGAGAAATGTTCGGGTACATTTCACTGTACGTGCCTTCAAGATATGTATTCGCAACTAATCCAGGCCCGCCGTGGCCCGGCCCTGTTACAAAGATCATGTTCAAATCATATTCTTTGATAATACGATTGAGATGAACATATAGAAAATTCAATCCAGGAGTTGTTCCCCAATGTCCGAGCAAACGAGGTTTGACATGTTCAATTTTTAACGATTTTTTTAAAAGAGGATTATCGTATAGATATATCTGACCGACAGACAAGTAATTCGCCGCACGCCAGTAAGCATCTATTTTTTTCAACAGATCCTGTGATAAAAGCTTCCCCATTGGGTTGCTCCTTTCTGCTCAATATTTTTCATCTTCTCATGGTTCGAGAATTATTCGACAGCCAGACATCGATAATGTAAGAATATAATAAAAAGAATTGAAAATCGTTGCAAAATGAATAAAGGGCTTTTTTTCCTAAAGAATTTCTATAATTTTATTGATATATCGTTTACAAATAATTCAAAAGTTAGTCTTCCTCCTATTGCATAGAATACAAAGATAAAGTACTTTTAATGATATGGAAGAAAAATTCAATCCAATGTCGGCGCTGACTGATGAAACTACGAGAATATCAGCCGCATCGACTTTGTCGGGTGAATCGAAAAAAGGATTTGTAAAACGATTATTGCCTTTTTTCGGCCCGGCTTTTATTGCAAGCGTTGCGTATGTCGATCCTGGAAACTTTGCGACAAATATTCAAGGTGGATCTGAATTTGGCTATACACTTCTCTGGGTTGTTGTAGTCAGTAATTTAATGGCGATGTTGATTCAATCTCTCGCCGCGAAACTTGGTATAGCTACCGGCATGAATCTTGCCGAACATTGTCGAAATCAATTCAGCAAACCTGTTGTTTATTCGATGTGGATTCTGATGGAGCTTGTAGCTATGGCAACCGACCTTGCTGAATTCATTGGAGCGGCAATCGGTTTTAATCTGCTATTTGGATTTCCTTTAATCATCGGTGGGATCATGACTGCGATAGCTACGTTCCTGATTCTTGGCCTCGAACGATACGGATTTCGTCCACTCGAAATTGCCATTACGACAATGGTAGGCGTCATCGCGGCAAGTTATCTCGTGGAAACAATTCTTGATAAACCCGACTTCCACACTCTGTTGTACAATTCAGTTGTTCCACAATTCCAGGGAACCGAAAGTGTTCTTCTGGCAACAGGTATTCTTGGCGCGACGGTGATGCCGCATGCAATCTTTCTTCACTCTGCTTTAACACAACAAAGAATCATTGTCCGAGATCCAAATAAATTGAAAAAACTTTTTCGATTTGAAATAGTTGATGTTTCAATCGCGATGGGAATTGCAGGCCTCGTGAATATGGCTATGCTCATCATGGCTGCCACAACATTTTATCAGCATGGATACACAACTATCGCGACGATCCAGGAAGCTCATTTAACATTGCAACCATTACTAGGGCATGCCGCAGGTTCGATTTTTGCAATTTCGCTGCTTGCCTCCGGTTTATCTTCATCGACTGTTGGGACAAGCGCAGGGCAAATTATTATGCAAGGTTTCGTGCATCATCGTATACCGATTTGGGTACGACGATTGCTGACTATCATTCCTTCGATTGTCGTTATAGCGATCGGACTTGATCCCACACGCACACTGGTCATCAGTCAGGTCGTTCTGAGTTTCGGACTTCCGTTTGCAATTATTCCGCTGCTTAATTTCACCCGGCGAAAAGATGTCATGGGAGTTCTTGTTAATAAAAAAATTACTACGTTAATTACGACATTGATCGGGATATTAATTATTATTTTAAATTTATACTTAATTTATCAGGTATTGTTCGTTGGATAAGACAATCATCAAAAAATTATTGCTCCCGCTGGATGGTTCGCCCATGGCTGAATCGGTGCTTTCATTCGCGGCACAGCTTGCAAAAAAAATTCATGTGGCAATCACACTGATCCATGTCTTGGAGAAAGATGCTCCGGAGAAAATTCATGGACAAAGACATCTAACAAACTTCTCGGAAGCAGAACAGTATCTTCAATCGATTGCATCGATGGAGATATTCAAGAATCTTGCAGTCGACATTCATGTCCATGAATCTGGCGTCACGGATGTTTCGCAGAGCATTTCAGATCATTCTGCCGAGCTTAATCAGGATCTTGTAGTCATGTGCGCTCATGGAAACGACAAGCTGCACAACTTTTTATTCGGATCGTTGGCACAGCAGGTTATATCATTCGGAAATACACCAGTGCTGTTGATGCATCCTTCCATTGCTAGTACTACCACGTATCGGTTTGATAATTTTTTACTGCCGCTTGATGGGAATCCGGAGCATGAACGGGCGACACGGTATTCTTCGATCCTGGCAAGGATGTGTGAAGCAAGCATACATCTTTTAATTGCTGTTCCACATTTCGGAACACTATCGGGTGAAGTCTCCGCCGCCAATCGTTATTTACCCGGCACGACTTCAAAAATGATGGATATGCTTGTTCCGGACGCGCAGAACTATCTTCAGGAAGTTAAATTGAAGATCGAAGAATCAGGCGTCGCGGTCACTACAAGTATTTCAAGAGGCGAACCTGCCGTGGTGATTACCGAGACTGCTGAAAACATAAAAGCCGATCTTATTGTTCTTGCAACCCACGGCAAGAAAGGTACGCAAGCGTTCTGGGAAGGAAGCATAACTCCAAAAGTGAGTAGAACCTCGTCAATTCCATTACTGCTGATTCCGGTTAAATAATTTTGCCTGCATTTTTTTAATAATAAAATATTCTACGTTGTCGATCGAATTTTCAATTCGACCCTATAGCGGACGAAATTAAATTTCGTCTTACATAATTGTGGAGCGAAATACTCTAATAATTTGTTATAAAAGAACAGCAATCAATCTCAAAAAACAAATGTGGAGGAAAAATGAAAAAAATCTATTTGTATGCTGGCATCATGTTGATTCTCGCGAGTATGCAGGCGATAATCGCTCAGACAAATCAATCGATGCATCAAAAAATGGCAATCACAAAATTCATCGCAGTAATTACGCCAACAAAGGGTAACTCAGTTCACGGTATTGTGATGTTCGAAGAAGTCGACAATGGAGTCCGGGTTGTTGCGGATCTGACAGGATTAAAACCCGGTAAACACGGATTTCACATTCACGAATTTGGCGACATCAGTTCCGATGATGGAAGTTCGGCCGGCGGCCATTTCAATCCGATGGGAATGCCGCACAGTATGCCGACGAGCGATAAGCGGCATGAAGGAGACATGGGAAACATCGACGCCGATCAGAACGGTATCGCACACCTGGATTATATCGATCACGAAATAAAACTGAATGGGGAATATTCGATTATCGGTCGCTGCGTTATTGTTCATGAAAAAGAGGATGACTTTAAAACACAACCAACCGGTAACGCCGGCGCAAGAATTGGATATGGTGTGATTGGGATCATGAAAAGCAAATGATTAATTCTACGGTTCCAAGACACTGAAGATCAAGACCGCTTTGTTGTAAGACAGAAAAGAATAAGCGAATAAACAGTCTGCTACCGGATGAATTTGACACCCGCGCATTGAGAATGAATTTAGTTATAAAAAATAAAATATGAGGAAAAGGAGACGGAACACAATTTAAATACATAGCGAGATTACATCGTTTGAAGAAGAAAGGCGGCCTCTTTTTTCATTTCGAGTATTCGCCATTGTCTATATTCTATCTCATGATTGATTAGATACTCGAGCCCATTATCGTCGAGGTTGTGTCGCTCTTTTAATAACCACCGCAAATTGTCGATTGGTGTTTCATGTATTTCAGGATTGTCAGAATCCAAATGCCAGAGAAGAGGATTGAGATTGATATAACGTTCGATGTAGTAGTACGAAACGTCGTCACGTATGATGTGATCGTGAAAACTACGTAACCATAGGGGTTGATCCTGATCAACCCGAACAGAATATGTGCTGCGGTTAATTTCGCGTGTCACAGCTCCCTTGAAAGAACGGATGATCGAACTCAGAGAGTTCGGCGTGACATGCTGAAAGCGCGCGGGGAGATGAGGTTCTCCTCCTCGCCGGGGTCCTCGTTCGGGTTGAATATATTCAACCCGAACAGGTTGTGCGTGGATTCGTAGCGCATTCCGGATCTCCACAATCCCGTGTATATGATTCGGCATGATCTGGAAAACTTCAACGTTCGTATTCGGGAAATGCATAGGTATCTCTCTCCAATAGGATTCGGCGATTTTGCCTGTCTCCGATAATTTCATTACGCCATCGACAACGTCGCCAAAAACATGCACACGGTTTTTTGTGACCATCGTTACGAAATACGCTCCCGGATCGGAATAATCGTATCTCTTCAATCGATAAGAATTTTTTCGACGATAAATTTCTCTCATTTCATCATTTTCCGATTATACATTGTCCTCGCTTTTTAACTCTCCTTCTTCAATATGAATGTATCCGCCAAGTAGAGTCTCGGTATTACTGATCTCTATCCGATATAACGAATTTAGGTTACAGAAGAAATTTTCACTATGCAATTTCCGGTCGCATTAACTTTATTTTGTGAATGCTATGAATACTTCTATTGTTTATCAGATCCCGCTCTGCAATACACATTGCGAAGAAGCGGGATCCTCAAAACGACTGATGACTTAGCTTCACTACATTCGCTAAGTCATGTCGTTTTGGGACTTGATTTTCTCGTGTCCATTGTTTATTGTTTTGTTTAGAACATACAATAAGAATATTGACAGGATTAACAGTTATCTTCAAGAAACGCGTTTAGTAACAGTTGGTCGCCAATCAAAGTGTTCAAGTACATCGGAAGTTCGATTGTACTTTTTGTGATTCTCTATATCCTGTACATAATTATTTATTTACCCAGCAATGATGCATTTAATCGAATTTCAGTTGGGGATTATAGAGATAAAGTTGTTTCACTAATGGGAGAACCGCGGCATATCGAATATCACGCCGTCTGGTTACGGGGAGTCGAGTATGAATATGAATACTATATTTGGCCTATTCCGGAAGTATGGTGTGTTGGGTTTAAAAATAACATGGTTATTAGAAAGGCAATCCTTTCGTCACCATAACAGAGTTTAATTTTTTCCGATTACTTTCTGAAACCCTCTTAATGTCCAACGTTAGTCGATAAGATGTATACCTGTTTACGGCAACGCAATCCTCGCCGAATCAATCGTGTACGCTGCAAAATATCCTAATGCTCCGTTGTTTATATTTGTGTTGGGATTTGCCGGCGAGAGTGATGTCGGACTCCGATCGCTCGATAAAATTGCATTCACTGTGTGGTAATACTCGTAAGTCGGATCATCGATCGATAATAATTCAACCGTCAATATATCTCCGGGGAAAAGATTTTTTCTTCCACTTCTTATTCTGACATTTGCTTCATTCCCGTTTGTCAGTTTATCGGTATATAAAATATATCTCTGCCCTGTAATCGAATCGCTAATCATGAGGTTAGTATGAAGACTCAGGCAATAATAATTTCCCTGTTGAGGCGGATCCTTGAACATCACATTCACATAATATCCCCTGTCGCCGTCTGCTTCCTTCAGAGGCGTTGCATACACCGAATCGATTTTTATTTTCTCAGGCATAGTCGATGCCGCGTCGTACTCATTCCCATCAGCAACGACTTTCATGTCGTATGTCCTGCCGGAAGTTCCGATTATTTTTGAAGTCAGATATGTCCCGTCTTGTACTTCACGAAGCGTATCTGAAATTCCTTTATCTTCGGTTATAATAACCAGCGCATGTGTAACAGGTGGAAAGTAGAGCGACGGCTCAAAATAATTTCCGCTCTTGCTTAACACGACAACATACGGTCCGGGTTGATCTGTCACTACTCCTTCAATAACCATTTGCGGATTCGCTTTATTGAGATCGATGAAAATTACTTTTTCACATGAACTTCCGCCGATCACCAGTAAAGCAAGAATCACGATTTTTATCACCACAATATTTTTATTAGAGTTCATAGATTTTTAAAAACTAAAATTATACGTTAACGATGGAATGATCGGGAACAGCGTCAATTGCACCGCTTGTGTTTTTGTCGGATCGTTCGGATCGCGCCTGAAGAAAATAGCGTAAGCGTTGGCACGATCGTAAGCATTATATAAAGAGAAATTCAAATTAGAATTCTTGCTGAATTTATATGTCGCCGAAAGATCCAACCTGTGGTAAGCCGGCATGCGATATCCGTTTCGTTCGGTGTAATATGGAATCAAACGTCCGTCGATAAGATAGTCGCCGCTCGGAAATGTGACTGCGTCCCCGGTATAATACACCCACGTCGCACCGAAATTCCATGTCTCGTCATAATCGTACGTGACAACGATCGAGATGTCGTGAGTTCGATCCTGTCGAGCCGGAAAAGATTGTCCGTGATTGATTTCGTCGAATTGTTCCTGCGTCTTTGACAACGTATAACTTATCCATCCGCTCAGATTTCCATATCGCTTTCTGATCAATAATTCTGTTCCATAACTCCAACCTTTTCCAAACAACAAAAGTGATTCGACTGTTGGATTGAGTTGAAGGTCAGCTCCATTTTTATAATCGATAAGGTTCTTCATATTTTTATAATAAAGCTCGATCGAAGCTTCGTACTCGTTGTCAATAATATTCCTGAAATAGCCTGTCGAGAATTGGTCGGCATATTGCGGTGCGACATTATTACTGCTCGGCACCCAGAGATCGCTCGGATTTGTTGTGGTAGAATTCGAGAGCAAGTGCAGGTATTGTGCTGTTCGAGTGCACGATGCTTTTACTGAACTGACTTCATCCAGCGAATACATCACGGCGGCGCGAGGCTCGAGGCTTGTATATGTTTTTATTATTGAACCTGAAGTATAATTTGTTTGAGTAATAATATTTCCGTCGGCATCGTATGTATAAATGTCTGCCGGACCTATCAAACTAAAACTGGACAACCGGAGTCCATAGTTGATCTTAAAACCTGTGAACACTTCGACTTCATGAGAAATATATGCGGCGCTTTCCAGTGCATATTTATGTTCGAGCATGAGATTATTGGCCGCGCTTGTAGGACCAGCTGTGACCGTCCCCGGCATGAAAGTGTGATAAATGGAATTTACTCCGAACTTCAATGTGTTCTGCAAACCCATGAAGTACTGCATATCGATTTTGAAATTCACATCCTGAATTCCCGATGTAATTTGATACTGACTCGTTCCCGATCCAACCAGATTCGTGTACTTGTAATTGCTGTAAATGACCGACGTGTTAGAAAATAAATTTTCGCCGAAGATGTGATTCCATCGTACAGTCGCTGTTGCATTTCCAAAACTAAATCCAAAAACATCCGGGTAATCGAAATTATCTCTCCCAAAATATCCGGAAGCGAAGACACGGTCTTTTTCCCCAAGTGTATAATTTGCTTTGAGATTCAGATCGTAAAAATAAAGACTCGTTCTATTGATTGTCGTATCATGCGACAATTTAAAAAATAAATCAGCATATGTACGTCGTGCAGATATAATGAAAGAGCCTTCGTCTTTTACTATTGGAGCTTCTATTGTGAGCCGCGACGCGATTAATCCGATTCCACCCGTTACACCGAAGTTTCTCGAGTTCCCGTCGTTGGTGTGTATATCGACAACCGATGACAACCGCCCTCCATATTCAGCAGGAATATCACCGGTCATCACCTTCACATCTTTTATCGCATCCGAATTGAACACGGATAAAAATCCGAGCAAGTGCGAAGAATTATAAACCGGAGCTTCATCGAGAATGATTAAATTTTGATCGACACTACCGCCCCGAGCGTAGAAACCTGTGCTCCCTTCACCGGCAGATTTTATACCCGGCAATAACTGAATCGTCTTTAATACGTCTTTTTCTCCCAGCAGGACCGGTACTGATGCAAGATTTTTAACCTCAAGTTTGTTGACGCTCATTTCGGTGGAAGAAACGTTTGCATTCGATCGTTCCGCAGAAATAACGACTTCACCCTCTTTGATCGGCTCCGGCGTCAAGGCAAAATTTGATGATTGATTTTTATCGAGAAGAATCATTTCTGTCTTCGTCGCAAAACCGAGATATTGAACAGCAATTGTATACTTCCCTTCCGGAAGCGTAATTGAATAGAAACCGTAAGCGTTCGATAATGTGCCAGCACCCTGGAGATCTTTTACAATCACTTCGGCTGAGATTAGAACTTCACCTGTCTCGGCATTCTTAATCGTGCCGCTTAAAGTGTATTTGGTTTGACCACAGAGGAATGAAAAAGGAACAATGAATCCAAAAATAAAAAAGAATATTACGATCTTACGCATTTTCTGCATCGAGAAAAAAAATCCTTCATTGTTGTAAAATCTTTCATTCAAAACAGATATATAGAATAAGACGTTCCCGCAAAGAATTATGTTCGTTTATAGTAAAGAAATAGAATGAGGAGTAATATCGGTAGTGTTGCAGCAACAAACCACAGAGGAATCTGCCCTGACAGAAAACGCAGATAAGGTTCCTGTGTTCCGGTTGTCTTGTACAACGAAACGACAGCGATAAAATTATTGACGAAGTGAGAAATCATTGATGGCAGCAGGCTTTTGCTGCGGAAATAGAAAAAACCGAATAGAAAACCCATAATCGATAACGATACGAGTCCGAGAGGTTGAAAATGAAATAGTCCGAAGGCTACACCGGTGAATAGAATACTCTTCCATGAAATTGTTCTTTCGAGAGTGCGTTGAATGTAACCGCGGAAAAATATTTCCTCGCAGATTGCCGGCGTCACACAAACTACCAACACGATGAATGCAAATTCATGTACTGAATATGATGAAAAGATTTTTTCATTTATCTCAGTCAGTTCATGAGGAATACGCATTGCCTCCGCCAGGAATGAAAGAATCCAGTTGCCCGTCGGTATCATCAACACCGTTGCCGCCACCGCGAGCAGAATTTCAGATGCCGGGCAAGCATTCAATCTTATGTAAGATGTGATGTTTGCAGTATGCCATCGTTTTACAATCCACAAGACCGGAACAAGAAGGAAGAGAAATTGTGAAATGGTCACCGTTATACGGATCGGTTCAGCATAATATGTCATGAATCCGCTCAACCGCTCTAAGAGATCACCGTTGATATCCGGAGTACCATAGAATAAATTCGTGATGAGAATGGCGATCAGACTGACGATCGACGAGGCGTTTAAGTATAGAGCACCAACGGCGAGAAGGATAATAATCGCCGCTGTCACGGAACTTCGTCCACTTTGCTCCCACGTTCCATCCAATATCAATAAATCTTGATGTTGATCGACCGGATTCGAAATCTCTGGATCGTCGACGCTCATATCGTTGTTTCCGTATTCGGCTGAGGTGCCGGTATATTTTTTACTTCACGTGCCAAAAGATCGTAATACAGAACTGTTACGAATAAAGGGCTGATGAGTAATTCAAGAATGCTGGTAAGTCCGCTAATTATGCCCACACGCCAACCGAAAGATTTAAACATCACAAAAATCCTGTCGGGATTTAATTCCGACGATGCATGTGAACTGATCATCTTGAACTGTTCCCTGATGATATCCCAGATAGCCAGAAAAGAAATAGGAGTCGAAATCAGAGATACAGCAAAACCAAGAATGATGCTCAAGAGAATCAAAATGCCGAAGACTCGCCACCAATTTCCTTTTACAAGAATCCAGCTTCGTTTGAAAGATTGGATAATTTCAGAATCCTCCCAGCCGATCAGCAGAATGGTGAATTTCCATTTTATATACAGGAAAATTAAAATCCCGATCGCGGCCAGAATTGTGATGACTCCGAAAAAGATAAGCGAGCCGGAATGAGCAATACTTGCGATAATCAATAGAATAGCGGAGACAAAAAATAGTCCGACAAAAGCCAGGATCTCAAGAATTTTTTGTCCGATCAACCTCAACAACCGGATACTGAACGTACGATTAAGCGCCTCCTGCCACGTCAAATTTTGATCATTCATCTCACCACATCCGATGATAGTCACGCCGAGGCTTGCGATCAATTCTCCGAGAAGGAAAATGACAAGTCCGGAGACAAATAGAACCATCCCGCCGACTAACCGGAATATTTCGTGCATGTCGGGAGCCGGGCCAAGGTCTTTCAAGTGAACAAGTCCGGCGATACTGGAAAAATAGCTGTTCATGCCGATGGTATAAACAACGAGAGGTACAATCATAACAATAGAACAGATTATGAGACTGCGAAGCCAGGTTTTTCCGATAAGTTTGAAAAGCCGGTCAAAAATTTCGCCGAGCGTCATTGGAGTTGACGGTATCATATTACTCTCCTCTTATATTGGATGTTCTAAGAAGTACGTTAATAACTGATGTTACGCATTATGATAATAATCATGAAGTTTCGCGTTTATGGGTTACCTCGATAGAATTTTTCCCGATTTCATCTGGAAAAATCACTCGGTAACCGACACCTCGGCTATGCTCGGTGTCACAACAAATTAGCATGGTCACTTCGATACGATCCCGACGGAAGTCGGGATCGTATCGAAGTGACCACTACAGGAAATGGCTCTTTGCGTAACATCAGTTAATAAGACTACCGCAATCAATAAAATTATTTCGTCGAAATCAAATTTTATTTATACGGGTATTCTCCACTTCAGTTATTATTAATGTCTTTTGTGAGTTCGAACAATAATTGTGATTTAAAGATTTTACGTTTGAAGGCAGGTTTTTTCACTAGTTGATTTGAATCTTTCTCCTATTCTAATCCTTAACCTTATCCTTATCCTTATTCTTATCCTCGGCCTTAACCTTAATCTTTTCCAGCTCTTCTTCTCACCCCAGCTCTTTCATCATCGGCACTTCGCCGCAATCGGGAAACTTCGGACAATTAATGCAATCTTTCCAAATTTTATGCGGGAGTTTTGAGCGGGGGATCACCCGAAATCCGAATTTTTTAAAATAATCCGGTATGTACGTCAGAACGAAAACTTTTTTGATGCCGAGTTTTTTCGCTTCGTCTTCACATGCTTGAATGAGTTTTGAACCGATGCCTTTTCCGGATTCCTGTTTTGCGACTGCCACCGAGCGGATTTCGGCTAAATCTTCCCAACAAATCGACAAGGCAGATGTTCCAACAACTTTACCGTTCTTCTTGTAAACGATAAAGTTGCGGATGTTTTCATAGATTTCAAGGATTGACCGCGGAAGCATCAATCCATCCTTTGCATGCGAAGCGATTAGTTTCTGAATGTTTGGCCCGTCTTTTATTTTTGCCTTTTGTATCATTTAAGTTCCTTGCTATTAAACTTTTGTGATAGCTCAACTTCTAAAAAGTACTAAGAAAAACATACATAAAAATATTTCTTATTGCAATGTTTGACCGAAACGATCGGCGCGGACGATTTAACCGGCGTTGTATAGTATCTTCTTTGTGACCTTCATAGCAAGCACTATAATCTTAGTGTGCTTTGTGGTTTTTTTTAGTCTGAAAAAATCAAAGGAATAAAAATGATGACTCACCGTATTTATTTTTGGATGTTGTTTCTATCGTTCACACTTTTTTGTACCACATTTTTGGCGCGAGCAGGTGACGAACCTATCGGCTCAATTCACGGCACTGTAGTGAACGCCGACACGAAGGAACCAATTTTTGGCGTCAATGTTTTTCTATTGAACACATCTCTCGGCACAACAACCGACACAGCAGGTCAATTTGTGATTCCCCGAGTACCGGCAGGTTCTTACAATCTCTCATTCCAGAATATCGGATTCGAAACGGTTGTCCAATCGGATATCATCGTACGGCCCGATAGAATAGCGTATCTCAACGCCAGGATGCGTGAAAGACTAATCGAGACAAAAGAAACTGTTATCAAGGCAGATTATTTTTCAAACGATGACACCAAACCATTGAGCCTCGTTTCTTTCAATGCCGAAGAGATTCGTCGTGCACCCGGTGCTGCGGGCGATGTCAGCAGAATATTATCGGCACTTCCGGGATTATCGCAGGTTGCGGATAATTCAAACGATCTCATGGTGCGAGGTGGGAGTCCGACGGAAAATGGATTCTTCGTTGACGGCATTCAAATTCCAAATATAAATCATTTTCCCGTGGAGGGATCAACCGGCGGGCCGATTGGAATTATCAATGTCGATTTTCTTGAGGATGTTTCATTTCTCACCGGCGGATTTTCAGCGGAGTATGGAAATCGATTATCGTCCATCGTCGATATGAAATTTCGTGATGGAAATCGTGAGGCTTTCGATACGCAAATAGACATGGGCATGGAAGGATTGGGCGGAGTTATTGAAGGACCTCTACCGGATAAAAAAGGTTCCTGGTTTCTATCTGCCCGGAGGAGTTATCTCGACTTTATTGTCAAAGCGATCGGAACCGGTGTCGCTCCGCGATACGGCGACATCCACGCAAAAGTTACGTATGACCTCGACTCAAAAAACCGTATCTCAATTCTCGATATTTATGGTTGGAGTACAATGGACAGAAATCAACAAGAGTCGCTCGACAGCCACGAGCCGCAATTTGGTCATTCGCTCACATCGCAAAATTCAGCCGGAGCAACATGGCGTTCTCTTTGGGGCGACAAAGGTTATTCCACAACTTCACTTTCCTACTCTTTCATTCATGGCGACGATGACTGGTCTGATGTGGCGAGTGGATCACCGATTGTGAGTAATATTCATACAGAAGGAAATATTTATTTCAGAAATATAAATTACCTACAATGCAATAAATGGTTAAAGTTCGAAGGCGGCATTGACGCTGAAAAAGATCTGGCTGATTATGATGAAACCATTTATCCATTCATCAATAATCGCGGCCAGTCTATCAACACAATAACTGACTTAATAAATTTTTCAACTTCTCATTACGGAGGATTTTTAAATACGATCTGGAATCCATTCAGTCAATGGACACTGACACTCGGACTCCGCGGCGATTATTCATCCTTCAATAACCGGTTCGCCCTTTCTCCCCGTATTCTTTCACACTGGGAAATCACACCACGTTTTGCAATCAACGGATCCTTCGGCTTGTTCCTTCAGGAGCCTCCATTGTTATTGCTATCTCAAACAAAAAAGATGGAAGACCTGAGCACAATTCAAGCTCATCATTATGTCGCAGGACTTGAGTACCTCGTTACTGCCGACGCAAAAATGACATTAGAGGTGTACGATAAAGAATATAATTACCTGCCGCTTGATCCGACTAACCCGACAAATTCCGTCATTGACGACGGCAGAATGATGGAAGAACATTTCCGGTATTATGAAAATCTTCTATCGACCGGAAAAGCTTACGCACGCGGCATCGAATTCCTTCTTCAGAAAAAATTGGCAAAAGATTTTTACGGATTGATCAGCACTTCTCTTTTCCGTTGTCGATACCAAGATTACAATGGAACATGGCATGATCGAATTTACGACAACCGATATCTCTTCAGCGTTATCGGCGGCTACAAACCGGACAACAATTGGGAATTCAGCATACGATGGGAAATTGCCGGCGGTGTTCCATACACACCGATCGATATTCAGAAATCGACCGCAATGAACGAACTTATTCTCGATCAAACGAAAATAAATGGCGCAAGGTATCCGGACTATCATTCTCTCAACCTCCGGGTTGATCGGAAATTTTATTTTGAACATTCGAGTCTGTCTGTTTACATAAATCTTGAAAATGCCTACAACAAAAAAAATGTCTGGATGTATTATTGGGACAAAGTGGATCATCAAGTTCGAACGATGTACCAGTGGGGATTCCTGCCGATTGGCGGATTTGAATTTGAATTTTAATAAACGAACATTCTAAGAAAGGATGATAATTGTAACAATGAAAATTTCTATTTTATATTTTATAATTTTTTCGTCGGCGTGCGTGGTGATATATTCATTTAATTTTCTGTGCGGCCAAGCGCTCGTTATCAGTCTATCTTTTATCATAATCATCACATTATTAATGCTTCTCTCGATATTGAAAAAACAAAAATGTACCTGTAAATGTAATGCCGGACACCAAAGAATTATCGACACGCTTCTCATGTTGCTTCCGGTTTTAACAATCACCATCATGTCCATCGGAATGCTGGCAAAAAGTAAAAGTCACGGAGGCATCGATTTTTTTCTAAATCAACAACTCGGCCATTATCTTTTTTTTATTGGATTAGGCTTAACCACGTTGGTGATTACTGGAATTCAGTGCACAAGCGAAAAGAATTCTTCCATGAAATTCATCATCGAACATTTGAAGGACCCACTTTTAATTTTCATCGTCTTCCGTTTGTTATGGATGATATTTTTTGAAAGCCAACATGTGCGTGATTTTGCAATTCACGATGCCCGGCTTGGTGTGGAATACGTTGTATTATGTTCGATTCCATTATTTTTGTCGATACTAGTCCTTACATTTTTTAAATTTAAAATCGGATATATTTTGGGAGGCATCACCGGTATAATTCACGTCATCCTCGTTTCTGCAATCGTGGTGTTGGGAAAGAATCCCAATGCATTCGGTCCGATAATTGTAATTACGGTGAGCGGATTGATTGCATATTTCTGCATTAGAAGATTATGAGCAACAACAATTGATGATTTCTTGATATGATTACACTTTTTCAATACCTTGTGAGAGTATTACTCTCACAAGGTTGTAATCATGAATGTTGTTACAATTATAGTTTTGCTCGGAATAAGTCAGGGTGTATTTCTCGGAATTTTTCTCGTGACATATCACCGCGGAAATCGCCCCGCAAACCGAATGCTTGGCACGCTCATGATTCTCATCTCTGTTTCCATGCTCAACATGATTTTAGTTCCGACCGGTCTCTACAAAGATTACCCACATCTGATAATTATAAGTCATCCATTTTTCTTTCTGATCGGTCCGTTCACGTGGCTGTATGTTCAGTTTATTACGAATAAAATTCAGTCCTTGCGCTGGAATCATTTGTTTCATGCCGTTCCATTTATTCTTTTTTCGATTTTATTGATCCCATTTTTCATCATGAGCGGACACGAGAAGAGCTTGCTTATCGAGACATGGAGCGCAAAAGGATCGCCCATTGATTCCGTCATCATGCCAATCCAGCTTGTTCAACTTTTTATCTATCTTTTTTTGAGTTACAAACAACTTCAAAGGCATGACATAAATGTTCGGAAGGAATATTCGTCCATCGAGAAGATGAATCTCAAATGGATTCGATCGTTCATCATGATCCTCGGTGGAATATTTTTCATCGTAGCAATTCTCTATGTTCTATCCATGTCCGGCATCATGGAACGTGGAATGGAGAATCGTGCGAGGACAATCGGCGTGCTTGCAGCGCTTGCATTTTATGTATTCGGATATCGCGGACTCCGTCAGCCGGAAATCATGACCAGCATCCCTGCCGGTGAAGAAATAAAAAAGTACGACAGATCAAGTTTGACAAACGATAAAGCTGAAGAGTACGCCCGGCATTTGCAGGCTATCATGGAAAACGAGAAACCGTACTTAAAGAACACGCTTACGCTGAAGGAACTTTCCACAATAACATCGATTCCTGTTTACCATCTCTCACAAATCATCAACGAACGATTTCAAATGAATTTTTATGACTTTATAAATCAATATCGAGTCGAAGAAGTGCAGAGACAAATCGCTGATCCGAAAAATACAAATTACACGCTGATGGCACTTGCATTAGATTCAGGATTCAATTCAAAATCTGTGTTTAATGAAGCATTCCGGGAGCAGACAGGGATGACGCCTTCGGCGTACAGGAAGAGAGAAGCCAAACAAGGCGAAACTAATGGAGACGATTTGATGAGTTGAGACTTTTTTGTAGTTCGATCAGACCTGTGGTGAGCATCTCGAACCACTGATCGACCTATAGTTGAATTATCGTTCCTCTTTCCCTACATCTTCTCCGGCGCCGATATGCCGAGAATAGCGAGACCGTTTGCAAGCACCGTCTTCGTTGCGTTGCAGAGCGCCAACCTCGCTTTCGACATTTCTTTATCGTCGGTGACGACGCGGCAATAATGATAAAATTGATGAAATGCCGTTGCCACATCATGCAGGTAATCGCACAAGTGACGAGGTGAAAGGAAACTAATTTGGAATATTACTTGGTTCTATACTTCTCAACCGATGTTCTTTTTAACCATTCTATCTAGCTCCCAGGATTTATCAGTAAAAGATGAGACTTCATCGACATCCATTGAATACGTTTTAATAGTTTCGGCAAGCTCCTGAAATCCATGTTTTTCCAGAAGTTCTTTGTATTCATCAAAGAATGATTTTCTCTGATGATGATTTTTTTGATTTATGATGTACCGACAAACCTCATCAACACAACCTTCGCTCACAGAGAAGGCACCATATCCTGTTTGCCATGCAAATTTTGATCTTGAATAATCTTCTTGATTTATCCAGTGTGACGATTCTCCTTTAATATTTTTTAAAATATCTTTTACGGAAAAATTCGGATTAAGTAAAAATAGAATGTGGACATGATTCATCACACCATTAATCGCACAAACCTGACATTGAAAATCTTTTTCCAAATGATCTTTAATGTGTTCATGAATAGCATTTTCAAATTTCGATTCGATGAGTGAGTCGCAGTTCTTCGTATGAAAAACCGTGTGAATCCAAATTCTGTTGAGTGAATGAGACCTGATGTTGCCCCATGGTTCATTGTTTGTTAATTAAACCGTTGAAACGGTTTGTTTAGAAATTAATTCGATTTGAGAATCCCATCATTGAAATGATGGGATTAGACATCTTTGATTCTTATCCCACGGATTTATCCGTGGAAGAGAAAAATCAGAATTCATTCGGAAAACCGATTCATCGGTTTATATGATAGTCAGAATTTGGGAGGTCAAGGTTACAAAAAGAATTATCATTCCTCTTTACTTACATCTTCTCCGGCGCTGATATGCCGAGAATCGCAAGGCCATTTGCAAGCACCGTCATCGTTGCATTGCAAAGCGCCAACCGCGCTTTTGACATTTCTTTGTCGTCGGTAACGACGCGGCAAAAATGATAAAATTGATGGAATGCAGTCGCCACATCATGCAGGTAATCGCACAAGCGGTGAGGTTCGAGCATTACAGCGCATAGTTCGATGATGCCGGGGAAATCGATCAGCATTTTCATAAGTTCGGCTTCACTCGAATGTTCGAGTAAGTTCAACGGCGGATTCTTTCCTGCTTCAACTCCTTCATCTTTCGCAAACCTGAGAATGCTGGCTATGCGCGCGTGAGCGTATTGAAGATAGTAGACAGGATTTTTCTCGGATTGTTCCTTCGCAAGCGCGAGATCGAATTCGAGATGACTTGTAATACTTCGCATGACAAAAAAATATCTAACTACATCGGCACCGACCTCTTCAATCAAATCGTCAAGCGTTACCACATCGGCGGTGCGTTTCGACATTTTTACTTGCTCGCCGCCACGCGTTAGTGTAACGAACTGGTGAATCAGCACGCGCACTTTTAATGGGTCGAAGCCCAGCGCTTGAATTCCCGCCAGCACATCGGGAATCGTTGCAATATGATCGGCGCCGAAAATATCGACGATGAGATCGAACCCTCGCATAAATTTATTTCGGTGATAAGCAATATCCGGTAGACGATACGTCGGTTCACCGGTACTTTTCACGATCACACGATCCTGATCCAAACCGAGCGACGTGGTTTTAAACCACACCGCACCATCCTTGTCGTAGGCAAGATCTTTTTTCCTGAATTCTTCGATGACTTCATTAATTGCACCGCTGGAATAGAGTGAATCTTCATTGAAGAACACATCGAAGTTCACGCCAAGTTTGTGAAGCGTTTCTTTTATCTTTTCAAACAAAAATGATTCGGCAAATTCCTTAAAATATTTTTTATCCTCGCCGCCTTTTAATTTCTCATCTTCCTTTTCGAAAATCTTTTGGGCAATCTCTTTTATATAATCACCCATATAACCATCTTCAACCATCGGAAATGCCGGATCGAAAATTTGCATGTAGCGCGCATATACCGAATCGGCAAGCATCCGCATTTGCCTTCCGGCATTGTTGAAATAATATTCGCGCGTGACTTCGTAACCCGACCATTGCAGGATGTTAGAAACTGTATCGCCAATCGCCGCCTGACGGCCGTGTCCGAGGTGAAGCAATCCGGTCGGATTCGCGCTTACAAATTCAACTTGTGTTTTCTTTCCCGAGCCAAGATCGATCCGGCCAAACTTCGATCCTTCACGAAGAATTTCTTCCAGGCGCATCGAGAAAAATTTCGGTGTGAAGGAAAAATTTATAAATCCGGGCCCGGCAATTTCTACTTTATTCACATAATCATTATTCAGATCGAGCGACTTTACAATATCTGCTGCAATCTGTCTCGGATTATTTTTGAGTTTTTTCGCCAATGTCATCGCAGTTGTCGTCGTGAGGTCGCCGTGTTCTGCCTGGCGTGGGTGTTCTAATGTTATAGCAGACAAGTCAGTATATCCCAATGACCGGAGAGCAGTCTCCAGTCGTTCTTGCAAATATCGTTTCATCGAATTTTAATTTTTCTTTCGAACAGGTGTTTTTTTTGCAGTAACAGATTTATGCGTACCCTTTTTCTTTTCAGCCGAGTGGTACTTCTCGGTTTGTTTTACAACCGGTTTCGAAACTTCATCACTAACAGTTTCGACTTTTGCATCACCCCAGAGCCGTTCAAGATTATAGAACTTCCGGGCTTCCTTCTGGAAAATGTGAACAACCACATCTACATAGTCGAGTAGTATCCACATTCTGTTAGATATACCTTCGTTGTGCCATGCTCGAACCCCTTGTTTTTCCATACCGTCGATGATGCAATCGGCGATAGCTTTCACCTGAACATCGGAGTCGGCGGAACATACAACAAAGAAGTCTGTCATCGTTGTCAGCTTGCGCAAATCCATGATGATTGTACCATGGCCTTTTTTCGTCAGTACGAGCTGAGCGATTTTCATAGCGGTCGCTTTTGACGTCAAAGAGTCACCTCACTATTTGATTATAGGTGAATTCCTCCGCGTTCCCGCGGAGGATTGAATTGTTGACAATCGTCACCGAGAATTACGGAAAAATCGACAAGTGTTTTCGAATTTCTTTTTGAAATAAATTTTGTTTTAAAAATGCCTGCAGCCTTTGTAATTTTTTTTGCAGCCACCGTATCGTTTGCCCACACGATGACAAACGATGAGTCGACATTATTTTTATCGTAATTTCCGATTTCCACAACATCGTACCCTAGGCTTCGCAGGTGTTCCGTCATCTTCATCGCTGAGCCTTGAACACTGCTGGCGTTCAATACACTAACCTGAATCCGCTTTCCCGTATCATTCACGCCTGATGCATCGTTATCCAGATGTGCAAATAATTGCCGCACATTTATCCAATCGGATGAAATGAAAAGAACGACACAAAGAATTAGAATGCCGACGATGAACCTTCTGCGGATACGCCGCGTGTTTCGAGATGGAATTTTTAATTTTTGTTTGTCCGTACCGCTCGTTGCCAATTTATCCTGAATTATTAATTAAAAAAAAGACCGAGTGGTTTCCTGATGCAGGAACCATCCCGGTCAGCAGTAAATCCGTATGTTATCTTGTTAATATCCGTATCCAAATAATGGATTATAGAATCGTGAATAAGGACCGTACCAGTTATTCATAGATCCGTAAGGATATTGGTTGTACTGAAGATTGATATGGAAATTATCCCACGGTTTGTAATCTACTTCTGCATGATTGAGCATCAATCCACTATATTGATTCTTGATTCCTTGAGGCATCGTGCCGAACGGGGACATCATCAAGCTGACGTCGGCGGCGACATTCAATTTGTCGGAAAACTTATACATCATGCTGTTCGTGTACATGTTTACACCAAGTGTGTAACTTCCATAAGACATGAAAGATGAAGTAAATGTATGATGCATTGAAAAGTTTTCCGGGTTGAACCAACCGAATAAGCCCAGATCGCTATAATCATTTCGCATGATGGACTGTGCTACACTTGGATGTTCTTCTTCGATTTGCGATTTAAATTGTGCAATCGCAACACCGCTCCACAAGACCAGAAGCGCCGCTAATGCCAATCGAATTTTCATTTTCGAACCCCCTTATTCGTTCACAAAAAAATGATACAGAAATTAGACTTGAATGTCAAGTCCCCACCCCCTGTTACAAGCGCAAGCCGTGTTTTCGCGTATAAAAAATGTCTTCCGCTTCCTTCAACTGATTCAATGTATTAACACCGCGGGTTTCGTCGAAGTTCTCGGCAATTACCGCGGCAACACGCATATTCTTTTCCTGATAATAATGAAAAACATCGGGTAAATAATATTCATGTTGAGCATTTTCCGGTGTTATCAGCGAGAGAGCTGTGAATAACGGATCGCGCTTAAATGCATAGATGCCGGCGTTAATTTCTCTGATTTTGCGGACTTCTTCATCGGCATCGCGCTGTTCGACAATACGTTCAACTAAACCGTTTGCAGATCGTATCACCCGTCCGTATCCGGTTGGATCATCAAGCAGCGCCGTAAGAACAGTTGCCACTGCATTTTGTCGATTATGCGTTTCCATCAACCGTCTCATTGTCCCCTCCGTCAGGAGAGGGACGTCTCCAGATAAGACGATGACATCTCCCTCAAAGTTCCGTAAAAGAGGTTTGGCTTGTTGGACTGCATGGCCGGTACCTTTTTGTTCGAGTTGCTCCGCGAATTCAACGGATCCGGGAAATGCCTGCGTGAGATAATCGATCACATCATCCTTCTGATGACCGACGATGATTATTATTTTATCACTTTTGAGGCCATGGGCTAATTCGACGACATAATGGATCATCGGTTTGCCGTCGATATTATACATTACTTTCGCCTTGTCGGGATTTTTCATCCGGGTTCCCTTCCCGGCAGCCATGATCACTACCGCGAGTTTATTCTGCACTTATTCCAATGTCTCCATCGAATGACCGTGGATCAATTCCTTAATATGATTTTTTTTGTCGACCAGAATCACCACAGGGCGATGTTGGAGTGATTCGGCTTCAGTATATTCTGCGAAAGTCATAATTATGATTTCATCACCGATCGTACCGAGCCGCGCGGCCGCGCCGTTTAGACCGATGACACCCGATCCCTTTTTAGCTTCCAGGGCATACGTATCGAACCGTTCACCATTATTCACATTCACAACTTGAACTTTTTCGTAAGGAAGAATATCGGCGGCCTGCATAAGTTCAGCATCGATGCTGAGACTTCCTTCGTAGTACAGATCGGAATGTGTTACAGTAACACGATGAATTTTTGATTTACACATCGATCGTTCCAAGAACATTACCTCATTTATTATGAAACATGTACAATACAATTATCAATTAGTCTGGTAGAACCGAACCGGACTGCGAGTGCGAGAACGTACGAATTTCCGGATTCGAGTTGTTGAACTTCATCCAACCTGTCCATCTCCATTATTGTCAAATAATCGACGACACCGAGCTGTGCAGATGCAAGAATCCCGCGGGCATGCTCAAGAATCTTTTTCGCATTACGTTCGCCGGCAACAATCATTGCTTCTGCCTCCCTCAATGATCTGTGCAATGATGGCGCCTGAGAACGTTCATCTTTTGAAAGATACACATTCCGCGAACTCATAGCTAACCCGTCGGTTTCGCGAATAATCGGCGCAATAATTATTTCGACATTTAGCATCAAATCCTTTACCATTTTCCGAAGAATGATTGCTTGTTGAATATCCTTTTGTCCGAATACAGCAACATGCGGCTGAACGATATTGAAAAGTAAAAGGACGATTGTCGTTACGCCGCGAAAATGTGTCGGCCGAATTTTTCCTTCCCACTTCGTGGAAAGTTCTTCGACCATCACATACGTTCCGAATCCCTTCGGATACATATTCTCTTTTTCGGGCATAAAAAGAAAATCAACGCCAGCCTCAGACGCCAAACGTGTGTCGCGTTCCCGATCTCGAGGATATCGTTCGAAATCTTCGGCGGGACCGAATTGCGTTGGATTGACGAATATCGACATAACTACAACATCAGTTTTTTCACGCGCATATCGCACAAGACTTAAATGGCCATCATGCAAATATCCCATCGTTGGAACAAAACCGATGCGCTTGCCGCTCGAACGCAACTCGCCGGTAAGTTTCTGCATTTCATCCGGCGATGTGATTATCTGCATTTTGATTTCTTTCTTGGGTTGTCTAAAAAGAAAACAATTGTGACAAATATTCAGTCATGTCTCTTTTATGTTCCCTCGATATGTTTCGTCTCACATGGTGAGACGAAACACTCGGGAATCGGTTATAAAGTTGACACACCATAAAATAACAAGCTAATGTTGATGAAACTGCCGGTGACTGAGTAGACTCAATCCACCCTGTGGATTGAGTCATATCGAAGTCACACCGATGCAAAATAATATTTAACTTCATTTCTGCAATATTGTCTCTTTATGGTGAAACAATCCCGCTTCGCCGAATTCAGCAAGGAGAGACAACTTCATGGTATAAAATCTTTTTGGACAGCCTCCTACTCGTGAACTTCGAGGTACGATAACAACTGCGACACTTTTTCTTTCATCTCTTTTCTGTGAACAATCAGGTCGAGGAAACCATGGTCCAAAACGAATTCCGCCCGTTGAAATCCTGGCGGCAAATCTTTTCCGATTGTTTGTTTGATCACACGCGGACCCGCGAATCCGATAAGCGCTCCCGGTTCTGCAATGTTGATATCACCAAGCATCGAGTAGCTTGCGGTCACTCCTCCGGTTGTAGGATCGGTTAAGATGGATATGTACGGTATTTTCTCTTCGTGAAGCCGCGCAAGACGAGCACTCGTTTTTGCCATCTGCATCAATGAAAGCACGCTCTCCATCATCCTCGCTCCGCCGGAAGAGGAAACAAGAATGAGCGGCGTGCGGGTTTTCCATGCCTTGTCGATTGCACGAGCAACTTTTTCTCCAACCACCGATCCCATGCTTCCGCCGATGAATGAAAAATCCATACACCCAAAAACCACCGGACGGCTGTTAATCGTTCCGGTCCCGGTTTTAATCGCGTCATTCAATTGCGTCTTCTTGATCGTTGCTTGAATACGGTCTTTATAAGCCTTTGTGTCTTTAAATTGGAGCGAATCGCTCGAACGCATCTTTTTATCCATCTCCTTGAATGATCCCGCATCGAGGAGAATATTGATATACAAGCTGCTGCCGATACGAAAATGATAGTTGCATTTCATGCAGGTATAATAATTATCCTCAAGTTGTTTCTTGTGGATGATTTCCCCGCATCCTTCGCACTTCGTCCATAAACCATCGGGCATATCTTTCTTGATGTTGTCCGCTGCGATATTCTGCTTCGATCTTCTAAACCATGCCATAAATCAATTCCCTTCCATCATCACATATGCGTGACTGATTTTGCAACAAATTCGTGCAAGTACATCGGTTCAATTGTTGACGTGTCGACAAACAATTTTTCGTGAAACATTTTTATTCCCCGCTGCGCAACTGCAACAGCGGAGCATTTCGACACTTTTTTAATGTGTTGATAATTCAGATGCATCATCATACCCTCGAGCTGGGCGGGAATATTTCCCACCGCTATAAATGGTTGATGCTGCGAAATCCATTCGACAAATTCTTCATAGCTCGATAACGACGCAGTACGTTTTGTATTTTCGATGTTGTTCCCGTCGAAAGCTTCCCAGTAAATTTCTCCACGACGCGCAGGAAGCATCGCAACCAGAATTCCATATTCACTGCCAACTTGTTCATTCTTCATTCTATCGGCTAAAGCGCGAAGAGTCGGAACCGCAATAACCGGTTTTTCAATTGCAAATGAAATTCCTTTCGCAACGCTCAATCCAATCCTCAAGCCGGTGAATGAACCCGGGCCTATTGAAACCGCAATCGCGTCGATGTCGTTAATTGTAAGATTCGCATCCTTAACGGACTGCTGGATCATCGGCACAAGTTGTTCTGAATGAACATTCGGAGCATCGATTTGCCGATCGACTATCAACCGCTCCTCATTTACAATTGCAACACCGCAAATGGATGTTGCAGTCTCGATACCGAGTATTGTCATTCACCGATCCGTTCTATGACAATTTCCCGGCCGTTTTCATCATCCAACATTTTAAAATAGACATCGATCCGAGGGCGCGGTAAAAGCGGCGCTGCTTTCTCGGCCCATTCAATGATTGTAACACCATCGTCTTCCATGTATTCGTCGATCCCGAGTGCTGCAACCTCCGATATCGATTTCACTCTATATAAATCCAAATGAAAAACAGGCACACCTTTATGCTGACGATATTCGTTGATCAATGTAAACGTAGGGCTTGTCACATGCTCATTTGCACCGAGCCCTAAACACACACCTTTCACGAATTCCGTTTTTCCACTGCCAAGTTCGCCATAGAGAGCGACAACGTCGCCGGCGCTAAGCTTCGATGCAAATGTCCGGCCCAATTGAACTGTTTCAGATTCGTTTGATGTTTGGATAACCTCATGCATGATTCGTTACTTTTCTTTCCAAAATCCTTTTAATTTTGAAATCTTCCCTGAATGTTCATTTGATTTCTATTCACCATTCGAAACTCGACATTCGCAATTATTTCGGCTCCATCCACACAACCGGCAGTATCATTTCCTCCATTGAAATGCCGCCATGCTGGAAACTGTCGCGATATTGATTCAAGTACTTGTGGTATTCAGTTGGATAAACAAAATAATAATCTTCCTTCGCCATTACATAATTTGTGGTCACACCGCGCTGCGGCAATTTTAGATCTTTCGGATTTTTCACAAAGATCGCCTGTCGTTCGTCCACCTTTAAATTTCTTCCGAATTTATATCGCAAACTCGTCGATGCATCTTTGTCGCCAATAATTTTTGAACCACGGAGACTACGTACGCTTCCATGATCGGTTGTAATCATGATCCCGATATCTTCTTCCTGAGATAATGTTTTAAACATGCCAAGTAACGATGAGTGTGTGAACCACGATTTCGTCAACGAGCGATATGCAGCTTCATCCGGAGCAATCTCTTTGAGAATCTGGGAATCGGAACGGCTGTGCGCGAGCATATCTACAAAATTTACTACAATTAATGTGATTGGGTTTTGAGTGTATGATCGAATATTATTTTCCACACTTCGCCCAAAATCCGCGTCTAAAATTTTAAGATATTTCGAATCCCGTTTGAGTGTGATTCGTTTGCGTTCGAGGATCTTATCAAAAAGCTGGTGTTCATGCCGGTTGAAGCTGTATTCGTCTTCTACTTCATCGTTGGCAGTCCAGAGTTCAGGATAGATTTTTTGGATATCAAGCGGGAAAAGTCCGCTGAAAAGCGAATTGCGAGAGTACGGCGTTGCAGTCGGAAGGATCGAATAATAATAGTCTTTGCTGATCGTGAATGATTCCCGGAGAATTTCTTCCATCACCAGCCACTGATCCAGCCTCATGCAATCGATGACAAAAAAGAAGATCGATTTCTCTTTATTTAATTTTGGCAGAAGGAATTTTTCGACGACATCGACAGAGAGAACCGGTCTTTTGTCCGGTTTTTCAATCCAGCTTTGATAATTTTTCTCGATAAATTTTGAGAACTCCACATTGCATTCCCGCTTTTGGTCGGTCAAAGAATCGCGTAAACCCAATCCCGGATGCGGATCGAGCTCCATATCCCAATTTGTAATTTTAAGATAAAGATCGATCCATTCCTCATAGTTGAGGGGGTTCATCAATGCGAGCGATATCTGGCGAAATTCCTGGATGTAGTCCTTGGATACAAACTCTCCGGCAATTTTTTTACCTTCAAGAATCTTCTTGCATGTCAAGAGCACCTGACTTGGATTAACCGGTTTTGTAAGATAATCGGAAATTTTCCCTCCGATTGCCTCTTCCATGATCGATTCTTCTTCGTTCTTGGTGATCATCACGATGGGGAGGCCGGGATTAATTGCCTTGATCTCCGACAAAGTTTGTAATCCTCCCTTACCGGGCATCATTTCATCGAGAAAGACTATATCGAAATTTTTGGAACGGACAAGCTCAATTGCATCGTCGCCATTTGTGGCTGTATCTATTATATAGCCTTTTTGTTCGAGGAATAGAATATGGGGATGAAGAAGTTCTATTTCATCGTCGACCCAGAGTACTTTTGCTTTGATTTCGTCCATTTTACTCCAAAACTACTATAAAGATATAAAATTAATTAATTCTGGAGTGATAAGCAACCAAAGTTGTTTCTGGGTGAGCGAAAACCAAATGAACTTACCCATTCATATAGTCATGAATCAATAAAAACAATTAAAAAAATGTAATCGCGCGTGGAAATTTAGGCTGATTGAAAAGCATAATCCGAATTGGAAAGCTTACGGGGAAAATTGATATACATAGCTTTTTGATTTGCAATAAAATGTTTGTAATTGTTATCATAGATATATTTTTCTTAAATATTGGTTGATCTAATTGGTCTATTTAGTTCGCACTGAAAAAGTCAGTTAAATGATAATTGATATGAAATATTCCTTCGTGTTCTTCATAGAAGGCTGTTTATTCTTTGTGTACTTTGTGGTTAACCACAAAGATCGCAAAGTTGATTTGGCAATCTATGAAGGACACAAAGGTTTTTCAGTGTGAACTATTTAAGTAACCCATAATCGTTCTTTATAGTGGAGAGATAGGAAAATTTTTTGGAGGATGAGGTGGATCGACCGATACAGTCAAAAGGATTTTATGAAACCGTACGGCGTGAGATGCGCTTGAGGAATTATAGCCTAAAAACAATTAAAGCATACTTAAGCTGCCTTCGGTTGTTTGTGAATTATTTTAATCCGCGGCACCCGCGGGAATTGATCGATGAGGATATTCGAACATATTTGCTCTTCTTGATCGAAAAACAAAAATTTGAGGCTTCGACTGTAAATCAAGCCTTCAATGCTTTGAGATTATTATATGTAGATCTCTATAAGATGCCGTTTATAATCGGTAATCTTCCACGGCCGCAGAAAGAAAAGAAGTTGCCGAACGTCCTGAGTCAAGAAGAAGTATTGAGAATATTTTCGCATGTCGATAATTTAAAACACAAAACGCTTCTTATGCTCATTTATTCCGCCGGATTACGTGTTGGTGAAAGTGTGCGGTTGAAAATCTCCGATCTTGACAGTGAAAGAAAACTTATTCATATTCATGGAGGCAAAGGGAAGAAAGATAGATACACATTCTTATCCGACACAGTATTGGCTGCCTTAAAAACATATTACAAGGCATACAAACCTCGAGATTATTTATTTGAAGGACAAGGAACTCGTTCTCATCTTGCAGAGCGAAGTATCCAAAATGTATTTCATAGAGCTGTTAAATCAGCCGGTATTAGAAAAGAAATCAGTGTGCATGGTTTGCGGCATAGTTTTGCCACGCATTTGCTTGAAAGTGGCGTGGATTTACGATACATTCAAGAGTTGCTTGGTCATACTAGTTCAAGAACGACAGAAATTTATACACACGTGAGCAAAAAATCATTAGAAAAGATAGTTAATCCGCTTGATCAAGCGCTACAAATAAAAGAAAAATAATCGCCATATGGCGCATACATAGCAATCAGATCTGGGATATACGCCACATAGCGTAATTGAAAATGTTGAACTAAGCCGCTATCGCGGCAGCAATCCAGTTCTTTGACATTGAAGATCATTATCACCTGTGTTAATTTTAAGTGAAGGAATAACAAACCACTTAAAACAAAACACAGGAGGATCAAATGGGTGAAGTACGCGATCAGATGGTAATGACAATGCGGATGAGGAACTTTAGTGCAAAGACCGTGAAGTCCTATCTTTCGGTTGTGCGAGGATTTGTAAGGATGTATGGTAAGTCCCCCATAGAGATGGGAGAAGAAGAAGTACAGCAATATCTTCAAAGTCTTATGGAACGAAAAGCCAGTTGGTCAACCATTCGACAAACATGCAGTGTGTTGAAATTTCTCTATCAGGATACGCTGAAACGGGAATGGAAGGGAGAGAAACTCCCGCATCCGAAACGGGAGAAGCATCTTCCGGTCGTCTTATCGACGGAAGAAGTGAAGCGGTTTCTTACTACAGTCAAGAATCAGAAGCATCGTATGGTGTTCATGGCCTGTTATTCTGCTGGCTTGCGAGTAAGCGAAGCAGTTCATCTCAAAGTAACAGATATTGACAGCGAACGGATGCAGATCCGTGTTGAGCAAGGCAAAGGGAAAAAGGATCGATACACGTTGCTATCGATAACGCTCCGTGATCAACTCCGATTGTATTGGAGGGCTTACCGTCCACAACTGTGGCTCTTTCCCGGCCGTGAACCAGGAACGCCACTCTCCGAACGAACAGTACAAACGGTATTCACAGCAGCGAAAAAAAAGTGGTATTACCAAACATGTAACAGTTCATTCACTACGCCACAGTTTTGCAACCCACCTCCTGGAATCGGGCACCGATATTTTTGTTATCCAACACCTGCTTGGACACACCAACCTAAGAACCACGAGCATCTATCTCCATCTACAGCGAGCAAGCATTGACAAAATTGTAAATCCGCTTGATCGTTTGATGACTCCTCCAACAGAGGTGCGATCATGACAACGCACAATCTAGAGGTGGCAGATATCATTCGGACGTACGGTGATGAATATCGGTCGAAACATAAACTTCCACGGCAACATTTACGGACATTGCATCACATAGTTTGTTGTAGAACCGCGGCGCTTGGTGGGCATGCTGATCGTTGTGACAAATGCGGTCATGAACGCATCTCGTACAATTCATGCAGAAATCGGCATTGTCCGAAATGCGGATCACTTGCGAAAGAAAGGTGGTTGCAAGCGCGGCAAGAGGAATTATTACCTGTTCCCTATTTTCACATTGTTTTTACTCTACCAAGCGAACTCAACGCATTAACCCTGGTGAATCAGTCTACGATTTACCCAATGTTGTTTCAATCTGCGGCAGAAACTCTCCTATGCCTTGGTCGTGATCCGAAACATTTAGGTGCAGAGATCGGATTGATTGCTGTGCTTCATACATGGGGACAGAATCTCATGGATCACCCCCATGTCCACTGCATTGTACCAGGGGGCGGACTTTCGCCGGATGAAACACGATGGATCGGATCGAGAGAAAACTTCTTTATCCCGGTACACATACTCTCACAGGTGTTTCGCGGGAAGTTCCTTGAAGCATTGAAGGATAATTATCATTCTGGAAAACTCAAGTTTGTGGGAACAATAGAACCGTTACAGAAAAAACATGAGTTCCAGAAACTTCTCGATCGATTATACGCAAAGGGATGGGTGGTGTACGCGAAACAACCCTTCGGTGGGCCGGAACAAGTTCTTGCCTATCTTGGTCGATATACACACCGGGTTGCACTGTCGAATCATCGTCTGATAAGCATGAACGATCATAAAGTGAATTTTCGTTGGCTAGATTACAGCGACGGAAACAAAGAAAAAATAATGACTCTCGACGCATGTGAGTTTATTCGCCGGTTCCTTATGCATGTGTTGCCCAATGGTTTATGTAAAATCCGTTACTACGGGATCATGAGTAATCGTAACAAAAAAAGTCGGATGGAGAAATGCAGGGCGCTCCTTGGAATGTGTCAAGAGATAGTAGAAAAGCTCACTCAATCATGGGAAGAGTTACTGCTAAAACTCACAGGAGTTGACATCCGTCAATGCCCGGTTTGTTCTTTGGGACGTATGCAACCCATGCGAATACTAAAAACTGTACAACATGCTCCACCATGATGGCTATGAAAATTATATTGGCAATGGATAATAATAGGCCTACAACCCTCTTGGGTGGTCAGTGCAGAACTATGCCCTGATACAGAAATAGAAAATTATTTTTAGAATAATTAGGGATCTATGATGCTTTTATCATCAGTAATAATTATTTTGCACTACCATTGTGCATCATTCGGTCATTGAAAAGGAACATGGCGAAGATTAAATACCCATAGAGGATGCGGCTTCGTTCAACCAAATTTTATCCGACCTTGAGCTCCTAGCCTTCTACTGTTATTTTGGTTCAGTGGTAGCTCATGCTCGGATAAAATCCTTAACGTTATACGAAATTGTTTTGCACATGCTGATATGTCTTAAATTTCTATTATTATGAAATTTTCACTAAGTTGAGATAGTATGATGAAATTCAAAATATATCTTTTTTTGATTATTGCATTGTTCTTCTTCGTTAAACCTGGCATGGTTTTGACACAATCGAAATATACCGGCCAAACAATCGAACAAATTCTCGCTATGCCTGAAGACAGTATCAATCTTGGTATAGCTTGTCTCGTCCTTGCAAAAGATGCATATCCGAATCTCAAAATCGAATTTTACGACTATTGTCTCAATTACATGGTCGAGCGAATCCGTTATCTTGATCAAGGAAAAACCAATCCACTGGTTCGGATCGGAGTAATGAATCAATACCTTTACAAACCCGGTTGGTGGAATGATTCCGTTACCTTCACGTATAACTTAAATGATCTCGAAGCCGATAGTACAAGGGATCAATTTTTGAATGGATACATAGCATCGAAACTTGGCTCCTGTGTAACAATGTCGATGTTGCATCTTGTGCTTGCTGAACGACTTGGCTGGCCGATTAAACCGGTAAGAAGCGCAAAACATTTTTACTGCCGATATATCAAGAAAGGATTCAAAGAAAATAATATTGAGGCAACTTGCGGCGGAGGATACATCCCAAGTTGGAGATATGCGAAAGATGCCGGTGAGTCAAAGGAGGCAGTCAAGAACGGAATCTATGAGAGAGTTCTTACGAAGAAAGAGTATATTGCAAATCTCCTCGATGAGAACGCGAGATACTTTAGAGAAAAGAAAAATGACTTGGATAAAGCAATATATTACACCAGACTTGCTCTATCCTACGATTCTACATACGTCGGGGCATATTGGAACTTGGGAGAGCTTTATCGGGAAAAAGCAATAGAACTCGACAGTACCAGATACGAAAGAATTCAGGATGTGAAACGGAATTATCAAATTCTCGAACAGAATATGATACGACCGTCACCGTCACAAGTTAATATGAATCAAAATCCACTGTTTACGCCGCCTGATCCAACGAACGCAATAAATATGAATCCAGGAACATTTATACCTGGTCAATTTCAAAAAAGACGAAATCCACAAGAGCAATTCCTTGATCAATTTACGCGGCCTTCATTACCACAGGTTGGTGTATTTCAGAATCAGACAAAGGAGTTGTTTCCCAACCCAAGCGCACCATATATGAATCAGGGATTTGTTGAACCGTCTCCACTTCAAAAGAAGCCGAATAATCCGTACAATCAATTCCCCGTCAATCAGAATCCAAACATGCAGAGACAGAATGGCGAAATTGACATGATGGAAGAAATTGCATACATAGATGCCAGCTACGGAAAAAAGATATTGAATCTTATAGATATTTCACATAAATTGAAAGCGAAAGCTAAGGAGCTTGGGGTTGTGCTGAAATTCCCCAAAGAGTTTTTTATTAAGCAGGCAGAATCAATCGAGAAATTTAAGCGAACTGGCGAGTATTAACCTTACCGAGAGGAAATTGTTATGAAGCAGTTGAAATACTTTTTCGCTGTTGTTCTTCTAACATTCATATTTGTTCAGACAAGCAATGCTGGCAGATATTTTAATTCATGGATTGCAAGATGGACTATACCTGATCCTCTACAACAAAAATATCCAGGGTGGTCTCCATATGTTTATGGCCTTGATAATCCTATTAAGAATATTGATATAGATGGAAATGAAGTACACGTCTACACCGAAAGACTTACTCTTGGAGTATACTCAAATAATGCGATTGGTATGCTGGCTAATCTGCCTTCTTGGATTCCGGGCGACATTAGAGCAGGGATGTTTGGACTTGGCGCTGCCACGTGGGAACTAATCGGGCCGAGACATTCTTTTATGGAGATTACTGCTGGTGGAGGAATTGACAAAATGATCGAGTTAGGAGGTCCGTTGCAAGGACATACAGAAGGTAATCCACTCACCTCTGATGTTAATAGCTCATTTTCTCCCAGACCTGGTCAGGAAGAAGAAGTTGTCCAGCGACCATCCGGGGTTAGAGAGAGCGATTTTTCTTTTGAGAATAAAATTCTCGAGATCAACACCTTGATGTCAAACTATATTATTGAGAACCATCTTCCCATTTACAGTGCTTTTGGCCTAAACAGTAACGGTTATATTGCATTTCTGATTGCGGCCGCGGGTGGAACGGTTTCTTTGCCTGCGAATGCATTTGCCAAAGACAAAACAGATCAATATTGGCAAATTTACAGACAATTACTCGATCAAGAAAAAAACAAAAAAAATTCTCATTCCAGAGTAAACGGAATAGATCAGAATAATGATCGGTTTAATGCTGAAAATCCTTTGCCGCCAGCATACTGATGTTAAGTGAAGGAGAAAAAGATCAACAGGAGAAAAATGAATAATAAATATACTTCATGGTTTGAACAACGACCAATGATTATTTCGATTATTTCAAGTATTGTCTTTTTTGGGATTCACTTTTTTAATCAATGGGTTTATTCTTCATTTCGAGTGATAAGTATTTATCTTCTGCTCTATGCAATGCTCGAAGATAAACTTATTGAATTATCTGGTTCTGAAAAAATTGCACCTATAATTTTCTATTTATTAATTTTATCGATGTCTTTTTTTATCCAAAAAATTGGAATTAAGCGGCAGAGATTATTACTCATTGGTTCCCTCGTAGTAGCAGGATTTCTTGTTATTGCATCTATTCCTTTATTCCCGGAACGTGCTTTCTATAAGTGAAAAGCAAATGAAAGTATCTATCATTTGCTCATCTTGGAAATATTCATGGCTGTTAGCGTTGCTATTATCTTGTGTTTTCTTTATTTATCACATACTTAATTTTTGGATTGAGGATAAATTTCACTTAGTGACTTTTTATTTATTTGGCTATGCCTTCCTAAGAGATATTCTTTTGGACATTAATAAATCTAAATGGTTTGTGACTTTTACCTTCTCGGCAATTGTATTCTTCTCGTTTTATTTAATTGTGGCCATTTTTAAAGGAAGAAAATTATTGTCTCTAATTGTATTTTTTGTGATTCTTTGCATTCTTGTGCTGTTATCTATACCGTTTTTATCGGACAGACAGATGATTTGATAATCTTTTCTTTGATAGTGCATTGTGGGTAATGTTAAGGAAAATCGAAAGCGATGGCGATAGCATGGTCTATATAGTTCAATCTCATTAGAAAATAGACACGCGCAAAACAACTTCGTATAACACGCCGCACCACTTCTCTCCGTCATTTGTAGATAAATTATTGTCGTCGCTCAATCCCGCCAGCCACAAAATAATTCATTTATAAAAGTGGCTGGCGGGACTGCGTGGTGCGGCGAGACGTTATGTGAAATTGTTTTGCACAAAGACATTGATCGAGTACAAAGTAATTGGTAAATTGAGGCATCTATATGAATCGTTTGAATATTTTATTCGCTGTTTTCGTATTGGCATTTTTCGTTAGAACAAAAGAAGTTACGCCACAATCGAAATATTCTGGACAATCGATTGAACAAATTCTTGCTATGCCCGAAGATAGTATCAATCTTGGCATAGCCTGCCTTGTTCTTGCGAAGGACGCATATCCAAATCTCAAAATAGAGTTCTTCGATTATTGTCTCAACTACATGGTCGAGCGAATCCGTTATCTTGATCAGGGAAAGACTAACCCAATGGTTCGGATTGGAGTAATGAATGAATACCTTTACAGACCGGGTAGGTGGAATGACTCCATCACCTTCACGTACAACTTAGATGACCTTGAAGCTGACAGTACTAATGACCAATTCTTGAACGGCTATATTGCATCAAAGCTTGGTTCCTGTGTTACGATGTCCATGCTCCACCTTGTACTCGCTGAAAGACTCGGCTGGCCTATCAAACCTGTGAGGAGCGCAAAACATTTTTACTGTCGATACATCAAAAAGGGATTTAAAGAAAATAACATTGAGGCAACTTGCGGTGGAGGATACATCCCAACTTGGAGATATGCAACTGATGCTGGCGAGTCAAAGAAGTCGATTAAAAACGGAGCATACGAAAAAGTTCTAACCAAGAAAGAATATCTTGCAAACCTGCTTGATGAGAACGTGCGATTCTTCAGAGAAAAGAAAAAAGATTTGGATAAAGCGATTTACTACACAAAACTCGCTCTTTTCTATGACTCCACATACGTCAGTGCGTACTGGAACCTTGGGCAATATTACAGGGAGAAGGCAATCGAACTTGACAGTATTCGGTTTGACAAGATTCAGGAAGTGAAGAAAAATCAGGTGGTGCTCGATAGAGCTATATCACGACGATCCTTCTCACAAATGCCGATCAATCCGAATCCACAATCATCACCAAACATGCCGATGCATCCATTAATGCAACCAAATAAGCGATATGATCCAAGTATTCAGAATCCAATGCTCAGAATGTCTGGTCAATATCAGTCCGATTTAGATCTTCAAATTCCGTCACCTTATACGAAACCAAACAATCCATACAATCAATTTCCCGTTAATCGCGATCCTAACATCAAACGTCAAGATGATAAAATTGAACTGATGCAAGAAATTACAAACATAGATACCAGCTATGGTAAGCAGATATTGAAATTAATTGATATTTCTCATAAATTGAAAAAGATAGCAAAAGATCGCGGGATAGTATTAAAATTTCCCAAAGAGTTTTTCATGAAACAGGCTGAATCGATAGAAAAATTTAAACTTACTGGCGAGTATTGATATACCGAAAGGATAATTTATGAAACAGGTGAAATACTTTTTCTTTATCGTTCTTTTAGCGTTAACATTTCTCCAAACAAGCTCTGCACACAGATATTTTAATTCAGTCATTGGAAGGTGGACGACACCTGACCCACATCAAGATAAGTATCCATCACTTTCACCTTATTCTTATGCAGCTGATAACCCTTTAAAATTTATTGACGTTGATGGTAAAGATATTATTATTGTGCACGCACCGAATGGAGCGCATGGAATGGGACATGCGGCAGTACTAATTGGCAACGATAATGTTGGTTGGACATATTATTCAAAAGATGGAGGGCAAGGTACTCTCGGTTGGTTGGTTGGAAAAGACAATTTTGATCAAGGAAGAACATTTTCCAATCTGGAAGAGTTTTCTAAGACTGTAAATTTTGAAGCCCATCGAGAAGGAAAGCCGTATACGGACGCTTATCGTATAACTTCAACAGAAGAACAGGATAATCTTATGAAAACTGCTGCTATTCAGGCAGGTAATAGTGAATATGTGTTGGCAGGTCAGAGTTGCATTGATCTTGCTTCAGATGCATTGAAAGCTGGTGGATTTAATCCTGGAACAATACTAATAGTCGACCCCAATACTGGGATGGTCTTGGTTCTTACATCGCCAATACCTAATCAGCGTATGGAACAGATTAAGAATAATAATCCGGGAGTCGATGTTTCAAAACAGTTAATTCAACCACCTAAAAAAGATGATAAGAAAAAACAACAACGTAGTTCAGTTGGTGAAGACCACTTTATTGGTTGGGGTGCGGAAAATTCAGCACCCCCATATTAAATTTATTTTTTTGGAACTCTTTTTTAACACATTTGCAATGTGGGTGGAAAAAAAGTCAATCGTAAACGTAACTTAGCGCAGAATCGTTAGGTAATCACAGAATGAATTCTACAATACTTCTTCTATTATTGGATGCAGGGTCTCCATTTGTATGGGCAACCGGACTTCATCTTTTTATTGGCAATTTTATCATCGGCATAATCGAATATGTTTTTGTACGCAAAAAATATATTCCTAATATCGGAATGGTATTAATAGTTCTTGCGAACTATTGTTCGATGTTTTTTGGTATGACATTCATCGCTCCTTATTTTGCACAAAGAATTACCGGAATAGGTAACTATTTTGAGGATTATAATTTTAAAGCGCTTTTAATAGGGATGATATTTGCTTTCATTGCTTCTATTATTATTGAATTTCCGTTTTATCACTTTGCGATACATCGGAAAGTATCATTGCCATTTAAGAAGACATTTTTCATTACAGTAATGGCTCAATTGGTTTCTTACATTTTTATTATCTGTTATTATTTCCTAGTTTTATTCTTATAAACTATTTATATGCAAAACAACTTCGTATAACACGCCGCACCACTATGCTCCGTCATTTGTGGAGGATTATAGTCCTCGCTCAACCCTGCCAGCCACAAAATAATTTATCACTCAAAGTGGCTGGCGGGACTGCGTGGTGCGGCGAGATGTTATATGAAATTGTTTTGCGTTAGGAGACTGTTCAAAATAAGTATTTGGTAAATTGAGGTATCTATATGAATCGTTTGAATATTTTATTGGTTGTTCTCGTATCGTTCTTTTTTATTAGAACAGAAGTGGTTACACCTTAATCAAAATATACTGGCCAATCAATTGAACAAATTCTTGCCATGTCTGAAGACAGTATAAATCTCGGCATAGCCTGCCTTGTTCTTGCGAAGGACGCATATCCAAATCTCAAAATAGAGTTCTTCGATTATTGTCTCAACTACATGGTCGAGCGAATCCGTTATCTTGATCAGGGAAAGACTAACCCAATGGTTCGGATTGGAGTAATGAATGAATACCTTTACAGACCGGGTAGGTGGAATGACTCCATCACCTTCACGTACAACTTAGATGACCTTGAAGCTGACAGTACTAATGACCAATTCTTGAACGGCTATATTGCATCAAAGCTTGGTTCCTGTGTTACGATGTCCATGCTCCACCTTGTACTCGCTGAAAGACTCGGCTGGCCTATCAAACCTGTGAGGAGCGCAAAACATTTTTACTGTCGATACATCAAAAAGGGATTTAAAGAAAATAACATTGAGGCAACTTGCGGTGGAGGATACATCCCAACTTGGAGATATGCAACTGATGCTGGCGAGTCAAAGAAGTCGATTAAAAACGGAGCATACGAAAAAGTTCTAACCAAGAAAGAATATCTTGCAAACCTGCTTGATGAGAACGTGCGATTCTTCAGAGAAAAGAAAAAAGATTTGGATAAAGCAATATATTATACAAGACTTGCTCTGTCATATGATTCTACATACGTCGGGGCATATTGGAACTTGGGAGAGCTTTATCGGGAAAAAGCAATTGAACTTGATAGTACTAGGTACGAAATAATTCAAGATGTGAAACGGAATTATCAAATTCTTGAACAGAATATAATCCGACCGTCACCACCACAAGTTAATATGATTCCAAATCCACAGTATACGCCAGACTTATCTCCCGATCCAACAAACGAAATAAGTATGAATCCAGTAATTATTATACCTGGGCAATTTCAGAGACGGCGTAGTCCAAACGATCAATTTCTTGATCAGTTAATAAAACCTTCATTGCCACAAATTGGAGTATATCAGAATCGACAATCGACCCAGCAAATGTCTCCCGATCCAAGCGTAAAATATATGAATCAGGGAATTGTTGAACCGTCGCCATTCCAAAAAAGGCTGAACAATCCATACAATCAATTTCCCGTTAATCGCGATCCCAACCTCCAACGTCAAGATGATGAAATTGAAATGATGCAAGAAATTACAAACATAGATGCGAGCTATGGCAGGCAGATATTGAAATTAATCGATATTTCTCATAAATTAAAGGCAATAGCGAAAGATCGTGGTATAGTACTAAAATTTCCGAAAGAGTTTTTCATCAAGCAAGCAGAATCAATTGAAAAATTTAAAGAGACTGGTGAGTATTGATTTATTGAAAGGATATAGTTATGAAACAGTTGAAATACTTGTTTATTATTGTCTTCATAGCATCAGCATTTTTCAAAACAAGCTATGCTGGCAGATATTTTAATTCAGTCATTGGGAGGTGGACAACACCTGATCCTATGCAGCAAAACTATCCCGGTTGGTCACCGTACAATTATACTCTTGATAATCCAATCCGATATACCGACCCTACAGGACAATGGGTGGCTTCATATGATTCGAGCGGAAATATCGTCAACGTGCAGGCAGAAAAGGGTGATAATCTTGCTGGATTGTATAAACAGTTTGGTATAACAGCAGATGAATTTGCAAAGAAGTTCAATATTTCTGATATGGCTAACTTTGAAGTTATTGCTGGCCAAACCACATTCAATATAAGCGATTTTGTTTTTGCACAAAACTCATCTGTTGACCCATCAAATCTATCCTCAAATTGCCATGGTTTTGTGATGGCTGCAAAAGGACTCACATCACAAGAAAACCAAGCTGCGCAGGTAAATACTGCTGGAATGGCACAGACGTCAAGCCCTCACACTGGAGATGTTTCAATTCTTAATATGCAAGGACAGTATCAATACGTAGGTCAAGAACAACCAGTAAATGCAAGTGGAATACAAGGACATTCCGCAATTTATGTTGTTACGAATCAAGCTGGAGAAATACAATACATTAATAGAATTAATACAGGCCAACCAATCTCCATCTCGACTCAAGGTGGAATAATGAATTTCTTTTCTGACCCAAATAATGCATATGGTGGTGCAAAAGCATACATCATTTTGCCTTCATTAAATTCAAATCCGACAATTTACAGGGTTAAATAATATGAAAATATTTATTTTCGTAATTTCAATAATGATAATAATGAGCAATGTACTATATGGGCAACAATTCCTCACAAAATTAGATTCTACGAAAAAAGTCGATTATTGGGTCGAACAAAGTGATGCTATTCCATTTTCACCAACAACTACTCTTGATTTCTCTTTTCCAGATAGCGCAATTGTTAATATTGAAATCCATAAAGTATCAATAAATCAACAGACCCACGAGGTGCTCAATTCTTTACCGATCCGTAAACTCCTTCAAAAAGAATTACCTGGAGGTCATTATAGAATCCTTTGGGATTTAATGGATTCGAACAATCGGAGAGTAGAAAAAGGTTTATACATATTTTTTATCAAAATTATTCATGAGCGGGGAATTAAAATGATTTCATTTGAAGCTAAAACTAAGCTGATGCCCTTGTGATCGAAGCACCTTTAACTAAAATCTTATATTTATCGATAGTGTCTAAAGTTATCGCAAAACAACTTCACATAACACGCCGCACCACTATGCTCCGTCGTTTAAAGATAAATTATTGTCGTCGCTCAATCCCGCCAGCCACAAAATAATTCATTTATAAAAGTGGCTGGCGGGACTGCGTGGTGCGGCGACACGTTAGCCGTCATTGCGTGCGGCGGTCACTAGGAGGTCATAGTAAGTAACGTATAAAGACAAGACTACTATTTCTTCATATCATAGGAACTCCGAAATGGATGACAAAGCCTTTAAAGCCGAACGACTTTCTAAAAGTGCAACGATCACATTGAACGGATCGATAGGGAGAGTGTTTCCGCTCTTTGGGGCGATTGAGGAAAAGAAATGGGCGGATGGATGGAATCCTGTCGTGCTGTATCCGACATCGGAAAAACTCGAAGAGGGAATGGTTTTCACGACCCAAGCGCACAGTCATGATGAAACTGCATATGCTTGGATAGTATCAAAGTATCAGACTGAGAATCATCTCGTAGAATACATCGTGTCGACTGCAAACCGATATTGGGTGATAACCATCCAATGCGTTGCCTCGTCGGATACTCAAACGAAAGCCATCGTCAGGTATACATTCACAGGATTAACCATGCTTGGCAATGAAATCAATAAACACGCAATTGAAAAGATGTATGAGAGGAACCTCGAAGATTGGGAAGAAGCCATAAATCATTACTTGAAAACAGGCAAAGCTCTCAAACATCATTGAAACCAAGTGCCGCATGCAACGAACGGCTAACAGCACGCATTACGACGTTCACTTTTTGCTAAGGCAAATTTGATGGCATGTTCTGCTAAATTATTGAGTTCACTCCACCCCGTTGCTCACGGTAAAATGTATTGTTAGTAGTTCGCAATGGGGCGGCGTAATGCGTGCGCACGTTAAGCGTAATGCCCCACAAATAATAAAATATTTTTCAATCATAACCTTGAAAGGAATTAATACTTAGTGAAAAGAATACGAATATCTCACTCAATTCTTTGTCTAATGGCACTGTTTCTTCTTGTTTTTAATGGTTCCCCAGTCATGGGCCAGCAATCGAAAAAGGAGCACGCTGCTCCAAGGAATAATGCGGATAGTTCAATGACTCAAAAATCTCAAACCACAGGCAATATACAGATTACGAAAGTCTCGTTTGTGTCTTCCTATCAGTTAGTCCGTGAAAAGGTTACTGCTCAGCCGGGCAAAGTGATTGCCGTGATACAAACAAATCGTGAGTTTTCTAAACCCTTTGATGTGATGTTGAGTTTGAGCAACTACACGATCAGGTACAATACATCTGATTCAAAGACGGGTGTCGCTCCTGCAATTGCTGTTGGTAACCAACATGACCTCCCCTCTGGGGAAATGATGCAAGCATGGTGTAATGCACAAAGTCATACAGGAGGACAATCCTTGGTAGCAGATGAAAAAGGGAACTTTAAATCCATGGATGGCAAAATGGAGAGTGGCATTGTCGAACATTCACGATATATTAGTGGACTAACTATCCTTGTCTCATTACCAGAAAATGTCTCATCATTTACAATCAGCATTAAAGACATAGCTTTCGTATCACACCTGATTCAACGTTTTTCGGCAGATAGTTCATCTCAGACAAAGTGAAATATGTAGGTAATAATTTTCTGTCGGTGCTTTAAGATGAGAAGATTTAAATAAGCTAAACAATTGAATTTGAAAAAAAGATCGTCAGACAAGAAGTTATTCAGTATGGGGCACTGCGCTTAACAACCAAAACAACGACGCTACATCTTTTGAAATGGATTATTGTTGTCGCTTAACACTTTTACTCACATTTAATGAATCGTCTTAGCTCGCAAAAGTGCTACGTTGTTTTGGTGAACGTTAGGCGTCATGGACGGCGGCAAGTGCTGTGATGAGATTTTCATCAATTAATGCAAAGGACTTTTTTATGCCAAGAATGCAATCAGTGGTACTCTCATTGGCCGTCATATTATCGCTGCTCGCTGGGTGCAGCCAACCGAACCAAAAGCCTATCACTCCGAAAACCTCCTTCTTAGTTCCTGACTCAATGTGGGGAAAATCCGAATCGGATGTCAAGAAATCTGAAACCCTGTGGTCTTTTGCCGAAAAGTATGGCGAACTCTCTTATTCAGGACTTGTGAAATTCGGCCCCACAGACTCTCTGAGTACCTTACTTACATATTACTTTCAATCTCATAGGTTGAACAGAGTTCAGTATTACCTCCACTTCACTTCAGTCACCGACAGCTCATATGTGGCCATGGTTCACAGAGTTTACTCTGTGCTCGTCGATTCCCTCGGCAAGCCAGCTACAATCAATGTGCGGTGGCACAATGAGCTTTATCGAAATGAACCGGGCATGTTTGCTCACGCTCTCAAGCTTGGACACGTAGCCTATGACGCGTCGTGGAATTGCAGGTTGAGCACTTTGAAATACAATGTCTGGAGCGACCTAAACGGAGAAATGACTATCAGTTTGGAGTACGCCAGCAAGGAGTACACTAATGAATTCACTCCTGACCAATGATTGCCTCAGAGTATCAACTTGTGTCCATGACCAACGCCGCCGTCCACGAGCGCCTAACACGCGCAAGCGAAGATTTGCTTTCCAAATTCTTTTTTAACACGCCAAATCATACAGGAAATAAATCAGTATCAATCAAGTTATTTGCTTTTCTCCGCTTCTTTTGCTTATATTTTCAAGTTATGCAGCTTGAAAAAAACACATCAATATGGCTGGGAGGAGTTTTCGGACTGTTAGTCGGACTTCTTACCATCAGCGCTGTAGATTATATCCGTCCTGTACGGATTCCACTTCATCTAACACCGATGGGTTTTCTTGTCGTCATTGCTATCTCTACCCTTCTTGGAAATTATTCGGTAGAAAAAATGTTCCACTTCAACGAATCACAATGGCATAGACCAGTTTGGGTATTGTGGACCGTATTTGTCTCAACATTTCCAATGGTAATTATTTTATTATCATTGATAATTCTATTTTCATTTTCATTTTGAGTTTGAGTTTATAATGATTCGCAAACAAGATGCTCTTGACTATCATTCCTCCGGCCGTCCGGGAAAAATAGAAATTTCGATAACCAAACCATGCGCAACACAACGCGACCTATCGCTGGCTTACACACCCGGTGTTGCGGATCCGTGCCTCGATATTCACGATAATCCCGACGATGCGTATCGCTACACGGCGAAAGGAAATCTCGTCGCAGTTGTCTCGAACGGAACTGCTGTTCTCGGACTTGGAGACATTGGTGCGCTGGCGGGGAAACCCGTGATGGAGGGAAAAGGGGTTTTATTCAAACGCTTTGCCGACATCGATGTATTCGATATCGAATTGAATTCACAAGATCCCGATGAAATCATCAAGATCGTCACTGCACTCGAACCGACATTCGGCGGAATCAATCTTGAAGATATTAAAGCCCCCGAATGTTTCCACATAGAAGAGGAATGCAAAAAACGGATGGGAATTCCCGTGTTCCATGACGACCAGCATGGAACAGCAATCATCAGCGGTGCGGCACTTATAAACGCGCTGGAGATCGTCGACAAAAAAATCAGTGAAATTAAAGTCGTGTTCAACGGCGCCGGCGCGGCAGGGATTGCTTGCGCGAAATTTTATGAAACACTCGGCGTACAGCGCAAGAACATGATCATGTGCGATACAAAAGGTGTGATCTACAAAGGCCGCACTACTGGAATGAATTCATACAAAGAATATTTTGCGGTCGAGACAGAAAAGCGAACACTCGCCGAAGCAATGGAAGGCGCCGACGCATTTTGCGGTGTCTCGGTCAAGGATGCCGTGACAAAAGAGATGATAAAATCGATGAACAACAACCCGATCGTGTTCGCATTGGCAAACCCGGACCCGGAAATATCGTACGGAGACGCGATCTCCGTTCGCGAAGATATTATCATGGCAACCGGACGGTCCGATTATCCGAATCAGGTGAATAACGTTCTCGGTTTCCCATTTATTTTTCGCGGCGCTCTCGATGTGCGCGCCTCTGCTATAACCGATGAAATGAAAGTGGCTGCTTCGCAAGCATTGGCACGGCTTGCGAAAGAAGATGTACCGGACAGCGTCATACGCGCTTATGGAAACAAACCCATACGATTCGGCCGGGAATACATAATTCCAAAACCGTTCGATCCGCGTGTATTGTTGTGGGAAGCTCCGGCAGTTGCAGAAGCTGCAATGAAATGCGGCGTCGCAAAAAATCCAATCAAAGATCTCAACGCGTATCGTGATTGTCTCGAAGCGCGTTTTGGCCGGGCGAAAGAAGTAACCCGCATTTGTATCCATAAAGCGCAGCGCGACCCGAAACGAATTGTGTTCCCGGAAGGTTCTGATGAAAGAATTCTTCGTGCATGCCAGATTGTTTTGGATGAAAAAATGGCAAAACCGGTTCTTCTAGGAAATTATACAGAAATACATCGGAAGATTAAAAAATTAAACCTCGATCTCAAAGATGCTGAAATTATTGATCCAATAAAATCGGAAAAAGCCGCTTCGTACAAACCGAAACTGCTTAAGGTACAGATACAAAAAAAGATGTCCTTGCAAAAAGCGGGTATTCTCCTTAAATCTAATATCGATTTTGGATTGATGATGGTGAACGAGGGTAATGCAGATTGCATGATCGCGGGACTGACACAGCACTTTCCGGATATAATTCAACCTGCACTCAAAATTATCAAAACAAAACCAGGACGGTCGACAATCGCTGGCTTGCACATGATAATAATGAAAAAGCATATCGTCTTTTTTGCCGATACCGTTATAAACATTAACCCAACAGCAAAACAACTTGCTGATATTGCATTTTTAACCGCCGAAGAAGTAAAGCGATTTGACATCGAACCAAAAATTGTATTTTTATCATTCAAAAATTTTGGTGAAGAAAAACGCCCTAGTTCCAATAAAATGCAAAAGGCGGCCGAAATCTTTAAATCGCGTTTTCCTAAATATATGGCCGATAAAGAAATACAGGCCGACTTAACACTTACTCCCGAGATGATTACGAAAATGTTCCCATCCAACAATTTGAAGGAAGCAGCCAACGTAATGATATTCCCAGATCTTGCTTCATCCACTATTGCAGCAAAATTGATGGTGAAGCTGGGCAACGCCGAGACGCTCGGCCCAATACTGATGGGAATGAATAAACCGGTTCACCTCTTGCCAATGAATGCCGATGTTAACGATATTGTAAATATGACGGCGGTAGCCGTCATGGAGGCGCAGGAAGCAAAATAATTGCAACAAGGAAAAGGAAAAGCCCGGGATCGAAAGATCTCGGGCATTTTTTCGGCGTATCTCATAGCGATAATAATATTTGAGTTTGAAAATATGTAACTACTGCGTGCCGAATGTTCAGTTGTAAAATCTAAGTTTGAATAAACAAAGGAATTCATCGATGATAATATTTTATATTGGAACTGCCACATTCGTTGCCACTTTCCTGGGCGGATTATTTGCGCTGAGATTCAAAGATAAACTACACCTTATCACAGGATTCAGCGCTGGAGCAATCATTGGTGTTGCTTTTTTCGATCTCCTTCCAGAAGCTTTCAATTTGAAGAGTGGCGACCAAAATGTCTCGATGGTTTCCCTTGTCATTGGAATTGGATTCATCTTTTATATGATTTTGGAAAGATTGATTGTTTTGCATTCATCTCATGAAAGCGGTTGTGAAAATACACGCCATCGTGGAATACTTGGCGCCGGCAGTCTTTCACTGCACAGTTTTTTAGATGGAACGATTATCGGCCTTGCTTTTCAAATATCGACATCGGTAGGAATGATTATTACAATTGCAGTTCTTACTCACGATTTTTCCGACGGCATCAATACGGTAACCATGATAATCCGCAATAGTGGGAATCGCATTCAGGCATTTCGTTGGCTGCTTATCGATGCAGTAGCGCCGGTTCTCGGAATTATTTCAACATTCTTTTACTCGATCCCGAAGAATGCGCTGGGCGTCACTCTTGGTATTTTCTGCGGATGCTTTATTTATATCGGTGCGAGCGATCTGTTGCCGGAGAGCCATCACGCACATCCAAAAACATTCACAACTTTGATGACACTTCTCGGAATGTCATTATTGTATGTCGTGGTACAGATCGCAAAATAATTTCATTGTTGATTGGACTATAGAAAATTTAACGATGAATTAAAGAAATTCAATAAATTGCTACATAAATATTAGTACTTGATTATGTACAAATAATGTACTAATTTACGGCATAAAGTAAAGGAAAAAATATATGCCTATTATTAAATCAATCTCAAGCTTGCGTCACAGGACAAGGGAGATCGCCGCGATATGCCATCAGAAAGATGAACCTGTGTATCTGACAACCAATGGCGAAGGCGATCTAGTCGTCATGACAATCGATCACTATGAACATCTCAAAGCACAAGTCGAACTCTTTGAAAAACTTGGCGTCGCGCAGGCGCAATCTGCTGAGGGTAAAAAAGGAATAACGCATAAGCAGATGATAGCAAAACATCGTCGACAGGTGCATGCCAGATAAAATTACACTCCAATATCTCCCCGCGGCTCAGAATGATCTTATTTCAATTCTTGAGTGGATTGCGCAGGATAGTCCACATCGAGCACTTGCATTTATTGATAAACTTGACGATCGAATCGTATCTTGTTTTCTATATAATTCACGGTTTCCGTAACCTTGACGACTTAATTTAGGGGCGGCAGATTTTTATATAATGTTTGCTGATGCTCTTCATCGAAGCAGCACAAGTTTCTTTGTTTCAACGAAACTACCGGCATCCAACCGACAAAAATAGACACCGCTCGCAAATCCTGATGCATTCCATTCCGTTGTATACGTTCCGGCATTCATATTTTCCGAAACGAGTTTTGTAACTTCTTGTCCGAGTGAGTTATAAATCTTCAAAGTAACGTAAGCTGCCTTTGGAAGCGAAAATTGTATTTTCGTACTTGGATTAAACGGATTGGGATAGTTATTTGCAAGCATAAATTGTTGAGGCGGTTTATTTATCAATTGTCGGATCGATGTGAGGTGATGTCCCGAAGTTAGTTGAAAATAGCGCTTGAAAAAAATACAGGCGATAGTTAATCTGAGGTGAGAAAATAACGATTCAAATTATTAAACACCAAAGAAAGGACTATCGCCATGCACAAGATCAAAGTAGCAAAAGCGAATGAAGTAATCAACAGTACGAGCGGAAAACATTTTGAGAAGTTGGAAGAAAAGATCGTTGACACAGTGAAAGAAGTTTTGTTGGGATTAAAAGAATCGCTCTCGGAAGAAATGGAAGGCATCTCCTTACAAGTGATGGAGACGATCATGGAAGAAGAAGTCAAATCACTTGCAGGCGAACGATATAAACATTTACCTGATCGGCAGTGCACACGACATGGAACAAATCCAGGATCGGTGATCGTAAATGGAAAGAGGAAAAAAATATTTGTCACCCGAGTTGTGGATGTTGAGAACAAGCATGCGTGGAGTTTGAAGACGTACGGATTATTTAGTAAGTCTGCAGAATTAATTCAGAGGACATATCGAGATTTGATTCGAGGCATTAGCACACGAAGGTATGAAGAAGGAGTGAGTAAATTTCTAGAAGGGTATGGAACGAGTTCGAGCAGTGTAAGCAGAAGAATGATTGCAGCAACGGCTCAAAAGATAAAAGAAATGTTTGAACGACGGCTGGAAGAATTAGAGTTGGCAGTGTTGATGATCGATGGAATACACATTGGTGATTATACAGTAGTGATCGCGTTAGGAATTGATACTAAAGGGATTAAGCATGTTCTTGGGGTATGGGAGGGATCGGCAGAAAATACGACGATAGCGAAAGGTTTGTTGGAAAATTTGATAGATCGTGGATTACACACAGAGCAATTATATTTGGTAGTGATGGACGGATCGAAAGCCTTGCGGCGAGCTGTCATTGATATACTTGGAACAGACACACATGTCCAACGCTGCACAGTTCACAAGAAACGTAATGTGTTAAGTTATCTTCCAAAAAATCTTCAGGGAGTTGTCAGCAGAAGAATGACGGAAGCATATTCGATGAACGATGCAGTGAAAGCAAAAGAACGGCTGCTATCAATTGCGCAGGACTTGGAGCAAGAGCATTCGTCGGCTGCAAAAAGTTTACGTGAAGGATTGGATGAAACGTTGACGCTGCATCGACTTAATCTTCCTCTTGCTCTGCGCAAATCATTGCAATCGACAAATCTGATCGAGTCGCTCAATTCAGTTGTTCGACAGAAAGAGAGGAATGTAAAATATTGGAAGACTGAAGAACAAGTTACACGCTGGGTTTGTGCTGGAGTGTTGGAAGCTGAAAAAGGATTTAGAAGAATAAAAGGTTACGGTGCATTACCAATATTAATTGACGCGTTGAATAAAAATAAAAAACAAAATTTGCTTGTCGCATAAAAAATATTTATGTTGACAACAACCTCAAATTTCTATCGCTGAATTTCAACTAAGAGTGGGACATTCTCTCGATGTGATCATTTCGCTGATAGGTCGTTTCCACACACCATTGTCTGTGCCCGCAAAAAGATTGTTGCCGCAAATAGTAAGAGACCCGACAAATGTATCTGACAATCCCGAATTGATCGGCATCCAACTTGTACCCTCATCCGTAGAAAGATAAACACCATTGCCTGTCCCAATAAAGAGATTGTTACATGAAACGACAAACGGCGAAATATCGGTGTTTGTCAATCCTGAATTGACTGGAGACCAGCTTTTACCGTTGTTTGTGGAAAGAAAAACACCGCTGTCAGATGTCCCAACAAAGATTTTAGTGCCTAAAAAGGCGAATGAAGAGATATGAGTTGTTGTCAATCCTGTATTAACTGGATTCCAACTCGAATCGTTGTAAAGATAAACACCATTGTTTAAAGTCCCAACAAAAAGAGTAATATTATCTATACTACGAGAATCGGGAGATACGCCAAGAGCAGTGATATCAAGTAGTGTAAATTCATATTTAATTTTAGTCCATTCTGTACCGTTATTAGTTGATACAAATACACCACTGCCAGCTGTCCCGACGAAAAGGTCGGTGTCTGAGACAGCAAAGCGCCGGATATTGGTATTTGCCAATCCAGAATCGGCGAAGGCCCAATTTATACCGTTATCACTGGAACGATAGACACCGCCATCATAGCACGCAAAAAGATTTGTGCCTGATACAGCAACAGACACGCCAACATAATTTTTCAATCCCAGATCTATTGAACTCCAGCTTGCACCATTGTCACTCGTGTGAAAAATACCACTATAGGTTGCCGCAAAAAGATTATTGCCTATGGCAGCAACAGATGTGACAAAAGAAGTCAATGGCAATCCTAAATTGACTTGAGTCCAGGTCGTTCCATTATTTGTGGAGAGATAGACACATCGGTCAGTTCCGGCATAGAGTTTGGCACCGCCTGCATCACTACTCGATGGAGAAACTGCTAGAGAAAAGACATGATAATCCTCCAATCCTGAATTGACTTCAGTCCAGTTTGCACCATTGTCGGTTGACAGGAAAACACCACTCCAAGTACCAGCAAATAGATTGCTGCCGCCTGTCCCATTCGGAGAAATGGCAAGACAATTTACAGAAGTATCTGTTAATCCTGAATTGATTGAACTCCAGTTTGTTCCATTATTGGTGGAAAGATAGACACCGCCACCATTCGTCCCTGCAAATATATTGGTACCGCCTGACCCATTAGGAAAAAGTGTAAGAGAATTGACCGAGATGTTTGTTAATCCCGAATCGATTGGCGTCCAGATTTCACCATTATTTGTGGAAAGATAGACACCGCCACCGTTTGTCCCTGCAAATATGTTCGTACCGGATACGGCTAATGACCGGACAGTAGTATTCGTCAATCCAGAATTGATTGGAGTCCAGCTCGTCCCGTTGTTAGTGGAAAGATAGACACCGTCACCATTCGTCCCAGCAAATATATTGGTGCCGCCTAATCCATTAGTAGAAAAGGCAATAGTGTTGACCCATGTGTATATTAATCCTGAATCGATTGGAATCCAGCTTGCTCCATTACTGGTGGATCGAAAAACACCTTCTGTAGTCCCTACAAAGAGGTTGGTACTGCCTAACCTATTGGGAGAAACGGCAAGACAAAATATCTGGGTATTTGTCAATCCTGTATTGATTCCTGTCCAGGTTGTTCCTTTGTTCGTGGAAAGATAGACACCACCTCCAAAAGCACCAGCAAAAATGCAGGTATCAGAAACGGCAATAGCATGAACAGCTCCGTTATTAGTAGGTTGCCATTGAGCATGAATAATATTCAGATGAAGAAATATAAAAAAAAATAGAAATACGAAAATACGATGTGCATGCATGTTCTTAAATCCTTTCGTTAAATAGTTAAAAGATAATTCCAAATAACTAACGTAACAACATGCGTGTTATTGTAATAAACCCGCCAGAATTGAAAGACTCAAATCTGTATAAAGTGGTCTATTTATCTTTCCAAATACATCCATAGTCATGTTAGTATATATTGCGATATTTTTTTCGTTGATAGTACTATGATGAAAACCTCCATTAATGTCAATAGCGATCAAGAACATTTCAGCTCGCCAATAAAATGAAGTAACTAAAATAAATTTATCTTGCTTCTTTCTTGGCATTTATTGGAAGACTTATTTTTTCCAGATAAATTAACGTAAGCCTGTCGTTCAATTTATCTCTTTTGAATTCTTTATAACCGAGTTTATTGTATAACCATAAGTTCTTCTCACTCTTGAATCCTGTGAACAATTCAAATCTCGTGCAGCCGTTGTAGCAGGATTCTATAGTTTTCATCAACATAGTTCCGAGTCCTTTGTTTTGTTGATCTCTTCGCACAATCAATTTTCCGATATAACATGTTGAATTTTCCCTAAACCCGCGAACAGAGCCGACGATCTCACCGGCGAATAATGCTTTTAAGATTACGCCATTTCTAAATTCCTTTCTTACCGATTCAATATCTTGCTTCAACGGAGGGATTTCGTAATCGTTGTAAATCTCGGCTTCGGAAATATAACAATCTTTTTGCAATTTCAGAATTTCTTCCAGATCATTTTCTACGGCATGTTGAATTGATATTTGTTCCATCTCTCCCGACTTTCCGATAGATCATGATTGTAATACTTTTTGACTATTATTTCGACTGAAAAAAAGAAAGCCATCTACCGGATTGAATCCGGAGATGGCTTCTTGCTAAGGATCTTCACAAAAATTATTTTAATTTATCGATTTCTTCTTTTGCTTTTCCAACATATTCGCTGGTCGGGAAATTATCCACCACATACTGATATGCGGTTTTCGCTTTATCATTTTGTTTCATGTGTTCGTAAACACGGCCAATCATAAACGCGGCAGCGCTTCGTTTGGCTGAACCTTTAGTGTCCATCACGGTTTCGAATACCTTCAACGCCTCGTCGTATTTCTTCAACCCATTCAGACATTCACCACACCAATAATCGGAGTTATTTTTTATCTGTCCGGTCGCCGAATCTTTCAGAACATCGAATTCATGAAGAGCTTCTTCATAATTGTGTTTCTTGAACTTCGCCATAGCATCGTTATATGTCTTTTCCGCTTCGGCAATATTCACGGGAGCAGAATTTGGAGCTGGCGCAGTTTTTGCCTTCTCCTCGGATTCGTGAGCTTTAGTTTGTAGATCTGTGACCTGTCCCGTCAAGTTGCGAACGTTCTGTTCTAATTCGGAATTCCTTGAACGCAACATATTCGCGACGGAACGAAGCGAATCAAGTTCCTGTTGGCGTTGTTGTTGTTCTTGCTGCTTTGCTAAATCCTCTTCACTTAATTCTTCCGAGCTCGCACAGCCGCTTACAACCATTGTTACGATCGTCACCGCTCCGATCATTATCATCACACCAATTGTGCGAACCCACTTCTGAAGTCGGCTGTCTTTCATTGGGTTAGCCCTTTCTGCTAAAGTTATAGATTGAAAACTCAGCGTAATGTACTAATGCAAAAAGAAAAAGTCAAGTAAATAGTTAATTTTCGCACTTGTTATTCTCTGAGTGAGTTTTTATATTAATATAGGAACTAATATGGTGGCTGGCAAGGAAGAGTAGCCATAGATTAAAAAAATATATCTTTAAAGATAAACCGGTGTTGTTTTCACTCTTCTTTAATTTTTTCCCTATGGCTTGATATCAGGGGGATGATTCATGACAAGTCGTTTCATTAAAATAGGTTTCATATTATTGATAATTGCAGGAATTTTTGTTCTTGAAGCTTGCTCCAGCAACCGACAAATAGTACAAACCACAACAACACAAGAAGTAAAAAATCCCGACCTCGCAACACAAAGAGTAATCGATGGATCGTTGTTCGATATGAGAGAGGATCGTGCACGGGCGATTCTCGAATACGAAGAAGCCCTGCGATTCGATAACGCTGCCGGCATTCATTATGCTTTGACGAAAGATTATACTGCACTTGGAAAAAATTATATGGCCATACTGCACGGCAAAGAAGCAGTCCGCCTTGATTCTACAAATCCGATCTATCATCAGACTCTCGCAGATGCATATTTATCGGCCCATGATATTGATCATGCTCTTAAGGAATATGAAGAAGTCGCGCATTTCGATTCAACATCGATAGCAGCATTGTTCACTATCGGCCGCATTCATCAACAGAAACAAGAATATCCACAAGCCCTTCAAACATATCGGAAGATACGTGATCAATTCGGACCAAGCTGGCAGACTTTGTACCAGGCAGCCGCAGTTTACGAAACAATGAAGCAGTTTGATTCCGCGGCAACAATGTATCAGGAGATGCTGCAACTTGATCCCAGCAATATTGATTTGAAGAAAAGGCTTGCCGCAACTTATCTCCGCGCTGAAAAAACAGATACAGCAATATCGATTTTAAACGATCTCCACCAGATTGATTCGACCGACATTGAAATTAACATCACACGCGGCAATGTTTTTCTTGAACAAAAAAAAATCGACGAGGCTTATAAAACTTTTTCCGATGTGTTTTCGAGAGATTCGGTTGCGCTCGATGCAGAGCTCGGTATCGCCGTTGAATTTTTACACCAGACATCGGATACGGCACAATCTCTTGAATATGCATATCTTCTCTGCCGGCAAATTCAGCAACGTTATCCGCAAAGCTGGCAAATCCATGTTCTTCTTGGCGACATCGAAGCCATGCACCACAACGATTCAAGCGCAATTGAACAGTATGAAAAAGCAATCGGATTAAACCGTTCTTTTCCGCAGCCGTATGTTCAACTTGGAATTCTTTATCTCCAGAGAAATAATTATACGAAGGCCATAGCAATTCTCGAAAACGGGCGAACGGAGTTTCCCGATGAATACTCTATCAATTATTTTCTCGGATTCGCTTACACACAATCTCAAAAAAATGAACAAGCTATTCCTCTGCTTCAGCATGCGTTGAATATTGAACCGAAAAGTATCGACGCAATGACTCTTCTTGCGCAAACTCTGGATGGAATGAAACGCTTCACGGAATCGGATAGCTTATATGAACAAGCGTTGAAAATTGAACCCAAGAACCATCTTGTTTTAAATAATTTTAGTTATAGTCTAGCCGAACGAAAAATTCGGCTTCAGGAAGCGCTCACAATGGCAACAACGGCCATCGAAAAAGATTCCGCAAATAGCGCCTACCTCGATACGGTCGGATGGATTTATTTTCGTTTGAATCAACTCGACAAAGCTTTGTTTTTCATCAACAGGGCAGTTTCATTACGGCAACAGTCGGGCGGAAGCGATGCGGTATTGCTGGAACATCTGGGAGACGTATATTCAGCGTTGGGAAACAAAGACAAGGCAATCGAATACTGGAAAGAGGCCTTACATCAAAATTCATCAAATAAAGATTTACAGGAAAAAATCGATGGTGCAAAATAAAATTCTATTCATCTTATCTATTTCATTTTTCGCAACACTTTTTTTAACCGGATGCAGTTCTACTTCCCCGAGACATCTTGGGCCTGCAGAATCATATCATCCAAATGTAATTATGGCGCAGGTTTTTGAGCGGCTTCATTCGTTTCAATCTCTCGAAGCAAGCGGATCCATCGCCGTTGAAACACCAACATTTTCAAATTCAGGAAGCATCGAAATACAATTAAAAAAACCGGACTCGCTTTACTTTAATATCGAAGGCCCATTCGGCATTCAGGTAGCCAGCGCCATGGTTACGCGCGATACATTTCTTTTGTACAACAGCTTTAAGAATCAACTTCTCTACTGTTCCACATCGCGTAAAAATCTGGGATCTCTTTTACAGATGGATGTCGATTTTTCCGACATCATAAATCTTTTTGGTGGAGTAACGCTACTAGGACGGGAATCGGAAATGCCTTCAGATTATTATGTAGGCGATGATGCTGTTGTAATGATTTTTAAGAAACCGGGCGGGATATCGAAGTACTGGATCGATCCGGAGAATTCGACCGTATCACGGATTCAGATTCTAAAGGAAGACGGACAAATTCAAAAAGATATTTTATTCTCACAATATAAATTGATAGATTCAATCTGGATTCCGTTTAAAATGAAAATAAACGACCTCAATTCTCAAAAGAGTGTAACATTCGTCTATTCTAAAGCACGCGCCAATTTAAAATCGGTTTCATTTCACTTCACAATTCCAGATCAGGCTGAATATGTTGAATGGCGTTAAGTTATGAATTCCCTGCGCCTCACATGGTTGTTTTTCTTTTTATGGATTGTCTTTCCGCTGAAGGCGGGAGATGATAAAGATCTAACAACCAAGCAACAGGAATTGCAGCAACTCAGAAATGATATAGCGTCGTTCGAAGAAAAAATCAAGAGCTCGGAACAACGCGAAAAAAATACTCTTGAGATGCTCGACACCTATGACCGCCAGAACACTTTAATAAAACAATTGCTTCGCACACTTCATCGACAGGAACAAAAACTCGCGGACGAAATTGTCGATGTTCAAAAGAATATCGAACAACTAAGCGCACAGGTTAAATATCTCCAGAACCAGTATTCCAACAAAGTTGTCGGCGCTTATAAATATGGCCGGCTCTCCGATCTTGAATTAATTCTTTCATCCCGTTCGCTGAACCAGTTCGCAGTCAGGATTGAATACCTTCATCGATTTTCGACACAGCATAAAAAAGATGTTTCGAGACTTCGTCTCAAACAAAATCAACTAGAAGAAAAAACCGTACTGCTTGCAAAAAAGTTGGAAGAAGAACATGATATAATAGCCGAGAAAACTGAAGAAGAAAAAACATTGCAGCAGAAAGCGGAAGAACGCACAGAACTCCTTGTTGCCATCCGAAAAGATAAACACAATTTCCGTCACGAAATCTACAGGAAAACTCAAGCCGCAAAAGATCTGGAAAAATTTATTACCGATCTTATTGAGCAGGAAAAAATAAAAAAAGCGAACGAAGCGGCTGCGGCGCGAGAGAAGGTTGCAGTCGCACAGCCTGCCGAAACACATGCGGCATTCGATGTGATGCAAGGAAAACTTCGTTGGCCTGTATCGGTCAAAGCAACAATTGCTTCCCGGTTTGGGAATCAAATTCATCCACAATTAAAAACTGTTACGCAAAATACCGGTGTCGACATTTCCGTTCCTAATGGTTCGGATGTCCTTTCTGTTTCAGAAGGAGAAATTGTACGGATTTCGTGGCTTCCATCTTACGGCAATCTTGTAATCATCGACCATGGAAACGGATACCGAACGGTGTATACGCATCTGGCAGAAATAACAGTTACAACGGGGGACAAAGTAACTGAAGGACAGAGCATCGGAACAAGCGGTGATTCACTCAACGGACCGATGGTTCATTTTGAAGTGTGGCATGAAAGAGAAAAATTAAATCCTGAACTCTGGCTGGCTAAACGCTGACATTCATAAAAAACCATTTTTAAATTCTCACTGATTCCTCGAATACACTCCGCCCTGTTTTGTCAATTTAATATCTTGCAGCTCGGGTGCTTTCAATTTAATCTCCAGCCTGAAACCGCGGAGTGTTCCGATCGGATACCAATTGAAATTCATAAGCCAGCAATGTAGATCGCGATGAACATTCACCGTAACGCCGGCAAATTGATTGCTGAATACGTCATAACTGCCTGTAGTTTCTACCTTCCAATATTGAGTCAACTCAAAACTTAACGAAGCGCCTAGAATTGAAGATTTCATCGATGCGAGTGGATTCGTTTCATCGTAACTGTAATCCCAATTTACGGAGAGATTCCATGGAATATGAATTCCAAACGGACTTTTAGTTTTCGTCGAATCAGTTTTTGTTCCTTTAACTCCCGCACTGTCTGCCGCAGGAATCCTTCCACTAATTGAACTCGTTTGTCTTCCTCCGCTTGCAATTTGCGCCGAGATGTGTGTCGAATAATTAGTCAGCCGCGCGAGTCTGCCTTCCGACATCAGAAATTTATTAATGTAATGAAATTGACGTCCGGTAGTATCGTATTGATAAAATGTGTACGAAGTGTTTCCCGACAGACTGATAATATCGGCAAAGTTTGTGTTGTAACTCAGACCTAAAGGCGATAATCGCAGACTGTCCGCCGCAAAATTATATGAAGTACTCAAATTAAAATTTATTATTTGATATTTTGCCGGCTCTTTAGCCGTATCCCTTTGCATCTCCTTCGCCTCGATCAGGTTACCAATACTTAAAGAGATACTTTGTTCCTCACCGTTCGAAGCTCCGCCAAAAAGTTGTCCTTGATAACGATCATAAACTATTTGGTTACCGTTTTGATCAAGGTACCTTCCGTAATAACCCCACGATGATTTTCCAAAATCGGGTGAGTACGAATACGAGAGGCTTGGAGAAATTTTATGACGAAAAGCTTGAATGCCGAACAGATCTACTGGAAAGATTCCGTACAATTGTGTCGATGCCGAAACTCCCATCGAGTAAGTTCTGACCGCTTTGAATCCTTTGTTCTTTGTTGTTTTCACGGAACTGTCCGAAGACGAATAATACTGATCCGCATTGTCCGGATACCATTTTTCGGTATAACTGAAATTCGGTTGGAATGTAAAGTATCCAAGCTTCGGCGCCGCTGAAATATTAATTTGATGTTGGATGCCGTAATGATTTGTGATGTTGAATTTCTGTGTTGTGTCTACAGTCGATGTTGAAATTGCTTTTTGATATTGCCCTTCCGCTTCTCCATTGTAATCGAGACTGATATATTCATACCACGACAAATCCTGATCGGAACCGGATTCAGCTCCTTTTCTTCTGAAAGGATACCAAACCGGTAATGAAAAACTGATGTTGGGTAAATTCATCGAGAGTTCGCCTGTTTTCAAATTTTGTTCCCTGTAAATATTGAGCGTCATGCTTGCGCCGCTCGGTTCCCATGATTTTGAAAAAGTTGCATTGGAAATAACACTTTGCGTAAGATAATCATTCATATTCGTTGTCGTGTGCTGGAAATACGAGGAACTCATGAACGAAAAATTCACATCAAACCGGGTCGTGGGGTTGATTTGTTGATTGTGGATTATGTCGATTTTATAATCCCGCTCAGGTGAATAGCCTGGATCACCCGGTTCGCCGGTATGTACATTTGCCCAGCTCGCACTAACACTTCCGGTGTACTCATACCTCTGCGCGTAATTAAAATGTGATTGCAGCATCGTTCCGCCTTTGGCGTACCATGTAGCACGAAGTGCAAGATCGAGATAATCGTTTATCGCCCAGTAATATCCGCCATTCCCGAGATACCATCCTCGCTGTGCATCCTGGCCGAATGTGGGCGCCAAAATTCCCGAACGTCTCCCGCGTTCATTCGGAAAAATTCCAAATGGCAGTACGAACACAGGAACATCTTCGACATAGAAATAAACCGGCTCCGCCACAATCTTGTCATGCGGAATTACTTTCATCCTCGTACTCGCGAAATAATAATGCGGATGTTTCAGATCGCAGGTTGTATACTCTCCATCATTAATGTACATCACATCCTTATCCATCTGACGAATTTCTTGAGCATAATAAAATCCGCCTCCGCTTTCGGTCTCAGCTACGGCGATTCGTCCGCGGTGTGTTTTAAAATTGTACGCGATCCGCGAGCCCACATATTCTTCGCCTCCATCGACCATTACCGGATAACCAAGGTTTTTTAATTTAATAGTATCAAGGCTGGCAGAATCGAGTTTAATATTCCCCTTTGTTGTATCAATCCGGCCGTACGCTAAAATAGTTGAGCTATTCCAATCAAGGTCGATGTTTTGTGCCCGAAGTTTCGTGGAACGGTAATTCAAATTTCCTTTTCCAAACATTTTCATAATTTTTGTGACTGGCGAGTAAACGATAGAATCGGAAGCGCTGTAGGTCACCAGTGTGTCAATGCCTTTTGACGAAGACGTATCCTTTGCCGCAGTTTTCGTTGTGTCGGAAAGTACATGCAATGAATCGCGCACAGTCTGCCCATGTGCACAGGCAACTGAAAAAATTAGGAATATGATGAGAAGGGAATAGCGTGTTTGCATGTCACCGTTTCTTTTTTTTCCACCATTCATTTAGACGCTCACGAATGGCTTTTTCCCTCCCATTGTCGGTGGGATGATAATAAATTTTATCGCGGAGATTCTCCGGTAAATATTGTTGTTCGATAAAATTATGTTCGAATGAATGTCCGTATTTATAATCTTTGTGATATCCGAGCGATTCCATCAGTTCAGTCGGAGCGTTTCGTAAATGAAGCGGCACCGCCAAATCGGGAAGATTCTTCACGTCCTGCAGCGCATCGGAAATCGCCGCGTAAGAAGCATTGCTTTTGGGCGCGCTCGCAAGATAGGTCGCGCATTGAGAAAGAACAATCCGCGCTTCCGGCATTCCGATGTAATCGACGGCAGTAAAGCAATTCGTTGCAAGGAGTGCCGCTAAAGGATCGGCGTTGCCAATATCTTCCGATGCGAGAACGATCATCCTCCGCGCGATGAATTTCGGATCTTCTCCAGCATCAAGCATTCTCGCAAGCCAGTAAACCGCTGCGTCGGGATCGCACCCGCGCATGCTCTTGATAAAAGCGGAAATAATATTGTAATGCTCTTCACCGCCTTTATCGTATCGCGCATACTTTCGTTGAAATGCTTCTTCGATAGTTTCACGGTCGATGATCCGTTTTCCTTCTTTATTAGGCCTGGCAAGCCGGGCTGCAATTTCCAAACCATTCAACAACATCCTTCCATCACCTGCCGCCAGCAGAATTAAATATTCCCTGTCTTCAATCACGAGATTTTGTTTTTGGAGATACTCATCTTTCTCAAGCGCCATATCGATGATGCGATTCAATTCTGCCGCGGAAAGTTCGTTCAATACAAACACACGACAGCGCGATAGAAGCGGTGATATGACTTCGAACGAAGGATTCTCCGTCGTCGCACCGATCAGTGTGAGAATGCCTTCTTCAACACTATGGAGAAGCGCATCTTGCTGAGCTTTATTGAACCGATGAATTTCGTCGATGAAGAGAATAGATTTTTTATCATTGTGAGATCGTGTGAATTCCGCTTTCTCGATAATCATGCGAACGTCTTTTACACCGGACGAGACGGCATTTAATTGATAAAACTCGGAACGCGAGTGTGCTGCTATGATGCGGGCAAGTGTTGTTTTCCCAACTCCCGGCGGACCCCAAAATATCATGGATGAAATCTGATCCTGTTCAATCAGGCATCTTAGCGGTTTGCCTTCACCAAGTATATGCGTCTGGCCGACAAATTCTTCCAGTCGAGATGGCCGCACTCTCTCCGCCAGCGGAGATCCCGCTTGTTTACCGTGAATACTTGAACGCTCTTTTCCGAATAAGTCCATACAATTTAAAAAAAAACCAATCCCTGTACGTCGGATTGGTTACATTATTGAAGAATCTTTTCTATTGTTGTTTTCGCTGCACACGATAAACGGTTTCCCCTTCTTTTACCATTCCATAACGCTCACGCGCAGTTTTCTCGATTACTTTTTTATTATTTTCAAGGGCTTTTGATTTCTGCTGGAGATCAATTTGTTCGGCCTTTAGCGAGTCAATACTTTTCTCCATCTGTCTCTTCTGATCCTCCATGCTCATTCTTTTGACAATACCCTTTGGATTAAAGAGAACAAATAGGATTAGTGGTATGGCAATCGCGAGCAATACCATCAGCTTTTTATTTGCTATGATGCTTTTGCTCAGATTCTTCAAGAGAGATTCTTTTTTCTCTCTTCGATAAAAACGATCCTCCATATTAAAAAGGTACTGTTTCTGGAACCGGAATGCAAGAAGATTTTCACGAGAAGATTTTCTGGAATCTTTTCCGAATTTTAATGTATCAACTATCTCTAAGTAATTAAAAGATGAAAAAATCTTTTGTCGTCATTATTATTTATCACGCGCGCAGCGAAATCCCATTTGGTAATCTTTGCTGTCGGGACCGGATCTGATACGAGAAAAACAACTAAGGTTATCGAAAAAATCCCACGACCCTCCTCGAAGAATTCGTGTTATACCACTTTCCGGTCCTTTTGGATCGATCTGGGCATCTGCTGGGTATGATGCGTACCAATCACTACACCATTCCCAAACATTACCGGTCATATCATAAATTCCAAGTTCATTGGCTTGTTTTGTCCCTACTTCGTGTGTACGAGCATTCGCATTACCAATATACCAGGCAACATCTCCAATATTGTTGCTTCCGCTATATAAATAACCCCGGCTATTAACACCACCTCGTGCTGCAAATTCCCATTCAGCTTCAGTGGGCAAACGCTTCCCGGCCCAATTTGCATATGCAACGGCATCGTACCATGACACATTCGCTATCGGGTCGTTATCATTCCAACCCCATTCAGGCTCAACCGGCATATTTTTATTATTTGCAATGCAATATGAACGATAACATGCTACCGTCACTTCATACTTGTCAATATAGAAATCGCTCAATGTGACCGAATGAACTGGTTTTTCCTCCAAATCTCCGTTATTGGTTCCCATCTGAAAAGTACTGCCTTTGACAAATACCATTTCGTTATAATTAGTAGAGTCATTAGAATCAATGATATTGTTGGAATCATGTTTCTTCGCACAAGAAGAGAATACAAGATTGAGAACTATTAATAGAAGTATTTCAATTTTAAAACTCGATTTATTGTAATTCATCATTGTATTATCCAAAAATTGTGAAAGATAAATCATGCGCATCATGCTTTACTCTTTGAATGTATTTCCTCTTCTAATAATACACAAAACGTAGGCAAATTTCCCTTGCACTGCTTTCTTTTTCTCTTCTTCTCCTTTATATTGTTTGAAAATACTTAGGTCCCACGCATGCAGTTATTACCTTTAGGAGGCGCTGGTGAAATCGGCGCGAGTTGTTTCTATCTCAACATAGACGGCGCGGGAATTATTCTCGACAGCGGCATCCATCCGCAAAAATCCGGATTGAACGCGTTACCAAATTTCGATCTTTTGAAAGATGTCGAAGTCGATACCGTTTTACTTTCACACGCGCATCAAGACCACATCGGATCACTGCCTTATCTTGTCCGCCGTCATCCTTACGTGCGGATTATCTCAACACCACAAACACGCGCTATCGCCGAGCTTACACTGCACAATGCTGTTGCAATTCTTCAAGAACAATTAGCTGGCGACACACATCTTTCCCCATTCAGCCATGATGAAGTCGATTTACTTATCCAGAGCATTGAATGGCGCGTGTACAATGAAAAATTTGAGATTCACGGATTTCGCAGACGAACAACAACGCCAATCAAAACTCATTTTTTTGATGCCGGACATATCCTAGGATCTGCCGGAATTCTCACCGAGTTCGATGGAAGAAAGATTGTTTACACCGGCAATATCAATCTTGATGCTCAAGCAATCCAGCAAGCGGCGGATATAGAATCTCTAGAATGTGACACACTAATTATCGAATGTACGCAAGGCAACACCGACTCGTCGTTACTTCCTCACTGGCGAAATGAATCGATCCGGATGGCACAGCGAGCAAACGAAATTTTAGAAAATGGAGGATCGATTTTAATACCGGCGTTTGCACTCGGCAAGATGCAGGAAATATTATGCACCCTCTGGAAATTAATGATGAAAGGAAGCTTGACTGAAGTTGACATTTACACCGGCGGTGTGGGTGTAAAAATCAATTCCGTTTACGAAAAAAATCGGTACGTCGTCCCGACTATCGATCCCGAATTCCGCCTCTCCGACATTCCACAAAAAGATATATTCGAATTAGAAAAGAACGGCGGAATCCCGCCGCGGCCTTCAATCGTCATTGCCTCGAGCGGCATGATGATGGAAAAAACTACATCATATCGATTGGCTCCTCGATGGCTGGCAGAGAAAAAAAATGCGATTTTCGTTGTCGGATATATGGATCCTCAAACTCCCGGTTTCCGTGTCGCCCGTGCTGAAAAAGGAGAAAAAATACGGTTAACCGATTTTTCCCACGATCAAATAGTCCAATGTTCAATCGATAATTTCCGATTTACTTCTCATGCGCGCCGCGAACGTTTGCTGGAAATCGTTCAAAAAACAAAACCAAATAGAGTAATTTTGGTCCACGGCGATCAAACATCGATCGATTGGATGGGGAATTCAATCTTACAACTCCTGCCAGGTGTTAAAGTTTTTTCTGCGCAAATCGGGCATTGGATTGAGGAAAGCTAAAGCTTTTCAACCTATTTATTCTCTAAAAATTTTTCACTTTTTATTCCAAATGTCTTGTTTTTTATTTTTCCTCTTAGTAAACTTACGGCAGTACATAAACCTGTGTTGTATTCCGATGAAACAATTTGTAACACTTCTATTCAAGCTCACGATTTTTTCTGTAACATAAAATAAATTTCTAAAAATACTTTTTTAATTAGCATTCGTTATCCTGGGTAAGAAGATGAATTCAACTTTCCATCATAATAAGTAAAGAGACCACTTAAACATTATTGAGGAGGAATGACGATGACAGAATCAGTGACAGGATCGAACAAACTACAAATGAAGTGGATAGTGAATAGTTTTCTTGCTTATGTTATTTTCTATCTACTGCCAATCACTGCTATTTGCTATGCAGTCAATGGCGGGCCAATTCCGTACATTGCGCTAACGTTTTTGGGAGTTTGGCTCTTTGCAGGCGTTATTATTATCGCTGCGGTAGTTGGATATTTATCTGAAGGAATCACGATCATCGAACCGGCAATCGGCGGTGCTGTAACGGCATTTATTTTCTTCGACGTTTTGATGCTTCTTATAAGACGAGATTTACTCCGCGTTAAATCATTAATTGGCATTCTGGGAATTATCATCGCTGTATTTGTGCTTTCACTCTTTGGAGCATGGCTGGGTGAAAAACTCCAGGCAAAAAAGGAAGCCAAAAAAGCAGAAGCCGCCTGATGTAGGATGTTACAAAAGAAACGCGACAAAGATTAAATAGTTTTAGTGTACACAGCTTTGTTCAATAATATTTTATCCGACCTTGAGCTCTTAGCCTTCCACGTTATATTGGCTAAGTGATAACTCAAGCTCGGATAAAATAATTAACGTCAGTGTGTAACACTTTTCTAGATCATAGAAATTATCCATAATACAACGTAAATTTAATCGAGTCAACCATGGATAAAGAAAAATTCAAGGTAGATATACTAAAGTTGTTCAATGAGCAATTTGCTCAGAACCAAAACAATCATCAGAACTTATTCATTCAAGTTGTTTCAATTCTGTTGACTGTACTCGTTGGTTTTGGATTTGCATTGGTATCTTTTGGGCAAAATAAACCTGACAGTGCTGTAAGAATCGGAATTTTAGAATTTTCAGCAGCTTTTTCCACTTCAGAGTTTATGTTGCTTTTGGGAGTAAGTCTGATCTCATCTCTCGCTCTTGGATATAGGAGAGACCAACTAATTAATGCCATTATTCGTGAAAAGGCTGAAGTCACTAATGATTCGGCAAAAAGTGAAAAGTGAAAAGTCTTTCCATCAAGTTTTAATCCTTCCAAAGGATATAAAGAAAAAAGAAAAAACAAGAAACGCTATCTATTTATAAAATGGATGCCGGATTTCCATTCTATTTTCACTCTATCATTCCTTGGATTCCAATTACTTCTCATTTTAATTTACTTGTTCAAACTCTATCAAGAACAATTACTCTTTAATGGAGAACCAATCGACCTCAAGTCCTTCTTCTTAGCGTTGATTGGAATCTCTTGTTTTGTCTGGTCGGTTTGTGTTATTGACAAATTTCACAAGAAAATTACTGACTATTACTACAAACGAAAATGAAACCGAATATGGCTAGATTGAGAAAATTATGGTCGCCTTATCCTCTTTTCTAAAAGTTGCGCCTTGCTAATCATTTTAAAAAGAAATATTTTTTCCCCTGCAGTCATAATAACATCTGGGCGAGATTTTTTCTCGAAGCTCCTAACACTAACAAAGAACGAATAAGCAGATCGAGCGAAACAGACGGATCACCAGATTCCATCTTTGCCACTCGAGATTGACTCGATTTTAGCAACTGTGCCAGAGTTTCTTGAGTCAGGTTCTTATTTTTTCGATACTCTTGCAGGCTTTTGCTCAGTGTCAGCTTCAATTCAACATATGCCGCTTCTTCAGACGAAAGTTTCAGAAATTCAGAAGTAGTTCCGACCTTCCAGCCTTTTGATTCGAGACGTTTCTTCTTTACAGTGTTCATGTGTCTACTCCAATATTAAGATTCATACATCAGAATTCGTCGCTTACAATTCTCTATTACTTTGTGGGATGTTTTCCGAGTTTTTTTCTCGAAAACATCCAGAATTATAATTGCATCAGAATCAATTCTATAGATAATACGCCATATTTTATTCTCATCATCAATCCGAAGTTCATGGCACCTTGCACCAATCGACAGCATCGGCCGAGAATGAGGCAACGATAACTTCTCCCCCGTCTGCAATCTTCTCAGCAAGTAACCAGATTCTATTCTTGCCACGCTTGACATCGGAGGAGTCTTTATCTCTCCATGAAGCCAAACAAGGGGTTTATCTTTTGTTCTCATTTGGTTCTAATATATGTCATTTCCGACATATTGTCAACTACAACATTCACCATATAAAGGGATGCATATCACACCCAACAATAGCGTTGTTTCTCGATTCGATGTAAAGACAAAAGTCAAAAAGGATATAAATATTTTTTTTAGAAACGGTTCTTAATCTTCCGCCAAAAAAAAACATTGAATTCTTCCAACAACTCATTTATCTTTATCATGTAAATTTATTTCGACTTTTCGACGAATACAATTTTTCAAACCGGAGAAGAATTCTATGGAACGGTGTGATTTTATCAAAACAGCAGCAACAACTTCGGCTTGTTCTTTGTCTGCAACATTACCTGCAAAAGATAATGTTGTTGCCGACGCTAATTCGGAATATCAATGTAGGATTACTGTGCTTAGAAAATTATTTCACCAGGACTTGTACGATCAGTATCCATACGAGGAAGCAAAAAGTTGCGGCCGGTTCGAAGAAGGACAAGTATTTATTACGAAGAGTGTTTGGGATCCTCCGGAAGGTTTTTGTGCGTGGGCGTGGGCCGATCTTCGGCCAATCATTCACAGTATCTGCGCCGGCAACTCCAGGACGATGGTATCTTGTTGCACAGATGGTTTACGTCCGGTGATTTTTAAATTCGAATGTATTGAAACCCAGAGATAAAAATTCAAAAAATTTCACAAATATTATTCGTTTGCTTTTTGGATGAAAAATCGATAGGTTTTGCAATTTAATAATGGCTGATATTACTGACCAGTGGAGAAACCATTTATGAGCAGTCAACTCTTTGCCAAGAAACCACTCGCTCTATTACTTGAAGAAATGAGAGGAGAAAATCGTCTGCGCCGGGTTCTCGGACCTATAACACTAACCAGCCTCGGCGTCGGCGCAATCATCGGAACGGGAATTTTTGTTCTAACGGGAGTTGCCGCTCACGACAAAGCCGGCCCCGCATTAATTCTCTCGTTTGCCGCATCCGGATTAGCTTGTACCTTTGCGGCGTTATGCTACGCAGAATTCGCCTCGATGGCTCCGGTTGCCGGCTCCGCTTATACTTATGCTTACGCGACACTCGGCGAACTTTTTGCATGGATCATCGGATGGGATTTAATTCTGGAGTACGCGGTTGCCTCGGCGGCGGTCGCGCATGGCTGGTCTGCACATGCACAGGATCTTATGAGGAGTTTTGGAATTTATATTCCGCCAAAACTCTCGAGCGCTCCTTTTGATTTCAATATTTCATCAGGAAGTTTTTTCATGACCGGATCATTCTTCGATCTTCCGGCGATCATCGTCGCAGTGGCTATCACAATCATTCTTGTAATCGGCATCCGAGAAAGTGCAACATTCAATGCCATCATGGTTGGAGTAAAACTGGTGATCGTACTCTTCGTCATCGCCGTCGGTGCATTTTATATCGATCCGAAAAATTGGATGCCATTCGCTCCGTTTGGTTTCACAGGCATTAGTTTTTTCGGACATACATTATTCGGACAAACAGGCGCGAATGGAGTCCCGCTTGGAATGTTAGCCGGCGCGGCGATTATCTTTTTTGCTTACATCGGTTTCGATTCGGTTTCAACGCATTCCGAAGAAGCTCGCAATCCGCAAAAGGATGTTCCAATCGGCATTATCGCATCGCTATTAATTTGCACAGTGTTGTACATCGCTGTTTCTGCCATTCTCACCGGCATGGTTCAGTACGACAAAATCAATATCAACGCACCGGTTGCAAACGCATTTGCACAACGCGGACTCCCTTGGGCGCAACGCTTGATCGATGTCGGCGCGATCACCGGAATCACATCAGTCCTTCTTGTGATGATGCTCAGTCAACCGCGTGTATTTCTCGCGATGGCACGCGACGGCATGGTCCCGGAAAGTTTTTTTGGATCTGTCCACAAAAAATTCCGCACACCATGGAAGGCCACAATCTTAACAGGAATTTTCGTCGGAACAATGGCCGCACTTTTACCAATTAGAATTTTAGCAGAATTAACAAACATCGGAACTCTCCTCGCATTCGTAATCGTGTGCAGCGCTGTACTAATCATGCGCAAGACGCATCCGCATGCCGAACGCCCGTTCCGCGCGCCGTGGGTTCCGTTCGTTCCAATCATGGGTATCATCACATGTCTTATTTTAATGTTTTCCTTGCCAACCGAAAATTGGTACCGACTCGGTGTTTGGCTTTTGATCGGGTTCACGATCTATTTTACATACGGACACAAACACAGCATCATGGCACGCATAGCACGTGGTGAAGTTATTGCACCAAAAGAAACCGGCATCGAGAAACAAGATTAACACATGGAAAGCTATCAATCAGTACACGGAGAATTCAAGAGAGGATTAGGATTAATTGATTCAACCATGATTGTGGTTGGTTCGATGATCGGGTCGGGTATTTTTATCGTCAGCGCCGATATAGCACGCACGGTCGGGTCAGCAGGTTATCTACTTGTAGTGTGGCTTCTCAGCGGAGTCATGACTATGATCTGCGCTCTGAGTTATGGAGAACTGGCAGGAATGATGCCGCGCGTCGGCGGACAGTATGCGTATCTTCGTGAAGCGTATAATCCTTTGATTGGTTTTCTTTATGGCTGGACGATGTTCCTCGTCATTCAAACAGGAACGATTGCAGCGGTTGGTGTAGCTTTCGCAAAATTCACGGGAGTACTTTTTCCCTGGTTCAGTGAAAAACATATTCTATTAGAAATCGGATCCTTTAAAATATCCGCGGCACAAATTCTTTCTATTGTGAGCATCATACTGCTTACTGCAATAAATATACGAGGATTGAAAACGGGAAAAATCATCCAGAACATTTTTACAGGAGCAAAAATTCTCGCGCTTCTCGGTTTAATCATCTTGGGATTTTTCGTTGCTTCTAACAGCAGCGCTATCGCGGCAAATTTTTCTCATCTCTGGAATATGACATGGACACATATTGAAAATGGAAAGATAAATTTTGTCGAAACTATCTCCGGTCCGATGATTTTCATCGCGATCGGTGTTGCAATGGTCGGTGCGTTATTCTCCAGCGATGCTTGGAACAACATCACATTCACGGCAGGCGAAGTGATCAATCCGAAAAAAAATATTCCGTTGAGTTTAGCTTTAGGCGTGTTCATCGTAACAATTATATATTTGCTCGTCAACGTTTCTTATCTCGTTATTCTTCCTCTTGCCGGAACACCGAATGCGGCCGATGTAGCCGGACGAGGAATTCAATTCGCGGCGGCAGATCGAGTAGGTGTCGCGGCTGCTACGGGGATTTTTGGTGCGAGCGCCGCAAGCATCATGGCTATCTTGATTATGATTTCCACTTTCGGATGTAACAACGGTCTCATCCTTGCGGGAGGCCGACTTTTTTATGCCATGTCTGACGATGAATTGTTTTTCAAACGCGCAGGCCGATTGAACGCACAAGGCGTCCCGGCCTGGGCGTTGGTAGCCCAATGCATTTGGACATCGATTCTTTGTGTCTCAGGAACATACGGCGACCTGCTCGATTACGTTATCTTTGCGGTGCTCATTTTTTACATTCTCACGATTGCCGGAATTTTTATTCTCAGAAGAAAACAACCGAATGTCGAACGGCCTTACAAAGCATTCGGCTATCCCATCGTTCCGATCATTTATATTATTCTTGCAGCGGCGATCTGCATCGATCTTCTCATATTCAAACCACGCTACAGCTGGCCCGGATTAGTTATCGTAGTACTAGGAATTCCGGTTTTTTATTTTTGGGAGTTGAAAAAGAAATATCGATCGGCTAAAATTTGAATCCGATCGAAAGATAAAATCTCGTCGGGCCGAAAGCGACCGGATTATGTGGAAGATCCCGATGGAAAATAAAACAGCGGCCAATTCCGAATTCTGCCGGACCGACAGGCGTATCGAGAGCGAGACTGCCGCCTATGCCGTGTTCGAGATCTCTAAACCGGATGTCGGTAGCCATACTCCATGTAGATCCGAGGTCGTAACGGGCGCTGAGATAAGTATCAAAAAATAATTGAACCGGCAATAGATAACGAGTCTCAACATTAATCAGAAGAATTTGTCGGCCACGGCTATCCTCATCCCGCAAACCGTAAAAAGATTGCTGTCCCCCGAGTGAGAATTGTTCGGCAAGCGGAACCGTCTCATCGCCGAAACCGAACATAACACGCGGATGAAACGTCAACCTGTTCCATGTGCTTCGATATTGTTCGTACGAGAAAAACATTTTTGTAAACGGCACCTTACTACCAAGCGCTTGCGATGCGAATTCATACGATAGATTGAAAAGAAGGCCATTCATCGGAAACGGATATTTATCCTGTGTGTCAATCGTCGATCCGAATTTGAGCACGACGAGACGATATTTATCAGAAGAATATCCAGCCTCCGGGCCGGTTCCGGATTTATCCTTGATCTGTTGAAATTCATATCGGGTTTCAAAAATCACATCGCCAAGACGTTCCAATTGCGTGCCGAATGAAAATGAACCACCATATTTAATTTCACGATATTCCCCGGTTTGGATTCGATCCAACATACCCGATGGAAGTCCTTCCTCATTTTGATAGGTGTAGATATCGCGGAACTTGAAATATGTATTTAAATTGAAAGAGAGATACGTGTTAAAAATTTGGTTCGATTTATACTCGAGCCTGATGAGCCGGTTTCTGAGTCCGCCTGAGAAAGTGAATCCCAATTCTGTTCCAGTACCAAGAAGATTTTCATCGCGTGTATCGAGAAGAACCTGCAGGTTGCGTTCATTGTCGGCTCTAAGACCAAATCTCAAAAGTTCGGTACTCCGCTCCTGAACTTTAATGACGAGAACCGGTATTTTATTTTCATATCGTACAAAAATTAGAATCTGTTCGAATAGATTCGTGCTCATCAAATTTGTTAGTCCCTGAATCGCTTTTGATGAAGTAAATACATCACCGACATCAAGAGGAACTTCACGGAAGACAACGTATGCCTTCGTTTTCTCATTTCCTTCAATATGCCGAGCGCCGATAATTCCCTCATTGATGTAGACAGAGGCGTTTCCAGATTGGTGATCATAATATATAGAATCGATTCGGGCAAGTGCATAATCGTGGCGGCGATACATTTCAATGATCTTATCGAATAACTCGGATGACTCCGATAAATTAATTCTCTTGCCTAAGAGCGGCTGATAAAGAACCGATAAAGAATCGTTAGAGATGAATGTGTTGCCGAAAAAAGATATTCCCTTCAATGATGGATTATCCTTCGCCGAAAAAACGATCACACATGAATCGTTATATTCCTTCCACTCCGCCCGGATATCGTGAAGATCACCTGACCGGTACAACCGATTCAATATTCGTTGGACTGAGTTTTCGCACACTGGTTCGGAGAATAAATGTTGTTGAACCATTATCATTATATCCGGATGAGAAAGTAAATAGCCGCCAAAATGTAAACGCACTCGGCTTACATCCACGGTGTTGGTATCTCCTGCATGTTGTGCGCGATTGATTGCATTTTCAATATTCGGAATAAGAGCATCCGTCGCCTTCTCACCGATGTCGATCAGCGAATCGATCGCTGAAAAATCAGATGACGATCGTTTACCAAGCTGTGGTATTATCGCGACGTCGGACTGTTGTAATTGTACTTTATTCGGAAGCTGCATCATGATGTCGAGAATTTGATCCGCCATTTCCCAGGGTTTCTGGACTTCGTCCGGTCCGCGTAAACCACTCGTGGCATTTACAGCGATGACGATATCGCCACCGGACTTTCTCGCGATGTCAACCGGTATGTTGGAAAGCAAGCCGCCATCAAGAAGTAATGTGCCATGCATGCTGAACGGCGTGAACAGAAGTGGTATCGACGTACTCGCGCGCAATGCCTCCGTGAGATCTCCTTCAGAGATGATAACCTGTTTACCGGATATTAAATCGGTAGTCGCGGCTTTGAACGGAATCCGTAAATCGTCAAACGAGGAATCTGGATGATAGATCGCTTTTAACAAAAGTCCGTTCAGAAATTTCGTCAGACGTTGTCCTGTTGAAAGAGCTGATGGAATTATCGGTTGAAAATCTTTGAAGCGAATCGACAGGAATGCACGCTCTTCGGTCTGACGCTGTTCAAGGAAAAGATCCGATCGCCGCGCTTCGTCGCTGAACGATAATACATCTGTCCAATTCACTGAATCGGCAATTGATTGAAGCTCGTCCGTTGAATAACCCGAAGCATATAAACCACCGACGATACTCCCCATGCTCGTACCGATTATTAAATCGATAGGAATTTTATGTTTTTCCAACGAACGAATCACGCCGATATGAGCCAATCCTCGGGCGCCGCCGCCGCTCAGAACCAGTGCGACTTTTGGTTCATGAAGTGAGTATATTGGTAAAAAACTTGCCGACTCAATTTTCTTCTTTCCATATGAAGGTGTGATTACTTTAACCGTTTGAGCCTCACTGGTACAAAAGGATAAAACAATCAGAATGAAGTAATATTGTAAAGGTAAGAATCTCATACCGGCTTTGGAGAATCCAATCATTTAATGATTTGATAAGATAAAAAAAATAGTCCGAAATGCAAAGAGAAGACTTGACTTCCGGTCTAAAGAAGTGTATTTTTGTAATACGACAATTTTGTCATGCGAGGGCATCATGATGCGACATATGGGTGATCGGATTCGACATGCCCGTGAAACTGCGGGATTCAGCCAACTAATTTTCGCGGGAAAACTAAAAGTGACATCACGGACAATTCAAAGATGGGAAAAGGGAGAACAATTTCCCGATGCGGATAAAGTGGTAACGATTGCACATCTCACCCGCACAAATCCACAATGGGTGTTATCGGGCGAAGGAATGATGTTCGGCAAATCTGAAGAACATGCAACGCCTCCTGAAATTTTAACTCTAGAAAAAATCGGCTTAGTTAAAGTGCCTTTGCTTTCTTCAGTTCCCGGCGGACAACCTGCACTCATTTTCCATCCCGATTTTGTCGATCGATACGTCGTTATTGATGATGTACGTGACCCGGGAGCGATCGGGTTACTTGTTCGCGGCCAAAGTATGTCTCCAAAATTAGAAGAAGGCGACATTATAATTGTCAGCCCGAAAAAAGAAACGAAGAACGGGGATATATGCGTTATTCGTGTAGGTGAAGAGGACACGGTGAAGAAAATTCGTTTCGATGGCAATTTCGTTCACCTTATTCCTTTGAATCGTGATTTCGAACCGATGGTTGTAAAAAAGAAAGATGTGACCTTTGTATGGAAAGTTGTTAGGGTTATCAAGGAATTGTAATCATTACTACGATTTTTATCTTGCCTTTCAGCCCGCTTCTATCTATCTTTTTAGAAGTTTCTTTATTTCAAACACACAATTTATTGAATTATAATGAGATTCCAAGAAAAACGTCTTTCAGAATTATTTGAAAATTTTAAAAAGGTCAGAATTGCCGTCATTGGCGATCTGATGCTAGATCGATATTTGTGGGGAACAGTCGCCCGAATATCACCTGAAGCGCCGGTCCCGGTTGTTGAAGTTCAATCCGAATCTACACGTTTAGGTGGAGCCGCGAACGTTGCAAACAATATAAAATCTTTGGGTGGAACACCTGTGCTCATCGGCGTTTGTGGTGATGATAATTCCGGAAAACAATTGCGCAATATCGTTGCTGAGAATGGTTTCCCTGCTGATGGAATTCTCATCGACCAAAATCGTCCGACAACTGTAAAAACCCGAATAATCGCGCACGCACAGCACGTAGTTCGTATTGATAGAGAAACGAAAATCAATATCTCGGCGTCTATTCAAAAAAAACTTCTTGATTTTCTTCAGAGTGCTATTTCTACTCTGGATGCAATAATTATCGAGGATTACAACAAAGGTGTAATTGTGAAAGAGTTGATTTCCCCGATGATCGGGATCGCCAACGCCGCAAAAAAAATTGTGACAATTGATCCCAAGTTTAACAACTTTTTTGAGTACCGGCATACGACTGTCTTCAAACCGAACAGAAAAGAAGTCGAAGACGCTTTAGGGATGAAGTTGAACGATGATTCGAATGTAGAAGAGGCTGGAAAAATTCTCTTTCAAAAACTAAATCCGGAATATGTGCTCCTGACGCGAGGCGAAAAAGGAATGTCGCTCTTCCAAAAAAACGGAAGCGTAGTCCACTTGCCGACAAAAGCCAGAGAAGTGGCAGATGTTTCTGGAGCTGGCGATACCGTAATTTCTACTTTGACAATGGTGCTCACTGCAGGAGGAACAATTCAGGAAGCCGCAGACCTTGCGAATTATGCCGGCGGCGTAGTGTGCGGCGAAGTTGGTATTGTGCCCATTGCTCCGGATGCACTTGCTGAGGCTGCACTCAATGACCATGACGCTACACAATAAGGTGATTCATCGATGGGACATGTAGTGACTCTCGAAACCTTTTTGCCGATCCGTTCAACATTCAAACAACAGAAGAAGACTCTGGTGTTCACGAATGGCGTTTTCGATATTCTTCACCGGGGTCACGTTGAGTATCTCCAAAAAGCAAAAGCGCTCGGAGATGCCTTAATCATCGGCGTCAACAGCGACGCGTCTGTGCGTAGAATTAAAGGTGAGAAACGGCCGATCATTTCAGAGGCAGACCGAATGTTTCTTCTTTCAAATCTTTGTTGTGTTGATTATGTGACTTGCTTTGACGAGGACACTCCGTTTGAATTGATAAAAGCGATCGTTCCCGATGTGCTGGTAAAAGGCGCAGACTGGGCTATTGAAAATGTTGTGGGACGTGAGGTCGTGGAAGCGGCTGGCGGAACAGTAAGAACTATAGAATTCGTGCCTAACCGTTCGACCACTGGTATTGTTGAACGGATTCTTGAACGTTATCCCTGACACAAATTTTTGTGTAGGTAAGAAAAGCATCGCGAAAACGGAATGCTGAAAAAGATTTTAAAATTTGGGCTTTACACTTGCGCAGCAATATTCATTCTCGTAGTTCTCCTTTTCGGAATCTCACAAACATCCTTCTTCCGCAATTGGCTTCGCTCCACACTCCTTTCTGTTGCTCAGAAAGAATTAAACGGTTCGCTGACGCTCGGAGAATTTCACGGCAGCGTTTTCACAGGCCTCACAATCGACGGTGCCTCACTCGACATCGATGGCCAAACATTTGCGCGTGTTGAAAAACTTGAGTTACGATATGAACCGCTCGCGATTCTTCAACACCGAATTACGGTCAATCAAATTACAATCACCAAACCTTTTGTCCAGCTTTTGCGAAACCGCAATGGCGAGTGGAATATCGATCACCTTGTTAAGAAAAAAAAACCTGAGGACACCACTGTCTCGCCTCTAACCATATATCTCTCGTCCTGCCGCATCAAGGACGGTGATTTCGTCATGTATGATTCCACCATAGCTGTTCTGCCGGATACAATTGTGAATCATGTCATAGACTACAACCACATCCACGTCGCAAATTTCTCAACTGTTATTTCAGCGTCAATTTCTGCACATGCGATTACGACAAAGCTCGATACATTATCGCTGCAAATTCCTGAACAACAAATTTCAATTCACCAACTTTCATTGAACGCTCAAATCGACTCAACCAAATGTTCTGTTTCTCAATTAGATCTAAAACTTGATAAAACACAGATCCACCTGGATGCATCACTTTCAAAAGTGAATTTATTTCACGGCATCACATTGCCCGGACTTGCAAAAGCTCCGGTTGCGGTGGACGTCCATGCCCGGCATATTGATTTTAACGAAGTAAAAAAATTTCTTCCATCATTATCATTTTTCGAGGGCAGCGCCTCTCTCAATGTTCGTGTTCGGGGATCATTCTGTGATTTGGCGGTCGACTCGATTGGTGTGGCGTTCAAATCCTCTTACATCAAAGGAAAAGCACGGGTCCAGAATTTACATACACCGGAACGATTGACGATTGATGCCTTCCTGCATGATTGTCTCATCCATCCTTCTGAAGCTGTGGAGTTGATGCCGGCATTTCACCTTCCCGATTATAGCGCCGCGGGGCCATTGAGATTCAAGGCAGAGTATCATGGCGAACCATTGAATTTTCAAAGTTCGATAACCTTGCAAACGGTTAAAGCCGGTTCAGCCGAAGCTGAGATGGCATTAGACTTGCGCGCGAAAATCGCAAAGTATACTGGAAAACTTATCACCTTCAGTTTAAATCCAGGTGAAATTCTTTCTTCACCGTCGTTGGAAGGGAGAATCTCTTCGGAATGCGATTTCAGCGGCATGGGTTTTTCTCCTGCCGATATTAATTCCACAGTCCACATCGCTATCGATTCTTCAACCATTTTTCATCAACCGGTGAATCAAACACTAATTACTGTCAGCGGTCAGAATAATGTCTTTAAGGGAAACATCGATTCTTACTTTGGAAGTAGCCACATCAACGCTCAGGCGTCGTATGGCATATCCGATTCCGGGTTCGCCGAGTACGGTTTCGATGCAGAGGGAACGGATATTGACGGAGAAGAAATATTCCGCGATTCTTCCTGGCATAGTTCTCTTCATCTCGTCGTTCATGGAAAAGTATCGGGCTCGACACTCGATGATGCGAACGGCAAAATCGAGCTCACTCTTTTGCCGTCGAAATTTAGAAACCAAAAAATCGAACAGAAGACGTTGACACTTGAACTGAACCAGCACAGTGTACGGAATAGACTGATTACGCTCCGGTCTCAGATTGCCGATGCCGATGTTCAAGGAGACTATCCATTGAGTAATCTCGGTACGATTGTCTCAGAAATGATTTCGCGTATTGGTCAGGCTGTCAAAAGCAAATTCAGCGCGTTTGATTCTCTTGCACACGCGGCATTGCCTAAAAAGTTCAAGCATCCGATAGAAAAGACAATCCACACTACCGAACCCATCAACCGGCCGTTCGATATCTCCTATAGTGTGCGATTGAAAGATTTAACTCCGATCGCGAAAGCTATGAATAAAACAATTTCCGCACGAGGAACTCTGAAAGGATTCATCACGGGAAAATGGGACGATGCCCTCGTGGGAGGAGATTATACAATTGAAAATTTTGTTTACGGCGATTCCTCACAGCAATATCTTTTAAACCGCGCCCATACTGAATTTGAAATCGACCAGCTGAATTCCAAAAACAACATCGATTCAATCCGTGCCCGATTCATCCTTTCAGCCAACGATTTGTTCTTCGGTTCCTTTCGTGTGACTGATAGCCGGATGGATATTCATTACCGCCATCAAGCCGGCTCCTTTTCTCTGCAGGGAACAATCGATTCACTTTTTACGATTGAGACCGGAGGAACTGTTGATTTTAAAAAATTGCCATATAGCCTCGGCCTCGATCAAATCTACACTCATTACCGCGATTACGATTGGGAACTTGTAAACCCTGCAGTGATTCGGTTCGATACATCCCTTGTTGTCTTTCCTGTGCTGACTTTTTCTCATCAGAACGAAATGGTTACAATTGACGGCCGGGCATCCACCGATAAATCGATCTCCGCACATGTATCGCTCAAAAATGTTACTATACAAAACCTCCGATCTGTCATCAATGAACAAATCCAAACCTCGGAGCGACATATTTCCGGAACAATAAATGCGGATGCTCATATCACAGGTTCGCTTTCGAATGCCGTAATTACTTCCAACATTACTGTCGACACTCTCGTTTATGGAAAAGTGGCGCTTGGTACGTTTCATGGATCATTGCGTCACGAGAATAAATTAATTTCAGTCGATGCATCCTTTTCAAGAATCGAGAATGACGAAGCTGGCAATCATAAAGACTTATTCGTTCATGGCACGATACCGATCGATCTATCACCTGTTTGTGACGGTAGCCGTTACAGTGAAGGAAAGTTCGATGTTGACGTCGACGCTAATAATTTTCAAGTCAATATCCTCGAACCTTTCATTCCCGTCGTCGATCAGTTGGAAGGAAAGTTGAATTGCAAACTTCACATCGGCGGTTCCGTTGAAAAACCAGAATACTCAGGTTCCATCATGGTAGACTCCATCCGCGGAGTATTTCTCCCCAACAACATGAAATATTGGGTGTACGGCCAGATGGAACCCAACGGCGACAGTATCTCTATCAAAAAATTTACAATCACGAACGATCTCATCGACAGAACTGATGGGTTAGTGTCGATCATCGGTTCTTTACATTTGCGCGGCCTCAATATCGATTCGTTCAACTTAACAGCCTCCGGCGCACTGCAAATTCTCGGATATCAATCGGCTCAAGCGTTGGAAACGGTGCATGGTTCGTTATTCGCTCAAATTGGAGAGGAAGGACTTCATATGGTAGGCTCACCGTCAAAGCCTCACATCAGTGGTACCATTGAAATCAAACAGGCAGCATTGGAATTCCCGCCGACAAAAGAGCAACTATCGTATGGAGAATCGAGTTCATCCATCGGGATTGCTTACCTCGATGAAAATTTGGATCAATTACATGATGCATCTGATTCAGTATATTATGTATCATTGAAGAAAAAAGCCGATGATGAGACAGAAAAAATCCGGCTGGCAAAAGAAAAAATCGAATTTTTTAAAGGTCTCGATTATGACATTAAGGTTCAAACGGCCGGCCCCGTAACAATCACGATGATCTTCAACCCATTCATGAACGAGAAACTCTATGCAGATTTGAGCGGTGAATTAATGGTTAGAAAAACCGGCGATAAACCACAATTCATCGGTGAGATCGAGGTGTCGAACAAATCGAGTTACTATTATATCAGGGAATTCCAGGCGAGCGGAAAATTGATTTTTACCGGACCGTTTGATAATCCTACGCTTGACCTGCAGGCCCAGTACGCCAACTCACATAAAAAGCTTGACTCTTTAAAAACTGAAGATTGGGTCGTTGTAACCTTGACCATAAAAGGAACGAAGAACAAACCATCCATCGACTATGGCATCACGGTCAACGACGAGAAAAGAACCGAAGGTGATGTTCAAGCGGATGCACTGAGCTTCATTTTTACTAATGGCCGCTTTCAGAGTGATCTAACATCAACGGAAAAAAATGGAGTGCCAATTTCGAGTAAGGATTATTCAGACATCCTCGCCGGCTTGTCGTCTTCAGTGCTATCCGGACCAATGACTGATTTTCTAAGAAATAATTTCAGCCCGGCAATTCAATCGTTCGAGATTAATTTTGGCGGAGGGGAATCTCTAGGCCAACCGGAACTTCGATTGAGTGTGAATGCCGGCCCAAGTATCGTCCGACTTAGCGGACGCGTCAACGATTTCGGAAACGGAAATATGAGCGTCGAATTGCCCGTCGGTCGCATTGTAAATTTTTATGAGCTTAATAATCTTGTGCTCGAGTTCGAGCGAAGACTTGAGGTCCAGAGTTTAACCGTCACGGCAAAACGAGAAATAACAGACAATGTCAGGTTGTTCTACCGTTTTACCTTCTAAAACTCAAATTCAAATGGGAATAAAAAAATCACACCACTAGTCACAGATCAATTTATCTCCGACCGGGTTCTCGAATTTCTCCAGCGTTATCCGAATGAATCATTTAAGGCTCAGGAAATTGCCCGGAGACTTTCACTTACCGATAGACCTCACTATCAGATACTTCTGGATGTTTTGCATTCATTGCTATCGGAACACACTATCGAACGGGAGCATGGCAAGCGCTACCGTCTTACACGGGAAGTACATGAGGTCAGCGGCACTCTTCGAATGACAAAGCAAGGATTCGGATTTGTTCAGCCCGATGATCCCTCGGTCGAAGAAGTTTTCGTCGGTCAACGCTATTTAGGTCCTTCCCTCGACGGCGACACAGTTCTTGTTTCGCTCTTTGCAAAGCCGTTGCACCGCACTCATGATATAAAACGGGAAGAGCGACTCGCTGAAGGTGAAGTTATAAAAATTCTGAAGCGCGCACGGACAACTGTTGTCGGAAAGATAACGAAGGATAAAAATTTTTTCTTCCTAAAACCGGACGATGCAAAACTTCCGCGAGATATTTATATCCCGAAAGCGTTTCTGAAAGGCGCACGAAGGGGAAATAAGGTCGTTGTTCGACTCGAATCATGGGATTCGGAGCATGTTAATCCGGAAGGAAAAGTAATTGAAATTCTGGGCGATGCAGGTGAACCGCGTGTTGAACTCCTCTCGGTTGCTCGAGCATTCGATTTACATACGGAATTCCAAAAAGAAGTTGTCCGTGAAACGGAAAAATTTTCGGAGGCTATTCCGGCTGAAGAAATCAACCGCAGACTCGATTGCCGTTCTCTCCTTTGTTTTACAATCGATCCTGAAGATGCGAAAGATTTCGATGATGCTGTCTCACTTGAGGAATTACCCGACGGACTTATCAGGGTTGGTGTTCACATTGCGGATGTGAGCCATTTCGTCACGGAAGGAACAGCGCTCGATGCCGAGGCGTTGCGACGCGGGACAAGTGTTTACCTTGTTGACGGTGTAATCCCAATGCTCCCTGAGAAATTGTCGAACAACCTCTGCAGTCTTCAACCGATGAAAGATCGATTGACGTATTCCGTGTTCATGCATCTCACGACGCGCGGCGTGGTCCAGGATTATCAAATTGTGAAATCGGCTATTCGAAGCAAACATCGGTTCACTTATGAAGAAGTCCAACAAATTATCGAGACCGGACACGGAGAATTTCACGAGACAATTGGAAAGATGCATAAATTAAGTAAAACACTTACATCGAAAAGGATAAAAGAAGGAAGTATAGATTTTGAATCTGCAGAAGCAAAATTTCGCTTTGAAGCGGATGGATATCCGATTGAAATTTTAAAAAAGGTGCGGCTCGATTCTCACAGATTGATCGAAGAATTCATGCTGCTGGCGAATAAGACCGTAGCAAAACACGTTGCAGCAATGGCAGAATCTGGGAAGAAAAATCCTTTCATATATCGTGTCCATGGTAAACCCGATCCCGGCAAGCTGAAAGATCTCTCTCTTTTCGTTTCGCATTTCGGCCACAAATTGGATTCGGCAGAAATAAAACCAAAAGATCTTCAAAGATTATTGAATGAAGTTCGCGGATCCGATGAAGAGTACATTATTAACGAAGTTGCAATCAGATCGATGGCAAAAGCCATATATTCAGAGAAAAACATCGGACATTTCGGGCTTTCATTCAAGTACTACACTCACTTCACCTCACCAATCCGGCGATACCCCGATTTAATGGTTCATCGCTTGCTGAATGAATACTTTCGAGGGATGAGTGAGGCACGTCGAGATTATTACACATCCCGATTGCCCGACGTGTGTTTGCAATGCTCCGAAACCGAACGTAAAGCAGTAGAAGCCGAGCGGGAATCCATCAAAATTAAACAAATTGAGTATATGGATCGTCATATTGGAGATGAACTGGAAGGAATTATTTCGGGTGTTGTGAATTTCGGCCTGTTTGTGGAGATTAACGATCTACTGATCGAAGGACTTGTGAGAGTGCGAGAAATGGGAGACGATTACTACGTTTTTGATGATAAGAATTATGCTTTGATAGGACGCCACACCGGCAAACGCTATCGTCTGGGCGATAAAGTTACCGTCCAAGTTGTCAATGTCGACCTTGAAAATCGCGAAATCCATTTTGCCATCATTGAAAACAAAACTCGAATACGATAAAAATGTTTTTCTTAAAACGTTTATCATTGTAATGGATGTCTTGAAATTCTATTTAAAAATATATAGGTTGATGGAGAACTAATCAATATTGGGGATCAACATGAGACACGCAGGTTTAATTCTTCTGGTTTTACTCCTGTTTCAGGGGAGCGGCTTTGCTCAATTCGGAAAGAACAAAGTCCAATATAAAAATTTTGAATGGTACTTTATTCAATCGACACATTTTGATGTCTATTTTTATCAGGATGGCGACTTCTTAGCAGAATATGTTGCAAATAATGCTGAAGAAGATCTGGCGTCGATTGAGAAAGATTTTCGATACCAAATCACGAATAGAATTCCGATTATCGTTTACAATTCCCACAACGACTGGCAACAGACGAACGTCGTCTCGGAATATCTCGAGGAAGGCGTCGGCGGTGTGACGGAATTATTTAAAAATCGCGTCGTCGTTCCATTCGAAGGAAACTACGGACAATTCCGCCATGTCATACACCACGAACTGGTTCATGCTGTGATTAACGATATGTTTTACGGAGGCTCGATTCAATCGATAATTACAAACAACATCCAGCTTCAACTGCCGATGTGGTTCAACGAAGGAATCGCAGAATACGAATCGAGTCGTTGGGAAACGAATTCCGATATGTTTATGCGCGACATCACGATCCACAACAGCCTTCCGCCGATTCCTTATCTCAACGGTTATCTTGCATATCGCGGAGGACAATCGCTTTGGTGGTATATCGCGTGTAAGTATGGCGATCAAAAAATCGGAGAAATCATCAACAGGGTTCGAGGGTTGAAGAATGTTGAACAGGGATTCAAGAGCAGCCTTGGACTTTCAATGGAAGAGTTGAATGAACGATGGCAGAAAGAACAAAAGGTGCTTTACTGGCCTGACATTGCAAAGCGTGAAGAACCGTCATCTTTCTCAAAACGAATGACAAACCATGTGAAAGACGGCAATTTCTACAACACCAGTCCTGCAATTTCACCGCAGGGTGATAGAATTGCTTTTTTATCCGATCGTGATGATTACTTTGATATTTATCTGATGTCGGCAATCGACGGTGAAGTGATCAAGAAAGTTGTGAGCGGCCAGCAATCGAAAAACTTTGAAGAGTTAAAACTTCTCACACCAGGAATTTCATGGTCACCCGAAGGAAAACGCATAGCGCTTGCAACGAAGGCCGGTGAGTCGGATGCCATCATCGTGATCGATGTGGATTCCGGTGAGGAAGAAAAAATTGAGGTTCCGCTTGACGGTATCTTTACCGTCCGCTGGTCGCCGAAAGGAGACAAACTTGCATTCATCGGCCAGACAAGCGTTCAATCCGACGTCTATATTTATAATTTAAAAACGAAAGAAGTAAAAAACCTCACCGACGATATATTCTCGGATATCGATCCGACATTTTCGCCGGATGGAAAGAAAATATATTTTGCATCGGCACATGGTTCGTATCTCTCGTCGAAGGATCTTCCTCCAGACTTCAAAATGAGTAAATTTGTCGAAGGAACGCATAATATATTTTCCATTGATATCGACACCGGAACCATCGAGCGGGTAACGACTGCACGCGACGCAGATGAAACCTCACCGGTATTAAGCGCCGACGGGAAAAAAATGTTATTCCTCTCAACCCGGAACGGCATCAACAACATTTATGAAAAAGATCTCGTTACCGGCAAAGAACGGCCCCTCACAAATAGCCTTAGCGGTATCTACCAATTATCGCTCTCGGCCGACGGTAATAAGCTTGCGTTCGCTTCTTTAACAGAAGTTGGGTTCGATATTTTTCTGATGAAGGCGCCATTCGACCGAGATTTAAAAACAGATTCACTTGAGATAACAGAATGGCTCCGCCGTTCGGCTGCGGATTCAGCACCTCTCACACAGCATGCTGCAGTAAAGAATACGACATCGGTTAAATCACAACCTGATTCGACATCTCAATTGTATGGGAAAAATATCAAAATTGATTTTAAGAATTATGTCTTCGCCGACCATTTCCAAACCGATTCATCGAAATCACAATCGAAGCGATCCGAAGTGTTCTCGTTGATCAATAATGTTGACTCGAGCGGAAGGTATAAAGTAAATAAGTACAAATTGAATTTCTCGCCCGACGTCGTTTATGGTAATGCAGGTTATACCTCATTCTATGGAGTCCAAGGTTCGACTCAAATGTTATTCAGCGACATGCTGGGGGATCACCAAATTTATTTTGCCACAAACCTGTTGATAGATTTGAAGAACAGCGATTTTATTCTCGCATATACTTCTTTAAAAAACAGATTGGATTATAGCATCGTTGGATTTCATAGCGCGCGATTTCTTTACATGGATGCTACCGACGGCTACACGGATCTGTTCAGATTCATGACCTACGGAGGTTCACTCTCTTTGCAATTCCCAACGACCAGGTTCAACAGATTCGATCTTGGTTTAACATGGCTTACGGTCACAAAAGATAATCTTGACGAACCCGGTTACGATCAAGAAAGCCAGTCTATCCTGTTTCCAACTTTAATGTATTCACATGACACAGCTTTATGGGGATACACGGCCCCTATAAATGGTGAACGCTACTACATCAGTATGGAAGCAAGTCCAAAATTAAATTCATCCAGCATCGGCTTCGTGAAATTCGACATCGATGCAAGAAAATATTTCAGGCTCGGGAGAGATTTCAATTTTGTCGTTCGCGGTTCAGGTGGAACCAGTTTCGGTCCGGATCCGCAACGGTATTATACCGGAGGGACGGAAAATTGGATCGACCCTCAGTACGGTTACACTGGAATCCCGATCCGTGATGCAGCAGATTTCGTTTTCCTGACGCCCGTTCTTCCGATGCGCGGTTTTGATTTAGGCGAACGCGTTGGAACACATGCCGCGCTTGCAAATATCGAATTGCGATTCCCGTTCATTCGATATTTCATCCCGAGTTTTCTTCCACTCGCGATGCAGAATATCACCGGAACACTATTTACAGATATCGGCTCCGTATGGACAAACAGCAATGAATTCAAGGGAATCGGAAAAGATGCAAACGGAAACGAAGTTACGCAGGACATTATGATGGGCACAGGCTTCGGACTCAGATTTTATATGCTGGGATTCCTTCTCAGGCTCGATATCGCATGGCGCTACGATCTCCACAATTTTTATTCGCCATTTTATTATGTTTCGATCGGGCCAGATTTTTAACGGCTGCATCGAAAGGAATCACATGTCAACACGTGCGCCATCAAGTATCGCAGAATTTTCAGCTGCAACAATCGAAAAAATCGGTTATGCAAGTGTCGCGGAAATTCCAGTTCAGGAACCGAACGACCGCATCCGGTTAGGATATCATGTATGGCTGTACCTTTCAGGAAAACTTCCGACGCTTCTTGAAGCGGTACGAAATGCACGATCTCGAATTCTTGTAACCGAAGATGAGGCGTTGTCGATAATATCAAAAAAATTACAGGAAGCCGGTATCGATAAAACTTCCTGATCTGACGCGAGGATCAAGCAGTGCTCGAAAAAATTTTGCTTGCGTTTATTCCATTATTCGTCGCAATCGATGTTCTCGGAGTCATTCCTCTCTTTCTTTCGCTGACTGAAGGAATGCAGGAACGCCGACGGCGCGTGCTCATTAGTCAAGCTACGGCTACCGCTTTTATCGTAGCGATAACTTTTTTAACCGCCGGCAAACTCCTCTTCTCGTTTATAGGAATTACTGTGAATGATTTTCGCATTGGCGGCGGTATAGTCCTGCTCGTGCTTTCGGTCCGCGATCTCATTTTTCCGGAGGATGTATCACGAACCACCGGAAAAGAGAACATCGGTGTTGTTCCAATCGGCATTCCTTTAATAATTGGCCCGGCCGCTCTCACCACCATCATCATTTTGGTGGATACATACGGATACATTCCGACGATAATATCGATGGTCGTCAATCTCATAATTGTGTGGGTTACATTTCGCCAGTCGAAATTTATTCGAACTATTTTAACCGATGCCGGTGCAAAAGGATTTGCAAAGGTGGCATCGTTATTTCTTGCCGCAATTGCAGTGATGATAATTCGAGTCGGCATTGTGGACACAATTAACCTTTGGAAAAAGTAAATAACTGCAACACTTTGCTGTTGCAACCGTATAAACAGAAGAAATCGCAGGAGATTGAAGGAAGCAAGATTATGAAAATAACATCGTACGACCAAGCGGGAATAGTTGTTCTCGAACCGAAAGGAGAACTCATCGGCGGTCCGGAAACAGATGAACTTCGTTCTGCGCTCGACAATGCTATTAATTCCGGAAACCAAAAATTGATTATCGATATGGGATTGGTGCGTTATTTAAACAGTACTGCGCTAGGCCTACTCGCGTCAACCCATGTAAATTATGCAAAGCGTGGCGGGCGCGTCGTTTTATGTCGGGTCGAAAAACAAATTCAAAATATTTTCATAATCACAAAACTTTCATTGATCTTCGAATTATTCACTGATCAAAAAGAGGCTCTCGCAAGTTTTTCGAAATAAAAGAGCCCGGGAACATCCTATGCCACCAACACACAATACTCGTTTTCCAGGAATTATTCTAATTGTTTTCGGCATCTGCGTACTCGTCGCCAACATCCTCGATCTGTCATGGGAACACTTTTGGCCGATCTTCATGATCGTTGGCGGTTTGTGGTTTCTTGTGCTGTTTCTCCGGGACCGGAGGAATTTCGGACTCTTGATGCCTGCGAGTATTTTCCTCACGATCGGTTCATTATTTCTATTCCATTCAAGCTTTGGATGGAACAGCAGCAACATTACCTGGCCAATTTATATCGCGGCGCCGGGTATCGGTTTTTTTGCAATGTATTATTTTGGAAAGAAGGATGTCGGTTTTTTGTTCCCGGCATTTATGCTGACCGGTCTGGCGTTACTTTTCTTCCTTATAAATCTTAATAAAGGAGAATACTGGCCGGTAATCCTGATCCTAATTGGATTAGTTCTCATATATTCGAAACGCTGATGCTTCCTCCATTATTGCGTGGACAACGGATAGAGTTACGATATCCAAAATTCTCGGACACTGAGAAAATTTTCTCGGCCATCGACGACTCAAGACCCGAACTTTCTAAATGGCTGCCGTGGATTCCTCATATTTTGAATTCTGCAGACATCCGTACTTTTATTTCGCGGGCTCGCAAGGATGGGAAATCCCTTAACCGGCTCGAGTATTGCATCTTTGACGCAACTTCAAAAAATTATCTCGGCCAGGTGGGTACATATCCAATCAATTATGCAACTCGGCAAACATACATCGGCTACTGGATAGCTTCTTCATGTGCCGGTAATGGCTACGCCACTGAAGCGTCTGCCGTACTTCTCTTTTATCTTTTTGATGTGATTCAACTTCATAAAGTCGGATTGAATGCTTCAACACAAAATCACGCGAGCATTGCCATTGCAAGAAAATTGGGTTTTCGGGAAGATGGCATTCTACGCGAAAATGAATATATAAATAATCGATGGCACGATCACCTTACTTTCAGCCTTCTAAAAGATGAATTTGAATCGATGCGAAAGCGCTTCGAGTCTTTCTTGCCCGTTTCCAGGCGAACTTTAATCGACACACCGAAAGCCGATTGATTTTTCCCCCATTTCTCATTATAGTAGATGAAGAAATATAGTGTTGTGAATGAAGGATAAGCATGACTTTCTTAAACCCAGCGGTACTATTCGGCCTACTCGCGGCTTCAATTCCTGTGTTACTCCATTTTCTCAACCTGCGGCGGCTTCGAACCATAGATTTCAGCACACTCACATTTTTAAAAGAACTTCAGAAAAGTACACTTCGAAAATTAAAACTCCAGCAATGGCTGCTTCTTCTACTCCGGACTCTCCTGATTCTCTTCATCGTTCTCGCATTTTCACGGCCAGTTATTCATGGTTCTTTGATACCGGGTTTGGGATCGAAAGCTTCAACACTCATCATCCTTGTTCTCGACGATACACCGAGCATGAACAGAATTGATGAAAAAGGAAATTTATTCTCACAGGCAATCGACGCGGCAAACAGAATTATAGAATTAATAAATGACGGGGATGAAATTCTTCTCCTCAAAGTATCTGAATCCTCAGCTACCCAAATGCAGGAACCGACATCAAATAGCTCCTTTATCCGGAAGCTCCTCCGTGACTCAAAAGTATCGCCCGTTCATCGGCCCATTGACGATGCCATTCGATTCGCAGCCCGGATAGTCCAGACATCTCATCATCCGAATAACGAAATTTATATTATTTCGGATTTTCAACGAAATTGTTTTGACAAGAAATCCGACTCTTCCGGAGTGAGTAAATATTTCTCTGCATCAACTGGATTATTTTTATTGCCCGTTGGACCGGCGAAAATGCCGAATGCGGGCATTACCGACATTCGAATCCAGAATTCCCTGCTCGATCTGCAACGTCCGGTGTTCCTGACTGCTTCGGTCAAGAATTTCGGAGACGAGCCGTTAAAATCGCTGGTCGCAAGTTTGTATGCAGGAACGACGCGTGTCCAGCAAAAATCGACCGACATTTCTCCCGGTGAAACTCAGGAACTATCTTTCTCATTCACGCCGCAACAACGCGGAATCATCGATATAAGCGTCAGGCTGGAAGAAGATCAATTCGAAGCGGATAACGTGCGGTATTTTTCTTTATCTATTCCAAAAAAAATTTCTATTCTGTTAGCCGCACAAAATCAAGCCGATCTCGAATATTTGCAAACTGCATTGGCCATCGCCGGCAATGAACAGCAATCCAATTTATTTTCGATTCGAACTTCACTGCTTTCACAAAACTTCGATATATCGGATTGTCAGGTTGCCATGTGTGTTGTTTCTTCTCCGTTACCGACGGCAACAGCACGGAAATTAAATGAGTTAATTCAGCATGGAGGTTGCGCCGTCTTCTTCCCTGCTTCAACAATTACACGGCAAACTATTCAATCACTGATATCACAATTTTCACTGCCGATTGCAGACACTCTGGTTATATTAAATAAATCTTCCTATCTTACGTTCGAACATTTTGAATATGATCATCCGATTTTTCAGAATATGTTTGAATCGCAAAATCAACATCAGCAGCCTCGACAGATGACTCAGCGATTTGCCGATGCCCCGCAAATATGGCGCTCGTTGTTCATCCGTAAAAATCCTAAATGGAATTCATTAATTACATTGTCGAATAATTCTTCATTCTTCGCAGAAGAACAACGAGGACCTGTCCACCTAAGTCCGAAAGACTTCGGTGGACATTTATTGATTTGCGCCGTTCCACCAACATCAGAATGGTCGGACCTTCCGCTCAAAGGCTTTTTCATTCCTTTGATCTACCGAGCGGTTCTTTACGGAAGCGGAATGTCGCAGCCGCCGCTTGAAGCTTCATGCGGCGATAAACTCATATTTCATGTTCCATCATTACGTGAAAACGAAAATTCAACGTGGATTCTTCATCACCCGGATGGAGATGAAGAGAAATTGCAACCAATATCTAACTTTCAACGATCCACTTTTTCATATTCATCCACTTCATCATTACCTGGTTTTTACCCTCTTATGACAGGCGACAAGAAGCAATTGGAATATGCGGTAAATATATCGCCGGACGAATCAGATCTTCATCAAGAGAATGAAGAATCAATACAACGGCATTTCCTCAAATTAGGTTTTTCGAATAGCAGAATTAATTATATTAAACCTGACGAGCACATTGCAAGCACCGTACAACAGGCTAGATATGGGCGTGAACTTTGGCCGTTGGCAATCTTACTCGCAATCGCTTGTGCGATTGGCGAGATGATTATTACGGAGCGACAAAAAATACAAGCAAAAGTATGAACCAAACGACCGTAGAAGCAATCGCGATTGTCGTCACGATTATTGCCTTAAGCATTCCTGCAATAGGGACAGTGCATGCGCTCCGTTCACGGCTTAGAGCAGGCGGCCCTCTCTTACGCTGGCACCCCACATTCATTCGCCTGTTGATATTCATTTGGTGGGTTGTCGGTACAATCACTGCCGTTATATTGTTCAACCACGGTGCGCGGCCATTAATAAAAATAATTTATTTATGTGCTTTTGTGATTGGTTTTCTTAATATTACAGTCAATCTGGTTATCATAGGCGAAAAGGGAATTTTTATTCATCGCAACTTGATTTTGTGGAATTCAATTACCTCATTTTCATTTTGGACTCAGGGAAAATTGGATTTTACGAAAATTGTGTGGCATCACATAAAAAGTAATTCGATGAAAGAAATAACTTTTCCTCTTCCACCAAATCGAAAAACGATTGTCATGACTCTTTTTCGAAATTTTGTTCCATCAATGCAGGTACAACAGGAGAATAGAATTCATGAAAATTGAGATCTATGCGTTACTTGCAGGAGCAGTCGCTCTTTCAATATTCACATTCTACAAACAACATTCCCTTATCAAGAAAATTGGGAATAGAGAACTTCGCTGGCGGTCGGGAGGGGCAAAGATTATGCTAGCGCTGTTCTCGGCATTCTTTGTTGCTATGGCGATTCTCGTTTTTTACAAAGAGCCTGACCCGATTTTTATTGCGGCAATTATAGCGCTCATTCCGGTGTATGTTTATCGGCCTGCTTCCTACGAAATCATTGGCGACAAGGGTTTATTATTTCGGCAAGGTAAATCATTTATCGGCTGGAATCAGATAAAAGATTGGTCGATAACCAACAAAAATAGCCTGTTTTTTCTCACTATCATGTACACCCGCGCTAATGATGAAGAACGTACAGATCAATTGGCACTATTAATTCCTCTTCAATTAAAACCACAAATTGAGATGTGTTTCCGAAAGCATATAAAGGAAAAATCACTATGAAAACAGAATTTCATATCATCGCGATTGTTCTTATTGTTTTATTGTTCATCACTTTAAGAATTCTTTTCCGGAAATCGCTTAACACACTTGGGAGAGTGGAATGCTCGTGGTACACGTACCAGGCGTTATTGGGATTATCGATTCTATCGATATTTGTTTTAGTTACCGGTTATATCTACTTCTCCCAATCCGACCCCAGATATATCCAACTCATGTACATCGGAATTCTTTTCATAGTTTATTATGCGATTTTTGGAAAAGCCGCTGTCGGCTCATTCGGCATTTTGATCTCGGGAAGTTTTATCAGCTGGAACAAAATTTACGACTATATAGCCGAAGATAGCTTTAAGGGATCCGTGAATATACAATTCCGCTGGAAGGAATCCGAGGCTGCAGCCGGCGACAAAATAGGACGGATGATTGTCCCCCCGACATATCGAAAACAGGTTGAAGATATGATGAATTCCTCCATCAAGAAAAAGGAAGTGGCATCATAAAAAAATTATTTGATATCACAAACAATGAACAGGAGAAAGCACTCCTCATTGCGATAACGGGGAAAACAGCAACACGATCTCTTGCCGCTGAATACCTTGAAGAACTGGCACTCCTTGCAGATACTGCCGGTGCAATCGTTCAGGGCAACATTCTACAAGACCGACAAACTCCCGATCCGGCCACATTCATCGGTAAAGGAAAAGCCGAAGAGGCTGCTCGAATGATCGAGGAGCAAGGAATTCAACTGGCCATCTTTGATGATGACCTGAGACCGGGACAGGTGCGTAACCTCGAAATTATTTTCAAATGTAAAGTTCTCGACCGCAGCGGGCTTATTCTGGATATCTTCAGCAAACGTGCTCGATCGAATGCAGCCCGCACTCAGGTTGCTCTCGCTCAATACGAATATCTTCTTCCAAGGTTGACACGCCAATGGACTCACCTCTCGAAACAATTTGGCGGGATAGGAACAAAGGGACCCGGTGAAACACAAATCGAGACTGACCGGCGAATGATCCGCAAACGTATAAGTACTCTCAAAGAAAAACTGGAACACATTAGCAGAACGCGTGAAACACAGCGTAAGGGACGAAAGCAATTTCCCCGTGTGGCGCTTGTGGGCTACACGAACGCGGGAAAATCGACGCTTATGAATGCCCTCTCGCATGCCGATGTTCATGTAGAAGATAGATTATTTGCCACTCTCGATTCAACTGTGCGTGCGGTTCAACTCGAGTCGAATGTAAAAATACTTTTGAGCGACACTGTCGGTTTTATTCGCAAACTGCCGCATCACCTCATTGCATCGTTTAAGAGTACGCTTGCGGAAGTTGTTGAGTCCAATATCCTGCTTCATGTTATCGATCTGACACATCCATTGTGGGAGGAGCATGTAGAAGTCGTTCAAAACACACTGAATGATCTTGGAGCTGTAGAAAAACCGACAATTCTCGTGTTCAACAAGATCGATGCTTTAGAAGACCGAGAAATCATAACGCCAATCTCACGAAAATGGCCGGACAGCGTTTTTATTTCTGCTTCGAGGGGAATTAATCTATCAACCCTGAAAGAAAAAATATTCTCATCGTTGCGTCCCAACTTTCAACCTAAACCTGAGGAAACGTAAAGAATATCTTCACAATCTAAAAATATTTCGAAACCAAGTAGAAAATGAAATCGGAAGAATGTCGGAACAATTCTTCATGCACTCTTCTTAACAAGCTCCCGCAATTCATCTAATCCCCGTTTCAAACTCTGGCGAACATTTTCTTCGGAAAGATTCAGTTCTTCCGCAATCTCGGCTATCGTATATTCATAATAATATCGCTTTTCCAATACTTCACGGAAAATCGGATTGAGATGCGGTAATGCTGATTCGATTTTACCCCAAGGTTTTGAAAACCATGGCTGCGGATCAAGTCCGTCATTGGAACTCTCATCGATGAAATCAGGTATTGAATCATATTCCACCAACATGACTTCCATGCGGGAATATTTTTTTCGGAAATGGCTCTTCGAGAGGAAAAAAGCCTTTGAAGCAAGAAGCGCAGGAATATTTTCGTCACGTATAGATTTATTGAAATTATCTAGAAACCAGCATAACGTTTTTTGAGCTAATTCATCGCACATGTCGCGATCACAGTACTTGCCGTATAATTGTTGAAAAAGGTTTTCCCGGAGAATTCCACATAATACATCGAAGGCACGAGAATCTCCAGCACGCGCACGTTTTATCAGACGCTTTACATTCTCTACGGCATTTACAGTCATATTTTTTGAGCAGGAGATTTGACAGAGCAAAAAATAATTTACAGCGTTTCTTTTTTAAAAAGATGGAGAAAGACCAATCTTAGCTTTTTCTCCACAATTTTTAAAGTTGCAATTTCAATTAATCAAAGTTTGTAGCCGATCATTCTGAGAAACTCTTTCCGTTTTGCAACGTCGGCCGCAGTCTCCAATCCTTTAGGTTTCAATCCATCCACAACACCCATAATCCCCCTGCCTTGTTCGGTTTCGGCTACCACAACTTCGGCCGGATTTGCAGAAGCACAAAAAATTTCGCAAACCTCAGGAACAGCTTTTATTGTATTAAGTATGTTTACCGGAAAACCGTTCTCCATGAAGATGATGAAAGAATGTCCGCATGAAAGCGCTAAGGCATTTTTTTGAGCGATTTCAATCAACCGTTGATCATTTCCACTTGAGCGGACTAATGAAGGGCCGGAGGCTTCACAAAAAGCAAGCCCGAATTTCATTGAAGGTTGCGTCTGCACGATCGCTTCATGCAAATCTTCAACTGTCTTTATAAAATGAGATTGACCAAGAATGAAATTCATGTCATTCGGTTTTTCAATTTTAACAGTAATAAAATTCATATCGAGCTCCTCGTGCGGCTAGGCCGTAAGAAAATCAAATGCAAAAATATTATATAAATCTAAAATTCAAATTGGAAAATTGCTTCTAGTTCATAAAGAATTTTCGAACTCACGTAATTCGTGCAGGGCATCACGAAGTAATTTTCTATCGACACCCTCTACGATAGTCGCCTCGCCGATATTTGTCGGTAATGCAAGACGGAGAACGCCGGACAATGTTTTTTTGTCATGAAGCATTAAAGGATAAAATGTTTTATTGGCAATTTTTCTCATCACTCTGGGTAGTGGCAGTTGCCGGATGAGATTCAGCACCCGTTGATATGCCGAATCATCGATCATTCCAAGCAATCGCGCCAGGGCCGATTCGCCTACAAGTCCTAAGAGAACAGCCTCGCCATGTTTAATGCCGCGATACTTCAAAGCAGTCTCTATGGCATGGCCGATCGTATGGCCGCAATTCAATAATGCCCTTCCGCTGCTCTCTTTTTGTTCCCGTTCATCATCACCAACAATTTCTGCCTTGATCTCACAACATCGCTTTATAACAAATTGCATAACTTCGGAATCGAGTGAAAGGATATCCTTTATCTTTTCTTCTAAAAATTTAAAGAGCACTTCATCGGCAATGATTCCGTACTTCACAACTTCACCAAGCCCGCAAATAATTTCTCTCCGCGGCAGTGTTGAAAGAAATTTTGTATCGATAAAAACAAGCTTCGGTTGATAAAATGAGCCAATTAGATTTTTCCCAAGAGGATGATTCACTCCTACTTTTCCGCCGACAGAACTATCAACTTGAGCTAAAAGTGTTGTAGGCATCTGGATAAAATCTATCCCGCGCTGATAGATCGATGCAGCAAATCCGGCAAGATCGCCGACGACACCTCCACCCAGCGCTATCAATATACTTTTACGATCAAAACGGCGTTCAAGCATTTGTGTTAGAATATTTTCCACTCGCCGAACATTCTTCTGCCGCTCTCCGGCAGGAATAACGACAGAAAAAACAGATATTCCCGCTTTCTCCAGATTTTTTTTGATTGGATTCAGATAGTAACCGGCTACATTGACGTCGGTTACTATCACCGAAGACTTCACCTTGTTTCTCACCTCATTAATTGCAAGAGAGAAATTGTCGATACAGGAAGATCCGATTATGATCGGATAGCTTCGTTCAGCAAGATCAACTTTTAACTGCATTTGGTTCCGCCAGGAATGGATGAATTTTTCTGACAATCTCATCGACGCAAACGCCGATCTTTTTTTTCGAAGTCGAGACAATAATATCGGCCGGAGTGTAATACGGCTGCCGCACTGCTAAAAGCTTTTCAATGCGTTTAAATAGTTCAGCCTCAGGAAGCAGAGAACCATTTTCAGCAAATAGTAGCGGCCGATCTTTTTTATTTGTTAATCGCTTCACAATGTGCTCGATATCGGTTTGAAGATAAATAAGAATGCCGTTCTCACTAATGAACCGCCTGTTGACTTCGCTAAGCAGCGTGCCGCCGCCCAACGCGATAATCATTTTGGAAGCGGCAGCAAGTGAATGAAGCGATTCTGTTTCAAGCGAGCGAAACTTCGGCTCTCCAAATTCAGCGAATAATTCTGTTACTTTCTTGGACGTTTGCTCTTCAATATACGAATCGAGATCGATGAAACGATAGCCTAATGTATTTGCGAGAATCGGGCCGATAGTGCTCTTTCCGCTTCCCATAAATCCACACAAAAAAATTAACTGACGTTTTTTCAGATTCGATGCTTCACTCATTGGTCGCTATAAATTATTTTAAATATAGTACAGAATTCTATCAGGAAACGCAATGGGAAAATTACGAATTGATCTAAAAATTGAAGTTGAAAATTTTTAATTAGTTGTATTCATGGTTGTGTTTAACGTTTATTAGAAGGACTTACGATACGCGGTTGCTGTTGCCGATTCTCCGCGTTTCTTTCGGGTGGATTTACGATACGTAATTGCTTTTGCTGATTTCCCAACTTTTTTTTAGGTGGATTGACGATACGTGATTGCTTTTGCTGATTTCCCAACTTTCTTTTGGGTGGATTGACGATACGTGATTGCTTTTGCTGATTTCCCAACTTTCTTTTGGGTGGATTAACGATACGTAATTGCTCTTGCTGATTTCCCAACTTTCTTTTGGGTGGATTAACGATACGTAATTGCTCTTGCTGATTTCCCAAGTTTCTTTCGGGTGTATTGACTATGTGTGATTGCTCCTGCTGATTTCTCAAGTTCCTTTCGGATGGATTTATATCACTCAGTCTTGTCACTTTAAGCGGAACAGGATTCTTTCCGTTACCTCTATTTTTTTGTACTTGTGGCCTGTATATTCGCAGTTCGCCTTCGCTCAGTTCTTGCCCAGGGTGATTGTTTTCCCGAATGATAAACGATTTGATCTTTTTATTTGTAATTCTCTCGACTTCATTTTTATCAGGACCCACCATTATCACCGTTGAATTATTGATAAGCGTAATATTCTCACTTTGATTAACATAATGACGACTAACATCGGTCCTTGTAATATCCTTGTTGCTTACAAATATCCAGCTTTTATTTCGTTCATGGTATTCGTTGCCATACGCTATACTAGTGCTGTTGTCAGGTTTTAAGGGTGCCCAACCATAATAATCGGGAGACTTTCTCCACGACACCCAAGCAGGTCCCCATTCGTCACCAGGAACCCAAAACCAACCATAAAGATGATCGTAACCCCAGCGACCATAGTGAAAAGTTGCCCATCCCCAGGGATGATCGGAAACCCATGTCAAACCATAATCGGTAAATATCCAGTGACCCTCAGTAGCATAAGGACTGAATCCTGGTTCTACACTAGGCATCCAAACGTAACCGTAGGTTCCATAATCTACCCACTGACCATATGGACTTAGTTGATCATAAAAAACTTGAAAATTATCTTGTTGTATATATTCATTACCTTCTTTCGATCCAACAATAGTAGACTTCTCAGGATTTTTTTCTATGGTTTCCTGCGTAGAACTCGAATGAGGCTCAGTGTAAACAGCAGTCTCCTTTGCAACAGTTTCCTCTTTAGAACTCGAAGGAGGTTCAGTGTAAACAGCTGTTTCTTTTGCAACAGTTTCCGTTGTACGGTAAAAAATAAAATCTCCCCCTTCGTCTCCCGCTTCTTGAATAATACCATATTGTGGTAATTGTGGGATAGGACTATTATTGGTAACGGGTTCTTGAATGTTAGAAAACAAATGTTGTGCTGATAAATATTTATCTTTATTCTCTTTTAAATACTTCAAAAGATATTCAATAAAAACACTTCTATCAGGAACTTCGTTCAGTGTTCCACTGGTCATTGCGCGGCAGCTTGGTTTGTTCAGCATTTCTCGTATTGACGCACTCTCATCGGAAAAAGCGCTACGCATTTTAAAAATCCCGCCAGAAAAACATGCATCGCTGATGAGCAGTGTGTGCCGCGCTTTTATATCTCTGAGATTGTCACGAATGTCAGCGTTGGAAATCCAATTATCGCGTATTATTTTACGCCCATCAGCGGGGAGCCAATATCCCTCTCGGCTTTCCTCATCATAATATCCATGACCTGCATAAAAGATTAATAAATTATCATTTTTGCCGATTGATTTACCGAGTTGACTGAGTGCCTGATAAATATCGGAACGTTTAGGATTCTTCAAGAATATGACATTCTCTTCATCAAAGCCGTACAATTCCACTAAAACATTTCTGATGTGTTCGGCATCATTAATCGGTTCAGATAGTGATGTAATTTCTTTATCAAGATACTCCTGATTGGCTATTATGAAAGCGTAATATTTCCCAAATTCTAGAACCTGCGCATCAAGAGTATCGACAGATTTAAAACCTCGAGTTTGAGAGAAAATATCTTGAGGGAGAAGATAAGCGGCAATAAAAATATAAATCAGTTTGATAGGGAGTTTCATACGAATCTCCGAAAGAATACTGAATAGAAATAGCATTTCTATTTTTCTACAACGTTGTCCAAAACAATTTTATGAATATTTCTTTTGAACAAGTCAAATCCTGATCAATAGTATAATTATCGGAATATTTTAGAAATTCTGAAGGTATGTTTAACGAATGAATCCTAATGGGATTTTTTTACAATAATTGATTTCTTTTATTTCATTTTATTCATCATTAAATTCATCCGGCATGTAGAGATGGGCAATTGAATTAAATAAGAAGAAATATGAAATATTCTTTACTATATTGATGGATAATGGCCAATCGATCTGAAAAAAATGGAGAATAGTACCTCCAAAAAAAAATTTATAAGCCGATATCTCGCCCCAAAAGCTCTAACTGAAATTTAATACGTCATATTTTGGAATGTTTAATAATACATTTCTTGGTTTATCCATATAAATGTCATTGTGCCCGAAAATTCAATGAATAGAAAGATGACTTTTAAAGAAGGCCAAAAACAGCAGACAAGCGGCTAGAGGAGTTCATCTATAGCTAAATGAGAAGTAGGCTAAACAATGGAATGCCGCATAAAAAAGCCGGTGCGGGTATCCCCGACCGGCTCAAAAGGTGGTTAGAAAATCACCTGAAAAATTTATCTCTATCGTCTTCGATGCTTGCATCGTCCTTCAATTTAGTCAACCAATCGTTGATCAACCGCTGACGCTTCTCCTGAAGAATCTGATTTCGCAAGCCGGTTTTTCTTGAGAGAAATCCAGCGGAATCGAAAGGTGTTTTGCTAACAAGCTGAACAATATAATATCCTCGCGTTCCCTCAAAAGGCTTAGAAATTTCGCCCGGTTGCAACCGAAGAGCAGTTGCAATAAAATTGAAATCTCGTCCGATACCGGGGATACCTTGAGCCGAACTGAAGGGTCCAACCGCCAATACATTCAACAAAGGATCGAATTGCTTCAGCACTCCAAGAGAATCGTTTGGCGCAAGCTTAGTGTAAGCTTGCTGTGCTACCGCGCCTACCTTTTCAATTCGTTTCTTTTGCAATACCTTGGATCGGATCATTTCTGTCACTTCATCAAAAGGACGGATACCGGCTTCTTTTATTTCCGAAATTTTAAATACCCCATAACCGCCATTTATGCGAACAGGTTCGCAAACACTACCAAGTTTTTTATCAAAAGTAAATTTCACGAGAATATCGTTCATACCAATTCCCGGTACCACCGGGCCTTTTGCAAATTGCTGTGTTTCTTGCACTTCCAATTTGCTTATTTTCGCTTCGTTATCGAAGTCCCCTTCTTTTGCTAAGTAAGCAAAATCTTTTGCATTTTGGAGAACATTATCTCTCGTCTGAGAACTCGGTTTGATGGACATGTGGATGTCTGCGATTCTCACTTCACGGTCGTCACGCCCTGTAACTTTAATAATATGGATGCCGAACTGACTCCGAACAAGTCCTGAAACTTCTCCCACCTTCAATTTAAATGCAGCATCTTCGAACGGTTTCACCCAACGTCCTTTTCCATTCCATCCTAGATCTCCGCCGTTCGATGCCGATCCATCTTTTGAGTACAAACGGGCAAGATCCGCAAAGTCTTCCCCTTTTTTGATGCGCGCAAGAACACTCCGGGCTTCGGTATAAATTTTTGTTGTGTCATCGCCAGGATTTATTTTCCAGAGAATGTGACTTGCGTGGAGATACGGTTCCTTGCCTTTCCGGGTATCAAGAATCTTTATCAAATGATAACCGTCGTTATCGATAAACGGCCCGACAATCGATCCGACTGCCGTCCCGAAAATTTTCGAATCACGTTCGGCTGAGCCTTGGCCCGGTTTAATAAAAATGCTGTCCGAAACCGGGGTCTCGGAATACGTCGTCGCTTGTTCCAGAAAATCCGCTCCGCCTTCAATCTGTTTTTTCAAGTTTACAAGTTCATCCAACACAGCCGCAGAGTCGGAAGCTGAAGGTGTCTCAAGAAATTGGACGTACTTTAATTTTCGTGTATGCTGTCGTTTAAATTCATCTTGATTTTCATTGTAATATGTTTTCACGTCGTCATCGGTCACATGCACTGCAGTGTCTGAAATGTAACGTGCAGGATCAAACAATGCATATTTTGTGGTGAGGAGAGTACTCATATCCTTAAACCGCTGGCTGATTTCCCCATCACTCACAACTACGGAAGCACACATGAGCGTGCGTAATTTTTCCTGGAGTCGTTGCTTACGAAGTTCGGGTTCAATCTTCACCCATTCGGATTTAAGGCGCGGATCATTCATTGCTTGTTCGTAAGCGGCACGGTTAAACTTGCCGGTCGAATCCGAGAAGAAGCGCGTCAACATCTCAGGAGGGTTGTCGCCTCTCACCCATTCGTTTAATTCTTGATCTGTGATTTTCAAGCCAATTTGTTTGATTTGCTGATCGACGAGCATCTGGGTAACCATCTGGTCCCACGAACGCTGTCTTAATTGTGCGCTAATATCGTCGTCTGCTTCTTTGCCTTTGGTTTGTCGTTTATAGTCCTCGGTTGCCTGACGGAGAAGTTCATTGAATTGGTTGTAACGAATTATCTGTCCGTTTACATTTCCGATAATGTCTCTGTTATCACGACGGCCTTTTCTGTTCGTAACATCCAATCCCCAATCGAGTATAATGTAAATAATAAAGAGCAAAGCGAAGATCCCAAACACTTTTGTGAGACTCTCGCGTAATCTGGTCATTAACGGCATAACTGCATACTCCTATTGATGTACAGATTTTTCCATGTCATTAAAAAGACGGACAATTAATATAAAGGAAATGGTGTTGAGATGCAATAATTTTTTTTATTGACTTTTCGACAACTTGCACCTATATTTAAAGGTTTTGAGATATTAAAACATTGCTATCGATGGAGGTCAGTTCGTGAAAAAAAACCGGGTAAAATTAATTATCATCCTGCTTGCCGTAGCCTTTTCGTTGTCCTTATTGTATCCAACTTATAAGGATTATAATTACACGCAACAAATCAAGAAACTCTCTGGTCAAGACAGTGCCAACTTTATTGGGAAGCATGAGAAAGATATTCTTGCCAGCCGATTAAAACGCGTCAAACTTGGACTCGATTTACAAGGGGGTATGCGTGTTGTACTCGAAGTAAACGTTCCGAGATTCCTGCGTGATATGGCTCGAAATAAGGACGAAAACTTCGAAGCTGTGATGAAAGAAATCGATTCGGAAATTGTGGCACAAAAAGATGAATTAATTATAGATATCTTTAAAAAAGTTTTTGAAAATAAAGGGATCAGGCTCAGCCGGTACTATGGCAAGAGTATAAGGGAATCGGATGTCGATATTTTAAAACAATTAAAAACAGAATCGGAAAAAGCAATTGATCGCGCGATGGAAGTTGTCCACAATCGTGTTGACCAATACGGTGTATCCGAACCGACTATCCAGAAACAAGGAAATACACGGATTATCGTCGAGTTGCCCGGCGTTTCAAATGAAAAGGAAGTCCAGCAACTGCTTCAGGGAACTGCACTCCTCGAATTCAAACTTCTGAAAGATTCGGAAATATGCCACAAGATTATGGAGAATGTAGACAATCTTTTACGTTCCGACACGGCTCTAATCAAAACAATCCTCGAGACCACGGATGCTTCGACGCGAGTGGCAATGGACACAACCATCCGATCGCATCCATTCCTCTTCCTTGCGAGACCAAATCCATCGGGCGGATCGGGGACGGCGTATGTTGCCGAAGATAACAAAGCAAAAGTCAAACGAATCCTAGCTCGTGACGATGTGAAGCGAATCCTGCCGAACGATGTGTCGTTCCAGTGGTCGGCCAAATCTCTGTTCACGGATACTAAAGGTGTAAAGTATTTCGAACTCTTTATCTTAAAAGCAGCAGCGGAACTTACGGGAAGTGTGATCACGGATGCACGCATGCAAATCGGAACACAGGATAACCAACCCGAAGTATCTCTTGAAATGAATGGTGAAGGCGCGCACGAGTGGGCTCGCATCACAGGCGCAAATGTCAACAAACGAATTGCAATCGTGATGGACAGCGTGGTATACTCAGCGCCTCGTGTAATCAACAAAATAACCGGAGGAAGATCTTCAATCACCGGAATTGAAAATGTGGATGAAGCCCGGTTGTTGGAAATCGTTCTTCGAGCAGGCGCCCTTCCGGCACCTGTCGATATTATCGAATCAAGAAGCGTTGGACCATCACTTGGTGAAGATTCCATTCGGGCCGGCGTCAACTCTACACTCATGGCATTTATTTTTACCGCGTTGTTTATGATTGTCTATTACATGACGGGCGGAATTGTAGCGGATGTCGCGCTTGCTTTCAATATCCTGTTTATTCTCGGAGTGCTGGCAGGATTCCAGTCAACACTTACGCTGCCCGGAATCGCAGGCATCATATTAACATTTGCGACTTCGGTAGATGCAAACGTTCTTATTTATGAACGCATTCGTGAAGAAACAAAAGGAGGAAAAACACTTATTGCTGCAATCGATGCGGGATATAACCGCGCGCTCTCAGCAATTCTCGATTCGAACATTACAACGTTCCTTATCGGGGTCATTATGTACCAATTTGGCACAGGTCCTGTCCAGGGTTTTGCGCTTACACTGATGATCGGTATTGCATCGAGTCTTTTCTCGGCTTTGATTATCACACGCGTTATCTTTAATATCATGACCGAGCGCGGTGTGCGGTCGATCAATTTCGGTTAATCGTTTTGTAATTCAGGAGCTTTCGTATGCATGTTTTCAAAAAAACAAATATCGATTTTATCGGCAAACGATACATTTGGTATTCAATCTCTGCAACAATCATCACACTCGGACTGATTTCACTTTTTGTTCGTGGTTTGAATTATGGAATTGACTTCCTCGGTGGAACAGAGTTAATCGTCCACTTCACTCAACCGATTGACATCGGCGAGGTTCGTAGCGCCCTTAACGGAATCGGTTTTGGCGACAGCGAAATTAAAAACTTCGGCGGTTTAAACGATATACTCATCCGAACACCGAAACAGGGCCCAGGGCAATCCGTTTCCCTTGAAATACAAAACGCACTCCGAAATCGTTTTTCAGCCGTTAACTTCACAATTCAAAAAGAAGATAAAATCGGTCCAAAAATTGGCGGGGAATTGCGCCTCGACGCTGTAAAATCAATCCTCGCGTCGCTCGTAGTGATTCTTCTGTATCTCGGGATTCGTTTCCAATTCATGTTTGGAGCAGGAGCGGTTGCGGCTTTATTCCACGACTTCTTCCTCACTCTCGGTCTCGTTTCGATCACGAGCGGGATAAGTCCATATCTTAATCTCGAAATCAACCAGACAATGGTCGCTGCTTTTTTGACACTCATTGCCTTTTCCAATAATGACACGGTGGTGATCTTCGATCGTATTCGAGAAAATAAAAAACTGCACAAAACGGAAGAACTTATCACATTATTCAACCGAAGTATAAATGAAACCCTGAGCAGGACGATCATCACTTCCGGCACGATATTCCTCGTACTTTTGATGCTCTTCTTCTTCGGCGGTGAAGTCAATCGGGGATTTGCTTTTACACTTCTCATTGGAGTTGTTACGGGTACTTACTCTTCGATCTATGTTGCCAGCGCTCTTGTTGTTGACTGGACGTTGTATAAAGAACGAAAAAAGAATGCTCCGAAAGGCACAGTTGCTTCGGTAGCCTAAAAGGGAGATTTTATGAAAGTCTCGATCAGCGAACAAGGTTCCGTCACCATCATTTCTCTCGAAGGGAATATAATGGGCGGACCAGACGCAACGTTGTTGAACGAAGAAATTCATGCTCTCCTTGATCAAGAAAAGAAAAAAATAATTTTGAACCTCGCTGGAGTCGACGCGATGAATAGCTCCGGCCTCGGCATGCTGATCAGCGGCTTGACCGCAACCAAGAATGCCGGCGGACAGTTAAAACTTGCCTCGGCTTCATCGAAGATTCTAAGCCTTCTTGCTGTCACAAAATTGACCACACTGTTCGAGCATTTTGATACTGTAGAAAAAGCCGTAAAAAGTTTCTTATGAGAGTATAATCCCGGATTTTTTTCCGATCGCTGACACTGTATCCGGCGATCGGATTTTTTTTGGATGAATTATTGCAAGGATATTAACATGCCTGTTTCAATAATCGTAGGCGCACAATGGGGCGATGAGGGAAAAGGAAAAATCATCGACCTGCTGAGCGAAGAAATAGATATCGTCGCACGTTATCAAGGCGGGGCAAACGCGGGCCACACAGTTTGCATCGGTGATAAAAACTATGTGCTTCACCTCATCCCTTCCGGAATATTTCACGAGAAGGTTGCCTGCGTCATCGGCAATGGCACGGTCATCGATCCTGTTGCTTTGATGGAAGAAATCGATATGATCAAAGGATTTGGAATTGAAATCGACGGCCGGCTTTTCATAAGTCATAACGCTCACCTCATTATGCCCTATCATAAGATGCTCGACAAAGCCCATGAACAAGGACAGGGATCTGCTCGCATCGGTACAACCGGACGGGGAATCGGGCCGGCATACATCGATAAATTTTCCCGCGTTGGAATTAAGATTGTCGACCTGCTCGATCGAAATACGTTCAGAGAAAAATTAAAAAAGAACATCGATGAAAAAAACCAGCTTCTCCGAAAAATTTATGAAACCGAAGAGATGGATGTCGATAGCATAATCGAAGAGTATAGCGAGTTCGATAAAAAAATCGACCCATACATAACAGATACAGCATTTTATCTCAACAATGCAATCGCGCAGGGAAAAGGGATTCTGGCCGAAGGCGCGCAGGGTGCATTATTGGATGTCGATCACGGCACTTATCCATTTGTAACATCGTCAAACCCGACAAGCGGCGGCGCATGCACAGGACTCGGGATTCCACCCACAAGCATTACTTCAATCCTCGGTGTCGTGAAAGCGTACACCACCCGTGTTGGTAACGGTCCGTTTCCAACCGAACTGCTCGATGAAACTGGCGAGCGTATAAGAAAGATCGGACATGAGTTCGGAGCAACAACAGGACGCCCAAGAAGATGCGGCTGGTTCGATGCTGTAAGTCTCCGGTATTCAGCCATGATTAATGGGATAACCGAAATCGCCATCACAAAACTCGATGTACTCGACGAGTTCGAGGAAATTAAAGTATGCGTCGGGTATGAATACAATGGACGGCGAGTAAAAACATTTCCATCAGATGTTGAATCATTGAATAAAATCACACCGGTGTATGAAACTTTCACCGGATGGCAACAGTCTCTCTCTGAAGTACGCGAATTCGAAGAACTACCGGTACGTGCCCAGGAATACATCGCTTCACTCGGCCGATTTATGCAAACACGAGTCTCGATAGTTTCCGTCGGTGCGCGCCGGGATCAAACGATCGTGATTACTCCGCCGTTCGCGTAATCATTTAACAGATTATGGGTTGAAAAATGACTTCGCGCAATATCCTTATCAAAACCGCGCTTCTTACTGCGGCAGTTATAATAGTTGTTTCAATCCTGATTTACACACAGCTCCTTGTTGAACAATTACAGACAAAAGAAAAAACTGTCGCCCAACTTTATGCGCGTTCACTCGAATACGTTGCCTCCGCGCCGATAAACGGAGTCGATTACAGCTTTGTGTTCGACCAGATCATCCAATCGATCGATTTCCCAATGGTGATGACCGACGCTGACGATTCTCTTATTCTTCCATTGAAAAATAGCTCACGGAATATCGAAATCGATTCCTCACTATCCCCTGAGCGCGTGAAAATGAAAATTCAAAAGCTCATTACGCAATTTGACCGTGAAAATACCCCGATCAAGGTTTTATATAAAGAATCGAAAGTGTTGAATTATATTCATTACGGCGAGTCTCCACTCGTCAAGAATCTGCGGCGGTTGCCGTACATTGAATTTGTAATTGCAGCGCTTTTTATTATTGTTGGATATATCGGATTCAATTTCATCAGAAGGAGTGAGCAGAGCAACATCTGGGTTGGAATGGCGAAGGAAACTGCTCATCAGCTCGGCACGCCGTTATCGAGCATCATGGGTTGGATCGAACTTCTGCAGCTCCATGCCGGCGAAACTCCGAAAATTTTGGAAACTTTAGAGGAGATGAAAAACGACATAAACCGATTAAACAAAGTTGCGGCGAGATTTTCCAAAATCGGTTCTAAACCTGCGTTGAAAGAAGAATCTATCTCCCTCACAATCGACAAAGTGATCCGATATTTTTCAAAACGTATCCCCCAGATGGGAAAAAACATTGCTCTCTCATTCAACATCATCGACGATGTGAGCGTCCGTATCAACGCAGAATTATTCGAATGGGTTATCGAAAATCTCGTGAAGAACGCCTTGGACGCCATGAATGGTGTCGGTTCAATTACCATTACTGCATTCGAAAAGAAGCGGGAAGTAATTATCGACGTAACCGATACGGGTAAAGGAATAGATTTAAAATACCGCAAGCGCATTTTCAGGCCCGGTTTCAGCACAAAACAACGAGGGTGGGGACTCGGCTTATCTCTTTCAAAAAGAATTATCGAACAATATCATAAGGGAAAACTTTTCGTGAAAGACAGCAAAATCGGGAAAGGTACGACGTTTAGAATCCGGTTGCCGAAGTAGTACAACAATCATAAGCAAAAAGTAAGGCACGAGTAACTCTCGTGCCTTTTTTTATTTCTGATTCCAATCGAAATTAGAGATTCATTTTTAATGCATTATTCTAAGACCATCATAATAATCTCATATCCCAAAGTTTTGATCCGCCGGTGGTTGTGGTGGCGGCATGCTTGGCGGCATCGGCGGCATATAGGAAATCGGCGGTTGCTTCTTTCGGAACATCGAAAAACCGATTAGCCCTCCGAATAATCCGAAGATTGGATAGATAATCAGTGCGCCGACAAACTTCAGAATAAACCTTCCTAAGGTCAGCCCTTCTTCAAATTGGCTTCCGAATTTTGAATGAAATTTGTCATAGAACTCCGGAGGTAAATTTCCAAATCTGTCTATGAATTTGTTGATCATCTCACCCGCAACATTTCCCAAAATCATTTGTATGACCGAAGAAAGAACCGAACCGATGACGGCGCCAAAAACACCGGCGAGCAATCCGAGTTGAATGCTATCCGATGAATCTAGCGGCATATTTTCGGGCAGCAAATTATTTTTATAAAAATAGACGGCCATGAGACCACCGATCATTACATTTGCACAACAAAGACAATAAAGAAGATTCAGACCGGGTACTGCTGAGATAACTGCGATAATGATCCCTCCGTATAAAGCTGGAATAAATTTGTCAGGTTTTGTCGGCATGGATTCTCCTTTGAAAAAGTGTGATTGTAGATAGCGCTTCAAGAAACAATGGAGTAACTACAAATGCAATTGTAAAACCAAGAACGCCACCGGTGATCAGTCGCGTTAAAAAAGTGCTCGAATACAACCCGCTTGTGTTCAACATTACATCGACAAACATCGGCACTGCAGCCATGAACAACCAAATCCGCGATGTCTGTCGAGATGATTGCAATGAATATAAAAATGGATAAGCCACCAAGCCAAGCATGAATCCGCCATACAATCCGGTGCAACGACTGCAAACCGCCAGTTTATGTCCGGCAATATGAAAAGAACGCCCGTCAATTTGATGGCAAATCTTACCATAGAATATATAGATCAACGACGCATCGATGTGGAAAGATTCCAACACAGCGGGAAGAATAATTCCCGTGCACCACACAAGCGCGCCGATCATGAGGATAGAATATGAAGTAGATTGTTTCATATTGAAAGTAAAGTAGAAGAAATAAAAACCATAATCAAGAAGAGGGTTGCATAAACAATTCGATAAACCGGCAGTATGCATTTCTCTTCCATCACAACATCAATCTTAATATTCCATTTCGCAACCTGACCTTAAAGGCATGGAATAAAAACAATCCGGCAAGTACGGTGTACAAACAATCGAGTCCCAATCCGATCCAGAAATTCGTCCAGTTCATGCCGCCTGTCGATAAAACATAGCGCCCCGATTCGAAAATATACGTCATCGGAAGCGCACGGGAAATTAACTGTGCCCACGAAGGAAGAATTGAAACCGGATAATAAATAGCCGAAAACGGGAGAAGGATCATGCCAAACGACCATGCAAGCGCTTGAATGCGCATGCCAAAACGCATTATCAGCGCAGAAATTAATAATGCAATCCATGTGCCGGCAAGAACGAGCAGAAATACAAAAGGCACAAGGTAGATGCCGAATCGTAATATATTTACCTGGTACAAGAAGAAAGCCAGAATAGCGACGAGGCTTGCAGCAGAAAAGGCTTTAATGATTCCGACGATTATAGATGCAAAAATCCATTCCGAGAGTTTTAAGGGAGAACCGAAAATATTTATAAGATTCCTGCTCCACACATCATCCAATAATCCGAATGGAACGTCCGCACTAATCCTTAGAGTTATGAGCCAGAAGATGATTGCAGAAACGATAGCGATAACAAAAAACTGAGCTGAACCATATCCTGATTGAGCGGCCAACGTTTTTTGGAAATAGACGCTTGTCATCCCCCACAACATCAAATCGATTACCGGGAATAAAAATATTTCGGTGTATTTATCAAAGCTGTGTTTGAAGTTATACAAATGCCTGAGAACAATAGCGTAGATACGATGCAGCTTCATTCCGGTTTTCTCTGTACTGTTGATATAAAATAATCTTCGAGAGACGGTTTTTCTATACTGATCTCATCGTACACAATATCACGAGAGGCAAGCTCGCCTAAAAAACGGGCCACCTGTTTTTCGAGAATATCGATAATTGCGTATTTTCCGTCGATTCTGAATGATAATCTTTTTTTCTTGCAATAATTCAGCAATTTATCCCGATCCTTCAACACCAAAAGAGTAAGGTGAGAGATTCGAATTGTTCGAGCAAGATTGTTCGGAGTATCATTTGCTATGATTTTTCCTTGATTTATAAAAACGACTCGATCACACACTTCCTCGACCTCTGACATGTTGTGTGATGTCATGATAATCGAAATATCCCATCTCTTTCGTTGGTCCAGTATGAAAGTTCGAACATATTGAGCAACATCTGGATCCAGTGAGGCGGTCGGTTCGTCGAGCAATAATACTTCGGGATGATTCAAAAAAGCTTTTGCAAGGTTAAGTCGTGTGATTTGTCCCGCCGACAGTGAATCGATCGATTGGCGGAGCAACTCTGTGAGATCGAATAACTCCACAATTTCAGCGATCCTTTTTTTCCTCTCCTTGATCGGATAAAGGTACGAAAGTACGTTGAGATTTTCCTGCACAGTCAAGACCCAGGGGAGATTCACGTATGTAGACGAGAAGTTTATCCGATTGAGGATATACTCTCTGTGCTTCTGTAAGTCTTTATCGAAGAAATATATCTCGCCGGCAGTCGGTTCCATGACACCTAAGAGCATTTGCAGAGTTGTAGTTTTTCCAGCGCCGTTTGGTCCCAGCAGTCCGAGAATTTCTCCTTTTCCCAACGAAAAGGATATATTATCGACCGCGAGAATATTAGGAAATGATTTCGTAAGGTTTTTTATTGTCAAAATGTTCAAGTTGAAGCGTTCCTACATATATTTCGAAATTGAGCAATGTTTAAGGTAGAAAAATTTTTTGAGATGGGCAAATAAAATACAATAAGTCAAAGAAACATTTTGGCCTGATCTTCTAAGAAAAATTATTGAAGAAAATCGGGAAGGATTCTATTTTTTAATAATTTGATCTCTTATATCTCTTCAAATTGAACAGCATATTGAATCTCGTCCTAAATCTCGATCTTTCCCTCATCTCCTTCTCCTGATTCCAACAGCTATCCTCCGTACTATAACGCATTTGATATCCACCCTTTTCCCCCATACTTTCTCTTTTCGATGCCTATTATTCTCTTTGTGGCTAATATTATTATTCTCTCCACTGTCTTCGCTTATTTTCATTTCTTAGATATCCCTTTAATTCATTATTTTTTGATAGATATTCCGCATGATAAGGCTACGAGTGGCATAGTTTTTGGGTTATTCATTGCAAATACATAAAGCCGTTTGTAGTCGTATTTCGATAAACGGATCAAGCGTACTTGAAAGTTTCTAATAGCCGACGATTTTCGTGGGCGACTTATAGTAATTAACTTTCAAGCTAGTCTAGTTGGTGAAAGTGATGGCCAATTATTTATAAACGCGAGAAAGTTCGGAATACATTAATTTTGGTTTTGTAAAGGTGAGAGATATTAATTCAAATTTTCTCTCTCCTTAAAAATCCGAGGCTGATTTTCATTTACAAACAAGCATCGAGTGGGAAAAAACCACCAACATACCGATGCTTACAAGGATCTGAGAATTTTATAGATAGCTAATTTAAAATAATCCACGAGGAGATATTTATGGCACAGGGCTCAGGATTCCGGATAAACACCAACGTGGCGGCGTTAAATGCCTACAATGCATTGATGAACATCGACCAGCAGATGGGTACGCACCAGTTGGCTCTTGCATCCGGCAAGCGCATCAATTCAGTAGCTGATGATCCGGCAGGCTTCACCATTGCTACAAAACTGCAAGCGCGTTCAAAAGGCATTGCAGAAGCGTTGAACAATGTCGGTGACGCGCAAAGCGTTTTATCGACAGCAGAAGGCGGTTTGCAGAATATCAGCGACATTCTTGTCTCTATGAAGGAAAAGGTGACGCAGGCAACCAACGGATCGCTAGGCGAAACTGAATTGGAGGCTATCAACACGCAAGTTGCAGATCTAGCCGATGAAATCGATTCAATCATTGGCCAGACGACGTTCAACGGTCAGCAGTTGCTCGACAACAACTTTACCAATAAGACGTTTCAGATTGGTGCTGATTCTGCAGACACGTTGACATTCAGTTTGACTGCAACGATTACTTCGGCGGATCTTGGACTCAACAATCTCAGTACGGCAAACATTGGCTCTTCGACAACTCTTGCCAGTATCGATTCAGCGATCGATAGGGTTTCTTCACAGTTGCAGACAATTGGTTCATTGCTTGATCGGTTGCAATTCACTCAATCCAACCTGAGCATACAAGTGACGAACATGGACGCAGCTGCAAGTCAGATCGACGATGCTGATATGGCGAAGGAGCAGATGGATCTGACTAAACTGAATATCCTACAGCAAACCGCTGTAGCACAGTTGACTCAGGCGAATGCGGCTCCCAATATCGTAATGCAATTGTTCAGGTGAGAGTAGAAAAGGTCAAAGAGGGGTTATCCAAAAAGAAAACAATATTGACAAATACACTGACATTTCTTTTTGGCAGCCCCTCTGGACCAGATGTTATGCGATCCTATTTTTATCAAATGGCATTCTCAGAATAAGTAGATAACTCTGAAAAAAATAATGACGGTAACCGCTATTGTTTTTCCCCCACACATCGGCACACGAAAATACTCCCAACAGTTTTTTGATGCATATCGTATAAAATGAAAAGTGATTATTGTATTTACCGTATCCTTTAGATATAAGATGAATTAATACTTTCGATGTTGTATCTTTATTTAAAGAAGATTCAAGAAAAAATACATGGAAGATGTTTAGAAATAAGGAAAAGTGTATGAAAACTAAAATCGAATTCCTGCGTTTGACTGCCGATCGGTTTGCGGAAGCATTTGACCGAACATTGAAGGCTGTCGATCAACTCGACGATCAGCAAATATGGTTTCGGCCGTCATCGCAATCGAACAGCGTGGGCATTATTCTTCAACATTTGATAGGAAATCTGAATCAGTGGGTCCGTTCAGGAATTGGTGAAGTGGAATTCCATCGCAACCGCCCGGAAGAGTTTAAAGATTTTCAACACCCAACGAAAGATGACATCAGAGAAAAGTTCTCCAAATTGGGCAAACAAATTCAACAAGTCATTTCTCAAGTGTCGCCTGATTCTTTACATTCACCAAAACAAATCCAAAATACGGATGTGACGGTGATGTCGGCCTTTTACAAAGCAATCACTCATTGCGAGTTTCATGAAGGCCAGATTCTCTACATCGCAAAATTGATTCTCAATGAAAAATATATTGATGTATGGGAGCCTAAAAAATGATGATTGAAGATTGATGAATAATAAATAGTAGAGTGTTGTTTAGAGCGGAGTTTTATTCGCGGGCAAAATAATTTCTCAGTCATTTCTTTTCTTGAGCTGGCGCCATAAATGTCAGCTTCGCTAGAATAGCTAAGTGTGTGCTGATTCCTGAATCGAATGTCGACTTCTCATTGATGATAAAATTCGAACTAGCCGGGAAAAGTATATATGAACAATTTTGCGCCGGTTGATCGGCCGGATATGATGCTATATCGGCGGCATTTGTATACGAATTAAGAAGAGTCTTTAGAAGCGGGCTATCCTGATCATCATAAAATGTGCCGCAGATAAACATTTTAAAGTCCTTAAATTCCTCTTCCAGATTTGTAAACGCATCTGCAATTCGTACTTCATCCTCTTCACCGATTGCCTGATCGAGATGTGTCGAAAGTATAATAATTTTCGTCGCGCCTAGATCTATTGCGGCAAATAAAATTCCATGATCGTTATTCCTCTTCAATGGAGGAAGCATCACATTTTCAGATTTTAAAATCGGCAACCGGCTTAAAATCGCATTGCCATGTTCGCCTAATTGCGGCAAACGATTCGTGCCTACAACTAATTGAAATTCGATTAGTTTTGAAAGTTCTTTTACGTAGTTCGGCCGGACTGTCGTGATCGGGAGTGAAATATCCTCCAATGCTACAATATCTACATCCTGATTTTTGATGAAAGCCGACAGTTTTTTAAGTCCGCTGATGGAAGAAATATTTCTGCAACCGTTGAGATTCAACGATAATATTTTCACAGTGGAAACAGGTTTCAACTCCGCTTTCGACGGAGTTTTAATTTTTGATGTTTCTTTAGGGCCGCAGCTGGCAAAAAAAATTAGAAACAAGCTTAAAACACATACACTTCTTTTCAAATTCAATCTCTCACTTCTGAGTAAATGCATTATACAATTGCATCTGCCTTTTCATTAATTGCAATCCCTGCATTACAGGAGAAGCATTGACACCAAGCTCGGTACTGGCTTTTAAAGTCACAAATCCGGATTTTAGCGGCCGTGGCGCTGGTTGATGCAAGTCTGCGGTTGAAATTGGTATTATTAGTTTGTCATCTCCGCCAAACACCTTAGCAATACAGCGAGCAAAATCAAACCGGCTCATCAAATCCGGTCCGGCGACATTGTACACTCCGCTTCGATTCAATTCGACTGATTTGAGCACTGCAAACGCGAGGTCATCAACCAAGGTTGGATTTCCGATTTGATCGGCAACGATTCTGATTGGTTTTCCTTCATGTAAATTAGCAGCAACCCAGAGAACAAAATTAGCACGAACGTTTCGGGCAACACCGTAGAGCACCATTGTCCGTAAAATCACATACGGTACGTCCCCGACATGCAATGCATTCTCACTCGCAAGTTTGGTTTTACCATAGTAACCGATCGGATTTGGCACATCCTCTTCTGTATATGGACCATGTTGACCGTCAAAAATATAATCGGTAGAAATATGAACAACCCGCGTGTTCGATAGGTGCGCCGCAGCGGCAAGATTCTCAACACCTCCAACGTTCACCTTCCACGCTTTTTCTTTATCACGTTCACAGCCATCGACGTCTGTATATGCCGCGGCGTTGAGAACGGCATCCGGATGAAACTCCTCGAATATATTCTTAACAGCGGTGCGAGAAGTGATATCCAGTTGTTTGTATTCTGTCTGCGACTCTTTGAAAAATGAAGCAGGCTCAAGATCCGCGAGTAATAATGTATATTCTGATTGACGAGCAAATGTTTCAACCAGTTTTTGACCCAACAATCCGTGACAGCCGGTTATCAGAATGCGTTTCATGTTATCTCAAACTCTCTTCCAGCACCGTCGCAGTGTCAGTCCGTTCGTCGCGATATTTAATTATTATCGGAGTATAAATTGATAATTGATTTTGAATGGCAAACGGCGAAGATAATGCTCGCGATCCCTGGACAACAACTGCGTCCTCGGGAATGATCAACGGTGTTTCGTTTGTTTTTTTAATCACAACACCTTTTACAACATCGTAGACAGGAGTCGAGCCCGTGAGTATCACACCACTTCCAAGAACCGCCCGGCGTTTAATGATCGCCCCTTCGTAGATACCGCAATTACCACCGATCATCACATCATCTTCGATGATAACCGGCGTTGCACCGGCCGGTTCCAAAACCCCTCCGATTTGGGCTGCAGCACTAATGTGCACTCGCTTTCCGACTTGCGCACATGAGCCGACAAGAGCGTGCGAATCGACCATCGTTCCTTCATCAACATAAGCACCGGCACTAATGTACGAAGGAGGCATGATCACAACATTTGGTCCTATATATGAACCGTCGCATACCGAAGAACCTCCGGGAGCAATGAGTACATGCTGGTCAAGCGAAATTTTTTTCAAAGAATATGTATCCTTATCAAAATACCTGAAAGCGGTATTGATGGAAACATCAACCAGTTCGCCTAAACGAAATCCGAGAAGGATGCCTTGTTTCACCCAGTTGTTTACTTTCCAATTGTTCCTATGCTTCTCGGCTGCGCGCAGTTCGTCGCTGTTCAAGAAGAATTTTAATTCGTTAAAAGCTTTTCGAGCTTCGGCTCGATCGAGCTCTTCAAGAGGCGTCGAATAGAATTTTTCAATCCGCTCCTGCAGTGTCATTCGTTATTCCTTCATGAGTTTCAATTCTTTTAATAATACCTTCATCTTTTCCCGATACTTTTGATTCAACGGAACAAGCGGAAGCCGAAAAACATCTTCCATCAATCCCACCATTGCCATCGATGATTTTACCGGAATCGGATTCGCTTCTACAAAATTATATTGCATCAACGGCAATAGTTTGTTGTGAATCTCGAGCGCTTTCTTGAAATTTCCCTTTAACGCCAAGCGAACCATTGTCGAAAATAATTTTGGGACTTGATTCGAAACAACCGAAATAATGCCGTCGCCGCCCAACGCGATCATTGGATATGCAAGATAGTCGTCGCCCGACAATAATGAGAATCGCTCAGGTTTGTTTTTTGCAATTTCCATTATTTGAGCCATATTCGCGGAAGCTTCTTTCACACCTGCGGCTGTCGGAATCTCCTCCGCAATTCTAAGAATTGTCGGGGCCTCGATATTTCCACCCGTTCGACCGGGAACATTATAAATTATAAATGGAATATCCACCGCGTCTGCAATCGCCCGGTAATGTTGGAAATAACCTTCCTGTGATGGTTTGTTATAATATGGACCAACAATAAGCACCATATCCGCACCGGCGGCTTTTGCTTGACGGGTCATGTCTATCGTTTCCGATGTGCTGTTAATTCCAGTCCCCGCTATAACGACCGCCTTTCCTTTTGCTTGCTCTATAACAATATCGAAGACACGGCGTTTTTCTTTATCGCTCAGCGTCGGGCTTTCGCCCGTAGTTCCGACCGGAATAAGAGCCTCGACTCCTCCTTTGATCTGACAATCCACAAGTCGTCTCAACGCTGTTTCATCCAGCGATCCGTCCTTTGCGAATGGAGTCACTAGTGCGGTACCTGTTCCTTGAAATCTTTTTTTTCGCGCCATGATTATCCTCGAGTATTATGAAATAATGTCAATGTGATGTAAGTGTCTGCAACACATCATCAAAAGTGTAAATCCCCTTTTTCGAATCGAGCCATTCGGCCGCCAGGATTGCTCCAGATGCAAGAGCTGAGCGTTGTTTAACCGTATGCGTGATCTCAATGGAATCGAGAGCAGAGTCAAAAAGAACTTCGTGTTTTCCAATCACAGACCCAACTCGCGTCGACGATACATGCAATTGCTCCGGCCGGATTGTACCATGAGATGTTTCGGTTTGGATCTCTTTTTTTTGTTTGAATTCATCGAGAATTAATTGTGCAATTTTGAGGGCGGTGCCGCTCGGACTGTCAATCTTCATCTTATGATGCAATTCGTGCACTGAGACATCGTATCCATCAACTACATTAAATAATTTCGCCGCTGTCCTGACGATGTGGAAGAAGAAATTCACACCAATGGAAAAATTTGGAGAATACAGAAGCCCGATATTGCGCTCCTGAACAATTGCGCGAACTTGATTCAATTGTTCGTACCAGCCAGTTGTTCCAACAACTACATTGCATCCGGATCGAGCGAGTGCAGTAATATTCTCCACCACCGCTTTGGGAATACTAAACTCAATAGCACAACTAGCGCCGTTTAAAGTTTGAGCGGTAATCGCATCGCCGATATCAATCTTCGCAGATATGGTGTGACCACGTTCGAGAGCAAAACGCTCGATTTCTTTCCCCATTTTTCCGTAACCGACAATCGCAATTTTCACGCGTTCCCTCCTTGTTCTTTTATTCCGGCAAAAAACTCATCATGCAAACACCGAACCGCCTTATCAATGTGTTCTTCGTCGATTACAATACTCATATTAATTTCCGACGCACCTTGTGATATCAAAATAATGTTGATGTTTCGCAGCGCATGGAATACGCGGCATGAAACTCCCGCAGTTGAACGCATCTGCTCTCCGATGATGCAGATGATGCCTTTATTTCTATAGATAGTAACTTCGGCAAAATTTTTCAACTCCTGAATGATATAATCGAGATATTCTTCATCATCGACCGTTAACGAAACGCTGACTTCCGATGTGCTGACAACATCCACCGATGTTTTATAACGATTAAAAATATTGAAAATCGATTCCAGAAATCCGTAAGCCATCAACATTCGCGACGATTGGATGCTGACAATTGTAATTCCTTTTTTACATGCGATGGCCTTAACAGGTGCATTTGTTCTCGGCGCTTCGCCAACAATACGCGTGCCGGTGGATGACGGACGTTTAGCATTCAAAACAATTACCGGAATACTTTTTTCCACAGCCGGTTGAATCGTGCTTGGATGCAATACCTTGGCCCCAAAAAAAGCTAACTCTGAAGCTTCTTGGAATGACATTATATCAAGCTTCATCGCTGTGGGTACGATCCGCGGGTCGGCAGTCATAACGCCATCGACGTCGGTCCAGATTTGAATTTCTTCCGCATCCAATGCCGCTCCTATAATTGCAGCGGAATAGTCGGATCCACCGCGTCCGAGTGTAGTCGTAATACCGCTCATCGTCACGCCGATAAATCCTTGCGTTACGACGATCTTCCCTTTCTCAGTAAACGGCAGGATGCGTTCGGGCGTCAATCGCCGGATTGCATCATGAAGCGGCAAGGCTTTCGTGTAATGTTCATTCGTCACCATGAATAATCGCGCATCAACCAATTCCGCAGGAATGCCGGATTCATTTAAGTAAAGTGCAAGAATTTTTGAAGACATCCTTTCGCCCGCTGCTGCGAATGTATCGAGCGAACGAGCCGATAGATCGCCAAAGACAGATAGACTTTTACTCAATGCTACCAACTCATCAATAACTGCATTGATATGACTGCGAAGTTGTTCGGCTATCTCGGACGACGTACAAATATCGCCGACGATCTCATGATGACGGTCACTCAGGCGATTAAGAATTTCATTCGCTTTATCCAATTTACCTTCAACAGCATACTGCGCACATTGGATCAATTGATTCGTCGCCCCCGATATTGCCGAAAGAACGACAACCGGCGTTCGATGTACTTCCGCCCGAACTATTTCTTTGACCTGTTTCATCATGGCACCGTTTTCTACAGAAGTGCCGCCAAACTTCATAATGATCATTGTAACGAAAGCTCCTTCAACTTTTTATTAACGATTAAAAAATCTTCCGGCATCCTGCACTGTGTGCACCAACCGGCAACCATCGAAGCAAATTCTACCGCCGAAAAAATGTTGTTTGTCCTGACGTAGCAAGGCAAAAAAGCTGCCGCAAAAAAATCTCCACATCCGACAGATCGTACGGGTTTTTCATTCGGGTTTGCAGGAATATTTCGCGTCTCTATTTTTTTATGTTCCTGATGGGAAACACTCACTCCACCTTCATCCCGCGTGATGATCAAGCCATTCAGGCCAAGCGAGAGAGCATGCTGAACAAAATGTTCCTCCGTCATATGATCAGGTGTGATTGCTGCCGCTTCCACTTCATTCAGTTGCACCGTCGTACATTGAAATAACCATCGTCTCCATGTCGGAATATTCCGATATCTTCTGCCTTTTCCGTCATCCGGCCCGAGTACGAGATTATGTACATCGAGGTGAATGGACACAGGTCTATTCCGATTTTCAATTCTAATCTCATCAAGAGTTTCGAGAGTGATGTCGTTTCCCGAATTCATCGAGATGAGTATGCCGTCTGCCTGCGAAAGATGAGATTTGATTTGGCGAAATTGAATAGGCGCCCCGATTGACGGAGTGCACTGCACCTGTCGCCCACCTGCTTTCTGGTAATAATGCACCGTATGCGTGGGTTCTTTAGTGACGATAAATTCATCGGTAACGATATTTAAAAATTCGCCGCAGAATTTCACCGCCTCATCGATGTCGCTCTTCCCTATGGTCATCATGGGAATGATCGAATCATTTGGAGATGTCTGCGCCATCACTGCTAAACCAAGCAGAGGGCCACCGGGCAAACGCTGTTCACCGCTTACTTCATCGTGAAAAACGTCGAACGATCCATGTGCAATAACAAGAAATTTCATATTGAAATTATAATTTTGAACCGTTCTTTCTAAATTCAATCAACCTTTTTTTAAGGTCTGAATCGTTCAGCGCCAGAATTTCTGCGGCAAGAACCGCTGCATTGCGAGCTCCGATTTTTCCGATTGCAACTGTTGCGACCGGGATTCCTGCAGGCATCTGAACAATGGAGTAGAGGGAATCGACCCCATTCAATTCCGATGCAGCAAGCGGAATTCCGATCACCGGCAATGTCGTGATCGCTGCAACGAAACCGGGAAGATGGGCCGACATTCCTGCCGCGGCGATAATGACTTTTATGCCATTCGCTTCGGCAGTTCGCACGTACTGTGCCGTTTCATCCGGTTGACGATGCGCCGAAAGAATTTTTACTTCGAACGAAACTTCAAAATGGTTCAAATATTCGGTACACGCTTTCATCACCTCTTCATCTGACTTACTCCCCATCATGACGGCAATTGAAGGCATATCACTAACTCCTTTTTCTGACTATTTTTTATATACTGTGGACGGATCGAATAAAATTTTTCCAAATTCCTGCAATCGTACTCCATCATCAAGAACTTCGCGATAGAAACAAGATCGATGACCTGTATGGCATGCAGCGCCGCCAATTTGGTTTACTTTCATGAGAATGACGTCAGCGTCGCAATCGATGAAGATGTGTTTTACTTCCTGCACATTTCCCGATTCTTCTCCTTTCATCCATAATTTTTTCCGCGAACGGCTCCAATAGACAGCCTTGTTCGTTTTCAAAGTTAATTCCAGACTTTCCCGGTTCATCCACGCAACCATCAGAATTTCATTCGTGTCGGCATCTTGTGCAATGGCAGGTACCAATCCTTGTGAATCAAATTTCACTTCTTCCAGTAGTTCCATAATTTAGTCCCGTACTATAACTCCTCGTGATTTTAAATATTCTTTTGCCTGGTGAATTGTAAATTGTTGAAAATGAAAAATCGACGCCGCAAGAACAGCATCAGCCTTTCCTGTTGTAAGTCCTTGATATAAATGTTCGAGAGTACCGGCTCCGCCGCTGGCAATTATAGGTACGTTGACTTCACCGGCAATGCGGCTGAGAAGCTCGACGTCGTAACCATCTTTGGTTCCATCGCGATCCATACTTGTAACGAGCAACTCGCCGGCGCCGAGCGATTCCACTTTGCGCGCCCACTCTATGACGTCGATTCCTGTCTGCGTTCGTCCGCCATGAATGAACACTTCCCATGAAGAATTATCTGCCGACCGTTTGGCATCAATAGCAACAACCATACATTGCACGCCGAATGATTCGGCTCCATCGGATATAAGCCGCGGATTTTTAACGGCAGCCGTGTTCAAGCTTACTTTATCTGCGCCATTCTGGAGCATCAAGCGCATATCATCGACGGTTCGAATTCCTCCGCCGACTGTCAACGGAATAAAAACTTCTTCAGCAGTCCGGCGTACTACGTCAAGCATTGTGGCGCGATTGTCGGATGAAGCTGTGATGTCGAGAAAAACAAGTTCATCGGCACCTTGCTCGTCGTAAAAATGCGCTTGCTCCACAGGATCGCCCGCATCGATCAAGTTGATAAAGTTTACTCCTTTAACAACTCGTCCGTTGTCTACGTCCAGGCATGGTATGATTCGTTTTGCAATCATTTACATCCTGCGTGTCGGCCCTAAGTCCGACAAATCTTTTTCAACATCGCGCCAGAGCGCCTGGCATGGAAATTTATTTTCATACAACGCTTTTCCGACGATGACCGAGTCGACGCCGTATTTTTCGAGTTCACTTAATTTTTTCAGATCTTGATAACCCGACACGCCACCGGAAGCCGTGATACGAAGTCCGGTTTTTTCAGCCATTTCTCTTGTCGCGTTAATATTTGGCCCTGTCATCATGCCGTCACGGGAAATATCTGTGTACACAATTCGTTGAATTCCAATTTGTTTCATATTCAATGCAAGTGAAACTGCGGTGACTCCTGAATTTTCCTGCCAGCCTTTTGTTTGAACGATACCATTTTTTGCATCGATTCCAACAGCGATTTTTCTCGAAGAAAATCTTTTTACAATCTCCTGCAATACTTCAGGCTGTTCGATTGCAATCGTGCCAAGAATTATACGGGCAACACCGATCTCGAATAGTTTTTCACATTGTTCCATGGTTCGAATGCCGCCGCCGACCTGTATTGGAATATCGACTGCTTCGACCATGGAACGAATAACTTCTAGATTTTTCATGACGCCGCCAAACGCACCGTCGAGATCGACAACATGCAGCGTTTTGAAATTTTCACCTCTCCACAGAATAGCCATCTTAACCGGATCGTTACAATAAATTTTTTCGGTACCAGCTAAACCTTGAACCAGCCGTACACATTTTCCATCACGCAAATCGATCGCCGGTAAAACCAACATCATAATGTTTACATCCTTTACAGTGTTGCAAAATTACGGAGTATAGCCAGTCCAATAGATTGACTTTTTTCAGGATGGAATTGAAGGCCAAAAACATTTCCCTTCTGAACAATTGACGCGTAGTCTAATCCGTATGATGTTGTTGCAATCACAACATCATCGCTTGTCGCAACGTAGTACGAATGTACAAAATAAACAAACGCGTTATCTTTGATGCCTTGCAACAAACACGATTCCCGTTTTTGATCAATTTGATTCCATCCGATTTGAGGAACCTTTAATTTATTTGAAAAACGAATTATCCTGCCTTGAAGTATGTTGAGGCCTTTGAAATGGCCCAATTCTTCACTTTCAGAAAATAATAATTGCATCCCAAGACAAATCCCGAGCAAAGGTTTTCCTGCCGCCACGTGATCGAGTATTATCGAGTCAAACCCTGCGGCTCGAATCGTTTCCATCGACTTTCCGAATGCACCGACACCGGGCAAAATCAACTTTTCCGCTTTACGCAACTCTGCCGGATCGCTGGAGACGACAGCTTCAAACCCCTGCGACTCGAATGCTTTCTGCACCGAACGCAGATTATTCATTTTATAATCAATGATGCCAATCATGTGAGATTATAATCGCCCTTTAGTGGAGAGCACACCTTTTACGCGCGAATCCACGGCACATGAATCTGCGAGCGCACGCGAGAAGGCCTTGAAGATAGCCTCGATGCAATGATGTGTATTGGATCCATGCAAAATTTCCAGATGGATATTTGCTTTTATATTTTCAGCAAACGAAAGAAAGAAATGCCGAACCATTTCAGTTGCAAAATCGCCTATCTTTGCGCGGCGAAATTCAGCATCAAAAAAGAGGAACGAACGTCCGCTCAAATCGATGACGCATCGAGCTAATGCTTCATCCATCGGAATTAGAGCCGAGCCGTACCGGCTTATTCCTGAGCGATCACCAAGAGCTTTATTGAAAGCCTGTCCCATCACAATGGCTATGTCTTCGACAGAATGATGATCGTCAACATTGATGTCGCCCTTACACTTCACGTCTAAATTAAAATTTCCATGTCGTGCAAAGAGATCCAGCATATGATCCAGAAATCCGACGCCGGTATTGTTTGTGTATTTCCCCCGGCCATCGATTTCAAGAGTAACGACGATGTCCGTTTCTTTAGTTTTCCTTGTAACGGTCGCTTTTCTCATTGTATTCTTTTTCCAAAAAGTATAATAAATAAGCAAATTTTTCGAGACATTTTCAAGCTCGCTGTTAATCTGCGGTAATCTTGTATTTTTCTAAATTATTCCACAATCAACTCTCTTCATTCTTCAAGATAAAAAAACCCCGCATGCTCATCGTTCGAACAGCGGGGCCATCGTGGAATTTTCTTTTTTATTGTTTCAGTGGAATCGTGATTCTTGTCTCAGTTCCATTTCCCGGTTCGCTGTCGATTTCGATCGTTCCGTGATGATCGTCGACGACTCGTTTGACGATTGACATACCGAGTCCGGTTCCATGTTTTTTACCGTAGGTCACGAACGGTTCGAATATTCGTTTCTTCACCTCTTCGGGCATGCCGATTCCTGTATCTCGGAAAACAACCTGAATGTGTTCGTTTATCTTTTTTGTAGAAATAGTCAGCGTGCCGCCGTTTGGCATTGCGTCACGTGCATTCGACGCAATATTATAAAACACCCGTGTCATTTTATCTGCATCGATCACACAAGGACCTGTGTATTGTAAATCTTTTGCAAGAACGATGTTGTGCTTTGTAAGATCCCGTTCTATGAAAACAAGAATCGCGTCTATAGATTCACCAAGATTTACTTCGGCAAACTGTGTGGCACTGATGCCGCGGGAGAAATCGAGAATTTCCTGCAGCATATTCACAAGACGGTCGACCTGGCGGATCATTTCGTCGGCAAGTTTCACCGCTTCTTCATTACCCGATTTTTTCTTCATCACTTGCGCGTACACACGGATCGTATTCATCGGGTTTTTGATATCGTGTATGATGGCATTAGCCATTCGCCCGACGGATGAAAGACGTTCAGATTGGACCATCTCCTGCGCAAGACGCGCATTCTCAATCGCTATCGCGGCTCCTATTGAAAACGATTCGAGGAATGCCACGTCTTCGACTGTGAACGGCCCTCCTTTTTTGTTCAATAGTTGAAAAACGCCGATAATTTTTCCCTCACGATTCTTCATCGGCATCGTAAGAATATTGTTGGTTCGATATCCGGTTTTTTTGTCAATATCTGCATTGAAACGACTGTCTGAATATGCATCCGAAATGTTAATCACCTCACCGGTCTTTGCCGCCACACCTGCCAGGCCCTTGCCAATCGGCAAACGGATTTCGACCATATCTGTTCCCTGCGCAACCTTGGACCACAGCTCGCCTTTTAGTTCATCGACGAGATACAAAGTACCCCGATCGGCTTCGATTGAACGTGTCGCATTGTCGAGTATCACACCGAGCAGCTTATCCAGATCGAGTGTCGAATTAACATTTTTTGTTACGTCCATAAGAAGTTGGAGCCGTTTAACTTCTCGGTTAGCTTGAGTTTGATACCGTTCGAGTTCTGAAACCAGTGTATCATCTACGGCGCGTAATCGCGACGACATTGCACGAAGTATGTTTGAAGCAAAGATCGGCTCGTCAGTGAGAAGTTTGAGAAACGTTTCCCGGTTCATAATGCCGACTGTGGATGGTTCCATTGCAATCGCATCCGCGGAACGCGGTATACCATCAATCAATTGCATCTCTCCAAAAAAATCGTTCGGGTGCAAAATGCCGAGAATTATTTCATAGTTGGTTTCCGATCTTTTTGAAAGTTTCACCTTTCCGGTTTCAAGCAGATACAGCCCATCACCCAGACTGGCATCCACAAAAATAACTTCATCTTTTTGAAAAGAGACCTCGGTGATTGCCGGAGCTATTGACTTGACAACATGTTCATCAACACCCGTAAATAATACGTTGCGTCGAACATGTTCGATGATTTCCTCAATTGACATAATTATCTTCTTGCGTGATATGTTTTAGCACACTCCCACAGTGTTTTGAAGCGTTGGGAGATATGCGGCTCCATTTTCGATTATTAATATAGTATGGTATGTTTTTTCAACAAAAGCAAGTTGCACGGCTTCTTCTAATGAATTCGCAGGAATCATCCCCATTTTCCTGACATTATCCGGGGATAGTTCAGACACGAAAAATATCCGGACTGCCTCAGATTTCTTTTTTAAAGAAAGCGCAGTGTGACCGTTTAGAGTGTAGTGTGATTGTAGAGCAGTCTTCATGTCGGAAATTGTCCGATACGAGAACCATTCCAAAAAAGTCGGGGAACCCATCCCGTCGTGGCATTCCGCACAACAAATGATTGTTCCTTCCGGCCTTACTGCCTCGATAACGTGTTGAATAGTTTTGTGGGATTGAATCATGGTGATATCGCGTGGATATCCTCCGGCGCCGGCAATGACAACATCCGATCTATGTGTGATGGGAATTCGGAACATCGAATCTGCTATTTCAGCTCCTTTACGATGCGCCGCAATCGACTCACCACAAACAATTTCATTTATCGCCCCATCAGCATCGAGTAAAATTCCGAAGTAGAACATCGGTGGACACAGCTTGTACGCTTCCACAATATCGCAATAAACCGGATTTCCATCGAGTGTACCTTCACGGCACCCAGGATGGAAATCGCCATCTTCGGTAATTGTGAGATTATGATTTTGAAGCACCGTCTTATACGAACAAACACCCGGCACCAACAATTTTGCGCCGCCGCCAAAGCCGGCAAAATAATGATGACTGATAGCTCCCATTGAAATCACGGTTTTGGATTCAACGACAAGCCGATGAATACTTACTTCTGTCCCCGCCGCTGTCAATCCGACGTCGACGAAATTCTCGGTTGAGTGTGGATCGTTTTCAAAAATCTGATATGAATTAAATATTTCATTCCCTAGAATCGAACATTTTTCTTCTTCCGTCTGTGGACCATGAGTTCCATTTGCAAAAAGAATTCTGATGTCTTTCTTCTGATAACCCTCGGAATGAAGAATCTTTAAGAGAAACGGAAGAATGTGAGATACTCCCGATCTTCTTGTTTTATCCGGAACTATTATCGTTATCGGTGCACCGCGTTTAATAAATTCCAAAAATGGGACTGAATTGATTGGATTCGCAAGAGAATTGGCTAGAATATCTTCGACACACCGCGGCGAAATAAGTACGGCTGGACGAAGCACCTCGACATGCTTGTCGCTCGGCAGAACGCATGAAATAAATCCGCGACCGTAAGGCAGTTGGATATTCATAAGTGCATAGTATGAAAGATTAAGGTTAAGGTCAAGGTCAAGGTTAAGGTTAAGAGGTTCAGGGTTCAAAATTCAGGGTTCAATGTTTAAAATTCAGCATTCTGAATTTAAAATGCTGGACCAAATAGAAAATAGAGTGTCGAACTTTGAACCTGAAACTCTAGACCTATTATCTCACCACTATCATTTTCTTCGTCAGTAAAATATTTCCCGAGTACAATCGCGCAAAGTACACACCACTCGGAACTCTCGATGCATCCCATGTCAGCTCGTATGTTCCCTGCTTGTAAGTCCATTCTGCGAGCCTTTCAATTTCCTGTCCAAGAATGTTGTAGATCGAAAGTGTGACATTCAAATTTTCCGGAACGTCGAACCCAATTTTTGTAGTTGGATTAAATGGATTGGGATAGTTCTGTTCGAGAATGATTTGAGGCAGAAGCTGACCTGGTTGTCTCTCAACACCATAAACCATTTCTGAAAGCGAACGCCGCCATACCCCTCCACCAATTGAATTTTGATTTTACTCGCAATGCTCTGTATATTCAACCATACAAAACTCTATCAAGGAGGTCCGTCTTTCAATGAAAATTGAGACGATACAACAAGCGCTGCGAGCACGTGGATACGACGGCTGGCTGTTCTATGATTTTCACAACCGAGATCCTCTCGCTTATAGAATTCTCGGATTAGCCGAAACCGGACTCGCAACACGCCGCTGGTTCTACTTCATCCCCGCGAACGATGAACCGACCCGGCTTGTTCATTCGGTCGAACGAACTAAACTCGATTCATTGCCCGGGAAAAAATTAGTCTATCTTCCATGGGAACAACAGCACGCGTTCTTGAAAGAAATCCTTGGCGCTCCCCCAAAAAAAATCGCAATGCAATATTCACCGATGAATAACATCCCATACATCTCGCTTGTGGATGGAGGAACAATTGAGTTGATCAGAAGTTTTGGTCATGAGATAATTTCTTCGGCCGATCTTGTGCAAATCTTCGAAGCCGTGATCGACGAGGAAGGATATCAATCTCATGTCGAAGCAGGACGGCGCATTCATCAAATAAAAAATGATGCTTTTGAAGAAATCCGAAAAACAATTCATTCCGGTTCAGGATTGACGGAATTCGATCTGGCAAATTATATTTTAGAACGATTCAAATCCGACGGATTAATTACACACGACATGCCGATAGTCGGTGTGAACGACCATCCTGCGAATCCGCATTTCGAACCGACAAAAGAAAATGCGCGCGCGTTCAAAAAAGGAGACTGCGTTCTCATCGATCTCTGGGCTAAACTCGACAAACCAAAATCGATCTATTATGATATCACATGGTGTGGATTCATCGGTGGAAATCCTCCGGCGAAGTACGTTGAGATATGGAATACAGTCGTGAAGGCGAGGAATAAAGCGGTTCAATTCATCCGAAACAAATTCGAAAAAGGTGAGCCATGTTTCGGCTGGGAGGTCGACGACGCGTGCAGGCAAATTGTAAAAGACGCAGGTTATGGAGAATACTTCGTTCACCGAACCGGACATTCGATCGGCGAAGAAGTGCACGGAAATGGAGTGCACATCGATAATCTCGAAACGAAGGAAGAACGCCAACTCATTCCAGGAATATGCTTCTCAATCGAGCCGGGAATATATCTCGACGGAGAAATGGCAGTTAGATCGGAGATCGATGTATTCATCACACACGAAGGCGAAGTAGAAGTAGCAGGTGAAATGCAGGAGAATTTGATACTCTTATGATTGCGGATTTTCCCGAAGGGATTCCTTCGGAACGGATTAGGGATTTAAGGAATTAAATCTGTGAAAACGAAGTAAAAAAATATCAGCCACAAATTTCACAAATTGTTATAAATTATTATCTAAGAAGAAATTCGTGGCTACACTTTTGATTGCGACTACACTGCATTAGAGATTTTTGAACTATATAAAAACGATCTAGAATAAATTATTTATAAAAATGGATCCTTCTGAATCAAAAATAATCCAGACTCCGAATTCCCTGCCCGCCTCACAAAGCCCTTCATGGCAGGCGGGCGCAATCCGAAATTTATTAACGGAGGTCAATTGAATCTCAGAGAACGTTTACATGAATTAAAAACAGGGTTCCAACAAACTTTCTGGGTTGCGAACACGCTCGAACTTTTTGAACGTTTAGCTTTTTACGGATCAAAGGCCGTTCTCACAGTCTATCTTGCGAACAAACTTGAACTCGGACCTGCAGTTGCCGGCGAACTTGCCGGATTATTTTCCGGAGTCCTCTATTCACTTCCAATTGTTGCCGGAACGTTTGTCGATCGGTATGGTTTTAAACGATCTCTTCTCGCATGTTTCACTATTTTCTGTGTCGGATATTTTTTGGTTGGACTTGCCGGGCTTTCATTCGGTGCCGCCATCACTGCCGCCGTCGGAAAAACAACTTACCTTGTGGCAGTCTTGTTATTGACCGCAATCGGTGGTTCATTAATAAAGCCCTCTATCGTTGGAACCGTCGCCCGTACGACAACGTCTTCGACGAAATCTCTAGGTTACTCAATCTATTACACACTTGTAAACATCGGAGGAGCTCTTGGGCCAATTATAGCATTGCAAGTCCGGACAAATCTTGGAATTGAATATGTCTTAATTATGTCGTCGTTCACAACATTTTTATTGATTCTGGGTACGCTCTTCTTTTATAAGGAACCGATAACCGATGGTGAAACGACGAATCCGACTCCACTGGCAAAAGTTATGCGTGATATGCTTTTAGTATTTCGCAATATAAAATTCGTTTCATTTCTTGTTATTTTTTCCGGCTTCTGGATTATGTTCTGGCAAATTTTCTATTCCTTGCCGTTTTACATCACCGAAGTTTTGAAGTTCAAACAATTCGAAATCCTTGAGACCGTAGATGCATGGTCGATAATTTTTCTTACGGTTCCTGTTGCGGCATTGACACATAAATTAAAGCCGATCGTGGCTATGGTAGTAGGATTTTTTATTGCAAGCAGTTGTTGGCTGGTGCTTGCCATTGCTCCTACTGTCACTGCCACGATCATCGCGATGTTTTTATTTGCTCTGGGCGAAGCCATTCAGGCACCGAGGTTTTACGAATATGTAGCCGACCTCGCGCCAAAAGATCAGCTTGGAACATTCATGGGATTTGCATTTTTGCCCATTGCGATCGGTTCGTTTGTTGCAGGGCCGTTAGGAGGATGGTTGGTCGAAACATTTCTCCGCGGCGAAACAATTTCACCTCGATTGATGTGGATGACGGTTGCCGGGATCGGCTTCGCGTCTTCCATTCTGATGATAGGGTACGACCGCCTTGTCGCTCGATGGATTAAATAGAGAAAGCCACTGATAGTAAAATGAAACCGGATGAATTAAATTACCATCGCCAAGCACGATGGCGAATAACCCCCGAACACGCGATTGAATCGAACGATGATCTTCAAACTTTTCTCGAAGACATTAAATGGTGTTTTATTACACCGCAAAAAAATATCGCATTTCCCTCGCTTCAAGGCGCTATTTTCGGCGGCGCTGAACGAAAGATATCCGCTGCGAAACAAGCCGCTTTTCAAATTGCGTTGAAGGAGTTATGGAAATCCCGCGCGATAAGAAACTCATTTGTTCAGATACATGCGCTTGGCCGGTCGCCGATGATAGTTTCAAGAGATATTTGCCGCAAAATCGCACGAATCTATTTGCCTCCTACTATCTCACCAAAAAAATTGCGCCGCAACGGAACGATAAATTCTTTCGAAATGGAAATCCTAGAACGTTTGGAAGAAAGTGGCTTATCAAAGAAACAATTGCGGTTGGCATTGGATTTGCGACGGAAAAAAAGGACGGAGTTGGACAAAGCCTTGCGTAATTTGAAAAAAAGATTGCTGGTGGTAGAAGCCTGCGTCGATGAGGATGATTACATTGTAAATCATTTCACTCCCCGGTATCTTCGAATTACGGAGAAGTCTTTCAAAAATCCACAAGTATTAACCACAGGTGAGTTTCTGGTAGAGTTATACATGCGGACTGTCATAGCCGATACCCGCTCCGGCATCAAATCATTTTTCAAAGGAATCCTCTCCCCACAAATTATCGACGGAGCACTGTATAAATTATTATTGCAATCGCATCTGAAAGTCGAGCCCGAGATAATCATCAACAACAAGAAAGCGATTATTTCGAAGTGCTATACAAATGGATTTCAGTTGAACCCGAAAAAGTTTGGGAAGTAATGGTGATAGAAAGAATTTGTTCCACCTCTTTAGGTTGACTCAGTCTTCGTTTTAATTTTAAAGTCTTGGATGCTTTTCTGTAAAACAACACCTAACAAAATATCAATCAAATAATAGACAGAATTGAGCGACTATAATTGTAGCGCTTCTTATAATGGAGGGGTACTGTTATTGGCGTTGTCAAGTGAGTTGGAAGTGTTGCTTGGTCAACTCAAGCGTTTGATTTCTGCTAAAATATCCTCGATGACTTCTGTGTTGTAAATTGTCTTTTTATCATTCGCCCCCTTAACCGAGAAAATGAAGAATACCTTACCACCGAACTTCGCTTGAAACTTCGCATGGTTAACCTTGTGCATTTCAATCCATTGGTAATCGTTGAGTGACTTGCCGGCGGAAATCGGCTTCACCTGGAGGCCAATATAAGAATCAGAGACTTTGATGAAGAAGTCAACTCCGTAGGATCTATCCCACTCGTCGGGAGCAGGTTCGATCTTCCGTTGCAGAATGGATTGCAATTGTCCGTAGATTGTCTCAATTTCAGTGCGATAACCTTCGTATGTTCTGTTCAGAACAAGATTGTAGGCATAGTCAATACATTCTTCCTCTGTAATTGATTCGAGTTCATTCTGAACAACTTCGGATAATTTGATGTAAAGAGTTTGGCCCAATCCAGTGATAAAATCCCTTGTAATACGAATGCCATCTTTCTTTTTTTGTTGCGCGGTCTTGAAGTAGTAATTCTCCCACTCATCAAAATTTCCCGGGGCACACGTTCTAATAAGTTCCGACGGATTGAGCTTTGTTTAAGCCCCAACGATTCATTCCATAATTCAGGAGAGTTTCTCTCTTGAATTTCAAATTCCTCCCTTCTGATCCGAGTATCCATTCTTTATCCATGTTGTTCCCTCAATAATCTCAGAAATTTTTCCTTCTGGCTGAAATGTCGGTCTACGTTCACCAAAACCCATCCGCTTTTGATGAGGTGAGCATTTATAAATGTTTTATTCTTAAGATATACATAGGATAAAAGATTACCGTTTTCGTCATGCTTCTCCTTGTCGAACTTCAGAAACACTCTTTGGCCTTTTGTTTTCAAATTGAGAAATTTAACAGCCTGTTCTCGATGTGATGGTTCTTCGGATACACCAATGAGCCTGATCGTTAATCCATTATTGAGTTTGAGAAGCTCAGGACTGATGACCTCTTTGACATTGAAGAGTTCGGTTCGTTCACCATTGTCGCCGTTTTCGATTTTCGATCCAAATTTTAACTTTCGGGGATCGATCTTTTTATCTAGCTCGTGCGGGTCAGTAAATTTGTACGGAAGAGATTCTATGTCTTTTTTAAAATCTTCATCTATCAATTTTTGTGTAATGAAATCGCAGGTTGCATCTCCAAAAATATCATGTTGTAAAATCTTTAATTTGTCCTCAATAATAGGAATATGCGTTAGACTTATTTCATAGCCGATAGAGTTCCTGCTTAGATTTTTTGCGGCAAGCGATGTTGTGCCGCTTCCAAGAAATGGATCAAGGACGGTATCACCTACGAACGAAAACATCCGAATCAACCGGCGGGGAAGTTCTTCGGGAAACATAGCAAGATGTTTATCTTGACGTTCTCCAGTGAAGTTCCAGTGTCCCGCAAAATATGTGTTCCACTCATCCGTAGTAAGTTTTGAAAGTTCTTTGATTTCTTTGCTGACTTTTGGTGGATCGCCTAACTTTTTGAATATCAGAATGAACTCATAATCAATCTTCAGAATACCATTCCGTGGATAAGGGAATGATCCCATTATAGATGCGCCACCAGTTGTATTTGTAGTCGTGACCTTTTGCCAAATAATAGCACCCATGTAATCCATTCCGACGGTTTCACAGAACTTAGTTATCTCCGTTCTAATCGGAATAACCTTGTAACGTCCATAATAAACAGACCGTGCAAATTGATCCCCGATATTGATACAAAGCCGACATCCTTGATGAAGAACCCGTAGACACTCCATCCATACAAGATTTAAGTTGTTGATATAGTTTTCATAAGTATCATGAAATCCTATCTGCTGCATATCTCCATAATCTTTGAGTTGCCAATAAGGCGGCGATGTTATGATGAGATGAATGGACTCGTCAGGAATTTCCGTCATTCTTCTAGAATCGCCAATAATTATTTTATGATGAGTCGCCATAGTTTTTACTTAATGTATCGAATTTCAACTAAAATTGCTATGATACTTTCTTCATAACAGTCGAATAAAAAGTTTTGTTTAATTTCCTGTATTATAACTTATTTGAAATATACTCATCCTCTTCGGCATCAATCTTATCTTTTACTTTTCTCAAAAAAGTCTTCTTTAATCATTCCTTCACAGATTGCCACAACGGGACCGATCATCGTTACCCTGAAATCATTTGTGAATTCAAGATCGAGGTTCCCGCCTTGCATGTGCACGGTTATATTGTTTTCGCATAAACCTAATTTAAACGCAACCGATGCCGAGCCGATGCTGCTGCTTCCTGACGCCAGCGTATATCCGGCGCCTCGTTCCCAAATTTCAATTTGTATATTTTTTTTGTCGATGACTTTCATGAACTGCACATTTGTTCTTCTCGGGAAGATCGCGTTCGTCTCGATGTATGGACCATAGGCTTTCGCAAGCTCTGGAGAAATATTATCACAAAGAACAACACAATGAGGATTTCCGATATTCGCTGCACAGTAGCGAAAGGATTTTCCGTTTATCACGAAATTTCGATTGAGAACTTCACCTTCATCGCCAATGATTGGGATGTCTGAAGCAATAAATGAAACTTTTCCCATTTCAATTTTAACTAAATCGCCGTTATTCTTTATTTCAGACTGCACATTTCCGCCAAGTGTATTGATGGTGAATAGTTTTGTTTTCACCAAACCTATATCGTACAAGTACCTAGAAAATATTCTCAGCCCGTTTCCACTTTTTTCCGCTTCGCTTCCGTCGGGATTGAATATTCTCAGCTTGAAAATTTTATCTTTAATTACAGGTCCGTACAATATTCCGTCGGATCCAACTCCGAAATTCCGGTCGCAGATTAATTTGATCGTCGGCACGTCGAGAGTAATTTTCGATTCTCGTGGATCGATGACGATGTAATCGTTTCCAAGTCCGTGATATTTATAAAATTTCACTGTGTTCTTTTTCATCTTTTTTATAGTTCCTTTGGATTATTTTACGTTCGTCTTAGAATTTCAATTTTAATTTCTTGATGCGGTTTTTCATTTCATCAATTACTTCTTTTTCGCGTTCGATTGAATCAGCCTCAAACGTTACCGAAAATCGAATGTAGTTTCCTGCGTCACCCCACGGAACGGTTGAGATCAAAGCCGATCGAATGAGAAAATCGGAAAACTCCGATGCTGTTTTGAATTCTTTTCCATCTTCCGTTCCGATTGGTGCAGGCACATAACAATAAAATGACCCTCTCGGCTTTTTCGCTTTGAAGCCCAATTCGCAGAGCGCGTTTACAAGCAGATCGAATCTTCTTGAATATTTTTCTACAGTTGCCTTAGTGATCTCCAAATGATTAAAAGCCTGTATGGCAGCTTTCTGAATCGCGCGGAATTGTCCTGAATCGGTGTTGTCTTTTACCGTCGCATAAGCTTTAACAGCTTTTGCATTTCCGCAGACGAAACCCAATCTCCAGCCCGTCATATTAAAAGCTTTCGACATTGAATGTACTTCAACGCCGACATCTATTGCACCATCGACAGACAAGAAGCTTAACGGCTTGTAGCCATCATAGGTTAACGCGCTGTATGGAGCGTCATGAATAACAACGATTCCATTTTTGTGCGCGAAGTCGACAACACGTTTGAAGAACTCCGGCGTGGCCGTAGCTCCGGTGGGATTGTTCGGATAATTCAGGTAAAGGGTTTTAGCTCTTTTTAAAATTGAAGAAGGAATAATTTCTAAATCCGGTAAAAATGAATTCGACTCAAGAAGAGGAAGGTTGAATACCTCGCCTCCTAAATATTTTGTATAGGTCGCCGATACCGGATAGCCGGGAATCGTGGTTAGAAACACATCTCCCGGATTTATAAAACAGATTGGAAGTATCGCGAGCGCCGGCTTCGATCCGATTGCATGGACGATATGTTCTAACGGATTTTCAATATGCACACCGTAAACATTTTTTAAATATTGTGCGGCAGCATTTTGAAATTCAGGAATTCCATTATCAGCATACCAACGATTTTCCGGTTTTCCAGCTTCTTCCGAAAGAGTTTTTACAACAAGCGGATCTGCCGGCCAATCGGGTTCTCCGACGCCCATGTCGATTATTGGGACGTCAGGATGTGCAAGTTTCGCTGCGGCTTTGGCTCGCTTGATCATTTCAAACTTATAAATTTCCGTAGACTTTCCGAAATTGATGCCGCCGAGCCGTTCTGCAATTTTATCGTCAAAGAAATTCATAAAAACATTTTGCCTTTCTAATTTATGTTATGAGTGCTCGTCTTTTCTTCCTGTTATGTATGAACCTAATCAGTAATTGCATACAACCCGGCAGATATAGCTGAAATTAATTACGGAGAAGCGAAACAGCTATGTATGGTTATACGCAATTCTATACCAATGTTAAATATAAATATAGACAAGGAGGTCGATTAATCCAAAATTCCCTTATTTAAAAAAACACTTAAACTCTTATTAGGATTTCTATCTAAATGTGAATGATAATTTCCGGAATCAGGACCCCAATCAAAATAAACTCCAGATTTTTCTTTATTAATTTCATTCGCAAACTCTTTCGATAAATTCAATTTCTGGTTTATTAAAAGAATTGGTTTATCTCGATTTAGTAAGGAAGCAAAAACTTTTAGATTATACTCACCATCTAAAAATTCAAATTTAGTCCCGTCTTTTGGTAATAAAAAATGATGATTACATGAGACACCTTCTTTCCCAACATATAAACCACTTCCTCTAACTAGATTATCTTTTTCACCATAAACCCAAATATTGAAATTTTGAACAGATTCACCTCTTTGAATGTAGCTGTACATATTTTCAATAATTTTCCCTTTTTGTGAAGTGCTAAACAATAATGTTCTTAAGAATATTTTAGGGGGGCTGAAGTTCCATCAGGTCCAAAAAATATTGTTGTTGGTTGAGTCATTTTGATTGTACCACTATGAAAAAATGTAAACCAAGCTGTTATAGAAGAAATTACTAAAGCCAAAAAAGAAATTATTATTGTTATTAAATTGAACATGATAATATATCCTCCAAATACTGCAATATCTATAGTACACGCTGTGATTAATTTATTTCAACAGTCGATACGAAATTGCAACATTATTTTTTTATCATTCCTTCTCCTGAATAAAACCGATGGGCCGATGCTTCGGTTCGGGAGGCGTCATCAGTTCTCGGATTGCGTCGAAGACAACTTTAAATTGAGCATCATACTTTTTCTCCAACGAGTTTAATTTTCGGGCAAGTTCTTCATTGGAAGCAAGCAATCGACGTAAATGAACGAATGTACGAATAATTTCGATATTCACACGGACGGCGCGTTTACTCCTCAGAACGCTTGACAACATCGCGACCCCTTGTTCGGTAAAAGCATACGGTGTCGCCCTGCGAAGACCACCCCAACTTGAAGTCACAATTTGTGATTTCAAGTTTTTAAACTCCTCGCGATTCAACTGAAACATAAAATCGTCGGGGAAACGATCTGCATTTCTCTTCACTGCTTGTACTAACGCTCGCGGAGTAACCTGATAAAGTCGGGCAAGATCGGTACTGAGCATAACTTTATCGCCTCGCAAGAGATAGATTCGCTGCTCGATTTGTTCTCTTGGTATAAGACTGTGAGTCTCTTTCATCGATTATTCTTTCTCTTCATATTATCTCATTAGTCAAGAGAAATCTCTCTCTTCCAAATTTCTTCTGGTTTTTGTCTTTCCGTTATAAGAACGTGCGATCCGTCGGAGCGTAGCATCACTTCCGCACAAATCGGATGAGAATTGTAATTCTTCGCACTCATTGAAATGCCGTAAGCTCCGGAACCCATAACTACAATATAATCTCCAATTTCGGCTTTTGGCAATTGAACGGAGTCGATTTCATCCGGATTGAATTCTTTTGGCGTGAAGATGTCTCCGCTTTCACAACAATTTCCTACAACAACATAATTCTCAGATGTCTTTTCCCCTTTTCCGAGCAAACGAATCGGATGTTTGGCGCCATAAATCATCGGGCGAAGGAGCTCGGTCATTGAAGCATCCAATTTTAAAAAACGATGCCCGTGATGTCCGGTGTCGACAATATCGTTAATGCGTGAAAGAAGTAAACACGAATTGGCGGCAAGATACGTGCCCGGCTCGATTTCAAGATGCAGTTTACGTCCGGTTTCTTTAAATAGTTTTTCAAACGATTTTTTTATGACTTGAAAAACAGATTGGATATTGATTGAATTTTGAGAATTCATTCGATCGATTTTAAAGCCGCCGCCCAGATTGACGATCTCGACATCGGGAAGTTTGCGAACAATGTCGAGCGTAAGGTGCGACGCCTTCTGCCAGATTTTCCAATCGCTTCCGGAGCCGACGTGAGTATGAATTTGAGTAATTTTTAAAGAATGTTGTTTTGCGATGTTGAGTACTTCCGGCACATAGTCGTGCCAAATTCCAAACGAGGCCGCCGGTCCGGCGGTGTTGGTTCGATTGTTATGGCCTGAACCAAGTCCGGGGTTGATTCTTACCGAAATGGATTTGGTACTGTTGGAAAAAAGTTCGGCAAAGATTCGAAGTTGTGTGAGCGATGTGCAATTGTAGACAACTCCGAGATTGACAAGCTCAGCTACAAGCTCAGGCGGCAGAGTGTCCTGGCTGGTGAGTTTTATTTTTTCAGGAGCAATTCCCGCGGCGAGAGCGCGTTTTACTTCATAGTATGAAGATGCGTCTATGAAAATGCCCATCTCGTCGAAAATGCTTAAGATAGCGCGATGCGAGTTTGCTTTCATGGCATACCGAACGGTTAAGCCGAATGCATTGGGAGCTGTCAAAGCCGCTTTTGCGTAGCGGCGATAGCTATCTTCATCGTGAACCAGAAGCGGCGTTCCATATTTATTCGACAGTTCGATAAGTTGAGCGTCACTGCCGAAGGAGAGCGAATGTTGGTGGTGGTGAGTAATCAAAATATAATCCGGTATTTAATTTATTGGTAAAATGGGTTATTGGATTTGGTTTTTAGGGTAAATTTTGGTCTTTCGTCTCTCGGTCGGATATTGACTACAACGTTCCTTGTCTATGCGCGCCTCCCTTTTATGGAAACAGTCTGTATCTGGTCTTGCTGCGGGTCCTACCGCTTGCATACCACTGAACCCTGCATTGCGTATGAGCTGATGTAATGTGTTCGTATCATTCTGTTCACGAAACTGTGTCATTGAAATTTTGTCATTCAATTATTGTAAAACGATAAGGAAAGTCATTAATTTCTATATCCTCATTAAGCTTTTTTTTACTTTCATATCTTTCTAAAGAGATTCGTCTCGCTGCAATGTGTCCCTTATCGTTAAGTCCAAATATATCTATCGTGGTTTTTGCTTTTCTTTTTTCGCTTTCAGATAAAGAAGGGTTTGGCTTTATTTCATGAGAACTGTAGGAATAGATGAAATAAGAATCAAAAGAATAATTTTCAGCGTCAGGTCTAAGAAGAAATTGATTGTATTGGTCCCCTTTGCTTTGCTGGCAGTTTTGGCAACAGTAATAAAGATTTTCCCACTGGCAAACAAGTTCATAATACGTAGGTCTTGATTTCGGTTTAAAATGGTCAATAGAATCTTCCTTGCTTCTTATTGGAAAGTTGTCGCAAAAGGAACAATGGCCATCTGTCAACCTTACTAAAAGCGGTTCAAGTAAGGTATTTATTTTTTGTCCCTTATGAATTGGCCACTGAAAAGAAAAACTTGAATTTCTTTTTCTGTTTTTCTCATAATTTATTCCCCATCTTTTCCAATTATTTCTGAGAAAGTCAGGAGAATCACTTCTGATAAACTTTCTCATACTTTACAGAGTAATTTCTTTTTTTAATATTCTTGAGAGTTGTTTTAATTCATTTCCGATAATAGCACGTAATTCTTCGCTTTGTTCAGCCAATTCTCTTGAAATTTTTAACAATTCTTTTAATGACACACTATTAGAATTTTTGATTGACTCATCACGCAATTTGTAAAATTCGTCTAATTGTTTTTCCACTTCAATGCCAAATTGTTTATTTATATCAAATACTTGTTCTAAAATATAACGGTAACTTTTAGCATCTTCGGTAAGGAAAGGTTCTCCATCTAAAATGGAATTTCCTTTTTCGTCCAATTTGAATTTATAAACCCACGCATCATCAACGGAGCCTATTACAAAAGGTGAGTGAGTAGTAAGAAATATTTGTGCTTTTGGAAAAAGTTTTTGAATAACGGGTAATATTCTTCGTTGAGCGGCAGGGTGGAGATGAATATCTATTTCATCTAAAAACAATGTGAAATTTTCCTGCCCTTCTTTTGGCATATAATCCAATCTGAAAATTAAATCGGTTAACCAACTTATTACTGATTTATATCCATCTGCTAATGTGTTGTAATGAATAGATTCATCATCTAGTTTCACCATTACATTAAGAGAATGTTCATCAATAATAAACTCAATTTTCCTCCCGATAATTTCACCAATTGCTTTTTCTATTTTTAGAATTGATGCAAGATACTCGTCGGAATCTTTTTTATTACCCTTTTGAAAAGACAGGGCTGCACGGGTTTTATTATTTGCAATCCATTGAAATAAATTTACATTAACATTGGTTTTATTAAAAGCCAATGCTTCAGTTATAGGATTAAACTCAAAATTTTTAAATGCTTCTATTTTAGTGTCTCTTAATTGACGATGCCCATTGTATGCGAAAAAATTATAAGCATGATAATAATAGCTAAAAGTTTTATCTTCATTTTTAAAATAGGAGTCAAAAAATTCCGTGTTTGTAAAATGGGCATGTCCCATAAGAGAAATTTCCATCTCTCTTTTATGAAAGTAAATTCCAACATTGAATTCTTCTTTCTCGTGTTGGCTTGACCTCCGTTCTTTTTGAAATAAAACATCATTATCACGCCTGTTCTTTTTTTCATCTCGTAAAGAAGTATTGAACCAAGTGTCAAAATAAGTAAGCGCTTCCAACAAAGTTGTTTTACCAGTTCCATTTTCTCCAGTAAAAATATGTATCTCTGCCTTATCCTTCAGTTGTTTCTTTTTAAAGGATAAGTCCAGATGTTCAAATACACCGACATTGTTTATTACCAATCTGTTTATTCTTAAATCTTCCATACTTCCTTTATTTTCTTAAGCTACAAAGGTATTGATAATTTTGAGCCTATTTTAATTTGAACTGTCTGTATCTGACTATCATCGCTGAAAAGTTGGGTAATGTAATGCCGCAATAGTATAGCTGGTAACTAGTAAAAATCGTACTTCATTTTTACGATACTTTCTGCTGATAGACAAACGAAAAATGCGTTTATTTCTATAGCCAACTTCCCCACAAGCTTTCTCACTTTGAGCATCTTGTCTAGCAGTAAAAACACAATACTGCAAGAATGATAAAAACTTTAGCAATAAAAAGCAACAAAACAATGCAGCAAAGTGAAGAATTGTAATATCTCAATAGAATGAAGATGAGAAAGGAGTGAACATCCGATGAATGATCACGGATTTGGGGATTGCGTGGCCGCGTCTGAATCCACCAATACAAACCTTGCCTTCTGGAACTATACTTGCAAATCCTCTGAATTCTGCATGGCGTATGAACCGATATTGTGCGCCGGTTTTATTTTTCTTCTAGTAATTCGTCAACTTGTTTTTTTAGAATTGGTAATTGTTTCGACACAATCCCCCAGATTATCACGTCATCAATTTTGTCATAACCATGAATAACCCAATTTCTCAAATCGACAATTTTGCGGGCATTATCAATATTTATGTTTGAATCTAATTTTAAAATCCTATTTGCAGCTTCTCCAATTATCTCTAATTCTCTTTCGATGCCGCGTCTAAGCAACTTATTTGTCGAATATTTATTAAAATTTTTCTTATTACCAATATATTCATTTATGGAATTTATTGAGCTTTGGATATCATACAAATATTTTTTAATATCAAGCTGCATAAATCAACTGTTTAGTTTTCTCCATCCCTTCAATAAAATAGGGATTGGAAAGTGATTTATCTGTTAACAAATCAATCTTTCTATTAAATAAATCTTGAAGCTTATAATGCAAATCAAAATAATTATCTGTATACTGCTCAATTGACAAATTATCAAATGAAATCAATAAATCTATATCGCTATTGTCATTGAATTTATCTGTACATACCGAACCAAATGCATACATTTTTTTAACACTATACACATTACAAAGTTTGCTTAGTTCCTGTATTTTATCAGATATGATCTTATTCATCTCAAATATTCCAATTGTTTGTCTCACCAAAGATAATCATTTTTTATAACTTTTCGCAAACCACTGTCCTAAGCTGGTGTACAAAGTTTGCAGCTATACGTCATGCGGGATCTACTTTTGTTTTCTGTCCATCGATATAAAAGTAACAAAAACTTTTGAAACTACAAAACCCTCTAAATCGCGCATTACGTACGAACCGATGTTGTGGCAGTTACATTATTGTTCATATTCTACAACCAAATACAACCGAAATCTTTCTTCTTTAATAATTTATTTATTTTGTTCATGTCAAAACATTCAGGATCAAATTTTTCTCCGGGCTAAAGCGGACATGCTTGCGTGCCTCCGATCCATTTCGCCTAGCGAGACTAAACCACTTCGTAATAAAAAATACTTTTAGACAATCCCTTTTGGATTCTATAATTCTTTTTTAAGCGAATCCGGAAGTAATTCCTTTAAATGAGGATATGTTTCAAGAAGGCGGAAAATATCAGCTAAGTCTTTCTGGCGTTTGCTCCTTCGTCTTTGTTCATCAAGATAAGCCCATATTTTTCCTTGTAGTACATCCTCAACGGTGGCGACTTTCATTTCATAACCCATCACTTTTTTTATCGATGACCGGGCAATAAAGCTTTGATAACGAATATCAGTCTGTAATTGGATTCGTAAATCAGATTTGATGCTGCTCAAGTTAATACTATGAGGGAATTTTTCTATCTTGAAAATCTTTTCCGTTTCTTTGAGTAAAGAATCTGTTGACTCTATAATAACTACTAAATCTAAATCCAGGCTGACTACCGGTTCGGCATAGGCATTGACAGCAAGGCCTCCAATTAGACAATAATCAATTTTCATTTTGCTCAATAAATTGACCATTTGGTGTATAATATCCACCCGTCCGTTGCCAACAGCATTCAGAAATTCTTTTTCAGTCACGATTATTCTCCACCATTAAGAGCTTCTTTATTCATTATATAAAATATCCAAGAATATTGCTATCGTTTCTTTAAGAATCTATTGCGTTCCTTCCGCAAGATCCTTTTCATATTCCACTTTATAATTTTTCACAGCCGTGAAAATTGCTTCGGCGATGCTTTGCTGTCCTTTCGTGCTTGTCAAGTATTGTTCTTCTTTCCTGTTCGAGATGTAACCGATCTCAATCAGTACATTCGGCATAGATGCTCCGACGAGTACATAGAAACCGGCCTGCTTCACGCCATTATTATTAATCGGAACAAATCGCTCCATTGATTGTACCGTGGTTTGGGCGAACAACTCACTGTATTTCACATACGCACTTTGCGCCATCGTTAGAAGAATAAAATTCTCTTCAGTAATCTCTTTATATCGATCCTGATAATTCTCTTCCAACTTCACGACTGCATTTTCCCGTTCCGCAATCTCTAAAGCATCCGATGTCCTTCCGGGTTTGAGAAGATAAATTTCGAAACCATTTGCGGGACTCGGTTTACGCGGCATCGAGTTGCAGTGGATGCTGATAAACAATTTCCCTCCTGCTTCGTTCGCAATCTGGCCACGGCGATATAATTCCACAAACTTATCCGACTTGCGAGTGTAAACGACTTGCACATCGGGTAATTTTTGTTTGATGAGTTCTCCGAGTTTAAGAGCGACAGCCAACGTTACTGTTTTTTCTCTTGTCTTTTTTATTCCGATTGCTCCAGGATCTTTTCCACCGTGCCCCGCATCGATCACAACTACATCCATCTTCCACTTGTTCCGTTGTTTTTCGAGAGTCTCAAGCACGTGTTGTTTCTTCAAACCTTCACGGATCGAATCTTCGCGAATCGATTCCGGCGAAGGTTCGAGAGACGTCATCATGAGCGCCAATCCGGTTGTATCATCGGAACGCTGGGGAATAAGTTTTTCAAAATTCCGATCGAACTTGATCGTGAGATGAAGCGATGAGTCTTTTTGTTGTGCTATTACCTTTTTTAGCATCCCATCGGGTTTGGTGGCATTGAGCGATTCGATATTGCCCGAAACGCCGGGTAGAATGATGACAATGGTGCTGTCAGGGTTGACAAAAGATTGTGTCCCTACCAATTGCCGTGGAGAAAAAATATGAATAATAGGATTGACCTGGGCTTGTTCGAGCGCTATGCGCGAAACATCATAATTGGTAATTGGTTTCGGCGGAGGCAGAGTACCAACCATAATTTTGTGTGCAACATCGTCGAATGTTAATCTTTCTCCTATTTGTAATGCAAGAATCGGTAAGAATTGTTGCAGTGGAACGAAGAGGATTTTTTCCACAATCATGGGACTTTGAATTAACTGCCAGGTAATTGGTTCTTGATGAGTGTTTATATTACCAGTGTCGCCGATAACTACAAACGGGTTATCTGCGGTAATGTTGATTCGAGAATTCTTTGCTGTTATTTCTGCTTGATGCGTCGTCTCATTAAAGTGAAAGTTCAGATTCAAATCGAGCGCGAGATCGCGAATGGATATATAGAGCAATCCTTTGTCTGAATAAACTTGGACTACACCCTTCTGCGTTGCAGTATTTTCAGAGAATACTTGTATAACGTTAGTTTGCGCTGTAAGTTCGTGAAGACATCCTAAAAAAAGAAGAATAAGAATCAACATCCGTAGAATAATCACAGCGGAATGACGGCGGGATTGTGTGTCGGAAAAATAAAATTTCATCAATATGTTCACAACATTCGACAGGATAGAATCGTCAGAAATGATAAACTGGGATTTCATCCATGCAGAATTTCTGTCGAGAGTTCCTTTCTAGTTTCGTGAAAAATTCGCAGCGACACTGATAAAGTCGGATGCGTTTTTGAATTCTGTTTCCAATTCGAATGTAAAACGCTCTATGTCCAGTTTTGTAATTTGTGGACGAGCGGTTTTAATAATGCCCCATGCAATTTCATCAGCCAGTACAACTTTATGAACACCTTCGGCTATTCCCATTCCCCAAATCTGACTAAGAAGGTCGGCGATGTGGACAGAAGCAACCAGAGTCGGATTTTTCTCCGCGAATTGCGGATCGTGATGATATTTGATAACCTCGATGAGTTCCACCGGCAGCTTCCATCGCTCAGCGAGAATTACGCCAATATCCTGATGAGTAAACTCGAGCACCTTTTTCTCGGCTTCAATATCGTTGATTTCTTCTTCCTGAATTATCTGAATGATTTTATTCATCTCTTCAGGGAAATATTGTATTAAAATCAGTTTACCAATATCATGAAGCAAGCCTCCGACAAAATCGCGTTCCTGATGTGTGAGACCGACTTTTTGGGACAACGACCTTGCGACAAAACCCACACTTGTGGAGTGTTTCCAGAATTGTTCCATCAATCCAAGACTGTTGTTCGATGAATTATACAATGCACTGAACAATGAGAGAGAAAGCAACAGATTACTGACTTCGCTTATCCCGAGCAGAGCCATAGCTTGCTGGACATTTCCAACGCGAGCACGGACACCATAAAACGGCGAATTTGCGATCTGCAGAAGTTTAGCCGTTATTGCGGGATCAGTTTCTATAATTTTACTTAATTGTCGGATGGATACATCTGTCCGCTCGAGCATCGAGAGGACCTCAGTTGTCACATGCGGAAGTGTCGCAAGCTCACGAATCGCTTCCACTTTCCTTTTTAATTCGGAGAAGAGCACGAAAGTACCTTCCTTCCTGAGTTCCGTATACGTTTGTGTTTTATTTCCCGCTTGTCAGTTGCGACATAATATCTTTTGCCGCATCTTCCGAATATTCAATTTCTGATAAAATTTGATCGAGGTCTAAATGCTGAAGCGATATATTTTCCGTTTTTAAAATCTGCCATGCCTCAGTCTCCGCAATTGGCTGCTGATCCTTCAAATTATCCTGGTTTGTCGGATCATGTTGTTTACTTATAATATTGGCTATCTGCGTTATCGCAACAAGTGATTTATTCAATTGCGCGAGCGATGGTTGGTGATGAAATTTAATAACTTCGACATAAGAAACCGGCAACCGCCATTTTTCAGCAATCCATCCTCCAACTTCAGCGTGAGTGACTCCGAGTATCATTTGTTCCGCATCGAGATCGGAATAATGTTCGTTGAACATTTTCATGTGAACGGTAACCGCTAGGCTTGGAAAATGTTCCAACAAAATTAATTTTCCTATATCATGTAATAAACCTGCCGTGAATTCGCGTCCGCCTGTGGGAATAAACAATCTTGCAACCAACGAGCGTGAAAGCAAAGCGCATGTAATCGAGTGATCCCAGAAAGCCGACAACTGCGGAAGTGTCTTCGATTTTTCGTTGAACAGTTTGGAAAAGAGAGAAATGCTGACCAGCAAATTATTAAATTCTGTCAACCCCAACAATGCAACGGCTTGTTGAATTGTATGAATGCGGCCACGGATTCCGTAGAACGGGGAATTCGCTACACGCAATACTTTCACTGTCAATGCAGGATCACCTTCAACTATCGAACCCAATCTGCGAAGAGATACATTGGGATCGTCCAGAAGTTCCATCAATTCCGTAATAATACTCGGAAGGGTGGCAAGTTCCCGGATATTTTCTACACGCGATTTAAATTCAGCTAAATTCATGAAAAATAGTATCCTTTAATGGAATAGGTGAGTGCCCACTGCCAATTTAGCAAATTCTGTTTGATTTTCCAATTCGAACTTGATGCTTTCAAGCAATTTCGTCGTATCGATGGTTTTCATCAACGGACGAGTTCCTTCCAGTATCACCCATCCACGACAATTTTCGAGTGTTGTCCGATAATTTTCTTCCATGAACCCAAAGCCCATTTTGATGCAACCGAGTTCCGCAATATTTATCAACGCAACAAGTTGTTGATTGAAGTTGACCTTCTTTGGGTCGTGATGATACAGAATCGCTTCCATATAGCTGGATGGCAAATGCCATTTTTCGGCAAGCCATCCTCCAATCATAGAATGTGTCGCACCAAGATTTTTAAATTCTGCATCGATGTCAACCATACGTCCCTTATGCATCGATCTATGCACGGCATCGAGTTCAGCCGGAATGAATTCGATCAATGCTAATTTCCCGACGTCATGTAAAAGACCTGCAATGAATTCTTTGTTTTCAGTCCGTATATTAAATCGTGCGGCCAGACTTCGCGCCACATATGCACATGCGACGGAATGAATCCAAAAACGCTGCATCCAATCGCGTTGCTTTTGCCGTGTCTTGAAAAATTTACTGAACACGGTATAATGAAATAATACTGTGCGAACTTCATTCAAACCTAGTAACGTCAGCGCGTTTTGTATTGTATCTACCCGCCCCTTAATGCCGTACGTCGGGGAATTAACAACGCGTAAAATCTTTATCGTCAATGCAGGATCTGTTTCGATGATCGACGTTATATCTTTTATCGGGACATTCTCTGACTGCAATATCTGAAGCAATTCCGCCGTCACTCCGGGCGGCGTCGCGAGATCGGAAATATCATCTACGCGTGATTTCAGTTCAGCAAGTTTCACTGATCATCCTTTATTTCAACATCATGCCGGTTTCGCGCGACCAGAAAAGCAAATCCAATTCATTCACGGAAATTCCTATTGTGTCAGCAAAATGTTGAAATTTTTCCTCCAATGCAAGGTACTGTTTCCTGGTTAATGATTTTGTTGATTGTCCCACATCGATATATTCCTGCAAATTTTTGAGGATATGCCGATCAAATATTGCCATATCCTCGTTCTTACCTATATTTCGGAGAAAATGTGTTGCTTCTTTATATCCAAAACCCAAAATATTTTTTACCAGCCATTCTCGCAGTTCAAATGGGGCTTTGATTCTTTTTAATGCAGTATCGGCTTCTGCGAAATTAGTCAATAATGCGAGCAGATACCTCGATTTCACCTTGTGGAATCGGATGTAATGCTCTTTATCACGTAAAATCGATTCAGGATTGAAATATTTTCCTTTATAATTTAATTTTTCTAATTTTTTTTGAACCGCATAAGCATGTAAAGCGCTTGATTGCGGTGTCAAAAGACAAAAGACCAACTCATAAAAGTAATTTTCGGAAGATACAGCTCGAAACTCAAGGAGTTTTTGACTTATTGCATCCTTTTTCAGTTTATATTCGTATCGTAATTCATCCCATTTTTTCTCTTTTCTCATGAGTAGTTCACTATGAAGTCTGAAGATTTTATTTTGAAACGTGTGCAGTTCATCCGCCATCATTCAGCAACAATTTGATCACTTCTCTATTGCCTTCTAGAACATCAAATAATTCGAGTTCGTTCAAGGCAATCCAGCAAATATTCGCAAATCCGTTGTTCCTCGGTTCACCTGAAAACTCATCAACCACAAAATATTTCACATTAAAATTTCCAGAGTCCGGATAATATATCGCCTGGCTATGATATTCTCTCGACGAGCGGACTATAATTGAAAGCTCTTCTTCCAACTCACGGCGCAGGCACTCGTCCTCGGTTTCGTTTGTTTCTAGTTTACCTCCGGGAAATTCCCACTTAAGCGGATAACGCGCGGTTGATAAACGCTGACAAAGTAAAATTTTATTTTCTCTCTTGAGAATACCAACAGCTACTTCGATCATGATCATAAAATAAAACAAAATTTTGAAGATGGAAAGAAAAAAATGAGAGCTGGTTAAAATTCAGCATCTTGATTGTAAGTTTGGATAGCCGATTAAAAATTTTTATTAGAAATAATGGAAAGCTCGATACCAATAAAAAAGCCTGCAGTATGCCGGAAACTGCAGGCAGATTCTTCGCGCATCCACGAGCGAAGAGCTTCGTATGGTACGCAGTGATGGGGTAACTGCGTTTCCACACTTTACAACAATGCGAATATATAATCACTAATTGTGCCAACATTGGTCTGGATTGATTTTTGTTGAATTTAATTGATTTTAAGGTAAATGATTGGGATAACTCGGTAAAAAAGACGTGGTGAAGGAAATTGTTTCCGCATAAAAAAAGGATTCGATTAGTCATTATTTATCCAGGTTTTCCTTTAATAGAAATTTTGTTAGATTGTTATTAGATACATCTAATTACAGATGAGTGACATAAATTTATGTTTCTAGCATGAAAATAACTGATATTTTTTTATCACAGGAAAAAGTCTTTTCATTTGAATTCTTTCCGCCGAAAGATGAAATATCTGCCGTGGATTTTGGAATTAATGTCGGGCGATTGATGAAGCTTTCTCCCTCGTATGTCACAGTAACCTATGGCGCCGGCGGCTCGAATCAGGAACGGACATTTGCGCTGGTCGATTATCTCCAAAATATTATCGAGCTGACCACGGCAGCACATTACACATGCGTGAATGCTACGCGTGAAAAAATAAAGAACGATCTTGAGTACCTGCACGGCCGTGGAATACAAAACCTTATGCTGCTGCGTGGTGATCCACCGAAAGGACAGAGCACATTTGTCTCAACCTCGAACGGATTCAACCATGCCAGCGACTTGATTGCTTTCGTGAAAAAGCATTTTGATTTTTGCATAGCCGGCGCGGCATACGTCGAAAAACATCCGGAAGCCGTCAGTCTCGATGAGGATATACTCCACCTGAAGAAAAAATTCGATGCCGGCACCGACTTCATGGTGACACAGTTATTTTTTATAAACGATCATTATTTTCAATTTTTGAAACGAGCGCGAGAAATTGGAATATCCTGCCGCATCATACCGGGCATCATTCCGTTGACGTCTTACAATCAGATTCAGCGATTCACGAAAATGTCGGCCGTCCAAATTCCGGAAGATCTTTCATTTAAAATCGAAGCCCATAAAAATAATCCGGACAAAATGTACGAGATCGGTGTTGAATTTACGATAAAACAATGCAGAGAACTATTGCAAAACGGAGCGCCGGGACTTCATTTTTATACGCTCAATAAATCGAGAGCAGTAGTGGAAGTATTCGAAGCGTTGAAATGATTGCGGAGTACGCTCGCCTCCTGCCGCAAAAAACCTCATGATACGAGGCGGAGCGGGGATTTGGGATTTCGGAATATTGCATGGCATTTTATCATTCCGCAATCAATAATTCGCCTGCGTCAGGAGAGCATGACTCCGGCGATCAAGTCCGAAATCAAATCGTCCTTTCATACGCATCAAGATCCAGCTTCCAAACTTTGATACCGCAAAATCTTTTCCCTTCGGGACAAATAGGTTTTGTTCCCGCCATCTCTCGCAATGTACATGGAGGCAGGAGAAATTTTCCGATGCGGGGGTTTATATTGCGTATCTGCTCGGCTTCGTCAACTGCCGCTTTCCAGATTTCTTCCTGTGCATTGTAACATAACCGCATCTTTAATTTATGATGCAAGTTAAGAAGGTCTGACGATTCCGTAAACCGCACGTTAACCGCATTCGGCAAAAGATATAAAGCAAACTCATCGCTTACATGATGAGTATTTCTAAGAATTTCGATATTCTCCCAAATTATTTCCATCGTCGCTGAATAAAATGCATAAGCTTTATCGTCGTGCTTCAGCAATTCAGGTACGACGTATTCAGGAGTTCCGGTATATTGCGCGTGAAGACATGGGCGCGATGCCGGCGTCATGCGGTGCCGTTGATCCTGCGAATCGGCTGTGTGGCTGAGGCGTTTCCGGAATGTGTAAGAAGGATGAAACATCGCGCGCGACAATTTTGAGAGCGTTGTCAGCGTCAGCGATTCACCCAATATTTTATTTTTTGCCGGGTTAAGAACGAGTTCAATTATTGTATCGTCATCCAATTCGGAAGATGGGATCCCAAGAATTTCGCGGGCGCTGTTTGCCAGAGTCTGTTCATTGTTGATCTTGTAATCGACGAGCAGTGACACTCGTTCTTCGAGACTTCGATCGAACTCTTCGGCAAATTCTTTCCTAGATTTTAACGATTGTGATTTGAGAAAGTGGTTGTTGAAAAATTGATACTCCGGTGTTTGTTCGATTGAAAGCGGCTCCTCTAAAATTTTTTCATACATCGGTTCAACTTTCAAAACTTCTTCAATCATCTTTCCCACAACAATTCGTTGTTCTTCTGGAACATCGAATTGGTTGCAGAGACGATAATATCGCAACAATGTTAACCCGCTTATTGTATGATACATGAAGCCGAATGTGGCAATTGGTAAAATGTATCGGGCAATCTCCTGACATTTTTTCTTGATGTCTTTACTCCAGTCTTCCGGATAACGACTTCGTGACGGGAAGCGATTGTAATACTCTCTCGCCGTTATAGGCGTAAGAAGCTCGATGAGAGTATTGTATGCTTTGATTTGAAGATCGATCGTAATGTTATAAATCCTCAGCGCATCTCCTTGAAGAGGCGGGATCAAAGCATTACCAGGTTTAACCTCAACATACCGCTGGCTGACTTGTTCGGAATTATAAAAAGGATGACTGTGTAAAAAAGACCAGATGAATTGTCTGGATACATTCGAGAGCTGGAACTGAAAATGCGCGTGCTGAAAATTCGTGTGATGGCCTGCTTCATACATCGATTGCGCGAGCGGCAGCCATTTATCTATCGGATCCAATTGTTCATCGACGACAATGCCATTTGCCGAATAGCATGTGCGTCCGGCGCTGATAATGCCTTTAAACGCATTCGGGAATGCTTTATATAAAATAACTTCTGGTTCTGGTGATAAAAATCGCATAATCTCAACTCACTAGAATGCGAACCTCGGATTGCGGATTTCGGATTTTCGATTTTGGAATATAAAATGGCTTTTTAATATTCCGCAATCCACACTCCCTGCCCGCCTCACAAAGCCCTTCATGGCAGGTGGGCACAATCCGAAATCATTTATATTCGATCCAATATAGAAAAGTTTTATGACATGAAAAAGAGCGAGAGGAATTTTCTTTAGAGAATGCTGGGGGAGCTCAAGGTCAAGATTAAGATTAAGTTTAAGAGACGAAGCGAGTGTAATAAGAATTAAAAACAGAAAAGCGACCTACTACTAAAGATCGCTTTTCTAAAGGTGACTATTTCTTCTTGGTTTGATTCGCCACCGCATTGATTGCCGCGGCAATTGCTTCCTGATCGCCAAGATAGTAATGTTTGATCGGCTTCAGGTTATCATCCAATTCATACGCAAGAGGAACACCGGTTGGAATGTTGAGTCCGACAATCTCCTGATCTGAAATGTTGTCGAGATATTTTACCAGTGCGCGCAAGCTGTTGCCGTGCGCCGCGATTATCACTCGCTTACCCGATTTGATTGTCGGCGCGATGGTGTCGTGCCAGTACGGAAGAAAACGTTCGACCGTCAATTTCAAACTTTCAGTAAGCGGCACATCTTTTTTTGCAAGGCCTTTATAACGAAGATCATGACCCGGATAGCGTTCATCGCTTTCTTCAAGCGGCGGTGGCGGGACGTCGTAACTGCGGCGCCAGAGCGTTACTTGAGCGTCGCCATACTTTGCCGCGGTTTCAGCTTTATTCAAGCCCTGTAGCGCGCCGTAATGCCGTTCATTCAAGCACCACGATTTCACCACAGGAATCCAGTCTTGATCCAGCTCTTCAAGTGCGATGTTGAGAGTTTTGATCGCGCGTTTAAGAACGGAAGTGTATGCGATGTCGAAAATGTAGCCTTCTTTTTTTAAAGCCTTGCCGCCGGTATGCGCTTCTTCGGTTCCTTTTTCAGAGAGATCGACATCTGTCCAGCCAGTAAAAAGATTCAGTTTATTCCAAGTACTTTCCCCATGACGGAGTAAAACAACTTTCATCATATTCCAAATTACCTTTCAGTTAATAAATTATCATCGTTTAATATATCCAAATTGTTGAAAAGTTCAAGCGTTCGATCGCATTAATCATCACGTTAAATCAATTTCGATTAATATCTATGATATCAAAAGCTCTTGCAAAAAGTTTGAAAATTTCATTTATTATTGAATGAATAAACATCACTGACTTGCAATTATACTTAAGGAGTTATTTATGCCGACCATGGACGTCCGTTCCATCAACGACTACACCTTCCGAGTTATATGGTGGTTGTCCCTGTTGTTCGGTGTATTTCTTATGGTCTGTTTTACTTGGTATATTTTCCGAAGTATCCAATGTCAGGATTGGCCGACTACGGAGGGAGTAGTGGAAGAAGCAAATATGAACTCTGGAAATCATCCGGCTAGCTTTTCTTACTCTTATCAGATTGCAGGCAAAAATTACACAGGAACTCGATTGGGTTTTGCTGAATCTAACGACCCCAAAGTGATCCTCAATCGTTTTCATGTAGGACAAAAAGTTTCAGTCTATTATAATCCGGATGATCCAGATCTGGCTACTTTGGAAACTGGGATTCACTCCGGGACATGGTGGTCTTTCGGGTGCGGAATATTTTTTTCCCTGTTAGGTTTGTTTATGCTGAATGTGAAAGAACGGCCGCCCGATACTTCCGAGCAAAACGTAATAATATTTGATCCATCGAACCTCGATAACTCCGATGCCATCCAGACTAAAAAAGAGTTCACTCCTTCAAGTCTTGGTGATCCCATTGCCAATCAGACCAAATGGACGGCGACAAACAAAGACAGATTAAGCTTTTGAGCATACAATCTTGTGGAAATCGGAAACTATCGTTTTCAATTCATGGCAACGACAAGAGCAAAAGTATTCTATGTAGTTTATGTGGTTGTTGGAATCGCTTCTCTGATTTATCTTGCTGGAAATATTTTATCCGGGATCTATTCTTTCAATATCGCGGCAATCCTAATTATGTTATTACTCCTTTCTTTTATCGCTTTCGGATGCTACATGCTTTATTCCATTACGGCTCCGATTATTTTTGATAAATATATAAAATATTTTTGGAAAGGACGGGGGACGCCGGATGAGACGGGCGATATGGAAAAACTTAAAGCGTTTGCACATCTTGAGGATATCCACGCGCTTCAGCTTCTCTCCAAGTATAATACTCCTGCCGGAAGTAGATCATATTACAGCTACGAATTGAATCTTGTTCTGCAAAACGGGGATCGTATCAATGTGGTTTGTCACGGAGATAAGGAAGCACTTAGAAAGGATACTCAAGTTCTATCTAAATTTCTTGGTAAACCGGTATGGGATGCAATTGGAAATCGTGAGTGAAAAGCGTTCCGGGTTCTGGGTTCAAAGTTCAATGTCTAAAATCCTAATTCGGCAAAGCCGCAACTAAACTTTTCGAAGTTCCAGATTCCAACTCTCAAATTTCTCCGAAGGAGTCCTTCGGACAAACAAGTTCCAAAAGAATAAATCAAAATTCCAAACAGAAAATTCAGCATAGGCGATGTTTAATTTTTGAATTTAGTATTTGAAATTTGTTTGTTCCACAGGGATCACTTCGTGAGAACTTGGTATTTGAAAATTGGAACTTCCCCTCATGGGTGAATATTTATTTTTGCACAGATTTCACTCTTTAAGAAACTGAACTTTGAACCTTGAACTCTGAACCTTTAACTACTTCACTTCTTCATAACCTTTTCCTTCAGCCAGCACCGAATAAACTTTCGGCATCAATTCGCCGATTGCGATATTTTGCGGGCACAACGGTTCGCAAATTCCGCATTGAGTGCATGCGTTCGCGCGCTCGGCTAATGGCACAAATATTTCGAACAAGTTCCTCGCATATTTAATATTGTTGTGTATTTTTCCGTCGTTATAATACTCAAAATTTTTAAGAATGTTAACCCCAATCGGGCACGGCATGCAATATCCGCAATTCGTACAGGAAATTATAGTTCGTTCTTTATATTTATTTCGAACAAGCTTGATGAACTCAAGATCCGCCGAATTGAAAGAATTTATTTCCGATTGGTTTGCCGATTGAATATTTTTCTTAACCTGATCCATTGTGTTCATGCCGCTGAGCACAACCGAAACTTCAGGTTGATTCCAGAGCCACTGCAGGGCCCAATCGTACGGCGCGCGTTCCTTTCCCTGAGTATCAAATATTTCCTGCAACGGTTTTGGCGGATTAGCCAATCTGCCGCCAAGGAGAGGCTCCATAATTGCCACGGCTAAACCTTTCGACGCGGCATAACGAAGTCCTTCCGTCCCCGCCTGATTTTCAATATCAAGATAGTTATGCTGAATCAGGCAGAACGTCCAGCCGTCATAAAAATCGAGAACATATTTCAAATCTTTGCATTCATCGTGAGATGAAAATCCCAGATGCGCGATTCGTCCATCCTTAAGTGCCGCTTCAGCTTTTTCGATCACGTTCGATTTCAGCACGAAAGTTTCAAGATTCTGCTTCGTCAATCCATGGAAAAGATAGAAGTCGATTTGATCTGTTTGTAAACGCTTCAATTCTTCATTTAACAAGCTATCAAAATCATCCGGTTTTTGGATTAACCAGATTGGAGATTTTGTTGCAACCTTAACTTTTTCCCGATATCCGTCTTTCAACGCTTTACCCAAAACAACTTCACTCTTGCCGTCGTGATAGACATGTGCAGTGTCAAAATAATTGACGCCTTGTTCGATCGCATAACGGATCATTCCAATGGCTTCGCGTTCGATGATATTTCCGCTCCAGGTATTTCCGTCCGTTGTAGGAAATCGCATGCATCCAAATCCGAGGGCCGACACGTTCCAATTAGTTTTCCCAAATTTACGGTACTGCATAATACTCCCTCATTTTGATTTCGGATTTCGGATTGATGATTGCGGAATAAAACAAAAGCCATATCATATTCCGAAATTCCCATTCCGCAATCCGTAATTTAACTGATTTCGGATTTTTTGATTACTTGAACACAATTCATATTAGCGATTCCAAAGTCCGAGATTACAAATCCGAGTTTTAAAATCATTCCTCAATTTTTAACGATTATGCTTGGCAGTCTTCCCTGATGAGGTGAATATCGCTGTTAGTTCATCAGCTTCCTTTAATATACTTGACAAGACTTTTGAATCAATAAGTTTTGATTCCGATAGAAGTTCTATCCAGTACATACATTCATCTGCTTCTTCTTCCACAATTGTGATTTTTGAAATGAAATCGGCTTTAGAACGTGCTCGGCATGCAGATCTATAGTTCGCGCCAACAGAAGTTGCTGAACGAATAAGTTGTTTTGTAAGGATATCTATTGTTCGATCGGATGGAAGCGATCGTGATAATTCAAGAATTCTTAAAGCAAATTGCTTCGTTCGGTTTTTTAGATCAGTCGACTTCATCCTCTGCTCAATGTTTAAACGTATGATTCGCTAATTTCGGATTGCTGATTCAATTCGAGCGTCTTTCATATTCCGACATCCACAATCCCTGCCCGCCTCGCAAATCCATTAAAGGCAGGCGGGCACATTCCGAAATTTGACGTATTTCTATTCGAATACGATCGTTTTATTTCCGCGTATCAACACGCGATCTTGAAGATGCAATCGTAAAGCACGCGCGAGCACCAAACGCTCCAGGTCTCTGCCTTTACGAATTAGATCGTCCAGCGAATCTTTATGCGAGATGCGAATAATATCCTGCTCGATAATCGGGCCTTCATCAAGAACTTCGGTGACGTAGTGGCTTGTTGCCCCGACAATCTTCACGCCGCGTTCATACGCCTGCTTGTACGGATTACTGCCAGCAAATGCCGGAAGAAACGAATGATGAATGTTTATAATTTTGTTTGGAAACTTCTGAACAAATGCCGGAGAAAGAATTTGCATGTAACGCGCGAGTACGATCGTATCTATCCGCCCTTTTACCAACAAGTCGATCTCTCGTGCTTCCTGTTCTTCCTTATTTTCTTTTGTGATTTCAATGACGTGAAATGAAATTTGATACCGATCTGCCATGAATTTGAGATCCGGATGATTCGAGATGATCAAAGCTATATCAGCCTCAAATTCGCCGAGCGTGTGCCGCCAAAGAATTTCCTGAAGGCAATGGTCATGTTTTGACACGAAGATCGCCAAACGCCGCCGACTGCGGTTCAACTTGATGATCCATTCCGCGTTGAACTCGTTCGCCAGCGGTGCAAAGGCGTCATTCAATTTTTCGGGGCCGATGCTGAAATTCTTCATGTCCCATGCCACACGGAGAGAAAAAATACGCTCTTGCCGGTCGACGTGTTCATCGAGATCGATGATATTTCCTCCGCGTTCAAAAATAAAATTGGAGATACGCGAAACAAGCCCACGACGATCGGGACAGGATAAAAGCAACGTTGCAACCAGATCAATCTCTGACAAGAAAAATCTCCCTGCTGTTATTTATATTTTTACAATTATCGGCAGTGCATACGAAACACATAATAGAAAAAATACAACAATTAATAAATAATGCAACCGTAGAAGTTTGCTTTTCTTTTCCGGCTTGAAATAGAGCGCCTGCCAAATAGCTCTCCAGAGCCAAAAAAGAGAATAACTAATTAAAATTCCGAAAGATAAACCGCAGGCTATGCTTAATTCTTGCACATAGACAAACGAAATATAGGAAAAGACCGCAAACAATAACAATAAAGCCAAATGGACCGAGTAGAGAATTCGTTGGTTGATCTCAGTCAGTTTTTTAAATTCTTTCTTCCAATGAAATATCTTGAAGAATTGAGAATGAAAAATTACCATAAGGAGTGATAACCCTCCTCCACAATAAATGCTGATCAAACTTATTTTTTCCATGACGGCGATTTCCTTTTCTCTGTTTACGAATCATTTGTCTGCAATAATTTCTATTACTTCTGGATCGGACGTCATCGATGTTATTCTCCATTCGTTTTCATCGCGATCGAAATCAGCTATTTTATCAATAGAAGTCTTGAGATACTTTCCTTCAGCAGTTACCGCCACATCGCCATTCGGAAGCACAAGCTCTCCTGTTCCTTCGAATAGTCGATAAGTTTCGGATATAATTCTTCCAATCACCTTCAATTCCACATTCAGAGGAATTGGTTTTCTGAATTTTGTTTTAAGTTCGAGTGTAACTCCCCAGACTTCGCCTTCTTTGCCTATCATGATTGCTCGGCCAATTGTCTCGTCCAGAATCGCCGATGCAACTCCGCCGTGGAGTCTTCCGGGATAGCTTTGATGTTTATCGGTCGGAGTAAAAAGAGCGATGAGTTCTTTGTTCTCGGTTTCATAAAATGCCGCTTTAATTCCGAAACTGTTTTTTAAGCCACAAACGAAACACGACTTTGAGTTTTGTTGTTTATTTTTGATTTTATGGATCATTTTGTTCCTTCTCAAGATTCAATAGATAAAAGATGGTGCGAAGAAGGTCTATTGATATTTATCAAAGCGATAAATAAATAATCAAAAAAAAATAATGACACCGCGCGCCATATATCTTTAAACAGACTTCATTTTAAATATTTCGATCTCATCGTAATCTCTATTAAAAAATTTAAGAATCTCCTTTTTTCGCCTTTTCGCAGAATGTTCATTGACAAATATTTCAGGAGTTTGAATGATACCCCTATATATGTGTACTAATATCCATATATTTTTCATACTGTTAGCCTTTGATTGTTCTAGTAAACCAACCAAACACATCCTTATATTCGAGAAAATTACATAATTCAGAAAGTCCACTCATTCGAAAAGTAGGTCTATTTATCTGGCGTAAGAATAAAGATTTCTTTACATAATTTGATACAATGCTGAATCTAGTTTTTAAATGCGGTTCACTCAAATATAGATCATTAAATCGTAAGAGACCTGGATAAATCGGAGTCGAATGTTCCACTTCGAACATTGCCGACAAATCGCTTGATCCTTTTTTTAGCCACAAAACATCCACTTCACTGATAATATCCACAACTTTCAAGTACCTCTCTGGCAAATCCTTCTTACAAATAAATTTATCAGTGATATTCCAATCGAGTTTATTGCGGTCGTTGTTTGGTATCCAAATATCATATCCATGGTGTGTTCCAATCGACCCTATCAGAGTCTGAATTTGAGAATGACTAAAATCTGGAATTCTAATCATTTTATTTTTATCAATACAGTTGTCAATATTATTCCATCCAATATAGCTTTCTACATTAAACCTACCAGCGTTTGCTATATAAAATTCCGCACCAGATTTTTCATGATAAATCTGTACTTTGATTTGTCCATCCGATGCAGGTTCGAGACTAGAAAATATTTCGTCGAACTCATCGTATGGGAGAAATAAAGGTTCTTTTTGTGTATCCCACAAAAAACAGATTACCGAATTTAAGCCGTCAAGTTGTCTCAAATCTTCTTTGCGAATTCCATAAAATGATTGATTACGATTGTGTACCTTCGAATATCTGATATAAATTCTACAAAGACCATCACCTATTTCAAAAAGAGATTGGCTATTTGGTAATTTACGGAGTTTACCATATTTGTTTTCTAACTCAGCAAGAAAATTTATTTTTACCTTATTTGGCATATTGATTTGATAATAATCTAAGTATCTTACGACATACGATGTATTTTATATTTTTCTATATTAATATGAAAATATAACAATATCAATTTTACTTATCTTTGATTTTTTCCATCAACTCCGCGGCTTCCTTCTTGCTATCATCGTCAAGTTGATATGCTTTGGGAAGAGTTGCGATAGCCGTAAGATTTGCTCGCGCTTTTTCATATTCTTCATTTTCAATAAACGCTTTCGCGGCATCCAATCTGTACATAATATAATTCGGCCTGAGCGAGATTGCGATCTCGAAATTCTTAATCGCATCATCGATGTTCGCCCAACTCAAACCGAGAGGCCAGCGGAATATTTTCGGCTTTTCACTAACCTTCGCATGCGTGCGTGCATAAATGTAATAAGCGAGTGAATTCTGTTTATCCAATTCAATCGCTTTTTCACAATCGGCTTTTACTTTCTTCACGAGACCGATTGATTCCCAGACGCCTTTAAAAAGTGCAATTCTTCCGTTCGCGATCGCTCTGCGAGTATAGCCCATCGAACCTTCCGGATTTGCATTCACAGCCTGCTCTGCGTAATCGAGTGATTTTTCATACAACGCAAGCTGCTGTTCCTTCTCATCATCGGTTGTTGCTTTGAGTGCGGCTCCCATGTCGCTGTACGTTCGACTAAATCGCCAGAAAAGCATGTATTCTTTCGGATACTGTTCGATTGCTTTTTGTAAAACTTCGAGAGCGCTGGAATTCTGGAAGGCAACATCCGCGAGACTGTCGCTCATTGCTGCGGACTCAGAAATCGATTGCGCTGTAGAATTGAAACATAAAAAAAGGGATGTAAATATTACACCGAGGATAACGTACAGTACTCCTCTACGCATGGAACCTCCGGAAAGGAATAATCTATCGATAGAAATGTTATGTATTAATCTCCGAGCTCGAGCCGTTTTATTTCATCGCGCAACTTTGCAGCCCGTTCGTATTCTTCCTTCTCGATGGCTTCTTTCAATTCATCGCGCAATTCTTCGAGCTTGGACTCTTTGGGCAATGGTTTTGGCGGTTTGATATTTGTTTTGATTTTTTTTGGTTCATTCTCTTCCACGCCCTCGGCGGATGCCGGCTCTTCAGGTTCCGGAACAAATGCCGCTTCACGCATTACTGTTTCGGCAACAAAAATAGGCACGTTGTAGCGTACTGCAAGCGCAATCGCGTCGCTTGGACGCGAGTCGATTTCATGGTTCGCCGTAGTGCTGTCGAGTTCTATATGTGCAAAAAATGTTCCATCGCGAAGATCGTTGATCGTTACTTCCATCAGCGAAACACCGAGTTGATCGATGATGTTTTTCAACAAATCGTGGGTCAAAGGGCGCGGCGGTTTTATCCCTTCCATCTCCAGCGCGATCGATTGAGCCTCGAATGCACCGATGATGATCGGCAAGCGACGTTCACCGCTTACTTCTTTCAATATTAAAGCGTACGCTCCGTTGCTTGCCGGACTCGTAGATAAACCTAAAATGTCAACCTGTACTTTTTCCACGGTCGTAATCTACAAACTAATTATGAAAAGTCAAATTGTAAAAGATTAAGATTGAGAACAAGATTAAGAATTAAATAAAATCTACAATCCTGAACCTTTTTTCATCCAATCTTCAATTACTCACTTTCTTTTTTAACTCATCTCTCAATACCGGCAGAACCTCAAACACATCGCCGACGATGCCATAATCCGCGGTCTGAAAGATCGGAGCATCCTTGTCTTTATTAATCGCAACAATATATTTCGAAGACGACATTCCAGCAAGGTGTTGGATCGCTCCGGAAATTCCGCATGCGACATAGAGCGACGGTGAAACTGTTTTTCCTGTTTGGCCAACCTGTTCATCATGAGGCCGCCATCCAGCATCGACGACTGCGCGCGAAGCGCCGACCGCCCCGTGAACTATATCGGCAATTTCTTCAATTACTTTAAAATGCTCGGGCCCTTTCATTCCTCTGCCGCCGGAAACAATGATGTTGGCTTCCGTAACATCCGGACGGCCTTCTGTAATTTTCACTTCTTTCACCACTGAAGCAAAATCTGCATCATTCAATTCGACGGCAATTTTTTCCACCTTACACAATTGACCACTGCTTACCCCGGCAGCAAAAACATTCGGCCGAAGTGTAAATATTTTTACAGGTGATTTTATCTTCACATCGATCAATGCCTTGCCAGCATAAGCCGGACGTGTAGCGATTATCTCGCCGGATTCCACTTTCATAGCAGTGCAATCGCCTGCGATACCGGCATCGAGACGAACAGCCACGCGAGGCGCAAGATCTTTGCCCATCGAAGTTGCCGGAAAGATTACAACATCGGCTTGTTCTTTTTTAACAATTTCAGCTACCAATTTTGTATATGCAGTGGTTGAATAATTTTTCAGTTTTACGTCGTCGCCGGCAATTACACGTGAAGCTCCGTATCCGCCCAATTGCGCCGATGCGTCGGCTATTCCGCTTCCCACGACGATCGCCAGAACTTCACCACCAAGTTGATCGGCAAGATTTTTTGATACACGCACAACTTCGAATGCCGCTTGCTTAAATTTCCCTTCACGTTGTTCTGCAAATGCTACTATTTTCATTTCAATCTCCTTTTATCTCACTCACACTCATTAAATGACTTTGGCTTCTTCATGGAGCAACCGGACGAGTTCCGGCACCACGCTCGCGTCGTTACCGAGAATTTTTCCAGCCGCTTTACCCGCAGGTTTCCGCATCTGAACGACTTCAACTTTATTTGCCGCCGGCGACGGTGCCTTCTCTTCAATCGGTTTATTTTTTGAAGCCATAATTCCTTTTAATGATGGATATTGGGGTTCATTCAAACCTTTCTGAGCAGTGATCACGACAGGCATTGTCGACTCAACCACTTCATGGCCACCTTCGATTTCGCGATGTGCTGTCACTTTTCCATTTGCAATTTCGAGCTTCACAGCAACGGCAATCGAAGGCCAGCCGAGCATCTCACCCATTAACGAACCGATCATCGCGCTGTCATAGTCGATTGACTGTTTTCCAGTCAACACGACATCGGTCGCGGCCTCGCGGGCATAATCAGCCAGAGCTTTTGCCACGCTAAAAGAATCCCGGATCGAATCGTCTTTCAACAAAACCGCTTTATCGACTCCCATGGCAAGCGCTTTGCGCAAAGTTTCCTTATGCGTGTCGCCGCCGAGACTGACAGCGATTACTTCGCCTCCATTTTTTTCTTTGAGCCGTAGTCCTTCCTCAATCGCGAATTCATCATACGGATTAAGAACAAAATTAATACCGCTCTTATCAATCGAAATATTATCAGTTCCAACTTTGACTCTCATTTCTGTGTCAGGAACGTGATTGATACATACAACGATTTTCATGCAACCTCCCTCATTCTATCTATAATAAATCTAGTTCAATTGTTTCAATACTTGTTCAAAAGTGGTAAGAAATTTTTCATTCTCATCCTCAGTCCCGACGTTGACACGAAGACATCGTTCGAGCATCGGGTAAGAACTCACATCGCGCACAAGAACGCCTTCATTCAACAATGCGTCCATCACCAAACCAGCCGGATGTTTCGTCCGTATCAGGAAAAAATTTGTGTCTGAAGGATACACCAGTATCGACGGCAACTCTGCCAACCGCTGCGCAACAATACTCTTTTGATTTTTTATATATCGAATATGATCGTTGATCACATTTGGATTTTTAAGCAGCGTTATCGCCGTCAGGGAAGAAAGCCGGTTCACCGTAAATGGAATTTTCGGTTTTAATATTTCCTGACGGATTTTAGGATGTGCGATGAGATAACCGATTCGTAATCCTGCAAGACTGAATGATTTCGACAGAGTGCGCAGCAGAATCAAATTCTCATGTTTTTTCAACAATTCGAAACAACTCTTCTTATCGGAAAATTCGATGTACGCTTCATCCACCAGAACCAAAGCGCTGGTTTGTTTTAGAAGTTGTTCGACTCCTTCAACCGGCATTGATTGAGCAGTCGGACTATTCGGCGAGACTATCACAATCAACGACGGATTATTTTTTTTCGACATCTCAATGAAACGATCGGCGTTATAACTCAAATCCTCGTTCATCATGACTTCAACAACATTCGCGTCGAATACGCGCGCCGCTTTTTCATAGAGAAAAAATGACGGCGACGGAAGAAGCACAGTGGTTCCTTTGGTAACGATCGCCATCATGACTGTATACATCAATTCATTCGAACCATCGCCGATGATGATGCCGTCAGCCGGCCAGTTCAAATACTCTGCGACAGCCTCAATAAGATCTTGCGGGAACGTCTCCGGATACCGATTCCACGACTCCTTTAAAAAAGCAGACACAACCTGTTCTTTAATTTCTCGCGGAATATCGAACGGATTTTCGTTTTGATTCAACTTAATCTGCGCCGTCTTACCTTTAACGGCATAGACTTCAAGCGCGCGAACGCTTGCTTTTATGTTGTTCAAAAAATTCATTTTCAAGATTTTTTATTTCGGATTTTTAACGACAAGCTGTGAGCAAACAAACCTTCCTGTTCGGCAAAAAAAGAAGCTTTCTCTGCCGATAGACGAAGTTGACGTTTAGAGTAATCGATAACGCTCGAACGCTTTAAAAAGTCTTCGACGCCGAGCGGCGACGAGAAACGCGACGTTGCGCTCGTCGGCAATGTGTGATTGGGACCTGCGAAATAATCGCCGATGGCAACGGGCGAATAATCACCCAGGAAAATTGCACCCGCATGTTTCACCAACTGCATTGTTTGCCAGTTATTTTTCGTGACGATTTCAAGATGCTCCGGTGCAAGTTTATCTACGAGATCGACTCCATCGCGAAGATTTGGAACCAGAATAATTGCGCTCTTGTCCGCCAGCGATTTTTGCATAATCGTCTGCCGGGGTTGGTTCAGAATAAATTCGCTCATCGCCGAGACAACCGACGACGCGATTTTTTTGCTTGTCGTGATCAGAATCGATGAGGCTTCTTCGTCATGTTCGGATTGAGCAAGCATGTCTGCTGCAATGAATTCCGGATTTGCGAATTCATCCGCGAGAATTACTACTTCACTCGGGCCCGCAAAGCTGTCGATGCCGACTATTCCAAAAACCAATTTCTTGGCAGTCGCGACATAAATATTTCCCGGCCCGACAATTTTATCGACCTTCGGGATAGAGTCCGTGCCGTACGCCAGTGCCGCTATCGCCTGCGCTCCGCCGATTCGATAAATATTTTTTACGCCGAGTATTCGCGCGGCAACTAAAACATTTTCGTTTACTTCTCCGTTTTTATTCGGCGGAGAAACAAGATGTATTTCCTCAACACCGGCAACCTGTGCCGGAATTACATTCATCAAAACGGTCGATGGATACGCGGCTTTTCCGCCGGGAATGTAGATACCGGTTTTCTCGATCGGAGTAACACGCTGGCCCAACTTACTGCCGGAAGCAGTTTTGAAATACCACGATTTTTGAGTTTGCTTCTTGTGAAATGTGCGGATATTTGCTGCCGCTTCAGTAAGTACCTTCACAAATTTTTTATCTGCATTTCGGTATGCATTTTCAATTTCATTTTTTGTCACCACGAACGATTCAAGTTCGACACCATCGAATTGTCTGCAAAACTCTCGAACGGCATCGTCGCCTTTTTCCCGAACTTTTTCAAGAATTACACGAACTACTCCCTCAACCGTTTCATTGGAAGAAACGTGACGTTTGCAAAGCGCGAATATTTGTTCTGCATCCTTCTTGAAATCAAGAATATTCAATTATTTTTCCCGGAACTTTTATAGTGATCAACTTCGTTTGAATAAAATTAAATATAAAAAAAAAAGAGGTGAAAGGAAAGACCTTTTGATATTGCGGATACAGCCGTGTTCTTGATAACCGATTGGCTTTGCAGGAAAAAGATAGTAGATTCAAAATACTTACTAATGTTTCATGGAGAAGATGAATTGCCACGACCTTCAGGTCGTGGAAGTGAATGAATGAAATAGAGCGGGCTTTAGCCAAACAAAAAAATGTTGAAAGTGGGGTTAAAACCCCGTACAGCTTTTGATTTTTTAATCCACGAGCTAAAGCTCGTGGCAAAAAAAGTATTTTTCTAAAATTGTATCTATTCAAATAAAGAAAAGAATCGATATGCCGTTTGCGGTTCCTCTTATCGGCGCTCACATGTCGATTGCCGGCGGTGTTCATACTGCATTCGACCGCGCTATTCAAATTGGCTGCGCAACGATGCAAGTGTTTACGAAAAACAATAACCAGTGGTATGCAAAACCGTTGAAGGATGATGATATTTCGGCTTTTCGGGAAAAAGAAAAAAAAGCTAACGTGGCTCCGGTTGTTGCGCATGATTGCTATCTAATCAATCTTTGTGCAAAGGATAAAACTATTTTAAGAAAGTCGCGGGAGGCATTGATTGATGAATTGCAAAGATGTGAATCTCTCGGCATTTCATGTTTGAATTTTCATCCCGGAGCGCACCTTGATCAGGGAATCGAGAAAGGTATTAAACTCATCGCTGAATCATTGAACATGGTTCATTCAAAAACAAAAAATTATAAAGTGAAAAGTGTTCTTGAAACTACGGCCGGACAGGGATCGGCAATCGGTTATTCATTCGAACAACTTCGAAACATAATCGATCAGGTCGATGAACGCGATCGCATGGCAGTCTGCATCGACACATGCCATGTCTTCGCTGCTGGTTATAACCTCGGCAACGAAGAGGGTTATCGTAAAACATTTCAGGAGTTCGACGATGTGATCGGTTTGGATCGTCTCGTGATGTTTCATGTCAACGATTCCAAAAAAGGACTCAACTCACATGTCGATCGTCACGAGCACATCGGAAAGGGAATGATAGGCCTGGAAGGATTTCGGTTATTAATGAACGACAAAAGATTTGAACAAATTCCGAAAATTTTAGAAACACCGAAAAGTGAAGATATGCATGAGGATGTGGAGAATTTAAGTGTGTTGAAGAGCTTAATCAAAGAGGAGTGAGATGTTTGTGGGATTAGAAAATTGAAGTGTTATCACAAAATACCCAAACCTCTAATGGATAAATTTTCAAACTCTTTTCAAACCTGTAGTCGTAGGAACTTCACCATTGCCGTAGTTCCTATTCCTTCCATGCTCTGGAATTCGAGAAGGCCGCCGTTAATTTCTGCCAGCCGGTGTGCGATGAAAAGTCCGAGCCCCATACCTTGCTGTTCAAATCTCTTTCTATTGATCTGGTAAAATTTCTCTGTAATATTTGGAAGTTCGCTTGAGGGAATGCCGCGCCCGTGGTCTTTGATTGTAATAATCCACTCCAGATCCGTTTCGTCAACGAGACATTGGATGGTTGTGTTTTGAGAACTGAATTTAATGGCATTGTCGAGAATGCGGCGAAAGATTTCAAACACATGCTTTTGATTGACGCTCGCTCTTATAGGTTTTGATGGAATGATTTGTTCTATAAAAATTGATTTCTCATTTGCCGCGGGCCGCACATCGCTGATTGCTGAAAGAAGAATCTCGAACAAGTCGTAAACAGCGACCCGGTTTTCATATTCCTTCTGAGCTTCACCGGCCTCGATGGCGGAAGCGAGCAGGAACGATTCTACAAGCGTCTGCAATCGCGAGCCGCCTTCTTTGATCATCGAAAGGAATTGCTGCATCTCGTCCGGTTCAAATTTCATCGACACATCGGCAAGGAGATCGGTCGTGCTGTTGATTAGCGTCAATGGCGTTCTGAATTCGTGGGTCAATACCTGAACGATATGATTTTTCAGGTCAGCCAATTGATCTTCTTCCGATACTCGGAGTTCTTCGGCACGTTTCAATTTCCCACGAATACTCGAAAGTAGCAGACGGGCATCGACAGGCTTAATTAAATAATCATCTACTCCGAGTTCACGGCCTTTGACCACACTTTCCACATCGGAAAATCCTGTAAGAAAAATAAATGGGACATGGTGTAGATTTTCTTTTTTTCGCATGTTGACATAAAAATCGAAACCATTCATCTTCGGCATGTGAATATCTGAAATAATAAGATCGGGTTTGGCAGTTTCAAGGATTTCGAGCGCTTCTTGACCTTGGTGGGCATGCAGGACTTTATAATTCGATCCTTCCAGAAGTCCGATCATCACCTCTGCTATTTCAGAATCATCTTCAGCAATTAAAATTGTCGCATCCGGTGCGTTTGACATATTCAATTAAACCTCTTTCTGCATAATCAGAAAACTGGTTCCACTGGCCGTGCGATCATGATGCCTGTATGCCGTGAATTTCGCAATAAATATTCCGGCAGAGTCAATTCTGTGATCTGCACTTTCGTTTTTGGAACCGGCGCATGCAGGAGATGCAGCGAGCCATCAGATTTTCGGAATGCAATTGCGGCGTGCGCAATGTCGAGTCCGTTAATTCCAGTCGTTATGGCAAGAATGTCGCCATGATGTATCCGATCGGCGACAAGCGCCACGCGTTCTTTCGGTATATACCGATGAGGCCGCTGGTTCAATGTGCCCTCCTGGCTTTGTATCGTTAAGAAATATTCTCCATTCTGTAATTTTGCGTATGAGCTTCGATGCGCAGACATGAAGTTCACCACTTTAATAAATGTTTCTGCTTCTTTGCCTCCAATATCTTCGGTGACATTGTGAACAATTTTCTTTTCTTCGTTATCGTCTATCCAATCTGTGAAATAATGCAACCTGCTCGGATAGCCATTTATAATTCCATCGCGGTAACGGATTAATTGTAATTGTTTCCTAAATTCCGCGAATGAATTCTTTTTAAGTTTCACACATCGGGCAATCGCGAGTGCATTCTCACATAACGTCACACAATCGAAACCGTGCATGTTGACGATCAGATGTTCTTCACCTTCAGATTCCAGAGTTCCCTCAACGTAATCTGTTCCGATGAAGGACTCGGCAATTGCCTCTACGACGTCGCCAATCGGACTCTGGTCGAACTTTCGTTCTCCGGCGAAGTAAAATTTCTGCATACATATGGTTGAATCCGACACAGATTGGCCGTACGTTTGCAGATGTTGCAGGAAAGGCAGTAATGCCCCGCCTGCTAAGGCTTTCATTAAGAAATTTCGGCGTGTTAGGAGCATATCTTTAGGACAAATTTTAAAAAATAGCCCTCATAGATCAGGCTCATAAATATTAAAACGGCGCTTCAGGCTGTTCCACATGCGGAGCTTGAATAAAGGCATTATCGGGTAATTGAGATATTGCTACGTTTTCGAAGCGAGCGTACTGTTTTATAAAGGCCAGCTTAGATGTTCCCGTTGGCCCATTACGCTGCTTCCCGATAATAATCTCGGCCATACCTTCCGTAGGCTCATTGTCCTGAACAGTAATTCCGAACATTTCCGGACGATGGACGAACATCACAACGTCTGCATCTTGTTCAATTGAACCGGATTCGCGTAAATCGGAAAGCACCGGCCTTTTATCTCCACTCCGAGCTTCGACCTGACGATTTAATTGCGATAACGCAATCACAGGAATGTTGAGTTCTTTCGCGAGCGCTTTAAGCGATCGCGAAATCATTGAAATCTCCTGCTCACGGCTTTGAAGATTTTTTGGACCATGCATAAGCTGAAGATAATCGACCACAACTAAACCGATGTTCGATTCTGCTTTCAGCCGCCGGGCTTTGGCACGAAGTTCCAGAATACCAAGTCCCGGAGTGTCGTCGATAAATATTTTCGATTGAGCGAGTTTCCCTACGCGAGTACTAAGAAGCCGCCATTGATCGTCGTGCAATCTACCGGTACGAACGCTATGTGCATCGACCCGCGCCTCAGCACAGATCAAACGAAGAACTAATTGTTGAGCCGACATTTCAAGGCTGAAAAATGCTACCGGAACATTGTGAATGACCGATGCATTTCTACTCACGGAGAGAACGAAGGCGGTTTTTCCCTGCGAAGGACGTCCGGCGACGATAATAAGATCGGATGGTTGGAAACCTCCGGTCAAATTATCGATTTGTGTAAATCCTGAAGGAACGCCTGTTACTCCGCTATGATGACCATGAATGCTTTCCAACATTTCCATCGTCTTGAAGACAGCTTCCTTTATTGAGATAAAACCTTTTTTCATGCGGCTTTCGGAAATCTGAAAAATCTTTTGTTCGGCTTCATCCAGAAGATCGAAGGCGTCTTCAGTTTCTTTAAATGCACGAGTTGTAATTTCCGATGTTGATGAAATTAAATTCCGCATCAAAGCTTTTTCAAGAATGATCCTTGCATGATACTCGACATTCGCTGCAGAAGAGACTTTTGTTGTAAGTTCCGAGATATATACTTCTCCTCCAACCTGTTCAAGCTGCCCACGGCGGCGTAATTCTTCAACGATTGTTATGATATCGGAAGGTTCACTCCGCTCGAAGAGTGCAACGATAGCCTGGAAAATTTTCCGATGCGCGTCTTTATAAAAAGTATCTTCGGTGAGTGTTTCGATCACTTTGGCAATGGCTTGTTTTTCCAACAACATCGCGCCGAGAACCGACACTTCAACATCTATCGCCTGCGGCGGAAGTTTGCCGGATTGTTGTTGGGGTGCTTCATATTGTTCCATAAAAAACCTCTATTATGTTGGGTTGTCTAGTTTCCCCGATTGTTTTTTCTTGATTCAGTATTTTCATTTCTTAGACAACCCCTTCAGTCATCAATTTATCGTACAACGCGCGAAATTGTTGTACATCTTCCCATGTAGGCCTTTTCCAATTTGGGTTCCTGAGCAAAGCGGCTGGATGATATGTGATCATCATGGGAATTCCCTGGTAGGAATGAACCGTGCCGCGAAGTTCACCCAACCCTCGAGTGGTTTTTAATAAAGTCTGTCCGGCAATTCTTCCGACGCAAAGTATAGCAAGCGGATGGATGATTTCGATCTGTTTCCAGAGATAAGGTTCGCATTTATCGACCTCCTCAGGAAGTGGGTCTCGATTGTTTGGAGGACGGCATTTCAGAATATTGCAGATGAAAACATCTTCGCGTTTGAAGTGAATGGCTTCTAAAATTTTATTTAATAGTTGTCCTGCTCGTCCCACGAACGGTTCACCCTGTTCGTCTTCGTCTGCGCCCGGCGCCTCGCCGATAACCATAACTTTGGTATTCGGATTTCCGACACCAAAAACGAAATTCTTTCGGGTTTGGCCGAGCGGGCATTCTTGACATGAGCATATTTGTTTATTCAGCGATTCGAGAGAATCGGCCGATTTCCATAATTTATCGGTGTGTGAATGTGTCATATCTATCGAGATTTGTGATTCGGTCCCCGAAATTTTTAACGGTGGATGTTCAACTGCTTCAACATAAAAAGTGTCGCCAAAAAAAGTTTTCTCCTGCTCGAAAAATTGTTTCACATCATCGAGGAGTTGGTTTGTCTGGGTAACAATATGGTTTGATTCTTCAGACATAACATTATTGTTTTTTTATCAACGTCACGATGTGGTCGAGTATATGGAGGGCGACATCGTATTTTTGCATTTTTTCAAATTTCTCCAACGATCCGTTTTTATGAAGAATAGAAACAATGTTTGTATCGACTCCAAAGCCAGCTCCTTGAACACCCGAATTGTTGATCACGATAAAATCCAGGTTCTTTGCCACTAATTTTTCCTGCGCATATTTGATATCGTCGTGAGTCTCAAGAGCAAAGCCGACGAGAATCGTTTTTCCTTTCGACTTACCGATTGCAGCAAGGATGTCATCCGTTTTTTTTAATGTCAGTCGAAATTCGTCTCCCTGCACTTCGTGTTTTTTTATTTTGTGATCGAACGGCGCAGGCAATGTATAATCCGCAATCGCCGCTGCCATGATTATCGCATCCTGACTTGACGCAATGGGAAGAACGGCATTCAACATTTCCCGTGCTGTCTCGATATTAATGCGTGTTACATGTCTTGGTGTTTGAAGAGAGACTGGACCCGCAATCAACGTTACTTCAGCGCCGAGTTGTGCTGCGGCATTAGCCAGCGCAAATCCCATCTTTCCCGAAGAACGATTGCCAATGAAGCGAACAGGATCGATCGGTTCGTACGTCGGTCCGGCCGTCACCAGTATTTTCTTTCCTGATAAATCAAGTTGTGAATGAAGAAAAATTCCTTCCACAAATTTTGTAATTGTTTCTAGTTCCGGCAATCTTCCTGGACCTTCCAAACCGCTGGCGAGTGGCCCGGATTCTGGGTCAAGCACATGGACGCCGCGTTCACGCAAAATTGCAATATTACGTTGAGTCGTGTCATGCCGATACATGTCGACATCCATTGCCGGAGCGACAGCGAGTGGCGAACGCGTTGCAAGGGCAATCGTCGTGAGCGCGTTGTCCGCAATGCCGTTTGCAAGTTTTGCAATAGTGTTTGCCGTCGCAGGAGCGATGAGCATCAAATCAGCCCATAGCCCGAGTTCGATATGTTCCGTCGAAGCTTGAACACGGTCGACATCCTTCGGCGGCCAAAGCTCTGATATGACAGGACGCTGTGAAAGCGTCGCCAGCGTCATAGCCGTAACAAACTCTTTCGCACTTTGAGTTACGATTACCTGTACTTCAGCGCCGTTCTTTTTCCAATCACGGATGAGCCATGGTGTTTTATACGCCGCTATGCCTCCGGTAATGCCAAGAATTATTTTTTTCCCGGCAAGGATCGACATTATTCTTCCTCTGTTTCAGGAGGAATTTCTTCAGGCTCAACTTCCTTGTAACGAAATTCTAAAGTGTCGGTCATTATTTCTTCCAGTGACACTTCGGTCGGCTTCATTCGTTTTTCAAATTCCAAACTGATCCTCAGTTGATCCGGATTAGCATCGACTTCCTCATCAGTTTCGGTTTTAGTTTGGACCAACTCGACTTGTTGGTTAAACTCAATTTTTCTTTCTTCATTGATCTGTCGCGCACGTTTCGACATAATGACGATGGCTTCGTAAATATTTTCAGCTTTTGCTTCGAGATCTTTCAGATCGACTGGTTTAATTGGCATAAAGTATTCCTCTTATTATATATTTTTAAAATAGAAATTTAAACTCGATTTTATAGTTGCAGCGCTTTTCGGATATATGCTTCAACATCATCAACAGCTTTCGATAGAAGACCGTTCACGATTTGAATGTCGAATTTTTTTCCTGCCTCGATTTCCATTTCTGCCCGCTTTATGCGAACATCGAGCTGTTGTGGTGTTTCTGTCCCACGGTTTTTTAATCGTTCTCGAAGAATGTCCATGCTCGGCGGAACGATAAAAATCGTCAGAGCGTCCTGTTTATAAATTCGCTTGACGGATAAACCGCCGTTCACATCTATATCGAACACCATCGATGTATCTTTTAGCAATGCGCGATCAACTTCGCTCTTCAATGTACCATACCGGTTGCCAAAAAATTCTTCCCATTCCACAAAATCACCGGCATCGATTCTTTTCTGAAATTCTTGTTGTGACAAAAAGAAATAATCTACTCCGTCGATTTCATTTTCACGCTTCCGGCGAGTAGTCGCAGAGACTGAAAACAGAAATTCCGGATGTCGTTTTAATATCTCTTTTACGATGGTAGTTTTCCCGCCTCCACTCGGCGCCGAGAAAACAAATAACTTTCGCGATATTGCCCGGTTGCCCATTACTCAATATTTTGCAGTTGTTCGCGAATTCGTTCCAGTTCTTCCTTCATCGCAACGACGCTGTGTGCGATTTCCGTATCGCTGCTTTTCGAACCAATCGTGTTTATCTCTCGATTCATTTCCTGTACAAGAAAATTCAATTTTCGTCCTGCAGGTTCCGGCCCGTCAAGTGATTCGGTAAAAAATTTTGAGTGGCTCCTAAATCGCACACACTCTTCAGTGACATCCAGTTTATCCGACAACAGCACTATTTCAAGTTCGATTCGCGCTGGATCTATCTTTTCATCTCCGATAATTTGTTTAACCCGCTCCGTGAGTTTTTTACGTTCTTCCGGGATTCGAGTCAAAGAAATTCTTTCAATTTCATCGATCGCATTGTTCATCAGATCAAGTCGTTTGATAAAATCGAGACGTAGTTCTTTGCCTTCTTTTGCGCGCATGGTATGAAAAGTGTCGAGAGCCTGATCGAGAGCTTTTGCCACCGCTGTCCATTCCTTCTCGGATGCATCTTCTCCTTCTTCAGTATGAAAAATTTCGGAAAAATGAAGCAGGTGTTCCAGTTTAACCGCTTCACGCGATTTCACGGTTTTCCGAAGTTCGTTAAGAAGTTTATGAATGGATCTTGCCACAGGTTTATCGACCGATAGGGGCAACGTTCCATCGGATTCATAATCGAGCGACACGGAGATTGAGATTTTTGCACGTCCTACTTTTTGTCGAACAATTTCCTTGATGTCGTTTTCGCGCGTTTGGAGAGCTCTCGGAAGACGTGAATTAACTTCGAGAAAGCGACTGTTCACACTTCGGATTTCAACAGAAGCTTTAACACCATCGATGTTCGATTCCCCACTTCCGTAACCGGTCATACTTAAAATCATATTACCTCGCCTTTAAAGCAGAAAAATGCATTGTAAAGTACGGAAAATTTCAGGTGTAGTCAATGAAAACATACACACAAGATATGCACTGGTTTTCCACAAATTATCAAGAACCAAAACTTTGTTTTTATGAGGGGAATTCTTATATTTTCCCGACATTGGTGGATAACTATGATAACTCATTATATCACTCTTAAACATTTTTCATCCTGGTTGCAGCAAACAATCGCGGGAAAACGGATTTGCGCCGTCTATTCTCAGAATGCCGACGAACTCATGGTGGAATTCGAAGGTAATGAACCGTCGGCTTTACGTATTTCTATCGCACCTCAGGAAAATTTTATTTACTACACTTCGCGTTCGGCAAGAGCGAAGCGAAACACGATAGACCTGCTTACATCCATCGTCGATTCGAAAGTCGTGTCCGTATCATCGTTCCCGTACGACCGGATCGTCCAGGTGTTTTGCGACAATGAACTGTCACTTCGCATCCATCTTTTTGGAAGCGGGGCGAATATTTTGATCATTGATAAAGATGGAATGATTTTTGATGCTTATAAAAATATCAAGATACTTGCGGGAACTCAATTGTTGATGGAGGAACATCTTAAAGCGGAACCTTTCCCTGCAGATTATGATGGGTTTCGAAAATTTATCGCACAACATTCCGGTGAACCATTGCGTGATACTATCCGCCGCTGGAATCCATATTTCGGGAGTCCATTGCTGAACGAAATTTTTTTTCGCGGGGGGATTTCCGGCGATACCATCAACCAAGCATCGAACGATGAGCAATATGAAATCTTTTATCGTGCGATGAAAAGCGTATTCGAAGATCTCGAACATCCCACACCGTGTATTTATTATGATGGATCAAAACCGGTGCGGATGAGCGTTATTCAATTACTCAGTTCTACAAATTTCCGGGAAGTACGTTTCGAGAATGTGAATGACGCAATTCGGACTTATATTTCGCATACACAAAAAGCCGATCACTTTGAAGACGCAAAGAGCAATTTTCTCTCGCGAATTAAAAAAGAGCTCGATCGTTGCCGCCGTGCCGTCGAAAAAATAAAAAAAGAAATAGACACCGATAGCCGCGCCGATCAATATGAACATTACGGCGGATTGTTGATGACGTTCGCCCCTAGCCTAGCACGAGGACTTGAAGAAGCAGTTGTGAATGAACCGGCGTCCGGTAAAGAAGTCAGAATAGAATGTGATCCGTCGTTGAGTCCTGTACAAAATGCGGAGAATTATTACCTGAAGGCATGGAAAGCGCGGGCAAGCCTTAAAGAATCGCAGGAACGGTTTACGGAATTTAAAGAACGAATCGCCCGATTGAAAAAAATGCAGGAAGCACTTGAAGGGTGTAAGACAGATGATGAGGTAGACAAAATAATTCAGGATCAATCGTCACTTTTGAAAATATTGGGAATGACAGAAGAAGGAAAAGAAGAAGTAAAAATACCATTTCGTGTATTTTGGGTTGTCGGCGGTTTTGAAGTATGGGCCGGAAAAAGCAATGAAAACAACGATGAACTCACTTTTAAATATGCCAAACAAAACGATTTATGGTTTCATGCACGCGGGGCAAGCGGTTCACATGTGATTCTGCGTATCGGAACCGGCATCGGTGACCCGTCGAAGGAAGCGAAAGAAGCGACGGCGGCAATCGCAGCGTACTATTCGAAACAGCGGAATGCAAAATATGTCCCGGTTGCGATGACCGAACGAAAGTTCGTGCGCAAACCAAAAGGATCACCGCCAGGAACGGTTGCAATCGATCGTGAAAAAGTGATGGTTGTAACTCCCAAATTGCCGGAAGGATCAAAAGAGGACTGATTACGAATCTGAAAGTAAAATTCTAAGCACGAACATCGAAATCCTAAATCAAGATGTTTAAAACATTCATCAGCTTTTTTGTAGTTTCAGAAATTTGGATTTTAAAATTCGAGTTTGTTTAGAATTTCGAAATTAATATTTCGGATTTTTTAACCATGGAATCATTGTCCCGCCAGCCACTCCAATGCCTGCATCCGGTTATAAAATGCCGGAATATTTCTTCCTGTGAATTTTAAAACCGCTTCATAAATCGTTCGTGTCAGAGGTGTGAGTCCGACGACGGCTGCGGCGCGTACAAACCGTTTATTGTCGGAAGTGAATTCTTTCATTACACGCGTCGTGGCAGGATTGAAATGGGCTCCGGTCACATCTGTGAGTGTGAGTAAAGAATGATCCGGCACCACATCAATAATTCGTCTAGCTTCGTGAATTACTGCCATTACATCTGGAAGTTCACATTTTGTCAAATCGATTAAAAGAATCTTCTTCGATTTATATTCAACAAAGCGAACCCGTTGAGTGCTCCTATTTTCCCGAAGACGATTTTGAGGATCACCTTCTTTGGGAGTCTCAACTTTGTTTACTTCCATTCATGCTTCCCTTCTGCGTAATATCCACCATGTAGATTATGGTCTTAATATATTATCGGCAGATTTGCCTGAATACTTAATAATCAGCAGAATACCTTGCTGTTCAATTTTAATCCAGATGCCAACCTCTTCGCCGATTTCGGATGTAATCTATAAAAATGAATTCGCCGAGATTTTATCGACTTTCATAATATGTTCTCCTCTGATTGGCTTTTGCTAATTCTAAGTCGATAAGATAAAAGTCATGTGCCACCATAAAAGTACCGATGTCTTCTCCCCCGCTTCCTTGCAATTTCTTCTCTCATTTGGTAAATTATTCTTGCGATGACCGATCTACTCACTAAAACACTCATACTCCGATTAAGTTCCATTGGAGATATTATTCTTGCCTCGCCCCTCATTCGGCTTTTACGAAAAAAATTCCCTTCAGCGCGCATCGATTTTGTTGTAAGAAAAGAATTTGCAGATCTAGTTCGATATAATCCAAATATCACCAATGTTTATGAAATCGACACAACTGGAAATTCGACTGCATTAAAAAATCTAGCTGATCTATTGAAAAATATAAATTATGATAACATCATCGACATTCACAATAATTTTCGAACGCGCCGTTTAAGATCATTGCTCAATACAAAGAAAAGTGTAGTGGTGAATAAACGAACATGGCCAAGATTGATGCTCACCTTATTCAAAAAAAATATCTATTCTTCCGTCGTATCGGTCGCCGATCGATATGTTGAAACAGTTTACTATCTTGGAATTCAGAATGATAATGAAGGAGTAGAGGTTTTTATTCCTCAAGAAATTATAAACAAAGCGACTATTTTATGGCAGGCTGCATTTATCCGACAACCGGCACATGTAATTGCCCTTTGCCCGGCTGCGAAACATTTTACAAAAATGTGGCCGCCTGAACAATTTGCCGAATTAGGAAAACAATGTGTGAACGATGGTTCGTCGGTTGTCTTATTTGGCGGGGCGAATGATGAGAAATATTGCGAGAGAATTCGGGATTTGATGATATCATCCGGTGTTCCGGAAGAAATGGTTGTGAATTTTGCCGGAAAAAGTTCTCTGCTCGAGAGTGCAGCTTTGATGGATCGATGTGAAATTGTTGTTGCAAATGATTCAGGATTAATGCATATTGCCGCGGCGCGAAAACGTCCTGTTGTAGGGATTTTCGGGCCAACTGTCGGTGAATTCGGCTTCTTTCCCGTGGGAACAAATACAGAAATTTTGCAAGTCCAGGGTTTGTCATGCAGGCCTTGTTCACATCTTGGAGGACAGAAATGTCCGAAAGGGCATTTTCGCTGCATGAAAGAAATTTTACCCGATCGGGTTTTTCAAAGCATCAGAAAATTGAGATAGAAGATGCGCGGTTTAACAAGAGTAGTGTATAACAGCGCGATTGTCCCTGCGCTCTTGGTTGCGATACAAGTGCTTCGCGTTTTTAATAAAAAAGTGGACCGAAGCATCATAGGCCGTGAACACTTATTCGAACAACTCGAAACGGCAATCGCAAAGCTGCCGGCCGGGCCCCGAATGTGGTTTCACTCATCTTCACTCGGTGAATTTGAACAAGCAAAACCAATCATCGCTGAGTTGAAGAAGCGAGAACCTTCCGTACAGATTGTCGTTTCTTTTTTTTCTCCCTCCGGCTTCGAACCATCACGCAAATATAAACTCGCCGATGTAATTACATATTTACCTTTCGATACCGCCAGAAACGCTCGGAAGTTTATTTCAATCGTAAAACCGACTGCAGCCATTATGGTGCGTTACGATGTCTGGCCGAATCATATCGATCAACTCAAGAAAGCAGGGATTCCAGTCTACCTCGCCAACGCCACGATGCGTACGACAAGCAGGCGTTTCTGGCCGATGGTAAAATATTTTCACTCACAGGTATACGGTAATTTTAAAGCGATATTAACTGTTTCTGAAACGGACGCGGCAATGTTCCGGAAATTTAATTTGAATGGTGTTCCTGTTCATCCGATCGGCGACACACGATTCGACCAGGTGCTGATCCGCAAGAAAGAAGCGGAAGGGAAACATCTTATTGCTTCATCTATTATTGAAGGAAAGAAAATATTTGTCGTTGGCAGCAGTTGGGAATCGGATGAAGATGTAATTTTGCCTGTAATCTTCCGGCTTCAAAATGAAATTCCGTCTCTTTTGATGATACTCGTTCCGCATGAACCGACCGTCGAAAATCTTGAACGCATCGAATCAAGTTTGAATGGTTCCGCAACCTCGATCCGTCTCTCGAATTTAAACGATTACTCTGGCGAACGGATTCTAATCGTTGATAGCATCGGAATTCTCGTCGCGCTTTACAAGTACGCACACGTAGCGTACGTCGGCGGCGCTTTTCGTTCTGGAGTTCATAATGTATTGGAACCTGCAGTTTATGGAGTTCCGGTGTTGTATGGTCCGCGGCATAAAAATTCTCAAGAGGCTATCGCACTTTCAGAGGAGAAAGGCGGATTTGTAATTCAAGATGAACAATCTCTTCAAGAAATTTTAGATTTATTAATCTGCAACGAAGAAAAAAGAACCGCCGCAGGTAAACACGCCAACCAATTCGTTCATGAAAATGCCGGAGCCACAGAACGATTTTTGGTTTACTTACAAGACTATTATTCTCATACAGGAAAATAAAAATGAAGATTGCATATTTCGACACCATCGCCGGCATTAGCGGCGATATGGTACTCGGAGCTTTTGTCAACGCCGGACTTCCACTTGCCGAATTAAATGCTGAAATCCAGAAATTGCAATTACCGGATGTTCATCTCGAAAGCAGAACTCTGCAGCGCAGCATGATTTCGGCAACCAAGGTCGATGTTATTGAAGAAGACCGTCAGGCGGATGATCAGAACGGCCACAACCATTTGCATCAACACGAGCATAATCACAATCATGACCACGGGCACGATCATGGCCATCCCAACCAACAACCGGAACATTATCATTCCCATCATCACGAAGATCGTGATCTCGATGCGATTCAAAAGTTGATAGATGCCGGTGCGCTTAGCAGCCGCGTAAAAGAAACCGCGAAGAGGATTTTCACAACAATAGCCATCGCGGAGGCGCGCGTTCACGGAACGACAATCGACAAGATACACTTTCACGAAGTCGGAGCCGTGGATTCGATTGTCGACATCGTCGGCGCGGCAGTCTGCCTCGAAAAATTTGGGATAGAAGCTGTTTATTCGTCTCCTGTTCGGCTCGGAAGCGGCGGTACGGTTATGACCCGTCACGGAGTGATGCCGGTTCCAGTGCCGGCTACGGTTGAAATTTTGAAAAATTATCCGGTGGTGCTGACCGATATTCCATATGAATTGACGACACCGACCGGCGCGGCAATCATCCGAACTCTTTCAAAAGGTACGATCACATTCGAGGAAATCAAACTTCAACAAATTGGTTACGGCGCAGGGACACGCGAAATCTCCCAGCTTCCGAATCTCCTGCGGGTAGTGATTGGCGATTTACAGCCTCAATACGAACGCGACGACATGATGATCGTGGAGACGAACATAGACGATATGAATCCGGAATTCTATCCGTTCGTGATTGAACAACTTCTAGAACAAGGAGCACACGACGCTTACCTCATCCCAATCATCATGAAAAAAGGACGACCCGGAATTTTATTGTCAACGTTGGTCGAAGCCTCAAAACTCGACGCGATCACCAATCTGATTTATAGTCAGACTAGTACTATCGGATTGCGAATTCAAAAAACCGGCCGTGTGAAATTACCGAGGATTTCAAGAGAAGTAAGCACTTCGTTTGGTGAAGTTAAAGTGAAGGAAATTCATTTCGGAGAAAAGATTCGCATTGTTCCTGAATTCGAAGAATGCAAACGGATAGCGCTGGAAAAAGGGATTCCGTTGATGGAGGTGTATAAGGCTATTGAGAAAGAGAGCGATAAGTAGATTAAGGTTAAGGTTGAGGTTGAGGTTGAGAAAAAAATTAGATTAAGAATAGTTTAAGGCACATCAATAATGTATTCAAGTTTTAAGGAAATGCCGGTTTGGCAAAATTCAATGTCTATTGCTGAAGAAATTTTTAAATTCACAGAAGAATTACCTAGAAAAGAAGATTTTGGTTTTACTTCTCAAATCCGTAGAGCGGCATTAAGTATTCCCGCCAATATAGCCGAAGCATTCGCTCGTGAATCAACTAAAGATAAAAATTTATTTTATTACTATGCACGTGGTTCCGCGTCTGAGGCTTTATCTCACTTGGAATATGCACATCGTGTGGGATATATCGATAAAAACAAAAAACTAACTCTTGATCAAAGATTGGAATCAATAATATATGATTTGAATAAAATTGTTGTCAGTATTAAGACACGTTCAGCAACATCGAATTCAAAATCGAAGCTAAAGCCTTAACCTTACCCTTGACCTTGACCTTTCAAATGCATTCTATCAAGCCCCATATAGCAGACATCGCTCTTCCCCTCCCAATCGATTCACTCTTTACATACATCATTCCCGAAGAATTATCGAGTACCGCCAGGATAGGTTCACGGGTTCTTGTGCCGTTCGGTAAAAAATATCTAAGCGGTGTCATCGTCGATTTCCCGGACGAATCCATAATTAAATCGTTAAAGTCTATTCACGACGTACTCGATGCACAGCCTACGATTTCGGAGGAGCTGCTCAAATTCTGCAGGTGGATGAGCCGGTACTATATCGTTCCGCTAGGCGAAGTATTGCGCGCCGCGATTCCACAGGGTTTATCTCTGGAAAGCAAGCGAATCGTAACGCTCATTGTTCCGAAAGATTCATTCGATCTTTCGATTGTTAAAAAAAAGTCTCCTCGCCGGGCTGAAGTACTTCGAACTTTGATGATACTGCCAAGACAGAAGGTAGCACAGCTTCAGAAAAAGACTGGAATTAAAAATATCCATTCCATACTTGCCGAGTTGGAACTTCAAAAGATTGTGAAGATTGATGAAGAACTCGCCAGGCCGAAAGCAAAACCGAAAATAGAAAAATATCTCGACATCAAGCAGGAAGTTGTCGAGAAGCTTAAATTGTTTATCGCGTTGCCGCCGGCTCGATCTCAAAAACAAATAAAGATTGCCGAAATGATCCTTCATTTGTCTTCACAAAATCAACAGTCAATTTCCTTAACTGATTTGATGAAGAAAACGTCGGCGTCATCATCAGTTCTGAAAACATTTTTGAAAAAATTGGATATTGAAATTATGTCGAGGGAGGTTGTGCGTTCCACAGACGAAGGGATAGATGAAGCAACGCTCAATCTCACTCTCAATGTTCATCAACAACTATGTCTCGACGAATTGCAGAAAGCGTTCGACAAAAAAATATTTAAGGCGTTTTTGCTTCATGGAGTTACTGGAAGCGGGAAAACACAAGTGTATATCGAAGCAATTCGAGCGATGCGCGATTCGGGCAAGAGCGCGATCGTTTTGGTTCCCGAAATATCGTTGACGCCGCAGACTGTCCGCCGGTTCAAAGCGCATTTCGGCGATGATGTCGCCGTTATGCACAGTCAGATGTCGATTGGTGAACGTTATGACGCATGGCGCCAGGCACGTTCCGGGAAGTGTCATATTATTGTCGGACCACGCTCAGCAATTTTCGCACCTCTGGAAAATATCGGATTGATCATTGTTGATGAGGAGCATGAATCATCCTACAAGCAATTCGACGTGTCGCCCCGATACAATGCACGCGATGCTGCAGCTGTGCGAGCTCAAAAATCGGACGCGGTTGTTCTTTACGGTTCTGCAACGCCGTCAATCGAGTCGTACCACAATGCACTGAACGGCAAGTACACGCTTCTCGAATTACCGGAACGCGTTGACGACGCACGCATGCCGGAAATTAAAATTGTCGATATGGTGGAGGAACGAAAAATTGCCCATGCGGCATGGCGTGATGACTTGAAAAAAAAGAAGGCGCAAAATCCCGGAGGTGGTTGGATCGAGGCCTCGTTTGAATTCAAATCTATATCCAAAATATTACAAGAAGCAATCCGGGAACGTCTTACGAAAAAAGAAGGCATCATCTTACTTCAAAATCGACGCGGGCATTCGACGATTTTAGAATGTTTAGGTTGCGGAGCGATTGAACAATGTCCACATTGCTCTGTGACACTTACATACCACAGAATGAAAAAACATTTACGCTGCCATTATTGCGGATTTGTTAAACACGTGTCAATCGAATGTCCGGTTTGCAGGAGTGCTGAACTTTCAATGCGCGGACTCGGGACGCAAAAGGTTGAGGAGGAACTGCAATCGCTTTTCCCGGCCGCAAAAATTCTCCGGATGGATTTAGATACTACCACAAGAAAAGGCGCTCATGGACGTTTATTGCAAAAATTCGGAAATGGAGAGGCCGATATTCTTCTCGGAACACAGATGGTTGCAAAGGGTTTGGATTTTCCACGAGTGACTTTGGTCGGGGTAATTTCCGCAGATACGCAAATGCTGCTGCCGGATTTCCGCGCTTCGGAAAGAACATTTCAATTGTTGACACAGGTTGCAGGCCGCGCCGGACGGAGTACGCTTCCCGGAGAAGTGTTGATCCAGACATATCAATCAAATCACACCGCGCTGGTGCATGTACTGGATCACGACTTCAAAAAATTTTATTCGGAAGAAATTGAACACCGCGAAGAACTTCTCTACCCGCCGTTTTCAAGAATCGCGCTCATTGAAATAAAAGGAACGGACGAGAAAGAAATCGAACGTCACGCACATCAATTGGCGGGATTTATTCATCAACAGCACGCTCCATTTCAAATACTCGGCCCTGCTCCTGCGGCACTCGCAAAAATAAAAAACAATTACCGCTGGCAGATTATGATTAAAATTCCGAAGACCGTTGATCAATCGGGCTCACTCATCCGTACTGTGTTGTCACAAGTGTTAAACGTTTATAACGAAAAATCAAAATCGAGAAATGTACATGTTACTATAGATATTGATCCGCAAGGAATGATGTGAGTGAGAAATAGTCCAGGATTTAGGGTTCGTGTCGGGTTAAAAAAAGGCTGATCCTCAACTTTGGACCTCGAACGAAAGAGACATTCATTTTCCCCAGCAGAAAAAATGTATGGATCATTATCCATTACAGGAGAAAGCAAAATGTCTGCTCTAAATATTTCAGACATCAAGGGAACCGTCACACTACATAACGGCATCGCAATGCCCTATTTAGGTCTCGGAGTTTTTCAGGTAAACGATGGAAAAGAAGTAATCGATGCTGTCCAAAATGCTTTGGCAGCCGGTTACAGACACATCGATACGGCATCTCTTTACAGAAATGAAAAAGGTGTTGGTGAGGCGATTAGGAAAAGTGAAATACCTCGCAATAAGATTTTCGTCACAAGTAAAGTTTGGAACTCCGATCAAGGTTACGATTCAACGATGCACGCGTTTGAAAAAAGTTTGAAGCTGTTCGGTTTCGATTATCTCGATCTCTATCTTGTTCATTGGCCGGTGAAAGGTAAATACAAAGAAACCTGGAAAGCTCTTGAGAAATTGTACGCTGAAAAACGTGTGCGTGCAATCGGCGTCAGTAATTTTCTTCAACATCATCTGGACGATATACTTTCATATTGCAATATAAAACCGATGGTGAACCAAATGGAATTTCATCCATATCTCGTTCAGCAGGATTTGATTGATTACTGTCGTGCACAGGAAATTCAATACGAAGCATGGAGTCCGTTGATGCAAGGGAAAATTGTCGGAGTGCCGGAGTTGCAGAAACTGGCAGCGAAATATAAAAAGGATGTAGCGCAATTGGTACTGCGATGGGATTTGCAAAAAGGAGTTGTAACAATTCCCAAGTCGGTTCGTAAAGAGCGGATCATCTCCAATGCAAAGATTTTCGATTTTGAAATTTCATCGGATGATATGACGGCCATCGACCGGCTTGATCGGCATGAACGTGTCGGCGCCGATCCGGATAATTTTAATTTTTGAGTGGCAAGCGATCTTTATGTAGGTCGATTTTTTAAATTGATCTCAAATGGCTTTATGAGTCGAAATGAAATTTCGACCAACATGTAGGTCGATTTTCCTTCGAAGGAGTCCCTTCGGGACAAATCGACTTCAAATGACTTTAGAAAATTTATAATCTATCAACCATACTTTTTAAAACCCTTGGCCACCAATCACGAATACCCCATTTCTTCCCAAGGCGAAGTATTACGGCATTTTTCCTCGGACTGATATACAATATCTGTCCTTTTATCCCTAGTGCGAAATAATCATCATCCGCATCTGCTTTACTTCCCCACCACAGGTATTTATAGTAACCGCTGTTTTTCGAAAACCACAGATGCCACCAGGGATGGTGCAAATAATGCCGGTAATAATCCGGTCCAGAACGCGTGCCTTCACGTGAAGTCGATTCTTTTATCCAATTCTCCGGAATGATTTGTGTTCCATCCCACTTTCCATTTTGGAGAAATAATTTCCCGAATTTCACAACATCAATCGCTCGCGCCACGATGCCGCTTTCCATTTTTTCGAAACGACTCGTTGTGCTGTCCAAGGAAATCAACGCGGAATACTCGGTTCCGATTTTGTGCCAGAGGTTTTCCTGAAAAAATGAAGCGACAGATTGTCCTGTGACGCGTTCAAGAATCCAGGCCAAAATTAAAACATGAAAGTCGTTGTAATGAAAGTATTCACCAACCGGATCCGTGACACGCAGGCGGACAATAAGCGAACGAACATCCGAAGTGAGGTATGCTTTTATCTCGTCATGCCAGGGAAATCGTCCTTGGGTAAAATGAATGCCGGAGTCCATCAAAAGTAAATTGCGGATTGTAAGCTTACCCAACGGAGTGTTTTTAATTTCATTTAGATACTCTTCTATCGGTTTTTCAATATCGAGCGCATAACCATCACCTATCGCAATTCCGACGAGGGCAGATGTCATCGATTTTGAAATTGAATATAAACGAAAGAGAGAATCACGCTTATAATCGGCAGAATATTGTTCGAGAATAAGATTGTCATTTTGCAGAACAAGAAAAGCCGTCGTCGCCGAATGCATAAGAAATTCATCCAATGAGAGCGGGCTTAATTTTCCATCATGATAATATTCTATCGTCTTGAATGCTTTCGATTGCTTTTGATGCTTTTGAAATTCAAATGGAAGAGAAGATGGTGTAACAACGATACGCGGGAAGCAATGGTAATCTTCCACTTTTTGCTGAAACCCATTCCGAAAAGCGTATGATAAATACCGCACGATCAACGGCCGTTCGGGCAATATGGAAGTTGTTTCGATCAATCTCACCTCAATTATTCTTAAGATACAATACAAAACTCGAGCATGAGTTGCAATGAAAATAGTTCGTGATTAAGAAGCTAAAATGTGTTAATTTTAATAATTATTCGGTTTATAACATTTGTAGTTGGGAGGAATTATGAAACGCAACATTTTAGTACTTGTCGTTATTGCATTATTCGGATTGAACCTGGCAGTTTTAGCGCAGGAAAAACCAATAAAAAAAGAAGTGTAGGATACCACAAAGGTATTGGTGAAGGAATGCTCCAAAGATCAATGTTGTTGTAAAGATTGCAAGGATTGCAAATGTTGTAAAGATGGAAAATGCTGCAAGGACTGCAAATGCTGTAAAGAAAAAAAAGGATGTTGCAAAGGAGACACCACGAAGATTAAGGAAAAGTGTGAGCACAAAGCAAAAGATAATACAGATTGCACAAAAACGAAATGCCCGATGGAACAATCTGAAAAGAATTAGAGTTTACACAACTGTGTTGGGTCAGGTTTATTGGATCCCTGCCATTCGATGATGAAAATCGTAGGAGAATCTCCTTTGACGTTCGGATCAATTATTCTTTTCATTGCACTGGGTGCGGCGGTTTTTTCACTTTGGAGTTATTTGCGGGCATCATTATTGGAATTGCGCTTGCAAAAAAAATCAGATGGACACCGTCGTAGGGCCCGCATCGCTTTTTTATTGTTGACCGGCGCTTTATCTGCGGCATCGGCGCTGCTGCTCAGTCATTTCTTATATTATAGATTCGAGTTCGAATATGTGGCGCATTACAGTTCCCTTGATCTTCCGTTTGGATATTTGATTTCCGCGTTCTGGGCCGGTCAGGAGGGAACGTTTCTCTTATGGGCGTTACTTACCGCTCTCTTTGGAATAATATTTTATAAGACATCACGCCAGCTCGAAAATGTCGGAATGATCGTTGTCATTTCAGTTGAGATTTTCTTTCTGCTCATTCTGTTGAAAAAAAGTCCGTTCACGATACTGCCTGAAGTTCCTCGCGATGGAAACGGACTCAATCCGCTCTTGCAAAATCCATGGATGGTAATTCATCCCCCAATCCTTTTCATCGGATATGCGGCAACTGCGTTTCCATTCGCGATTGCAATAGCCGGCCTGATTCGAAAAGATTATGGAACTTGGATTCGTTTTGCGTTGCCATGGACATTAGCAACCTCCATCATGCTTGGTGCGGGCATTGTCATCGGCGGATTTTGGGCTTATGAAACTCTCGGATGGGGAGGTTATTGGGGATGGGATCCGGTTGAAAATTCTTCTCTCATTCCATGGCTGACAATCCTTGCGTTACTGCATGGATTGTTGATTCAACGAATGACAGGAGCATTGCAGCGATTAAATTTCTTTCTCGCTCTGGTTACATTCGTGCTGGTAGTCTACGCCACATTCCTCACGCGAAGCGGTGTGCTGGCTGACTTTTCTGTTCACTCATTTCAGGACCTAGGCATCAATTCTTATCTGATCGTGTGTGTGGCGTTGAGTGCAGGTTTAAGTGCATTTGTCTACGCCATCCGATTTCGATCGATTCCTTCAGCACGGATTGAATATAAAAGATTAAATCGACAAAATGCACTTTATGTTGGCATGTTGATTCTTTGCGCTTCGGCGATATTAACGTTTGCAGGAACATCGTTGCCAATTGTCAGCGGATGGTTTGGAAACACATCGCAAGTCGATAGTTCATTTTATAATAGAGTGTACCTACCCATCGGGATCGCGATAGAATTAATGTTGGGCGTTACTCCCTGGCTGATATGGCGCGGAGAAGACTGGCGCCAAGTAGTGAAAAAATTGCTGATCCCTTTTGTACTTTCCACGATCGTACTGATCGCGATTTTAATTACCGGTGTCTACGACATCGTTCTAATGATATTCATCTGGTCTGGCGCATTCGCCCTATTCACGAACATTATGTTTGCCGTACGACAGTGGAAATTAGGCTGGTTACTCATGGGCGCACCACTGAGTCATGTCGGAGTAGCAATGATGTTGATTGGTATTATCGTTTCCGGCAATTTTGGCAAGACTGAAAGAATAGTTCTCCAAAAAAATTCTTCGACGAAACTTGCCGGATACACTGTTGAATATCTTAGCAGTGGAAAAGATAACCGCGGCCGTGATGAGATTGTTTTACAATGTACAAGCGAAGATGGAAAAGCTTTTGAACTACGGCCGCTTCTGTTTTATAATGCAACAACCAACAGTATAATGCGGGAACCTGACATCAAAATCTTTCCATTAAGAGATATCTATATTTCGGCACTTGAAAAACAGGGCGGAGAATATGATTTTAGTTCTGGTGAGATGAACGATAATTCTGTCCCGCAGAATGCCGGAAACGACGGTTTGCCGGACGCAATTCTGGAATTGCACAAAGATGAACTGAAAGAATATAAAGGCAGTACTTTAAAGTTCGTAGGTTTTATCACCGAGCATAGACAGGAAAATGATTATATTCGTGTTACTGCCGGCATTGAAGTGTCGGACAGTACGGGGAAAGAAATTATCCGGCCGGCAATTGAAATTCGGAATGGAGTTCGCATCGGTGTCCCAGGTACAGTCTGGAGAAAAAGACCACCGCTCGATTTAATTTTACACGATATCGATGCAGATATCCGGACTATTCAAGTAGCGATCCAAAGACATCCGGACGAACAAGCGATTATCGAATTAAGTATTAAACCATTAATGAGCCTGTTGTGGGCCGGCACAATTATTATGCTTGTTGGAATTGGAATTGCTGTCAAACGGCGTTTAACAGAGAATAAGATTTCTCAATAAATGTTTTGCCTGATGTAACTTGCAACATTGAGTTCTCGTCGGGTGAAAAAGGAGGATGTTGATCTGTGCCAATATTTACTGGAAGAATAAAGTCGTCAATCATAATAATTTTATTCCTTTTACTATCGCTAACTAATTCATATTCTCGTCAGCTTGTCGATGGATGGAAAGTATTGCAATCTACTGCAAGCGGAATGGTTATCGAATTTCGTCCGCAATATGATTCTTTGAATACGATTATTCATGATGGTACTAAATATACCGAGTTGTCTTTCATTGGTTCATCGTCTCTTAATCTCGGTTCAGTCGGTAAACCGAATACACGTTTTGCAAATAAACTTCTCGGGATTCCATCGAATAACGTGAATGTTGAAATACTTGAGAGCAATTATGTCGATCTCCATGGAATTTTACTTTCACCTGTGGAGAAAATAGATTACTCCATTCGTCCGGCGAAGACAAATTCTCCAACGCCGGCAAAAACTGTAATTGGCCGGGCAGCGTACAGTAGGAATGCACTTCTTCCCGATACACTTGTAAAAATCGACGCCATCAGGGAAGTGCAACACACAATCATTGGAAATCTGAAAGTCTATCCTATTCAATATAACGCAGGCACCCGGACATTACGAAAGTATACCAGATTTCTAATTCGTGTTTCATTTGGCGGACAAACAATCAAAGTATTGGGAAGTTCGAGCAAAATTTCACCGATCGTACAATCGGTTCTTAACCACGATGTGATGAAGAAAAGAATTAGCAGCGTGCCGCCATTGCGAAAAGTAATGGTGAACAGTGTTCTTGCTTCCGGTGATTGGTTTAAAATTCCGGTTACAACGACTGGGATTTATACGTTAAGTTATTCGACGCTTAAGGCAATTGGAGTTCCTGTTGATCAAATCGATCCGCGTACAATAAAGATTTATAATAACGGCGGAAGGATGCTGCCTGAATCAATAAATCTATCTCGGCCTGACGATTTGATTGAAAATGCCATTCTTGTTACTGGCGAGAGTGATGGAAAGTTTGATCAGGGCGATCAAGTCACTTTCTACGGCACTTCCCCTAATTGGTGGAAATTGCGGTCAATTTATCAAAATCTTACTCATTATCATCATTCTTATACGGACACTAATTTTTATTGGTTGACGTACAACGGAAACCAAGGAAAACGAATTACTCTTCGAACAAGTCCCCAAGTTCAGAACCCATTCAGTCCATCTGACATTCCCAGTCATATTTTTTATCAAGTCGATTCTACCAAGATTGTGATTAGTTATGAAGATGCGTCCGGACGCGAGTACTACAGTCCTCCGATCAGTTTGAATATGCCGATGGTTCACCGACAGATGTTGTATAATATTGTTGAAAATAGTCCGGTAACATTTCGCATTACCGGAATGACAACTTCATCGGACGCTTCCTCGCTGACGGTTTCTCAGGACAATGTATCTATCGGCACACTCTCTAGCACATCGGGAACCGATGAATATGACTATGGTATAAAATTCAACTCGGGTATCGTGAGCGTGTTCGCGGGTAAAGCGCCATCAAGCGGCAACGAATCCTATTTTAAATTTGATTATCAATCCGAGAGTAATAATGGAGATGGGTATATTTATTGGTATGAAATATTATATCGTTGTCGTCCGATTGCCATCCATGATTCACTGTGGATTGAAACTCCCGACACAACCGCTGCACTCTTGTATCATATCGATGGCTTTAGTTCATCAAATGTCACAGTCTTTGATGTCACCGATCCGATTAATATTGTACAAATGAGTACTACAGCAACTGGTTCATCCGGAGTTAATTTTATTACAACCTGCATGAAAGACACGGTACATGCGTTTTACGCGTTTACTTCATCGATGCAAAAAGATATTCAAGCAGGATTGATCCAGCATGTAAAAAACTCGAATCTTCATGGAACAGATTATGGTGCTGACTTCATCATCATTGCACATCCGGCTTTGATGTCAGCCGCGAAACGGCTGGAAGCCTATCGTAATTCATCGCAAACGAATCAATTGAAAACAGTCGTCATCGATGTCAATGATATTTATAATGAATTTTCATGCGGGCAATTTGATCCTGTTGCAATACGGGACTTTATACGATATGCCTACACAACTTGGAATATTCCGCCGAGCTATATTCTCCTCTTTGGCGGCGGGACTTATGATTATAAAAAACAACGAGGAGGAATGTTTATTCCTCCTTATGAGACAGTTGAATCATTGAATGCTACCAACAGTTATCCGTACGATGATTTTTATGTAACATTGACGAAAAGCGAATCTATTACATTGCCTATCGGACGAATAGCCGCACGTTCGGCAGATGAAGCTGATATCTGGGTTGATAAGATTATTCGCTACGAAACTGGAAGTGATCCAGGCAGCTGGAGAAATCTAATTACTATTTGCGGGGACGATGGTTACACAACATCAGGCTACGAGTATGCACAACACACAAGTGAAGCAGAAGGGTTGAGCACACAACACGTTCCAACAAAATTCGATCAACAAAAAATATACCTTGTGGAATATCCAACGGTTTTCGCATCTGTCGGCAGACTAAAACCTGACGCAACAACCGATCTTATTAAGTTCTGGAACAAAGGCACACTTTTAATAAACTGGACAGGGCACGGCAATATCGATGTATGGTCGCATGAACGACTTTTCAATCTCTCAAGCACCCTGCCACAGTTGAATAATCGTAATATGTTACCAATGGTTTTTGCAGCCACATGCAGATTTGCCCGTTACGACGCAATGCAACGAAGCGGAGCTGATCAGTTGGCAGCAGATGATGCCGGGGGGGCCATTGTGGTTATTGGAGCCGCTCGAGATGTTAACGGTTCAGACAATTCAACATTTAATGAGAATTTTTACGATGGTTTGCTCTATGTGACAGACAGTTTGGAACTCTACCCACGTGTTGGAGATGGATTTTTAAGTGCAAAACAGTTGGTTTATTTAGGAGAAGATGTTTCTAATATGCAGAAATTTCATATTTTAGGCGATCCAACCATCCGTCTTATTACTCCGTCGGAGAAAATTCATATTGACAGCATCAATAACCAGGTACCTGTGTCCCAATTGCTCTCATTTCAAGCGCTCCAAAAAAATTCCTTTACCGGAACTATGGATCATAGTTCATCTTCTGCCAAAGGTATGGATTCCCAAAATCAAATTTTATTCAGTATTCTAGACGGTCGGAAAAATTTACAAATAACGGATGATCACGGTACCGTTTTTAGTTTTTGGAAACCCGGAGATGTAGTTTTCAGAGGTACTGTGACAGCGACAAACGGAAAATTTAAAGGCACATTCATACCACCGAAAGACGTCGCATATTCCTCGAACCAAGGCCGCATCAGTCTTTACACAAATGATGACTCTCATGATGCGGTTGGATATTTCGACGATATAATTATTAAAGGTGCAGATAGTTCATTGGTGGTAGATACAACAGGACCACAATTGACAGGCTACATACAATCGCGTCTATTTCGTCCTGGGGATCTTGTGCCTGATAATTCGACATTGTATGTCGATGTTTCCGACGAAGATGGAATTAACCTTTCAAGTTCGTCAATAGGCCATGGTCTTGATCTATGGATCGATAACGATTCGAAGAGTATTTCTCTTGCAGATTATTTTCGAAATGCGCCAGACTCATATCAAAAAGGGACAATCGAATATCCGTTACCGACTCTAACGAGCGGCAGTCACTCGTTGAGAATTCGCGCATGGGACACATTCAACAATTCTTCAGACATGGTGCTGCCATTCCGTGTCGCTGGATCTGAATCGATTGTAGTAACCGATGTTTTCAACTATCCTAATCCGTTTTCATCACATACATACTTCACCTTCCAGCAAAATATGACCGAGCCGGTTGACGTGGAAATTCGGATTTTTACTGTTGCAGGAAGATTGATACAAACTTTGCATGAACCAAATATCTCCGCTGGATTTGTTAAGATTCCGTGGGATGGTACCGACGCCGATGGCAACAGCATCAGTAATGGAGTCTATTTTTACAAACTTCGAGTGAGACGAAGTGTAAGTGGAGAAACTTTTGAGACTATCGGTAAATGCGCGGTGCTACGATAAACAATGAGGCCTCTTCCTAGCAATTCTTCCCGATTATCTTATGGAGAGTAGAAAGAGGTTCATGTATTCGAAATGAAAATAATTCGGTCATGGGAGAAATCCTGAGCCAGATTTTTCCAATAATCTCATGAGTCAACAACAAACCACCGAGTAAGAAGTTTAGCGGCCGTGTCAGAAAGTCGCCATCAAACCAATCACACCAATGTGTTGCCAAAAAAAATAGAAGAATATTGATTCTATCCTCTTTTTTCATTTCTTTTCATCAAAGCTTCGTAAGAAATCGTATGATCCATCAACAAAAAAATTATTAAACATCTGGATCAGAAAAAGATCGCTTAAATATTTTCCAGAGTTTATGGAGATATCATGAAAAATTATTATCCGTTTTTGGTATGTCTTATCTTTGCATCTTTTCTCGTCAACGGCTGTTCATCCGGAAACAAGGAATATTACCGACTTTTAAAACTTGGCAGCAAGTGTGAAATTATCGGCTATTATCCCGTCGATGATGACAGCGCCGACATTGTCAATTGTTATCGGGTCAAAACTGATAACAATAATAAAATAGTTGAAGTTGAATATATCGAATATGGGAAGGCGAATATCGATTCATATTTTGGCGCGTTGATTATTGTTATCGATTATTCCGGAGGGTATGAAACAAGAATTTATCAAAATCCTGGTGGTAAGCCGATGGAAAATTCGGAAGGTGTTTATTCGAATTGTCTCAGTTGGGATGAAAAAAGTAATTCGTTCTTAGTGTCAAATCATGATGTTGATGGATCGATCATGCTAAATGTTAATGGCGTTGCCGAGTACATAAACAAACTTGATGAAAAAGATCAAATTATACAATCGTTATCTGCCGATAAAAATGGGACTCCAATAAGCGACAAAAAAGGAGTCTCTGAAAAAAGAATGAAATACGACAATCAAAAAAATGAGATAGAAGAAAAATATTTTGGATTGGATGGTAATCCGGTGAGTCGCAGAGATCTGGGTGTCGGCACTGTGAAGGCAAGCTATGACAGGGAAGGAAACATCGAGGAGGAGAGATATTACGACACCGCCGGGCAGTTGAAGGAACGAAGTGATCTGGGAGTAGCGTTAATCCATTTTAAATATAATGAAAGAGGGGAACCGACGGAAATAAAATTCTTTGGTGTAGATGGAAAACTTAAAAACTGTGAGGGAGGAATTAAGTTGTCCAGCATTTTTATGCATAGGGATGAGTTAAAGTTTTTCTCGGAACCCGCAAGTCATTGCATACTCCGCCAATTAGGGCCCCAAATTTTATCGGGTAATGCTTTAATAAGCTTGAATTATGATGAGCGGGGGCATATGTCGGAAATAAGCTTTTATGATTGTAGCGAACAATTGACAAATAATGTATTTTTAAGAGCCGCGATAATACAATTTCAATATGATAGACATGGTTTGCCTAAAAAAGTTACTTTCTTAGATAAAGATCGAAAAGTAATTATGGAAAAAAATAAGTACGATTTTCATTTCTTCTAGAATGAGGTGCTTCTCCGATCATCTAGAAGTATATAAAAATTGATAATTGCGGTGAGCTTTTGGACTATGTTAAATCAAGATCAAAAAATGATTATCGAAAATTCCGTAAGGACACTTAGCAATCAATCATCCCTTTTTTCATTCACAACTCACCTGCAATTTTGTCGCTAAGAATTTATAGTATGTTCACAATATGTTTTCTTTTTAACGCATCATCATCATCTTTTTCGTGCATATGAAAGATCCGCACGTTAAACGGTAAAAATAGATACCACTGCCCACAACCCGGCCTTTTTCATCGGCCCCATCCCACTGAACGGTATATGATCCGGCTTGCATATCGTCATCAACCAATGCGCGGATTTCTCTGCCTAACACGTCATAGATTTTCAGAACTACTTTTGAGTTGTCGAGCAAATTGAATTGTATTATCGTCGAAGGATTAAACGGATTTGGATAATTTTGTGACAGGTGATAAGGTAAAGGGACTGATCCGGTTTCATTTATGTCGCCATCTCTTGAGTTAAATGCCCGCGTCGAAAACGACCATGCAGGTGAAGTTGCACTCCCATCCGGATAGAGTGCCGTAACAGACCAATTGTATTTTGAACTATGAACACCTGGTACACAATACGATGTTCCGGTTACAGTTGCTTTCCCCCAATTTCCACTGACAATGTAAGAGGTTGCTCCGGGCGTTGCCTTCCAATTCAAAGTATCGATTAATGGTTGATCTATTGCACCATCTGCCGGAGATAATAACGTTGGAGCGGCAAAAGCCGTTGTGAACGACCATGGACCGCAAACTACTCCTGGACTCCCGTCCGAAAATACTCCATATATCCGCCAGTAGTATTTTGTATGATTAAAAAGGGGCACATTATATATTTTGAAAGAATTGCTATTGATATGTCCACCTGCAAAAACAGATGAAAAATTGCTGTCAAGAGAAACCTGTAGCCAATAGCTCGCATACCCATAAATATTTGTCCATTGCAGTGTTGGTGCCGTTGGAACACCCGTTGATCCATTTGTAGGAGAAACTGAAACACCTGTGACAAAATTCCGGATATTTGATAGTGCAATAGTGCTCCCCGAACTTGAAATTGCCTCTACAATCCAAAAATAATTTGTGTGAGGTTGTAACATTGAAACATTGATGGAATTCGTTTTGATATTTTGTTGATTGAATACCTGGTAGTGTGGATCCATCATGTTTATATTCGTCGAGACGATAACGGTATAAGACACCGCATCCGGAACAGTTTCCCATTGTAAGAGTATTGTAGATGTTGCATCAAATTTGCCATTCACAGGCGAATTAAGAGTGAGAATTGGCTGAACTGTCTTCGTTGTAAAACTCCACAACGGGCTGTATCGAATCATGTTGGAATTTTTTTCAACGACACACCAATAATACGTTGTCCCCGGATTCAATATCCCCGGATAGTATATTGTTCCTTTTTGATTCTTCTGAAACGCCGGCGGGTTTGTATTACCAAAATAAACATCATATGATACTGCTTCTACGCCGCCAGTCCATTTTAATAATTGAAATAACTCGACGTTTGATGCTGAATCACCCGGTATTGGACTTGTTGCAAGTGTAGGTTTTTTTGCCGCTTGAAAAGGACCAGGGCGTACCGTTCCTACCATCATCATAGGATCACCAAAAAGATTATGAACATATTTCTCATACCCATCGCGATTCATAGCAGTTCTCGATAATGCCTCAATAACACCAATGTACCCGGGATTAAAAACAAAGTAGTTCTCCAAAAATATTCTCACTTCTCCAGCGGCTGCATCGTCAGTATTTCCAAGATATGCGGGTCCTCCTTTGGCGCTGTCACCCAAGAAAGCTTCTGCTATGCAAATCCAACCGCTGTCGTTAGCCGTCGTATAACAAGCAGTCATGCAGCTCTCAGAAAAGAGTACTGTTGAAGAACCGGCCAGAGATTCAAAAGTGTTACCTGGGTCATTGATATAATAATAAGATTGTGGAGAATTTTTTGTCGAGAAAACTCCATATTTGAATGCATTACCGGATTTATTTTCTCCTTTAGTACTTGTCGCATAATTGCAGATCGAACCATGACAGCTGACCAAATAGAGTCCATATCCTTTCTTTAATTCTGCAATTGTTTGGCTGCCGCTGAGATTGGGATCAGGGGGGCCAATTGGATCTGTCTCCGCCATCAATTTCATAGTAACACCCTCGGAGGCCGCTTGCACACTATCGCTTTGCATGCGATCAATGCTCTCTATGCCATCAGCTTCACTCCAGAGAATTTTTTTTATAAATTGATTCCCGGCAATTAATTGGGTCTCATAATCAATAACTTTTTGTGTCCAATTGTTTATTTCTTTTTCAACTCCACCAAAATAAGCCGACGAAGAACAAAAGCCGAAAGGTAGTCGACCGACAAATAAATCCGGGTATGAATTGTATGAACTATCTGCTACGATTTCATGAAAAACTGAATAATACCAATCTGTCGGCACAATCGGAACTCGATTATTCAATTGTGTGTAATACGGAGGCACAATAGTATGATCTCCGCCAAGGAGAACAAATGTGGCCCCCTGGCTGTACGCTTCTTTGAGGTAACGGCGAATACATACAGCTGTATCATTTGCTATAGCAGTAGTTACCAGATCATCCGGTCCAATGAATTGAGAATACCAAGCTACGATTTGTTCCGTCGTCACTATAACGGTCGGACAACTACGAATATTTTCATTATAATTGGCAAAATTATTAAATGAAGAAACAAGAGTACTATCGGTTATGATTATATAATAGGCAAACGGAGGCTTTTGCGGAACACTCATGATACTTGCTGATGATTTTGATGATTGCTTTGCTGATGGTAATGGCTCCATCGAAGTCAATATCTTCAACGGCCGTTTCTGATACAGAGGTACAGCCTCCGGATTGTCGACAAGTTTTTTCAATATCATGTCATAAACATCCTGGGATTTTTGTGAGCGGTGCTGTACTACTAACGGTTTATCGAGCGTGAATTTAAGATTCAGTGAATATGTCAAACCTTCAGAAAATATCAATTGCCCGCTTAATGGTTTATACTGGAACGGACACAGCTCGAGAGTTACAATTCTATTACCACCATCGAAATATCCTACATTCACAACACGTACCTGCTGTTGTGGATACGGCACATCCGATTGATAGATATCTTGGTTCCCCGGCTGAAATTTCCGGTCTTGATGGCTCTGGGACATGCGAGTCGGTGGTTGAATCGGAACGATCCGATATTTTCCGTCGAATAACCGTTCTCCCTGTTTGACAACCGAAACACTGCCAACATCCATGTTGGAAGGAATAATAAGACGAACATACCTAACAGGTAAATCCGGCGCTCCAACTTTATCCGACGATCTGTACCCGGCAACTGTTAATTGATCGTATTCATTCGGAGTATTTCCTTCAAAAGTTCTCCATTTCGAAAATCGTACATCAGTACTCGAAAAATGTGTTGTGTGTGTAATTTGACTGACGAGAAGAGTTGGAAGCACCAGGACAACAACAAGTAAGAGCAAACTCCTTTTCACACTTCCCCATCTTCTCGGTGATCCTGAGATAAACTTCGTATCTCTATTTTCTATATTGCAGCCGGAACAAACCATACAGGATGATCTTGTATGATTTATCCTTGCATGTCGGATTGCAGTAAATACTGAGTTTCTCAATTACTCCCTTTGAAATTATTGTTCATCCGATCTCCCCAACCGAAGAATTTATTTGCCGATGTTCTATTATTATTACGTATTATCAGTATTTATTTCCTCTTTGTGCAACAGAATCTTCATATTTCATATGTATTTGATCCCAGTTAGACAATTTGACCCAAAAATTAATAGAGACTTTTCGGTATGTCCGCATATTATTATTATTCTCTTGTGAGAAATACACCGATTTTCATCTCATATTTTTAGGCATGTTCTGGTATGCTAAGCTCTGAAACGATACACTCAATAAAAAAACGAAATCCAACGAATTGCTGAATTTCGTTTGTACCGGGGGAGGGATTCCCGCCCCGCCTCGCATCATGGCTTTTTGTCGGGGCGAGGCGGGCGAACACATACACTTCCTTCGGAAGTGTAGTGCTACTCGTCCTGCTTTCGCAGGACTCGTTGCCCACGATTTCCACTGATGTTTTGCAGGAGATTATGACTCCGACGCATCGACTAGTTTAATTGAGGATTGAAAAGTAATTAAAATATTCAGAAAGGAATTTGATGATCAATCATCGCTAGCTTTTTATTCTACGCTCACAGATCACTATTCAGCATTTTCTTGTACCGGGGGAGGGATTCGAACCCACGACCTACGGATTATGATTCCGACGCTCTAACCGGCTGAGCTACCCCGGCATTATAAAAACATACAAATATAAATAATTTTGAGAAGTAATTCAAGGTGATTTTGGATTGCGCCCGCCTGCCATGAAGGGCTTTGTGAAACGGGCAGGGAGTTTTGAGTTCGGATTGTTCAGTCTTTGATTCCAGAGTTTAGTGGCTATTACTTGAAGCAGGTCTTTTCGAAAACCCATGGATTCGATATTCATCTCTATTATCGAATGCACAAGAGTGACGAATAGTTTCTTTTTCAAATGGGTATTCGAAGGATTGTGAAGTTATCCTCTATCAAATTCACAATCTCAACTCACAATTCGCCATTCACTATTCACCATTCTCTTGTGCCCCGGGAGAGACTCGAACTCTCATGTCGGTTAAGACACTGGATCCTAAGTCCAGCCTGTATACCAATTTCAGCACCGGGGCATAAACAGACATAAATTAATGATTCTCGATAAGAATTACAAATAAAATGGTAGGGTGAGATTCGGAGTTCAGGCTTAAGAGTCCAAAAACCCTGAACCTTGAACTCAAAACTCTGAATCTTCTCCTTCACGAATGATCGATATTTTTTTTTACATAACAACCTACGCGTGTTGGATGATCCATAACCAGCGTGTGCGGGTCGATATTTTTGATAATCCATAAAACGGCTGCGTCACCGCCAGCGCCAAGAATGAAGAGCAAACCGCACAGCAACAAAACGACACTTCCTGTAACGATCGCAACTATACAAGGAATAAAACCAAGTACGATCATTGGAATGGCGCTTCCGAACCGATATGCACGAGCCCTGATAGGTATTTTCAGGTGTGCGAAAGGCGATAACGTCGGCCAATGAAATCCAAATTTCAAATTTCGAAAAGATGTCCGGCTGAGGATGATCCATGTGATTCCGTGCAGTAATTCGTGTAGAATAACACCACCGAGGATAGCCAACAAAAACCAGTAATAATCGATCCTTATTTGCTTGATGAATAATCCCGGTGTAATCCAGATAATATTATGAAAGAATACGAAACCTCCGGTTGCAAGAATCATAAAAGGTAACGGAAAGATTACTCCGATTATATTCGCTTTCGTGAAGCTAATCGAATAATCAATCCAACTTTCATCCAGAGTTGTGAAGTCCTGGGAATTATTTGGAATCGGCATTTGGTTTTTTATAGTACGGATTCAATTGTAGTGCTGCTACAGCACGATTCATGAAACCCACTGGAAAAGTAATTCTTTTATCCTGCCCGCCATCTTTCGAGATATAATACAACACAGTACCATGAGGGTAGTCGTCGCGGCTAAAAAGAATTGTCTCGTCATCCGGACACCAACAAGGGAAGAATTCGTTGGTAGTCGGGTGGTAGAATCGAGTAACTATTTTCGGTTTTTTATCTTTCGGATTAAAAACGTACAAGGATAACAACTGGGGCATTTCTATTTCGCTTAACGAATCGGGTTGTGTTGTGTATAGAAGAATATTTTGTTTTGATGCCCATCTGATATTTGCCGCGGTACTGTCAGATACTTTCTTAGCCTTAAATGTTTTTATATCCAACAAGTATAATTCACCCCAAAGCAATTTTTTCGACATGCCAATATATGCGAGCTGAGTGCCATCAGGCGACCAAACTGCTTCCGTAATACCTTCTTGCGGTTTTGTGATCCTTTTGACTTTTCCTCCTGCGACAGAAAGTAAGAATGCATCACCACTTTGTTGAGCCATTGCTATTATCCATTTACCATCCGGGGAAATTTTAATCATTGATGGTTTTTCCGGAATTGTACCGAGTAATTTGGCCGGTTTGCTGTCGAGATTATTTCGATATATGGAAAATTTGTTGCCTGTGCCTACAACGAAACTGATAGCATTCCCGTCCGGGAACCATTCAAACATTGAAATATTTGATGGCCATAGTTCGGTTCGGGCGAATGAATTTTTAACATCCAAGAGCGAAAGTTCTCCTGTTTCATTCTTAAGAAGTAAATTGAGACCTGAAGGAGACCATGCGCACGAATTAACAGAATCTGTCGATTCGTATATCGATTTTCTTTTAATTACATCGTAGAGCATAAGATGTCCATTATCCGATCTATAGGCGAGAATAAGTGAGTCGGAAGCCCACTCTAGATATATTGTTGAGGTGTGCGTGGAGATTGTGTCCACAATTGTATAAATCGGATTTGGTTTTGCGAGCATTAACATACGGTGAAAATTTTTATCGATGACTGTAAATGCACAGCAATATTTAACTTTAGGCCATCGTATCGGTTCGATAAACAAGGCGGGCGTATCCAATTCAATATGGTGCATATATTTTCCGTCGTAGTTCACAAGATAAATATCCTGCTGTCCGGTTTCGATTGTTGTTGAAACAAGAGCCATATAACCGATAGAGGCAGGAATGTCCTGCGCTTTAATACCAGCGCCGATAATGATATTTAATAGTTGATAGACAACAATCGTTGTAATCCAATGTTGATTCTTCATTCACTAAACTCCTTCTATAGAAAATTTTCGATGAATTTAAATATAAACAATGCATTAGATAAAATCATGTAGAAAAAAGCATCAATGCCATTTTCACGTAATAGACGAAGTCGTGCGAAAAAAGTGCCATAAGTACGCATGGCCAGAAAGTATCATTTGGATTTTTTCTTTCGTCTATCTACATTGATAGTATGTGGAAAAGAATTCTTTGCATATCGATATTGGTTATCGGAACATGCTCTTTTTGTCCCGCTCAAGGAAATAAAAATACAGGAGTTAAATTTTCAAGTCAGGTTCGGATTGCGCGATTGAAATACAGCGGCGGTGGCGATTGGTATAACGGACAGACCGAAGAAGTGAATCTTCTGCAATTCATTCGTGAGAATACAACCATTGACACATATCCGGAATACACATTCGTAGAATTATCCGACGATCGGGTGTTTTCTTTCCCAATTATTTTCATGACCGGACACGGAAATATCGCATTCAGCGATTATGAAATTCGCAGATTGCGTGAGTATCTTCAAGCGGGAGGATTCTTATATGCAGACGATGATTATGGAATGGACAAAGCTTTCCGCCGTGAAATAAAAAAAGTATTTCCTGATATTCCACTTGCCGAGTTGCCGTTTTCGTACGGTTTGTTTCATGTCCATTATCAATTTCCGAACGGCGTTCCAAAGACTCACGAGCATGATGGAAAACCTCCGCAAGGATTCGGAATATTTTTAAACGGCAGGCTCGCAGTGCTCTATACTTATGAATCGAATCCCAGCGATGGATGGGACGATCCGGAAGTTCATAACGATCCGCCGGAAAAAAGATTGCAGGCGCTTCAATTCGGAACAAATATTATCGTGTGGGTTTTGACTCAATGATGAATCCCTCAATCGATGACATACGATCTCGTTTAGCCAAACTTCGAGCAAAGGCGTTTAGTGTTGAACGCCGCGACGGCCTTGCGAGATTTATATTGTTGCTGACGAGCGTCGTGGCGTTGCTCAGCATCATCGAAGCCCTCTTTCACTCCTCACCAATGGTGCGTGCATGTTTGGTCTCCATCGGAGTTCTCACAATAACATTGGGTGTGTGGAAATTTTTAATCCTGCCTTTTTATCGCATGCACAGCAAACACCCGCCATTCACCGATCATGATTTAGCAAAACTCGTTGGTAAAAAATTTCCGGAGATACGGGATCGACTGGTAAACATTCTCCAAATAGTCGAAGAACAAGAACGAACGCCTCAGATGTTTTCATCGAGTCTCATTGATGCGGCTGTTCGGGACATGCATTCACACATCACTGAGTATAATTTCGCTTCCGTCATAGACGAAACTCCCGCATCACAACTGCTGCGGCGAGTCGTGGCCGGCCTTGGGTTGTATGTTGTGTTATGTGTTCTTGTGCCCTCATTTTTTTTACAAGCCGGATATCGCCTCATTCACTTTACAGAAGTCTTCGCAGCTCCGGCACCGTTTACATTTCATATAGGCCCTGGCGATACTACTGTGGTTAAAGGGACAGATGTCATTATCACTCTCAAACTAATTGGCGAACAACGAACTACAGCAGAATTGATCGTACACACAAATGGATTGCTGAATGAACAAACTATACAGGCTCAACGTGATTCTAATTTCCAATTTCAGTGGCACCTACCTCTTGTTAAGAATTCTTTGGAATATTGTGCACGCGTCAACGATTATAAGAGTCGTGAATATACAATCAATGTGATTGATCGACCGATGGTCAAGAGTTTTCGGATTATACTGAAACCGCCTGGCTATACAGGACTTCAATCTCAGATGCTCGATGAGAATATGGGAGACATAACGGCTTTGTCCGGCACACACGTTGAAATGTCTGTGAATGTGAACAAGGATTCAACAAAGGGATGGATTGTTTTTTCAGACAGTACAAAACACTTTTTAGAAGGCACCGGAAAAGAACTTCACGGATCGTTCATAGTAAAATCATCTTCCAGTTATTCAATCGGTTTGGAAGATCAACATCACATTGCCGGCATAGATCCCGTCTGGTACAAAATTCAGGCTGTGGATGATCAGCCGCCGTCAATTGCGATAACTGTGCCCGGACGCAATGTCGATCTCGGAGATCAGAAAGCGTTGCAGCTGCTCATCAACATTCATGACGATTTTGGATTCTCTCTCTTGCGGCTTCACTACCGTTTGTCGCAATCAAAGTACGAAGCTCCACAAAAGGAATATACTGTTGCCGATATCCCACTGCCTTCCGCGCCGCCTCTTCCTGCCGGCGAATATGAATTGAATGTCCCATACTCGTGGGATCTCACGCCGCTCAACCTGGCGGCGGAAGATGTAGTTTCATATTTTGCAGAAGTCTTTGATAACGACCGTGTACACGGACCTAAAGCAGCAAAAAGTCAGGAATTTACAATTCGGTATCCGTCGCTTGATGAATTATTCACAGACACCGATAAGAAGCAAGTGGAAGCCGAACAAAATCTGGTCGAGTCGCTCAAGGAATCTGAATCTCTAAAAAAATCTCTTGATCAAATTTCGGATCAATTAAAAAAGAATCAAAAGAACGAGTGGCAAGATAAAAAGAAAATGGAAGAGATAGCGAAGCGTTACGATGAACTTCGAAAAAATGTGCAGGAAAATTCCCAACATCTCGATTCAACCGTCGCATCGATGATGAAAAATAATGTCTTATCACAGGAGACACTCGACAAATATTTGGAATTGCAACAATTGCTGCAACAAATCGATTCGCCAGAATTGCAGGCGACGCTGAGACAAATGCAGGAAGCGCTTCGCAATGTCAATCAGGAACAAATGCGTAATGCGCTCCAACAAATGTCGTTCAGTGAAGAAACGTTTCGTAAAAGTATCGAACGGACATTGAGTTTGTTGAAGCGAATTCAAATCGAACAAAAACTCGACGAGGTCATCAAACGAACTAATGAACTCAAAAACCAACAAGAAACATTGAAGAACCAAACGGCGAAGGCGTCGCGTAATGATCAACAGCAGTTGCAAAAGCTGGCGGAACAACAGAAAGATCTTAAAAAAGAATTTAAACAATTGGAAAAAACTCTGGCTGAACTTCAAAAAAAGATGGATGAATTTCCAGACGATATGCCTTTACAAGAGTACGCTAATGCCGTCGATTCCCTCGGGAAAATGGATGTTGCGTCAACGATGCAACAAGCTAAAAATAATCTCGAGCAGGGTCAAACTCAAAGTGCACAACAACAGCAACAAAATGCAGAACAATCCCTCAGTCAATTTGCTCAGCAAATGATGCGTACACAAAATGCGATGCGGCAAAAAATGCAAAACAAAATCTTGGCAGGATTCAAAAAAGCGATGCATAATTTGCTGGATTTGTCGGAGAGAGAAGAAGATCTGAAAAATGAAACACGTTCTTTGGATCCTTCATCACAACGGATGAGGGAGAATACTGAAAATCAATTGCACATTCTGGAAGACCTTCAAAAACTTTCGAACGACTTGGCATCGATGTCTAAACAAACATTTGCCGTAACACCGCAAATGGGCAAGACGCTCGGCAAAGCAAATTCATCGATCAACTCTGCGTTGGAAGCGCTTGAAGAGAGAAACGGCCAGTCCGCATCCCGGTATCAGACCGATGCCATGGCGGCATTCAACGATGCTGTAGGTCAGATTGGAGATGCGATGAACCAGGCACAACAAGGAGGACAAGGAGGGCTTGGTTCGCTGCTTAACCAACTCGCGATGATGGCAGCACGCCAACAAGGAATCAATGGGCAGACTCAGCAATTAGGAGAAAATGGATCACTAACCGCAGAGCAAGCCGCTCAAGCCGCAAGACTCGCTGGAGAACAATCCGCAATCCAGAAATCGTTGGAACAACTCGCACAGGAAGCGCAGCAATCTCGTGTGCAGGATCGGTTACTGGGAAATCTTAATGAGATTTCAGATGAGATGAAAGAAGTGGTTAAAGACCTCGAACAAAACGATGTGTCGGAAAATACAACTAAACACCAAGACCGCATCCTATCTCGTTTGCTCGATGCGCAACGTTCGATGCGTGAACGCGATTATGAAAAACGGCGGCGTGCAGAAACGGGGAAAGATATTCAACGGCCGTCGCCTGTTGAATTAAATTCATCACAACTTAACGGACAATCTCGTTTGATGCAAGATTTGCAAAAGGCGATGCAGCAAGGATATACCAAAGAGTATCAAGAGTTAATCAGAAAGTATTTCGAGATGCTTGAAAGAAAAAACTGACACGACAGAAAAACGATATAACCTCCAAAATAAATTATTATTTTTTGTAATAATAGGGAACTTTTTCCAAAACCTTGCTCTTCTGCATTCCTTTGATTATACTGAAAAGAGAATTCGAGGGAAAAATCGGGTTAATGTCTTCAGAAATAACACATAAAATAAAGTCCGAAAAAGATCTGGAGTTCGAACGCGAAGCAGTTCCTCACATGGACGCATTATATAATTATGCTGTTCGTATGACCGGAAATTCTGACGACGCTAACGATCTTCTTCAGGAGACCTATCTGAAGGCCTATCGGTTTTGGGAAAAATATGAGAAGGGAACGAACGTCCGTGCGTGGCTCTTCCGGATTATGAAAAATTCATACATCAATCTCTACAGGAAAGTATCAAAAGAACCGGACACAGTCGATTATGAAAATGTGCAGAACTTTTACGAATCCATCCGCGATCAGTCTACCACTCCGAATGATTTACAGCAGCAGCTTTTTGGCAGTGTGCTCGACGATGAAGTTGCCGCCGCGCTCGAAACACTTCATGAAGATTTTCGCACAGTAATTATTCTGTGCGATATTGAGGGTTTTACTTATGAAGAAATAGCCGAGTTTGTCAATTGCCCGGTGGGAACGGTTCGTTCACGATTGCATCGAGGAAGAAAACTATTGCGTGATAAATTATTCGAGTATGCAAAGAAGAAAGGATATGTACATCCGGATTGATAGATTGTAAAGACATACAAGAGCAAATAACTGCGGCTGTGGATCTCGAGCTAGATCCACAAGAACAAGAAATGGTTTTCGCACATCTTCGGGTTTGTCAAAGTTGTCGGTACGAATACGAGATGGAGCGAACAATCAAGAATGCCGTTCGAACAAAAGTTGAATTTCTCCGGACTCCCGATCATCTGCGTGAAAAAATTCTCTCCGACCTATTTTCTCGCCCCGAATCTGTAGAAAAAAGGCCGACGGTTTTTTCACGCTTAAAACAGTTTCTCAAATGGGTGCAGTATAATCCGATTACGATTCCAGCAGTCGGAATGGCTCTAGCGGCTTTAGCAATTTTTATTATTATGCGTGATAAGAATACAAACGGAATAGCCGAAAATGAAATACTGCATCAAGCGCTTGTAAATTATTCAGCGTTCTGCAATGGAAATATCGCGGTGCAGTGTTCGTCCGACGATCCATCGGTTGTTAAATCATTCTTGCGATCGCGAGCTCCGTTTGCGGTCGATGTTCATAGATTCAAGAATACACAAATTATCGGCGGCAACATTTCCGAGTACGAAGGAATTAAACTTGCGCATGTGATGTATAAATTTGAAAAAGAAATCGTTTACGTGTATCAAGCAGGTATTGAAGAAATTTTAAAAGGAAAATCGCTTTACGCGCGCAAGGAAATTCTCGACGCTATCAAAAAACAGCAACGTTATATAAGTTCGTTTTCTCAAAATTCACATGACTGCTCGACAGTTGTTTGGGAGGAACGGGGCATCTTGTGTTCCGCTATTTCAACACTGCCGAAAAATGAAATGCTCGCGATGCTCAACGAACCTCTCGATCCGGATTAAAATACTATAATTAAAATTTCTGAAAAACGTTTCTGCTATATTCCAATATATAACCGGTGAGCAAGAGAAGAAGGCAATTCAGTCTGCAAAATTTTATTCGCCGTAGCTTGGATGTCATATTGTGATCTGACAATCTCGAACGACCATTCATCGGTATCAAGAATTCCAAAACTTAAATCGGGGTTACCGTCTCTTGGTTGTCCAATACTTCCGGGATTCAACATATATTTTCCAACTTTGGTGATTTTTAATACTTCTCCCTGCTCATTATAGATGATAGGAAAATGTGTGTGGCCAAAAAAGCACAGCGATGTGGAGAACGCAGCGAAGCATTCTTTAAGTTGGTTTGCGCGATGAATGTACCGCCACTCGTCCGGTTTTTGAGGATCGGAGTGAACAAAAGTGCAATCGTACGCGATAGCAGTCAGCGGCAGAGAACCAAGATACTCGATATTCTGCGGACTTAAGCGCGATAAAGTCCAGCGAATTCCGGCAGCGGCGCGGGCAGAAAAACTCAATATCATTATCGGATTGTTAATTGCCGCGTCATGATTTCCCTGGATAACAATTGCCGCGTTTTGTCTGACGTAATCGACACACTTGGTCGGATCGGCTCCGTAGCCGACAATATCTCCAAGACATATAATTTTGTCAATATTCGATTTCTTGATAATGAGGTCGGCAGTCGACAGAGCTTCGTAATTACTATGTATGTCAGATATTATAGCTAATCTCATGAATAAAATATCGCGACTGCGGCAGTAAGATGCAAATAACTTAAGGTTTATTTCATTTTAATCTTGGTATCCATCTCGGAACATTCCTTTTATATTCTCTATATTCGTCTCCGAACTTTTTCTCCAAATTTGATTCTTCATATAGAAAGAAATAAATATTATTTATAATGAAGAAAATTATCGCCCAGATAAATATTGGTAATGACATAATAGCAACCGATTCTCCGATCAACACAGTCAACACTCCCATTATCATCGGATTCCTCACATGACCATACATCCCGACTACAATCAATTTTCTGGTCGGACTCCAGGGAGCCAGTGTCCCTCTTCCAATTTTTATGAAGGTCGAAATTGTCATCGTCATTATATACAAACCTGCACACATTACGAAAAGGCCTATCAAAAGAGTTGGAAAATTTTTCATTGAGATGTTTCGCTCAATGTAAAGGGGGACCAAAATCAGGACTGTGATGGGGAGAATAAAAGAGATTATTTGTTTGATTACATTTTTCATAAACACCACAATTTAAGTTCGCTCTACACTTTGCCAATATATTTACGCTTATTACCAGACATAAGGAATCAACCTGTATCGCACTTTCTGCTTGTACAAATTATATCCCTCTAATCCTTCTTGTAATATTTTTTCTTCATTTCTTATCCTCAAGGAAATAAGAAACGGAATGAATAATGCCGGGATAAGTGCATAGAAGGATCCAAGAACTAATGGCGAAAAACAAAAGATAATCGAAAATGCCAGATACATCGGATGCCGAACAACAGAATATAATCCGGTGTCCATAAGTTTCTGTCCTTCTTGAATTTCGATTACACGCGAAGCAAAACTATTTTGCTTCATCGCGATGAATAGCATGATGAGCCCGGATATCATCACCATCGTAAAAATAATGACAACAGCTATTGGAACCGTTGACCAACGATATCTATAATCAAGACCGGAAACAAGAAGCGTAACAATGAAGACAAAAGTTAAAAGAATTTTGTAAATATTCTGTGACGCTTCTTTTTCCGTCGTTTTCATTCTTTTTTCAAATAGACTCGGATCTTTAATTGCTAAATAAGTGAATTCGAGAAATACGGAAATTGCAAATGTCACGATGAACAACCATGCGTTCCAGAATTCTAAAGTACCGGCGGTTAAGAATAGCGGCACACCGAAAAATGACATTGTAAAAATACAAAAAATAATAGCTTTAAAAATTAACACCAATCTGAATTTCTTCTTGCTGTTTTCGATTTCGGTCATTTTATTTTTCCTTTGTTTGTTATTATTGCAACTGACATGGGCGCATCTTATTTGACAATCTTTTTGAGCCACTCAGGAGAAGAATCAGTCGGCGAATCGAAGCGCATACACTGTGTTGTGCATAATGCTCGGCTTTAATATAATGAGTCTTGCGAGTATACGGACGTACTCGCAAGTTTATACATCAACAGCTTCATGAAGCTTTTCAGTAATATATTTTTCTCTTTCTTCAAAAAGTCTTAATTGTTTTTCTTTTGGAATTAATTCGTAATTATGTTTTTTTATTTTTGATTCAAAATTAAAAACAAGAGCTTCAACAATTGAATTTCTATTTTCTATTTTACCACCTGAATGATAAAAATGATCTCTAGTGACTATATTAAATTTATTCCAGTATTTATTAATCATTGTGTTTTCTCTAAAATCATTATGATGCCAAGTTGATAAAATAAACTTTGCTTTGGAATTATCTAATGCTTCAAATAAGTCATTTTCGTCCTCATCAGTCCAGCCATTATAATAATCTACATAACGTCCATGGTAGGGAGGATCGCAATAAATAATATCATTTTCTTTGGCAGACTGAATAATATCTCGAAAATCTTTTATTTCAAAAATCCAATTGGAATTGATTAAAGATGAAACTTTAGAAACTTGATTAACAATTTTTGTAATATATGCTTTGCTGAAACGATCTGGTTTTTTGCAAAAAGGGATATTCCAATTTCCTTTATTATTAAACCGAATCATTCCGTTAAAACCAGCTCTGGATAAAAATAAAAAATCAAACGGAGAATGATTTTTATTAAAACGATCTCTTATGAATCTATAATGAGCATATCCTTCATCATCAGCTTTACTAAGGATAGCACCTTCTTTTTCAAGATATTTTCTAGCTTTTAAGGGAGTCATTTCTTTGCTTTTAATTGCATTATAAAAATTAATAACATGAGGATTTATGTCTGAAAGTATATTATTTTTAAACCCAACATTAAAAGCAACAACACCCGTGCCCATAAAAGGTTCAATCCAATGACCTTCATTTTGAGGTATTAAAGCACAAATCCAGGGAACTAATTTAGTTTTTATACCCTGGCTTTTAATCGGCGGAACTATTGTTTTATGCACTTACTCTCTCTCCGATTTCTTTGAAACAATTAAAGATACGTTACCTTTTCGGTATTTGACAAATTCTTCCAAGCTACGTATTTTTGCAGCTTTTCCAGCTTTATCTTTTACTGAGATTTTATTATAATTCATCCAGTAATCGTCAAACCAATTTTCACCTAATTTTGAAAACATTCCATTTCCATTTTTAATATCTTCAATATCATTTATACTCCCTATATTTGCTGTATTACCACTCCCACCTTTATCACTGGCGATTTTCCATTTTTCAGCAATAAAAAAATCAAAATTTTTCACAACAGATGTAATTGATTTTAGTTGTTCAATATTGTATGATTTGGTTTCATCAATCGTTGACCTATCGACTCTATCATAAATAATACCAAAACAAAAATGACCTTTGTATTCATTGTAAGGAAATTGAATGTTTTTCTTGCTTGTTCTATTTATAAAATATTCACCATGTGAACCAAGTGTAAAACCATTGCATAATTTGGGATTATCTGGTTTCCGATAGGTTGTTTTAAAATCTACAGCATATTTAATATTTTCATCTCTTTTATTAACAAATGTTATATCTGGATAATAATTCTGATGATCTGCAAGAACCAGTTTATAACCAATTGATTCAGAAAAACTTAGAATTTTTGGGAATAAATGTATTTCGAGAATTTTAGAAACAATTTTTGTGTCAGAAGATATTGTATAAACATTTTTATAAACATCAATAAATCCCTTTATTGCCCATTGGCCATCATTGGTACTTACATGTGATTGGATAGTTTTTATAAATTTATTGAGTTTATTTTTAAAATCCTTTTTTTCGTTTTTCATGTATTCCTCTTTTATATAATAATCAGATATAATTTCTTGCCGAGCTATGCAAGGCGAGGCTCAAAAAAGTCAGCCGAGCATTACACCTCCCGTGTCATAGACGAACAATATCTGCGTTTATATACTTCATTGCCGAAAATTCTTCACGGGTTGCTTTCCAATAACCTCCAATGAGTTTAAATAAATCGACCGAAAATGTCAAGATATAAAGATATTAGTCGGTTTCTTTTCTCGAAACAATGTAGGTCGGAATGACTTGTAGTGAACCTGTCGAACCACATTCCGACCTGCAAATTTAACTGCAACAAATGATTTTTTCATTATTTTCAATTAACTTAAGTAAAGATTAAAAGAGCATTATCATGAATAAAGAAATCTTAGAAAAACTGAAAACCTTTTTTACAACTAGGCCGGTTAACAAAGCGTATATTTTTGGGTCAGTCGTGAGAAATGAATCGGATGAGGAAAGCGATGTAGATCTCTTAGTAGAATTAGATTACTCGCAACCCATAGGATTAGGATTTGTAAAGATGCAAATTGAGCTGGAGGAACTGCTTAATAAAAAAGTTGACCTTATAACAAGTCGAAGCGTTTCAAAACACTTACAGCCTTTTATTGAAAAAGAAAAAGTTTTGATATATGAAAAATAGCTTGGGCGACGAAGCAAGACTCCGACATATTTACGATGCTATTGCAGAAATAGAGTCCTATGTGAAAGATATTACCTTGGATGAATTCCAAACAAACACAATGATGCAGCGTGCTTGTGTAAATCTTTTAGAAATAATCGGTGAAGCTTCAAGTCATCTAACCGAACGGTTTAAAAAAGAATTTGATCAAATTGAATGGCGAGAGATTGTCAGTTTAAGAAATATATTGATACACGAATATTTTGGAACGGACACAAAGATTGTTTGGGACATCATTCAAAAAGACATTCCATTCCTTAAACAACAAATCCAAATAATTCTGAAATAAAAATAATCAAAGAACTAACCGGTGTATCAATTCGACGAACAATTCCGGTGCGATGAATTAATTCTTTATAGATAAACGACTTTTACATTATGCACGCTTTCTGAACAGATGACAACATTATGGTTTTTTCTCCATTTCAAATTATTTTAATCGCGTCAATATTTTTATACCTCTTTTTTGCCTTCTTTCTCTGGAGACATAAAACGGGGAAGAAATTGAGCAATATGCTTCTTGCCCTATTTTTGCTTTCTAAAGCCGGCAGCATGTTCCATAATTTTCTATTTACAATCCCCTCATGGTTCGTTACCTACCCGCATCTTTACATGCTCACATCTTCCTGCGCGTTCCTCTGGGGTCCGACTTTTTATTTTTACATCCGTTCGGTTACCGAGCCCGACTTCAAACTCACGCCACGCCACCTGATCCATCTCCTTCCTTTCCTTGCCGCGTATGTATACGTTGGCGAACTTTTTATCTTTCATAGCGCCGAGTTCAAAACTACGGTCCTGATGACCTGGTCGCTTCCAGCGCTGCTCCATGCCCCGATTTTCAACAGTATTCAACTCGTCCAGTTATTCTCTTACCTGATTGCGGCATACGGACTTCTTCAGCGCTATCAGAATGAACTGAAAAAATATTATTCATCCGTTCACCGGAAGAATTACGCGTGGCTAAGATTTTTCTACTACGGCTACGGCGTGAAGTGTTTGTTCGATGTTTTGTATGTGGTGAATAATTTTACTCCAGTTCCGCACATGGATGTAGTGATATTTATAATTTTCTCCCTACTCCTCATCTTCATCGTCGTTATTGTTTACAAAGCCATGACCGAACCTGATCTTTTCTCAGACCCCGCAATCGTAAAATATGAATCGTCCCCGCTGACGGAGGAACAGAAAGTCGAATACTTGGAAAAACTGACCGCCTGTATGAAGAACGAAAAACCATATCTGGATTCCGAATTAACCATCGGTCAATTATCCGAGAAGCTGTCAATCCCGCGGCGATATTTGTCGCAAATAATTAATGAAACATTGCATCAAAATTTTTTCGACTTCGTCAATTCATACAGAATTCAAGAAGCCAAAACAATTCTCGCCACACCTTCTTCATCTAAAAAAAATATTTTGGAAATATTATTTGATGCGGGATTTAACTCGAAATCGGTATTTAATACTGCCTTCAAGAAACACACTTCGATGACTCCACGGCAATTTAAAAACTCTCTCCAAGTTTGAAATACGTAAAAAAAATGAAATCTCATCACGGCAATACAGCCTGCTTTATGGAACTATGGACGGATAATAAAACCCCTCCAAAGGGAGTCCCTTTGGGACAAATTCCAATTCTCAAACTCTTCCAGAATCCCTTGAACAAACAAGTTCCAAAAAACCTACGAAGAAATCCTTCCAATAAATCATAAACAGAAAGATCTGCATAAACGTTTGCCATTAGAATTTAGAAATTTGGATTTGTTTGTCCCCCACAGGGACCACTTCGTGAAAACTTGATGTTTGGAATCTGTGGCTTTGCATCGCTATTACATTAAATAGTCTGTTAAGAATCTCAATACACTAAAAATCTAGAATTCCTGCGGAAAACATTCATGTTTACGGTTTGTTAAATAGTTTTGAATTTAATCAAAAAACGTTCTGATGCAGTCTTTAGGACGATTTCTACACCCTTTTTCAATATCTTTTATTCGTATTGGGAGAGAAATTCGCAAACTCATCTCTCTTTTAAATTATAAATTAAGAAAGGGGTCTTAAATGAACGCCGTATTAAAGTGTGCTCTCTGGAGCATTCTTCTTTTCACCGTGCTGTGCGGTAATCAATCAGTCTTATCACAATCTATGTTCCACGGAGATTCACTCCACACAGGATATTACGCAACGAAGGAATTAAAACAATCTCCGCAAATTAAATGGCAGTTCAAAACAAACGGAAGAATATTCTCATCTCCCATTCTCTGGAATAAAACAATTTATATCGGCAGTGGCGATAGTTGTCTCTATGCCATCGACGTTGCAAGCGGGACACAACGTTGGAAATTTCGTACGCAAGGTGTGATTAACTCCACACCCACTGTCTCTGACGGGACAATATATTTCGGAAGCTATGACGGCCTTTTCTACGCACTCAATGCCGCGACGGGAGATTTACGCTGGACATTCGCTACAAAGGGAGAACAACATTTTCGGATGCAGGGATTATTTGGCTATAAACCTACGACGATGATGATGGATGATGTTTTCGATTTCTTCTGTTCCTCACCGATTGTATATGATGGAAAGATTTATTTCGGCAGCGGTGACAGCACGTTCTACGCACTCGACTCACACACTGGAACTTTACAGTGGTCGTTCAAAACAGAAGGAGTTATCCATTCCTCGCCGGTGTCATGCGATGGAAAAATTTTGTTCGGAAGTTGGGACAGAAATATGTATTGTGTCGATGCTGAGACCGGTAAAGAGATCTGGAGATTTACAACCGGCGCCGATCCCAAGTGGCAAATGGCGGGAATAATCGCGTCACCGACAGTTTATCAAGATAGAGTCTACTTCGGTGCACGTGATGCGAATTTCTATTCATTAGATTTATCAACAGGAACGAAACAATGGAGTGTTTCCAACAGTGGAGCTTGGGTTCTTGCTTCCGCCGCAATTAAAGACAGCACCGTTTATTACGGGACATCCGATAACACCCTTCTCTTTGCTTTGAATACGAGAACAAAAAAAGCGCTTTTTAATATCAATACATCGACGTATGAATATTCTTCTCCCGCTTTGACGGATAGTGTCATTTACTTCGGAACATTTTCCGGATATCTCTGTGCCTATAATCGGTACACAGGCAAAGAACTCTGGAAATTTCAAACTCAAGCAAGTAAACAAAATTCTTCCGCCGTATTATTAGCTAACGGGCGAATTGACTGGAATAGCCTCTGTCCCGGCATGGATTTATATCAATACAGCACGACACTCTACGGCATGGACAGACTGATGACATTGGGATGCATAGTTTCTTCTCCGCTGGTCGATGACGGTGTCGTTTATTTTGGCAGCGCCGATAGTTGTGTTTATGCGCTTGTCTCTTCACCGACAAACAACGTGAAAGAAGATCAAGGACTGAAGGTGCCGTCACAAATTCCGCTTGAGGTACGTCCGAATTTCCCAAATCCGTTCAATCCAAATACTGAAATCTCTTACCGGATTAACGAATCCGGATTCGTGACTATGAAAATTTATGATACTCTGGGAAGAGAAGTGAAGACAGTGATCAACGAGTATAAAGCTCCCGGATTTTATAAAGTTACATGGGATGGAAAAAATAGAGAAGGATCATGTCTTTCGAGCGGAGTTTATTATTGCACTGTTTGTTCAGGCAGCGCTCAAAAGTCGATCAAAATGCTTTTGATGCAATAAAATTATTTTAGAGCGTTCAAAAAGCGGGTGAGCTTTTCAGTATCACCCGCTTTTCTCTCTTCCGACTTCTTCCTTATAATTTTCTTACTTAATCCACATCAGAATAGTACTCCCGATTTTACCATTAATCATAATAAAGAATTCACAAACCTCATCATTTCTCATTGTTTTTTTTTATATTGTAAAAAAGAAAAAGGGAGAGCAATCTGTTTATTCCTTCCTACATATCGCTCTATGAATCGGGTGAACTGGCGCGGCGAATCGAAAAGCTGGAGTCGCTGCTTGCGCCATGCACTGTTTGTCCGCGAAACTGTAAAAACGATCGACTTCAGAATGATATCGCTGCGTGTTATTCCGGTTACCTGCCGATCGTTTCATCTTATTGTCTTCATTACGGTGAAGAACCTGCTCTGGTGGGAACCAACGGCGTCGGAAATATTTTTTTCGGAAATTGCAACCTCAAATGTGTGTATTGTCAGAATCATGATATAAGTCAGAACTGGCGTGAAGAAAAAAATAACACGATTTCGTTCGAACGGCTCGCTGAGATGATGATCGAGCTTCAGGATCTCGGCGCTCATTCGATCGGATTCGTTTCCCCTTCTCATTTCGTTCCGCAAATCATCAAGGCGCTCAAAATCGCAATCGGAAATGGATTGCATCTTCCTCTCATTTACAACACGAACTCATACGATTCAGTCGAAGTACTTAAACTGTTGGATGGAATCATCGACATTTATCTGCCGGATATTAAATATGCCGACGATGCAACTGCTTATAAATATTCAAAAATAAAAAATTATGTTTCGATTTCACGGGAAGCATTGCTGGAAATATTCCATCAGGTCGGCGATTCACTCATACACGATGAATTCGGAATTGTTCAACGCGGATTGATAATCCGTCATCTTGTTCTGCCGAACGATTTAGCACGAAGCGAAGACTCGCTCTCGTGGATCAGCAAGAATCTCAGCCGGGATGTCGCACTCAGTGTCATGGCACAATATTATCCTGCAAACAAAGCTTTAACTTTGGAGCTTCTAGATCGCCGCATCCGGGAAAGCGAATACAACCGTGTTGTGCGAATTGTCGACGCACTTGGTTTTACGAACGGATGGATTCAGGATTTTGAAAGTCACGAGTATTACCGGCCGGATTTTTCCGACCGCGCGCATCCATTTCAAGGAGGAGCATCAAATGGCAGTGATGACACAAACAGCAGTGAAGGCAGAACTAAAGAAGATGAAAGGTTGGAGCTTTCACGATGGGAAAGAAATCCGGAAGGAATTCACCCATAAAAATTTTGTTGAAGCGATGAGCTTTGTAACCGCAATCGCACTGATTGCCGAACGCGCGAACCATCATCCCGACATCGACATCCGTTGGGGCACCGTTCACCTTGCGCTTTCTACACATTCTGAAGGTGGTATAACGGTGAAAGATATCGCTCTTGCAAAAGAGATTGATAAGATAAATAGATGAAAGAAGAGCAACTTAGATCAAGATCAAGATTGAGATCGAGGTTGAGATTACCTGTCCGCCGCAGCGGAGCGAAGGTGGAAGGTTTAGGTTCACGAGAAGATATAATAATTAAAGAGTTAAAATCGATTTGTAAAAACAAGAACATTGCACTTTCACATTCACTTAAACAAAAATTGAACGGACTATGGGAAAACTACCACAGGAAGAAATTCTGCAAATTTTCAAGGAGACCGATGCGCTCCTCGATGGACATTTCCAGCTCACATCCGGACTTCACAGCCCGAATTATTTTCAGTGCGCAAAAGTGTTGCAGTACCCGAAATACTTGCACCTCTTTGCCGGTGAAATTGTAAAGCACTTCGAGTACAGCGAAATCGAACTCGTAATTGCTCCCGCGATGGGAGGAATTGTTGTCGCGACGGAGGTCGGGCGAATGCTCGATTGCCGGACGATTTTTGCCGAACGCAAAGATAGTGTCCTTCAACTCAGGCGCGGATTTTCAATCAAACCGGGTGAACGGGTTTTGGTGTGCGAAGATGTTGTGACAACCGGTGGATCAGTCTACGAAACAATCGACATCGTTCAGAAGGCAAAAGGAAATGTTGCAGGAGTTGGATACATTGTCGATAGAAGCGGAGGTAAAGTGCAATTCGACGCGAAGTCGATGTCCATCCTGACGATGAATGTCATCACGTACAAACCGGAAGAATGTCCGTTGTGCAAACAAGGCAGCCAGGCGATAAAGCCGGGAAGTCGGAATAATCAGCCATAAAAGGTTAAGGTTAAGGTTGAGGATGAGGTTGAGTTTTAAAAAACAGTGAATCATGATCGAATCATCGAGTTTCTTAGAAATAAACTCAAGTCGATCTAGGAATAAATCATTCGAACACGGTTCTATATTTATTCATCAATTGATGTCACAACAGAAGATAAATTGAATCGGACTTTTGTCCAAAACAATCATTGAAAATAGGGTTAAAACCCTCTAATATTTTTAAATTTCTAATCCACGAGCTAAAGCTCGTGGCAAAATTTTATGGACTGTTCACTTTAACCACTGCTTAACAAGAATTATTAAATTTGGAAGAAGAGTAAATGAAACACAATTATAAAATTCTCTCACAAAAACAAATTTACAGCGGCAAAATTTTTTCGGTGCATGTCGATCAAATCGAGTACGATTCCGGTGTGAAGAGCGTTCGTGAAATTGCACAACATCCCGGCGGCGCGGCAGTGGTCGCAGTTTTTCCGGATGACACAATTCTCATGGTGAAACAATATCGGTATCCGATAGAAGATTTTCTCTGGGAATTACCTGCCGGCAAACTCGATCCGGGTGAAGAACCGATTAAAACCGCAATGCGAGAATTGAAAGAAGAAACCGGCTACAAAGCCGATTCATTGAAACTGCTACTTCGAATGCATTCCACTCCCGGCTTTTGCACGGAGATATTATTCATTTACGAAGCAGTCGGACTTGTAGACCATCAACACGATCAGGCTTTAGAGGAAGGCGAGCAATATCTCTCTGTCCACCGGCTTCCTCTTGCTAAAGTTGTGGAGATGATTGAGCAAGGCGATATCACCGACGCGAAAACGATTTGCGGTGTGCTGACGTATATGAGGAAGCGTGGGAAGGAATGATAAATCCCGCAAATAAGACTCTTTTAAAAATTCTATACTAAACAATGATAATTGTGTAAAACCATTCAGCGCAATAAAACAAGTTTCTTTGTTTCAACAAAACTGCCCGCCTCGATTCTATAGAAATAAACGCCACTCGCAAAACCTGATGCATTCCATTCTTCTGTATATGTTCCGGCATTCAAATATTGCGACACAAGTTGTTTTACTTTTTGCCCGAGAGAGTTATAAATATTTAATATTACATGCGTTGCTTTTGGAAGTAAAAATTGTATTTTCGTGGATGGATTAAATGGATTCGGGTAATTATCTTCAAGTATGAATTGTACTAGCTTTTGTTTTTTTTCTTGCGGAACCGATGTAATCATTTCTGAAAAAGGTCGGCGCCACACACCACTATCCGATGTTCCAATGTAAACCATAGTATCGGTGAAGGCTATGGAAGTCACGCTGATATTGGTAAGTCCTGAATCAATTCTTTCCCATGATTTTCCGTCATTGCAGGACAGATATAGATTATTATTTGTGGCCGCGAAAATATTCAGACCGTTTGTAGCAAGTTGGGTTACATTAGTGCGTGGAAAACTTGAATCCGATAGGTTCCAGTTGGTTCCGTTATCTGAAGATACAAATAATCCGCTATCGGTTCCTGCATAAATATTAGATACGCTTGTAGCAATAGTGTTGACCATACGCCGAGGTACACCTATATTTATCCAACTTTCACTTTTATCTTTCGAAAGAGAAATTGAACCTCCGGCTACAACAAACAAAGTTGTATCTTTAACACATAAAGAATGTGGAGAAAATATCCAAAACACTCCTCCACCTGCCGTCCGTTGCCATGTTGCTCCACTATCTTTAGAAATTAAGATCTCACTTTTTGGATCTTCGGCATTTCCTCCTTCATTTCCTGAAGCAAACAGTATGGAATCGATTGTTATAAAGGAGTTAACCTCAACGAGCCCTGTATTATCACTCCAACTTACACCATTGTTTGTGGAACGATAAATGCCTTCTAATATCTCGCTACCGATAACACTTGCAACAATAGCATTTCCGATAATAGCCATGGATGAAATGTACTGGAAATCGTGACTTATTAGAGCCCAACTATTACCATTATCGGATGAGAGAAAAATACCATTTCCCCAAGTACCGGCATAGATATTCCATATATTAGCATTATTTAGATTAGGTTTTACCGAAAGAGTACGAATTTCTACTTCGCTTGGACCATTTAACTTCACCCATTGTGCCGCTGATGGAAAATGAAAAACCAAAGCAATCGAAATAATGAATAATAAATTAAACCAAATATTTTTTGACATCCAGACATCCTCCTTGAATTCCATAAATGTAATTGTGCATAATGTCGCGTAAAACTGCCGACCTGCCGCGCCATTTTGCAAATGATGCATTTTATTTTCGCTGCGCGGCAATATAACGACCCCAACTATTCCTCTCGAATGAGGGAGTGTAGTGGTTTGTGCTGTTATGCGCAGCGCAAAAATTCACTTCGGATAAAATTAGTTAATATTTCAAATTCAATAATGCCAAAACAAAGGATCACGAAGTCTCCCAAGATTATTGACAAGAATCTTTTTATTTTCACCATAATCATCCATTATCGTAAGTTTATCATTACTTGATGTATCAGAAGAAATATACACTATCTTTTTACCGTCTGGTGAAAATGATGGTTGAAATTCAGCACTTGAGCTATTTGTTAAATTTATAATATGACTGCCATCGATATTCATAATAAATATGTCGGAGTTATTATTGACAAAATTCGCGAATACAATTTTAGAACCGTCAGGTGATATTGAAGCCCGAGTCTGGAACGGAATATTAGATAGAAAAACTCTGTTGGTTCCGTCTATGTTCGATGTATAAAGACCTTCATCATAAGGAGGTATGAAGTTATTAAATAATAACTTCTTTCCGTTTGGGAAAAATTGCGGATCAGTTCCTGAAACCAATAATGTAAGGTCACTACCATTTTTATTTATAACCGCAACTCCAACACTGTCACCTCCATTATTTAACCAAAATATGATTTTGGAATTGTCTGGGGAAAAGGAAGGTGTGCGGCAATTATGACCTGGAGTAAGTTGAATCAAGTCACCCGTCTCCAGGTTTTTTGAATATATACTTTCTATCCAATTCTGCGATGTTAAGAATATGACACTCTTTTCGTCTATCGAAAATATTGGGGCCTCGTGAAATAAACTGTCATTAGTTAGGCTTATTGTTTGCCATGTGGTAAGATCAAGTAAGTATATTTGTCCAAGAGCATACACAACCTTTGAACCGTCTCGTGAAAGACGAGCTTGCCAATCGATAAAACTTCCCGCATTTCCACTCACAAGCACTTTCAGATTATTCCCATCGGCATCAATTATAAATAAATGATTATTAGCTGTAAAAAGAATGTTCGTTGTTGCTGGCTCAATAACTGATATTGGATTGCTTTTCTTACCACAGGAAAATATGAAAAAAGCAATGACAGAAAGAATAAGAGCAAAAAGAATAGAATTGGTTATATTATTTTTATTCATATAGTTATTTCTTTAATTGTTGCGTTGCGCATAACTAGCAAAAGTACCGCCATCCCTATCGCTGTTAAGGATAATATATTATTATCTTCCTTAAACAATCTATCGCAAACTCCCCTGCAAGCTTTTCCACTCTGAGTATCTTGTCGATAAGTAAAAACATAGTACGCTGAAATTGTACAAACATTGGTGCTAAAAAGCAACAGGGGAATGTCGAATGTGGAATGAGAATTCTGGAGGATTGGAGTTGTGGATTATTGGATTGATGGAATGAAGATGCTATAGATGATTTCGGATTTCGAATTGACGATTGCGAAATAAAAATTCTGACACAATTCTGTTTTACTTTTTATAATACCATTCACAATAATCTGTATATTTTCTTTCACCAGCTATTCCAATAACACTAATCTGGTTCTGACCCTGCTTTAATTTGATATTGTCCCAGATAATTTTATGTATGTCGGAATCAATAAACTTCTTCGAAATAAATTCACCGTTAACGTACAATTCAACCTCATTCAAGTTTGTATAAATCGCTACACGAACAAGCGAATCTTTTCTTTCGGTGTTGCGCTTGCTGAGAATATGCAATGTCGGTTCATCGGACCAATTGGCTTTATAGAAATAAAATGCATCTTTCTTTGTTTGTCGATCATGTGTGATCAAACCTTTATAATTCATATAAGGTTTGTCGCCGCGTGTAGCATATGTCCAGCTAAAATCGAACATATTCCAAATAAATTTACACCATATATCTCTCCGGTCTTTTATGTTGCGCCAAACTTCTTCATGGTACTGGTTCTGGTATTGCTCCGGAAAGTATCTGCCTTGCGGGTCAGGCCGGTTGGGATTTTCCTCTTGTTGAGAAATACATGCTTCAGCTCCGTATTCACTTAGGCCGCCTTTTAAATCGGGATGTTCTTTATGCAGTTTATCGTACCAGGGAGAATAATCGCCGAAGTTGCCATAGTACCAACCAAAATACCAATTCCATGCGATCACATCGGTCACAGAATGCCTCTGCGTCGGCTGAACAAAATCGGCCTGAGTTGTTAACCGGAATTTGTCAAGATTTTTCGCAGTCTCATTGAGCACTTTTACATCATTTGCAGGAATATCGATTTCGTTATATAATCCCCAAAACAAAATCGAAGGATGGTTGTAGTTTTGTTTTATCAATTCTGTCAATTGTTCTTTGCAGTTCTGTAAATAGCCGGAGATATTTCCCCGATAGGCAGGTGTATTTGGAATTTCGGCCCATGCAACCAGGCCATTCTCGTCGCATAAACGATACATAATATCTGCCTGCTGATAATGGGCAAATCGAATACCGTTGGCTCCGATTTCTTTAATAAGTTCAAAATCTTTTTCATGTTCCCTGTCGGTTAATGCCGGACCTTTTCCTTCCCATTCCTGATGACGGCAAACTCCGTACAAATTATAAGGTCTACCATTCAAAATAAGTCCGCTGTCTCGATCGACACTGTAATACCTCAAACCCAAAGGTTGTTCCAGCTCATCGATTGGATTTCCATTTATATCGGAAAGAATTATTTTCACTTTGTACAGATAAGGATTTCTTTTCGCATCCCAAAGGTGTGGATTATCAACTTGAAAATTTCGAGTTTCCTGTATTTCAGAATTGTTGATGATAGAAAATTTTGTTTTATCCGTCGCAACTACTTTCCCGGAACTGTCAATAATTTCAGCAGAGAGAAAAGCTTCAATAGGAGCACCATCCTTTTTTTGATATTGCCAGCCGAACATTACCGAAGCTCCTCCGCCCAACTCATTGTATTCTATTTTCACCGAAACTTCTTTCCCGGCTTCGAAAGTTTTATCGTATGTTTTTTCCAATGGAGCGTGAGCTCCCCAATTATCGATCACATTTTTTCCATTCAAATACAATCGCGAGCCGTCATCACTTTTCAATATAAAACGGTATGTTCCTGAATTTTGAGGAATGAAACGGCCAGTCCACATAATTGAAAATCTATCAACAGGCATATCGTCAAAAGGAGCACCGTTCCCATAATTGAAAAGAATTTCTTCATCTACTCTGGAGTGAACTGGTTTCCCTTGGAAATCAGGATTTGAATAATACTCACCGTACAGGCCGGTACCTTTTTTCCCTTTTGGCGGCAGTAACTCCGACGATTTGGTTTGAGTAATCGGTAAAGATCGGTAATCGATCAGTGTTTTAATATTTAAACTTGCAGAATTGTTCGATATGCTATCAACAGAAATATAAGCGCCGCATGAAGCATAATCGAGAGGAGAGATACAAAGACCGCTGGTGCTAAAAACAGTCACCGGCCTGTAGATCCCTCCGAATATAGGATATAAATATGTTCCGGATGGTGCAACATCCAATTGTGTGGCATTATTAACTTTAACAGACAGATTGTTCTTCTCTCCATTTCCGATGTAGGGTGTTATTTCGTATATAAATGCCGAATAGCCGCCTTTATGTGTTCCCAGATAAATGCCGTTAAAAAATACATCAGAAACCAACGACACACCTTCGAACCGAATAAAATACCTGCTCGATTTGCTATCGCGATTCAGCATGAAGTTAGTTCGATACCAGCCAATGCCTTGATAATAATTTGGCCCGTCGGTTAAAACATCCTGTGCATTCCATGTGTGGGGAACGGTAATATCCTGCCAGCCGGTTTCATCGATTGTTCCATCGCTCTCTGCCGAATAGATTTCACCTTTGTGAAATTTCCATTTATCTAATTTAAAATTATTTCTGTACTGCAAAAAATCCTGGGAATTTGCATTTCTGTTCGACAGAAAAACAAATAGAATTATTCCTAATGCGAGAAACACTTTTTGTACGTTCATCTTTTGACCAATCCAATTTAACGATGTCGTAATTTAAATTTTTCAATATCCAAAGCAGTTGAGAAAATAGCGCCTGACTTCTGGTGAATAAAAGAAGTTGCTGAAGGCAATTTAGGTGAAGATGCGAAGCATCGTAGCCTTTTATCCGCTGTCAGCTGATGTCTGCATCTTTCTTTTTTATTCTTTGCAGTATTCCCTTTCCAGCACTAAACCCATTTCCTAATTTTTTCCCGAGATTCCAATACTCACGGACTTCGGCACAATATACAAGCGGGTTCACTTTGGAAATATCTATTCTTGCTCTATTCGAAAGATCCATTTTATCCTCATCAATGTGTGTCTCGACTATTTCACCCAGGATCATAATCCAGTCATTCAATGCAATTTCTTGTGTTACCCGACACTCCATATTGTATGGACATTCTTTAATTATTGGCGTATTAATCTTTGAACTCTTAATAGGAGTAAAATTAACATCATCAAACTTATTCCTATTTCTCCCTGTGACCAAACCACAATAATCCGTCTTTTCAAAGTAATCGGCTGATGGAATATTAACAGTAAACTCCTTTGACTTTCTAATTATCTCCAACGAGTATCGAGTCTTCTTCAGTGAAATACCGATAGTTGGAGGTGTGGATCCCACAATTCCAATCCAGGATACTGTAATAAGATTAAGCTTATTTTTTGTCTTACTCACAATCAGTGCGGCAGGAACTGGAAAAATCACATCAGATGGGCCAAGTTGCTTTTTCATTTTATCCTCTCAGTTTCAAGGTGCAGATTTCAAACTGCGTAATGATGCAATGCGTACTTTTTTTGTATCAGTTCCATGAACGTTATTTTTTTACATCGGCCTGAATTATCCTGGACAGCAGTGTGTTTTTATCTTTATTGCGAAATCCACGCGTCTCCACCAACTTGTGATGACGCGATTCGAGATGGCTCCCGTGATTCAACAAGTGGAATAAAAAAGTAGAATGTTGCTCCTCTTCCCGGTTCGCTTTCTGCCCGAATGAATCCTCCGTGCCGCTGGATGATGCGATGTACGGTTGCAAGTCCGATGCCTGTTCCCGGAAAATCCTTTGCATTGTGCAAACGCTGGAAAGCTCCGAACAGTTTGTCTTTGTATTGCATGTCAAAACCAACTCCGTTATCACGGACACAGCACACAGTCACTCCATCGATCTCCGATTTTATGAATTCAATTCGTGCATCATGAGTTTTCGAAGTAAATTTCCACGCGTTATTCAAAAGATTTCCTAATGCAATCAAAAGTAAATTCCTGTCTCCCCAAACAACAATATTGTTTTCGACGTATATTTCAACATTCCTTCCACGATCGGATTCCTGAAGCTCGGCAAGTATTGCTCTAGCCATTGTACTGAGATTTACCGATTCGAGTATAATAGTTTGTTGCATCACTTGTGAAAATTTAAGTAGATTATCAATCAGGCCATTCATCTTTTCACCCGACGATCTTATCCGGCGGAGAAAATCTCTCGCGCCTTCATTAAGATCTTGGCCGAAATCCTGCTCGATCGCTTCATTAAAACCGAGGATGCTCCGCAGCGGTGCACGCAAGTCGTGAGAAACCGAATAACTGAAACTCTCAAGTTCCTTGTTTGCCGCTTCGAGTTTTATTGTCTTTTCTTGCAATTCCTTATTTTGGTTTTCTATGATTTTATTTTTCTCTTCAAGTTTGATTCGCATTGCGCGGTTTATTCGATATGCATAAAACGTGATCGTTCCCAGCGATAATAATAAGAAAAGAAAAGCGATTGTTGTAATCAAAGCGTTTTGTTGTTTCTTAACAACCTCGTGTTCTTTTTTCAACAACTCTTCAGCAAGGCGAATCATCTCTACCTCGTCTGCCCGTGTTTGTCCGAGTGTGAGAAGCTCCGGCATGAACTGAAGGTTATGTGCATGGATATTTTCTTCGTCAATCTCAAATCCGACGGATGCATTCGATTGAGTCGGATCTGTGAAGTTAACCATGATCTTATCTGAAGAAGGGCAATTATCGGTCACGAGCAGAACCGGTTTCCCAAGTATTCTGTCGACGAATGTGGATATATCTGAACAATGATCTTTTCCGATGAATACTAATTGAGCTGAACTTAGCTGTCCTACATCTTTCTGAGTCACAATCTCGATGGGTTTTTGCTTCATCGATCTCTCGGCAGTAAGGCGATGAAGAACATGGTGGAATGTCGTGTCATCGGAGAAAAGTACTATTCGAAATTTCTCTAAAGAATTCTCGTTGGGCCACTCGACGAGTTCCGCAATTCGTAAAAGATATGTACATTTAACGACAGTTGGCGAGATATTGTCCTGCGCGAAAAGGTGTAACTGATTAGCAGCTCCTAGAAATAAAAGACAGGCACACCAAAACATCCTCTTTTTCATTCGGTAATCCTCTAACCTTAATCACAATTCGCAAATAAAAAAACAACTCATCAAAAAAATCAAAACCACACTCTTCCTTTTCAATGGCACCGGACTAACAAATTTTTTTTCCCTTCAATTATTCACTCAAGTCACTTTTTAAGGATGTCCATTTCAGTGCAATATCATTTCTTTTTAATATAATGTCAAGCAGCTTGTGAACAATTTAATGAGTAATGAAAAGATTCGGAATCCCGGCAAATATTAAGCAAAAAAAATCTAACCGAACAGTATTTGCTGTTTTTTCGCTTTTTTCGTACCTTAAATGTTGACTTTAAAAATTATTAAAACAGGAGTATTCATTGGAAGTTACAGTCAAAGCATTACCCGGAAGTTCAGAAGAAGTAGAAATATCAGCTCATGCCGACGAAATAGTTCCCTATCTCGAAGATGCAATTGAAAAACATCGGGCATCTATCACTTATCCGGGATTCCGGAAAGGCAAAGTTCCATTAGAAATTGTGAAGAAGTTATTCGGCGAGAGCATCGAAAACGAATCGTTGGATGAAATTGCAAATCAACTTTTCAGGAAAACAGCTGAGGAAAAAAAGCTTCATCCCATCGGCGATCCGGTGATGACCGACATCGATTACAAGCGCGGCGAATTATTCCGGTTTAAAGTAAAGTACGACACTTTCCCGACATTCGAACTAAACACTTATAAAGGAATTAAAATTACAAAACCGATCCACACGGTAACCGACGAAGACGTTCAAGCGGAAATTCTTCGCTTACGCCGGTATAACAGCACACGGGAAGACGCTGAAAAAATTGAGAATGAAGAATATGTTGCGACTGTTGATATACAAGCCCTCGACGATGGCGGAACTCCTATCCTCGGACAAAAAGAAAAAGACGTTGCTATTTACCTCGCACAGGAAGATTTGGTTCCGGAAGTCAAAAATGCAATACTGGGATCGTCAGTCGGTTCGGAACACACCGTGAAGTATACGATAAAGCATGAAGAACATTCGCACGAACATCATTCTCTTATCACCGTGAAAAAAGTACAAAAGGTTGTACTTCCGGAATTTAATGATGAATTTGTAAAGAAGATTAGCCGCGAAAAAATGTCCGCAACGGCTGAATTTTTAACTTCGATGCGGAAAGATCTTGAGAGCTACTGGAAGGATCGCTCGGAACGAGTTGCGTTCGATTCACTCCAGCGCAAAATCGTCGATGCACATCAATTCGACGTCCCTGAATCGATGATAAAAGCATTTATCGATCAACTCGTTGAAGATTATAAAAATGAACAACCGGGAAAGAAACTTCCTGCCAATTTTGACAGTAAAGAATTTGAAGAGAAGAACCATGACATGGCGAAGGATCAGGTAAAATGGTTTCTCTTGAAAGAGAAAATACAGGAACAAGAGAAAATCACACTTGATGAAAACGATTATGAGGCTCTGGCAGAAACCGAAGCATCAAGGATCGGAATTGAAAAAGAACGTCTCGTAAAATTCTACAAGGAATCTAAATCGGTGCCGGAAAAAATTCTTTCAAAGAAACTGAACAATTTCCTGATTGCACAATCCGAAATTACCGAGAACGAAACGCGGGAACAGTTTTAATTCAAGGGGTATATATGACTATTTACAATCAATTAGTTCCGATCGTTGTGGAATCCACCGGCCGAGGTGAAAGAGCATATGATATTTATTCGCGTCTTTTAAAAGAACGGATCATATTCATTGGAACGCCGATCGATGATACGGTGGCAAGCCTGACCATTGCTCAGCTTCTTTTCCTTGCTTCTGAGAATCCGGAGAAGGATATTCAATTGTATATCAATAGTCCGGGCGGAAGCGTTAGCGCCGGTTTGGCAATCTACGACACAATGCAATTTGTTCGGCCGGAAGTCGCCACAACATGCGTCGGACTCGCTGCGAGCATGGCGGCGATACTTCTCACAGGCGGAGCAAAAGGAAAACGAGCAGGTTTGCCGAATTCCCGCATCATGATTCACCAGCCGTGGGGCGGAGTCCAGGGAACAGCGAGTGATATTCGCATTCAGGCAGAAGAAATTTTAAAATCCAAAAAACGATTAAACGAAATTCTCGCATTCCATACCGGCAAATCGGTCGACCAGGTACAACAGGATACGGATCGAGACCATTATATGGCTTCTGAAGAAGCGAAAACCTACGGTTTGATAGACAATGTGCTGATTAAAAAGAAGATCGAGAAAAAATAACTTTACACTGGAGATAGCATGACACAACGACCGCGTAATCCGGAAAATATACGATGTTCGTTTTGCGGACGCTACGCCGATGAAGCTACAAGTATCATCGCCGGGCCTGGAGTTTACATTTGCGATCAATGCGTCGAACATTCTGTTGAAATTATACGGAGCAACAACGCCGCTTTTGCATCTGAAAAGAAAAAAGAACAACAATCGATGCTCCAGCCGCAAGAAATTAAAAAAGCGCTGGATGAACATGTTGTCGGACAGGAGATAGCGAAAAAAATTCTGGCGGTCGCGGTTTACAATCATTACAAACGCATCGACGCACAATCTCCGGAAAATATGGATGACGTGCTGATCGAAAAAAGCAATATCCTTTTTATCGGGCCGACCGGCACCGGTAAGACTATGCTTGCGCAAACACTTGCTAAAATTCTCGACGTTCCCTTCGCCATCGCGGATGCCACAACACTGACCGAGGCAGGATACGTCGGCGACGATGTTGAAACCATTCTCGTGTACTTACTCCAGAATGCCGACTACGACGTCGAACGCGCGGAACGCGGTATTGTCTACATCGATGAGATCGACAAGATTGCGCGAAAAAGCGATAGCGCCTCGATCACACGCGACGTTTCCGGCGAAGGTGTTCAGCAAGCGCTGCTGAAAATTGTGGAAGGAACGATTGCCGGAGTTCCACCAAAAGGCGGGCGTAAACATCCGGAACAAAGTTTGATCAATGTTAACACAAAGAACATTCTATTTATTTGCGGCGGCGCTTTTGAGGGAATCGAAAAAATCATCCAGCGCCGGGTGTCACAGAATCCGATAGGCTTCGGAGCAGAATTGCGCGTCCGGAAAGAAGAAAATGTCGACGATTTTTTGAAGCTCGTCGAACCCGACGATCTATTGAAATACGGATTAATTCCTGAGTTCGTGGGCAGGCTTCCTGTGATCGCGACATTGCATTCTCTCGACGAAAAAGCGCTTCTCAGCATTCTTACTGAACCGAAAAACGCCATCATCAAACAGTACAATAAATTATTCGCGATGGAAGGCGTCGAATTGGAATTCGAGGAAGATGCGCTGCAAGCGGTCGTTCAGAGAGCAATGGAACGCGGCACCGGCGCCCGCGCCCTCCGATCAATAATCGAAGATGTGATGCTCGATATAATGTATCACCTTCCGTCGCGACAAAACGTAACAAAGTGCATCATCACAAAAGAAACCATCACACGCAAGCACGAGCCGATTTATTTGTATGAAGAGAAGAAAGCGTCGGCGTAAAAGAACAAGATAAAAATTGAGATCAAGATTAAGGTTTAAAAAAGCAAGGATAGATTGATGCAGCTATCGATTAACATAGATCATGTAGCGACTTTACGGGAAGCACGAGGCGGACTCGAACCGGATCCGGTTACCGCGGCAACAATATGTGAACTTGCCGGCGCCGAAGGAATTGTGTGCCATCTTCGTGAAGACCGGCGTCACATCAACGATCGCGATCTGCATCTGCTTCGCGATACGGTAAAAACAAAACTCGATCTCGAGATGGCCGCCACCGATGAGATAATCAAGATCGCCATAGAAACAAAACCGGAAATGGTAACACTAGTTCCTGAACGCCGGGAAGAATTGACGACGGAAGGTGGTATAGACGTTGTAAGCCGGAAGGAATTTTACACTGACGTTGTGAAAAGATTTCATAAAGCAAAAATTCCTGTCAGCCTTTTCATAGAACCAGATAAAAATCAGATTGAAGCGGCGGCGGGCACGGGAACAGACATGATTGAAATTCATACCGGCCATTACGCAGATTCCCGCCGCGAGGAAGAGTACCGGAATCATCTATCCTTAATTAAAAACTCCGCAGTTTTCGGAAAAAAACTAGGCCTTAAAGTCAACGCCGGCCATGGTTTGAATTATGTGAATGTGGTTCCCATCGTATTAATACCTGAAATTTATGAGTTAAGTATCGGCCATGCTGTAGTCGCACGATCTTTATTCGTCGGCCTCGATCAGGCAGTCAGAGATATGCTGGCTTTAGTGAAGGGGAAATAAGTATATTCTGCCTTCGCGTGGACACATTCGATTAATCTATCTAAAAACTTTTTAGCGCTCGTAATATCCTGTCATTGTAGCTTCAGCCAAAACATGTCCTTTTATTGCCTGGAAAAATCGTTCTCGCGTTGTTTTAACTGACAACGGAAGTGCCGAAATACTCAATGCATAAATCGTTGCAACATACGGATGAGCTCCGGAACCTGGCGGTGGAGAAGGACCGTCATAACCATCGCCGCCACTGGTATTCTGTAATTCTTTCGAACCGCGCGGTATAGCATTTGTGCCCGAGATTCCTTCGGGCAGTATGGTCACGTACGACGGAATATCGATTACAAACCAATGTACCCAATTTTTTGCAACGGGATGCGGATCGATTATCGATAAAGCGAATGATTTTGTTCCTGAGGGCGGGTCGGACCAACGAAAACCGGGAGAAATATTCTCTCCCCCGCGAACACTCGAATGAACAAATTGGGTCGGGATAGTATCTCCATCACGGTAGGAAATACATTGAATAGCAAACATATCGGCCTCCTGAATGTTTAGATACATTCTTGAAAAAGCCAGCAACGTACCGTGAATATAACAAGCCGAATGAATAGAATCAAATTGAATTGCGGAATTCACTCGCCTTTGATTTCAATCCGAAATGGAAAAAATACGTGTATGCAGTATACAAAAAAGCCCATTGCTGTCAAGAATGGGCTTTTTCAACATTGTCGGATTGAAGAGAACGATTACTTTATCATCTGTATCTTCATCGTCTTCATATATGACTTGCCGCTGGCCGAGTTTACATTTAATCGTACAAAATAAATTCCACTACCACAACGTGAACCGTCGAATTTTGCCGTGTAAGAGCCGGCTTCTTTTTGACCGTCAACTATCGTGGTCACTAATTTTCCAAGAACATCGTAGATTTTCAATGTGACATAACCTTTCTCAGATAATTTATAACTGATGTTTGTTGATGGATTGAAGGGATTCGGATAATTTCCTATGAAGCCATCTTGCACAGACGGACCGGCGGCGGATTCATTATTCTTTTGTTCCATGTTAATATTCGGCATGTTTCCAGTGTTCGGATCGACATACATCTTCAATGCGCATTCAGCAGTAGATAGCTCCATCGGCGTTGATAGACTTGCTTGACCCTCGATCTCCTTCAGAATTGTTGATGCGCTATTCGGATCATTTTCGTTATATAGAGCAATATAAAAGTTGTTGAGTTTTGCTTTAACAGCAAGAGAAGTATTCAGATTATCGTGAACGATATTGTTGTTAACCTCTTTTGCTGACTTTTTATCGTTTTGCATGAGATACAAATTTGAAAGAAATAGCTTGTGATCTTTATCGGCCTGTCTTGGTAAAGATTCAAAATATTTAGTTATATCTTCGATCGTTTCGCTGTCTGCACAACTATAGAGCTCGACATAAGCGGCTTGATTATCCGGATGCCTACCAAGATACGACATAAAGAATTTTTTTGCCTCACCGTATTTATTTTGTCCCCGCAATCCTATTCCAATGAAAAGAGAGTCTGCTTCGTCTGACTGATCAAGGAGACTGTCTGCACTTGGTGTGTGAGTCGCGTTCGAAATACTTGTTCCAAAGGTATTAACACTCGACAAGATTCCAGTACCGCTTGTCCACGGGTCGCTTGAAAGTGGAAAATTGTGATAGAGGAAACATGCCGGCGAACCAACATAGAATTTTGAATTATCTGGAGGAAAATTTCCCCACCAATTACCACACGCATACAGTCCACTTTTATAGGTTGGATACATCCATCCCACAGCAGCATTGCGTTTAGTGTTGTTATAAATGCTGTTCCACATATAGTTATTTCGAGAGGAGGATCCGAAATAAGCATAGCTTAGGCGATAGACCATCAGACCGTATTGACAATTTGTAATTCGATTATTTTTCATATTGGAATAGGGCCACATAGCATAGGGTGATGCGCCCCAGATAGCAGCAATTCCCCAATTGTAATATTCGATATCATTCTGTCCGCAATTACCATTTGCGCTGGAATACAATATCCCTGCACCTTGTTGGTTCTGATTCGTTTTATAGATAACATTCTGGTTGCATGTGACTCTAGATCCGTCTTGAATATAGATCCCGTGATAGATATTGGAATTTGCTATCGTATTGTTTGATGCAGCACCCGTAGAATTGTAGTAATAGATACCATGGCTGGAATTGTCCGTAATGTTACAGTTTTGAATTATGATATTTGAGGCATTTCTTACATCAATCTCTGTTCCATATTGTATATTTGCATAGTTGATAGTCGAGCTATGTGCACCAGAACCATTGAGGACGATTGAACCCCAACTGCCGGGCGATGTGCCGGATGAAGAAGTAAAAGTTATAGGCTGTGAAGATGTACCGACAGCATTGAGCATACCATTGACAACAAGTGATGCACCAGTTTGAAATGTTAAAGTTGAACCGGCGGCTACCGTCATCGTCGTTCCTGCTGCAATAGTTCGTGTTGCAGTGTAGGGCATCGGACTAATTTTATAGAGCCTACCTTCACCGGCGCTTAAATTGTCTGAAAAGTTTCCGTCAGGTGCAATAACCCATACATTACCGGAAGCAACATCGGAGATTTCCCACGATGCGCCGCCAGTATTGAAATTTACCGTAATGGTTCTGTTTTCTGTATTTATGGTCCTTCGATTGACGAGCATGAAATAATTGTTGTTCAATGCATCTGTAAATTCACCTACTTCAATATAGGTTTGGTTCGCATCATCCTGACCACTGATACCCGAAGATGTAATCGTAGTTATATATGTTCCTGTTGGACTTCCATTTTGAGTATGAATGCTGAACGCGTTTTGCCAGTTGAGTTGCATCAGTATTGTTCCGAGTGAACCGGCTAGCTTTTGGTTGAGAGCTTTAATGCCGTCCCATTTGTTCTCGTGGTTAATGCTATATTTTGATTTTGAATTAATCGGATCGAGTGTAACTGGATCGATTAGTCCAATGGGAAAATCTGTGCCTACCGCGTCGTTAGTCCAATAGTGAAAATAATGTATCCCCTTCGCACCGTACGCCAGAGCTAAATTTACTTGAGCATAGATCTCGGCCATGCATGGTTCGCGGTAAGCGTCGGGCCATCTGCCGATGTTAGGAAAATATTGCCACGTTTTCGATTGAGCATATACTGAATTCTGCTGGGCAAGCTTAAACTTATCCACAGCCGTTTGCATAGTCTGCTGGGCGAATGAAGTATAACCGGCATCGGATGGCAAAGGTTGTCCTTTGTAAAATCTATATATGTCTGTTGCCAATTCGTACGGTGTAGCCTCCTGCGTGTAACGAATATATGGATCCTGAGTACCATACAAAGGGTCTATTTCCGTCTTCGCCACATATCCAAGCCCTTTGCCTGTGCTGGGATCTATTCCTTTTTCTTGATCTGCGATTTTTAAAACTTCATTCACATAATGATGTGCCAGATATTGTGTAATATACGGTTCATCTTTCAGATAAAATCTTGCCAGCGCCGGTTTAAAATTATATGTCTCAACGGCTGTTTTGATTTGACTATCATAACTTCCTGAGAATACATTACCGACATCAAGCCCTGTGAAGTAACTTCCATCAATCCGGATATCGTCTAGCCATAGCGTAGTGTTACCACCAAACCATTTAACGCGAAAATCAAATGAGTGTAATGTAGGAGTTGTTGTCATTATTTGATCTAACGGCATTTCGGATTGTAGGGATGCTGATGAAATAGTATTAGTAGAACTCGTTGATGAATATTTCCCGATCGTCCATCCGTCAGAAAAAAAAGCTCCTGGACAGAATGTTTGATATACATTATCTGAAGTGAAATCGCTGTTTTTGAGCGTCTTACTATTTACTACTGTGCTGGTTGTTACATCGTAAACTTCCAGTACAGCAACCTGTGCATTAGGATCATAGCCGCTGGGACGGGAAACTTTGAGCCTAAACCATGCATTATAGCCTAGCCCGGGATACCACGGGTGTACCGGCTGATATTTTGCACCTTGTACCATGTAATCGTTGGCTATTGTAGCTCTTAATGCAACATGATCATAAAAAGGGCTTGGATGTTCTGCATTATTATCAGGATCATATACTGGTGGATTTCCACCAATAATTGAAAAATAGTCATTATTAGCGTCAAGATAAAACCGCTCAACACCAGACCATCCCTGTCCATTAGTTCCTTCGACTATGTTGGGAAGAATGATTTTAATATTGTGCGCATTGGCTGCATCGAGCAGTTCTAAAATTTGACTTGTCGAACAATTGTGACTGAAGGGAACACCATAATTAAACGATGCCCCCTGAATTTGAGGAAATATTTTTTGAAGCTGCACTGAATGAGATGGGACGCCTGGATCAACAGAAGAATACATCTTAAACACGCTGATGGGGAATTGCTGACTATATGCACATATTGAAATCAGTACTGATAGTATAATGATTTTCTTCATAATCTGGACCTCCATTCTTGAAAGTTATTTTTAACATTATTTAATGTAAATCGCTTTTTTTGTTGCGATATTGTTATCGATTTGCAATTGATAAAAATATGTGGCGGATGCGACTTGCTCGCCTTTTGAATTTCTTCCATTCCATTGTATGCTGTGATTTCCTTTTAATTGTTTCTCATTTATTAAAGTTGAAATCTCTCTACCAATTGCATCAAAAATTTTCAATGTGACAAAGCTATTGGTCGTTAATGTATAACTTATGGTTGTTTCAGGATTAAACGGATTCGGAAAATTCTGTTTAAGCTCAAAACTTTCTGTTTTAGTTACCTGTCGTTTATTCACAGCGGTCTTCAATGATGTGTCGCCGGAATAAATGCCAAAGATTCCCTCGTTGTGGAGAAATGCACCAGGGCCGCCGATAATGATGTCATCGACACCATCTCCATTTACATCCCCTGCATTTTCCGGACGGCCATCCAGTGACTCACCCCAATAATCACTATATACTCTATATGCAACGAATTGTCCTGGATGATTCCGTCCATCCAACATTAGATATACGCCAGGTACAACTCCGAAAACTCCTTGTGTTGAACTTAATAAAATATCTTTAATACCATCGCCATTGTAGTCTCCTCCACCGCTTACCCATGGATAGGGACCGAAATTGGATGTATCGTTATTAGGCGGTCCAATGTAATATGTTGGTAGTGTGGCTAAATGTGCTCCACCTTTGAAGATATAAATCTTATTAACCAATATGTCGTCAATCCCATCTCCATCGGCATCGAGGCAGGCAACGTGATCCTTAAATCCACCTGGAACATTTCGAGATTCGATATAATAATTTCTTTCTAAATGAAAAAGTGAATCTCCGAGGTAGACTGAAATATAATCGTTGAACCATCTGCCCAACGCTATTATATCTTTTTTCCCGTCGTTGTTAACATCTCCTACAGTTAGATCATATCCTAGGTGTGCAAAAATAGCATCACCTTCGACCGACCATATCGAATTTGTATTTAATCCGGTTTTTGAACCTGCATAAATAAGTATCTTACCATTTTCGTTTTTAGTACTATCATTTAACGTAAATGGGTATTGTGATTCACCAATAATCAAATCATCATATCCATCACCATTTATATCCGCCGCGACTAATGCTCCATGTCCAAAACACTCTGTTCCAATTGGGGAATAATAATCACTATGTAAAATTATATCTGGTGTGTTACTCATATTAGAGCCGCCATAATAAACAAATACTGTGTCAGCAAAATATTTTTCAATCGCTAAATCAATCCACCCATCGCCGTTAAAATCACCGGCGGCAATCGATCCTCCCCCCGATAATGTAAGCGAAGGTATTTTGCTCATTGTCTTACCACCGTAATAGATATATGTCTTAAATTGCCCTGGTGCGCTCACTGCAACGTCAGCATACCCGTCCTTATTTAAATCCCCAACGCCTTTCACATACATGCCGAGCATTGCTCCGGAGTCTGTTCCAGGCACTTCAAGTATGGCGTGCAGCTCTTTGGGAGCCTGAGCGAAAGCACAATTGCATAAAACGGCAAATATTAACAATAATTTTTTCATATACCACTCCTCGCTGAGAAGAACTGTTTTAACGCTAATTACAATATAATGATTCTTTCATAACAATGCCTCCTGATGATAATGAATCGTTATTTGAGATAGATCGCTTTCTTAGCCGATGATCCACCTGGTATTGAGAGTTGATAGTAATAACTGCCCGGCGCAACTCTACGACCGGTATTATTTGTTCCGTTCCAACGAACTGTGTGGTTTCCTTTTACTCGCCGTTCATGCAACAGTGTAGTAACTTCTTCTCCAAGCGTATTAAATATTTTAAGGGTCACAAAACTGTTTTCTGATAATTCAAAGCTGATGACTGTGGAAGGATTAAACGGATTCGGATAATTTTGTTTAAGCTCAAAGCTCTCCGGTTTGGTCACCGGTTGTTTTGTTACTGCTGTTTTCAATGATGTATCGCCGGAATAAATGCCGAATATTCCCTCGTTGTGGAGAAATGCATCGGGACCGCCGATAATGATGTCATCGACACCATCTCCATTTACATCTCCTGCATTTCCCGGACGACCATCCAGAGCTTCGCCCCAATAATCACTATATACTCTATACGCGACGAATTGTCCTAGATGTTTTTTCCCATCGAGCATGAGATATACACCTGGCACACCGAAGGGATATCCATCTGTTCTACTTACAAGCATATCTTTAATACCGTCTCCATTGAAATCTCCTCCGCCACTAACCCACGGATATGAACCGAAATTAGAACTTTCGTTGTTAGGTGGACCAACATAATACGTTGGAAGAGTATCTATATGTGATCCACCCTTAAAAATGTAAATCTTATTGACTAGAATGTCGTCAATTCCATCTCCGTCGGTATCGAAACAAGCAATGTGATCCCCAAAACCTCCAGGAACATGACGCGAATCAATATAATAATCTTGTTTCATACTAAAAGTTGAATCACCTAGAAAAACAGAGCAGTAGTAATATTGTTCTGATCCTGAAGAACTTAATCGATTGTATCCCAAAGCAAGAATATCCTTCTTGCCATCCTTGTTTATATCCCCAACCGTTAGGTCCCAACCCAAACCAGCCCGCAAAGTATCTCCAAGCAACGATGTAGTGGGAATCGTATCCATCTCTAATCCACCTGCAAATATATATATCTTCCCTCTATCTTCAATATCAGAACCACTTGCAATCAAATCATCAAATCCATCTCCATTGATGTCGCCAACCGCTAGGTTGTATCCAAAATAGTTATCTCCAAAGTTTTTTCCAGCGAGAATTATATTAGGGAGAGTGTCCATCTTTGGTCCACCCAAATAAATCAATACCGTGTCTTGATACATTCTATATATGGCCAAGTCAATCCATCCATCGCCGTTAAAATCACCCGAAACAATTGCCCCTCCACCTTGCAGGGTTAGCGAAGGTGTTTGGCTCATCGTCTTACTGCCGTAATAGATGTAGGTGAGTAATTTTCCTGGGGCACTCACGGCAACATCGGCATAGCCATCTTTGTTTAAATCACCAACTCCTTTTACGTACGTGCCGAGCAAGGCTCCGGAGTCTGTTCCAGGCACTTCAAGTATGGCGTGCAGCTCTTTGGGAGCCTGGGCGAAAGCACAATTGCATAAAACGGCAAATATTAAAGATAATTTTTTCATAAACTACTCCTCGCTGAGAAGAACTGTTTTAACGCTAATTACAATATAATGATTCTTTCACAACAATGCCTCCTCATGATAATGAATTGTTATTTGAGATAGATCGCTTTCTTAGCCGATGATCCACCTGGTATTGAGAGTTGATAGTAATAACTTCCCGACGCAACTTTACGACCGGTATTATTAGTTCCATTCCAACGAACGATGTGGTTTCCTTTTGTTTGTTTTTCATGCACTAGTGTCGCAACTACTTCTCCAAACGTGTTAAATATTTTAAGCGTTACAAAACTGTTCTCTAATAATTCATAGCTGATGATTGTGGAAGGATTGAAGGGGTTGGGATAATTTTGTTTAAGCTCAAAGCTCTCCGGTTTACTCACCGGTTCTTTTTTCACTGATGTTTTTAATGATGCCTCGCCTGAATAAATGCCGAAGATTCCCTCATTGTGGAGAAATGCATCCGGCCCACCGATGATGATGTCATCGACACCATCTCCATTTACATCACCAGCATTTTCCGGACGGCCATCCAGAGCTTCGGTCCAATAATTACTGAACACTCTATATGCTACGTACTGTCCGGGATGATTCCGTCCATCCAACATAAGATATACACCCGGTACAACGCCGAAGACTCCTTGTGTTGAGCTTAATAGAATATCCTTGATCCCATCGCCGTTGAAATCTCCACCGCCGGTAACCCAAGGATAGTCACCAAAATTTGGGCTATCGTTGTTCGGTGGACCAACGTAATACGTTGGAAGTGTATCCAAATGTGCCCCACCCTTGAAGATGTAAATCTTATTAACCAGTATGTCGTCAATCCCATCTCCATCGGCATCGAAACAGGTAACGTGATCTTTAAATCCACCGGGAACATTCCGAGAATCGATATAGTAATCACGCTTCATGTGAAAAAGTGAATCACCAAGGAAAATGGAAATATAAGAATAGTGTATACTTGGACTTTCTTGATTTACTCCTAATGCAATAATATCCATCTTGCCATCGTGGTTGATATCACCAATCGCAAGATCAGCGCCTAGACCTGCCTTTGTCGTATCGCCAATAAATACTGCAACCGGTGTTTTTTTCATCTGCGTGGCCCCAGCGTAAATGAATATTCTGCCTTTCAAATAAAGAGTACTGTCCATATTTTGGTCCCACGTAGCAATAATAATATCCGTAAATCCATCCCCATTTATATCGCCTGCAACCAGTACATGCCCAAAGTAATCTGACGGTTGTGTCAGTATTAAGTCTGGTATTGTGTCCATGCCTTTGGCATTGCCAAAGTACACAAGTACGGTATCTCTAGAATATTTTTCAATCGCTAAGTCAATCCATCCATCACCGTTAAAATCGCCGGCAACAATTGTCCCTCCGCCTTGTAAGGTTAGCGAAGGTGTTTTGCTCATCGTCTTACCGCCGTAGTAAATATATGTTTGTAATTTGCCCGGCGCACTTACCGCAACATCTGCGTAGCCGTCTTTGTTTAAATCGCCAACGCCTTTTACATACATGCCTAACATTGCTCCGGAGTCCGCTCCCGGTACTTCAAGAATCGCATGCAGCTCTTTTGGGGCTTGGGCGTACGCATAATTGCATAAAACGACTAAAACTAAAATTAAGTTTTTCATACACTACTCCTCATTGGGAAGAATTATTTTAACACTACGCACAATATAAAAATATTTTTCATGACAAAACCTCCGTGTTAGTGTGAATTGTTATTTTAGATAAACTGCTTTTTTAGTTGATGTGCCGCCAGGCGTTGAAAGCTGATAGTAATAGTTGCCCGAGGCAACCCGACGGCCGGCATTATCCGTTCCATGCCATAAAACTGTGTGGTTTCCTTTTATTTGCCGTTCGTGCACCAGCGTAGCAATTTCTTCTCCAAGCGTATCAAAAATTTTGAGCGTTATAAAACTGTTTTCTGATAACTGATAGCTGATGACTGTGGAAGGATTAAACGGATTCGGATAATTCTGTCTAAGCTCAAAGCTCTCCGGTTTAGTCACCGGTTGTTTCGTTACCGCAGTCCTCAATGATGTATCGCCGGAATAAATGCCGAAGATTCCTTGATTGTGGAGAAATGCATCGGGCCCACCGATGATGATGTCATCAACACCATCTCCATTGACATCGCCAGCATTTTCCGGACGACCATCCAGAGCTTCGGTCCAATAATTACTGAACACTCTATACGCTGCGTACTGACCCGGATGATTAAGTCTATCCAGATACACATACACTCCCGGCACGCCTCCGAAATATCCTTCCGTTCTACTCACAAGCATGTCTTTAAACCCATCTCCATTGAAATCTCCGCCACCGCTTACCCACGGATAAGAACCGAAATTTGAAGTGTCGTTATTCGGCGGACCAACGTAATATGTTGGAAGAGTATCTAAGTGTGCTCCACCCTTGAAGATGTAAATTTTATTAACCAAAATATCATCAATGCCGTCTCCGTCGGCATCGAAACAAGCCACGTGATCTTTGAAACCACCGGGAACATTGCGAGAATCGATATAGTAATCACGCTTCATGTGAAAAAGTGAGTCACCAAGGAAAACGGAAAAGTAATAAAATTGTTCTGATCCTGAAGAACTAAATCGATTATAACCCAAAGCAATAATATCCTTTTTTCCATCTTTGTTTATGTCTCCAATTGCCAAATCCCAACCTAAACCAGCATGCAAAGTATCTCCAAATAACGATAAAGTGGGTATCGTGTCCATCTTTAATCCACCTGCGAATATATATATCTTCCCTCGACTTTCGGTATCAGAACCGCTGGCAATTAAATCATCAAATCCATCTCCATTGATGTCGCCAGCTGCTAGGTTATATCCAAAATAGTTATCATCAAAGTTTTTTCCAGCGAGAATTTTATCGGGGATGGTGTCCATCTTTGGCCCACCAAAATAAATCAATACGGTGTCTTGATTCATTTTATATATCGCCAAATCAATCCACCCATCGCCGTTAAAATCGCCCGAAACAATTGTTCCTCCGCCTTGCAAGGTTAGCGAGAGCGTTTTGCTCATCGTTTTACCGCCATAATAGATATACGTGAGCAATTTGCCAGGGGCACTCACGGCAACATCGGCATAGCCGTCTTTATTTAAATCGCCAACGCCTTTTACATACATGCCGAGCATTGCTCCGGAATCTGCTCCTGGGACTTCAAGGATCGCATGCAGCTCTTTGGGGGCTTGGGCGTAGATAAATTGTGCAGTGAAGTACAAAAGAATAAAAAAAATTTTCATATTTATACTCTTCCTTTTATTTCACAAATATTAGTTTTTCCACCGTCGAAAATGTCGGTGTATGAAATTGGCAAAAGTAGATTCCCGTAGCAACCGTCCGACCATACTGATCTTCACCGTTCCAAACCACTTTGTGGGTTCCTTCGCTTTGTTCGCCATTCACAAGCGAGATTATTTCATTGCCCAATTCATCATATACCTTTATTGTAAAATATTCTTTTTTCTTCAATGTGTATTCTATTGTAGTGCTCGGGTTAAAAGGATTCGGATAGTTTTGTCTTAAAAGTGGCCGCAATGGAAATTGATCAGCATTGCCAAGATGTGGCACAACAGTCAAAATATCGTTCACAAGAGTAACTTCTGTTTTATCTATTGACTTTCCACATGATCCATTTGTAGTTGCAGACATTACGATCAACCCTGTATCTGATTTAAAAGTGAAGTCATAAAAAATGGGATTACCAAAATTGAAATCTGAATTCTTGATATCCGCCTCATCAAGAGAATCCGAGGATTGAAATCTGTATACAAGCTGGCCGTCGTAGGGTGAAAGATTGAATTCCCAAATTGGATTGGCGTAATAATAAGGATCCTCCACAAATAATTGATGGTTCCCGGATTTCTTTTCCCATAAGACAAACTTTCCTGAATCGACATCATTATAAACAGTATCGGAATTGAAATATCCGGAATCACTCAAAATCGTCGTCTGATAGTGAACGCGACGATTCCAATTTGTGGAAATATTCCAGGATATCGAATCACTTTGAGCAACAGAACCAAGGATCGTGTAAGTAATAATTCCTGAATCACTCAAGCTACCTCCCGTGAAGTCATTGTTATAACAATCAACAGTATGTTGAAATTTGTAATTCCAAGAATAATGTGTTTTTAAAGGAAACACATCACTAACTCCTTTGCCATTAGAATCAACCGATGTCTCAAAATTTCTTCTATGCAATTCAAAGTTGTTGAGTTGTTTAGTAATGGCCTGGGCATATGCGTAATTGCATACAACGGCAAAAATTAAAATGAAGTTTTTCACACATTATTCCTCGTTAGGAAGAATTATTTTACTTTATTCTTCGCATCGATGAGTGAAGAATATTATTTTTTCCTTTTTTTAAAAAACCAAGTCATGTATGAGCAGTGAAATTGTGAAGCTGTGAAACAGTAGCTAAAATATACGGATAAAAGTAAAAAGTCAAGTAGAATTTTCGGAAAGGAGGCCGATTCCTCCCCGAAACCGACCTCTTTGTTGTGAGTGGTTAATGTAAAACTAAAGGTTCTGAACCTTCGTCATCTTTAATGTTCATCTTCTCTTTTTGCCGTTCATACGTCAGCCAGAAACAAATATTTTTAACTTTTGCGTCGTCAGTGAAACGAGCCATTTGGCTGATCGCGAAATCACCTCTTTCAGATTTAAGATCGTGCAGCGCCAACGCCGCGCAAATCCGTGCAACTGTGCTTGCAGATTCCGACTTTACGATCGCCATTAAAGGAATGATAGATGATGAAAATGAATATTCAGGATTATAAAATTTCGCCTGCCGTAATGTTTGGGATGCAGACGCTTGCACGTCAGAACTCGGATAATTTAAAGCTAGTATTAAATTTTTCTCGATCATCTCGAGCTTTTGATCGGTAAAGTGGTAATTCCCGGATTGGTCTTGATCGTTTTTTGCGAACCCTTGTCCCCCCAACAAACAAATGCCGAGCAACATCACCACGAACACAAATGAAACATTCTTTACGTACTTCATAACAAATTCCCCCTGTTGGATTTTGTTTAAATTAATTTTGATCTAAATTATACTCTGTGTCTTTTTACGCTTTTAAGTTTAGAAAAGTTTCATTAGCAATTTTAAATGTTGACACCATCGACTGAACTCATTATCTTATCGTCATGAATCGATCTGTTCTTCTTATTATTTTGTGTCTGGTCGGTTGTTCGTCGCACGATTCGAAAAACCAGCAGACACGGTCATTCCATGTCGGTGTTTCGCTCCCCGAAGAAAATATAATTACTTCAGGCATGCATAAAGCCATGGACAGCGCCGCAAAAGCGCTCGATGCAGATATTATCTGGCGTTGTGCAACGCAAAGCGAAGCTGAGCAAGAAAAAGAATTTAAAGAATATTGTTCGATGTTTGTGAACGGAATAATTTTCGAGCCTGTAAATATCTTGACAGCCGGCGATCTCGTTGTGATGGCGCAAGAAAAAGGAATACCTGTAATATCAATCAACCATATTCCTGAAGGAAAACAGACGGCCGCTTTTGTTATGCCTGATATTAATCAAACGGCGAAAGAATTATTTCAATACACGATTGACCACGGGCGACGGGAAGGACGAGCTGTTATTTTAACAAGCGAGACCGCTGATTCGACCGAGAACATGATCGTTAACTTACTGATAAAGTATTTCAACCAGAATTATATCGATGTTTGGACGAGTCGCCTATCGTTTGATTCTGTCGATGCAAGAAACGAAATAAACTCCGCCATTATCAAACCTACAGCGCCGTCGTCTGTGATTTCGACACACCCTCTATACGCACTCATCGCAAGCGATATTCTACGTTTGCAGTTAGTAACTCCAAGACCGATTCTCCTTTGCGCAGGCGACTCTCCGGACATCCGGAATGCAGTCAAATCCGGAAACATTGACGGTTACATTGATATGCAGCAAGATTCGGTTGGAGTGAAAGCTCTACAAGCATTGCTCCAGATTGTCCATCAGAAACCTGTTACGGCCGAAATTCGACGCTACGGAAACCTGCTCATTCCTACAATCATAACTCCAGTGCGTTTAAAAACAGAAGAAAATTATTGATACGATTGTAACATTTAAAATATTAATCCGTAAAAAAGAGAGATGCATAAGAAAGATCCTGCATTTTGGCAAAAATCTTTAGGAGGTAACGATGAACTCAAACAGGCTTCTCCGGAGTCTTGTTTTCATTATCATCATTTCATCAGTCATTGCTAAAATTGTCTCCGCACAATCATCGGATGAAAAACAACAAAAGAAACAACCAACTGCCGACAGCACGAGCATATTCGAAAAACAAGTCAATCAACTTGTGAATAACATAGTAAATTCAATAGAAACTGAATACGGCCTTTCATCACTGAAGAAATCGGTTAACTCTCGAACTAAAATAGACTCAACTGATTCGACAAAAAAATATTCTCAGGAAATCATCATGGATGGATCGGATAGCACTATCACATATCATGGCGAAACGATCATCGGCGTGAAAGATACCATCAAGGGAAATATTGTTGTTCGATCGGGTTCACTCACCATCAAAGGATACATCGCGGGAAATGTAAAAGTCGTCGACGGTAATATCGAAATTCAATCCGGTGCATTTGTCTCAGGCGACATCACATGTGTGAGAGGGAAAATCACAAAAGTCGACAATGCGATAGTTGAAGGATTTATGCTTGAATCCACAGAAGAAAAAGACACGTCGCAATCAAAGTTTCACAAACATAGAAATGGTTTCTTTTGGTGGGAACATCAAGAACCGGGTTATCGGTTCGACATGAACTGGCTCACGTTTGCCATGGAAGAAAACTCTCCGTTTATCTTTCGCTATAACCGAGTTGACGGATTATTTCTCGGATTCGGAAAAGAAAAAGAATATCCATGGGAGACCGATAAAGGTTTTTCCACTTACGGTTCACTAGGATACGGATTTGCGCTTCACCGCTGGCGTGGCAACATCGGAACGGATGTTTTTATAAACCACGAAAAAACTGTTGAACTCGGAGGAGAATATCACAACTTCACCGACACAAAGGACAACTGGCTGATTCCCCGCACAGAAAATATCGCAGCAGCGCTTCTGATTCATGAAGATTATTTTGATTACTACACGCGCCGGGGATTCGATGTGCACTGGGGATTTTATCCAATCGAAGCTCTCCGTACACGCGTCGATTATCTTGCGGACAATTACGAGTCTCTTCCATGGAAAACAGATTGGTCGCTCTTTGGCGGCAGTAAACACTTTCGTCCAAATCCGGTGATTGACGATGGCCGGATGCGAAGTATCGCCTGGAGTGTAGATTATTTGAATGTAGATGCAAACGAAGCAACACGTTATGGGTGGAACATGCACGCAAGCGGGGAGTATGCAGGTAGAAATCTGAAAGGAGATTTCAACTTCAACAGATATATTTTGGATGTTCGCCAATATCAGCAAATCGGAGATTTTTCAAAATTAAGCGGACGTGTGCGAATCGGAACGAGTTCGGATTCCCTCCCCCTCCAAAAAACATTCGAGTTCGGCGGAGTTGGAACTCTTCCTGCATTCCCGTACAAAGATTTCCAAGGCAACCGCATGTGCTTACTCAACCTCGAATATTTGATTTCAGGATGGGCGCTTGAAGAAACCGACTTCTTTCCATTAAAGTTATTAAGTCCGTTCAGCGTCATTCTATTTACCGATGCTGGCTGGGTTAATTCTGTCCCCTCGTCCTACAATTTCTCTGAAGGATTTAATGAACTTCGTTTAAATAATTTGAAAAACGATGTCGGATTTGCAATCGGTTCACACGACGGGCAGATTCGTCTCGGTTGGGCATGGCGAACCGACAGAAGTGAACCGGGCAAATTCTTCTTTAGAATCAGCAGGCCATTTTAATCCGAGCGGTGGCCTTCGGAAAATATCTTTTAAAACCAGAGGCCACCTTCCATACGATGTTGCATTTTATTCAAACTCTTTCTATATATTTATCGATTCAATCTGATTTTTTTCACTCGTAATGACAAATGAATAATTTTTTTACTTTCTTTAATGCAATCCTTCTTCTCGGAACGTTTCAGGGTTTTGTTCTTGTTATTCTAATCCTCCTGCGGCGGAAGGGGAATATCACAGCACATAAAATTCTGGCAGGAATCATATTCTTTCTATCATTCTCCATGTTTCTTCACACGATTTCGGATCTCCATATTATCCCGTATTTGGAATACCACGCATTAATAATTTCCCTTTTTACTTTACTGGTTGCTCCTTTAATATATTTATACACGAAAGCTTTAACAGTCTACCAATTCCGGCTCAGCAGGAACGACCTCATCAATGGAATTCCGTTTGTCTCGGGGTGCATTATCAGTGTAATTTTATTCTTTGTAATCACCACGGCTTCGTACGTCAAAATTCTTCATGCAGTCCTCTTCCTGCTGGATTGCCTGGTGACAATACCGTATTTATGGTTTGCACACAGGGAAATACAGATCTATCACAAAATTATTAGTGAAAATTATTCCACGTTGGAGAAACGGCAACTTAACTGGTTAAAAACTTTTATCATCGCTTTAACAATCTTTTGGATGTTTGTCCTGGCGAATGAAATCTCTTTAAAAGCTTTTTCGATGGATTATGCCTGGTTGGTAAATTGTGTTATTATCTATCTGATTGGGTATTACGGATTCTTACAACCTGAAATATTCTCTTCCCCCATTCTCGATCCTTTTAACAAACAAAATAACTCTCAGCAAAAATATGAGAAATCGTCTTTGACCGATGAAATCGCAAATTCATATATCCATAAATTGAAAACACGTATGATGGATGAGAAGCTCTACCTTGAGAAGGATATCAGTCTTGCGAGCCTTTCGCAGGATCTCGGGATCACACTTCATCATCTCTCGCAAATTATTAATGGGAGATTGGGTTTGAACTTTTATGACTACATCAACAAACAACGGATAGAAGAAGCAAGAAAAATACTGCTTGATCCTAGTTATGACAATCAGAATATCGCCTCCATTGCTTTCGAGGTGGGATTCAATTCTCTCTCGGCTTTTAATTCTGCATTTAAAAAATTCTCCAATCAAACACCTTCACAATTCCGTTCCAGAAAAACCGCGTAAATTGCTTTCATTCTGTGCTTTCTTTCCTTTTTCCTCATCAGATAGTCTTAGTACCTTATAAGTCAGGAAGATATCTCCTTTTCTTTGTACTATCTTTACCTAAACCTAAATTTGGGATTAATCGATTTTTAAAAAAATTGTATCAATTGTTACACTTTTAAAACTTCAATGGGGAGATAAATGAAGAACCATCAAGGGGAAAAAACAAAACGCAGCAATATCGTATTCCGATTAATTTTATTTTTTCTTATTTCTATCGCCATGATATCTGGGTCTTACGCTGAAAATGGAAACATCAAAGGAAAAATAATAGATAAAACCACGAAACAACCTTTAATCGGTGCCATAGTGACCGTGCTTGATCAAAAGTATGGAGCATCTACGGATGAGCAGGGAATCTATATCATCAAAGATGTTCCCGAAAATATTTACAAGATACAAATTGCTCTTATCGGTTATTCGAATCGTATTGAGACCGATGTGCGTGTTGTCCGTGGAAAGACGACGTATGTCCGTGAACTCGAACTGGAAGAATCGCCTGTTACCACAGGTGAGATGACGATAAACGTCGATCCCTTGCAGGAATGGAAAGATATGCCTGTGTCGAGTTATAATTATTCTAAGGAAGAAATCCGCAGAAGCCCCGGCGCAGCTGGGGATGTTTTTCGCGCCGTCGATGCGATGCCCGGCGTAAGTTCGAGCGGCGGTGAATTCTCATCATTTTATGTTCGAGGCTCATCGCCAAAAGATAATCTTATCCTGATCGACAACATCCCATTCGACAAGGTTACACACTTCGCCGAACAAGGCGGCGCCGATGCAAAAGAAGGGGGCCGCTTCAGTATTTTTTCAAACGGGATTGTGGAAGATGCAGAATTCCAGGCCGGCGGATTCGGAGCGTGTTACGGGGGAAAGCATTCATCGCTCTTGAATATGAAATTGAAAGAAGGAAATAGAGAAAGTCCCACGATCAACGGCACATACGATTTCCTTGGGTGGGAAGTGAATTACGACGGCCCATCCTACATCGATCGACACACCAGCGTTCTTTTATCCATGCGTAATCAAGATTTCGAAAATATTCTTAAGATGATCGGCCAGAGCAGTGAAGGTTACCCGAAATATTCAGATTACCTTTTGAAAACTACGACAGATATTTCCCCGAATCATAAATTGACCGTGCTGGGTATTTATTCGACGGAAGAAATGATCAGGACAAAAGAAAATGTATTTGATTACAAAAAACAGGAAGATCTTTTTAATAATGAGATTATGCACCAGCAGGAAGATAAAGGTTTGTTAGGCTTGACGTGGAGATTCCTCACGGGAAAGAGCAGTGTATTGCAAACCAGCCTTTTCTATGCAAACACAAATACAAAGGAACAATCCGGAAAGGTGTACACCGATTCAATCAACGGAGTATTTCCGACGGAAGAGGAAGCACAGTATAACGATAATATTTCTATGTACAAAAATATCGAGACGCAGATTGGGCTTCGCTCGCTCTTCACGAATGAATTTTCGAATTCACTCACGCTAACCGCCGGAATTGAACTCCAGAAAAACAGCGACAATTTCCGGTATCAACTCAATCAACGCGACACTGTTTATGTTTTTAATCAAACTGAATACCGTCCGAATAATTCAATCTATTATCTCATTCAGGATCCATCAGATGTAAATTCTACATACAACGATGGAAAAATAAGTTATGCCGGATTTACCGAAGTCTCGTATTCACCAATAGCAACACTCACACTCAATCCTGGTGTCCGGGTGGAATATAATGGATTCAACCGGAAAGTGTATGCAGCACCGCGCTTGAGCGGTAAATATTATCTCTCCTCTGAAACTTCATTGAATTTTGCCACCGGCATTTATTACCAAACGCCGGAATTGTTCGATGTCATTTCGGATATCCGAAACAGAAATTTGAAAGATGAAAAGTCAATTCACTACATCGCAGGACTTACGCATTATCTCACCACCGATCTCAAATTAAATGTTGAAGGATATTATAAATCATTCTCCGATGTCGTAACTCAGTCAAATCATGTGAACGGCTACCTAACAAACGACGGAACAGGTTCGGCGTACGGTATCGACATTGGTTTAGTCAAACGATTTGTCAGCAACCTGTACGGCCAGGTGAGTTATTCCTATTCACAGAGCAAACGCGACGATCACGACGGCCGAGGCAGTTATGACTACGATTTCAGCCAACCAAATATATTCAGTTTCCTTATCGGATATCAAATGAACGATGAATGGTCGTTCTCGGCAAAGTGGAAATATGCAACCGGCGGCCGATCGATTCCTACATCCTTCATGAAAATGTTTTAGGAGATGGACAAGTAATGCGGTACTCTGAAGAGATCGTCAGTCATAATTCTCAGCGTCTGCCGGATTTCCAATCGTTGAATATTCGAGTCGATTACCGTAAGCAATTTTCGCGGTATATAGCTCTGATAGCGTACATCGATGTATTCAATTTATTAAATCATGAAAATCCATACACGGAAAAATTTATTCCTCAAACGGGAAAGAATCAATATGAGTCGTTATCGATGGTTCCGAATTTAGGCGCGAAGCTGGAGTTCTGAGAATAGACAGGTCAAAGGTTTCCTTCCAAAGAGGTTAGTTCTCAGGAAGGAAACCTTGGGTTATCTCACACTATCGGGGTTTTGAGCATTCCATCTTTTTACTTTCAAGGGATTTCGTCCCTCGCTATTTTATTTCATTACTCATTTACGACTTTACAATCAATCTTTCCGTCGGTAATTATGAATGCTATATCAATCTCCACGGTAATTAATAACAACCTGATTTCCAATAACTTAACACGGCTCCCATTGTCCTTCCATATCTCCAAATTTATTCATATTTACATTTGAAACTTGAACTATAGTTTATGTTTTGTTGTTATACTAAATGAATGCTGATAATGCATACTCATTTATTATAGGAGATTCAGAGATGACAATATTATTTTTGGTTGGCCGAATTATTTTGGGGGGATATTTTCTCATGAGCGGCTTTGATCACTTTCAACATCTTACGATGATGTCGGGCTATGCTAAATCGAAAGGTGTTCCTGCTGCATCGTTCGCGGTAGGATTCAGTGGAGTTCTTTTATTGCTCGGCGGATTAAGCGTTGTGCTTGGTGCATATCCGACTGTAGGGTTGTGGCTGCTTGTTATTTTTTTAGTTCCGGTTTCGATCAAGATGCATAATTTTTGGACAATTGCCGATCCTACACAAAAAATGGGTGAGATGATAAACTTTACGAAAAATATGGCACTTGTTGGCGCAATCCTGATGTTGTTAGCAATGCCGCATCCATGGATTTTAAGCATTATTTAAACAAGATTTATTCCACCCATAACTACCTCGGTACCGGTTGGCGGCTCCATTGAAATATGAGTCGACCGGTACCATCTTTTTTGAAGAAGTACAAAAAGAAATCTAAGAATTGTTACGTCGCATTCTAAGAGAAACATTTACCAGACTGATAAGCACTGGCACTTCTACCAGCGGGCCGATTACTGCGGCAAACGCCTCGCCGGAATTAATACCGAAAACCGCAATCGCCACTGCGATAGCCAATTCAAAATTGTTGCTTGCAGCGGTAAACGACAGGGCAGCAGTTTTTGGATAATTGGCTCCGACCTTTCTTGCAATAATAAAAGAAACAAAAAACATGATCAGAAAATATAGAACAAGCGGAATCGCCACACGTACCACGGCAAGAGGAATTCTTACGATAAATTCACCCTTCAACGAAAACATCACGATGATTGTAAATAGAAGCGCAACAAGTGTGATCGGACTTATCAACGGAATGAATTTGTTTTCGTACCAATCTCTCCCTTTCACCTTTATGAGAATATAACGAGAAATGAGTCCGCTGAAAAAAGGAATACCCAAGTAAATCAATACGCTTCCGGCAATCTGCCCGATCGTAACATCAACGGCAAATGATTTGATTCCGAACATCGATGGAAAGACGGTTAAAAAAATATAAGCATAGACGGAAAAAAAGAGTATTTGAAAAATTGAGTTGAAAGCAACAAGTCCGGCCGCATACTCGCGATCGCCTTCTGCAAGTTCGTTCCAAACGATCACCATCGCAATACACCGGGCGAGGCCGATTATAATGACGCCTGCCATGTACTCCGGCAAGTCTCTCAGGAAAGCGACTGCGAGCACGAACATAAGAAGCGGTCCGATCAGCCAATTCTGTATTAGAGAAACACCGAGTATTTTTTTGTCTTTGAACACCTCTCCCAATCGCTCATAACGCACCTTCGCAAGAGGCGGATACATCATTAGAATTAAACCGACAGCGATTGGAATGTTCGTCGTTCCAGTCTGGTATGAATTCCAAAAATCGACAACTTGTGGAAATAAATACCCACACCCGACGCCGACAATCATCGCAAGGACGATCCAGATTGTGAGATAACGATCGAGGAAATTCAGTCTGGCCATAAAATATTTACCTTTGTTTGAAATAAAAAGACAGTTTCAACCGCAACTCGCATCCGAACAGGAACATCCGCAGTTCGGTTCGGTCGATGTCAATATACCGTTAATAATTCCCGACGCACAGCCAACGCCGGCTTTCACCATCAACGCTCCCGGAGCACAGTTTCGTGCACAGGCTCCACACTCCATGCAAAAGTCCTTATCGATAATATATGCTTTCCCATTCGATAATCGAAATACTTCGTGCGGACAAACCTTAACACACATTCCGCATCCATTGCATTTCTCCGCCAAGAGTTGGAGAGTAACAACATTTTTCAAGTATTTAAATTCAAACATGACAGTACACCTCTATAAAATATTTTTCAAAACGACGACGGCCAACCCTGTAGCAAAAAAAGAAATTTGCAGCGGCATTGCAACCTTCATCTCTTTCTTCACTCCGGAAAGTGAAGTGTATGTTGATGAACCTGTAAAATTCATCGCTAGAAATGAAGAGAATGCAGAAATAATGAAAAACCATGAAAGGATTTGAAGAGTTTGAATGCCTAAAAGGTTATACCACAGACTAATCACCGATACGATAACTCCAATGAAAAATCCCTTGAAGGAAAAGCTTCGTCCCGGAATATACGGCAGGAGCATAGGAGTTATTACCATCCCGGAAAAATAAGCGAGCAATACATTTCGGCTTATCGGCCATGCACCGTCAATTGCCCGGCTGAATGATACGCCCTCACGTCCGAATCCTGATATAATAAGCAACAGGATCAACGTAGCCAGTAAATAATATTTTCGATATAGAAAGTCAACGGGAATTAATTTCAATCGATCATAGAAAGTGAAACGAATCCGCCGCATCTCATTCGATGCTTTATATCCCGACGCAATGTATTGCCGAATATCCATTGCCCGCACAGGTCCGAAGAGCACCAGAAATCCTGTTCGCTCCTTCACGATATGTGCAGCAACGCCGACAGCTCCAAGCTGCGGCAGGATTATCCGTTTATGTTTTACAATTTTATCAAGCGATGTGAGATTGATCCTTCGTACCAACTCTTCTGTCCCGAATGTTCCTTTCCCCGCGGCGCACCAGACATTGACACCTTTCGTATCCAGAACCAATATCCAGGCAGAAACTCCCGTCAAGTTTTTCCGGAGAATATCGAATGACAATTTATAATTAGCGGAGACGAATACATCGGAACGATCGGTTGGTTCACCGACGGCGTAAATTCCAGGTTCGATTTTATAGTCATCACGGGAAAACCCGGTGCGAACCAGGAGAACGCCAAGATAATCCGATCCTGACAGATTTGTGGAAATTAGTGGAATCTCACCGGCATCCGTTCGGATGCTCCCGACTATAAAATTATTTTTCATTAGCTATGTTCTCCATGAAAAAACGATAAAACTGTTGTTTCATCTCATCACGGCATTTACGAAATACGCCGAGGATTTCCTCTTCCGTTCCATTGGCCATGGCCGGATCCTCAAAACCCATATGGATTTGATGATCGACCTTCCCGAAAAAAACGGGGCATGTTTCTTTCGCATGGTCGCAGACCGTGATCACATAATCGAATGAATCGTGAAGGAATTGATTGACAGATTTTGGGTAGCGAGAACTCAAGTCAATTCCAATCTCTTTCATAACACGGATTGCATACGGGTGAACATTCTGCGCCGGATATGTTCCTGCAGAAAATATTTCCTGCGATGGATCAAATGAACGCAGTAATCCTTCAGCCATTTGACTGCGACAACTATTGCCTGTACAAAGAATAAGAATTCTCATAACAGCTCGAATCTTTATAGTAATGCAACAATCTTTCCCGTTGGGAGCGGTAGGCAATCTACTTTTTTAGATTGCTTCTTCCGACTTCAACGGGATTGTAATGACAAAATTATACAGACAACTCCATGCACACCGCACTTTTCGGACATGCAGAAATAAATTCGGCCGATTCTGCAATCTCTTTTTTTACCATGGAACGATCGATGCGCTGGAATCCTTTTCGCTCAAAATATCGATCAGCCGTTGTTGTGAGTAAAACGAGCTTTTTGATTTTTCTCTCACGCGCAAAAACAATAAGGTGATCGTATAGTAAAGAACCGACTCCCATGTTTCGCATTTCCGGCCGAACAACAGCAGATCGAAGCAATGCAGTGTCGCCGTAAATTTCCAACCCGATTCCTCCGACAACAGCCGCATTATATTCAGCTATGAAAAATGAATCATAATGTTCCCTGACACCCTCAGTCGGCAGTTTTGCTTGTGTTAAAAGATTTATGAATACTTCGTAATCTTCTTCACGGGCAGATCGTATCGTCGTCATAATTTCTCCTTACGGTTTTGTGCCAACGACAGTAATGCTGACAACATCGAACGGCAGCAATCCATCTGTCGGATATTTTTTTCGTGATGTAATATTGACAGATTTGAAACCCGCCTCTTTCAGTAATCGAAGATATTCTTTTCCCTCGATGGCGCCTGAGAGACATGCAGCCCAGAGTGATAAATTCTTTCGAACCTCATCCGGAACGGGAGCTGTCGTTACGATATCGGAGACAGCGAACGAACCGCCCGGTTTCAGAACCCGAAACATTTCGCTGAATGCTTTCTCCTTATCCGGTACGAGATTCAAGACACAATTACTAAGAATCCGATCGATTGAATTTGTTTCTACGGGCATATTTTCAATTTCACCTTTGCGAAATTCAGTCTGCAACAAACCGAGCTTCAAACGATTTTCGCGGGCTTTTTCAAGCATCGCGTCGGTCATATCAATGCCGATTACTTTTCCCGATGTACCGACGATTTTTGCCACGATGAAGACATCGATTCCTGCACCTGAACCGAGATCGAGAACAGTCATTCCTTCCTTAATGTTTGCATGATCGATCGGCGTGCCGCAGCCGAGGCCATAATCTGCAACCGCAAGCACATCTGAATTCTCATTTGTATAACCAAGCTTCTTTGATAAATCTTTTGGAGAATCATTCGAATCGCAGTCGCAATTGCAGCCGCAAGATTTGTTTTCCTTAAGAACATCAGTGTAATGTTCCTGTATTGCTGTTTTAATTTCCCCTGTTGGCATGGCGTTTCCCCTTATTTATTTTTAGTAAACAACATTTACTTTTTAAAACCTTGGGTGTCTCGCAGCACCCTGATTTTATCTGTTGAATCAATTTCTTTGAATCTTTTCTGGCAATTTCATTCGCTTTCATCAATTTTATTACACAATCGATAATAACCTGCTTTTCCTTCTCATTTGGTTTTGCGACGGAATAGAAAACCCAGAGTCCGGCTTTCCGGTCTTTTATCAATCCTGCTTTCTTCAAGCAGGCCAGGTGCCGTGACGTTTTTGTTTGTGTAAATCCCATCACCCGCTGGATATCGCATACACACAATTCGCCGGATTCGACAATGATATTGAAGATGCGCAGCCGTGCTATGTCGGATAGCGCGAGAAATGTTAAAACAAGATGTTTCATTATTTTCCCTTAAAACTATATTCGCTTATACGAATATAGTATTTGGAAGTTTCAATGTCAAGTAAATAAAAACATTTTTTATCGACTCAACAATCATTCGAGTGCTATTGTATATATGGAACATGCAGAAACTGATTCATTTGATGTTGCCAGTTCCTGTGCTGTTTTTCTGACTGAGGTGCAGAGACAGAGAAGAAAAGAAATAGTCAATCTTTACAAATGATTTATAATTTGGGAATGAATGTAAATATCACGTTTGATTTTCTCTATCGATTACGTCATTCTCTCACTTCCTCCTGATAACATATTGAATTCGATCAGGTTTCACGGCAACGACTTCAGCCCACGATGGCGTGCTCAAAACCGGCTTGATAACACCGGTTGTATCGGCTAGTATAGCCCGGTACTGGATCGATGCCGCGATTTCACTTTCGGTAAGCAATGCAAGCTGAGAAACGCCACCTCTTACCGTAATATCAACCACTGAGGGTAAAAGAATAACTGTCCGATTTGAAGGAACTTCAGTCAATTCAATGGGGATGCGGTTGAGCACCTTTTCAGCGTAAGGCTGAACATCATACGCCAAATCGACGTGGTGATCTGAAAATGTGAGAGGTACTTCGAATGTATCTTGCAATACGGCAGTGATGTGAATGGGCAGGTAGACATCCTTCATAATAATTTTTTGTGTTGTTACGTCCCGAAATTCTTCCACCACACTTCGTGCTCCAGTCACTTCCACACTGTCGGGTACAGCGGTAATATTTCCCACTGTGATATATCCATCACGTAATTTTAAATCGAGATCCGGCAACACGGGAATCTTCTTGGTAATTTTTTGTTCGATCTCGATGTGCAACAGATCGGGATTTATATCCAGCACCTGAACATCCGCTGGCAGTGTAATCATCCTTGAAATTAATTTTTCCAATTCAATTGTTGTTCCGCGATCCAGTGCAGAACCATCGAGAACGAACGGAGTTTCTTTCATCCACCTCATCATAGCAAGTCGCCATCCGGAAGCATTGATTCGAAGCGTGATTGAATTAGGCAGCGGTGATTTGACGGCGAATCCAGACCGAACGTTTACTACCTGGAGAGGAAGCTGGATCTTTTCTTGATACTCTAGACGCAATGTCACAAATAACCATAATATTGCGGCAAAGAATGCCGCAATAAACATGAATGGATACCTTCGCATTAATTCTTTTTTTGCCATCGTTGTTTACCGTGAAGCGAGAACAATACCGACAGCGATAATAAATATTCCAATCCATCGGACAATCGTAATCGTCTCTCCAAAAATAAAATGAGCTGCGAGTGCAATTACAACAAATGCTATTGCTGCTGATACAGGAAAAGCAACGCTGACGTCGGCACGAGACAATACAAATATCCACGACGCCATGCTAAGAAATGCACACAGAAGGCCGAGTAAAATAAACGGGTTCGAAAAAATGCTCGCGACGCTTTCAAGCGGCCTTGTAAAATTCATAAAAAAAGATTCATTCATCGTCCCTTTTTTTAAGGATAATTGAGCCGCCACATTTGTCAATACAGTGATTGTCATTCCAACAATATATTCACCGGTTATTTTCATGGTTGTCCTTAAAAGCGATTAATTCTTGTGATTCTTACGACGAAAGAAATCTACGCCGCCAACAACTATGCAAAGCAAGACAAATCCCCAAGCTGCCAGACTAATTTTATAAGTTGCAGCAACGACCTGAGGATCGAATTTCATCGTCACGATGTGTTCACCCGGTGGAACAACAACTGATCGTAAAATATAATCTGTCTTAAAAATCGGAACTTCATTTCCATCGATAGTTGCTTTCCAGCCGGCCGGATAATATACTTCGCTGAATACCAGCAAAGCTCTTTGTCTCGTGTATACTTTGTATGAAAATTCCTGAGAATGATGATAGATAACATTGACGCTGGTACTGTCGGATTTTTGCGGAACATCCTGCGGCAATTCCTCCACAATCGCTTCTTTTCCGCTGTTGAAACGATCATCCGTGAGCATATCGAAAATTCTATTTTTATCCTTGAGTAGAATAACACTATCGACGAAGAACGCACGGGATAGAACCTTGGTATTTTCGTATGTCAGCCATCGTTGTCCTTCATCGACATTAACCAGTTTGAACATACCTTCTTCTGGCAGCCGGCCTGGAACGACTAAGTATTTGATATCGAGCATGTTTAAAATACTCATGCTCAACGCTTTTTTATAGAAGCAAGAATCGAGAAATTCCTTATAGATTTTTAACTTTGCCGGGCTGTATCCGCCAACATTTTGAATTTGATGATACATCCAGGAATTATTATCCAACATGCGTTGATCGAGCGGAAGTACTCTAAATTGTGTCGTATCGCGTTGTAAAAACTGTATCGTTTGACTCGGTTGGAACACCGCAGAAGATTCTGTATTTGGTTTCGGATCGATATATCTTGAATCGATGATGAAGATATTGATGATGAAGACGAGTCCGAGAATTCCAATTAATACTTTACCCAATATCGCTTTCCTAATGTACATGATTATCGAGCCCAGAATCGCGGCAGACACAATCAAAAACTTTATCGTGTCTTTCCCCAACAAATCTAAACGCATCTCCTTTAGTTGTGACAATTGCTGCGCGTCGTACTCCCGTACATCACCTTCTTTTATAAACATACCAAGCGAATCGAATAAGCCGTTCCCGGCAAGGGCTACGATTGCGACGATTGCTATGAGAATTCCCATCGTAATCAAAAGATATTTTTGGAGTTTTTTCGAATCTACCTTCGAATCTTTATCGTGCAAAGATAATAAAAATGTTAATCCGTACGCAGAAAGCACTCCGGTGAAGAATGGAAGAAGAACGAGAATCATTACCGGAGCTCTAAACTTATTGAAGAATGGAAGGTAATTGAATAACAAATCATAGAATGGTGCGAAGAATCTTCCGAACGACATAAACAGTACAAGAATTGAAATTAAAAGAAAAAAGATTGTTGTTTTATTCCGCTTGTATACAAGGGCTATAATTGATAGAATGATCGGAAGAACACCAAAATAATTAGTGGTTTCTGTCCAGGGCATCCACCCCCAATAGTAAGGAGTTTGAAAACCAAAAAATGAAGGGATGAAAAATGTGAGTATCTCAAGCGGATGAAATGACCAGTTCGTTGCATAGTCGTAAGCAAGCCCACCGCCGCCGACACCCGCCTCACCACCTCCACGAATTGAATATTGAGAATACTGATAAACCGTAAGGTAGACGAATGCCGCAATACAAAAACCGACTGCGATACCAGCCCAGAATAAACCGCTCTGTTTCGCGACAAGTTTGAAATCCGACTTTACATTAGTAAGAACATGCCAAAGCCAATAACATCCTGCCACCATAAATACATAGTACACCATTTGGACATGGTTTGTGAGAAAAATAGTTCCGACAACAGCGGCAAACAGTCCGAACATTAACAATGACCTGCGATCAAAGAGCTTTTTTACTGCAAGCATCACCGCAGGTAAATATGAAAGAGCCAGCAGCTTTGAACCATGCCCAGCTTCCGCGAATCCAATGGCAATAGGGTTGAACATGAAAATTAATGCGCCGATTGCAGAAGCTGCCTCAGATAATTTCAGGCTTCTGAGAAACAGGTAAGTGCATACGCCGCCGAAAAAGTAAGCTTGCACCATCCACGACATAGTTCCGCCAAAAAAGAGGAGGCCGAGAATAAATCGGAGAAAGGTACCAAGAAAATCAATATTAATCGAGACGTATCCGAGACTTCCGAAAGCAGGCATCCCGCTAAAAACGTATGGCATCCACAACACGGCTGTATGTTCTTTTTCTTCCAGCATATTCCCGGCATGCGACCAGCTTTGCGCTGCGACGGTATCGCCCCCTGTCGAAAAAACCGCATTATCAAAAATGATTCCACGGAAGAGAAAAATTGTGAGTAAGTAGAGAATTAATATCGCAACGAGATCTGAACGATATAAACTTTTAAAAGTGGTCTTCTTTAATAAATTTTTATTGCTAGTGGTTTGAGTTGATTGATGTTTTGCCATACATATCCTTAGTTATGAGTAAGAAAACAATAAAAGATCTCACCTAAACTTTAATATAATGTTTTTCTGGATGAACTGTCAAAATACCATCGCATGTTTGTTCATAAAGTGTAATAACGGAATCCCATGCATAATTCTTTTTAATAAGCTCTCGGCCATTCACACCCAATGCAAAAGCTTTATCCTGATTACTGAGAAAATAACAAATTTTAGTTGCGAATGTCTGATCTGTGTCTGCCATGCAAACATTTGTATCATTCACTCCGTCAAGTCCTTCCACCCCGATATGAGTTGTTATCACTGGTATACCTGAGGCCATGGCATGCATAATCTTCAATTTTATTCCTCCTCCAAAATGGATCGGAGCCGCAAACAAAGAATGCGATTGAAGATAAGGCAAAACATCTTCAACATATCCGAGAACCGAAACACCGGACTGTTTCAGACTTGCGGTAATAAGTTCGTTAGGCGCATGAGCACCAATAATGTCCAAGGTGGCATCGGAACATGATTGTTTAACGATAGGAAAAATCTTTTCGATCAGATGCAACGCAGCATCGACATTTGGCTGATGAGAAAAAGAACCAACAAACAATATACTATTTGGCCGGCATGGAGTGCTCTGCTCTGGTGGCATGTCAATTCCGCGTGGGAAATATGTGATGTGGTTTATTCCCGAAAAACGATGAAGAAGCCGGGTATCTTGATGTGTTACGGTCAGCACCTGATCATAATACTTTACATATTGCATTTCGAATTTAGCCCATCTACAGAATTCAATGAACTTAAACATTCTTATAAATGGATTTGATTCTTTCCGATAACGTCGATAAGCAGGGCGAAAAGTTACGTCGTGTTCATGCAATATTGTCTGCCCGCATTTAATATGCTTTTTGTACAATGCCATCTGTGCAAATTCAATCTGTACAATATCATATTGGGTGCGATTGGTCAATGAGCGTATTAATTTTGCCATGTGCCGATTTGTATATTTAGCAACATAATATGGACGCCAATAAATAACACTTTGTAAAAATTTTATTAATCGATGCAGAATCAATATGATTGTACCAACGGTTGTCTTCTGTTTTCCTTTTTGTCTTGGAATGACATATAATTCTATCGGCAGTTTTTTCACATCATCGACAAGCGTACTCTCAAACTCATCTATAAATGATACCAGCGTGACAGAGTGTCGTCTCGATATTCTATCAAGGAATGAATACATGAGAACTCCTGTGCCGTGTTGTGCGCGCGGGTGAGGAAGATATGGGGAAACGAGCAAAATTTTCATAGATTATTTTTGATTTTTATCAACATCCTTGGATGTCATCCTTCTTATTTATGTTTAATTTTTACTCATCGAATCCGCTATAGTTGGAGACGCGATACTGTATTTCAACATATACCATGCTTCCAATAATTTCGCACGACTCGCAGAGATCGGTTTTGTCATTAAAATGACAAAACGGACAATTAATTTCACCCAATACTGCCACGCATACAGAAATCGAACCAGCAGTACATATAATCTATTGTGATATTTTCTAAGATAAATATTATAACTTCGAAACAACATGCGGATTTTTCTATCAGGAATTGCATTATATGAGAATGCAATTCGATGTGAAATTTCCGCTTGCGGAATAAATCTGATTTTCCATCTCCGGCTCTGATGAACCCTTGTACAAAAATCCGATTCTTCACAATAAGCTACAAATGTCTCATCAAAAAGCCCAAATTCTTCCACGATTTTGCGGCGGATGAATAAATCTGCTCCGCATATATATTCCACTTCTGTGGGAGAGCTTATTTCATTCTGAGGAGTTATTCCTTTCCTGCGAACCCAAAGAGCATTTGGGAAAAGTTCCGGGAGGAATAATGCCCCCATGAACGCTTCTGTCAACGACGGATAATTGCCATACGACACCTGTCGATCGCCGTTAGGATAAAAAAGCGTGCCGCCGCAAATTCCTACATCCGGTATCGACTCCATATATTCCCAGAATATCTTGAATGCATTATTCCTGAGTATCGTATCATTGTTCAGAAGACAAATATATTTTCCACACGTATATTTTATTCCAATATTGTTTGTTTTTGCAAAACCGTAATTCTGTTCATTCACCACAACGCGAACCAGAGGAAAATCCCGCCTGACCATTTCCACGCTCCGGTCAGCGGAACAATCATCCACAACAATTATTTCGTATTCCATGCCTGATGTGAGCCGAATTATTGACTCGATGCATTCTTTTAAGATTGTTTCACCGTTCCAATTCGCGATGAGTATCGAAAGGTCCATGGTTGCATTCATAAGTAAAAATAAGTAGTCATTTTTTATATAATTAAATTACAAAAAAAAGAGGGGATTTCCAATGATGGAAAATTCTAGAATGTATCATGTGTGTACAAAAGTTTTATTTCAAATATTTCGCAACCAGGCTGTTTGCAAATGCTACTGTGTCTCGAGTGTGAATGAAAATATTTCGTACGTAAAGAGGTATGACTTTTTTAATATCATAAAGCCAATAAAATAACACAAGCAAGTAAGTGAGAACAAGACCGAGAGCCACTCCGGCGCTCCCGAGGATTGGAGCTAACACTAAATAAAAAGGAATAGAAATAACAAGAAGCAGTACACCGGCAATAAATCCTTCACGCATACGGTTGAGTCCCGCTTGGTATGCAGGTAAAACCGCGATCCAAGGTACTACGATAGCCATAAAACTAAAAATACGAACTAAAGCTGCGCCATCATCATATTTACCGCGATAAAGTATGTGGAGAATTTCCTGCGGGAAAAAAAACATCACAATAAAAACAGGAAACAACAAAATGGTCCCAAAACAAATTGCTTTTTCAGCTGTCACAGTTAGTTTTTGAATGTCCTTATCGGCATAAGTTTTAGAAGAAAATGGCAACAGAAACAATTGCGCTACCTGACTAAACATATCGAATATCTTTGTAAATATTTTCGCTGCACTGTAGACTGCCGCGCCTGCTATACCTGCAAATGACGAAACGAAAAGAACTTCAACTTGCGAAAATGCCGTATAGAATGTCGTGTTCCAGAATGAATAATGTCCATATCCCCACATTTTTTTCCATGCCTCTATAGAAATCTTTTCGATTTTTCTGATAAGGTTGAACGATAATATACCGCCAAGAATCGAAGAACAGATTAGGGAAATAATAGTAAGAATGATCAGATTTTCGGCTGAGGAAAATTTACCAATCAATCTGGCACAGAGAACGAGAATCAAAACACCGCCGTAGTAGGTGAAGTCAATCCAAAATATTCGTTTAATCATATACTTTGACTGAAGAAGTGCGACAGCAAAATTCCTGATGATACAGGAATAAAAAAGGATCGGGAAATAATTGAAAAGAATATCGAGATTGCCTTCTCTGGTTTTATCTATCAGTGAAATGAGGAAACCTTTCAGCGTTACTAATATTATTGAAAATAAAGCATAAAATATCACGCTCATTATCAGGCTGGAGGAAATATATTTTCCGTAATCATCGCCTTCGGCAGCAAATTTCGTCAGCGGAATTAGTGCGAGTGCATTCCCTAATGCCATGCCGAAAAAAAGGACTGTCTGAATAATTACGAATGCTCCGTATTCTTTTTGGGGAAGATAACGGATGACGAGAAAAATAAAACCGATACCATATAATGCCACCAGCGATTTATCCGCGAATCCCCAAATCCCTTTGCCAATATGTTTTCCGAATTCCATAATAATTAATTTTGAATTTTGAATTTCGAATTTCGAATTGCATTTTTTATATGTATGAAAATTATTTTCACAAAACTGATAATCATCTTCCATATCATTCCGAATGGAATCGTTATCCAATAATACCAACGTGCATACCGGCAAAAAAATCTGAAATTACTCTTCAATTTATTCCAATTTTTATACAACGATAAATTTCCACCGCTGCTCGCCGAAACCTTATGCCAGATAATTGCCTTTGGAGCATACCGCAACAAAAATCCTTCGCGTTTCGCGCGTTCACACCAATCGGCATCTTCGCCGTAGATAAAATACGATTCATCAAGCATCCCGATTTTTTCTACAACTTCACGTTTAACGAGCAAACAGCAACCGCTAATATAATCTGTTGACGTTGGATAATCGTACTGACCGTGGTCATCCTCCCGAATTCCCCGGTGCATCATCCAACCTTGATGCCATTTTATGATGCCACCTGCAAACCATATTTTTTTTGGTGCAGCAAAATATAATATCTTCGGGCCAACCATACCATTTTGTTCATTACTAAGAAGTTCATCTATCATAGCCGTAAGAAAATTATTTTCAACGATCGTGTCGTTATTCAAAAGAAGTATTGCGTCTGCCTTTTTAGTAAGAGCATGTTCTATTCCTTTATTATTGCCGCCGGCAAAACGAAGATTTTTTTCATTTCGAAGAATCGTAATATCTGGAAACAATTGAGCGATCGAGTCGACACTATCATCGGTAGAACCATTATCAACAACAAGCACTCGTGCATTCGGATATGTCATTCCCCGGAGTGAACGAAGACATTCTATAGTATCATTTTTCCCATTCCAATTCAGAACAATGATATAAACGAGAGGAATATGTTCGTCCTTTCCAATCATGATCATTTGATCTTGTCGGATAAAATATCGACGATTCTGGCCGCCGATTTTCCATCACCGTATGGATTCGCTTTCGAAGCCATTTCGTGATATGCAGATTTATCGTCCAATAATAGTGTCGCGTTTTTCAAAACAACATCATAATCTGTTCCCACAAGCTTTGCTGTACCGGCTTCTATGGCTTCCGGGCGTTCGGTAGTTGTTCTTAAAACCAGCGCCGGTTTGCCGAGAGTCGGTGCTTCTTCCTGCACTCCGCCCGAATCAGTCATAATGAAATAACATTTATTCATCAGCTGCACGAAAGGTTTGTAATCGAGCGGTTCGATTAAATGAATTCGCTCAATTCCATGGAACACCTGATGAGCCATTTTCTGCACATTCGGATTTGGGTGAACCGGATAAATCAATTCCACATCGGCGTGTCTTTGAACCACATCACGGCAAGCCGTAAAAACCTGGCGCATCGGCTCGCCGAAATTTTCTCTGCGGTGCGACGTCAGCAATATTACGCGCCGATTTGAATAATCGATCGAATTAAGAATTTCATCGTCGAATCGATATTGCGGATCTACGATCATCAACAATGCATCGATGACGGTGTTTCCTGTTACAAAAATAGAAGATTCGGCAATGCCTTCGGCAAGTAGATTTTTTCTTCCCCATTCGGTCGGTGCAAAATGAAAATCGGTGAGGCGAGTGGTCAATTGACGATTAATTTCCTCCGGGAAAGGATTATATTTATTCCATGTACGAAGTCCAGCTTCGACATGGCCGATTGGAATCCTTAAATAAAATGCGGCAAGGCTTGTAGCAAATGTGGTCGTTGTGTCGCCCTGAACAAGAACGACATCGGGTTTCTCTTTCATGAGAATTGGTTTGATTTCGTTGATGACGCTGGTCGTCACATAAAACAAATCCTGGTTAGCCTGCATGATGTCAAGATCATATCCCGGTTTGATATCAAACAGTTCGAGTTTCTGATCGAGCATTTCTCGATGCTGCGCTGTAACGATGACAACATGCTCCATAATTCTTTTTTTCAACTCGTTGACAACAGGCGCCATTTTTATGGCTTCAGGCCGTGTTCCAAATACAACTGCAACTTTCAATTTGCGTTCTCCTTCTTTATTGATTCTCAAGCAATTGTTCGGGAGGAACATCCCTCAATTCTTTTGCCGGCACTCCCGCAAATATTTTTCTCGCAGGAACATCGTGCGTTACGACCGCACCGGCCGCAACCAGCGCATCTTCGCCTATTGTTTTCCCGGGAAGAATTGTGGCATTTGCACCTACGCGGCCGCCCTGTTTAATCGTCACGCCTTTGAAATGTTTGAATCGTTCTTTCGTTCTTCCGACAAAATTATCGTTGCTGGTGGTAACACATGGCGCGAGGAATACATAATCTTCAAGCGTCGAATACGCAGTGATGTAAACATTCGTCTCCAGCTTGCATCGCTTTCCGATTGAACAAGCATTTTCGATAGCAACTCCGCGTCCGATGATCGTTTCTTCCCCTACCGTGACATGCTCGCGAACCGTCGACAAATCCGCGACGAGCACGCGTTGGCCGATTTCACAGCCGGCATATATAATAACAGACGCACCGATCAGCACTTCGTCGCCAATGACGGCTGGAGGAAGTTCCTCCTGTTTTGTCGTTACGCTTCGTTTCGATTTCATCGGCTGTTTCCCGATCACGCTGTTATCATCGATTCTGACGCGAGACCCAATCTTCGTCCCTTGGTGGATCACGACATTATGTCCGAGACGGCACTCTTCACCAAGCTCAACATCATCTTCGATGACGCACTGCTCACCCAACACAGCCCCCTGTCCGATTTTTGCCGATTTGCTTATGCTACTCATACGTTACTCTCTATCTGGTTGTGTAACTAATTTTTCTATTCCATTGACAAATGCATCCCAGGAATAATTTTTTTTCTGCTGAACGACATGCCTTGAGAATTCTTCTTCTTTTTCTTCACGATAAAAACGAACGATCGCTTCTTTCAAAGCTAGCGGATCATCCGGCGAAACGATGAATCCCGTTTTCCCGTCGAGAACTACTTCTGACAATCCACCGACATCTGTCGCGATAACCGGTTTGTCAAAATTATACGCAATCTGTACTATGCCGCTCTGTGTTGCACTCCGGTATGGGAGAACGACACAATCAGCCGCGCTGAAATATTTTGCAACCTCTGAAGTCGGGATGTAATCGGAATGAATTATTACTCGATCGCCCAACTTCAAACGTGCGATCAATTCACGATATTCATCTTGCTTTTCATAAAACTCACCGGCGACCAGCAATCGGATATTCATTTCTTTAGGCAGAAGAGCCATCGATTCCAGCAATGAATGAAGTCCTTTATAGCGACGAATGTAACCGAAGAAAAGTATCACTTTACAATCCGGTTCGATGCCGAGCTTGCTGCGTGCTTCGGATTTAGAAACTCTTTCGCCAAAATTCTCATACACTGGATGTACCAGTTTCGCATAAGGTATATCAGAAAAATATTTTTTCAAATCTTGTTCAACGGAATTCGATTGAACAACAGCATAATCGACTTGCGAAAATGCGAACTTTGTAAGCAACACATCGCCGGGACGGCGTTCATGCGGAATAATGTTGTCACAAATGTATAAAACTTTCGTGTGCCCATTTCTTCTGGCGAACCAACTAATAACACCGAAGCATGGCGCGAAGAACGGCATCCAATATTTGAAGATCAAAATGTCCGGACGAAGGTTCTTCATTTTTTTCCCGACTTTAATCCAATTGAATGGATTGATCGAATCGATAATTTGTTCTGCTGCTTCTGTATTTGGTGCGGCGTACTGCTCTTCCTGCGATTTGCCCGGGAAAAGTAGCTTCGGATATTGACGGGAAAATGTGAATACTTTTGTTGAATGCCGAAGTTTGAGATGTTGAGCCAATAATTCTATAAAATGTGCTATGCCTCCTCGAAGTGGATATGCCGTACTAAGAATAATAATATTCATAGACTCTACTTCTTGAGAAGGCTGCGAACAACCCCAAAAACCCGTTTCGGTTTAATCGTGCGCATACAATCGTTGGGACACGTCGGTGAAAAAAAACATGTGCACGAAACTTCCGGTTCAACAATTTTTCCGAGGCCGTATAACTCGAATTCATGAGAATTAAAAATATTATTGAACAGGATGATTTTCTTTTTCAATCCGATCGTGATATGCATCGCCATCGTTACCGCAGTGACGACGAGATGACACTGATCGACAAGATTGATAAACTGATGCAGCGGAAAATATCCGAGATATAATGCCTTGCTTGCTCTGGCAATTCGCCTATTTTTTTTGTCTTCTTGTTCGCCGCCTAAAAGCATCGGAATCATGCCGGCTTTTTTTATCATGGCGGCAAGTTCAATCCAGTATTTATCAGGCCACAAACGCGAGGTCCAACGGCCGCCACAGCCGGTGTTCAATCCAACAATCAACTTCTTCTTCGGAATTTTTGGCCATGCGTATCCTTCGCTGCTGAAATTGTCGAGAATATATTTTTCTCTGTTAAATTCGAAGCCGCAAATTTCAAAGATTTCTTCAAGATAGCTTTTGGTATTTACTTTGTTTAAGTCGTCGAAAACACCGGTAAGAAATTTATCTTGAGCGTCGGCATCAATCGGCGCACACTTTCCGTTTTTTAGATAAAATCCCTTTTTTACATCGGCAGAAAGAGAATTGGTCAGCGCACACGCTTCCCGGTCTTTATCAAGATTGAATACAATATCAAAACGGGTTTGCTGGAGTATCAATAAATTCTTGGGTGAAAAATCAAGAACCATATCCACACTGCTAGGTACAACATCGGGAGTTAATGTGAGCCACCACACTTGTGCAGTCGGAAAATCTTTCTTCAGCTTGTGCAACAACGGTGTCGTCCGAATTACATCTCCAATCGCACCGAGTTTAATGATCAATATTTTTTGATTCAATGGTTCGTAATGCGGACAATTCTTTCCTTCATCGTCAACACAATGAACTCCTTCTTTTTTGTGAGGCCGGCACGGAACATCTCCACGAAAAAATCGGCAATCTGTTTTGAGTTCGATGTTCATAACATTCCTCATAAGAGAATATCGCGGACGTTGTAAACTTCTTTTTCTTGTTGATTGCGGTTGATCATTTCTCCCAACAATCCTATTGAAACAAATTGGATCCCGACAATGATCAATAAAATCCCAAGGAAAAACATCGGCCGATTTCCAAGCGATACATGGAAAAATATTTTTTCGATCGAGAGCCAGAGATCAATAATTAAACCAACTGCAAGGCTGAAAATTCCAACACCGCCAAAAAAATGGAGCGGTCGTCTTATGTAACGTGTCGTAAAGATCACCGTCAACAAATCTAAAAAACCTTTGAAGAATCTTCCGGGTCCAAATTTTGTTTTCCCGTATTTCCTCTTGCGGTGTACAACCGGAATTTCTGAAACTCTGAATCCCGACCAACACGCCAATGCCGGAATGAAACGGTGAAGTTCGCCATACACTTTCACTTCCTTCACAACTTCATTCCTATATCCCTTCAGCCCGCAATTAAAATCATGCAATTTTATACCGGTCATTATAGACGTAACAAAATTGAAAAACTTTGAAGGCAAATTTTTCGTGAATAGCGGATCGAACCGAATTTTTTTCCAACCGGACACCAGGTCAAATCCTTCTTTCAATTTCCTGACAAGATTCGGAATCTCCTGAGGATCATCCTGCAAGTCTGCATCCATCGTGATGACATAAGTTCCGGAAGCATGCGCGAAACCAACCGATAAAGCCGCCGATTTCCCGTAATTCCTTCTAAAACGAACGACCTTCATCCTTCTGTTTTGTCGATGAATATTATTCAAGATTTGAAAAGAATTATCCGTACTCCCGTCATCAATCAGCAGCACCTCGTAATTTCCACCCATACGATTAAGAACTTCTCGCAATTGTTGTGTCAATTCCGGCAATGATTCCGCTTCATTATAAAGAGGAACGATAACGGAGATATCCGGTTTGCGAATTTGAATATTCTTCGGTTGAGATTTTTCCGGCTGGTTTAAAGTCGGAGTCGCTGTCTCAGAAGCAACTGGTTCGACCTTCGGAGGATGTGGCCGCGGAAATCTTCGATAGAAATGATGGTGTGGACGATTTTGACCGGTTTGTTTTTGCTGTTCAGGAAGCTTTTCCTGTTCTGCCATAAACATCCTTATAATAAAATTATAGTTAGTTATAAAAGTAATTGATTTCAGTAAGAAAATCAATGAACGAACTCTTTATTCAGGATTTGTGTTATTAAAATAAGATATGCGATGCATATCAGAACAAGTTCCGTCTAATTGGCTTTATCGAAAAATGAATGGAGAATTCTCGAAGGAAATATTTATGAAAAATAAAGACACAACCGATTCAATAATAATAAACAAAAATCTCCTTGAAATTTCAGATTTTGGGATAGAAGTTCATCCTAAAACTCTCAATCGATGGTACCAGCTTATGCACCTTGGCAGGTTGTTAGATCAAAAAGCGACACTTTATTTGCGTCAGGCAAAAGGTTGGTCGTATCATGCTTCGTGCGCCGGCCATGAGGGAATACAATTAATTTTAGGATTGACGTTCCGTCAGGGAAAGGATTTTTTATTCCCTTATTACCGAGACTTGGTGACGTGTCTCGCCGGGGGCATCACGCCGGAAGAAATTATTCTTAACGGCATCTCGAAGGCGGCCGATGTAGCCGGCGGTGGAAGGCACATGAGCAATCATTTCGCGAAACCGTCTATAAGAATTCAGAGTGTTTCTTCCGCTACAGGAAATCATTCTCTTCATGCAGTCGGTGTTGCGCGGGCAATTAAAAAATACAAAGGCGATGAAATAGCTTTTGCGAGTTTCGGTGAAGCGGCCGCTTCGGAAGGATATGTCTTCGAAGCTCTGCATGGAGCGGCACGCGAGAAGCTTCCGGTTATCATAGTCATTCAAAATAACAAATATGGAATTTCAGTACCGATTGAAGAGCAGTCTGTTAGTGCCGATGTTTCCGATAATTTTTCCGGAATCAAGAACCTGCAGATCATTCGTTGTGACGGAACGAACGTGTTCGACTGCTGGCGCGCGATGCAGAAAGCACTGGACTATGTCAAGTCGGGCGAAGGGCCGGCATTGATTCATGCACAATGTGTAAGAATCAATTCCCACAGTAATTCCGACCGGCATGAATTGTATCGTTCACCCGAGGAATTGGAAGAAGTAAAACGAATGGATCCGGTACTGCGGTTTCGGCAATATCTTGTCGAGCGGGAGATATTTTCTGAAAATGAATTGAATGAAATCGAGAGCAATAATCAATCGATCGTAACCGAAGCGGCGGCTAAAGCAGAAGCTTCGCCGGATCCGGATCCAAAAACCGCAACGCAATTTGTGGTCCCGGCAGAAATCGTATTTCCGAAAGAGTGGACAATTCTCTCCGATGATCCGAATGCAGTCTCTCTAACATTTCGCGAAGCGATTAATGAAACACTGAAGGAAGAATTCCGGAAAAACCCGAATACATTTTTGTGGGGACAGGATGTCGCTTCAAAGGAAAAGGGAGGCGTATTTAACGTCACCAAAGGAATGCTGCAGGAATTTGGACACGAACGCATTTTCAATGCACCTATAGCTGAAGATTTTATTAACGGAACCGCGAATGGATTTTGCCGTTACCGCGACAATATCTGGGTTGTGATCGAAGGAGCGCAGTTTGCCGATTACTATTGGCCTGCCGCCGAACAATTAATCGAAGCATCGCATGAATATTACCGAAGCAACGGACAATTTGTGCCGAACATGGTGATCCGCCTGGCTTCAGGTGGATATATCGGCGGAGGATTATATCACTCTCAGAATCTCGAGGGGTGGTTTACCACTCTTCCGGGTTTGCGGGTTGTAATCCCATCATTTGCCGATGATGCACAGGGACTGATGCGCGCCGCAATGCGCGACAGAGGCGTTACGATTTTCATCGAACCAAAATTTTTGTACAATCAATTTTTCGCAAAAGCGCCAAGACAATCTCCGAATTTTTATGTTCCATTCGGTAAAGCACGAGTCAGAAGAGAAGGAACCGATTTGAGTATTATCACGTACGGAACGACCGTGCATTTGGCATTGCGCGCGGCGAACCGTTTACAGCAAGAACAAAATATCAATTGTGAAGTTGTCGATCTCCGTTCACTTGCTCCTCTGGATGTCGATGGAATTCTTTCTTCTGTAAAGAAAACCGGACGTGCGCTTGTTGTTCATGAAGATAAATTAACAGGCGGTTTCGGCGGAGAAGTAGCGTCGATCATCAGCGAAAAAGCATTTCGATATTTAGACGCGCCCGTCACACGGCTTGGGTCGAAGGATACGCCGGTTCCTTTTTCAAAAATTCTGGAAGCTGCAGTATTAGTACAGGAAGCGGATGTTTACCAAGCAGCGGCAAAGTTGGCGGCGTACTAAAAATTGTTATTCAATAATTAGAACAACCTTATCCTCTCTTATTATTGACATTAATAGATGTTTTTTTTATCATCGTGTTATACTATTGAGAGAAAAAAGATCCTACGGAGAAACCGGTATAAATATTATATGTTTCCATTGAACAGATCCTAACCGAAGAAAGGAGAAGCGATGACGATAAAAACGCTCACTGCTGTTTTGCATAAGGAAGATGACATGTATGTTGCAGAATGTCCGGAAGTCGGCACGATAAGTCAGGGTTATTCGATTGAGGAAGCATTGGTCAATTTGAAAGAAGCAACTGAACTTTATCTTGAAGAATTTCCGATTCCAAAAATTGACAAAGTCCTTATGACAACATTCGAGGCTGCAATCAGTGCCTAACTTAAGAACTGTTTCAGGAGCAGAAGCGATAAAAGCACTTGAACATCTTGGCTTCAGGCAAGTACGGCAGCGAGGAAGCCATGTTGTTTTGAGAAAAGAAACGTCGGAAGGCGCCGTAGGTTGTGCTGTCCCTTTGCATAAGGAACTGAAAGTAGGGACTCTTCGTGGCATTCTTCGTCAAGCCAAGGTTGAACCGGAAAAATTCTTCGATAAATTGTAATGATGAATTTTACGAGCGGCTCGCTTCTCTGAGCGAATGGAGTATTTCTTCATCTCAATCTAGACCTTGACCTCGACCTTAATCTCTTCACTCTCTCACCTGCCCGCTTCCATGAACCACAAATTTTGTGCACGTCAATTCTTCCAATCCCATCGGACCGCGGGCATGTAGTTTTTGCGTGCTGATGCCGATCTCGGCGCCGAGGCCAAATTCAAAGCCGTCAGTAAAACGCGTGGAGGCATTTATATAAACTGCGGCAGAATCGACTTCACGCAAAAATCGTTCGCCATTCTCGATCGATCCGGTTACGATGGCATCGGAGTGATGCGAACCGTAGTGATTAATGTGGTTGATCGCCTCATCAATATTTTTCACAACTTTCACGCCGATTATCAAATCCAGATACTCGCGATACCAATCTTCCTCTTTTGCCGGTTTCACATCCTTGACTATGCTTTTTGTTTTTCGGTCACCCCGCACTTCGACGCCATGATTTCGCAATGCGCCGATAACAACAGGCAAAAAAGTTTTTGCAAGATTTTCGTGAACCAATAATTTTTCCGCCGCATTACAAACCGATGGACGCTGAACTTTTGCGTTCACTGCTATTTTCTTGGCCATGGTTAAGTCGGCAGTTTCATCTATAAACACATGACAATTTCCTTCGCCGTGTGCAATCACAGGAACGGAAGAATTTTGCTGAATGAACGAAATCATTTTCTGGCTTCCGCGGGGAATAATAACATCGAGACACTTATCCTGTTTCAACATCGCAACCACCGCGCACCGGTCGGTCGTGTCTATAAACTCAACACAACCGGCTGGAAGTTCAAGGTCTTTCAATGCTTTCTTTATAACATCGACGAGTTTTTTATTTGAATTGATCGCTTCCGATCCGCCTCGCAATAACACGGCGTTGCCGGCTTTCAGGCAAAGAACCGCCGCGTCGACTGTCACATTCGGACGCGATTCATAAATAATTCCAACCGCACCGAGAGGAACTCTGACTCGATTAATCACTAAGCCATTCAGTCTCTGCACATGATCGACAACTTTGCCGACTGGATCGGGAAGCTGAATAACGTCGCGTACTCCATCAATCATTTTCTTGATACGCGATTCATCGAGCGTAAGCCTTTCGATCAAGACTTTTGACAAACCCGATTTTTCAGCATTCAACAGATCCTTTTTATTTGCACGGAGAATTGCCGGAGTTTCTTTTGCCAGATGAAAATTTATTCTGGCAAGAAGCGCATCTTTCATTGCCGTAGAACAGTTGTACAGAATGCCGCTCGCTTTTTTTACCGACAAAGCCTTGACAATTACCTGGTCTTTCTGTTTCATTATTCACCCGTCAGCACTAAATTATCTTTATGAATCACTTCGTCGCACGATTTGCAATGAAGTATTTTTTCAATCTCGCTCGTCTTCTTACCTTTAATTTTTTCGAGGTTTAGCGAGGAATAACTTGAGATCCCTTTTCCAATCTCTTGTCCATTTGCGTCTCGTATTTCAATAGTATCATTTTTCTCGAATGATCCATGGACATCAAGGATTCCCGACGGGAGCAAACTTTTTTGTTTCTTCGTCAGAGCTTCTTTTGCGCCATCATCGACGACAATATATCCTTTCGCATTTGAGATAAATCCGATCCATTTTTTTCTGACATTCAATTTTGTATCCGACGGCAAGAAGATCGTTCCTTTAAAACTTCCTGAAAAAATATCCTGAATCGCATTCGGATTCCTGCCATCGGTAATGATCATCGCTATTCCGGAAGAGACAGATCTTTTCGCGGCCTGGAGTTTTGTTACCATGCCGCCGGTGCTGAGTTCGCTTCTCGATTTTTTAGCCAATTTTTCAATCTGCGGCGATAATTTTTCGACTACAGGAATCAACACGGCATCGGGATTTTTAGAAGGATCATCGGAATACAAACCGTCAATATCAGTTAGAATTATCAGCAAATCGGCATCGATTAAATTTGCAACCATCGCCGAAAGGTTGTCGTTATCGCCGAGTTTGATTTCTTCGATCGCAACCGTGTCGTTTTCGTTGATTACCGGCACAACTCCCTTTTCAAATAACGCACAAAAAGTATTCTTCGCATTCAAATAACGAGTGCGGTTCGTAAAATCGTCTTTCGTCAGAAGAATTTGTGCAATGTTAAGGTTTTGCCCACGAAATGCGTTCTCGTACGCTTCCATCAATAACGGCTGGCCGACTGCCGCAGTCGCTTGTTTTTCCGGAATCGATTTTGGTTTTTCAATAAGCCGAAGAGCCGCGATGCCGGCGCCGATCGCACCGGAACTGACGAGCGCCACTTCATTCCCTCGTGATCTCAAAAAAGAAACGCTTTTGGCGATAAGATCAATCCGCTGTTGGTTGACACCTTTGATTTTATCGGCTAATAAATTCGTGCCAACCTTTATCACAACTCTATTTCGAGTCTCAAATATTTTCTTTAATCGGTGCATAAAATAAGTTATGAAAAAAAATTAGAAACTCAATGGGAAAAGAGACTAAGGTTAAGGTGAAGGTTGAGATTGAGGTTAAGATTAAGAAAATGAGAGAGAAGAAGAAGCGGGATAATAAAAATGGAGAATTAACTTGATGCAAGTAGACATGAAGTCTGAATAGATGAAAAAAGAGTTATTTAAGCTTGAGTTCCATAAAAACGGGATATGCAAATGGTTTTTATACCAAATTAAAATCTGTATTATCAGATTTTACCCCGGACGGGGTTTTAACATTTTTGCATTTAAATTACTAACCAGATTCCATCCCTGACGGGATTATTAAATCCACCATTGCTACCAAAAACGATAAAAGTTGTCAATTAACACCGTAGGTGTGAAATATAGGTAGATAACAAAAACCATTTAAACTTGAGTTCCGTCTTGTCCGCCGAAACGGAGTGCAGGCGGAAGGAACGAAATATGCAAGGAGCCAAAAGTATAAAATGTGACCTTCTTAATATTACAATAAAAAAAATCTTGCAGTTTACTGAAGTAGTCCTTCGATCAAGCTTTTTCTACTCCTATTATTCTTGCTCATTTACATTATCATAATGCGTAACATCAGTAAGTAAGTACTACGATAAGGATCAACGAACTCAGCCGAAAAAACCGAAATTGCTTCTCATGTTGAGATCATTGAAAAACTTCCTCCTGCGTTTGATGGCAATATCATTTATTTCATGAGCACCACCGGAAAATCAGGAATGTTTGGCGGTTTGCTTGTCGTTGGAGTTTGTTCTCCATTTGTGAGTTCTTTCACTCGTTCAGATATATACAAGTCGAGCATGTTGATTGTGATTCTTCCGGTTCGGTTCACATCAGCTTTACCGTTAATTCCTTCAACCAACGCTTTGGTAAACGCTCCATTTCCCCAATCCGATCGTTCCAAAGAATATTGTTTTCCGGTTGATGATGTGAAAACTACAAGACCGTTTTCTGCACTGGAGAGTTCATTGATAACTTCTGTCAGGTCAGCCACTCCTTTTCTTCCCCCCATAATATTGCCGGAATGGCATGCATCGAGAAAGAGAATTGTTTTTCCTGCAATCGACTCTCCGGTGCTCTTGATGTCTGCCACAGAAAGACCGGTTCTCTTGAGTCGCTGTGTTTCTACGTCTACTGGCAAAAAGTAAAAGTTACCTGAGTTATCAATTACGCCGTGTCCGGTCAATAAGATCATGGCAATATCTTTGCTGGTGGTTTCGTGTTGAATCCATTCCAGGCCATCAAGGATTTCTCCTTTTGTTGCCTGTTCATCGGTCAATACTTTTACTACAATATCACGATACAAGAATCCTTTCTGTTTCTTAACAGCGTTTGCAAAATCGAGAGCGTCTTTAGCGGCAAGCTGTAGACGAAGATCCTGATCGCGATATTTACTAACACCGACAGCAAGTACATAGAGTTTTGGTTTAATGATAAATTCTTCTGCTATTTTCCCTTTCCAGCGCAAACGGATCGTTGCCTGTACGCTGCTTGCAAACCGATTCTCCGCAATAAGCGACACTTCACAATCTTGATGCGGAATGGAGACGCTCACCTCGCCTTCCGTTTCTTTGTTCACGATTTTCATACCACGATTTGTATTAACCGGACGGCCATCGACAAGGACTTTCAAGCCAGTAATAGTTTCTCCTGATGGCGACCTGAGCGCATAATGGACAGTGACAGGTGAATTATTCACTTCCGTTCCATCTTCCGGTGAGGTGATACGTACCACCGGAGGTAATGTGGTTTCCAACGTTACTGCTTGCTGACGCCTTCCCGATTCTTCGTTGGCAAGCTTAAGTGCTTCATCCTCATCCAAAGTTTGCAGTACATTGGAGATAACGTCCGGACGATAGTATGTGGTTCTCAATCTCGATGCTGGATAGAAATCCGCTTGATGATCTTCTCCATTATTGATATGCCAGCCGATAAGGTCTTCGCCGCCGGGTGTGGCATCATAATAACCATTGGGCGTCCAAAGCACCCAGCGCTTCAGATCTGAGTGTATAAAGAGTGTAAGCAGTAAGGCGCCATCGCTCATACGATACCAACGCAATGTACCATCACCGCAAGCTGTGATCACACTACGCCCGTCACCAGCAATGTTAACAGTCCAAACTGTTGCCTGAGTTGGAGTTTTCCATTTCGATGCACCGTTTTTATCCAAACAATAGAGATTCCAGCTAGCGCCAAAGACGATAGACTGATGATCGTCGGAAATATCGACCGCAAATGACCTTTCATTTTGTTTAAGAAAACTTAGCGTCGATCCATTAAGTTTGGGTGAAGTTGTTACATACCAATCTGTAATTTGTATATCATCGAGATGGTCGGTATAGGAAGGATACTCTGCTTTTTTTTCGCTCAAGAGTTTTAAGTCTATCGAGAATGTTTGTGCGGCGCTTCCCCTTGGCGTGAAACCAACAATAGTCCCGGTATGATTAACTTTCAAGTGAGTTTCATCTTTTGCGGCAAAATCATTTGTCTCAGCCGATTGATAAAAGACCATCTCACCGGTTGGTTCCATTTTTCCACAGTCCGGATAAGCCCCGCAAAAAAGAATGGAATTATCCGGCAATGGTCTAATGTCCAGAACCCTATTATAACATACGGGAAAATCGACATACGTTCCTTTTCCCGACTGACTCCATCTTCGGATCGTAAATTTCCAAACTCCGTTGTTGAACAGTGGATAAGAGCCGCCGCCAAATAAATAATCGCCGTCATGAGAAAATGAAACAACATCAACTCCTCCATTCACTTTTTGAACACCTGTAACATCTGGTTTGTAATGTAACTGCAATGAAAAGCCGTCATAGACTTCAATAACCGGACTGTCTTCATATCCCACCGCAATCTTATCGCCATCCGGAGAGAATGCTAGTGAAAATGGTTGTTTACCTCCACTCGTTTCTATCTTTTCAATCAGGTTGAATTGTCGATCATACAATCGCAAATATCCGTCATAACAAACCGTCGCCAATCTTCCCGTAACATCAAATGCGACGTTGTAACAATCTGAGCCATAGTCTGTCAGTTTGGTAAACAATGCAAACCCTGTTTGTGTCTTTTCGAGAATACAGACACCCGCTCCAGCTCCTAATGCCGCGGCAAAATAATCACCGTCCGATGAAAACTTAAGGTCATCGATGACATTTTCCATACCCGAAATGCGTTGCAACATTTCGCCTGTTGATGTATTAAATATGTAAATATTGTGTGTTCTATTCCATAAATATCCTGTCCATCCTCCTACAACTGCAATAGTTCCATCGGGTGAAAGGGCACATGAAAAAAGCATACCTTCATTACCTGCATCAATAGGTGGGCGTAATATTCGTAGGAGTCTGCCTGTTGCAGCGTCCCACAGTATTGCTGTCTTATCATCCGAGCAAGTAAGCACAATTTTGCCCTGTGTATCTGAGCTAATACGTCTAATCGTCCCTGTATGCATCTGCGTATTAAGCCGCAGTACCGGTTGCTTAGTTGGCTGGGTAATTGCCGGCACACTCATTAACAAAACAACATAGCATACTATTGCACTACGTTTAAATAATCTCATCACCGCCTCCTCAGTTTTTATCTCTCCATCGTCATGACAAATAATTTTACATCCTGAAATAGCATCAAGCGATCTCAAGAATCAAATAGCGCTAAGTTGAGAAAATTCTCTTCCTCACTTCCAGAGCAATATCCGGAAAATTTGTAATCACTCCGGTAACGCCCCGTTTCATCCATCGTTCTAATTCGGTTGCTTTATTAAGCGTGTAAATAAAAACCGGAATTCCATTATCCCAAAGTTCAATCAGCATCTGTTTTCGAACATCGTGTTTTCCAGTTACAAAACCTGTGGCCTCAACTCGACGAATAAGACTGTATGGACTTCTCAATCCATGAAGATATGAACTATAGATAACTGCGGTATGAAGAGACGGATCAACTTCGCGAACATGCTTGACAAGATAATGATCGAACGATGAAAAAATCATCTTTTCTTGAAGCTTATGCCTGTGAATGATGGCGATGGCTTTCTCGACGATCTTCTTCCCTGTTTCTTTGGTTATGCCGTCGCCTTTCGTTTCGATGTTAATCCATTGAAACGATTTTAAAATGTTTAACGCTTCATCGAGTGTGAGAATTTTTTCACCGGTGAATTTTTGGTGAAACCACCTGCCGGCATCAAGTGATTTTAATTTAGATAATGTGAGATGACGTACTGCCCCAATACCATCTGTTGTACGGTTGACGGTCATGTCATGAAAAACCACAACCTCTTCGTCTCGTGTTAAACGGATATCGCATTCCACCATTTCAACCTGTAACGCCGCTGCCATTGAAAAAGCGCTTGCTGTATTTTCTGGTGCTCTTCCTGAAAAACCCCGATGAGCAACAATGATAGGCTTGAAGTAACCATTTAGATTCATGACTGGATCTTTAAAATGTTAAACCCCGATTTCATCAATCGGGGTTCAAAGTCTTTTATGCCAGCTTTGCGATTATTCGTTTTTGGACTTCTTCGATATCGCCAATCCCGTTAATCTCGAGAAGGACTTTTTTCTTTTCGTAGTATTCCTTGACGGGCGCAGTTGAATCGGTATACACTTTTAAACGGCGAAGGATGGTTTCGCGTTTATCATCCTCGCGATGAACTAATGTCCCACCGCATTTCGGACAGGGATATCCATCGACAATATTGTCGGTTCCAAGGTTGAAGATTGACCCGCATGAACCACACGTCCGCCGTTGTTCCAGACGCCGTACAAGTTCTTCTTCGTTCGCTGTAAGAAAAATAACTTTTATCTTCATAATACTCATGTTCGTGAAAAGTTCATCGAGAGATACAGCTTGTTTTAATGTTCTTGGAAAACCATCGAGAATAAATCCCTGTTTATACTTCGGTTGAACCAACTCTTCGCCAATGATTCCGACCATGATAATATCCGGCACGAGTTCGCCTTTTTGCATGAAAGAGTGTGCCTGAACACCCAGCGGAGTACCTGCCGCAACGGCGGCGCGTAGAATATCGCCCGTTGAAAGATGTTGGATTGTATATTTCTGCGCAAGAATTTTTGCCTGCGTTCCTTTTCCTACACCCGGAGGACCAAAGAGAATTAATTGCATAATCTCCCCTATTTATTCTAAATATTTTATTGTATTAATCATCTTATATATCATCTATGGTCGAAAGAATAAATATAATCACCAACGTAAGATTAAATCAAATATTACTAATATGTAACTTACGATTTTCCTATCAATGTTGCAAGTTGACCACAGGCGGCTTCGATGTCTTCGCCAGCATTGCTTCGAACCATGACGGTTACATGTCCTTCACGAAGAACGGATGCAAATTCTTCTATTTGTTCGGATGAAGAAGGGCGGAGTTCAGCAGCAAACCCGGTCGGATTGATTTTATCAATCGGATGAAATGGAATCAAATTGATCTTCGAAGGAATCCTCCTGGTGATTTTAATCAATCGCGAAGCATCTTCAAGCCGGTCGTTCAATCCCCTAAAGACGATATATTCAAAGGTAATCCTTTGTTCGGTTTTTTTATAAAAGTACTCAACCGCATCGAGTAATTCCCTCAGGAGATGTTTTTTGGCGATCGGTACTAGTTTAGAACGCACGTCATCCACAGTAGAGTGCAGAGAAATTGCGAGCTTGCATTTACGCCCTTCGTCGGCTAACCTCCTAATAGCTTTGACATATCCGACTGTGGAAATAGTTGTCTTTTTCACGCTAATTCCTATCGAACGCTCGTGCGAGATAATGTCGATTGCATTCATCACATTCTCATAATTGAGCATCGGCTCACCCATCCCCATAAAAACAAGATTGGTGATTTTCTTAGAACTGATCCTTTGGGCTGCAAGCAATTGATCGACTATTTCCCCTGCCGAGAGATTTCGTTGGAATCCCATCGCACCAGTCGCACAAAAAACGCAATTGACCGGACAACCAACTTGAGTCGACAGACAAAGCGTCAATCTCTTCTCTTCAGTCCCTTCTGTTCGAGGTATAGGTGGAATCAAAACGCTTTCGATTGTCAATCCGTCAGATAATCGGAATAAGTATTTTGTGGTTTTATCTGTTTTCGATACCCGGTTTAATTCCAGATCGATTGAGTTTATTGTTGATAATTCTTGAAGATGAAGGCGCAACTTTTTTGAAAGATCTGTCATCTCGTCGAAATTCGAAACTCCACGATTGTATATCCAATAAAACAGCTGAATTCCTTTGTATGGCTGTTCGCCAATCGATTTAGCAAATTCCTTTAATTCCTCAAGCGTTTTTCCTTTAAGATCGATTTTCTTTTGCAAGCTATTCTCCCTTTATCACATCCAGAAAGGTACAAAATTCGGTTCGGTGTTGCAAGAGATACAAATTCTTGCACTTATGGGCATTTCTTCGTACCTTATAAAGAATTGTATTTATAGATGATAAGTTATTGGTGGTCATGTCAAAACCCCTGAACATTCTTTATATTACTAGCGAAGTAGAACCATTTTCGAAAACCGGCGGACTTGCAGATGTTTCTGCAGCCTTGCCGCAGACTCTTAAAGAACTCGGCCATGAAGTACGCATCATTGTTCCCAGATATGGCTGCGTCAGTGAACGAAAATTTAAGCTGCACAATGTTTTACGATTGAAAGAAATTCCGATCCAGATCGGAAATAAATCAGTTCAGGCAAACATCAAATCATCCACGATCGAAGGAATGAAAGCTAAGGTCCAGATTTATTTCATCGAAAACCAAGAATACTTTAGCCACCAGGATCTTTACGTCGATTCAGCTACAAAAAAAGATTTCCCGAATAATGATGAACGCTTCACCTTTTTCTCAAAGAGCGTTCTTGAAACTTTAAAAAGACTAGGCTGGCAGCCTGATATTCTTCACATGAACGATTGGCAAACCGGGCTGATTCCAGCATACATCAAAACAGTTTTTAATAATGACCCGTTTTTTACCAACACTGCAACAGTTTTCACTATTCATAATCTTGCATATCAGGGATTATTTCCGGCAACATCGTTTAATAAAACAGGACTTCCTCGTCAGATATTTACGCCCGAAGGAATTGAATTTTACGGAAAATTAAATTGTCTGAAGGCAGGACTTGTTTTTTCCGATGCGATTACAACCGTTAGTCCCAAATATGCCCAGGAAATACAATCCTCACCCGAATACGGTTTTGGTCTCGAAGGACTCCTTCAAAAACGCAAACATGATCTCAGCGGTATCATCAACGGGATCGATTACCATGTGTGGAATCCCGAGATGGACGATCTGATCGCTGTACGATATTCTGCTAAAGAATTAGAGCTGAAGGGGGAGAACAAACGGTTCCTATTGCACGAGTTGGGCATGGAATACAATGCCGACATTCCTGTTATAGGAATGATCTCGCGGCTTACCGATCAAAAAGGCTTCGACATTATTTCCGAGGTTTTTGATGATATCATGAAGCTGAATATCCAATTCATTCTCCTTGGAACTGGCGAGAGGAAGTATCACGAACTATTCGAAAAGATACAAAAGAAATATCCCGGGAAGGTGAGCATCAATCTGAAATTCGATAATACACTCGCACATCTTATCGAGGCAGGCGCCGACATGTTCTTGATGCCATCTAAATATGAACCGTGCGGACTAAACCAATTGTACAGTTTACGATATGGAACAGTACCGATTGTTCGGGCAACCGGCGGCCTGGATGATACTATTGACGATGTAGAATCATTATCGAAAGGAACAGGCTTTAAATTTTTAAAGTATGATGGAAAGGAATTATTAAAAACAATCCACCGGGCAGTGAAGACATTTGCCGACAAAAATACATGGCATAAAATTATGCGTAATGGAATGGCTAAAGATTTTTCATGGGAGTCGTCGGCAAAACAATACATCACTCTTTACAGAAAATTACTCCGGCAGCAGTGAAACATACTATGGCTCTTTCCTCGTCATCTATCATCAATGATATCAGTTGAAATTGATCTTTTCCACAATTCGGCATGAAAATATTAAATATGATTAAATACTTCGGCTTCTGCTTCATTTTTTTTCTACTGATGATTATGCTCGATGGTTGCAGCAATAATCCCAGTTCGGTTGGCGGCGGTTTAATTCCACAGGAAGATTTTTTAACGACTGATACACTTGTGATACAGCCTGTGTTTACAAAATCGTTTAAAGTTTTTCGATCGGCAAACTTGGAATACACGATTGCGGTCGGCAAAACAGCAACGACAGAAGCCGTGGCTCTTCTCAATTTTTCAGACATTCCGGATACATTGACGGGATATACAGTTATCAACGCACAGTTGATTCTTAAACCAAATGCGCTTTATGGCGATTCTTCACGCCAATTTTCATTCAATTGTTACCCAATAACCAGCACTTGGACAGAAGCTAATTTCACACAAGATTCACTTTTTAAATTCAAATACGCTCCAACAACGGTCGCTTCATTCTCCGGATTTCGAAATGACAGTGACTCTGTCGTAATTTCACTGCCACCGCGGCTCGTTGAAACATGGTTCGAACAAAAAGCCGACTCACAATATACTCCGGGATTATTTCTTAAATCATCTTCCCAAACCAATATTATTCGCGGCCTTGAGTCGTTCCAGGGGACACGAATTCCTGAACTTCGTGTGGTAACTCTAAAAGACACGATCGTCGACACTTTACTTTTTAAAACCGGAAGCGATTTGAGTGTGGTGAACGTTACCCCTCCGGCGAATCTGACAGAAACGATATTTGTTCATCCGAGCGGAGCGTACGATGCTATGTTGATGTTCGATGTTTCCAGTATACAGCAACATTCAATTATAACGAGTGCATTTCTTGAACTCGTACGAAATCCAAGCGACACATTGTATGCGCGTCCTGCAATCGATTCCATCGTAGCTGCCTTTTTACTCGATTCGACGACTTATCAGGAACTCTCATCAACATTTTTCAATACAACTAGTACCCCGCTCAGTTCGAGGTCAGGAAATCGTTATACGATAAACATTACTGAGATGGTTCAACGATGGGTGAATGGGACACCGAATTACGGTGTAAAGGTGCGTGCCGATTTAATTCAACAATATCTTGGAATGCAATCGTTCGAATTTTACGGTCTACACGCAGATCCGGCTCTCAGGCCACGCTTACGAATTTATTATTCACGATTGAAGTGACCCGTATGAAAAATTTCTTAATATACTTTTTTCTGTCACTACTGATACCTTCGACTTTTATTTTTGCCGGCGGTTCATCATATTCACGTTATGGAATCGGAGACATTTTTTATCCTTCCAGTGGAGATCAAGAAGGATCTGCATGTGTCTCTATTGCTGAATTACATTCATGGTCTATCAACCGTATTAATCCTGCCGGATTAACCGCGCTCCGGTATACGCGACTCTCGGGAGGGCTTACCTACTCCATCATGTCGTCAAAGGACGCGTCATCGTCTTCCGTTTCATCCAATGGAAATTTTGCAGGGTTTTATATCGCGGCTCCAATATTATCGGCTTACGGGATTGGAATATCCGGCGGTTTGGCGCCTTACAGCATCACGAATTATAATATCAGCACCGAAGTTCAAAATGCAGGCATTCCATATGACATTACCTACAAAGGAGAAGGTGGATTGTCGAAAGGAGCATTTAGTTTATCTGTTCGCCCGTTGAATGCTCTCTCACTTGGTTTTTCTTACAATTATCTTTTTGGAGATATAAGAACCGACTGGCAGATGTCATCAACAGATGCAGACTTTTATCCTTCCGAAGTCACTCGCAGCACGGAAACACGCGGATCGTTCTTCACTATAGGCGGTATTTTTTCCGGACTGCCGTCCCTCATTGGTTTGAATGATAGCACAATTTTGACTATCGGTGCGGTCTTTTCAACAGCTTCCGATTTATCGACAACTCGTAGAGTCATCTATTCAACATCAATGGATTACGATACGACCGCCGGCATAAAAGGAACACTGCGCATTCCTCTGGCATTTGGAATCGGCATATCATATAATGTCAACAAAAGATTAATTTCAGCCGCTGATATTTATTTTCAGCAATGGAAGAATTTTTCAATCGACAACACGACTTCAAATGAAATCCGCAATAGTACCCGCTATGCTGTAGGCATCGAATATCTTCCGTTATACGGACCGGATGTGCACGGTCTCGACCGGCTGGAATTCCGGGCAGGAGTTGCATACACGCAAACTTACTACATCATCCAGGGTGAACCGATCAATGAATTTTCGGCAACCGCGGGTATAGGCATTCCAATTTTGTACGATACTCGGCTGAACCTCGCATTTGAATTCACAACGCGGGGGAAAGTCACACAAACTCCGATTCAGCTCGTGAAAGAAAATCTTTTTCAGATTCATGCATCGCTTTCTCTCGGCGAATTATGGTTTGTACAATCAGAAGATGAATGACGGGAATTTTATGATAGCATTGGCAAGTGATCACGCAGGTTTTCAGTATAAACAAAAGATAAAAGAATTACTCTCTCAACTCGGCTTGGAATTTCAGGATTTCGGTACTATGACACCCGATCCGTGCGACTATCCCGATTTCGGTCATGCTGGGGCGGAAGCTGTCGGCACCGGCAAAGCTGACCGAGGTATTTTGATTTGTGGAACCGGCATCGGCATGTCGATAGTGGCAAACAAATCGGATAATGTTCGCGCTTCTCTTTGTGTAACCGAGGAAATGGCACGTGTTGCAAGAGAACACAATAACGCGAATGTTCTTTGTCTCGGCGGACGAACTAATTCATGGGAAACGACAGAAAAGATTGTTCGCATGTGGCTATCGACACCATTTGAGGGGGGACGCCATGAACGTCGTGTCGAAAAAATTCATTCATTAACTCATTGTTAGAAAAAGGAAAATCGATGGACGCGTTGAAAAAATTTGATCCGGAAATATATGCATCTCTGAAGAATGAACTTCATAGACAAAACACAAAACTGGAACTTATCGCCTCGGAAAATTTCGTCAGCATGGCAGTTTTGGAAGCGATGGGAAGCGTGATGACCAACAAATATGCAGAAGGCTATCCTGCTAAACGATATTACGGAGGATGTGAATTTGTCGATGTTGCCGAAAATGTTGCACGGGACAGAGTCAAAGAATTATTCGGAGCAGAATACGCCAATGTCCAGCCGCACTCCGGATCTCAGGCCAACATGGCTGTGTATTTCACATTTGTGAAACCGGGAGACAAAGTGTTGGGAATGAATCTCGCCCATGGCGGCCACCTGACACATGGCTCGCCGGTAAATTTCTCAGGGCAGTTGTACAATTTTGTCGCTTACGGAGTCTCGAAAGAAACGGGCTTCATCGATTACAATGAAGTAGAGGATATTGCGACTAGGGAAAAACCGAAGATGATTACGGTCGGCGCAAGCGCCTATTCAAGGAATATCGATTATAAAGCGTTCCGGCAGATTGCCGACAAAGTCGGAGCATTCCTCTTTGCCGACATTGCACATCCGGCTGGTTTGATTGCAAAAAAATTATTGAACGATCCGATCCCTTATTGCCATATCGTTACTTCCACCACTCATAAAACGCTTCGAGGTCCGCGTGGAGGTCTCATTCTCATGGGAAAGGATTTCGAAAATCCATTTGGAATCGTCGCGCCAAAATCGGGCCGGAAAAAGATGATGACGGAATTGGTGGACTCGACTGTTATTCCCGGCATTCAGGGTGGACCTTTGATGCATGTGATAGCAGCAAAAGCCGTTGCGTTCAAGGAAGCGTTGCAGCCGGAGTTCAAGGTTTACGCAGAACAAATCATCAAAAACGCGAAAGCGCTTGCAGCAGCAATGATGAAAAAAGGATATACGATTGTCTCCTCCGGAACCGACACTCACTTGATGTTGATCGATCTACGAAACAAAAATATCACCGGAAAGGATGCTCAGGAATCGCTCGATGAATCCGGGATCACCGTGAACAAGAACGGCGTGCCGTTTGATGATAAGAGTCCGTTAATAACGAGCGGTATCAGAATTGGGACTCCGGCAGTCACAACTCGCGGAATGAAAGAAAGCGAGATGGGAATCATCGCTGATTTTATAGATGAAGTTTTAATGAATCAAGGAAAGAAAGAAGTTTATTCATCGGTGGCAAAGAGAGTGGAAAATCTCTGTTCAACATTTCCTTTGTACTCGGAGCTGCAATAATTCTTTTGTTCCGGGATGAATAACCACAAAGGTCACAATGTCTACCTGGCAATCTATGAAGGACACAAAGAAATATCTGTCTTCTAGTCCAAAATAGTTAAGTTAAATACAGTATGTTTGATAAAAATAAAGACAACATCCAGCAACGCAGACAATGAGCAACTACCAAAATTCAACTGATTTGCAAATCGAGAATAATCTTTCTCATGTTACAATCGATTGTGCAATAAAAGTTCACAAGGCGCTCGGTCCGGGATTATTAGAATCAGCGTATAAGGAATGTCTTGCTTTCGAATTGTCTCAAGAGGGATTTGACGTCAAAAGGGAAGTGGCGATGCCATTGGTGTATAAAAACATCACTATGGATTGTGGATATAGAATTGATCTACTGATCGAGAAAAAATTAATTATTGAAGTAAAGTCGGTTGAGGCGTTAAACGATGTTTATATCGCACAAGTACTCACTTATTTAAAATTGTCCGGATGTAGATTGGGGTTGTTAATCAATTTTAATGTCGCATTACTTAAGAATGGCATCAAACGATTAATTTTATAATTTTCAGAAAGAAGATAACCACAAAGGACACAATGTCTACCTGGCAATCTATGAAGAACCCAAAGATTTATTCTTCTTGGTGTCCTTTATATAAAGCATTATCACCTTCGTGTTCTTTGTGACATTTTTGAATCAGTTTCTATAATCAATTTCATTGAATATGTCCATTTTTTCTCATAACCAATCGACCGCATCTGGCGAAAAGGAAATGTCATTCTTCGACCACCTCGAAGAACTGCGCTGGCGTATAATTAAATCGCTCATCAGTGTCGTCATAGGAAGCATCATTGTTTTTATTTTTTCCGATTGGGTGGTCAACAACGTAATCCTTGCGCCTGCTCTTCACACACAGCCGCCATTGAAGCTCATCAATACAAGTCCGTATGGGCAATTAATGTTTTATCTCGAAGTTATCATGGTAGGTGGATTGATTCTTAGTGTTCCATATATTCTGTACCAGCTGTGGAAATTTATCGAGCCCGGCTTAATGCCGACCGAACGAAAATACGTCTCGTCGATTGTTGCTTCTACATCGCTTTGTTTTTTCGCCGGCGTTGTGTTCTCTTATTTTATTATGCTTCCTCAGGCACTCGGATTCTTCGCGATTTTCGGTTCACCCAATGTTCAAAATTTCATTGACATTCGAGAGTACAGAAGTTTTGTGTTGAGTGTTGTGCTGGCATCAGGAGTAGTTTTTGAATTACCGATGATATCCTATTTTCTTTCGCGTTTCGGTATTTTATCGCCATCCTTCATGCGGAAATACCGCCGGCATGCAATCGTCATCATTCTTTTTTTGGCAGGCATCTTAACCCCGGGCCCCGACGTTTCAAGTCAGATTTTACTCGCCATACCGCTGTTGTGTCTCTATGAAATAAGCATCCTGTTGGCAGCCCTCGCGAAACGCAGACGCGACCGGGTCATGAAGGAAGCTTAATTATGACAAGTGTGCTAAATCTTTCCCGGATCGAAAAACCTGTTGAACGCGAGTTGCATGATTTCTCATCCTATTTTAAATCCGCGATGAAGTCAAATGTATTTCTCGTAGATACAATTACTCGTTATATTTTAAAACAAAAAGGAAAAAGACTCCGCCCTCTGCTTGTTTTTCTCGCCGGCAAAGCGACCGGATCGGTTTCGGATGCCACGTTTCGGGCAGCAACGCTGGTTGAAATTCTCCACACAGCGACACTCATTCACGACGATGTAGTCGATGATGCCGATACACGGCGAGGCTTAGCATCGATCAACGCAGTCTGGAAAAATAAAATTGCCGTACTCATGGGCGATTTCCTTCTTTCACGCGGACTTCTTCTGGCTCTCAAATACGACAATATCTATGTTTTAAAAACAACATCCGATGCTGTCAAGAGAATGAGCGAAGGCGAGTTGCTGCAGATTCAGAAAAGCAGAAGCCTCGATATCGAAGAAGAAACTTATTACAGAATTGTGCGCGACAAAACAGCCTCATTGCTTTCCACCTGTTGCGAAATCGGAGCATACGCAAGCGGCGCGCACACCGAAGCAGTTGAAGCCTTAAGAGATTACGGTGAAAATCTAGGAATCGCATTTCAAATTCGTGATGATGTGCTCGATTATATCGGCCGAAAAAGCATAACCGGCAAACCCACCGGATTAGATATTAAAGAAAAGAAAATCTCTCTTCCGCTTATCTATGCCTTCCGGCAAGCATCTGGCAAAGAAACGCGAGCGGTTCTTAAAGCGATTAAGCATGGCGCTTCATCACGAGATGTTGTGAAAGTTGTTCAGTTCGTGGAAGAGTACGGTGGAATAGATTATGCGATGAACGTGGCAACGCAATTCGGAGAGAATGCAAAAAATAGGCTCAGTTCAATTCCCTCTAGCGAAACGAAAGATTCATTGTTATCGTTTGTTGATTTCGTAATACACAGATCAAAATAGAATATCCAAACAACAGGTTCAAACTTTCCTTAATTAAACCCATTATGTTTGTCGTTTTCATTTCCCGCGGCATCCCATAAATTATCCGTTGTAGCAACGAGCCGTTCTGCAAGATTTATCAAAATCTTCCGCGCTACAGCAGGCTGCTGATGAATTAATTCGGTGAGTGTGCATTTGATGCAGACTACTTCGCTGGCTTCCACTGCCTTTAAGGTAGCTGTTCGCGGCCTGTTGAGAATGCCGCTTAATTCGCCGAAGATGGAACCGGGCTGATCGTATTCGGCAATCTTCAATTTTCCTTTAAGCACTACAACTTTCCCATTCTTAAGGATAAACCAACCGAGCCCTTCATCTCCTTCCTTCACAATAATTTCACCCGGTTTATAAATTTTTTGAATTAAGAATTCCATGCCGCCTCCATGAATCCCCATTCTTATCCACCACTTTGTGAGATTTATTTGTCGCCCGAATCGATTCGGCGGTCGAGTTCGGATTATGGATGCTCAAGATTAACTGTTATATATACAAAAAAATAAATTAAAAGACCAGCTTTCTAAGTAAAGATCTTTGCATCTTGATTTTTGCCCTCTTTTTTCTTTGTTTGTTATATTCTTTTCACTGTTTTTAAACGTATCATTTTTTTAAGAAATCTGGATAAAGTATGTACGATTATAAGGATCTCAAAACTCTCATCAAATCACGGACTCCGATCATTGTGATCGAGACAACAGACGAACGGCGCATTCTTGATATGCTGGCAAGCACAGCCTCGGCATTAAATTTAGTTTTGTATCGCTGGAGTATTGCTGAAGGGTTGAATGTTGGAAATAATTCATTTGAAGAAAATAAAGAAAACCTGGAGCCGACGGAAGTCTTGCGTGCTATCTGGAATAAGAAAAATAGCGGTCTATATGTCCTGCTTGATTTTCATCCATTCATGACCGATGCAAGGAATGTCCGGCTAATCAAGGAAATTGCGCAACAAAACGACAAAACACGGCAAACAATTATTTTCGTCAGCCATAAATTCGATATTCCGGATGAACTGAAAATTTTTACGGCGAGATTTGAACTCCGTCTCCCGTCTGATGACGAAATCGTTACCCTTATCAGAGGAATCTCTCAACGATGGATGCTCGCGTCCAAAGGAGCGCCGATGGTGATCTCTGACGAAATGATTTCCCTCCTTTTAAAAATTTTACGGGGGCTGTCTATACAGGAAATCGAACAAATCCTCTGTCAAAATCTTACGTCACAAGAAATCACTCCCGATCATATCAACAACATCATCAAAGCCAAATACGACATCTTGAACAGGGAAGGAGTCTTGACGCTGGAACAGGATACCGCGCATCTTTACGATGTCGGCGGATTGACAAACCTGAAGCACTGGCTTGAACAAAGAAAACCGGTTTTTTTACAGGAAAAAACAATTCCCGGTTTCAATATTCCGAAAGGCATACTTCTGCTCGGAATTCAAGGAAGCGGAAAAAGTCTGGCGGCGAAAGCCGTAGCCGGAACGTGGTGTGTGCCTTTGTTGAGACTCGACTTCGGATCGTTGTATGATAAATACATCGGTGAAACTGAAAGAAAAACACGCGAATCACTCCGGATGGCTGACAGGATGTCGCCTTGCGTGCTTTGGTTCGATGAAATTGAAAAAGGAATATCTCTCGATACAACCGATGGCGGCACATCGCGCAGAATCCTGAGCACACTTCTCACGTGGATGTCAGAAAAAAAATCTGCTGTCTTTTTAGTTGCAACTGCAAACGACATTCAGACACTGCCTCCTGAATTACTGAGAAAAGGACGTTTCGATGAAATATTTTTTGTCGATCTTCCCGATGCCGAAACGCGCAAGGAAATTTTTACCATTCATCTGGAGAAACGCGGATTGGATCCGTCGAAATTTGATTTTGACAAACTGCTGCCGGCAAGCGAAGGCTTCTCTGGTTCCGAAATCGAGCAGGCAATTGTCTCAGGACTTTATTCATGCATCGGAGATTCAGGTGTGCTGACAAGCGAAATTCTGCTCAACGAACTTAGAGCTACAAAACCGCTGTCGGTAATCATGTCGGAACAAATCGAAGCTCTGCGTGAATGGGCAAAGGAACGGACAATTATCGCTTAACTATCATATTAACATCGACGGAAGGACAATGAAGATCATCATTTTTATTCTCTGCAGTCTTCCAATTATTTATTTTTCACGGCACTCTTTGTTCAACATTCGCCGGCATGGTTTCTATCGCTTCTGGAGCTGGGAAGCGATATTATGGCTTGTGGCAAACGATGCCCGGATATGGTTCTCTCATCCATTTTCAATTCATCAGATTATATCCTGGATATTGCTCATTCTGTCGTTGATACCTGCAATCATCGGGATCATGCAGTTGGTGAGAAGAGGTAAACCAAAGCCATCGCGCGATGACGAAGCGTTGTTCAAGTTTGAAAAAACCACTCAGTTAATCACAACCGGAATTTATAAATATATCCGGCATCCGCTTTACAGTTCATTATTAATTCTTACCTGGGGAGTGTTTTTCAAAAATCCGATTTGGGATTTACTGCCGATAGCAATTTTTTCCACAGCCTGTTTGATTATGACGGCTCATATTGAAGAACAAGAAAATATTAATTTCTTTGGTGAAGTGTATTTAGAATACAAAAAGAATTCAAAGATATTCATTCCGTATATTTTTTAATTGAAAAGGGATGATGATCATGATCAAACAGAAGAAAATCACTTCACGTATATTGCTGATATTTCCCATAATATTTATTATCTGGCAGTTTAACACTAATGCTCAAGAATTTAAAAATGTCTCAGAGGCCATCGACTCTTTACGAAGTTCAGAAAATGAAATTGAAAAAGCGGCATTAAATTATCTATCTACTTGTCCAGATAAATCTATTCCAATTCTTGAAGAAGTTATTACCAAACAGGAGAATAACTGGTACGAGGCTGCAGATGCTTTGACTAAAATTGGGGGAAAGAAGGTAGTTCCATTCTACATTGAATTGTTGAAAAATAATTTCTATGAAAAGAATAAAAAGGGTGAAAGAATTGGATACGGGTTGGGATCGGGAAATGGTTGTACGGTAATTCCGTATATATATGGATCAGTCTTAGCCGACCAATTAGGGTATTTAGGCGATACATCCGCAATTCCAGTTCTCAAAGATGCAGTCCGGCAAGGAGATTATTATGTCCGAGAAGCGGCATATAATGCCTTATACAGATTGAAAGTAATGACTATTGATCAGTTATTTGATATAGCTATAAAGCATTCAGATCCTGAAGCACATATCTTAGAGTTAATTTCTGGAATTGCGTGGGTAAAAACATATACAGAACCAAAAAATGCCATTGAGATATATGATCGTATTATTCGTGAATTTCCCGAGGATGACTATTATGTTACTTCTTCGCATTTCTGGAAAATTGATTGTTATGAAATACTCGACCGTCTTGATGATGCTATAACAGAATGTGAAGAAGTTATGAAACATTCGCAACATAAAGATATGGTTAAACAAGCTGAAGCAAAAAAGGCGGAACTTATTTCTTCAAAGGAGAAGAAAATAACTAAATAACTGATGTTAGTTTCATTTTAAAAACTTTTCAATTGTATAATTAACTCAGTACTTGTTAATCAGTTTTTACCGTGTAAATTATTGCTCACTCAATAATTTTTTAACCTCGGCTTCAAACACTTCCTTCGGGCGAAGACCCATAAAATGCGCCCGTATGATTCCCTTTTTGTCGATGATGAATGTGGTGGGAATAATTTCGATGTTTCCGTATTTCTGGACGACATCTTCATCACCCATCACTATCGGATAATTTATGCCATTGTCGGAAACAAATCTCCGTACGACAGCCGGTCCAGCTTGATCGAGAGAAACGCCAAGCATTGCAAATCCCTTCGAACCAAGTTCCGTCTGCAATTGAATGAAGTCGGGTATTTCCATTCGGCACGGCCCGCACCACGTTGCCCAAAAATCCACTACAACAACTTTGCCTATGTAATCTGTAATTCGAATTTCTTTCCCATCGAGATTCGGAAGTGAAAAATATGCCGCTTGTTTTCCGATTAACGGACTCGTCTCCTCCATCTGTGCAAAAAGGCTATTCGGCCAGAAAAGCACTCCCAGAAAAAAAGTAACAATGATTATTCGATATGTTCTCATCGCTTATTCTCCTTTTCTATAATCGTCTCATATACGAAACAACTGCTTCATTCAATTCGTTCACGCATCATTCCAAACCGCAGGTTCCGCCGCAACAACCGGATGCACATGGAGGCAATTTACGCGAAGCCGGCCCAGAACCTGCGTTGTTTTTCCCGACATTCGTGAGCGACATCAATCGTTTATAATTTTTCGACCGACATAAAGGGCAGACAACATCACTTTGAACCTCACGCACGAGATGAAAAATTTCATAATTCGAACCGCAATCCTTGCATGCATATTCATATGTTGGCATAATTATTTTCCCGATTTTTTTTATTGTTGTAATTCAATCAATGTAATTTCCGCCGGCGCTTGAAATCGAAACGGAGCGCCGGTCATTCCTATTCCATTTGTTATACTCAAACCCATGTTCCCAATTTCCCAGAATCCTGAAACATACGGCGTTTCAATACTCGAGAAAGCGAAAGACCATCCCGGAAAACCGAATGTGATTTGACCGCCATGTGTATGCCCACCGCAACAAAGGCTATAACCGCTTGCCGCCGCCGAATTAATCATAGCAATCGAAGGTTCGTGCACAAGTAAAACAGAATATCCCGCGATCCGGCGCCTTTGTCAATAATGTTGCTTTTAAGTTCGTTTGACGGCCATAGAAATTTGTAGCCATCGTTAGATAAATCGAAGTGCTGTCGTTGATATGAATGATCAGGGTCGAATCGTCGGCGAAGCGAATTCCATATTTTGCGTACGATCGAATAATATCCTCTTCATCTACCCACTCATCGTGATTTCCGAGACAGGCATAAATTCCATGTCTCGAATATATTTGAGATAATTCAACAGCCGCGGCATCTGTGTAGTTACGAGATGCCGAAATTAAATCTCCGGTAAAAAAAACGACATCAGGTTTTAGTTCTTTTCCCTTCTGAAGAACTTCGTGTAAGAAATCAGGCTGCGTTCTTTCATCGGCATGAAAATCGCTCAAGTGAAGAATCCGAAATCCTTGCAGAGACGGTGGAAGATTTGGAAGCCGGAGCATGTGATGGGTCACCTTTACATAGTTAGTGTCGCTCACAATTTTTAGTGGAATATACACCAAGAGAGCAATAAAAATAAAATATTCAATCCTTCGGAACCAACAATGTATGTTATTAACCATCGAAGGAATAAGAACTCTTAAACATATCGATAAGAAGTGAAAAATAATTGTGCATAAAAAAAACTCAACGACGAATATTATGACGAACCAGTACGGATATGCAAAACAGAGATCGATGAACCGATTTTCGCCGTACGAGACATTGAGAGTCCATGAATATTTGTGGTAGAACCCAATGATAAGCATCGCCGGATATGCGACAAAGAAAAAGCCCATCACTTGAAAAATCGACCTGATGATGGTGCGTACTCCGATTTTTCTATTGTCCGAATAATCGTTAAGTCGTCGCCAATTATACCACCCCATGAGAACGACTGGAACGAATATATATAGTACCAACTTTATGATCAATGGAACTTTGTGCAGACTTACCTCTTATAAATTATTATATGGTACAAAAAAACGCCTATTGAATCAATTCTTGTTTTTACAAAACCAGAATCGTATTCTGAAGATAGAGATATTATTTGACACATCAACAGAACATATATCCGCGGCTCATATTCGTCGACTATCTTCGATTTACTGCTGTAACGTTGATGCTTCAGGGGCACACGTTCGATGCATTATTGTCCCCACAAATAAAAACAACATACGAATATAATTTGTTCAATTTTATTCACGGGCTCACCGCTCCGATGTTCTTTTTTGGTTCAGGCTTCGCGTTTGCAGTCTCTACTGTCCGGCATTTTGACGATTACACAGAATGGTCTCCTAAATTGCAGAGGAGAGTTCGCCGTTTTGTCGGATTAATTCTGTTGGGATTTTTTCTCCATCTTCCATATTTTTCACTCAATAAGCTTCTGCGCCAAACACCTCGCGAAGAACTTTTCTCACTTTTAAATATCGATACACTTCAATGTATCGGAATGAGTTTACTGATTCTTCAATTTTTATTTTTTCTTTTTCGGGATGAGAATAAATTCCTTTATATTACTCTCTCTCTGTCGGCCATTTCTTTTCTCATTGCCCCTTTTATAAAAAGCTCGGATTTATTTTCCTCGGCATCTCCATTGATTGCCACACTCTTTTCCGACAAATACGGAAGTATATTTCCATTAGTACCATGGTTCGGTTTTATCGCATGCGGTTCTGCGGCCGGCCAACTTTTTCTTATTGCAAATCATGCAAAACAACCGGAACGATTTGTCCTCTTGATGATGATTATCGGCGGCGCCATGGTACTCGGTGGAATAATTTTGATAAAATTGAATTTACCACTTTGTCTGACGTATGATTATTCCCGGGTAAATCCATTTTATAATTCTGCCCGACTAGGAATCATCATGCTTTTCTGCGGATTCCTCTGGTATTTCGAACAGCAAAGCCGGAAGCACCTCAACGAGTTTGCGAAAAAACACATACGCCCGCTTCAAATGTTGGGGCGAGAATCGTTAGCCGTCTATACCGCGCATCTGTTTCTTTTATACGGATCACCCTTAAATAAGGGAGCTTCATTCTGGTTTGGCAACACCTTTTCACTTCCGCAAAGCATCGGAGCGTTCGGTATTTTATTTCTGTCGATGCTCGCCTTAGCAATTTTCTGGAATGAAATAAAAAAGAGATATCCGGCTCACATTAGGTTTGTATTATTTTCGGCGGGATTAGTTCTTGCCGCTATATTCCTGACAGTGGAGTTCTAACATTACTTCACAACCGAAGCCCATTCGCTTTTAAGTTCCTCTAGAGCAGATTCCGAAACATCAATAACAGCCTGAGTTTTCTCGATCAAGGGGTTGAGGGTTCCCGTCAAATATTGAAGAAGTTGTTGCTTTAAAGGTTCATGGAATTGTTTTGAAATAGTTGAAGCATATTCCGCGAGCGCAACTTTAGCTTTTTCTTCTGTTTTATCTAATCCTCTAAACACCATGGTTTTCACGACCTTTTTAAGTCTTTCTTTCCTTTTATAAAACTTGGCGCCGAAGTTTGAAAGAAATCCGAAAATGATCGTGTGGTGAATGGGTTGATCGTAAGCAACCTTCACATTCGCCAATAGAGACTGTAAATCCATCACACCGGATCTCGTTTGAAGGTGTGAATCGAGCGGCGGAATCACCGAACGTTCGATGAACGACAAAACAATACTTGCCGTTTCTTTTTTCCCGGGAGAATTATTCTCCGCAGAACGAATTTCATCCGCCTTCGCCTGAATCTCTTTTCTGAACTCATCTATGAATGAATTATATTCCCTTACCATGTCCTTTTTGTATCTTTCGAATGCAGCCGTTACTTTTGCATGCAGTTCATCTCGAACATCGTCTTCGAATTCCTTTTGCATCATGACAGCCGAAGCTTGTTGATCGCGTAAAGTTTGCTGGGCGCCTTCATTACTGAAAATCCTATCGAGTGTTACCGCCATCCGAAAACGGCGATGACGAAGAAAGTGACGTAAATTTTCAAGTTCACGCGACGATGATGAAGCGGTAACAGAACGGCATTGTTCCAACCGATGAAGAGCTTTTTTTACGCATAACGCGATATCGTTGAGAGTACGATAAACTTGTTCGATGGCTGACATAGATTCGTTGACGGTAATCAAAGTTCTCCGCATTGGAGTAAGAATCCGCAGCATTCTTCCTTCATCAGAGATGATGTTGATTATTGTGTCGATAAGCGTAGCGAGATTGCTTTGCTTCTGTTTTTCAATTCCTTTCCGGCGTTCACCTTGATTCTCCAATTCCACACCGATACGAGCAAGACGCACGGAAACCGGAACGACATCGAGACTCTTGAGAATATTGTGAACACCGTACTTCGGGTTCCGGAGAGTTGTTTGAATGTACTTGACCATTTCTTGAATGTCACGTTTCGGAAGCGGAATTCGTTCTTCGGAATCAAAATCTTTAAGCATGTCGCACTGAGTGATGACGTAGACAATCCGTTTACGTTCCCCATAGAGATCATCACGAAGATGCTTGAACTCGCTCCCGCGCAGGACAGCATCGCTGTTGGAAAGCAGCAACACAAGATCTGCCCTCTTCACATAATCAACAGCCAAAGCTTGATTGCGGGGAGAAATCGATCCGACACCCGGAAGATCGACGACACGCAACGTTTCGAGATCGCACCATTGAATCTCTTTCGTAGCTTCGGTAGGTTTTACCTCAAACTCATCGAGTTCAACAATTTGGCCGTCCGAAGTCACGGCATGAAGTGAAATACTTTCCTGTTTTAATCCCGGCACATCCTTTCCGACAAGGAAATTTGCCAGATAACTTTTTCCAGAATTTAACTGCCCAAAAATAACAATCCGGAATTTGTCAACGTGTTCATGATAATCACGAAATTCACTCCGCAACCGATCGAATGGACCAATCAGACAAGAACGCAACTCTATCAACGCTTGATAAGACGAATTCTTCTTTCTTTCATTTTGTTGTGAGACTTGAGATCCGAAGGCATTAACAATTTTTTGAACCGAGCTGTAGCAATTGCCGGTGTATCGCTCCATCATTTCGAGAACAAGAACATATTTCTTCGTCGATGAACGAAAATATGAACGGAAGGTATGCAGTTTATGAGTTAGCATTGATACGCCGTAATAATTTTTCAAACTCCGATAATCCGGACTTAAGACGCGACTCTTCGAGGAAGAAATCCGCTTGTTTCGTCTCAATAACACCATTTACCTCGGTAGAAAGAATTTCGATATGGTTGTTAATAACCGAGAGAAATAAATCTGCCGACCGGCTTCCCAGACGAATAAATTCTTCCGAAATTATTTCATCATCGCTGAGAAGATCAATGGATCCATCAGCAACATCGCGAAGCCGGGTTTCGATTTCCTCAAAAATGGTTGTCTGGATTTCTGGTTCTTTAATATCTTCATTTAGATCGCCGCTGTGATGTATCCAGATTTGATGAAGGTACGGATGAACCTCACTGATGCATTCTTTTGCAAGAGCGCGGAACTCAGAAAGCCTCAACACTATATCGCCAAACTCACGATTCATAGATTTATCCGACTCTGCGCGTCTATAATGATCTGCAAAACTAAGCACATTTGGAATTCTCTCCAGAAAGAAGGAACGCAGGCGCTCAGCCTGATCGTTAGCCGATTCGAGAAGTATGCGGATATCCGAATCTAATAAGACTCTCCGGGCGGACAATTCGTTCAGCTGCCGAGCACAGGAATCGATTTTTTCTTCCAAAGAGTTGATAATCCCGCCGCAATATGAAGATAGAATACGCGCTGCGGTTTGGATTTTCAATTTTGCACCGTGCTCCCGGATCCTGGAAAGAACGAGATCCTGAATTTCACGAAGTCTACTCGATTGAATTTTTTTTGCATTACCTTCACGTATTCCTTCCAATGCGAATCGAGCAGAAAAAACATGGATGGAAGAATTCTTAAACCCAATATCGCTTACTTGTTCGAGTAAACGTTTCCTGATGACTTCATAATTGAGGATTCTATTAGGAACGTGTTTTGCTTTGCCGCGGCGTAGAAGATAGACGATGATGACGAATTGGACGACCAGTACGATTCCAATCACGTATATCAAGAAAAAATTCATAGAAGGCTCCGGCTCAATCGTCTCTTTTTTTATTCATGAGGAACAATACTTCCTTCGAGGGAAGAAGATGTTCTACAAGAAATGACTCGGCAATTCGATCCAATTCGCCTTCTTTATCGGAGAAAAGGAAAATTACAAGATCAGCTTTTGATAACTCTTTTTTTAAAACTTGTTCGTCATGAATGTCTTCGATCGAATCAATCCCCGGCGTATCGACGATCACGATGCCATTCCATTCTTTTTTCGATACACGGTCGGTTTTCCGCACCGCACCCGTCGGGAAAAATTCATCTTCTTCCACTATGGCATTTGCCGTCGAACTTTTTCCTGCTTTACTAATGCCAGCCACCAATACGCTTATCGGCGATTCCCTTATTTCGTTCAAGGACATCTCGAGTTGAACAAAATCTTCGACGAGCTGTGAAGGAAGAAGGTCGGAGTATTTCATCAACGTTGACCACAAACTGGCCTTTATCGATCCCAGCCGATCAAACCCATTTCGTATCAGAAGATTTAGTTGATCTATTTCGTCTCGAAAATCTGTCATGTATCACTCAATCCGGTTCGTTATCCTGTAGAAAGAAAACGTTTTGATATTGTTCATTCGATCGTAAATAAAAGAAATCCAGATCAAGAATCAAAATGATTCGATAATCTTTGTCGATAGCTTTTGTCAGAGCTTGTGCGGCTTCATCTTCTTTGTGATATATTGCATACGCTTTTGCAAGAGTATAGAGAATTGTAACATTGTCGGGATTTGATTCTGATAATTTTCGGATTTCTGAAAGACCGTCGGCAAATCGACCTAAACGCATAAGTGCAAGACCGTGTGTGATGTGTGCTGACCAATCGGATTGATCACGCAAAATTGCGTTTTCAGATTCATTTTTCGCTTTCTCGAGAATTTGATTCGCCTCAATCCGTCTTCCCAATCCCTGAGTCGTCCGACCAAGTCTGTACAAAATATCATAATTCTTAGGATCTTTATCAAGCATTTTCTTAAGAGCCATAGAAACTGCTTCTCCAGAACCGGCTCGATCCTGTGCATCGAACAAAAGCAGGTTCCATATCTCTGAGACAGATTCCGGATTGAGTATAATTGCGCGTTGATAAGCATTGATCGCTTGTGAATATTTTCCCTGCAGATGGTATTGGAGCCCCAGAATTAACCATGCCCGGAATGATTCCGGATTTAATGTAACAGCAAGGACTGCCAGTTCTTTGGATTTAGAAGGATTGTTATGAATCGATTCATTAATAGCAAGTTCACCAAGTGCAGTTGTATTTGACGGAGATTTTTCAAGAGCCCGTTTTGCAAAAACTTGTTGTTCGTGAAATTGTGAACGCAACCGCGAATAGACTGCCATTAAAGCGTTAGCATTTGCCCAATTTTGAGATGTCAGAAGAATCTCTTTCAATTCCTCCAACGCTCGGTCTCCCGATTCGTTTAAAGATGATCCGAGTACTTCGCAACTATCCAACAGCGCAGATGCGAGCCAATAACGTGCTTCAATATTCTTTTCATCGGCTGTGATTGAATTCGCAAAATAATTAATAGCGCTCATCCGACGATCGGATAAAAGCAGAGAAAGTCCTCTGAGCATAAATTGGAGTGATCTTAAGGAAGTCGTTATAGGAGTAACTCCGCCTAAAAGGGTAGAATCTAAACCAGCAGCATCGGCAATTTTTGCCGTAAGATCATGCCGGAACACATCTAAATTTTCCATTTCGACCGCAAAGCGCCATGTATTGATTGTTCGAACCGAATCGGCTAGTTGGACAACGATTGCCAGTTGAGTCCCGATCCGACTGATTCTTCCTGAAATAATATGTGTTGCCTTCATCGATTGGCGGTACGCCTCGGATGTCGAGAGTTGATGATGAAGAATGGTTTCATCGTCGATTATGCCAACGTCGTGCAGTGATTCAAGATCATGGTTGATGAGAACTGCCAAACCTTTTCCAATATCGAGAGTGTCGGTTTTATTTTCGAACACAAAAGGTTGGATCACAATTACCTTGCGCTCCGGGAATATTGTTTGATATAAAAACCGCAGACCCGCAAATACAAGAATTGATCCAACAATGATTGCTCCTGCTATCATTATATAATAGGTTTGTCGTGATTTTTTAGCATGTTTGGCTTCGGGTATTTCCTCTTCAACTTTTTCCGGAACTTCGAGTAGAGACGAATCTTTTTTTCGGTTTGAGGTGAAGGGTGCAAGAGACTCTTCTGCCTTACGGGATATTTCTTGTGAAGAACGGATTTTTTCTTCGAGTTGATGAGCGGCTTCATTACTCGGATCTATAGCGAATACGCGCACGACCTCATCGAGCGCTTCGTCGTACTGTAGTTTTCTTAAACGCTCTTCCGCCCTGCCGAGAAGGAGTTGAATTTGATTCTCGCGTTCGATTTTACGACGGCGTTCCTCTTCCTCCGTTTTTCGCTGGAGTTCCTGTTCTTCGCGCACCCGTGCGAGTTGAGTTTCGTAATCTTTGATCTTTCCTTCAAAAATCCTGGCTGCTGCATTATTCGAATCTAAAATATAAATACGTGAAAGTTCATTTTTTGCTTTATCGATATTTCCTTCGTGAAGATATAATTCTCCTTTTTCAAGATATTCGGCGATTTTTTTAAGCTGGGCTTCCCGTCTTTCAAGTTCTTCTTTTCGTCGGCGTTCCTCTTCCTGAGCCATACGTGTGGCTTCATCCTCTGCTCGTCGGCGAGCTTCTTCCGCTTCACGGCGCAATCGCTCTTCTTCTTCACGGCGTGCATCGGCTTCTTCCCGAAGTCGAAACCGTTCCTGCGCGAGACGAAGCCGGTTCGCCATCAACTGTATATCTTCGTTGCCGGGTTCGAGTTTATACGCACGTTGAATTTCTTCAGCGGCCTTGTCAAATTGTTCGGCTTCAAGATAGTCGTTCGCAGCCTTCAGACAGGTTGCGATAGAGCGCCTGACTGCAGCAAGGCGTTCTTGTTCTTCCTGCTGCCTTCGTGATTCTTGTTCCTTACGACGTCTCTCTTCTTCTTTTCTCCGCCGGCTCAGTTCAGCTTCGACTTTTTTCTGTTCTTCAAACTCTTTTCGACGCCGTTCCATTTCTAGCTGGTTCCTGCGAGCTTCTTCTTCCTTACGCAGGCGTTCTTCCTTGAGGCGCTGGCGTTCTTCTTCCTCTCGTTGCCGTGCATATCTCAACTCATCGGGTGAAGGAAGCGTTTCGGGAATGGTGTCGAGCATGATTTGATAAACGTCTACAGGTTCGGTAATATTCTTCAACTGCCGGCGTCCGAGATACATCGCATCGAGATTCATTTTATTTCGAACTTGCTGGTACACATCCTCAGTCAGGCAAATACGACCTGCTTCGGTAGTGGATTCTATACGCGCAGCTATGTTGACTGCATCTCCAAAAATATCATTTCCCTTAATTACAACATCGCCCATGTGAATGCCGATGCGAACAAAAACACGTTCCAGTTCTGTCGTTTGCTGACGATTGTATGCCCATAATTTTTCTTGAGCCTCGACTGCACATTTCACAGCGTTGACCGAACTGGAAAAATCGACCATGAAAGCGTCACCGATGGATTTTATCACTTTCCCACTGTACTTTCCGAAAAGAGATTCCATGATCGAGTTATGCATCTGCAATACACGCATCGCTATTGCTTCGTTCTCTCCCATTTTCTTCGAGAACCCTCGGATATCAGTAAACATGATACTGGAGAGTTTGCGCTCTTCAGTTTCTTCTTCACTGATGGGGGGAACGATAAATTCTTCGACTGTAGGTAAATGAGGTTTATCACCAAGCGGGGGCATTTTGGTTTTCACAGGTTCAGGCTGACGAATATTTTCCGATTCTACTTTCGGTGTCGGAGTAGATCGTGGTGCAGGAGTAGGTCTTGGTGAAGGAGTAGGCCGCTGTGCAGGAGTTGGAGGCAAAACCGGTTTGGGAACCTTGGCATCCATTGATGCTTCGTGGCGAGCTTCTTCTTCCGCCTTTCGGATGACATCATCGCTCAGTATTCCCTTTTCTGTAAAGGCGCCTCCGGATTCAAGCGTGGGGAAGCTATCTATCAGTTCAAGACGTTGCTGAATGTTGGAAACCAACTCGCCCATCCGTTTTGGATTTTGCTGCACTTCTTCATCCCGCAACATATTTTTGGCGGTCATGATTCGTCGGATTTCCGTGAGTGTATCAATAGCGTGCTTGTAACGCCGTGTGCTCGCCTTAGCCAAACAATGTTTAGTCAGAAGGCTTAGTTCCTCCGGAATGTTTGGCATACGACTGGTAACGAGTGGAGCTTCCTTTTGAAGAATTTCATAGATAATATTTGTAAGTGTGGAACCTGTAAAAGGAAGATGTCCGGTCAGCAATTCAAATAAGATGACGCCGGCTGAATAAATGTCGCTTTGCTCATTCGGCGGATCTTTTCGAAGTATTTCCGGGGCAACGTACGAAAGAGCAATACACTGTTCAGCCTCACTCTTGTAAGAAACAATTTGTTTAATGCGAGACAACAGAACATCTCTCATTTTGATCTTGCCCTCGTTCGTAATCATAATATGATCGGAACGGAGAGAGCCGAGAAAAATATTATTCTGATGCAACTGGTCGAGAGCCTCAAACGCACGAGCGATGACAGGTAAAGAAACATTGAGATCGGGTAGTTCAACACGCACAATACTCTTTACATCTGCTCCTTCGACGTATTCGGAGGTGTAGTATGCTTCACCGTTTATTTCACCAAGCTCGTATACTTCGCATAACGATGGATGTTTAATTTTAGAAACGACTGTAAATTCTTCGGTAAATTTTTTCCATTCTCCTTTTCGAGAAGTAACTTCACGCGGCGGATACCGGAGTAAAACAATTTTATTTGTCCGCGTATCGATTGCCTTAACAACACGGCCGAAGGGTTTATCCTCCGCCTCGGCAATCACCGTAAAATGTGCAATTAATTTTCCCGCCATAAAACGAATTCACCGAGTCTTATTTGATTCGCTGCTCCACTTATCAGACCTTTCCATCACAACAAAGCACAGGTTCCCTTAATATCAGGAGCCTTAGTTTCTTATAAAAAGGCCTAGTCTATATAACGTAGGCGTAATATCACAAAAATTCAAGTGGTTTTTTGGAATTGAAAAAGATTTTCCTGATTATCTGCTGGAAAATAGATAGGCGCATATCACATACGCAAAGATGACATTTCCTTTGACTTCCTGCGATAATCCGATCGCCACTGTTTCTGCCACGGCTGGATGACTGCCTAACGCATTTTCATTGGGCTTAAGACAATCGGAATTCGCCAAAATGATAAGGATCGATTCAACCTCGCTGAGCAAGGTAGAGAAAGGGAAGAATGAGACAAAAATGAAAATTAAAATATGGATCGAAATTTTTCTCCACAAATTGAGTTATTAATACAGGGGCAGCCTTTCGACTGCCCCTGTGTTTACCATCTTTTGCTGCTGATACTATTTTATCATCAATAATTTTTTTGAGTTATTGAATTTATTCGTGCACATTTGGTAGAAATATAATCCGGTGGCTACATGGTGGTTTTGCTCATCTCTCCCATCCCATGTAATCACATAAGATCCAGCCTTTAAGTCTCTATCCATGAGCACTTTCACGATTCTACCAAGAACATCATAAACAGTAAGCCTCACTTTTGTAGCTTCGGGAATATCGAATCTGATTTGAGTTGATGGATTTCCCGGATTAGGATAATTTTGCAGCAATGAATACTTTTCCGGAATTATCGATCCTAAAGATGCCAAGCTTCGCTTCTTAGATAAACCCGAAACAGTGTTGAATCTCCATACTGGTGAAGTCGAATTTATTAATCCTGCAATCTTTGCCTTCCCTCCGGTATTGGAACTCTTTTTCTTAATTGACTCATGCACACTCAATGAAATTTTAGGTATTGATTGTTTTTTATCCTTGACCTTGTTGTACTTCGTCATCGCCATCATTCCCTGAGCAGTTGTCGTGTCGATTATTGCTGAGACATTCCAGTAATATGAGGTGTTATTCTCCAGCCCATCAACACTAACAGAGTCAGTCGTTATGCCCGAATTTGCATAAACAGGATTCGTTAATGTAGAATCTGTAGCTACGATTACATTATACGATGTTGCTCCACTATCTGGATTCCAGCTCAATGTCGGATTCACGGATACATTTGTTGCACTGTCGAGGGGCGACACGAGGATCGGCGCGTTGGGTGGTGTTGAAGTTGTGGTAAATGACCAAACTGCGGATTGTACATCACCGCTCCCCATGAGTTTCACCTTTGTGTGTCTATGAGAATTTATATTTGCGCCCAACTCTTTCACATTTAATGAAATAGGTTGAGGCAAAAGTTTTGGTTTGTCTCCCGGTTTTATAACATAAAATTCAGATGAGATTTCATCGAATGATGCCCATACGCTCCAATAATAAGTTGTATTATAACTCAACGCAGGTAATTGGAATTCTGTTGAAGATGTATTACTAGAATATACTTCGTTGGTCAACGACGGATCTGTTGCTACGATAAATTTGTACGAAAAGGCATATTGAACCGGATCCCAACTCAGAATTATTGGTTCCGTAGGACCAACACTTTGATCAGCAGGATACGACAGATTTGGAGGAGAAAGTACAGGATTTGCAGTCGTAAACGACCAGACTGCCGACTGCATAATACTATTGTCATCCATCGTTTTTGGCATTGTCCCTTGAATCTTACCACTATTTCCTTTTAAGTCTCGCTTGCTCAATGGTGCTGTTCGATTTTGTTTGTCTCCTGGTTTCATATCACAAACAAAAATTATCTCGTTCGATGCCCATACGCTCCAATAATATGTTGTGTTGTATTTCAGTCCATCGGCAACAACAGATGTATCCGTAACATAGAAATTGTTGTAAACAATATCGGTCAACAACGAATCTGTTGCTACAGCGACATTGTAATATGTTGCTCCGTTAACGTGATTCCAATTCAATGTTATGGGTAAATATAAATCATTTGTATCATTTGGTGGTGATGATAAAACCGGTGCCCGTAATAACGAACCTGTTGTAAATAATCGAACAAGAGACCACTGCCCGGCTCCCACAAAATTAATGGCTCTCGCCCGCCAGCAATATCGCGTGGCTTCGGCAAGACCCGTGATCTTCTGCGTCGTGTCGGATGTTAAAACATTTATAAATCCAGCGGCCGTAGAGTCGAATAAGGAGTTTAAACTCAATTGCAGTTGGTAACTCTCAGCACTATATGTTGTTCGCCACACGAACGAAGGTGAAACAGAAACTTGAATAGCTTTGTTGATCGGAGATACTAAAACTACTCGAGTTGGCGGTTTAGTTGGGGCCGTCTTGAATCGGAATGCGTCGGACCAGGGTCCTTCACCACCTCCATTAATCCCCTTCACTCTCCAGTAGTAATATACATTTGGGCTTAGGGACAAAGGCTTTGAGGTGTCGGCTTTGGAATAAGAGATTACTTTCGGTGTTATCAACGTAAATGTAGAATCTGTGCTATACATTAATCGACATGAGGTTGCTCCGCGTGGTCGTATCCATCTAAATACAACCGGACTCACAATATGAATGCTACTGTCTACTGGCGATAACAAAACCGGTTGATTAGTCGGTACGGGTGGTTTTGTCATGAAGGTACAGATAGTTGACCATGCGCCAAATCCCCCAAGATTCTTTCCTCGCACGCGCCAGTAGTATTGTGTACTGTCCGCAAGATTCTTAATTATCCGAGTCGTATCTGCTGTTAAGACATTAACGAATCCAGAAGCAGTAGAGTCAAATGTTTTCGCAGTGGATAACTGTACTTGATAAGTAAGTGCGCTGTCAGTTTTATGCCAAACCAATGTAACTGGAGAAGACATATTCGACTCAAAATTCGGAGAGATAGTAATAGGCGCCTTGGGTGGCTTATCCAAAGTCCGGAATAAAAATGTTTTAGACCAATCACTGGAACCTCCTGTGTTTGAGGCTTTAACCCGCCAGTAATAGAGCGTGTCGTACGATAATCCGGTAACCGGCTTCGAAGTATCCGGAGTATTTAGTGTGTACTGTTTCATACGTGAAGTCGAATCGAACAAAGTATTGCGCGCAAGTTGAAGCATATACGATTGCGATCTATCACATTGATTCCATATGAATGTGCAGGAAAGCGAAACTTGATCCATCGAATCGATCGGCGTAAGTAAAACAGGTACTGATGGAACAGGCGGAACAGTAGTGAACGAGAAAAACTTTGACCAATTGCTGGTAGCAATGATAGTGGTATCCTTGGCCGAAAATCCACGGACTCGCCAGTAATAGGTTGAGTCGTTTAATAATCCTGTGACTTGCTTTGAAGTATCTTTTATAAATGAAGAATCGAACACAAGTCTACCAAAAAGTGAATCCAATGAAATCTGAATTTGGTAAAAGCTTGTTCCGCTTATCGGTTTCCATTTGAACGTCGTTGCAAGAGCAATATTTTTTGATTTGTTTGATGGCGATGCAAGTACCGGAACCGGAAGATTGGTGGTTATTGATCTAACATCCGACCATGCGCTGGAATCTGTAGAATTAATTGTTCTCACATGCCAGAAATATTTTTTGCCATTTTGCATACCGGAAACATTTAATGAAAGTGCCGATACAACGATGGTGTCCTTAACGATAAATGAAGTATTAAACGACGGATCTGACGAAACCTGCACATGGTATGATGTTCCGCCCGTTACGCTTGCCCAATTGAGTGTTTGCGTCGTCGGACAATTTATTTTGCCGTCAGCAGGCGAAGTGAGCGCCGGAGCAGGCAATGTAGAAAGTCTATTAAAATTAATCGAGTACGGCGCTGCTGTACCGGTTGTCCACACTGCAGTTGGTGAATCATCTGTAAATGGTGATAAGCTTGCTCCTGTTCCAGCGCCAAGACTAGTTACCGGCGACCAACTTCCACCGCTAAGATTTTTAATAGTCTCGCCTATGTGATCGCTGCATTGAAATAAAAGATACTCACCAATTAAATCGAAGGCTATCGAAGGATGCGATAATTGATATGTGCCGTATGTAAACTCTTTCACCGTACTACCCCACGTCTTCCCATCATTTGCCGATTCTCTATAATACACCCTGTGATTTGTTGAGTTCTCCCATGCTATACCAACCTTTCTTGAGCTTGTGTCTGCCAAATCGCATGCTATAGATGGATTGGTATTTCCAGTGGCCGGTGATGGTGAAATGGAAATTTTACAAGTTGAAAAGATTGAAGGAGGCGACGTACATACATCGAGATTATCATATATGATTGCAGTATCGGTTGCGTATGCAACATGGAAAAAATGATTTAAACCAAGATCGGGAGGAATTTGGTTTGGATCATAATGCCAATTTTGTTCTACACCGGAAGGTGAATGTGTCTTACAGTTTGTAACGGAAATAGCTCCTCGAATGTTTAAACCTGCAGGTTCGACACATGCGTACAAGCCTCCACCATTATCCTGACTGCCGTAACGCCAGATGACCATGACTTCATATTTACCTATGACAATGGGTGTTGCGTCGTATCCACTCGCTTCTTTACCTTGAAAACTCAATGTGGAATCCCAGGTCACTCCATCATTTATTGATCTTCGATAATATACTCTGCCATTCTGCTCCCATACGACATGTACGATTGCATTAGCATAAGAGATCGATGAAGTAGGAGGAGTAGTAATTGCGATTGATGGATTTTTTCCATCTCCAAGTTTTATTTCATTGCTCCAACCTGTTCCTCCTACATTCCGCACGTACCAGATACTCCCGGTGGAACAATAAACGGCATGAGTAACAGAGCTATTGGAACTATACGCGACATTGCGGCTGCTGTTGTTAGCGGTAGCCTGGGATGTATTGCTGCAAAGATGCCCTTTGTATTGCGCAGCAGCAACTGCATTTGGCGCCTGGAAAACCACAGCTGTTTGTAATGCGCCCGCATTTTGAAATGCTACATTCGTTCCGGTCCAACCCATAAAGTAGCCGGTAAAATTACCAATTGACTGTGTTTGTGGCGCAGAGACGGAGTAGTAAGGGGGTGCCCATCCAGCATTTAGACCACTTTGATTCAAGTGTACACCTTTGTATTTAGTATTTATACCGACATTATTGGCTGAGTCTACAACAGAATTGCAGTTAGCTCCTATGCCTCTATTTATGGGTGTGCTATATTGATCGGTTGAATCATTCAACCATGGGTCGGCAAATTGAAGAGTACCACCGACAACATTAGAAGCTTCAATTAATTGAGATTGTACTGTCGCATTTTCAGCTTGAAGGAATTCCGCCAAAATTGAATTTCCATAGTCTGCAGATTTAACAGGAATATCAGCATGATTAAGAAGGTATGTCGAGGAATTGCCTCCTGCCTTCCTATCCCACCAATGATATTTCTGCGTCGTATTTTTTTTAAAATCTTGTTGAGCAAGTAATTGATATATGGTATCGCGCGGCGGGGGCACAACTGAAGCGTTCGGGAGTGTATTCACCATCCAGATGTTGCCTTCACGCTCTGCCCATCCTCCAAAAGGAGTTTGATCTTTGTCAACCTGATCGATTCTTAGACCGCTGACTATAAAATATTTTCGAGAAACAACGTCACTCCACTTATCATCCGCGGGGGAATAATTTCGGAATTTAATCCAAATAGTATCTCTCCACATTGGTGTAGATGGATAATTCCAGGGAGGCGCATAATTACTATTAGGGTCGGAAGGAAATCCGGTCTTGCCGTTGATAGTCAAACTATTCATAGTTGCACAACAATAAGTGCCGGAAGGGTTGGAGGAGGGCATAGATAGCACAATCGGTGTACCCTCCACATATTTACCGCTTGGCGGATTTACTATAGGCGGTGCAATATATCTACCAAAAGTATATCGTGCAACTGCCGTATCACTTGTAATACAATTAGCCTCTTGTGCCATCGCGATAATCACCATATCACTTGAGACAGGAATTCCACCAGTATATTTTTGCCGCGTTGATGAAATATTTGGATCGGTACCATCAAGTGTATAATAAATATCGGCGTCTTGTGTTGAAGAAGAAATTTGTACTGAAAGTTGTTGTCCCTTAGGATAATTACCCGGCAAAGGATCAAATGTCGGTTTGCCGACAATTTGTTCTCCCGGTCCAGTTGATGAACCGGTTATTATAAATTCATTACTCTCACCATAAATAATCCCCTGATCATATCCATCTTCTATTTGTATTTTATATCGCCCGTCGGCAAGAGCATTTGAAATTGAAAAGCTGTACGAATTTGATCCGATATTGCTAAAAGCCTGTCCACCTGAAGCAGTCATCTCATATCCTCCGGATAAATTTCGAACAACTAAATTCACGTTGACATTGCCACTTTTATTATCAGTCCATTGAACATTTATCAAAGCTCCTTTTTGAAATATGGAACCGCCTAATGGAGAACTTATAGCTATTATGCGGCCGGCATTTATCCACCCCAGATCTTCAAGCATTGCGAGTGTTAGTGGACCCGGTGAATGGATTGATTGTGCATAGTACCTATACGGTGTCATCAAACTATTTTCTTTATCTACCGAATAATCATATGTTTTTTGATCTAAATGATACAAGCTTGAACCTTCTTCCCATGCCGTAGGTGCATATAATTTCGGTCTTGAATTTTTTATCCAAAATGCTTTTGATCCATCAAAAAAAAGTTTGTCGCTGACAAAAGCATCGCCGAGTGCGTTTGTATAATGATATACTTCATCTGCAAGCGACGTTCCTTTATCGTCTACCATGTAATTATCATAAATATATTGGCCAAGGATGTCCTGATTAGCCTCCCAAAGTCCTTGATTTTTTATTATGTAATAACCATTAACATTTGTCGTGTCTGCTCTATAATCTGCTGAACCAGTGAATCCGAATCCATGAACAAGCTCATGTAAAATTACAGTTTCGAGATCGACAGTGTTTGCCGGTGTATTTCCATCGGTTCCATAATACCACGATTGTTCCGCATTGATGGTTATATCTATCTCTGCATTGTTACCGTTGAGATTCTGGCCACTTAACATTTCTGCGAGAGCAACAGTATACCATAGTTTTCCTTTTACGCCTAAATCTAATTCAAAGCTGCTATCGGGTACTGCCCATGCAAGAATCCTCCTTTTTTCTGTAGTATCCTGAAATATCGTCCAGTGCGCATTAATTTTTATAGTTTGACTTGAACTTATTAGATGAGACCATATATCGACTGCTTTTTGAACAGCTATTTTTGCAGAGTCAGGTGGATTTCCTGTCCATTGATTGATAGTGATCGTAGCGAGGGCAGGCTTCCCAAGCGCCTTTCGCTGACGATATACGATCGGTTCACCGACTCTCGTAAAAGCATTTGTAGGGATTAGTATTTGCCCTTCATGATGTTGTGCCGACAAGGGCAATTGTTGAGACAAGAACAAAAAAACAATTGGAAAGATTCTAAAAAGTTTCATGACGTCTCCGTAATTTAGTTTTTTGATGAGATAATTTTGCCAATAACAACAACACCCTGATTTCCCGACCTGCCTACAACAATTACCATCGAATTTGTAACCGCCATACCGCCATACGATACCGATGGGACGGGATAAAAGGTCTTCCACGTTTTTCCGTTGAAATGAGCAATCATTCCTAAATCGCCATCCACAAAAACATTATTTGCGGCGCTGCCGCGAATATAATTTGTATATACTCTTGCGCCGTAATCGATCTCTTTCCAGCTTCCTGAACTATTCTCGAATAATCCTTCGCCACAAGCATACAGAAACGAACCATCGGCCGACCAAACAGAAAAAACGTCTCTACCGGTTGTCCATGGAATAGAATCAACCTCTCCGTTCTCCGATATTCTTAAGATTTTTTTATCCTTTGGTTGGAAGTAGTCCGTTACAGCACAATACATTTCATAGTGTCCGGTATTTTTATTTCGAACTCCATAAATGTCATTAATGTTTGTACTCGTACCACTCTCGATCTTCGTCCAATTACCATTGGCGTAATGAGCAATTGATCCACCGTCGCCAATGATGTAAAAATTTTGGTTCGATAGTCCCCATATTGCGTTAATTCTGTGTGGACCCCAAACTGATGATGGTAATTCAACTGAATTGAATGTTTGACCATTGTAATGGATCATGTTTCCAATACCAAACCAGAATATCATTGGCATTGAAAGCCCAGAGCGAATAAATAGGTCCATAGAATGGTTGCCCTTGATAGTAGTATGGAATCTTTTGAATTTTCCATACCTTTCCATCCCACACCGCAAAATTATAGGGCTGCGGATCCGGCTGCCCCGTCGTTGAATCATTTAAGTATATTGAACCGACAGCATAAGCAAGCGTATCGTTAATTATTGCAACATCATTTAAGTCGCACGATCCTGCATCTCCACCAAAGGTAAACGTCTGAAACGTGAAGTTGTGGCTTGTGGTGTCTGTTCCAACCGGCGGACAAGTTACACAAGGCTCGTTGTGCTTTGGACAACCGGTAAAGAAGACAAGTATGGTTGGAATTATCATGAGGTAAATCATTGTTGGTTTCATGAAACCTCCGAAACTTTTTTTTGTGATGAGCTTATTCTACCGATAACAGCAACACCTTGATTTCCCGACCTACCTACAACAACAACCATTGAATTTGTAACTGCAATGCCGCCATACGAAGCTGATGGTACGGGATAAAAAGTCTTCCACGTTTTTCCGTTGAAATGAGCAATCATACCTAATTCCCCATCCACAAAAACATTATTTGCCGCACTGCCGCGAACACAATTTGTAAAAACCTTATCGCCGTAATTAATCTCTTTCCAGCTTCCCGAACTATTCTCAAAAAAACCTTCACCAGCCGCATACAGAAATGAACCATCGGCCGACCAAACAGAAAAAACATCTCTGCCGGTTGTCCACGGAATAGAATCAACCACTCCGTTCTCCGATATTCTCAAGATTTTTTTATCCTTTGGTTGGAAGTAGTCCGTTACAGCACAATACATTTCATAGTGTCCGGTATTTTTATTTCGAACTCCATAGATGTCGTTAATGTTTGTACTCGTACCACTCTCGATATTCGTCCAATTATTACCGCCGTAGTGAGCAATACTTCCTCCATGGCCAACTGCATACATGGAATTCTGATTTTCTCCCCACAATGCATTCATCGAGATGGGAATACACGCAGGGGAAGTTTGACTTTGTCCGTTCCAATACACTATTTGCGAACCAGAGGTTATCCAAACATCATTTTCATTGAACGCCCATATTGCATTAGCTGGATAAGGGTATGTTGAGCTTTGGCCGCAAAAATCTAAGAATTGTATTTGCAGAAATTGCCACATCTGTCCATTCCATTTTGCAAGATTATAGACAGAACCATCTTGATAAATCTCACCGACCGCATAAGCAAGCGTATCGTTTATAATTGCAACATCATTCAAGTCGCACGATCCTGCATCTCCACCATGGTAAACGTCTGAAACGTGAAGTTGTGACTTGTTGTGTCTGTTCCAACCGGCGGACAAGTTACACAAGGCTCGTTGTGCTTTGGACAACCGATAAAGAAGACAAGTATGGTTGGAATTATCATGAGATAAATTATTATTGGTTTCATCATTAGCCTTGATTCTGAATATTATTTTTATGATTGTATTACTTTTGTTTGACATTTATCGAGAAAGCAGGAAACCAGTACGAAATAAGACGGGTGAAATTTAATCATTTTTAAAATAATAAAATTGCGTGTTTTTGTCAAGAAAAAAAATTAAAGTGGGTTTTGATTTATTGTAAATGTTGTCGTGGCGACAGTTTGATCGAGATCGTAATTATTAGCAATATTGTCTTTTTTAACACGCAATATAATATTCAATGGATTTGTAACAGTAGTATTATATAACTCGGTTGTTATTTTTGCCGCTGGATTATTTGCAAATAATCCAGGACTAATCGGACTGGTTATTTTTTGTCCGTTCAAAGTAAAATAAGCGTCATATACTCCGATATTTGGATTTGAGTAATACAAATTCTGGGGCATGAGATTATTTAAGGATGATAAAGCGCCCCATCTCATTGATTGATTATGCCAAGGAGACCAATCAGTGTACCATTTACGACCATCAGGATTGCCCGGAGCCGGTGGACTAGGTCCTACCCAACGATAAATATATGTTCCAAGATCCATATTTTCATTGATTATCGATTCTAATAATCCCGTTGGATTTGTAAACAAAACACTGTTTTTTAGTTTATTATATTCATTGGCATCCAACTGTTCAGGGTTATTGGCCACAAGATTATCTGCTGTGGGGAGATCACTTAGCATAATAGATATTAGGGTATGAATATCAGTTCCCATCTTAGAGTCAACCTGCGGTTTAGAAAATCTAGCAGCTATTCTTGGAATATTTTGCTGTATTATGTCAGACAATACTGATCCAACTACTAAATCTACTCCTATGCTTAACCCCTCTTTAATTTCTATATGATTACCAATCCAATTGGCGAGTGCATTGTCAAGCTTCCCATGACCACAAGATTCTGGATAAAATTGATTAGCAAACCTAAAAACATGTGCTAATTCAATTAGTCCATCGATCGTGATTGGATCATTTTTTCTTGCATCTGGATTCTCGGCAAGAAAATTTTGCGCACATGTCAAATAGAAATTTAAAATTGGGTTTGGCATGCCAAAGTAATCAGCATCTGAATATGGTTGATTGTCATAGAACACTAATGGCACAGCTGGTTCAGCCTGACCTAGTTGTACGTAAATATCATTATATATCGTTTGTTTTACAAGGTTATAATCGCCATAATTGTATTCATCCATTGCTTCGATTATTGCTTCCATTTGATTATTCGGATCGGTTGAAAACGATATACCATTTTTCACTATTTGTAAATCACCTAGATTCAATTGTGCGGTGATTCTGGGTACCAAGAAATCGTGACATGCAATATCTTCACATAAGTGAGAATAATATCCCAATGCAAATGCAATCTGTTGATTCACTTGATCAGAACCTGCATCGGCAGCGTTTCCCAAATGATAACCTCCAGGAAATCGTTGATTTGAATGTTCCAACATATATTCTGCAAATTTAATACCATTCTGTTCATGATGAGTATCAAAACCAAATGGATATTGTTGAGGTTGATAATCCGGGATTTGATCCATGTTAATTTCACCTCTAACTCCACTAGTAAACCAATAACTGGCTGCTTTTTTATAAATTTCTTGTAATGTTTGTTTATAACTCACCGCATACTGGATATCGGGAAACGTTGCGCCATAAAGAAAATATGGTTCATAGTTTTGAATTATTTGTCTATAATTATCGTTTAAATTCAAAATTCTAGTTACATGCGCCATATGCACACCGAATCCATGTGAATACAAATTTAAATGCATTCCCGCAACTAAAATTATCAAAAGTATTAATCGCTTCATGTTTGCTCCCTTCGGAAAATGATAAGAGGATGGTGAATTTAAGTAGAATTATATTTGAATATGTTAATATTATTTTAATTTGCCATGGATGACGTAACTTTGTAAATTATAATTGGCTAGAATAAAAACTTCTTTGTCAAAAGGCATGATGCCTATGAAACTAACTATTGTTTGTGCATAATCATTTATACCAGTCCAATCTTTTCCATTGTAGTGTTCGATAGCTCCATGATCGCCAACTGCAAAAATATTATTGTTAGCTGTTCCGTGGATATCATTATATAAATAATACATTCCTATCACGAACTGCCACGAATTCCCGATTCTCTTGTAAATATTTGATCCTATGGAATACAAATTATCCGGGCTTGTGCCCCACATGCCCATATGTCCAAAACCATAGGCATAGAGTGGATTTGTGAAGAGTAATCTATCTTTAATCTCCCATTGTCCTTGAGAGTATTCTCTAAAATAATATTTCGCAGTATCGTATATTCCGGTTTTACTTCCATCATCTGCAGTAATGCAGTATAATTGTTGTGTACCAAAACCGAATATCGAAGTAATGATTTGCACAGTGTCAAATGGCTGTTTTTGCCACATGGCTCCGTCATAATGCAACAATGTTCCATCATATCCACCTGCCCATATATTCGACGGATCACTACCCCATATTTTTAACAAGCCATCACTACCCGACGGTGTATCCATGACTTGCCAACTCGCGCCATTGTAATGAACAATAAGGCCGCTGTCTGAGTAATAAATCCCACCATTTGGTCGCGGGAACCAGTAATCTTTTAATCCTACGATATAAATATCGTTTGGTCCAAATCCGGTCACACATTGAAAATTCATTCCGTATTCCATCGGTGGAAAAGCTGTGATCGCTGACCACTTCACACCATTATAATGATATATATTTTCATAACCGTTAGAATTCTGACCTACTGCCCAAACATCACTTGTCGAACTACCCCAGATCGATTTTAAATAAGTTTGACCAGTTTCAACAAACGATAATGTATCAATAGTGAAGATATAATCTTTTCTACTGAGTCCAGAATTATCGTTTTCTGTTGGTCCTGCTTTGTGGCAAGCTATATTGAAAGATGCCGTGCATAGGATAATAAATGTATTTAGAAGTATCGTTTTCATTGTAATCATTCCTTTGACTTAAATATTTTTATAATTCAAGCAAACTATTCAATCGTATGATTCCATTTATTGAGAAAGCAAATAATCAGTATGAAACAAGAAGGATGGAAATAAACCAAGTTTAAAATAATAATATCGCATGTTTTTGTCAAGGGAAAAAAGTGAGTTTAGATCAACTACTAACATTGCGCTGTCGCTAAGTAGACAGCGCAATGTAATTTCACTCCCTATCGCTACAAACCATACTCGCGTCAAATAGTATCGAATCCAGATTCCTCCAACATGAAAATCATCGCCCAATAATTTTCCAGAGGTAAAGATTATAAAAAAAGGGGTTCACTCCCAATTAATCCCCCAACTCGCTACATACTTCTCTCTATATATACATACCGCAGTCACTTATTGATTTTGTGACAAAGAAAATGGAAAACTCATTTTTCTTTAATATTGGTCATTCCAAAAGATGCTCATGGCCGCGTTGCCAAACTACGAGTCACATCGTGCTTATCGCCAAAAGGCCAAAATCCTCAAAATACCCCAAAACGCTGGCCTCACTTGGTGACCACCTCAAGAAGAAACGGTTGGAACTCGACTTGTATCAAAAGGAAGTTGCTTCTATTATAGGGGTAAGAGAAGACACGATTACTAATTGGGAGAAGAACAGGGTGGTACCTGAACGGAGTAATATGCTGGTGCATTAAGACTTGGATCTTGTCCCGTAATTAATCCTTTGTAATTTGTACCCGTTCCCACCGGATTGCCGCCTGTAGTAACTGGTTTAAATGATGCGGACATTCCTTCATTTTGCAATCCATATTGCCCGGGAACATCTATCAACCATGGATCCTTAAATCCTACAAGATCCGGATAGTTTGTACCCGCATCTATTAAATTTACCTGAAAAGTTGTGCTATCAACTGTTTGATTAAGTTGAGAAATAAGAGGCGACAAAGACGTCTGAATATTAAAACTCTGAGGATTGGTGACGTCGGTTACAATATTGTGATTTGTTGTTGTTGTCCAGTAATTATATTTCTGACCGGAAACAATTTTTTGAGTTCCGAGAAGATGATATGGATTCAATGAAGTATTAATTGCAAGTGTATCCGGCGCGGGATATTTTATAAAGCTGTTTCCGTTTTCCCATACACCTATTGAATCGGTAGTAACACCGTTGGAAAATTTTTGATCAATCGCAATCGATTCTGAAATATTAATAGTATCCGTCAGTGAGTAAGTTACTGGGGTGTACGTAGCAGTTTTTGCTTCAACTTGCCTAAATGAGATTATATGGACACCAGAACCTAAAGAAAAAGAAATGGTGTGTAAACCATCGGTTGAAATAGGATGACCCCATCGATCGGTAACCCATTCCCCGTTGTCTACCTTCCAATAAACCCCATAGAAGATGCCACAGGGGGGCCACTCAAATTGATTTTGAAAAGTCACAGTTGTCATCACCGTGGATTGTCCAGGGGGAATTACAGTTGGACTGACATTCTTTACTTCTATATAAGGAGTGCCGGGTGGATAAACCGGTGGATTTGATCCACTATTAGCAAGAATGAAACATGCCAGAGCATTTGCCTTGCCATATCCCGCTCTTTGATCCCAAATGCCATCTCCAGCTTTTCCTCCGATCGATGTTGCACTGCTTTCAAGATCTGCAATAAAATTATCTCGAGTTTTGGAGGGAAATTTTTCAAAGTATAATGCGGCAATCGCAGCTATATGAGGTGCGGCAGCAGATGTACCAGTAAAAGGATCCTTAAGGTACCCCAAACTTCTTCCCACATATGTATGTACACCCGAAGTTGCTGTAATGCTCGGTGTATTTTGAGTAGTCCATTGGTTTAAAACTGTTGAGAACATTGTTAGTGGACCACCGGAACTATATGGTGCCAGTTCACCAACATCATCTGCATGATAAGCAGCAACACCGATGACATTTGGATATCCTGCATGGCCATATGTATGTCTGTTGTCTGTAAACGAATTCACTAGCATACCCCAGTCAGGATATGCCTCCATGAGCTTAAAATCTTTTGATGAAAAATCACCTGCTACATATTTAATCACAATGTTATAATGCTGAGTATTCTTCGAGCCGTTGGTTATTGTAACCATTTCGATCGGTTTCTTGTCACCGGTTGGAGTCTGCATATTTTGACTGGAGTCAATACATTGACCATTGTCATCATATACATATAAATCATAATCTGAGGTTGGATGATTCCATGAAGTTGCCCATTGAAAATATATCTCTTGGTAACAACTGTCGTTCACCCAACAATCAAGACTAGTGTTATTGCTTGGGAAAACTAAGAGATTCCCTGGTCCGGAAACACTTGGTAGTGTACCTGAAAACATATCATAACCAGACGGATTAGAGGGAGAGAAATTATCATTCCCGGAAGCAGAAACATAGATACCACCATTTTGAATAAAATCACGAATTGCGGATCCCAATATAGGATCTTCATCTGAAAAATAAGGCTCGTCTGGATAACCAATATCATCAACAATTATCTTACACTGCTTAGCTTTCAATGATTTTATCGCATCTGCAAGACTTTGATAAGTAATTTGAACGCTACAAAAAAATAGATTAGCACTGGGAGCTAAATCATTTACAATTTCTAACATAGCTGTTCCTTCATTTCCACTGCCAGCATTAAGAACTGTAACATTCGGCAATTCAAAATTATTTTCCACATCTTTTATATTATCTACTCCATCGCTAATTACACCTACATTAACACCGGAACCTGATACCATAAATTGAATTCTTGCAGAATCAACTTTTAGTTGATCATCTCCAGCGTTGATAACATCTCTGTGATATCCTTCAACTGAAGGTCGTATTCTGACAACCGACGGCGAAGAAGCTAATTTTCGTAGTTTCTTTGGATGAATCTTACAAACAATAAACGGCACATGGTTTCCCACTTCTTCGATAACGCCGTCATTAGACCGGATCAATTTAACTACAGAACTAGTATCATTTACGGAAATCAATTCTATAAGTACCCTCACTCGATCTTTTGAATCAGCTTTTAAATTCATATCACTTTTTAATCGATTCTTGAATCTTTGTCGCATCTCCACAGAACTGTCTGCCGTTTCAGCATCTCGGACAATTCCGTATATCCCATATTGAAGTTTTCCTTCCTCAGCAGCACGAGCCGATCGTCCTTTTTCCGATTGTTCGATATGTGAAATTATTTTCTTTGTAAGCGAATCTTGCGAGAAAACTGGATTCACTCCGATGAAAGCAATCAATAGAAACAACACACAAGATTTAATCAAACGCACCATGGTATGACTCCTTTGCATTTTATTTGGTTGGTGATTCTTATTTTTTATAACATCATGACCACCGGAAGAAGAATAATCCCCGATAAGAATTATGAGATTTTTTTATACATTAGAACTACAGCATTCATAGGGATCCTGCTATAAAAAATTTGTTTTAAAATTGTGAATAACAAATATTCTTTTTAAAAGAGATTTGCTCCCCCTTTGGGTGATTATCGTTTTCCCATTAACAAAACGGCGTTCTGGTTCACCAATCCTACAGCTACCATTGTATTCCCGCGAACAGCTACACTTGAATATGATCCGTATCCCCCTGGAATTTCATTTATATAATCAAACCACGTCGAACCGTTATAGTGTGCAACGTCGAGATAACCACCCGTGACAAATATATCGTTAAGATTTGCTCCTTGAATACCACCGGCTTCAAATTGTGTGATTGTTCCAATGGGGATGTTATTCCAAATAGGGTTTTCTAACGAATTTGTCGATATGATTCCATCACCGACTAAATAATATTTTTCTCCAGGAATAAACCAGAGACTGAAGTACACTTTGGGAAGTGTAGCAACGAGAGATACTGATGTTCCTTGAATACGCAGAAGCTGTGTTTGCGATGGCATTGAATCGAGTTGAGTTGCGAGAGCTAAAATTTCCAGTTCACCGGTTTTCGAGTCTGTAGCTCCATAAATGTCCATAATATCGAACTGAGTCCCGCTTGATAGCTTTTGCCAGTTTGAACCGTCAAATCGAGCGATACCACCCTTTCTCCCCACTGCATATAAATTATTGCTTGATATGCCCCACAATTTCTCAGCGTCTTGCCCATCATCTAATATACCCGTATTGCCTGGAAACTTATTGATCCAATATGATTGCGTGACTTCGCTACCATTAAACCTATGAACACCTCCATCTGCAAGCCAAAAGTCATCGAGGGCAAAGGCTATAATACCAGTTGGAGTTAAATACTGAGTATAAGTGAGTCCAATATTCGTTGGCAGTTCTATTGGTTTCCAACTTGTTCCATTCCAATGTACTGCACCATAAGGAGAATAATCTCTTCGACCAAGTGAATTGTACTCTACAAGCTGAATTTCCCCAACCGCCCAAATATTTGTGTCACTTAGAATGGCAACATCTTTTAAGAACGAACCGCCTCCACCACCCCAAGTGAATTGTTGAAACTTAAATGCGTGGCTTGTGGTATCAGGACTAATCGGTGGACATGTGATGCAAGGCTCTTTCTTTTTCGGGCAACCGGTAAAGAAAACAAGTATAGTGGACACTATTATTAAACAAATTATTATTGGTTTCATCATTAGCCTTGTTTCTGAATATTATTTTTATGATTGTATTACTTTTGGTTGACACTTATTGAGAAAGCAAATAACCAGTATGAAACAAGATGGATGGAAATAAACCAAGTTCAAAATAATAATATCGCATGTTTTTGTCAAGAAAAAAAATTAAAGTGGGTTTTGATTTATTTTGGAATTGTTTGCATCATGATGAATACAATCGCCGGCAACAAAATACGGGCATCGCGGGCAGTGAGTTCTTTCCTTTCGGAAATTTTCACCCCGAATTTCCCCGATCATGAATCGAACTTTTGCCTCAAAATCACCAAATTGTTCTTCGCTGACGAAAATTTGAATCGGTTCTTGCGGCTCCTGAAGAAATACAAGCGTCACCGGAATTGTTTTCTGGCCGGTCCACCGATGAACAAGGTAGGCATAGGTGATCATTTGAAAGTAATATTCGGAGAATTTTTTTGAAAGATCGGCATAAGCCGCAGAATCGGTTTTATAATCGAGAATCTCCCATCTATCGTCGATCCGGACAAGCCGGTCAATCGTACCCATTACGAACTCCCGGTCAATCAGGGCAGAGAGAGTAAATTCTGTTCGAACGATTGAGGCCGTAAAAATTCTTTTCCCTAAAGACGAATTACAGAATTTCGAAATATCCGTTGTGCAGCGATCGAGAAGATCCAAAGTTTGAATTTCATCATGTATTCCCTCTTCCGATAACACACTCAGAATTCGCTGTTGAAGCTCTTCATCAGTCGGATGCCCTACGATTCCCTGAAGTATCCGATGAACAAGTGAACCGTACTTTGTTGCCGACAGCGGTTCGTGGACTTCATCGTCATCATTGTCTTCATCAAAAAACATTTGCGGTTCAGGCATTCCAAGCCGGGATCGAAGATAATACCTGAAAGGACAATCATGAAATGTTTTTATCTGTGTTGCAGAAAAAAACTCGCCATGTTCTTGGCCCGGCATAATTTCAAGAGCAACCGTCGATATCTCCTGATGTTTCTGGAATCGATCATCGTACTCTTTAACCAACGATATACTTTCGGGGCCTACAAACCGAAACAATGGAATTTCTATTTCTCTCTCCTCGAGCTGATCTCCGTCAGTATTCCTCTTCAATAACGTTAATCGTTCCCGATGCAGCAGAACGTCGTTCGACGAATCGCTGACCGGCCAAACGCGTTCCAGCCATTGAAGCCAACTTGTCGATTTCGATTTTCGTATTCCGGACGTGGCCGAAAGAATAAGAACATCTTTTGCCCGCGTGCATCCGACATAAAAAATGCGCTGTTCTTCAGCTTCCGTGTGTAATCGGGATCTCTGATCTAAATATTTAGTGAAAAGAGGAACTTCGGTTTTATCAAAATTGTCTGGCGATGGAAGCGAAAATCCTATGCCAAGTTGGTGATCAAGATACGGTGAAGAATCGTACCTAAATTTCTTATGAAGATATGGTATAAATACAACATTGAATTCCAATCCTTTCGCAGCGTGAATCGTCATGATTCGAACCGCATCTTCCGATTCTTCGATTGCTGCCTGGCCTTCTTTTTCTTCTTCTGCAATAAGAACACGAAGACGCTCGACAAAATCATAGATAGTCCCAAATCCTTTCGCTTCAAAAGTGTGAGCCAGCTCGAGCAGTTTTCCGATGTTGGCTTTGTTCTGTTCCGACCTTGGGGATGCAACGGAAATTCCATTGTATCCAGTTCGAGCAAGTATCCGCAATATCATGGAAGAAAGTTGTTCACGTCCTGCCCGGCGTATGTCGGATTCCAGTATTCTCACAGCTCTTGTGAGCGTCGGATCTTCTTGTTCATCCCTCTCTACGAACGTACGAGCCCTGCTCCAAAAATCTCCTTCGCCATCGACGAGACTCACTTTAAACAGTGCAGCATCGGAACAGCTAAAAAAAGGCGATCGCAGAATACCGCACAACGAAGTGTCGTCGTGTGGGTTGAGAATAAATTGAAGGTAATTAAAAACATCGTAAAGCTCCTGAGTCTGGAAAAAACCAACACCACTACTGACGACATAAGGAACATGTTGATCGATTAATGCCTGCTCCAACTGCGGAAGAGAGGAACGGCTTCGAAGCAGAATTGCGCAATCGATAAAACGAAATGGATGCGGCTGATCCGATTTTTGATCATGAATTGGAAATCCGGATTCATACAATGAAAGAATCCGCCGTACGATCATTTTTTCTTCCTCACCGTATTGCGTTGAAGACAAAGTATCGACTGCACCTCGATTATCCGCTTCTTCGCCTTCACCATCCGATTCTGTGTTACGCAGATCTTCTGCGAGTAAAAATTCAACACGCCCATCGGCTTTACTGTCTCGTGCGACAACAATCGGATCGTACGATATGCTGAATGGGTTGATTTCTTTTTTCATGCAGGATGCAAAAACTGAATTAATGAATCCCGCCAAGTTCGGCAACATCCGAAAACTTTCGGCCAGCGTGATGGAACTTCCGCACTCGGGTGATTCTCGCCTAAGAACTATTTCATCGATTGTTTGTTGAAAGAGCTCGACTTCCGCATGCCGAAACCGATAGATCGATTGTTTGGGATCGCCGACGATGAACAGATTTCCACCGGCGACGTTCCGGAGTAATGAACAAAGAATATCATATTGCAATCGGTTCGTATCCTGGTATTCATCGACCATAATAAATTTCCAACGCTGCGCTATTCGATCGCTGAGTTCTGGTTTTTGCAACAACGCTCGTGCAAAGAGTTGGAGGTCTTCAAAATCCAACGCCGAGGTATCCATCTTCCGCCGATTGTATTCGGATTCGATAAGACTATAAACTCTCAGCAACGTTCGTGATGTTTGAACTAATCGCTGGTGAGATTCATCAATAGTATTCCATCCCTCCCGGAATGGATGAAGATATTTTTCAGTCTTTGCCAAAAAATCGATTTCCGATCGAAATTGCTTGCTATCGATTCCCTTTGGAAAACCCCGGACTCTTAATTCGTTTTTCTCGGTAAAAATATCTTCGAACAAATCGAAAAAGATTTCGGATAATATTAGCGGCGAATTTTCTTGTCGGAAGTTATCCAATTTCGAGAAGCCGGATTGTTTTTGTTCAGATTTTGCATGACGATAAATAGTTTGAAATGCATCCTCAATTTGTGGATCACTCAGCAAGATTTGGATGTGATTTTGGATCTTCTCTTTCCATTGTGAAATAATATCTGCATCGGAAGAAGAGTAGATTCCTCCTTTTTCAATTCCGGGAGCGAGGATGAGTCGATTAACCAATTCCCGATTATAAATAAGCGATGCAATAATTTTTAATGCCGCTGGCCGTCCGAGCATACGAACCACTGAGGAAAACTCCTCTTTCAATGAGGATTTTAACAATACCTTTTGAAGAACATCACGCGATGCTTCGTTGAGCAATTCCTGCCTGTCAATTCCATCGATGATAGTAAAGGAAGGATCGACGCCACCCCATTCATCAACCGGAACATCGACAGGATATTCCCGCAGCAAGCGAGAACAAAAAGAATGGATCGTGCCGATAATTGCGGAGGATAGCTGTTCGCGAAGTTCTTCGAGGCGCTGATGTTCTGCCGGACGAGTAACTGAGTTGATCCTCTCGTTTACGGTTTCCGCAATACGATGCCGCATTTCTGCCGCGGCTTTATCGGTGAACGTTAGCGCCACCACTTCATTAACTGAAGCATGACCAAATTGAACAATATTTACATACCTATGCACGAGAACCGTCGTCTTGCCGGAGCCTGCATTCGCAATAACTGCGCGATGACCTGTGATATCGAATGCTTTCTGCTGATTGCTTGTGAATTGAGGCATGTACTCTTCTATCCTTTAATTACGCCGATGGGGAGAAGCTTTGCCACTTTGAGTGAAATACCGGCTTCATGCACAACACGTACTACTTCACTTACATCCTTATATGCATCCGGATTTTCTTCCGTCAAACCACTCTTTGAAGCGCCTTTGACAGAAATTCCTTTTGCTTTTAAGGCGCGCAACAATTCTTCGGCAGATATTTCCTTCTTTGCCGCAGTCCTGCTCTTTGATCTTCCCGCACCGTGGCATGTCGAACCGAAAGTTTCTTTCATCGCCAATTGTGTACCGACCAAAACATAGGAACACGTGCCCATGCTTCCGGGAATAAAAACAGGCTGGCCGAACGGTTGGTAGTCGACAGGAATTTCCGGATGATTCGCGGGAAAAGCGCGTGTAGCACCTTTGCGATGAACGAGTACTTTCTTCATGGTTCCATCGATTTCATGTTCTTCGATCTTGGCAATATTATGTGCAAGATCGTACACTACACGAAGTTGACCCGGTCCCAAAACCTTCGTAAAAACTTCACGTGTCCAATGTGTTATCATCTGGCGATTACAAAATGCGAAGTTCGCGGCACATGCCATTGCGCTTAAATAATCCTTTCCCTCGGAAGATGAAATAGGAACGCAAGCAAGCTGTCTGTCCACCACACTAATCTTATATTTTCTCATCCCCTGTTGCATAATATCAAGATAATCGGTACACACTTGATGACCAAGTCCGCGTGATCCTGTGTGAATGAGCACCGTTATTTGTCCTTTTTTCAATCCAAATCCTTCTGCAATTTTTTCATCGTAGATTTCATCGACGATTTGAATTTCAAGAAAGTGATTTCCTGAACCAAGTGTTCCAAGCTGGCCCTTTCCCCTATCTTTTGCACGATCGCTGACGCGTGCAGGATCCGCCCCATCGATTCTTCCGTTTGCCTCGATATGTGCAACATCGCCAGAAATTCCGAATCCGTGTGCCACGGCCCATTGCGCGCCTTCTTGAAGAACTCCATCCAATTCTTGTTTGATAAGTTTTGCCATTCCGCTTCGTCCGGTTCCGCAAGGAATGTCATGAAATAAATCGGTCAGTAGTCTTTCAAGGTTTGAACGAACAAGTTCTGATGAATAGTCGGTCGTCAATAATCGGACGCCGCAATTGATGTCGAAACCAACACCGCCGGCCGAAACAATTCCATGCTCAATGTCGGAAGCAGCAACACCTCCGATCGGAAAACCATAACCCTGATGTGCATCCGGCATTGCGAGCGATTTTCCGACTAACCCCGGCAGCATCGCCACGTTCGCAACCTGTTCCATAGTTAGATCGTGTTCTATTTGTTTGATCATTGATTCCGAAGCATATATCAATCCATCAATCTTCATCCCCTGTTTTGTATTTCTTGGAATCAGAAAACGATAATCATCAATTTTTTTCAACATACCTTCTTCTCATTCCGTTACTTGTTAACGATCCATTTTCTTAATCTTGGTCTTGATCTTTATTAACCTACTTCCTTGACCTTTCATACATCGACAAAAAAACGAATTCTCCAATCTTTTTCAAATCGTTCTATTTTCATCTGATGATAGGTCATGGCTTTTACATCGGCTAATAATTTGTGCCTTGTGTGATCGATTCTTTCACCGGAAAAATCTACATCAACATGAGTTTCAGAAAAATTTTTAATTATTGTTGAAGCCGGCAGGAAAAATTTAGAATCACGAAGATAAATAACTTCGCCAATTAATTGAAACAATAATCCATCCACGTCGTCGGCATTGAACGTTGCAGAAATTTTGATTTCTGTTTTAAGTACGGATGCATCTATCATTAATGAAACTGCTCCGTCAACTGCAGACTCGAAGGCTTCGCCCAAAGTCGTCCCCCTCGCTTCGATACCCACATCGGATGGATGTTCAAGTATCGTAAACGATTTCATAAGCTCAGAACCTTCGTTATTGAAAATCAGCGAGGCCGATTGAAATTATCGGCACTGGCGTGTCATTCGACTGGTTTGCCGGTAATTCGGCGGATTGCTTCCTGATAAAGTACGGATGTTTTATTAATAACTTCTTCCGGCAACATTGGCCCGGGCGGACGCTTGTTGAAATTAATCGAAAGGAGATAATCACGCACAAATTGTTTGTCGAAACTATCCTGCGTTCTTCCCGGCTGATATTTATCTTTCGGCCAGAATCGCGACGAATCAGGCGTCAATACTTCATCAATCAATACAATCGTGCCGTCATTCTCCAATCCAAATTCAAATTTTGTATCGGCGATTATAATGCCGACTGCTTCAGCGACTTTAGATCCGTATTTATAAATTGCGATGGCCGTATCGCGAACTTTTTTAGCAACTTCACTGCCGACAATTGATTCTGCTTTTTCGAATGAAATATTCTCGTCGTGAGTTCCGACTTCTTCCTTTGTGGATGGAGTAAAAATTGGTTCAGGCAATCGATCGGATTCTTTAAGGTTTGGCTGTAACGGAATACCGCACACAGATTGGTTTTTCTTGTATTCATTCCATCCGGAACCCGAGAGATAACCGCGAACGATGCATTCGATTGCCAGCGGATTGGATTTCTTCACAAGCATTGTCCTGCCGCGCAGAATATCTTTGTGCGGTGCACATTCCTTCGGAAACTCATCGACATCGATTGACAGCAAATGATTTGGGATGATATTTTTTGTTCGTTCAAACCAAAATTTTGATATTTGTGTTAAAACTTTTCCCTTCAAAGGAATTCCTTGAGGCATGACAACATCAAAAGCTGAAAGCCGATCGGTGGCAACGATTAGAAGACAGTCGCCGACTTCATATATGTCACGGACTTTACCTCGCTTTAGAAGGTTCAGGCCATCCAGATTAGTCTCAAGAATTACATTTTTTTCCATAAATTTCCTCTTTGGTACTTTCGAATATACGAAAGATTTCGGAAAGGCGAAAGTGATCTTAAATTGTTGCCGTAATAAAATAATTACAAAAAATCGATGGTTTATCCACTATTGACAACGATCGATAAATTTCCGTTTTAAATTGTAAAGAAAGCGGCTACAATACTTATCGAAATGATTAGAGGCTTTACAATACGATTATTAGCAAAAGAAAGATCGAACAGAAAACAAGAGAATATAAATAGCAGAATGAAAACCGAACAGCGGAAACATTTCTCATATCCCTGATCTTCGCTCTGTTTTTTTAACATCCTACTTACTTCATCATCACCATCTTTTTCACCGCATGATAACTTCCAGCCATTACCTGATAGAAATACATACCCGAAGCAACTGTTGAACCGTGATCGTTCCTTCCATCCCATGAAAACTCAGCGTATCCGGCTTCCTTGGTTTCATCTGACAATTGCTTCACTATTCTTCCCAAGATATCGTAAATGACGATCTTCACCTTTGTTTGTTTCGGTAAATCGATCGCAATTGTTGTTGAAGGATTAAACGGATTTGGATAATTTTGATAGAGATGATATTCCTTCGGAGCAGAAACCGTCACCGATATCTCTGTCGTCCACTTTTGTCCATCGGCTGTTTTTACAAGCGCTTTTATCTTCTGCTCCTTGTCGACCGGTGCACTTCGATCGACTGAGAAGGTAAATTCGGCCTGTTTCGACTTCTTTGTTGCAATACTGCTTAACTGCACCTTTGTCGAGTCAAACCGTATCCATTTCGGTACATTTTGAATTTCAACACTAACTCCCTTCGCCGTCAGTTTAGACGTGTTCTCTACCGAAAGTGCTACAACGTTTCCCTTCGAATTGTATGGAATGATATTCGTCTGCTCGGTTTCGCCGGCAATTAGAAGCACCGGCAGAAACATCACTATCATTAAATATGATTTCATTTTGTATTTCTCCAATTTCTATTTAGTTCCGACTAAACATTTTACTTTGTGCCCTTTGTGGTTATTTTTTTAATAAGAGCAAAACCACAAAGGACACTAAGGTTATTTTGCTTTCTATAAAGATCACAAAGTTGGACATACAATTTCTTAGTGCTCAAGGTCTTCGAGTATATATTCCGCTTTGTAATACAACGTAATGTATCCTTCAGGTTTCACATACTTTCTCTCGTCGTACCGTTTCTTTGTCTGTTCATACGTCTGTTGTACCTCTTGCTCGAATAACCCGAGACATGTTGCCGTACCTGTAGAATCCTTATTCTCGATACATTTCACTGCCTTATCGATTTGTTCTTCCATTCCGTTCTCGAATTCTCCTCTACTGCAGTATCCTTTCTTCGTACATCTTCCTATTTCACTCTTCAGATCAAAGAGTTTATCTTTGCACGAGCCGCCGCATTTAGGTGGAAGCGGCAGTAGTAATTCTACAATCGATTCTGCGTAAGGATAAAGATAATTATACTCATCGGTTGTTACGCATGGTTTTCCTTTTCTATGATTGTACTTCTCGCATATTTGTTTTTCATACATTTTGATATACAATGCACAAGCGATTGTATCTTTTTCAATGAGTTCTTTCTTTGCTTTCGCGATATTTTCTATAAGGTCTTCTTTGAAGTCTCTGCCGCATGGAGTATTGTTCGGTATTGTGCGATCTGTCCGCACTCGCAGTGTATCGAGCATGTCCAGGGCTGATATTGTATTGGGCAGATGTGCAAGCAGATATTCTGTATTATACTTTATAAGTGCGTATGCTTCACTCGTTAATGTTGATGAGCTGTCTACATCGACATCGTGGAGCGCTTGTGTGAGTGTTGAGTGTGTTAGCGAGATTTTGTTCTTCTGCAATGCTGTTTTTGCGGTTGAAAAATATCCGGTATATTTATCCGATATCGGTTGTTGTTTTATCCAGCCGAGATCATGGGAGCGAGTGGTGAAAGAAATAAGTGTATCCAAAAAATTCAATGGCACGAAGGGATTAGGTGGATCGGTGGGACCAATGGTGAATCCTTTAAATGAGTTATCAAGTGATTCATTCTTTGCATCAGACACACCTTTATTAAGACCAAAAGAATAAAATTTCAAAATTTTAGATAGGTTTGGTGCAACCGTAGTAAAGGAGAAGTTTGGTTCTGTTTCCCCATGTTGAATGTAGTTGATCCCCTCAATCGCATAGCATTGCCAATCAATAACTGGGATCCAAGGTAATGTCCCTTCCCAATATTTTCTCGTTGGCAAAAATATTACACTATCTACCAATCTATCAATTGCAAACTCTTCAACAAATTGAATACTCGAATTTAAGCTGTGTACTTTATAATCATATTCTAAAGTATTTCCATTTTGTCGGATTAAAGCATTCACATCAACTTGTGCCTTATTACGAGGATAGCTTGCACCATATAAAGGTTGTGGTGTACTAGGCCATCGGCCATATAAAGTCCCATTCCAACTATAGGTATAAAGCGCATAATCCGATTGAGGTATTTTTCGAAGAGTATCGGCGGATGAAAATTCCGGTTCCATCGCTCCTTGAATCTCCCAAACTCCATCACCCTCGACATCTGCTAAATTAAAATCCCACGTACTTGATGTTAGAATTGTTGACAAACCATTTTCATCTCTATCATTGATTATTTTTCCTTGAGTACCATCCCAGCTAACAATCCAAAGATTCACTAATCCATTAGGAGACATTCCTGCGTACCAATTAACTAATATCTCTATTTTCCCATCATTATTTATATCTTTTACAGCCCAGATATCACCACTAAAAATGTCGTGCTTGACGGTAATCGCACCATCTGAATGCCAAATAATATTCCCATTCTTAAAAATACCGATGACACCCGCCGCACTATCCGTTGCTGTCGGATATCCCTGTAGAGTTGTAACAAATATGATGCAGTTCGTCAAAGTTCCGTATGGATTACTTACTTCTACTATTGGCGGATAATCATTCTTCCACCCAAGACCTATACAACTGTCTACGTTTAAAATCATTCCAAGGTTCTGATTTGCACTGATCTGATTATGAATTTCTGTTTGGATTTGCTGTCGCAATTCCTGAGTTTCACCAGGCATAAAATGTCCTTCTTGACATATAAGTGAATAACTCATGAGCAATGAAATAATAAAAATAAAACAAAGTCTTTTCATAATATTCTCTCCAAAACTATTTAACTGGTAAAAAATTGTTCGCTCCTTGCATAACTACTGATGCATAATTTGGTTTAGAATTCCAACCTGTATAAACTTGCATTAAGCGAGCTTCGAATCCTTGGGACCAATTAACTGTATTGGCATTGCCCCTACCAATCTGATCATCCAGCAAACGGACATAATGAGCCATCGCAAACGGGAAAAAAGTATCATTAACATTTAGATTCTCCGGTAGATCTGTTCCGTTAGTCGGGTAATGTCGACGAAGGGCAGTTATATACATTATTTGTATAGGTCCATATGATGATGCGATTCGAGATTGTGCAGGCCTGTTATTTAGTCCTGTCCAATCATCTTTATTATATTCATCTCTGAAATAAGTAATAAATCTCTCACAAGATCTGCGATTTGCTTCCGCATTCTGAGTTGTAATCTGTAAATGCAATCTTGCATATTCTCTATTCCTAATCTCTTGATATTTATGTGTTGGCAGAGTATAATCACTGAAAACCAAGTTTCCATTCGCATCTCTATGGCCAAAGAGGGAATAGCCACTGGGAGCAGGAGAATTAACGATTGTTGAATATTGTTCAATGAAATACCAAACCGATTGAGCTTCTCGTACATAAGACATATACCGAAGATTTTCATGTTCAGGAACATTACCCCCATCACCCATGCTACGTGGTGATAGAGTCACCCGAAAATGAGAATTTAAAGCTCTAACATCAGGATCAAATTCCCCATATCTCGACCATGGTTCATAACGATATGCAGGACATACAGCCTGCAGTTGATCATCATATACGGATTCACTGCTAATCTGCGCCTTAATGTGCTGTGGCGGAAAACCATATTTCCCACCCCAAAATATACACAGGCTATCAATACTATAAGTATTCCCTTCCACATCAATTCCATTATCGAAATTTATTGCATATTGATTAGTTCCAAGTTTTTTCGGTTTCTTCACCTCAATAGCAATATCCCCCGACCGTGTTCCATCGAGTGTCGTCGCATAAAGATGAGCTTTGTATGTTTTGGCCGGTGCCCAATATCTACCAATGATTCTGATGAACCAGTTTCTTCCCAAATCGTCTCCTTTATCATTTTTATATTCGTAATATACGCCAAGTTTGTCATCATTAGCATTTTTCGTCACAGAAAAATTTACGTCCACTATGCCTGGTGGAATCGATTGACTTGGATCAGTTTCACTTTCTTGAATAATTAATTTACTGTCATCATCTGGATCTTCTGTCGCCCAATAATACTTCGTCTTCCCCAGCAGTATATCGCGGCTCTTTATCGGTATACTATCCGAACCTGCCTGCGTATACAGAAATTGAATGTCTTTTATCTTACCCGATTTTTTTATCAAACTTTCTGGTCTTGCTCTCTTACCTTGTTTTACACTTTTTACAATGGCCGCATCCTTCGGCTTTGTTCCTTCGGTGAAGGTATTTTTTGTTTCCTGTTTAAACAGCTCATTCATTATCTGTCTATATTTTTTCTTTCCGCTAAATGCAAGCGTTGGTTTTTTGCCTTTTTTTGCAAGCAAGACAGGACCAGAGTTTAAAGCTCCCAAAGGGACAGATCCCTTGGAAACAATTCCCATAGGAACGGATCTATTAGGTACAGTTCCCATAGGTACAACAGAACACATCGGCAGTGATGGTGCAAATCCTACTCGTATTTTTGCGCATACACTGTCGGCATCTATATCCTGTGCAGCGATGAACTGTAACTGACCCGTAACATTTTGAAAATATGTTGCAGTATCGCCCCACTCGTCGAGCAATGTACCGTAACAATCATTTCCCAATATACCAATTTCTCTTGACTGAAAATACTCATTCGTATCAACAACGCCATCGACCCGCTGATGCATATGGATTATAGCCGTATCGCCTGTGTATAACTGTTTCGGTTCACAGGTAACAAAAAGTGTATCGTGCGGCAGATAATAAACCGTATCGGTTCGTGCGAAATTTCTTGTCGATGTTTGAACCACACAATATTTATCGGCCGTGTCGGGTACGTCTCTGTCTACCTCAAGATATAATGCTTCTTGATATGCCAACCCGGTTATCTGCGATGCAGTATCGGTCTCCGTGCACAGATGCGCGTATTTATCTCCCTTTATTATTGTCGCCGTTACCGGATCGACTACAGGACACCAATACGGTGGCGGGGTTGATACTCTATGGTCGATCACTTCACCATCGAACCTAATATCATTCACCTTTCCCTGCGTTATTCTATCTGTTAGAGGTTTGTCGAACGTGCTTAAATTAAAAATATAGAATTCCCAACATACATTCCAAAAACTATGACATGGCATACCATTGTCATAATAATCATAATAAACATCGAAATTCGCACTATCACAAATCAGACTATCGCCGGGCATCCCCAAACCCCATATTCTTATGCCATCGACAAACGCTCTCGCCGAGAGAGTATAAGGATAGTTTGTTGGATTTCCCCCTCCATGTTCCGGTGCTACGGCAAAATATCCTTGACCTAAATATTCTTCAACATACGTATTAAGCTGCGGTCGATATTCTTCAATTGCATCCATCTGACCCGGAATAGGTACCCCATAATAATCAGTCCATTCAGGAGCCCACCATAACCACAATAATGGTTGAAAGGCCATATCAGCAGGTGTAATCGTAAACTCAACATACAGATCATGAAGATAACCGTTGTAATGTAAACGAGTCGGCGGTGCATCGTCGGTTGATATCCCCGGGTTGATTCGAATACTCTTTTGTATCCGAATTTGACCGAGGGCAACTGCCGAGAGTAACACCGCATAAACTATTGTCCGGAGGAATAAGCAGGTAAAACTATTTCTTTCTCTCATAGGCGCACACTTCTCCTTTGTATAAGTAATACTATGTTCTATATTTAGGGCAGGTTTCTCAGGATGTTAAAAAACTTTCCACATCCTTGATAGCCATCCTAGCCACTTCGTAAATCCTGCCGATAATGTTGCCCAATAAGAAAAAAACAAGTAAAAAAATAAGAAAAACAAAATCTGTTATATGGATGATAAATAATTTTTATAAACAAGTCAAGAAAAATAGTGAAATAATGAAAATATTTTTATGAGGTTAGATAGCACGATCGGGGCAGTGATGCGCCTGCCCCGACGATATTCATTAATTCAGAGGCAACGAATGCCGTTACTTCATCATCACCATTTTTTTCACCGCATGATAACTTCCAGCCATTACCTGATAGAAATACATACCCGAAGCAACCATCGATCCATGATCGTTCCTTCCATCCCATGAAAACTCAGCGTACCCGGCTTCCTTGGTTTCATCTGACAACTGCTTCACTATTCTTCCCAAGATATTGTAAATGATAATCTTCATTTTCGTTTGTTTCGGTAAATCGATTGCAATCGTTGTTGAAGGATTGAACGGATTCGGAAAATTTTGATAGAGATGATATTCCTTCGGCGCTGAAATCGTCATCGATATCTCAGTCGTCCATTTTTGTCCGTCGGCCGTTTTTACAAGCGCTTTTATCTTCTGCTCCTTGTCGACCGGTGCACTTCGATCGACTGAGAAGGTAAATTCGGCCTGTTTCGACTTCTTTGTTGCAATACTGCTTAACTGCACCTTTGTCGAGTCAAACCGTATCCATTTCGGTACATTTTGAATTTCAACACTAACTCCCTTCGCCGTCAGTTTAGACGTGTTCTCTACCGAAAGTGCTACAACGTTTCCCTTTGAATTGTATGGAATGATATTCGTCTGCTCGGTTTCGCCGGCAATTAGAAGCACCGGCAGAAACATCGCTATCATTAAATATGATTTCATTTTGTATTTCTCCAATTTCTATTTAGTTCCGACTAAACATTTTACTTTGTGACCTTTGTGGTTTTTTTAATAAGAGCAAAACCACAAAGGACACTAAGGTTATTTTGCTTTCTATAAAGATCACAAAGTTGGACATACAATTTCTTAATGCTCGAGGTCTTCGAGTATATATTCCGCTTTGTAATACAACGTAATGTATCCTTCAGGTTTCACATACTTTCTCTCGTCGTACCGTTTCTTTGTCTGTTCATACGTCTGTTGTACTTCTTGCTCGAATAACCCGAGACATGTTGCCGTACCTGTAGAATCCTTATTCTCGATACATTTCACTGCCTTATCGATTTGTTCTTCCATTCCATTCTCAAATTCTCCTCTACTGCAGTATCCTTTCTTCGTACAACTTCCTATTTCACTCTTCAGATCAAAGAGTTTATCTTTGCACGAGCCGCCGCATCTAGGCGGAAGCGGCAGAATGAGTTCTACAATCGATTCTGCATAAGGATAGAAATAATTATCCTCATCGTCTGTAACGCAAGGTTTTCCTTTTCTATGATTGTACTTCTCGTATAGTTGTTTCTCATACATTTTGATATACAATGCACAAGCGATTGTATCTTTTTCAATGAGTTCTTTCTTTGCTTTCGCGATATTTTCTATAAGGTCTTCTTTGAAGTCTCTGCCGCATGGAGTATTATTCGGTATTGTGCAATCTGTCCGCACGCGCAGTGTATCGAGCATATCTAAGGCTGATATTGTATTGGGCAGATGTGCAAGCAGATACTCTGTATTATACTTTATAAGTGCGTACGCTTCACTGGTTAATGTTGATGAGCTATCTACATCGACGTCGTGGAGTACCTGCGAGAGAGTTGAGCGTGTTTGTGATATTTGATTCTTTTGCAATGCTGTTTTTGCGGTTGAAAAATATCCTGTATATTTATCCGATGTAGGCTGTTGCTTTATCCAACCAAGTTGCCGAGAGCGAGTAGTAAAAGAAGTGAGGGTGTCCAAGAAATTTAATGGCACAAAGGGATTGGGTGGATCGACAGGGCCGATGGTGGTACCGACATATGAATTATTAAAAAGATCTCGTTCGAGACTTGATTTATAGTTTGGATTATTAATTCCAAAATCAGGGGAAGATCTAAAACCTTGAGCATAATAATTTACAATTTCAGGAAGCGCTTGTGCATGAAGAAGAATACCAACCTGTTTTTTCCCTACCGGCAAGCTATAACTAAAACCTTGTAACCCCTCGACTTCCCAACTTGCTACAGAAAAATCACGCATCCAACCAATAAAATACCAGTTGACAAGATCAAGAGGAAGAAAAGATTTTTGCACTCCAGCTAAACTAAAATTCGACATTCGTTGTTTACTGCTTGGACTGTTGCTCCAATAATATTGAAACGCCAGGCTATCTTGAATATTATTCACCACACAATTTACTGCAACAGTAAGATGATTTGCCGGTAAAAATTCATCTCCCGGAATTTGTTTCGTATCCGGCCATACTCCGTATTGCGAACCATTCCAGCTATAGGTTACGTATGGATATGTCTGGATTTGATTATTTGGGAAATATTCAGAGAAATCTTCCTCATGAGAGCCTGGCCAATAACTACGAATAACCATTGCTGACGATGTGTCATTTTCAATGAGGTCATACAAACTTTCTTCAGCATGTATCATTGTATTACCGTTAATTGGGCTCGTTTGATTGATGATAGTACCTACCGATCCGTCCCAGCTAATTATCCAAAGATGATTTACCATAATTAGTTGTCGACCTGGGGTATAATCCACAAGAATTTCCACTTTACCATCTCGATTTATATCTTTGATTGCATAAATACCAATCCAACCATCCTTAAAAATTGGATCTGAGTACCAGAGAATCTGACCATTTTTGAAGATTCCCATGATCCCATGCTCTTCATCGTCATCTTTAATTTTCCATACACTGAATAATATGCATCCTTTCAATGTGCCATACGGATCAGTTAATTCTCCCCCATCATGAGTACTCTCATTCCAAGCTATCATGGAATCAAGTACTGAGATCCCGGCTGTGTATTCAGATCCGAACTTGGCTTGCACTGCAGATATAACCTGAGCCTCGATAACGCCATTCGGATCATCATCTCCAGGACGATGCCTTTTCGTTTGCGAAATAATTTGTGATTGAAATAAAGAAAAAAATAAAATAATTATGAATATATGATTCGATGTCGTCTTCATGGTTCACCTTAATTCGATTGAGGATAAAATATTTTGGCATTTTTAAAAACGCTTGCAGAATAACCATCTCCATTATTGTAGTTCACGAAAGAGTCCATCCAGGTTTGTTCCCATCCTTTAGGCCATTGAGATTCTGGAATATCCCCGCTAAAGCGCAAACCTAGATTTTTCTCTGTGAATGCCTTATAAAGAGGCATTTCTACAAGCTCATCGTTTAATTCCTCTGGCGCTGAACTTAACGCAATTGATTTACCTGCGTTATATCCTTGTGTAAGTGCAGTTGTATAAAGCATCTGAATGAAACCGAAAGAAGCTGCTTTCCGCGTTTGAGCTATATCTGTATATGTTTTTCGTATATCACGTTGAATTAACATTGTTGCAATTGAATATGGCGTTTCACCGGAGAATGGAACCAAATATGCGTCACGCCATTCATTATAATATTTACGAAATCGTTTTGTTAATCCAGTGTCCCCGATGATCGTGATTGTATTTGCGTTCACATATTTACTCCAATTATTAATTGCATAATCTGCAATTGAAATTGGTTCGGTTGGATAGTAGAGAGGTTTAACGTTTTTGTGATCAAGAGGAACAACCTTTCCTTCTCCCATCTTCCCTGCCTCGCCTGTAATCCAAAATGGTTGTCGCATATATGCTTTTGAATTCGCTTTTGCATTATTATGAACGAAATTATAATCCGCCCATGGTTCGTATCGATAACATGGCCAAAAGTTTCCAGCTTCTCTATAAGATTCCTGATACATTTGCCCTTTGATTACCTGAGGCGGAATTCCGATATTGCCGCCATACCATATGCAAATAGAATCTATATCAATCCGTTCATCTCTTATATTCCAGGCTTCATTGTACCATGGTGGTGATGAGGTTAGATTGTAAAGTTTTACCGGTTTCTTCACTTCTATACTAATATCACCCGATCGTGTTCCATCCAATGTCGTTGCGTAAAGATGAGCTTTGTATGTTTTGGCCGGTGCCCAATATCTACCAATGATTCGGATGAACCAATTTTTACCCAAATCGTTTCCTTTATCATTCTTATACTCGTAATATACGCCAAGTTTGTCATCATTAGCATTTTTCGTTACAGAAAAATTTACGTCCAAAATACCTGGTGTAACAGATTGGCTTGGATCAGTTTCACTTTCTTGAACAATTAATTTGCTGTCGTCATCTGGATCTTCTGTTGCCCAGTAATACTTCGTCTGTCCTAGCAATATATCAGCGCTCTTTACCGGTATACTATCCGAACCCGCCTGCGTATATAGAAATTGAATGTCTTTTATCTTCCCCGATTTCTTTATCAGACTTTCTGGTCTTGCTCTCTTAACTTGTTTTACACTCTTTACAATGGCCGCATCCTTCGGTTTTGTTCCTTCGGTGAAGGTATTTTTTGTTTCCTGTTTAAACAGCTCATTCATTATCTGTCTATATTTTTTCTTTCCGCTAAATGCAAGCGTTGGGTTTTTGCCTTTTTTCCCAAGCAAGACAGGGCCAGAGTGTAAAGCTCCCAAAGGGACAGGTCCCTTGGAAACAATTCCCATAGGAACGGATCTATTAGGTACAGTTCCAATAGGCACAACAGAACACATCGGCAATGAGGGTGCAAGCCCAACTCGTATCTGTGCGCAAACACTGTCGGCATCTAAATCTTGCGCTCCGATGAACCATAACTGACCTGTAACATTTTGAAAATAGGTTGCAGTATCGCCCCACTCATCGAGCAACGTCCCGTAATAATCATTTCCCAATATACCAATTTCTCTTGAATCAAAATATTCATTCGTGTCAACTACTCCATCTGATCTCTGATGCATGTGAATTACTGCGGTATCACCTGTGTATAACTGTTTCGGTTCACAGGTAACGAAAATTGTATCGTGCGGCAGATAATAAACCGTATCGGTTCGTGTAAAATTTCTTGTCGATGTTTGAACCACACAATATTTATCGGCCGTGTCGGGTACGTCTCTGTCTACCTCAAGATATACTGTTTCTTGACATGATAATATGGTCATCTGCGATGCAGTATCGGTCTCCGTGCACAGATGGGCGTATTTATCGCCTTTTGTTATCGTTACGTTTACCGAATCGACCATCGGACACCAATATGGTGGCGGAGTTGATACTCTATGGTCGATCACTTCACCATCGAACCTAATCTCATTCACCTTTCCCTGAGTTATTGTTTCTGAGAGAGGTTTATCGAATGTGCTTAAATTAAAAATATAGAATTCCCAACATACATTCCAAAAACTATGACAGACTAAGCTATCGACGTAATAAACATCGAAATCCGGTCTATCGCAAATCAGACTATCGCCATTCATCCCTATACCGTATATTTTTTTACCATCGACAAACGCTCTCCATGAGAGAGTATAAGGATAGTTTGTTGGATTTCCCCCTCCATGTTCCGGCGCTACAGCAAAATATCCTTGGCCTAAGTATTCTTCAACATATGTATTAAGCTGTGGTCTATATTCTTCACATGCATCCATCTGACCCGGGATAATCATCCCGTAGTCATCGGTCCATTCGGGACGCATCCATAACCACAATAATGGTTGAAAGTTGGGGTCAGCAGGTGTAATCGTAAACTCAACATACAGATCGTGAAGATAACCGTTGTAATGTAAACGGGTTGGCGGCGCATCATCAGTCGATATCCCCGGGTTGATTCGAATACTCTTTTGTATCCGAATTTGGCCGAGGGCAACTGCCGAGAGTAACACCGCACAAACTATTGTTCGGAGGAATAAGTAGGTAAAACTATTTCTTTCTCTCATAGGCGCACACTTCTCCTTTGTATAAGTATAATTACCAAGCTCATTAGCAAGATCTGGCTCGTTGAAGAGGCAGTAATACTATGTTTTATAGTTACGGCAGGTATTTTAGGATGCTAAAAAACTCTCCACATCCTTGATAGCCATCCTGACCACATTACAAATCCTGCCTATAGTGTTGCCCAATAAGAAAAATATATACGCAAATAAAGCTGAACATTGAAACTTTATATGCGAATGATAATAAATTATTCTTTGTAAGTCAAGAAAAAAAATAAAAAGTGAAGTTTTTTCACCTGCAACAAAATCTGGGGAAGGCGGTTTAGATTTTCTATCGAGAGAATGCTTATCGCGTTAATCGCAATATAAATCGACTTCCCACATTAGGCGTACTTTGAACCGTAAGGCTTCCACCGTTAAATTCAGCAAAACTTCGGGCTATGTAAAGACCGAGACCAATTCCTTGTTGTTCGATCTGGTTGCGGCCACTCTGAAAATATTTTTCAAAAATGCTTTCTTGCTCCGATTCCTCGATACCCGGTCCAGTGTCCCGAACAGACACTTCCACTTCTCCTCCCTCTCCCTGCAATTGCATTCTAATAACACCATCTTTAGGCGTATAGAATATGGCATTGTCCATGAGCCGTCGGAGTATTTCTCGTATTTGTATTTCACAGGAGAGAACGTATACCGGCGAACTCGGAATTTCCTTTATGAAAGTTATTTTCTTCTTTATTGCTTTATCAGCATAATAAAGTTTGATATCATCGAGTATTCTTGTAAGATCGATCAGTGATCGGAAATTTCGAGCTTCGTTTGCAGCATAACCGGCTTCGATTCGCGCTACAGTTAAAAATTCTTCCATCAAAGTTTGCAGACGATCTGTTCCATCTCGCAATATCTCATAAAATTTTTTTAAACTATCGTCATCGAAAACCACAGTATCGTCTAATAAAATATCGGCGACACCCTTGATGTGGGTTAGAGGTGTGCGCAATTCATGCGAGAAGAGATGGAGTAATTTCTTTTTCGTGGAATCGACCTCGTTGGTGACTGCGTTTTTAATTTGAGTCGCACGGCGAAGCCGTCCCTTCATGATCGATAGAAGAAGGACAATATCGACCGGCTTTGAAATGAAATCATCGACACCGAGTTCTTTGCTTTTTTTATATGATTCAAAATCGTTGTACCCGGAAACAAAAATAACAGGTATACCGCTCCATTTATCATTCCTCTCGAGTCGCCTGAAGAATTCAAATCCATCCATCTTAGGCATCTGAATATCGGAAATGATCAAGTCGGGTGTTACATTAAATAGCAGAGTGATCGCTTGTTGTCCATCTTCCGCTTGGACAACGGTATATCCTTCTTCTTCCAGAATGCCGCCAAGAACCCGCCGGAGATCTTGATCGTCATCAACTAATAGAACAGTATATGATTGTTTCTGAGAATTCGAAGTCTTAAGAAAACTTTCCAGACTGTAATCAACTGATTGGACCATGATATCCCCCTTTATAATTTTTCCTCTGTGAAAATACTAAATAAGTGAGATATCATTTGCTGTGATGAATTCCACAATAGAGAATTTTAACGAAAAACACACCTTTTTTCGAGAGAATCACGAAGCCGCTGTAAATATTCCTCTCTCGAAATTTCGATGGCTCCAAGCGAGGAGAGATGAGGAGTAAGAAACTGAGTATCGAGTAGTGTAAAGCCCTGAATGAAAAGTCGTTCAACGAGTGCAACAAGCGCTACCTTTGACGCATCTCTTTTCAGCGAGAACATCGATTCACCAAAAAAAGCGCCGCCAAGAGAAACACCGTACAAACCGCCAACGAGCATATTATCGCAGTATGTTTCAACACTATGAGCAAATCCGAGAGAAAATAATCTTTCATACGCCTCGATGATAGCTTCCGAAATCCACGTCTGAGAACGCCGCGAACACATTCGTATAACGTCGGCGAATGCCGTGTCGAATCTGGTTTCAAAGATATTTTTTTTTAATACTTGACGGAGGCTTCTGGATATTTTAATCTTATCCAACTCAAATATACCTCGAGGATCGGGAGAATACCACCTTATCTCACCGTTCATTTCATCGGCCATCGGGAAATAACCGCCTGCATACGCCATCAATAAAAATTCAGGCGAGAGCTCGTCAATCTCGGGTTCCATTTGCCGACTCTTCTTTGTCATAACATCTTCAATCCAAATTACTGATTTCGATGAACCAGTGATACTGATGACTGGGCCACGGGCATCAAAATAATTTCGTTGATATTCACATGGGGCGGCCGCGTGGCACAGTATACGACCGCATCGGCAATATCGTCTGGACTCAACGGCTGCATTCCATCGTACACTTTTTTAGCTCGATCCCGATCTCCGTGAAAACGAACGATACTAAATTCAGTTTCCACCAAACCCGGGTCGATAGAACTTACACGCACAGAAGTGCCGAGTAAATCCATTTTCAATCCTTCACTCAATGCCTTCACCGCATGCTTCGAGGCGCAATAGACATTCCCTCCGGGGTAAACACTGTGTCCGGCAATCGAACCGATGTTGATGATATGGCCGCGATTTCTTTCGACCATTCCCGGCAAAACAGTTCGCGTAATATAGAGTAGACCTTTTACATTTGTATCGATCATTTCGTCCCAATCGCTCACAAGGCCACTTTGCAATTTATCCAGGCCGCGGCTCAGTCCTGCATTGTTAACCAGCACATCAATGCTCTTCCATTCCTCGGGAAGTGATGCAATAGTTTTCTTAACTTCCTCAAAATTTCTGACATCGAGTTGGAAAGAATGTGTTTTGATGGAATATTCCTTCCGTAATTTTTCGGCAAGAGCATCGACGCGATCTACGCGCCGGGCACACAATAAAAGATTCGCACCGAGCGCCGCAAAAGCTTTTGCACATGAAACGCCGATACCGCTGGAGGCGCCGGTGATGAAGACGATTGAATTTTGTAATTGATGGCGAGCATCCATTTTACTTACCCTTAAAAAGATTATAAAATATTTTTCACTCGTTTAAAGATTGCATCCAGCATTTTCTCCGTCAATTTTCCTGTGAAGGTATTTTGTTGACTCGGGTGAAATGAACCGATCAGTACTAGATCGTCAGCCAACATGATTTCGATTTCATGTTTGAATGATGGTTTCTTCGGAAGAATAACTGCCGGGTTTTGTTTTTTCAGAAAATCTATCATTGTGTTATACACATTATCGTAAGCTACTTTCCCGAGCGCGACAATAACTTTAACATTCTTCAATAATCTAATTTCACGAAATAAATGTTTCCGGCAATTTTTGATTTCATCCGGAAGAAGTTTGTTTTGCGGCGGCGCACAACGGCATATCGCAGTGATGAAGCAATTTTTAAGATGTAATCCATCTTTACAATCGGAGGAGATTGGTTGATTTGTAAAACCTGCTTTGAACAATGCGCGATACAGCCAATCGCCGCTACGGTCGCCGGTAAACATGCGGCCGGTCCGGTTGCCTCCATGCGCGGCCGGAGCTAATCCCACGATAAGCAAACTTGCATCAGGATCGCCAAATGCAGGAACCGGTTTTCCCCAATAATCATATTCGCTGAAGCGTTTGACTTTTTCTCTGGCGACTTTTTCACGCCAAGCGACAAGACGCGAACAAAGTCGACAGGAACTAACCGAAGCAAATATCTTGTCGAATTCTTTTTGCCGAAACGATTTCATCAATCATTCAGGATTCATTTTTACGAGGAAATCGCCCAACCTTTTATTAAATTCCTGAGGATTTTCAAGATTGCTCAAATGAGCCGCATTCGGGATTATATAAAATTCCGACCGGGGGATTCGTTGCTGCATCGCCTTTCCAGCAGCCGGCGGCGTTAGAGCATCATGTTCACCAATCATAATTAATGTCGGGACTTTTATTGAAACCAGGGATGATGTTGTGTCCGTTCTTGAAGCTAAAGCAAGCATCGTTCCGGCAAGTCCGAATGGCGAATTACGCGCGATGATATCCTGGATTTTTTCGATGAGTTCAGCATTATTGATAAATGTAAGTGGAGCAAAAACTGTTTTGATGAATTCACGTGCGAATTTTCCTGAACCATTTTCTTTCACATCCTTTATCAACCGAAACCGGTTTATTTTCGCCTGGTTCGAATCCTGCTCACTTTTTGTATCGCATAATACCAATGCGCAAATGCGTTCCGGAAATCTTTCGACAGCTCGAAGAGCGATGTAACCGCCCATCGAAAGTCCGACAAGCACTGCACGTTTTATTTTCAGTTCGTCGAGAAGTTGAAGAAGATCATCGACAAAATATTCGATCGTGTACTGACCATCGCTGACCGGGCTGCTGCCGTGGCCTCGTACATCGTAAGCGACAATCCTAAACTTATTTTTAAAATATTCAACCTGAGGTTGCCACATCGCGTGGCTGAATGGAAATCCATGTATGAATATTAGAGGTAAACCGCTTGTCCGTCCTTCTTCACGCACGAAGAGATTCATTGTAGTTCTCCATTAATGCTTTTCATTCGCTTCCATAACACGAAGTATATTTTCACCAAGAATTTTTTTTATCTCACTCTCCGAGTGTCCGCGCCGGAGCAATTCATATGTTATAAACGGCAGTTTGCTCACATCCTCCATACCAACCGGCACAACGTTGATTCCATCGAAATCAGAGCCAAGACCAACATGATCGATTCCTGCAACATTGATTACATGTTCGATATGATCTACAATTTTTGATGCAGGAGGCGGATCGATTTTCATGTTCGTATGTTTTTTTTGCGCTTCATTATATTTGTCTTTATATGCAGCATCTAAAAAAACCGGATAAAAATTTACCATCACAACACCATTATTTTTTTTCACTGCCAAAAGTAACGAATCGGAAATATTGCGCCGAGTCCTGCACAAAGCACGGCATGCAGAGTGAGACGCGATGACCGGTTTCGAACTCAGCGCTATCGCCTGCATCGCAGCCTTATCCGATATATGTGAAACATCTACCATAATTCCGTACTTGTTCATTTCCGCGATCACCTGTTTTCCATAAGGACTTAATCCGCCCCACTTTTCATCTTTATCAGTCGATGAATCGCATATTTTGTTGTTGCGAACATGAGTCAATGTAATATAACGAATTCCAAGATCATAAAATTTTTGGACAAGTGGAAGCGATTCAACAGGCGATCCATTTTCCATCCCCATAAGTATAGCACACTTGCCTTCCTTCTTCAAGCGCCGGATATCTGTTGAAGAAGTAGCAATAGCTGCAAGCGCCTGGTATCTAGAAATCGCATTTCGTACGGTATCGATGCTGCGGAACGCAATTGCGGAAGGATTATTGTTATCATCGTCGTTCCGTATATAAATCGAAAAAAATTCGGCAGTCAGTCCCCCTTCTTTCATTCGAATCAGATCAAGGTGGCCATCAACATTCCTTTTCCCAATATCGAATTTTTTATCGGTCAGCAACCGTTCCGTCACATCACAATGAGTATCGACGACAATTGATGAAAGATGAAGTTTCAACGCTCTCTCACGCAGCAAGGAATCGGTTTTTTCCTGCACATAAGTAGTATGATATGAAAATAAAAATATTGAAATAGTAAATAATATTTTAAGCATTAAGAACTCTAAGAGATCATTGAGTAAGTTGTAGTTGATCGAAAGCGTTTTTCTTCCAGTAGAACAACACCGATCCGCGTTTGTAATATATCAGTTGAATTGCATCATGCGGCACATTAAACGTCTTTCGATCGGACAGTCCAAGCAGTGATCGTCCAAGCACTTTTTGGATATACGCATCTTCTTCACCTGATGCAAAAAATGGAAATTCTTTTATGCTAATAATATGAAATTTATTTTTTTTTGTCTGAAGCGCGACAAGCAGGCGCATTCCGCCGCCGCTCTTCCCAAGAATTGCCGCATCGATTTGATTATTTCCGTCAAAATCGCCGGTGCAAAACGACAAAAATTCATCGGTTCTATTACGAACTTTTGACCGGACTGCCGATTCAAAATCCATTTCACAAAGCGGCACGAATAACGAATCGAACGACATGATAGCTTTTTGCAGCGGTTTTGATAAAACAACAACATGGCCGTTCGTGGTTGAACGAATTGAAACCGGCGCTTGTTGGGCCTGAATTGGAACAAGACCGGTAAAGGTCAAAAGAATGAATGAGTATAGTCGCATAGTTATTGCAGGAATTTAATTAATTGTACAAAAAGATAGCGGGAAATGCAATGTTATAGAACACGTCGCATCATTATTGGATTATTGGATGAATGTAATTTCAATTGCCAAAATCATCATCTCATAAAAAGGCCGCCGTCGACAAAAAAGTTTTGACCTGTGATGTAATGCCCTTTAGTGACGAGATAAAGTATTATGTTCGCGATATCATCTGGCGCCCCAAGACATTTCAAAGGAATTTCTTGTTCAGATCTTTGTAGATTCATCGGTTCATCGAGATTATATCGTGTTCTCAATTCATCAGTGTTTATTCGTCCTGGCGTCACGGCGTTTACGCGAATACGCGGAGCCAATTCAAGAGCCATACACTTTGTTAGCGCAAGTATTCCGGCACGTGCACTGCAATAATTTGCTCCGTTCTTCCGACCTTTTATAGCAGTCACGGCACCGATGTTGATGATGTTGCCTTCCGTTCCCGAATAACGTCGTGCAAATTCCTGCGAGCACATGAAAGTCCCGCTCAAGATAGTCGAAACCACCGTATCCCATTCTTCATCGGTCATATCAAGAAATGGCTTATCAATATTAATCCCGGCGTTGTTGACGAGAACATCCAATCTTCCAAAAGTTTGGAATACCTTTTCAAACATGTTGTGAATTTCAGGCCGCGAACGAACATCGGCCTGACAAGTAATTGTGTCGAGTGCAGGTAAATCTTTTCGTAATGAATCTGAAAACGCGGATGCTTCATCAACTCTACTGCGATGATTTAAGGCAATAGCATAGCCTGCACGAGCGAATTCTTCTGCTATTGCACGACCTATATCGCTCAACGCACCGGTTATAAGCACAACTTTTGTTTTTGCAGAATTATCGTTCGCCTTCGGAATCATAATTATTCATACTTCTTGTCATACTTTTTTGATAACAATAACTTTAAAGTTAAAGTATCAAATAATAACACATTTAGCAAACCTCAATTTTTATTTAGTTCTTGTTTTTTTCCGATTCACGTTTTCTGCAGTTTGCACAATTACCATGTTATCTTAAAAGTACTTTTTCCAATGTTTTCTACTTTTCCCGTTGTTACGCCACACATTTCTAAAATTCCTAAAAATACGCCTTCATATAAAATTTCATTATATCCAGGAGCCGGCGCTTGCACAATTACTTCTTTGTCAACAGCTTTTATTATTTTTCTTGGTATTACATCACTGCCTTTATGATTTAATAAAAAACCTTCCGCTTCAAATTTAATAAAGTCCAGCGGTGTTTTAATATTTTCAGGTATTCCGGCCGTCTTTTTTATAGTAGGATACACTTTTCTTCCTAATGTTACTATTGCTCTATAACCGCTCAAAGATGCCTTTGCATAAAGTTCCATTACTTCATCGAAAATTTTTGTATCGTACCATCCTTCTTCTTCTAATTCAGTTCGACCTTTGTTAGTTACTTTCTTTAAATACTCATTAGCCTGAGCTTGAGCTTCCGGATAAGCCCCCATTAAACTGCAGGCCAGCATAATAAACTTCCCTTTTACTTCTGCCATATTGACCTCCATAAATGATATTTAAGGAAAATTTCCGACAACGTTTTACAGTTTTTAACGCGTCGGATTTACTATTATTAAAACATTAAATGAAAATATATCTTTAATATATAAAGAATGCTGACGCCATGTTTTTTCTGTTGGCCACAAAGTGCACAATTACTTCTATATTATCGACTTTTTCAGCAAAAACTAAATGGTTTTTACTTAAAAATTATCTACGTGAATTTCAAAGGCTGGATGACTTTATATCCCGCTATTTATTTTTACCTTGTTTTTTTCCACTCTTCTCCGTAATGTATTAATTATGATATTATTTAATAACACAATCGAACAATCCGATAAATCAGAAAACTACTATACTGAATCTCGTCCTGAAATGGTGCCTTATGTACCGCGGGACGCAAGAAAAATATTAGATGTAGGTTGCGGTGAAGGAATCTTCGGCCAGCAATTAAAACAACAGTTACATACGGAAGTCTGGGGGATTGAACTTAATTCGCAAGTCGCAGTACTTGCAGGAAAAAGAATTGACAAAGTGTTGGTTGGTGATGTGAGTGAGATGTTTCAAGAAATACCCGATCGTTTTTTTGATTGCATTGTGTTTAATGATGTTCTTGAGCATTTAATCGATCCTTACAGCCTTTTAATTTCCATAAAAAGAAAACTTGCACCTGACGGTGTGATAGTGTGCTCGATTCCAAATGTTAGGTTTTTTTTTGTTCTTGTCGATTTGAATTTGAAAAAACAATGGAAATATGAAAATGCAGGAATTCTTGATAAAACGCATCTACGCTTCTTCACGGAAAGAAGCATACGAGATATGTTCCAATCGCTCGATTATGAGTTACGGATATTAGAAGGCATTAAACCGACACATTCTTTAAAATACAAATTATTTAATCTGATAACATTCGGTTTTTTTTCTGATTCACGTTTCCTACAGTTTGCATGTGTGGCAAAACCCAAATGAAACATCAAAATGATTACTTGCAGGTACGAGCATTCACATTTCGGATAATAATATTTTGATAACCGTCGATGCGACGGAAAGTTACTAAGATGCATTGTTTGGAAAAATGAATTCCGATCGCTCGCGTAAATTCTGTCATGAACAAACATGATAATTAATTAAAAGGAGGATTAATTCCGTAATCCTCCTTTTGACAATCAATTTGTTTCAACACTATTTCAATTAAATAGAACGTTGGAATATTGTAGAGTAGGACAATAGTGCAGTGATGTACAGACTCTGTGAGCCCCGACCGTTTCTTTCCTTTCGGAAAAGTGTCCCTCTCAAGCAAGCCATCATCCTGTTATCCTATTGAACCCTCGTCAAACCGTACGTGAGGTTTTCCCTCATACGGCTTTCCTGAAAGCTTAACATACTACGGTGAAAGTCGTGCAACGTGGTAATCATTGAATAGTCCAAGTTGACCATAAAGATATTCCGACGTCAACTTACCCCATCCATATCCACGTCTCCCTCTACGTCGCCAAACAACATGCCGAATCCGTTTATTAACATAATTCGCCAGATCGTGCAATGCCGATGATCCATGTCCTAACCTGAAATATCCCATCCATCCACATAGATAGCGGTTCAGATTATTCACCTGCTCCTTCACTCTTAGTGGAATTGAATGGTGAACATATTTCCGTACTGTAGCACGGAAGCGTTCCTGACTTTTCGGATTTGGGTACACCAGTATCATACGAGTGCCGGTCTTTCTGCTTCTGGCATTATGAAATCGGAATCCTAAGAAGTCAACACTCATTCCTGTATTAAGCTTGAGTGTGCGTGTCTTCTCAGTGTTCAGGTGCAATCCCAGCCGCTCCAAATAGTGCTTTAGGATACCTACACCCTCTTCCAGATTCCGTTGTGCCAGAATCATCATGTCATCTGCATACCGTACAAGATGGATGGAACCATTTCTGATTGTTCCAAGTCCTTCTCGCTTGAACGCATGATCTACTGGATTCAAATAAATATTTGCCAGTAACGGACTGATAACTCCTCCCTGAGGTGTGCCTTGTTTACTCTGGCGATGCTGGCCATCTTCGACATAGCCACAGCTTAACCACTGATGTATTACTCGTAGAATCTCGCCATCCGATATTCGTCGGGCTACAAGTTTCATAAGTTTGCCGTGATCTACCGTGTCAAAGTATTTCTCCAAATCTACATCGTAAATTTCAACACATCCCCAGTTCAGATATTTGTATATTTCCCGTATCGCATCATGCGCGCTCTTCTCCGGCCTGAATCCATAACTTGAGTCGGCAAAATCCGACTCAAAGATCGGCTCCAGCATAAACAAGAACGCTGTCTGAATCACACGATCACGAATGGTTGGTATGCCCAATGGACGTTGCTTTCCATTCGCTTTCGGAATATATACTCGCCGTACCGGTTTCGGCACATAACGACGTTCCTTCATCTCAAGCTGAAGTTCTGCAAGATAGTCTTCGATTCCCTTCTTCTCAATATCCTCGAAGGTCTCTCCGTCTACCCCGCTTGCTCCACCATTGGCTTTCACCTTGCGATAAGCTTCAGCCAATACATCTGCACGATAGGTCTTATCGTACAAACTGTAGAACCGAAACCTCGGCTCCTCTTTCGCCTTTGCATGCAACTTCTTCTGAAACTCCCGAAGCCACTCTGTGTTTGGTAGCTCACGCAATACACGCTCCTTTGTTTCTTTGTAAGTTTTCTTTCAGCAGGAGCCCTTCCCTCTGTCGTGTTTCCACGTCTTCATCGGTACTACGACTCCATCCGCCACCCTGCCATCTCCCCTCTCTTTCGTTTCCTTATAAGAGGGCTCTTCTCCATCTTTCTTTTTCTTCTGGGACAGCGAGGGCTTCCCAAGTCCCATTCCTGTTCTTTCCAGCCATGTCGTCGCTCATACCCCGGAGGTGACACATGATCGTATTCTCTCTATTCTCGATCAATTGTTAATGACTTCGCCCATAAAATAGGGACTCGTCCACCTCAACTTGTCTTTACGAGGCTACCTGTGCCTTCACATATTGTTACGACCTGGTTGTTTGCATAGCACCCTTTAAGGTTACATTGTCGAGTCGCTTAGCATGAAACCGTTTCCCGTCTCATACCGACTCCTTGCTACGTGGCGTTCAGAGTTTCACCACGGTCAGGACTTAGAGTAGAGCGCCCTCCCTCTTCACCTGACAAGATCAGGAATAGTTTACCTTGGCGCTCATTTCACCATAACCATTTTCTTTGTCGTAATAAAAGATCCAGCTTGAAATCTGTAGAAATACATACCCGATGTTGCTTTATATCCACACTCATCCAAACCATTCCATGTTTCTGTCCACACACCGGCACGAAGATGTATATCATGCAGAAGCGTACGGACTCGTGTGCCGAGTATGTTGTAAATCTCGAGCGTTACTTGTGCATCCTCTGGGAGCGCAAACGAAATTTGAGTCGAAGGGTTGAAAGGATTTGGATAATTTTGTGATAAACTGAAATCCTTTGGCAAACTATTCGTTGATTGATTCTTTAAGTCCCCTTTATTTCCGAACACTGCACTCACAGTCTTCTCTTGATCCATGATAATCTCTATCTGGAGGCTAGTGTCATTTACATCTCCCGACCACTTGATGAACGTGCAATTTTCTTTCGCACAAGCAATCAATGTAACTTTCTCTCCTGGTAGATACGCCTCCTTCTTTGGTGATATTGTAATGCAATCGGCATACTGGGAAGAATAAATCGTTGTCTTAAGCACGAATCCGAAAACTGCCGTTACAGTCTTGTTAGCGCTCACCGTAACTGTCGTTGATGATTTAGTTGAATCTGCTACTCCTCCAGTCCACTTTACAAACTGATATCCGGAAGTAGGTGTCGTAGATATATTGACCACTGTGCCACTATCACAAGTTTGTACACCAACTGCCGGTGTCGTTGTACCTCCTCCTACCGGACTCACTGCCATCGTCAGAGTGTATGTCTTCTGGAAAATTGCTGTCAAAGTCCTGTTGGCGTTCATCGTAGTTTTCGTTGATTGGAAGGTCGAAGTTGCTGTTCCACAAATCCATTTTACAAATCGATAACCTGCAGCTGGAGTCGCAGATATGTTGACCACTGTGCCACTATCACAAGTTTGTACACCAACTGCCGGTGTCGTTGTACCTCCTCCTTCCGGACTCACGGCCATCGTCAGAGTATATGTCTTCTGGAAAATTGCTGTCAAAGTCCTGTTAGCGTTCATCGTAGTTTTCGTTGATTGGAAGGTCGAAGTTGCTGTTCCACAAATCCATTTTACAAATCGATAACCTGCAGCTGGAGTCGTAGATATATTGACCACTGTGCCACTATCACAAGTTTGTACACCAACTGCCGGTGTCGTTGCACCTCCTCCTACCGGACTCACTGCCATCGTCAGAGTGTATGTCTTCAGGAAAACTGCTGTCAAAGTCCTGTTAGCGTTCATCGTAGTTTTCGTTGATTGGAAGGTCGAAGTTGCTGTTCCACAAATCCATTTTACAAATCGATAACCTGCAGCTGGAGTCGCAGATATATTGACCACTGTGCCACTATCACAAGTTTGTACACCAACTGCCGGTGTCGTTGTACCTCCTCCTTCCGGACTCACGGCCATCGTCAGAGTGTATGTCTTCTGGAAATATGCTGTTACAATTTTATTGGTACTCACCGTCACTGTTGTCGATGCTTTGGTTGAATCTGCCACCCCTCCAGTCCACTTTACAAACCGATATCCGGAAGCAGGAGTAGCGGAAATGTTGACCACCGTTCCTTTATTATAAGTATATACACCTACTGCAGGTGTTGTTGTACCACTACTGGACGGACTCACTGCCATCGTTAGGTTATTATTTTGTGCCGATCGAAGTATTTTTCCATCACTGCCAACAATTGTAATGTTGTTGTTCTTATAACTCAATCCTAATAGAAAAGCGGTAGTGCCACTATTGTGTGGTACCCAGGTTGTTCCACCGTTTGTTGTTCGGAGTATTGTTCCATAATCGCCAACTGCACAGCCATTATTTGCATCTATGAAACTCACCCCATATAAATAATAATACATTCCACTTGTTTGTTTTACCCATGTTGTACCACCGTTCGTTGTCCGGAGAATTATCCCACCGGTACCAACCGCACATCCATTATTTGCGTCAGTGAAACTCACGCCATATAAGGCATTACTCGTCCCGCTTGCTTGCTGTGTCCATGTTGTTCCACCGTTTGTCGTGCGCAGGATTGTTCCACCATCGCCAACAGCACAGCCATTATTTGCATCTGCAAAACTCACACCCCATAAAGCATTATTTGTTCCGCTTGTTTGTTGTATCCAGTTTGCACCGCCGTTCGTTGTGTGCAGGATTTTTCCGGCATAACCAACAGCGCATCCTTTATTTGCTTCTGTGAAATATACACCAGACAATTCATAATATGTTCCGCTTACTTGTTGTGTCCAATTTGCACCGCCATTTGTTGTGTGTAAAAGTATTCCATTGGCACCAACCGCAAAGCCATTATTTGCATCGGTGAAACTCACACTAAACAAATCATAATTCGTTCCGCTTGTTTGTTGTGTCCAGGTTGTACCGCCGTTTGTCGTTCGGAGAATTATTCCACTAAGCCCTACAGCACATCCATTATTCGCATCGCTGAAACTCACGCCATAAAGCCACGAACTCGTACCACTGTTCTGGAAAACAAACCCATCGGGTAATGCAGGCGTCTGCAGCACCAAATCGCCGCTAATAGTGGTTCCCGCACTGTTGGCAAGTGTAATTCTAAAATGATAAATCGTGTTTGGTTGCAGCGTGGTTAATAAACATGAAAGGTCATATTCACCAAGTGAATTCACCGGACTTTCTGTCACGCGAATACTAGTGCCGTATTTCGATGTCGTGCCGTAATCGAGAGTAACGGTTGTATTCAATCCGTTCGGAAATAACGCTATCCGTAAATCTATCGCGTTGTAATCCATGTAGTAAAATCCAAATGACGAAAGCGCTGGAGCGACAGGTGTGTACTTTTTCAACTTTATATAATAAGCTCCTGAATCATAACTCACGAGTGAGGGACTATTCTTCACATTTTCTAAAATATTCGTAAACTTATGTAAGCTGTCTCTTCTCGGCGTACCATTTGGGAAGTTGCCCCAGTTGCATGCATATCTAATATAATAAGTTCCCGCTGATGATATTGGGTATATTATTTTTTGATTACCTAAAGTCGTGTACCACCAATCATATGCAAGAAGATTTCCCGCTGCATTGTATAAGAATAATTCCCCTTCTAAAGAGGACGTGTTTCCGTCAGCCGCATAAATCTCGACAGTATCTTTAGCCGAAGCTGTAAATTTGTAGTAATCCACATCCCCTTTTGGACTTATCGATGCTGCAAGACTATCGCCATATTCCATATTATTCGCCGTTGCGGCTGTATTATTTGGCTCCGTCTCTGTTGTCGGCGCCTTAAGCGTGATCGTGAATGGATTATCACTTAAGTCAAACAATGCAGAGTTTGAAGCATCGCTTATTTTTATCTTACACTGAGTGGATGCAACGGAAGGGACTGTCCAACTTAAAGCATAATTGCTTGCTGTTGTGCTTGCTGAGATTGTGTTCCAATTTGTTCCATTGTTTATTGTGTATTCTACTTTTACATTCGACACCAAACCTGAAGTCCAGCGAATTGTACTACTTTTGCCGGCTCGAAACACTTCACCACCATTTGGAGAAAGTACAGTTATATTCGGAGCCAGATCACAAAGTTGGTATCCATATAATTTATCGGGATAACCTTGTAAAATTCCACCGATTGTGGCTTTGCCTGAAACGATGCCTGATGAAACAAATATGCCGCCGCTATATGAACCACTGCTGCCTAAACCGATATTGCTTAAGATATCATGTTGAATTCCGGTCGGCGATCCGGTTGCTACAGAAACTTGAGTAATGAGTTGGCTATTGTCCTGGCTTGCAAGCCAGAGATATGGTCCACCGGATGAATAACTATCATATGCCAAACCGGAATTTCCCGAGGAACCAAGATTCGCGAATGGAAGCGTTCGCAGTGTGACACCGGACCTATTGATGAGAATCAGATTCGAATACCAACTCCCAATCCAGAAACCGCCATTCCCATTATCAGCGGTAGGATCATAAGCAATAAAGAGTGCCTTGAGTGGTGCTGTTATTGTTCCTTTGAGAGTTTTAGCAGTGGGATCAATGATACTGATTGTGGTGCTCGATGATGTAGCATAGATGTACGTGCCGTCGAACGTCATACCCATGACGTTTGAAACTCCGGAAATTGAAAATTGATCAACGAGAGTTCCCTGCGCGGTCCAGCGATGAAGAAGATTGGATCCCCAACGTGATGTCCAGAATTGATTGGTTGATGGAAGAAAAACCACGCCTAAATTCCCATCACCGCCTGTAACAGAAAGCGCATTGTAATTGAACTCAACGCTGAATTGACCCGCCGGCGGTGAAAAAATTGTAAATGCGCTGTCACTCTGATCTGTGAGTTTTTGATTTGATTCATCCGTGACCCGAACCTTACATCGTTTAGAAGGTGAATTAGGAACTATCCAATCGATAACACTGCCGGTATATACAGCATCTATAGCCGGAATGTCTTTTACTTTCGGAGAACGATATGCCATGGATGATACGGCAGTAGAAGCAACTTTACTGATGGATGGATTTACATCTCCAATCGAATTCCACGTCGCCCCGCTATCTATAGTATATTCCAGTTTGAGAGTTCCCGTATTAAGAGCATTCAAGACGATTTGCTTTGTGTAGCCTGCCGGCCATTTTTCTCCTCCGTTCGGAAAAACAACTTTCAGTATTGTATCGGTGGCGATTACCACAAGATCAGCATGCATTGTGAAAGAAGAGATGCTGATATTTTTTACACTTACGCCAGTCGCAGATAAATGATAATTTTGTGAATTCGGAACTGAAGAGTTGGTGAACGATGTATTATTTTGGGAACCGGGATAACAATCGCCCGGGTCACCACGATTATTATTTTTTTCTAGATTGAATAAACCATCGGCTTGTTCCAGTGCAACACGGTAGTGCCCGCTTGAAGTATGGCCGGGATACCACTCATTATTATTGGTCGCAACCGAATCATCAACGTGATAAATCAATAATCCTCCGTTTGGAAGAGATTGATCGTAGGAAGTTAGTTGTCTGTTTTCAACAAGAAAATACTCTGAACCTGGGGTTCCATTCTTCCAAAGTTTGAAAATCTTAGCGCTATCCTCTACTTCCGGTATTGCCTGAGAAAGCACATTCGCCGTTACGACCTTCGGCATCGCAAAACCCATTTGGATGCGGCACCAGGCGTCGGGATAGGATGGAGAACTGCCAAGATAACCGTTCCAGCTCCCACCTGCCATAATGCTCCAGTTACCAAGTCCTGTCGAACTGTAATCAGTGTCGTAAAGATCTGGTAATCCGAACGCAGCATGGCCTAATTCGTGAGCATAGACACCGATGGTCATATCGCCGGGAGTAACCCAATATTCAGGCTCCATTGCATAATGATAGATTTGAACGCCATTATATGATTGTGGAGAAGAGGTAGTCCAAGAATGCGACCAGATGTCGTTGTTGCTGCCGGTAAGCTCCGCACCGGGACCAGTATGAACAATAAATAATCCATCAACATAACCGTCGCCGTCGTTGTCATATTTAGAAAAATCTATCTTCGTAGCGGCTAAAGCAACTGCATCTTCTACAAGCTTCTGGGCGTTTTGCGGGTATGAGCCAAAACCATTTACACCATTTACGTAATATGAATATGTTTGAGGAGCCTTAACCCAACCTATTGAACTCGGGAGATTGACAGTAACAATGTCAAGCTTACTATAGCTGGCGTGTTTATAATAATTTCTTAGCGTACCAGTTGAATCTTTAAAAATCAAATTATCAAATGATGTCGCAACGACTTGAGCCGGTTTGTCTGAGAACTGCACAAGAATCATTAGAGCATTCCACGAACCTGTAGGCGAAACGGAAGACCCAAACATTCTTTGCGGCTCATTGATCGATTGAATTTCATTCAGCTTTCGCAAATGCGGTGAACTCCATGGCATATCGACACCGCGTGCTCTGATCTTTTCAATATTCGTCAAAGCATAAGGTTTTTCAATTTCACCATTTCTAATTTTTTCAAGTAATAATGGGTGAGGCGGTGCCTGACCAAATGAAGTAAATAAAAACACCGTCATTGAAAGAGCGACGATTAACATCAAAATTGATTTCATGGCAATCTCCTTCATCAAGAATATTACCTGCTCAAAAACCGATTAGAAAGCCATTTATTATTTCTCTCACACGACTCTTCACAAAACCTCAGATCGTTGCACGATCGAGATGATCTTACCATTTGATAATCAATTCGTTTCAACACTACCTCAATCATTTTATAATTACTGGAATAAGCCTGACGTTGCTGCGTCCCTAGCCGCTGCTGCTTCATTGGCCGCTGTTGCTGGACAATCCGCAGCGGCTTCACTGTCTTTTGCTGTTTGCGATTCCTGCTGCTCTTCTTCTACTGTTTTTCCATTCATTAAGGCTTCTAGGTCTTTTGCCTCTTCTGAAATGAAAGCTGTGTCTTTCTTCGCTGCCGGTTGTTGTTCCTGAGTGGATTCTATCCTTGGAACCGACTTCAACGATTGCAGTAAATTTTGTCCTTGTTGTACACTATAGATTTGCATATCGATTTAACTCCTTTCAAAAAAATCATGCTCCCCAAAAAAACCGAGTTGATTTCGCTGTAGACTTCATCATAACGTCCCAATAAAAATTGCATTCCACTAATTGAAAATCATAAACATTCAGGATGATATTGATTTCATTTTTATTCATCGTAATCCTTTTATTTGCTTAGAAACGAAAACAATGCCAATTCTCGCTAGAGAAATAGCCTCATTAATACGCCTTTTATCATGCCATTTCAGTTAAAAATCGATAGGGAAATATTCGATAATTTTAGAATTTGTATTTTCTTCAAATTTCTTCAGTAGGCAAAGGTAAAAATGACACTCAAGCACTCGACTGCAAATCGATAATTTTTAAACTACTTTCATTAATCAGCTTCCATTGACTATTTTCTCACATTGATGCTTGTTCTCAATTAAAAAAATAACCGAATACAAAATAATACGTCAGCAAAAAAATCGGAGTGCATTTCGATATGTGTTAAGCGATTTGGATTAGAAGGATGATCTAGGAAGAATTCAATTACAACGGACAATCACACCATGAATTAATTTTCGTTAAAGGAATTACTCGATGTTATTCGTCGAAACGGGCAAATAAGTTGGCGGCATTTCTATTTGATATATACACACTTTTTCACATTGACAAAACCTTGTGCTTTCAGAATTATAAAATAGATTCCATCGGACAAATGCCCGGCATTGAAATGAATGTTATATTGTCCGGGTTCTTTATAATCATTCACAAGAATCTCGACTTCTCTCCCCAGAACATCGCAAACTTTCAATTTAACGAATGATCTCTGTGAAATTGAATACGATACCACCGTCCCGCCATTAAACGGATTAGGATAATTTTGTTGAAGAGAAAATTGATCCGGATTTTTTTTACCATCATTAATTTTATTTGTAGATGAATAATCGATCACCAGAACTAAATAGGCATCGAGGCTATCTAGAGTCACATCGATTCGATCCTTCTCAGGCCGCCATGTGAATAGGACGTTCCGAGTACCAACATCGGGAGAACTCTCCTCAATCGATTTAGGTTCCAGATCTGATGGGATAGTTATTTGCAGAAGAGTTCTAGGAACCAAATGGTAATTTTGATCTTCCCGTTTATTTATAATATGAACTATTCGTCGATTGCTATCCGGTTGTTCCATGATTGTTGTAACCAGATCTGTCTCGCCGTGAAGATCGACAAGCGAATCTCCAACCCATTCAGTATTTGTGTAAAACTCTTGATGCTCTCGATACCAGTTAATCAGAGTGTGAATTGTATCTGCAAGGAGCGGTTCCTGACTCGCTCTATAGCAGTTGCCGTTGCTCGATATCGGCCAGGCAAGAATACCCCCCGATGCAAAAAGTTCCGCTGCATAAATCCGAAGCCAGAGAATTCGGTCTTCGAGCGGTATTTGATCGAAGAAGGGCATATTCGATCCCCAATCAAGAAATAATATGAGCGGAACTTTTTGTCCGAGATTTTGAATTCCCCAATCGATGCGGTCCCGCCAATGTCGTACATAACTTTTTGAAATATCAAGCCGTCCGTTGATAACATTCCAGGTATTCCATTGAGTCTCGATTAGAAAATCGATATTGGCAATTGATACATTTTTACCATTTACATTACAATATTTTTTAATAGCCGCCGTGAGATATTGCCATGCATAATGATTTCGCTGGTAGAGGTAGGTAGTATCTGCCGTTGTCCATGGATCTCCCCACTCGAATCTTAATTGGTTATTATCCATATATGGAGCATCGCTTAAATTTTTCCTCTGGAGATAGTGCCGGTAATTGAAAGAATTGATAGTACTATCAGGACAATCTGAAGCCAGGTCAATTCCGAATTGGGAATTCCAGCGCGAGTCGTCGGGCGCCCACCCTTTACCCTGAACGTATTTTTCGATTAAGAATAATCGAAAGGCTTCGATGCCATTGTCACCGTAACCTGTATACCACGATGCTCCACCATCCGGTTCATCCAAAAATAATGATTGGACGCCGGCGTCAATTTGATCGTATGCCCAGCGGAGAACAAAATCGAGATACTCAGTGTTCTGGATGTCGCCGTTGTAACACCCTGAAGAAGATGTGTGCGAAAAATATTCAGGCTCATTGTTGGGATTTCGGGAAACGATTCGTTCTAATACGTCAGGAGAAACTTCATCGGAGAAAAGAGCCGAACAAGTGCCTCCGCCGCCGAAATAAGCCCCTTTTGAATTCGCCTGCTGCGGCATCCATGATTTACTCTTAAAGCCCGCGCCCAAATTCCCCCATTTAAACCATCCGCGGAAAATCATATCCGGCTGGTAACTGAGAGCATCATCTAAATCCGACTGCCCGTAAATTTGATCGTACACAATCCAGATGAATCGATTATCGAGGACAGAATTGCTCTCTTTAATAACTCTCTTAGTAGAGGCATATTCCAACGACTGTGCGTTTCCATGGTTCGTTATGAAAAATATCATGCTAAAAAAAACAAGAACCATGTAAAAACAAATTATTCTTCTTCCAAAAAAATATCTACAACATTTACTTTTCGTCTTCACGTTCAGTTCCGTTTCATCAAGCGTACCAATCCATCATCTCTTTATATACCTACAATATAATACTTGAGCGAATATATATTAAAGTCTTTTTCTTGCACTTATTCTTTCGTATATTTGTTATATAAATGAATTGAGGAAGGCTTATGTGTTTAGCAATACCCGGTAAAGTTCTTGAAATATCACAAGAAAATGAAATGCTGATCGGCAAAGTAGCCTTTGGCGGTATTCAGAAAAATATTCGTTTGGATTGGGTTCCTGATGTAAAAGTGGGTGAATATGTCATCGTCCATGTCGGCTTCGCGATCAGCAAAATGGATGAAGAAGAAGCACAGGCAACGTTGAAATTACTGGAAGAAATAGGCGACGTGGCCGGCGAAGTAAATCCGGAATCGTGAACAGGTCGGCAATATCGATTTGCATTTAAAAATCTCAAACAGTATTTTGTTGACGATGGACGTTCAAAAACAAATAGATTATTGGCTTACAACAGCTGAGACGGATATCTCGACAGCAAAAACAATTTATCAATCAGGAAAGAATTTTCATTACGCATTATTCTTTTGTCATCTCACATTGGAAAAATACCTGAAGGCGCTTGTGGTCAAGAAAACCGAAAAATACCCTCCAAGGATACACGACCTAGAATTGCTTGCCGAGAAAGCGGAGCTACGACTCGATGACGATAAAATCCATTTTCTGAGAGAAATGACAGTCTATAATCTGGATGCTCGCTATCCTGATGAGCAATATGAGATTTACAAACGAGCTAATGGAACTGTAGCCGAATTAATAATTAATCAAACAGAAGAATATCTGAAATGGATGAAAGAGCTTCTGAAATAATAAATATTGTTAAGCGATTTCTAGAGGAAATCAAGAACGATAATATCAGAATTGCGTCGGCTTACCTTTATGGATCGTACGCAAATGGAACAGCTCACCATGATAGCGATATAGATGTTATTGTCGTTTCTCCTGATTTCACAGATTCACGATTCGAGAACTCTGTTCGGTTGATGAAATACCGCCGTAACATTGATTTACGCATCTCTCCTTTTGGTTATCGACCGGAAAAATTCTCGGATAATTTTTTGATTCCTGCCGAAGCAATGAAAAATGGGATTAGAATTGTATAGATAGAAGAAATTTAATCATAAATACTTACTCAGGAATTCCCACTCTGTGAAACTCAGTGACATTTTTGTATTCTCTGTAAAAATATAATTTGAAGTATACACGTTATAGTTTTATTTTTTTAGCGCCGCTTTTGTAAATATATAATCGGGAATATCGACGTCAAGTTGAATGGAATCGATAAGAAATTCGGTTCCCTCGCCTTCTTTGAGAACATCTTTATACAACATCGACTTAGCTATCCATCTGTTCTGAACTTTTACTATCTCACGCACATTCATTGTCTTCAAGAGTTTGCCGCTCTTCGCATAAAGATTCTCCTGTAAAATCACGAAGCGTTCTTTATCGACCCAGGCTTTCCTGCTGAAGTACGCGATGTCTTCCTTTTTTGCCGAGAGATCTAAAACCCAACATACCCGCCCGTTCATCGTTTCTTCAGATGATATTCTCGCACTATAAAGATTTGGCAGATGCGGGTCTTCCATCATATCTTCGTAAGAAAGATCCGAGCCCATCATCGACTGACGAAGCATGTGCCCCGAAATGAGGATTGTCCGATCAGTTGATGGAGAATATGTCCACAACATATCTATGAGCTTCAACATTTTTGTCCCTTGTTCACGCGCAGGCGCAAGAAACTCCGTGAATGATTCACTCGTGCCTCGCTGCCACGATTTCGCTTCAACCGTTCGGCTGCCACGTTCTCCATGAATCAACATATGCACAACAGAAATTTTGCTCTGCGCGAACATATTCTGATCAACTTTTTTCAAAATCTCATCGCCGGACAAATTTTGTCCGCACATTAATGCAATTGGTAAAACAAGAATAAACCAAATTAGATACTTCATGTTTCGAGCTCCTTAAATAACTGCGATGTTTGTCTTCTGTAAATTCCAATGCCCGACATTGCACTGCCGAGAAACGTGGCCAATAATCCAGGCAGCAATCCGATTACATAAGTCACAGGTACTACTTGTGCACGGACGACGTCGGAAATCATCATTGTGTTGTTCTTCATCATCGAACCGATGTTGAAGCCGTGTATCTGCAGATAGTAAGTAATAGCCAATCCTATTGCAGTACCGATAAAAGAACCGGCAACACCTATTGCCAACGATTCAAGAATCATCGAACGATAAATATGACCCTTATCTTCTCCCATTGCAAGCCGCAAACCGAATTCTCCATATCGCCGTAGACTGCCGGTCAATCCAGTATTCCACAAGACAACGGACATCGCGAACACAAAGACTCCGATGATAATTTCTGACATGGTGACAACCAAATCGAGAATGTCGGTAAACCCGCTCTGTATTACCACCGTTTCCATTATTGGAGAAAATTTGTCGGATGTATTTGTGTAGTGTGAATTAAATTCACTTGAAATTATATTTGCTCTGTCTTCATGGTACAGATCGTCATGAAAAAAACCAAAAATTTCTCCTGCCGCGTGCTCCATATCAAGTGCTTGCTGTACATCGGACAAGTCGGCGATAATTGCACTTCGATCCATCGGGCCAACTCCAAATCGAATTGTCCCGACAATTTTAAAATTAGCAGTTGCCATACTGCCGTTCATCGTCGAACTGATCAACGTTGCTTTTTGCCCCGGTTGAATATCGAGTTTCCTGGCAAGCTCGTCGCCGATTAGAAGATCTCCAGGTTTTTTAGGCAATTCTCCACGAACAAGCGCCGGCCGAATGTTCAGCACCTTCCACTCCGGACTACGCTCGGAGAAAAGATTCACACCCATGCCGCTTACAGCAACTTGTTCTTTTGTATCACCTTTTTCATCAGGAATATCGAGAAGGCCTCCAAACAAAATTCTTGGTGTCCAAAAAAGATCAGGATATCTTTGTTGCAGTGAAGTGACAAGTGTGTCGATGCCGAGAAGTGCGAGATCGTTTGGAAGTTGATCGATTCTACCGGCGTACGCTTTCGTCATCACTCCTACATGTCCAGTGCGATAGTGTGCTGTGGATTGTATAATGCTCGACGCTGCTCCGCCTATCCATGCATGCAAAAAAACTGTGAGCATAACACCGACTGCAACAATTAACACAGGAAAAAATGATCGTGATCGATCACGTAATAATCCTTTTATAAGAAATTTAATCATGTCATCTTCCCTCTGAGTGCATCGGTCGGTTTTAAATGTGAAATTCTCCTTGTCGGCAAAAAACTGACTATAGTTGTAGCGACTAGAACTAGAAGAGTTGTTCCCGTGATCAAGCCAATGGAATAAACGGGGAATAGCTTTTCGCCGATAGCATAGCCTATCGAATCATAGGCTTGCGGAAGGGCAAGACCCGTGCGGGCCATGTACGTGAGTAATGGTATACCGTAGATGGCGGCGACAAAAGCCGCGAGAATTCCGTGTAAAGCTCCTTCTACAGTAAAGAGCTGAATAATTTTCGACCTCGTCATGCCGAGCGCCATGAGCGTTCCCATTTCTTTTCTTCGACGGAAAATAGAGAGTACCTGCGTATCGAAAATCGCGAGAAGTGCGAGAAATAGAAGTACTGCAAACATAATGCTTGCCTGAATCGTTTTGCTTCGTGCAAGCATATGAATATCATGCAATAGAAAATTCAGATTTTTGAACTCCCATCCTGAAATTGCACCCGGAGATGTTAAATCTTTTTTTAATATGACTATTGTGGCCTGGCCGGACATCGCCGTGAGCGTTTGCATTCGATCCAGCGGAATCCAGATTTGCCCGTTGTCTATTTCCTGTACTGGAGTCTTAATCACTTCTACAATTCTGACGTCTCGTGCGTCGAACGTGCCGTGATTATCTCTCCATTGAACGGTAAGTTCGTCCCCTTTTTGCAACTCGATACTCTTCGCCATTCTGCTCCCGATTAGCGCAGGAATGCTTCCGCCGTCTCCCGTCAGAAGGAATGAAGGAATAGAAATAATTTTCTGATTCGGGTCGATACCACGAAGGAGGATTGTGCGGAAATGTCCGCCGGGATAAATCGTAGCTTGCCGCATGAGAATCGGCGTTGCATCTCCATTTTTCACAGGAGGCTCAAGTTCCGCTGGAATTACAGCATGAGCATCCGTGAGTGAAAGCGGATCGTAAGGATCGTACGCTTTTTGCCAGAATTGTCCTCCGCCGTAAAGTGCATCGATCGTGGCACGTTCGACTTGATCGTTCAGTCCTGTATAGATACCCTGCAAAAAAATAATTACGACGAACGATAAAGAAAGCGCAACGACATTAAGCCATGTTCGAATGCCGGCACCGAGTATGTTGCGTAAAGCAAGTTTGAGAGTTAGCATTGTATTCTCTTGAAATTACTAATTTATGGATAAATGGATTATTGGATTGATGGATCAAGGATTGTATTCCGCCACATCCTCGGCTATGCGATCTGACCATGAACCATCATCTTTTTTCTTTTCAAGACTTGAAACTAGTTTCAACAATTTATTTTCAATTTCGTAATGAAGCACATCTATTTTCTCAAACTGTTCGGAAGAAATTAGATTGGTGTCTTTCAATCCAATACTTCTAGTAAGTGTTTCTGATAGCGATCCCAAGGCGATATAAAGAAATTGAAGGTATTCACGAATCGACCGTCTTGAATATCCTTCAGCAATGTTTGAGGCAACAGACTGAGCCGCGTCTGCAATTTGACTCCGCAGTTTGAATTCGATATGTGTCTCTCCATACACAATCCCATAGATAAGAGAAAAGAGAGAACAGGCTTTTTGCCAAACATCGAGTTTCATATATCCCCGATTCAAATTTCGCCGTTTAGTATATTCCATGTTTATATCTCCTCCACATATCCACATATCCATTCATCCATTCATCCATTCATCCATTTATCCATTCATCCTTTACAATCTTTCCATCAACCAAAACAATTTTTCTTTTGAGATACGCCATGACTTTTTCGTCGTGCGTGGCAAAGATAAATGTTGTCTGGAATTCTTCGTTCAACTGCACCATTGTTTTCATAATGTTGTGTGAATTTGCCGCATCGAGGTTGGCAGTTGGTTCATCGGCAAGCACAATTTCCGGTTTTTTTACAATGGCTCGCGCGATTGCCACCCGCTGACTTTCTCCGCCAGAAAGCTGCGCGGGTTTCGATTCCGCACGTTCTGTGAGGCCGACCCAACTTAGCGCATCCATCACAAGTTTCTTTCTTGTGGATGAATCCATCCCGAGCAGCAGTAAAGGAAACTCCACGTTCTCATAAACAGTATAAACCGGCAATAAATTGAAAGTTTGAAAAATGAAACCAAGACGATTCATCCGCAATTGTGCTGCATCTTTGTGTCCGAGTGATTCTACTTTCTGCCCAAGTACTTCCACACTGCCGCTGGTTGGAATGTCGAGACAGCCGATGATGTTTAATAGAGTCGTCTTGCCTGAACCGCTGGGACCAACCAATCCTAAAAATTCACCCTTTTTGATCGAGAGATTAATTTTATCCAACGCTTTTAACTTGGTCAATCCAAGCGGATAAATTTTGTCGAGGTTTTCAGTTTTTATTAATAACGAATTCTGCATATTCTTTCCGTATTCTTAGATCATTATTTTATCTATCTTTTTCCTATATGAATTTTTTCGCCTGAGTTAACCACTGCCGTGCGAATGTATTGCAATCCCGCATTCGAAAACAATAACTTGAACTCATCCGTGCTATAGAGTTTTACATGTTCGGGTTCGAACAATCTTCCGATTTTATCTATCATTTTTACAAACAATGTATCTGCCGTCGGATCGAGTATGTAAATTTCACCTGCGCTTTTCAACAAACGGCGCATCTCGACTAACGCTCTGTCCGGATGCAGATAATGATGAAACGAATTTGTGCAAATTATAATATCGAAAAGTTTATCGTCTAGCGGAATCGATTCTACATTCGCTTTTATGAAAGCAAAATTATTTCGATCCCTAAAACGTTCATTCGCCTTCTCAATCATTTTCAATGATAAATCGACTCCATAAAATGAGCCGTTGAAGCTAATCATTTCTGCACAACGGCCGATTGCTCGGCCTGTTCCACATCCAACATCGAGTAAACTTATCCCTTCTTTAATGTCCAACAAAGAGAAAAGTCGGTCTTGCCCTTGCCTCAAATATCTATGCCTCCATGTATCGCTATCGATTGTCTCCGCCCATTGGTCCCATTTTGTTTCATTTAATCTAATATGATCGATTTCATTTTTTGCCATTGGCATTCCTTTGGATACTTTATATCTTCAATGATTAAACACAACCATAAATTGAATTCCATTCCCGGCAAATGGATTGCTGCCTCCCACAGTTTGATAGAGTTGGATATTCTGTGGATTCCAAAATGCAAGAAGATAGAATATCCAATTGTCATAAGTCCTCTGCAATGTCACCAGACGATACCATTCTTTATTTGTCCAATCACGATACACCATGCATGACAATCGGTCGAGAAGGCCGAGTGGGTAACTTAATGACAGTGCTGAAAGCCCGCGTCCGTTTATTGCACCGAATGGTTCATTAGGATTTTCGAAACGGCAGTATTCGGTCAGCGCAGTTAATCCGCTTCCGATATCAAAAGTGTAATCGGCTCCCACAGTCCATTGCCGCTGATATTTCATTCCGGGAACTTGAGTTTGTTCGTGAATGATTACTCCCTCGAACCATAAACCAATTCCTAAATCCCATTTAGCATCAAGCGCAAACCGATTTTCAGGGACAGAAGATTCAGTCGCAACGTTCGGAATCAATGGCAGGTTACCGAAATCAGCCTCTCGATGATGATATGAAAACCCTGCCTCACCGGTCCACATTGGAATCTGGATTCTTCCGCCGTACTCGATGCTTTTTTTGTTTGTCGGAGTAATTTCCCATCCTTTGGTTTCGTCGTTGCCGTAAAGTCCCCAGAGCCAAATATTTGTATTGTCGGAAAAATAATATCGCCCGAGCAAACCATACACTCCATCGGTGAGTTGGAGTGGATCGCGTGGATCAATTTTATCAAACCACATGAGCGGCCGAAAAAGAGTAGCGGAACCGAAACTTATTTTTTGTAATCCGGCTCTAACTTCGAAATCGTTCGAAGCTAATCGGAACGAGGCGCGATATAGTTTTAATTTTCTATCGTAGTCCGGATGTTGTTTTTTTTCAAAGCTATCTGTAGCGTAACCATTCAACGACAAATCCGCTTCGCCATTAAGATCATCACCGAATTTCTGATCAAGAGTCAGCTCCGGGATATACCGAAAACCTGTTTGAGAAACCAGCGTATTACTCGGTGTGAATATTGTCCACCCTGATGCCTGACCGTGCAACGACATGGTTTGATCTTGCGCTTTCATCAATTCGCAATAAACAAATAGAAGGATAAGAATATTTTTTATTTCATGTTTCACAATTAATTTCACTTACTGTTTTTCTAATCTTGCGAATAAGGTTTGTACAAAATGATCCTTAATGGCTTTGATTGGAAATAATTCAGGAGCGACGAAATAGTTGGCAGTGATACCATCAAAGAACACGCCGAGCATATAACAATCGAGATCAGGGTCTTTTGATCCAAGTTGAACAAAGACCTCCCGTAATTTTGCAAGATAGAGATCAAGGTACTGTTTCCCTTTTTTTCTCATGAACTTCTGCCACCCGGCATCGAGATTCAACCGAAGTGAGAGTTTTATCCACAGCGGTTCATCTTTAAAATACTGCAGCCATAATTCGATCAGAGATAGTAGTTTTTCCTTCGGAGTAAGAGAATTGTCCTCAGCCTCATGTTTTATAAATAACATTTTCATCTCTTCATCAACGATGGCGATCAGGATATCCTGCTTCGTATGGAAATGAGAGAATATAAGCCCCTTTGAAACTTTTGCTTTCCGTGCAATTTCATCGGTTGTAGTCGATGAAAAGCCTTTCTTTGCAAATAGTTCCAACCCCGCTGACATTATGGCTTTCCGGCTTTTTGCCTTCATTTTTTCCGATAATTCCTTCGATCGCGGCGACATATATACCTCAGTTTGTTATGACTGACTACTCAGTCAATATAAATAAATGAAAGAAAGAAGTCAAGAAAAAAAGAGAAACCATTATTAAATTTATTTCAGGTACTAAGTTGAACTGAATTCATCATTGCCATTTTTAGATAAAAAAACGATATTGAATACAAATGGAAATTAATTATGAAATAAATGATCTTCAAAAAGCCGAACTGGAGACGCTATGCCGAAAATATCACATTGTCCGGCTCTCTTTGTTTGGCTCGTTCTTGAAGGGGGACAACACATCATCAAGCGACTTAGATCTTCTTGTAGATTTTGAAGAAGGATTCACACCGGGTTTTGCCTTTGCCGGTATTCAATATGCATTGTCTGAAATATTTGGCAGGCAAGTTGATCTTCATACTCCTGCAAGCCTTAGCCGCTACTTTCGTTCCCAAGTAATAATGGAAGCCCGTTCCTTATATGAAACATCAAAATCGTGACGTAGTTCGTTTGAAACACATGCTTGATGCTGCAACAAAAGCTATAACATACTTTGCTAACAAATCCCGTAAAGATCTTGAAACTGATGAAATTCTTTCTCTTGCTCTTGTTCGTCTCATAGAAGTAATCGGAGAAGCGGCGTCAAAAATTAAAATAGAAACTCAAATCCGTCACTCTTCTATTGAATGGCGCGACATCATCGGAACACGCAATCGTCTGATTCATGCTTATGAAGCAGTCAATCTTGATATTCTTTATCAGATTGTGAATACAGACCTTCCCATACTTATCACAAAACTTCGAAATGCAATCGAACAAGAGACTAAAACAAATCAAGGAAATCTTTTATAAGAAGAAATTATGCGATACATCGATGAATATAGAAGCGCCGAAGCGGCAAAAAAATATTCGGATAAAATCAAAGCAGCAGTCACTCAACCATGGACAATCATGGAAATCTGCGGCGGACAAACTCACACCATCGTAAAATATGGAATTGAAGAATTACTTCCGCCGGAAATTACACTTGTGCATGGTCCCGGTTGTCCGGTTTGTGTTACTCCTCTCGAAACAATAGAAAAAGCAATCCGGATTGCATCCCGGCCTGATGTGATATTTACTTCCTTCGGCGACATGCTTCGTGTTCCCGGAACATCAAAAGATTTACTCACAATAAAAGCCGAAGGTGGTGATGTTCGCATAGTCTACTCACCCACCGATGCGGTGAGGATCGCAAAAGAAAATCCGGATAAAAAAGTTGTCTTCTTCGGAGTTGGTTTTGAAACAACAGCGCCGGCAAACGCTATGTCTGTCTATCAGGCAAAACATGATGGAGTGAAAAATTTTTATCTGCTTGCGTCACACGTTCTAGTTCCGCCGGCGATGGAAGCGATTCTGTCTTCACCGATAAGTCGCATTCAAGGATTTTTAGCCGCCGGGCACGTGTGCACCGTCATGGGATACAATGAGTATATTCCTCTTGCCGAAAAATATAAAGTCCCAATTGTAGTAACCGGATTCGAACCTGTGGATATTTTGCAGGGAATATTTATGGCCGTGCAACAGTTGGAATCGAAACGAACAGAGGTTGAAAACCAATACGCGCGCGCCGTGCGCAAAGAAGGAAATCTGCCTGCACAAAAATTGATGCGGGAGGTCTTTGTCGTTACCGATCAAAAGTGGCGCGGCATCGGAACAATTCCAATGAGCGGATTAAAACTCTCACCCGCATACGCCGACCATGATGCCGATTTAGTTTTCGATGTTTCACAGATCGTAATACAGGAATCACCATTATGCATCGCCGGATTAGTATTGCAGGGAATTAAGAAACCGACAGAATGCACGGCGTTCGGCACTCAATGCACGCCGGAACATCCATTAGGAGCGCCGATGGTTTCGAGCGAAGGAGCATGTGCAGCATATTATAGATATAAAAACATAAAGATTGAGAAGCGATAGAAGGTCGATTTGTCCCGAGGGGATGCCTTCGGCAATAAATCGACCTACATGTTGGTCGAAATTCCTGTGGTGAGCTTGTCGAACCATTATTTCGACTCAGAAGCCTGTAGATCGAAATTACTCCTCGGTGTTTTTCCTAAGTGTAGATAGAAAATAATAAACAGGTAAAAACATTTATCGGAAGGAATGATTATCACTGTGGAAAATACTTATTTCCTGCAATCAGCTCGATTACAATTTAGAAAATGGAATCGTGATGATAGCAACCTGGCGCAGATACTTTGGGGAGATGGCGAAGTAACACGATACATCGGCGGGCCATTCAGCAACGCCGATATCGACGCCCGCTTGGAAAAAGAAATCGATAATGATATAAAGTATGGTTTTCAATACTGGCCAATGTTCTTACTGAAAGATGATAGTTTTGTCGGTTGCTGTGGATTACGTCCGTACAAAAATGAAACAACGGTTATGGAATTGGGTTTTTATGTTTGTAAAATGTTTTGGGGAAAAGGATACGCTACAGAAGCAGCCAAATGTGTTATTAAGTATGCTTTTGAAAAATATCATCCAATAAAATTATTCGCCGGACATAATCCAAACAATGTTAATTCAAAAAGTACATTGGCAAAATTAGGTTTTCAATATACACATGATGAATACTATCCTCCAACAGGTCTGAATCATCCATCGTATGAATTGACGTATGAGAATTATCTAAGGATATATAAAAATGAAGGTATCGAATCATGAGACAACGAAACGATAATGCAAATTATGGATATAAGAATATAAAGATGGGGAAGAGATAAAAATATTTTCCCTCTCATCAAAATTTCCTTGTGGTAGAATTATTGAAACTTTACCTTTAACATCCGCGTATATTTTATTACCAAGTCAAAAAAGGAAAAACAAAAAATGAATTATCCAAGTTGGTTATTGGAAGTAATAAGATGTCCGGAAACAAAAATGCCATTAAAAATGGAAAACGAATACCTGGTAAGAAAGGATGGTTTCAAATATCCGATTATTGATGGAATTTTATCATTGGTCTACCCACATAATTTGATCGGAGCCGATAAAGACTGGAATAAATTTTATGATTTATTTGCTCCTTTCTATGACTTAAGCGAAAGGTTTTTCGGAAAGCTGCTCTTAGGATTGGATGTCCAGCAATCATGGAAACAAACAATATCATACTTAGGATTAAAACCGGGTATGAAAGTTTTGGAAGTATCGCCAGGTCCCGGTGTTTCTCAAGCATTCATAAAAGAGGCAATTACCGATAAAGGAAATTTAGTGTCGTTAGATTTATCATTAGGCATGCTGCGACAATGCAAGAAAAAACAAAAACAATTAAATACATTCTTGATTCAAGGAAACGGAAGTTACCTGCCTTTCGATGATAATAGCTTTGACGCATTATTTCATTTTGGCAGTGTGAATCTTTATAATGAGCCGGAAAAGGCAGTAAAGGATTTCGTTCGTGTGGTTAAGAAAAACGGTATTGTTTCATGGGGTGATGAAAGTTCTTCAGACAAAATTCCCGATGGATGGAAAAAGAAATTTTTAATTAAGATGAACCCCGGCTATTTAAAACCGAGGCCTCTTATACCGGATGGCCTGGTTAATGTAAAAGAATATGAAGTATACGCCGGCTATGGATATTTAGTAGTTGGCATAAAAGCATAATAAAAATTGACCTACATGTTGGTCACGCGCTTTGAGGGAGTTTCCGCCTCCACTTCGTTTCGGCGGACAGGGTACTCCCAAACCACGATCAACCACGCGAGATGTGCTCCCCCTTTTTTAATCGATCAAAATGTCCTCGATTACCATTGACATTTACGGATGTTTTGTTTTATTATCAAACAATAACACGAAAATAATCTTACAATGAGAATGTATAACCACGACATGCTCGTCGTTGTTACGGCTATGCAGTCCACTGAATCTTTAACTATCAGTGGAACGTATGCTTGAATTCCTTAATGAAATATTCAGAACATTCTTGAGAAACAAAGAGTGGATTTTTTCTGGAATCGGCGCCTTTTTAATTGGGCTGTTTTTCACTTGGCTAACTTCCCGGAAGAAACCAAAACTTAGAATAAAACTCACTCTTACAATCTCATTTGTCCAAGTCGAAGATCAACTTGGTCCCAACATTCCTCTCCTTACAGCATTTATTACGAACATTAGCACTCGCAACGTTTTTGTTCAGCAGCCACTAATTAAGACTTCAAAAATAGTTGATGGTACTACTACTTTTCAACTGATCCGGAGAGACCAAAGCACAAAATTCCCAATGGAGCTAACCCCTGGTGAACAATTTCGCCAGGACTATCAATCTGTTGCATTTGAAAAACTAGTTTTATCAAAGTTAAAAGATCGACACTCTGTTCGCTTATTGGTCACCAATACATTAGGTCATAAATTTTACTCAAATAAGTTCCTAGTGAAAACAATCAAGCAACACAATCAACTTGCAGGTTATCGTTAAATAGTGGGACGAGAATTCACTTATATTACATGGTGTGGATGGTCCATAGTATTTGATACACCTCACGACCGAAAAATTATTTCGGATGCAAATAAATCGATTTTATAATCTAACATTTAATCCAAAGGAGAATTACATGGCGAAAAAACAGCAAGGCGATGAATATGGTCTACCAAGTTTGTCTTTGGTTTTCGGATACATCGCTATCAAGGATCTTCAACGACTCGATGATCGCGTAACCGTTTTGAGCCGCCTCGGCTATGGGGCAAACGAAATTGCTACTATATGTGATACTTCCCCAGCAACTGTCCACACATTGCGTTCAGTCGCAAAAAAAACAAAACTTTTTCGGGGGTCTCGATGAAAAACGACGACAATGCTATGAAGCTTATGCTGGCTTATCTATGTATTTCAAAGGAGGCTGAGGCTAGTTTAATACGTAAGGTTGAAATTCTAGATCGATTCGATCTCTCAGATTTAGATATTTCAACCGTCTGCAATCGTTCGATCCAAGCGGTGCGAAACGCCCGCCACTTACAGAAAAAGGAAATTCATGTCAAACCGAAAAAGGCATAGACGCAGAAGGATCATAAAGATTCCTGCTCCTTATTTTGAGGCCATCGAACTTGGAAATATTTTATTCCCTTCGCTATTTCAACTTGAAAACGGTTTGAGATTGGCAATTCATAATTTCCTTAAAACATGCTATGGCCCCGATTGGTGGACGGTTTCACTCAAGTTAAAGCTTCCAACCGTGTTTGAATATGTGGAAGAACAGCAAAAGAAACGAAATGCGATGCCTTGGATCGGTGACTCTTCTCGAGTGTCTCTACTTCCCATTCACCTGGTGACATTGGGGCATCTCGAGGAGATAGTCAAAAAATATAGTCCAGATTGCATTCCACAACTATTTCCAACATTGAATTTCTTTCTCGGCCACATGGAAGTCATAAAACGAGTTCGTAATCTATACTCGCATATGTTTCCATGTATCACACAAGCAGATTGCAGACTTGCACGTAGAGAAATACTTACATTGGCGGCACACATCAACACACGTCTCTGATGCGTGCGCCTTAAAATATCGCTCACATTTATAGTATACCAACAGCTGCGTGGTGTATAACAACGCGATGAATTTCAATCATCTTCCCTCGAATGATAGAGAAAATTATTATAATAGAGAATTCGAATTTTTCTCAATGCATCTCAGAGCACACCACATCCTTCGCCCGCGACTCCGGCATCACTTTCAACATCTTCACTTTTCCGTTCTTTAAAATTCCTTCGACAGTCGTATTGTACGGCGCGTAAAGTTTAAAATGCACATCCCAGTTTTTTGGCCAGGCGGGAAATAAAATAATTTTCTTTCCATCCACCTGCATCAGCATTTCCTGCAAACCGATCATACCGGAGCCGCCCCAATTGTGGTCCGGTGTCCAGTCGAATCCCGGCCCCCAGAAAGCCGGAAAGCGCAAATTTCCATCTTTCAATTTTTTCATGGTTAAGTCTGCTGCGTCATCGGTCAATCCCAAACGCGCAGCAAAAATATTATCCTGCTTCCAGCCGACATAGCTTCTGAATTTAATTGCATCGGAATCATACTTCCATGTGTTGACCGCAGTATCGAGTCCGGGTTTTCCAATTCCATAAATTCCCCAAGGGAAAACCGTGTACAACATCATCGGCTCGGTGTTGTTTATGCGCTCCCACGATTTTGCAGGTGCGATGGTCGTATGTCCGTCGCACTCACGGAAATTAATCGGCGGTATCCGGCCGAGCATTGTTTTCCATTCTTTTCGATGATCTTCCGGAATATATCGATCCGGCAATTCGAGTACGCGGCTCAAGATCGTTCGTAATGCGGCAATCGTAGAAGTTGAATTGTACGCCATCTTATATGTTTCACCTGCCGAACCGGGGTAAAAAATCAAACATCCTTTTTCATCAAATTTATTTATTCCACGCTGTGCCGCCAGATACTGATAATGCTCGTTGAAAAAAGTAAGGCAGCTTTCGATCAGCGGCATGTATTCGGTGATATCATTACTATTATAACGCTCCGTTTCCAAAATTATAAAACAAAATTCAAGGACTGTATCCCACGTGTATTCAAGCCACGCATTGTACTCAACTCCGGGGTTGTAGCCGGGTGGACGACCCCAACTATATTCAGCGGTATTTGGAAGTCCGAAGTTTTCCATTTGTTCCGTGAAGCAAGCGCCCTTGTGTCCCCAGTACGTCTCACTGCGCAGTTCCGCATTGCGTACGATGCGTTTATAAAAATCGAATTGCGCTTTCATCATGTCGAAGTCGCCGTTTTTCAACATCGGAAAATAAACCAATCGTTGATTTTGCGCTGTGTGAATTCCACCTCCCCAATTCCGGTAGTCGGGTGTAAAATGTTTCGATGTATCTACAAACACCGGATCGTATGTAAATTGGCCTCCATTGAATTTTGTCGGATACTCACCGAACGCATTACACGCGAGCATGTATCGGAACAGCTGGTAATTCCTTCCGGTTTGCCAAATGCTCGACGACGTGTTTACTGAATCGGGATTAATAAAGATGAAGCCGCGGTTCCAGAATTTTTCCCACCACGCTTGAGTATTGGTGAGTGCTTTCTTCTCGCCGACACGTGCTTCACCAATCACTTCATTCAATTTATTTTGCCAGGCAGTCAGAGAATCATATTGACCGGTGTGCAGGTAAATCTTCAGCGAATGTTTTATCGCAGGAACTTTGCTCTGAAGCGCCCATCCCGAAAAATCGGTATCGATATAACGCCCTGATGTAGTTCCCGCTTGAATCATGTTCGAGCCTTCCATGAATCCGCCGAATGTGAGATAACGAAGCGGATTGTAAAACTTCGATTCGATTGAATCGAGCCCTTGTTGTTTTAATGTGTATTCGAAAACAGTTTTTTCATGATTGCGATGATAGAATAGAATTCCGGAATTCTGAAATGAAATATCATCATGATATGTGATTGGATGAGCGATCGGACCCCACTTATATGAATTCGCAAAACTCTCTCCATCGCGCTGTGTCAAATCTTTATCGCGCCAGCTTTCAAATACAGCCCGTGTACTCAGAGGTTTATTGCTCGTGACATCAACATGTATCACCGGACGTTCCACATCTACCCAAATAGTAACTTGAGCTGAGTAACCGGAATCCGAACCCGAAACTTTCACACACCCTTCATTCAAAACTAATTCCTGTTTGAAGCCGGAACCATTAAGCGGATTTGGACTAAGCCTTACTCGCACTCTTCCCAATTTCATGAAACCATTATTCTCATCGAACGAACCGCTGCGCGAGAGGTAGAAAAGCAGATCGCCATTTTCTACCCAAACATTTAATCCAATATCGTGTCCGCCGCATGGCATCGATTCGGAAGAGTTTTTACTTTGGGTGGTCCAGACAACATTATACCGATCGAGTTCGGGGTTCGATACACTCACCACATCGGCAGGTTGTGCAAGACAATGAAGAGACATTTCAATAATTATACTCATGAAAATAAAAAATTGGAGGAAAATAATTCTTGAAAAAACCCTTTTAAAATTTCGCATGTAAGATGTCACTTTTCTTTTATCGTTAGAATATTGTCTGATTGAATGGTTTATTTAATTCTTAAAGAAAATAGTATGATTAATGTGAAAAAACAAGAATGACGAATCTCCAATTCAATCTTGCCGATTAAAATCAAAACTATAAAGATCAAGAAGACCTGGCGCATTTGATAAGAAAAAATATTATCTTCGTTTAAATAAAATATTCCAGAATTGAAAGGCCTCAATATGGTTACTGCGCTTGTTCTCATGAAGGTTGCGAGAGAGAGAGTGAAAGCCGTCGCACAACAGCTTGCTGATATCCAAGGGATAACCGAAGTCTATTCAGTTGCCGGGCGCTACGATCTGGTGTCTGTCATCCGTGTGAAGGAAAATGAAGAACTTGCAACGATCGTTACAGAAAAAATCCGGAAAGTTGAAGGAATTGAGAAATCGGAAACGCTGATTGCATTCAGGGTTTATTCGAAGTTCGATCTGGAGATGGCGTTTTCGCTAGGTTCGGAAAAATAACTGTGATCGAAAAAAACGGCCGTTTGATTTCAAACGGCTGGTTGAGATAACTGGTAACAAAAATATTTTCACCCAAAAAAATATAATCCTCATTATCTGGTTAATTGGATATCTGCCGGAGAGAATCAATAAAACTCGTACTCACCCAATAGAGTTTAGACCCGGGAGAAGGGACATTGGGAGCATACCTGATCGTATATATAAAATATTTACCATCGGGCGTTACATAAGGATATATATCCGAATTTACGGTATTGATTGGGATCCCCACATCAAGAGGAGAACTCCATGTTCCATCTCTTTTTTTAAATGTGATATAAAAATTATTCCCGCCTTCTTTTGCAGTTCTCCACGAATCGAAAATCATATAACTTTCATCCCCAGCGATATAAGGACATTCATCCAGGCTACTTGTATTTATACCGCTTCCTAAATTGTTGACCTGATATTTTCCATCGATTATTTTACCACAATAAATATCTGTATTTCCATATCCTCCCGGTCTTTCTGAAGAAAAATACAGATCATTGTTTTGAGAAATGCTAACTTCCCATTCGTTTGAGTCGGAGTTGATTGGAGGATCCATCTTTATTGGTGTTCCCCAGTCATTCCCTTGCTTTGGACAATAATAAATATCACTACCAGCGCCGTTATTTGGGACCCCCGCGAAATACAAGGTATGCCCATCATAGGAGATGAATGGAGTACAAATGAATAATTCCGGGAATAATGCCACCGGCTCAGTCCAACGACCATTTATATATCGAGTGTCCATCAGTGTTGAATAACTCCACGATCCATCTGTCGTGGTAAAAAGAAATTCACTTCCATCCGGCGAAAAGCAGCAACATTGAACATACCAGTCTTTCCTTGATATAAAATCCGGTGAAAATACAACAGGCGTATTTCCCGGCGGCTGTTGTCCGAAATAATCGATTCCCTGCAAAACAGGAGGTTGTGATGAATCTCCGGCAGGATTATCCGAAGATTTTTTCGAGCATGAAAATAAAATGAATCCTAGGAAGACAAGAATAAATAATTTCGTGGTCGTAGAGTATAAATGATTCATTACCTCACCTTTCATACAATTTATATTAATAATACAAATCTTCCGGTCCATTCTTCATTTTTACTTCATGGTTTGAAGATATCGATCGATAGAAATGAACAGCTTTACGCTCTATACAATTATTAATAAGAAAAAGAAAATTTATCGACCGGATTTATAAATGTGCACGCCGGAATAGAAATAATTAATGAGTATGAAAGAGGCGTCGCAACCTCTCGGCAAAATATTATATCAACAAAAATGTATGAACGATATGATTCTGCATCAAAAAAGATTATTTCAGCGCGAACCACTGATGTGATGAAATTTTTATTTCACTAACAGGAGTCGTTTCGTTGCAACGTCGTTCCCTGCCTGGAGCCTGCAAAAGTAAACGCCGCTTGGAAACGAAGCGGCATTCCATACTCTGGTGTATACCCCGGGCAACATAATCCCGCGGATTAACGTCGACACTTCGGCGCCTTTGTCGTCAAAAATGCTCATCGTTACAAAAGCTGATGAACGAATAGAGAATTGAATGGACGTACTCGGGTTGAACGGATTCGGATAATTCTGACATAGTGAAAAACTTGAAGGTTGTTTCATGATACTACCGACAGAAGTCGGATCAGCAACCAGCGCAATTGTAGTACCGGGCAGCACAACCATTTTATTCGGAGCAGTGAATCTTGAAACAATTGTATTGCTGTACGTATCCGGCGGAGGCATCGTATGAATTGGAATACTTTTTTTTGCGGAAATCGTCGCTGCCGCTTGTGTTGCCTCTTCGGGCGACATCGTGTAAATTCCATCCATGCAAAGAAAAGCATACGCCAGATTTTCACTCGCCAGATCTGCCATTTCAGAAATAAGTCCCGTGTCTCCCGAATGGTAAATTTTTACATCATCAAATTCAACTACATACCCGACGCATTCACTTTTCAGATGATAACTATTGTACGCCGGAACGGCTTTGATTTTAATATTGCCGATCGTAAAAGATTGATACACTCCACTCACGAGCGCTGTCGCGCTTCTGATTACCCGGCATGTTGATTTTTGTGTTACTAGCGACAGGTTATTATGATCAGAATGTTCGTGTGTAATAAGAACGATATCTGCAGAGTCTGAATAATCGGATTTCGTACCCGCGAATGGATCGATATAAACAATCGAACCATCGAGCGTAGTAATTTTCATCGATGCATGTCCTATATATCTCATCGAATCCGCTGCCGGATTATTCAAAAGAATATTTCGATTAGCGCTTGCGATGCCATTACAGAATAGAATTATACATGCCATAAAGAGTAATAGCTGAACTACCTGTTTATTCCTTTTTTTCATGAGAATGTAACCCCCCTTTTGATTGATTGTATTATTCACTAATAGAAAATAGATCTCCCTATTGCTGGGTAATAGATAAGAAAAAAGTGATATGTATTCGACCGAACCAATAAGTTCGCACTTCTTATAATATTTTACGATGAATAATCGTGGAAGTGATCGTTAATTAACCGGTGATGGGTTAGCCGAATTTATTTCTACAGGTGATAATAATATCACCACCTCTGTCGATGTTGCCTTAAATAATCGTAGTTTTTTCAGTATGAACTTATCAAGAGATGGAATTCATCTGCGTGTTTTGAACAGAACGGGATTGTAAATCTTTCTTAAATTCACGCGGAGTCATACCGGTATATTTTTTAAATGCCGCATTGAAAACAGATTTTGAGTTGAAGCCGCTTTGGTACAAAATTTCCAGCATCGTTTTTCCGTCTCTGGTCGAAGAGAGCAATAGATTCTTGCATTCTTCAATTCTATAGTTGTTGACGAAATCATAAAAGTTTTGATTGAGGGCGACATTCAACACCTGCGACAATATATACGGCGGTATTGCTAATTCTCTAGCGAGATCGGATAATGACAATGTCGGTCTTAAATACGGTTTTTTAACCGCCATATAATCCTTTAGTCTATTAACATAAACTTGCTTCTCTTTTTCTGTCAGAAGATTCTTTTCGTACTTTTTCCGTTCCAGATTCTCATCATAAAATATTTCAGGAAATTTCATACCTTGATAAACAATGGTGTTCGCAACGACAAATAAATTTATTACTGTGAGCGTCCAAAAGATTTGCGGGTTCATAAATGGCAGATGTAAATAAGAGGTTATGACGTTCGCACTCCAGAAGAACATGAAATCACAAATAATAAATGTGAGGTAGAAAATATTTTTCCCGACCGATTCTGAAGTCAATGTCTTTATTTTTTTCCTATAAGAATAAAGAATGATCAGCGAAGCGAAGGCATAAGTCATAAAATGAAGCCATAGGATGATATCTAACGCGGAATGCCATGGAGCCGAATAAGGAAACCAATTCATTAAAAGCATCCTCTTATACTCGATCCCATGGCTTGTATAATAGTATGCCATGAGACTCAACGATAGAAAAAATGGGCCGAGGTGAAGAAGATGCCTTCGCTGAAATTTAAAATTTTCCCAGGAGAGAACAACCATACTAAAAAACAATGCCGGCCCGATAATAAATTGAAATGAATATCCCAAATTGATAAAGTGGATGATGAAGTTCGGCAAAGATTTCCAATAACCAAGCAAAACCGAGTCGATAAGAAAAAGGGACTTTGAGATTAAAAAGAGTGATAAAAAGATATTTTTACGCAATCTTCGTTTTGCGGTAAAAAGAAGAATAAACGCTAAAAAAATAAATTGTGAAACTGCAACTATTATCAATATATCGTTAATCTGCAAATTCGTAGGCCCCGTTCTTATTGGAATAAATTTTTCTGTAATGCATAAACGGCAATAATGGAATTTTATAAAACAAATGGTTAAATTCAAGCAGAATCGTGGAAGGATTATGCTATGTTTTGTCCTAAGTGTAGCACAGAATATGTTGAAGGGATAACAATATGCACGGATTGCGGCGCTGAACTGGTTGCCACACTACCGGTTGAATCGCACGATGAAATTAAATTTGTCCAAGTCCTTTCAACGTACAATCTCGTCGATATTGCGATGATTAAATCTTTGCTTGATTCAGGAGAAATTGAATACACGTTCTTTGGAGAAAATTTTAATCAGACGGAACAACTTGTGCAGCCTGCAAAATTATTCGTTCGTGAAGATCAGGCCGAGCAAGCCAAGGAAATACTCAAAGACTTTGAGATGCACTACACCGGTTTAAGTTTTGAAAGAAACGACTCACCCGATGATGATCCCGGTTCGACAAAGTAACAAATGCCTGCCGGGCAAGGCAGACATTCCAGGTTATCTTATTATTTAACAATATTGACATACAGCGTATCGGCATACGCCGATCCAAATACACCCAACCCACCCTGCAACCGATACCGGATATCGTTGACGTCGGTTGACGCCGTATTCATCTGAATGACATAATCATAATAATTCTCATCGATCGCTGAAAACGTAATCGAATACTTTCCATAATACCGGAAAAGAAACCATGGAATTCCCGACAGATTCATACCTCTAAGGCCGGTAAAGTATATTGTCCTGTTTTGCCGGAAGTTATTCTGATTGCTGTTTGAAGTACTATCCTCGATTATTTTTTCGGCATTCACATCCAGACTACGCAAAGAAATGATATAATCCGCATACGAAAAACTTTCTTCCCATTTTAATATTACCATGCCTTGGTTATAGTGCAGCGAATCGGGAAAATTATCTCGGTTGACAATCCATGTCGGCCCCGGGATGATGGTAGAACCGGTAACGACCGGATATCCGGGCGCGATAATTTTTAAGGCATATGTCTGCAGATGCTTAATTATGTTCGATTGGTGAATCGAATAATATCGTCCGGGCATTGAGGCATCATGCAACAGCGTATCGTCAATTCCATTCCCCGATACTACGACAATCGCATTTCGTATCGCTGCTTTTGCCTCCGTCCATTCATCATCAATTTTCAAAGTATGCTGAACCATAACGCTGTCGATCGAGCGACCAGCGAAAAGAAATCCGGAGACGACAAGCTGATCGCTATACTCGCCGGGCGCCGTGGTTTCGGTACATCCAGCAATCAATAGTATTATGAATAGAAGTAGTGCAACAGAAAAAAAATTATTCATGATGTCCTCCTTTAGAACTCGAAGTTAAATCCAAATGTCGGAATGATCGGCAACAAACGCACATCGGTTACCTTTATTGGATTTTTTGATGTGTCAAATTCTTTATACCATACATTCCGATGATTATAAACATTGAATACCTGGAAATACCAACCCCCCTTCATTCCGAAAAGAATCGCTTTTTTATTTACGCTGACATCCAGCCTGTGGTACGGTTCCAGCCGGCGGTTGTACCGGTCCCCGGAAAGGATGAGATCATATGTCAGATCGGGTGTAGACATCGCGTATCTGCCCGCACCTGTAGTGTATGCCTGTCCGGTTGCATAGGTGTAGATTATTCCAAAGCGCCAGTTTTCATCCAATTGATAATTTCCAACCACCGACAAATCATGCCTTCTATCGTATTTCGGCTGAAATTCCCTTCCTCCGTTGATCTCGGGGAAAGTTCGATATGTCCATGATAAAGTATAACCGATATATCCGGTAAAGCACCCAATTTTTTTCTGAAAAAATAATTCCGCGCCGAATGACCGGCCAGTGCCGATGTCGAACAAATCTCTCATTTCCGTTGTGGTCGTTTGTTCATCCTTCAATTCGACGATATCCTTATACTTCTTGTAATAAACTTCGATGTTCAGATCGTATCCTTTCCATGGCTGTGTTTCGGCGCCAAGGACAAAATCAATCGATCGCGCCGGATTCATTTTTTTATCGATCGGCATCCACAAATCGAAATACGAAAACTCATCCGACGATAGGAGATTTAAATATTGATAATAAACTCCGGTCGACGCTTTTAACGAGACATCTTCAGTAAGGAGATAGGAAGTTGAAAAACGTGGGCCTAAATAAATTTTATTATTCGTGTTCTGACGTTCTCCGCGAACGCCATATTGGATTTTCCAGAGTTCTGTGATACCCCATTCATCCTGAGCATAAATCGCTAACAAGGCAGGCTTGTGCTCTTCATTATAGAGCGTATTGTCCTCAAATTTACAGAGAAAACCAACATTATATTGCGTCCACCAGAATCAGAGTTTGGCAAAATGACTATCTGTTATATAATACGAAAGGTCACCACGGATCGAATAATCGGAAATATGATTTTGGAATAACAGCTTGCTTCCGGATATATCGCCATTCAATTCGGAATTATACTCACTACCGGTTGCAATAATATTTGAAAAAAGTTTGGAGCTAAAGATATGAGTGTACTTCAGAGAGCCTGTTCGATTACCCCAAAATGTGTAGGTAGTAATATCGTCGTCGCGCATATCCATTTTCAAATCATCCTTACCGAGATAACCGGATAACGTGAGTTTATTATTCTGATCAAAGTCGAAATTAATTTTCCCATTTGCGTCGTAAAAATAGTAGAGGGGGATGGGATGCTGACCGGTGTCAAGACCGGCAGTTTTTATAAAAAGATCTAAATATGTTCGTCGTGCGGAAAGAAACCATGAGCCGAAAGGGGACGGCCCTTCGAGTGTCAGGCGCGAACTGATTAAGCTCACTGATCCCTTCCCCTCGAAATAATTTCGGTTTCCATCCTTGTTCGTCGTGTTTAAGACTGATGAGAGTCTCCCGCCGTATTCTGCCGGGAGTCCTCCTTTCAACAATTCGATATCCTTTATAGCATCATTATTGAACGTGCTGAAGAATCCGAAAAGATGGGAAGGATTATAAACCACCGTTCCGTCAAGCAGGATTAGATTCTCGGCGGGACCGCCTCCACGCACATACAGTCCGTTGGAAATTTCGGAACCGGCTTTTACGCCGGGCATCATCTGTAATGACCGGAAGAGATCGGTTTCTCCGATAGACGGCAAAGCTTCGAGATCCTTCGGTTTGAGAATGACCATGCTCGTTTGAACAGTCTTCTTCCGTTCCGCACGATCGGCTTCGACGGTCACACCGTTCACCTCAACCGTTTCTGTCGTTAAATAAAAATTCCGAACGACATCATCGTTAAGAATTATATCGACTGTCTGCGTCGCATATCCAATGATTGATACGACAATCTGATATTTCCCCTGCGGCACGTTCGGAATCGCGAAATATCCGGATACGTTTGTCGATCCACCGAGATTTGTTCCTTTTAACATTACATTCACATAAGCCAACGGCTCTCCATTCGACTTGTCATGCACAAAACCACTCAACGTCACCGGCTCCCCCGGCGCACGATGTCTGGCTTCACCGGAAAGTACGTATGACGGCAGTACGAGCAGACATAGAAATACTAATGCAATTCTGATTGTTTTCATATTCTCCCACTCATGGTAGAAATGGCTTTTTATTTTTCGGGATGCACGGGAAAATCCCGATTTATATACGACAAACATCAAAAAAGGTTATTCAAATAATAAAAATATCTCGATAAAATCAAAGTGTATTTTCAGGATGTAAAATTATAAGAAAAAAAGATAGGCGACGAATTCCGACAAGAAGGCGGCCGGCCCTAGTTCTATCGCCCGACCGGCACGCCTCTAATCATTTCACAAACTCCAACTGACCATTTGGTTTGGGATCGACCGAAGACGATCATTCTTTTTGTTCCGTGGATCCGGAATGAAAATGGGAATCGTATTTTTCTTCACACCGCATATAATGTTCTTTCCATTTTGCTTCGAATTTTTCCCGCTCTTCAGGGCTCATCGCCGCCAATTTTTCTTCGAATTTCTTTCTCCGGTCATCATCCCATCCATGATGCCAGCCATGGTGTGAGCGTTTGTGAGGACAGCCGCCCAAAAATATTTTCGCCAACACCAAAAGCCCAACAGCTTGCCAGAATGTTAGCGCCGGGCCATGGAAGATTTCCGGAACCAAAGCATTCCATAAGAACATGACGAGATATCCGAACACGGCAAGAAAAACCATCACAATGATAGTGATCAGCGGAATCTTGAACCATAATTTTTTCCTATGCATGTTGATTAATCCTTTAAATTTATTTTTATTCTGTTATTTACGATCGAAAAACTCTTCATACAAATCTGCCAATTGCTCCCGCAAGTAAAGCATAGCGTAACGTTTGCGCGAGAGAAGAGTGTTAATTGAAATGCCGGTTAATTCAGAAATTTCTTTAAAACTTTTTCCTTCCAACTCATTCATGACAAAAACTTCCTTTTGTTCTTCCGGCAACTCGTCGAGCGTATCGGCAAGCAATGGCCAAACAGTCGAGCGAAGATATAATACATCAGGATTTTCTTTCGGATCGAACAGCATATCTTCGAGATGTAACGGAATATTATCTTCGTCGCTCTCATTGTGCATGCTGTTTATCTGTTCCAACGATAGAGTTTTACGTTTCCTATACCAATCGATGATTTTATTTCCCGCCACTCGATATAACCATGCAGTAGTATTTTCGATGGCTTCGGTTCGGGTTGTGTTAAAAAATTGATACAACACGTCCTGCACGAGATCCTCCGCGTCGAGATCGCTTGAAATCTTCCGTCTGATAAAATCGAAGAGTCGCCTTCGATCCTTCTCAATGCTCCGAAGATTGACCACGTATTCAACTGCAGTATCGATAAAGTTCCCTTTCCTTTCCGGCATGTTCACTATTCACTTTCTAAATTTAAAGACGAATAACCTCGTGAAATATTGTAAAGGATTTCTTAACATACAAAACAGTTGACAAAAGCTGTAAAAACATTAACAATTTCACAAAACCCAACAGGAGAGTCGCTCAGTCAGGGACTATATCAGTGAAAAGAGAAGATTTATATTCATTTATATCATCTTTCACTACAACTGAAATGTAGATATAAAGAAAGTTGTTTTATATATATGTTTTTCTTATTATATTCTTTATGTGAGTAAATTTATTTGTCAATCAGTGACAAACCGTCTCCCAATTAAATAAGGATTATTGAACGTGAGATTACGGTTAACATTAAAACCGGGGCGCTCGGATATCATTATACCTGTGAACTACAATCAATTCTTGAACACAACTATTTATTCATTGATGGGACAAATTATTCCATCGCCCGACATAGTACAAAAAGACATCGAACCGGAACGCGAAACAGAAATTAAACGATGGCAAAGTTTTTGTTTTTCACAATTACGCATCCCATTATTCAACCTTGATCGTCGATACAATACAATTGCAATTCTTTCCCAGGCATTGACATGGTATATTTCTTTTCCGGTCGACGATTCGAACTTTGAAACGGTGCGCGAAATGCTGGAGAAGAAAACATTCAGCATCGGACAACCGCAAAATGAATTTCTCATCGAACAAATAGAGCTCATGCAAGTGCCCGAGTTCGGAGATCTGATGGATTTCAGTGCACTCGGCCCGATCACGATTTCGCAATCCGATGTCCAACAGCGAGGCCGTTATCCTTATTATTTGCGAGCAAATGATGATCGGCTCGCCGGAACATTGAAGATGAACCTCCTGCAGCGATACAGATCGCTCTACGGATCGATTCCGAAAGATACAAACTTCGAAGTTACCGTCGATATGTACTACATTGCAAATCGCGGCGGCGTTGCAAAAGTTACGAAATTGATTTTCCTCAAAGAAAATCAGCCCGACGAGATGCGTGTGTACGGTTTTCTCTGTCCCGTGACAATTGAAGGAAATCCGGAACTCATCAAGTTCGCTTATGAAACAGGGCTCGGTGAAAAAGGACAATTCGGATTCGGAATGCTGGATGTCCGGAGAGAACAAGGCGCGATTGATAATCTCGTCTGAAGATTTTGTTTTATAAATTAAACCTACGCCGAAACATCGCCGTAGGTTTTTTCATTCTATAACCGAAGCCGGGATATTTTCCCCCATGTTGAAAGAAACTTAATCGATCGATTGAATCATTCATGAATCCTGAAGAGAGTGCAACCATACGCAATAATGAATCCGCATCTGATCGCGTGGCATTTTATTGCAGTTCCAAAAGTTATGGCGGTTTGGAGATCAATGTTCTCCGTTTGATACAATGGATGCAGGAACGCGGAACCTCAATCCTTCTTTTCGCATATCCCGAATCTCCGCTGGCAACTGCAGCGAGAGAATTGAAAATAAAACTAGTCGAAATCGACATCAATAAAAAATACTTCGATTTCAAACACGCAAAAAAAGTAGCTGCTGAATTAAAGAGATTCCGCATCAAGTTGTTATTTGTCGGCGCTACAAGAGATGTTCAGTTTGGCAGTTTAATAAAAAGATTTTACTGCCCCGCATTGAAACTCGTCTATCAACAACACATGCAATTAGGAGTTCCAAAGCGGGATTTTCTCCACACGATGTATTTCAAACAATACGATGCCTGGATAACACCTTTGCAATATCTAAAAGATCAGGTTCAAACCCTGACAAAGTTCGACATGTCAAAAGTCCATGTCATCCCATTTTGTATTGATACTAAGCAAATGCTTCAGCGAAATATTTCTCGTGAAGAAGCCCGACGGGAACTTCATCTTCCGGATGATAAAATAATCATCGGCACACTAGGACGCATCGACCCAAAGAAAGATCAGGAATTTCTCGTTCGCGCGATTCAATCTCTCCGCTCGAATAACTATAATATCGACGCCTTGCTAATGGGAGCACCTACACTTAATGAAGGAAACGATTATTACAATCGGATACAGATGTTGGTGAAAGATTTTGGACTGGATGACCATATTCACTTCAGACCATTTACTGATGACACAGTTCCATTTTTTAAAGCGATCGATTTTTTTGCAATGACCACGACTGCAGAAACATACGGCATGGTGACAATTGAAGCAATGGCACACTGTGTGCCCGTGATAGCAAACAATACCGGCGGCAGTAAAGAGATTCTTGAACAAGGCAATCTGGGTTTTCTCTATGAACCCGGTAATCTCGAAGATTTTACAAATAAAGTGATCCGGCTGTTGAAAGATGAAAATGTTGCGATGAATTTCAAAATGAATGGCGCACGTTCGGCTCTCAACACATATGATAAAAAATTCGAGTGCGAAAAAATTGAAAATCTTTTTAAAAAACTACTTTCGCGATAAGCAATTATATTGATCTCTCAAGACAGAAATGAAGCAACGAAAGCTCCTTAAGTTCCAAAATCCAACTTTCAAACTCCAAACAAGGCCCAAAATACAAAATCCAAATCACAATAAAAAAGCTCTGTATAGACGTTTTGGTTTTGAAATTTATATTTTGTTTGAGATTTGGTATTTGTGATTTCTAATTTAATCTTCGATTAGAAAAATTTTTATTTTAAGAACAAATTATTTTTTACTTTTTCATTTTCCATTCCTGTATCATTTTTCCCAGGGCTATCGTGTCTTCTTTCGAATTTTGAGCTATACCTAGTTTTACAGCCTCTTCAGCTGTTGATACTGCTTCGCTGAATCTATTTAATTGTGCCAGAAGTTCCGCTTTTGTACGCATGTTAGTATAATTTTTTTCTAACGCTATCGATCTGTCAATCCATCCTAACGCTTCATTCATGTATGTCTTATTATCCAAAGCATATCTCGCAGCTCCGTTCAAACCGCGCCAATCGGCCAACGACGATTGAATTTTTGAGAGAGTGTTGAATTCAATTTTAAAACCGATCCGCAGTCGTTCCCACGCGAGCCCAATCCGTGCGGAACTCGATGTTAAATCTTCGAAGCTATACGACAGCCATTCTTCAAACGATCCTTGCTCAGGTACCACCTTAACTCGAAGAACATCGAATTTCGGATCGTAGATAGTTCCCCAACTTTTTATTTCGCTGTTGAAAATAACTGTCCACTCTCTTTCAGTCGGAATCATAACCAGCCGGTAAGTTCCCGCGGGAATCCGTTTACCTTCAACCTGCACCTCGTCGCTAAAGGTAATTAGCGTCGGTTCATTGGCGCCGCTGCGCCACACTTCATTGAACGGAACAAGTTTCCCCCATATCACGCGTCCCTTCACTCCCGGACGATGATAAGAGATCGCAACTTCACTCAAGCCGATCGTCTGTTCCACTTTCGCTCGCTGACTCACGCGTGGAATGCGGGCTTGATTTTGGGCGATTGCTATCGAAATAAATCCAAAGATGGACATGACAGCAAAAAATATTTTTAATGTATTCATACTATCCTCTTTCAAAACTAATCAGCATTATAAAATATAGGCCAGTAATTACACGAATTTTTAATAAAAAATCTTGGACCGACTTTCTATTTACTTTCACTTTTTCATTTTAATTCGTGAAATTCTCCCTAAGGGATTCCTTCGGAAGTGGTAAAAAATTATATCACTGCATAATTATATTCTTTCATTCCGCTATTTCAATGAGACTATTTCAAATATTACTCTATTTGAAATCAAAATTCAAGACGATGAACTGGAATTTCAAATATAAATATCGGATATTGAGGTATATTATTTTGATACTTCAGCAATCGATAGACTTTCTTATAAAGCCGGAGGAGTAATCATCCATGTCTAAACAAGTCAATATAAGAAGCAGTAAGCAAGAATTATTCGATGCTTATCAAGAATCATTAAACAAACTTCAGGAACAGGACAAAAATCCACAGCAAGAGAAGAAAAAAAATGCGGAAAGCGCGCTTGTCGAAAAAGTATCAGCTTTATCGGTCGATTCCATTATTCAAAGTCTTAACTCCTTACGACTTGATATTGCAAAAATGCTTGATGCGCTTGGAGAACGACTTATTGTTGAACATAAAAAATTCAACGAACTAACAAATGCCGTCTCGGTGGAACAGCAAACTTTAGAAGAACTCTTCAGCATTAAAGTACAGTCCGATTCACTTTCTGCATTGCTCGCTGCACAAAAAGAACGGCAAATGGCATTCGAATCTGAAATGACAACACGCCGTCAGCAATGGAAAATCGAACAGGATCAATTTGAATCGGCGAGAAAAGAATATGAGCAGCAAATTAAGAAAGATCGTGAGCGGGAAAAAGCAGACTACCAATATAATTTAACATTAGAACGAAAACGTGATGAAGATGTTTATGCCGCTAAGAAAATTTCCCTAGAAAAAGAGCTTCTCGACTTACGTGTAAAAATGGAATCTGATCTGAATAGCCGTGAAAAAGCCATTGCGGAACGAGAAAAACAATTTTCCGATTTGCAGCGAACGGTTGAAGAATATCCGAAACAATTGGACAAAGCCATACACGAAGCTACAGTAAAAGTTCGCAGTGAACTTGAATTGCAGCACAAACATGAGATTGAACTGCGTGATCGCGAAATCGAAGGCGACCGTAAATTACAAAAACAGACTATCGACACGCTTCAAACAAAAATTAAGGAGATGGAAGAACAGATTAAACGGCTCACTCTGCAATCAGATGAAGCAAGGAAACAAGTGAATGGCCTTGCACTTAAAGCTCTTGAATCGGCATCGACACAGCGACCTATAGCCGCTGCGGTTGAAACCAAAACACAAGATTCAAAGTAATGATGTGGATTACAATGCTCGATATTCTCCGATGCGCATTTTGTCTATCAAAAAATTATTTTTCGGGACCAAGAGTCAAAATTACGAATAGACGGTTAATTACATTCACACTAATCGCTCTTATTTGCAGCATTTCACTTGCTGAGCCAACGAAACAATTTCGTACACTCTCCATCATCCCGGAACCACAACGTATTGAACTCCTCGAAGGCTCATTCACACTCTCGACATCAACAACCATTGTTCTCGCCAAAGGCACTTCTGCACGTGAACGTTTTGCCGCCGAACAATTGCAATCGGAAATTCAACAAGCCGCGGACATAAAGCTTAAAATCGCCGACGAGACTAAAAAAAATGTCAATCAGAATTGCATCATTCTCACAAACGATTCGGCATCGCAGTTCATAAAAGAAACAGGACTTATTCTCACCCAAGAAATGAAGGATGAAGGTTACATCTTGAGTGTAACTAACCGCCGGGTTGTCGTCGGCGGTGCAACTTCTCATGGTGTGTTTAATGGTGTTATGAGTTTATGTCAGATGCTGCAAAAGGAAGAAGCAAAAATAATTCTTCCTGCGGTAAAGATCCGCGATTGGCCGATGATGCCGTTCCGTGGAATATCGGACGATATGAGCCGCGGTCAATCTTCAACCATGGATAATCTGAAGTACATCATCAAGACACTAGCACGATACAAATACAATGTGTATTCTCCTTACATAGAAGATATCTTCGCGTTTAAAAAATATCCTGCGATCTGGAAAAACCGCGGAGCCCTCACAAAGGAACAAATCGGCGAACTCGAAGATTTCGCGGATCATTATTATATTGAAATTATCCCCATCTTCGAGACGCTCGGCCACTTTGAAAATATTTTATTAAAGCCCGAGTTTCAAAAGTATGCAGATTTTCCCGGAGCCCAAGCGCTCAATGTAACAAATGAGGAGACATACAAATTCCTGCAGGATTTGATCGACGATATTGCGACCGCCTTCAGGTCGACTTATTTCAATATGGCAGCCGATGAATCATACGACATCGGACTCGGCGCAAGCAAAGAATTCGTTTCGAAAACCAACCTCGCAACGGTTCATGCAGAACATTACAAACGTGTTATCGAGATGCTGTCCAGGCACAATAAAAAAGTGATGATGTATGCCGATATGATGATCGATAATCCCGATCTCTTCGAAAAACTTCCGAAAGATATCACGCTGGTTTATTGGAGATACAATCCCCTTTTATCATACCCACAATTAGATAAAATAAAAACTACAGGATTCCGTTTTATCGTTTCACCTGCCAACTGGAACTTCATCAATCCATTTACAAACTATGCTTCTTCACTTCCGAATATTCAAAATCTTATTCGTGAAGGATACAAGGACGGTGCAATCGGTGCGTTGATTTCAAATTGGGGAGATTACGGCGGAGAGACACTTCGGGAATTCAATTGGTACGGCAATGCTTGGGGAGCGGAGTGCTGCTGGTCGCCATTGAAATCGAACATCGCACGTTTCAATAGAAAATTTTTCAAGGATTTCTACGGCACCGACAGCAACGACATGGAATTACTTTACTCGTTGTTGACAAGCGAAAATTCCCTGATGTACTGGAGTGAAGTGTGGCGGCATCCGTTCCTTCCTGTAAAAGATGAAACAGGAGCGGCTACCAGAGTGGTCTCCATCGAAGCATCCATCCCATTGCTACAAAAACTACTACGGAACATCGAAGACGAAGTGACGCGAAATAAGGACCACATTCAATATCTTCAATTCGCAACTCACCTTTACGAATGGTACGCTAATAAAATAATGACAGCGAATGAGATAGAACGCATCTGTGCTGAAAAACCGGACTCGGAAAAAATCGATCATTGCATCGAACGCTGTATCAATGTCTGTGACGATCTGAAAAATCTCAAAGAAGAATTCAAAACCGTTTGGCTCAAAAACTACCGCGAAGATAATCTTGATTTATTGTTGAATCGTTATGATAGACAAATTGCGTACTGGCAAGAAAAAATTGGAGAGCTGCAGCGAAATCAACTCAACGTCAATCCGGAAATCGAAAGTTCGACTATCTCTGCGCCTTTCGGCTACCATAATGACGGACAGACGAAGAAAACATTTTTTCGGAAAGAATTCATACTCGACAACAAACCGAACTCCGCGCTTCTTCAACTGATCGGAGATTCGTGGGCAAAATTATATGTCAATGATTCGCTTGCGGGCGAGGTGATGGCAAGAAGATCGCTCTCCCTTATCGTTGAAAACGAGCGAGTAAAACTAATCGATATTTCACCATTACTGAAGAGCGGTAAAAACGTCATCGCCGCAGAAGTCCAGAATTTTGACAAGCGCGGATGGGCAGCCCTCAACATCTATGCGGAGATAAAAACAGATTCGGGAATACAAAAAATTCGTACCGATACATCGTGGAAGGTTTCAGAAAAATTTTCGCCTAACTGGACATCGACTGCATTTCAGGACATTCACTGGCACAACGCCGTTTCAAAAGATAACGGGTGGACAATCATCCGCCCGAATTTTGAAACACATCGCAAATCATGGATTGAACGGTAACCGATGAAAAAAATTCTTCGCAACACGATAAATTATTCGCTGAGTTTTATTCTATCCATCCTCTTTCTCTATTTCGCATTTAAGGATACGGATTTCCTTCAACTGTGGGAGATATTGAAGACAACTAATTATTTTTGGGTGTTCATGATTCTTCCATGCTTGTTCATAAGCCACTTCATCCGCGCATGGAGATGGCAAGTATTCCTCAAGCCTATTAAAAAAACATCGCTCCGCAATTGCTGGTCGGCGCTCTTGATCGGATACATGGCGAACAATGTTCTTCCGCGTGCCGGCGAATTCGTGCGCCCGCTCTCGATCGGAAAATTGGAAGGCATATCACGTTCGGCGTCGTTCGGAACAGTTCTCTACGAACGGATCATCGATATACTCATCATGCTGTTCCTGCTCATCGCACTTTTGTTCTTCTATCATGAAGCAATCAACTCCGCGTTCCCCGAATTCGCGATTCTCGGTTTACATTTCTCGATCATGAATTTTGTTATTATCTTGAGCATCGCGGAAGCGGCCGGAACAGGTTTGGTTGGATTGCTCGTATTTAACCGGCTACTCGGCGAGAAAATTTTTACCGCATTGTTCCGGTTCCTGCCCGAAAAAATCTCCGTTCGCGGAAACCGCGTTTTACATTCTTTACTCGATGGTTTTCTCACCATGAAGGACAAAGAAAATTATTTAATAAACGTCGTACTAAGCATTGTAACGTGGCTTTTGTATGCCTTCATGATGTATTTTCCGCTTCTTGCATTTCCAGGAATGCCGGTAAACGCACAAACCTTCACGGCGGCATTGGTTATTCTTGCAATCTCAAACATCGGGTTGGTTCTTCCAACACCCGGCGGTATCGGTACTTATCATTACTTCGTGATGATAACCCTCCAAAAAATTTACAACGTCCCGCTTGAAGTCGCTCTTGGGTATGCAGTCGTCACTCATGCGGCGGGTTATATCTCGGTTACAATCGCAGGATTAATATACTTTTTGAAGGATCACATATCCTTCAAAGAAGCACTGAAAACAGAAGTTGAGAATTCATAAATAAATATTATCTTATATAATAGCTTTGTATCGCAACTACTGAATAAATTGAAACAGGAACACACCGATGAAATTTGGCGCCCGTATACTTGTTATTGACGATCAGAAAGATTTTCGTGAACTCATGAGGGAGTGGGTTGAAGCACGGGGGTTTTTATTTCTCGATGCAAAACACGGTCAGGATGGTCTCGATCTCATGCAAACTACACCGGTCGATCTCGTGATCGTAGATCTTGACATGCCGGTGTTGAACGGACTCGATTTCACAATCGAGTCAAAGAAACTATATCCGCATGTCCCGGTAATCATGGTCACAGCGTATTCACCGTTCTATTCTACCGATGAAATTTTATCAACAGGAATCGACGCATTCCTGAAAAAACCGATCGATCTTGACACGTTGATGAAAACTATTCAAGCGTTGTGATAATACGTTTGAGGAATTTAGACTGTGCGTTTAAGCATCCACACCGAGAATCCGCAATCGCGTGCTGTTGCAAAAGCGATCGAGATTCTGAGCCACGGTGGAGTTATCGTCTATCCTACCGACACGGTTTACGGGCTGGGCTGCGATCTCATGAACAAAGAAGCCGTAGAGCGTGTGCACTTTTTAAAACGGCAGGATATTTCGAAACCTTTTAGCTTTCTCTGCTCCGACCTCAAAAACATCAGCGAGTATGCAAAAGTGTCGAACCAGGCATTCAGGTTAATTAAACATCTTATTCCCGGGCCGTACACTTTTTTGCTTCCCGCTGCACGAATGAAATCGATTCCAAAAATTGTGGTCAGCAAACGAAAGACAGTCGGCATCAGAGTTCCAAAAAGCAACGTGTGCCATGCAATCATCAGCGCACTCGGACATCCGATCATTAGCACAAGCGTAACAAACGAAGACGGAAAAATTTTAACAAACCCGGATGATATTCATAAACTTCTGGGCAGTCAAATTGATTTGATTCTCGACTCGGGGAGACTCCCTGCCATCCCCTCAACAATAATCGACCTCACATCCGGACAACCGGTAATAGTGCGCGAAGGAGCAGGCAATATCACATTAGTAAAACAATTCTCATAAAAAATTATGACGACACCAGCAAAATTACAACGCATCGGAATATTGACAGGCGGAGGCGATTGCCCCGGCTTGAATGCAGTTATTCGCAGTGTAGCAAAACCTGCGATGAATAATTTCAACGCACAGGTCATCGGCGTTGAAGACGGATTTGAAGGATTGGTTGAAGGAAAAATGAGGGAACTATCGAATGCCGATGTCTCCGGCATCATCAGCCTCGGCGGAACAATCCTCGGTACTTCAAATAAAGGCGATCCGTTTCATTATCCGATGGAAATTGCGAACGGTGAAATCAAAATCGTCGATGCCTCACAATGGGCGCTGAAACATTACAAGGACTGGCATCTTGATGCGCTCGTCGCGATTGGAGGAGATGGAACGATGACGATCGCGCAGAAATTATTTGAGTTGGGTATGAATGTTGTCGGTGTTCCGAAAACAATCGACAACGATCTCGAAGCAACCGATGTGACATTCGGTTACGACTCTGCGCTCTTCGTTGCAACCGAAGCGATCGATCGACTGCATACCACGGCATCTTCGCATCATCGGGTGATGGTGATTGAAGTGATGGGACGATACGCGGGATGGATTGCGCTCGGCGCCGGATTGGCAGGCGGAGCAGATATTATTTTAATTCCGGAGATTCCATTTTCCTGGGATGTTGTTTTTCAGAAAGTTGTTCACCGCAGTAAGCACGGAAAGCGGTTTAGCATTGTGTGTGTGGCCGAAGGTGCAAAGCCTGCCGGCGGCGATTTAGTTGTGAAAGCCATGGATGAACGCCGGACAGACGCGAAACAATTAGGCGGCATCGGCGATTTAGTCGCAAAAAAAATTACAGAAGGAACCGAACTTGAAACGCGCGTTACTGTACTCGGTCATCTTCAGCGCGGAGGAAGTCCGACAGCGTATGATCGAATTCTTGCGACCCGGTTTGGCGCAACAGCATGCAAGCTTGCCGGAGAAGGAGATTTCGGCAAGATGGTTGCGTTGCAGGGACGCGACATCATCGCCGTTCCGATTAAAGAAGCTATTGCGCATCAGAAGCTCGTCCAGTCCGATTCCCAAATAGTTATTGCTGCACGAGCGGTAGGAACGTGCTTTGGAGATAAAAGTTAAAAAATTCACGCTGAAAAAATCTATTAAACGATAAGTAATATAAAATATTTCTTTGTGTTCTTCATAGAAAGCCATTTATTCTCTGTGTACTTTGTGGTTAACCACAAAGATCGCAAAGGTGAGTTGGCAATCTATGAAGGACACAAAGGTTTTTCAGCAAGAACTAAATAGTTCAGAGTTCTACGGATATTATTCTGAGAGAATATATTAAATTTCGGATTTCGCATTGTTGATTTCGGATTTATTCGCCGAAGTCATGCTTTCATGGCGCAGGCAGATTTCGGACCTGTTCGCCGGAGTTATGCTCTCATGACGTAGGCGAATTTTTAACTATAACAATGCAATGCGGCTATCCAAACAAAATGCATAACAACGACACGAGTGTAGTACTTCCGCTAGTTTAGATGAAATTGCGCCAAAGGAGGATTCATGCTGTCATTCTGGTTCATCGTTTCCATTTGCGGCATAGGTGGACAATTCCTCATCGACTATCTCATAAAAAAGAAGCGGCAGAAATTCATCGCTGGGATCATCGTGATGGCATTCACCATTCTGGCCCTCGCACTCAACACAATGGATCAATCGAAGGAAACAGGCAAAACATCTGTTCAACTCTCTGAAATCAAGTTGCAGAACCAGGAGCTACAGAAAAAGCTCATAGGTCGCGACAGTGCCATCGCAGCGATTCGTAGTCAATACGATTCGATACGATTCCAGAATGGCGCTCTCCAGACTTCTCTAGCAAATATCAGCAAACAACAGGCCGAGGCAAAATCACTCGGCCAGAAGACGGTTGAAGAGGTAGATAGAAGCCGGGCTGCCATCGAATCAATTCGTCAGAAAACAGGGATTCGGTCCATCTCGAGCGAGGCCAGAGCCCGTATGATTCAGATCCTAGCACCTGGAAGGGGAAAAGTGTCTGTGTCCTCTGTAGCAAACAATCCTGAGGCATATTCTCTGAAAGTTGCTTTGATCGATATTCTTAAGACGGCTGGTTGGAATGTGAGGGAAGGCTCGGCATACTTCACGATGCCCCCGCGCATTGGCATTACGATTATCGTCAAGAACGCTAGCTATCCTAAGCGGGCCGAACTGATTACGGAATGCCTTAACTTATGTAATCTCAAGTGGTCAAGCCAATTTGACGACAAATTGCTGGACGATGATATTTCAGTGATGGTCGACCACTAAACAATGGAATGGCTTAGCCCCGTGGCCTTTGGCGCAGCTTCACCTAACAAACGGCAACACGCGGCGCTCGCACACTGGATAGGCAGTATTGAAACAAGGATTGGCTAGATGTAAAGTGCTCGCTCCATTGCTCGCCGCCCCGAACCAACGGAACGTCAGTTCAATATCGGCGGCTCGCAACGGCGTGTTGCCTAAACGTTATGCGCCATTCGCTGAGAAAAATCATAAGAAATGGTAATCAATGAAGTATGCAATACTACTACCTATGTTTATGAGTATTTTCAGTGCAAGGCTGCCAAGAAATATCGCCAATACAATTTCAAGGAAAAATAAATGATTCTTACAAGTATTCTTACTTTTCTCGGTCGCCAATGGGGTAATATTTTTGTTGATTTGAATAAAGCCAAGGGGCAGGAAGCTAGAGCCGCATATCTGGAGTTTGTAAAAGCGTTTACTCCCTTCATCAGTCATTTGGAAAAGGATGATGTTAACCTTAATAACTTGATTGTTGAGGAATTTATCAAACATGATTTGGCAAGACGTAACTTTATTGGGTATCTCAAGGGATCTCGCAGAAAGAGGTTTGACACCAAATGGTTGGAATACAAAAAACATTATAACCAGGTACAAAAACTTGAATCTGAATATAGAAAAGCAAATACGTCTTTCGACAAAGAGATAATTGAGGCATACACAAAAATGAAAGATGAAATGTGGGAAAGGCAAGACGATAGAAGAAAAGATCTTCTTAATATAATCCAGAAGTTGCTTGAGATTACAGAAAGGAAACTTTAATTCGTGGTTATTCCACACACGCGAACGGCACATATCACTTTCTAAAAGCTCAAAGTCCCCGTCATCCCTAGACCGTTCGACAGGCCTCGACGGCTCGACTGAGCGACTCGACCGAGCTCGTCGAGGTCTCGCCGAAGTCAAGCTCGGCCCAAGTACTCACGGCAGGCAAGCTTGGGAACCGGAACGACGGGACTCGCACAAAATGCTCGCAAGAGAAGAAAGTATTCCTGAATCACTGTGATAACAGCGACGAACATTGCGTCGCTTACAGAAATAGATGAGTTATCAAGAGTTCGTGGTGTAAAAAATATATAGAAAATAAATAATACCAATTAAAAAATATATTTTTTAAAATTGAATTACTTTTATAGGAGTTGAATTATGAACTATAATGCAATCGATATTAATGAAAAATTTGAATCATTTAACGATCATTGGTCACCAAAAATTATTGGAAGTCTGAACAACTATTATATCAAATTAGCCAAAATTGAAGGTCATTTTACATGGCATAAACATGAAGATACAGATGAAATATTTATAGTTAATAGAGGAAGTATGAGAATAGATTTTAGAGATGGAAATGTAGAATTAAAACAAGGTCAAATGTTCATAGTAGAAAAAGGGAAAGAACATAAACCATATGCCGAAAAAGAATGTGAAATAATGATATTTGAACCTAATACCACACTAAATACTGGAGATGTTAAAGATTCATTTACAAAAGAGAAATTAGAATGGATTTGAAATGTTGTATAATACTTTATAAAAGCTCAAAGTCCCCGTTCTCCCTCGACCGTTCGACAGGCCTCGACGGCTCGACTGAGCGACTCGACCGAGCTCGTCGAGGTCTCGCCGAAGTCAAGCTCGGCCCAAGTACTCACGGCAGGCAAGCTTGGGAACCGGAGCGGCGGGACTCACATAAAACGATCGCAAGAGAAAAAAGTATTCCTGAGTCACTGTGATAACAGCGACGAGCGCATATCACGCGTAAAACTGGCGCTCACTTATTTGGCAGAAGTTTGAAATTTTAAAAACAATCAAACGCAGGAGATATCGCAATGAAGAACACTTTTCTTTGTTTACTATCTATTTTTCTCGCTCAGTTCTTATTTTCTCAAACGATGACGGTACATACTAAAAGTGGCCAGGATACATATCAGCTTAGCCAAGTCGACAGCATTACATTCATGAGCGCGAGTCCAGTCGATACTGTTGCCGGAGGGAGTTACCTGTATATCGCATGTGAAAAAAGCAATTATGTATTGCAGTACAAAATGGATGGTTCGGGCACGATTAAAAAAATAGGTTCAGGGTTTCAGGGTGCTGCATCTCTCGCTATCAACCCGATCACGAATGAATTGTTTTTATCGGACGACGATGGATCGCCGGGAGTGTATGTTGTGCATTCCAATCAAAGTGTTGCGGGTGTTGGCGCAAACGGTAATTTTTCCAATCCCAATGGATTGGCCTTTGATAATCAGAATAATTTACTTGTGGCCGATGCGGGCAGTTCGATCTTACGATATAACCTGACTCAAAATCAGAACACGACTATAGCAACTGGATTTTCCATTCCTCAGGGAGTTGCTTTCTACGACAATACTATTTATTTCTCGGATGCAAACGGTTATATATATTTCATACGATCAACCGACACTAATTTGCCTATCAATCAGGCAGATACCACCCACCGGCTCATCAATACACCATTAGTTATACATAGCGAGGGTGGATTAATTACTGATGGTAACGGAAAGCTATATGCATCCGACGCGTATGGTCAAGTCGTAGTCGTGGATATCGTAAACAAAACCTATGAATATATAAATGTGGGAAGTGGTATAATGAACAGGGGTCTCGCGTTAATAGAAAATCAAACCAAGTTGTTAGTTTCCGACTACAACAACAATAGAATATTAGTCGTTAATTTGTCCGACAAATCCGTTTCAGTGTTCATAGATAATAGTTTAATTAGCGGTCCATTTGGTCTCTTGGTGTCCTCAAAAGATTTTGGTTATTTTCAAAAGTAGTTGTCTAAGGGTCATCGAGATACTTCGTTATAACCGGGGAGTTTAAACATCATACAAGAAAAAAGTAATTTCAACATCTTAATTATTTCGAGTTTCTTCTTGCTGATTTTCATTAGCAATTCTTTCGCAGGGGTAATCTACGATCTGTCTCATAATATTGCATTTATTAAAAATGGAGAGGTTTGGGTTTCTGATATTAACAGACAGAAGATGAAACAGATCACCAACGACTCCGGGAAAGTCGATGATTTTCTATTTTCACCATCCTTGAAATATCTCGCGTATGCCAGAATCCTCCGATACGAAGACGAACCGGGTTTGTGGGATGATACCGATAAGGTGCCGCAGCGTCCTGTGTGTTCGATCAAAATCATGGATCTTGCTACTGGAAATATCATCAAAGAAATCCTGTCGACGGAAGACACGTGGATCTATATTTCAAAATGGCTTCCCGGAGAGAAATTGTATTATTATAGTTCTTCCGGTTTTGATGTTTCGGGATTCTATACCTATGACATGCACAAAGATCTCAATGAAAAAATCGATTATAACCAGAGCAGTATATTATGGAACACGGAGTACAGCCCGGATGGATCGCTGAAAACATATATCGATGACTCCGGAATCGGAAAAGAATTCAGAATGAACCTTCATTTCGTAGATACAAAAACACATACCGATAAGATTCTTGTTTCAAAAAGAAGCATGGAGGATCATCGATTGGCGAATGACCTTAACCAGATCGCGTTTGTGGAGGTGGAAAATGTCGAGAAGAAGTACTATGACAAGCTGTGGATCTATAACATTAAAGAAGATTCCCTAAAAAATATATACAGAGGACCCGCGAATGCAAAAAGCGGCGGCGTAAATGGACTCTCCTGGTCTTTCAATGACAAGTATCTTGGGATGTTTTTCCCGCCAAACGCGACAGTAATAGAAGTCAACAATCCAGAAAGTATTCGGCGTATCCAGGGATCGGATTTTTCCTGGATCGACAATGATAAAATCGTGTTCGCTCAGGGAGATAACACATATCTGTACAATTTGGAAGCAAACAAAAGTGATCTGCTCTTTGAGAACGCTTCGAAACCAACATTCTTATTGAAGAAAGACTATTAGAATCTCTATCACCAAGACTTCAGATGACACTTTATAAAAAAGTCAAAGTCCCCGCCGTCCCTCGACTGGCCTTCCCGTCCCGTATAATCGGGACGGGACTCGGCCCGAGTTGCTCGGGAACCAGAGCGACGGGACTCGCACAAAACGCTCGCAAGAGAAAAAAGTATTCTGAGTCACTGTGACAACAGCGACGTACATTGCGCCGTTCACAGAATAAATGAGTCATCAAGGGTCTACGACCCGTAGGGTTCGCGGCATAACGTCATTTTTACACCGGGACGTTATATGAAAATACACAGCCGTCGCAACTTGAAGGATTGATTTCTATCTCAAAATTTGGTAAACTAATAGCAGAGCAATCAAGGAAGGAGTCTATGAGATGCAGATGAAATATCAATTTACCGCTGTCATTGAGAGAGAGGACAATATGTACGTTGCTCTCTGTCCCGAACTTGATATAGCCAGTCAGGGAGAAACCGTCGAAGTTGCACGAACGAACCTCAAGGAGGCCATCGAATTGTTCTTTGAGACAGCCTCTCAACAGGAGATCCGCGAACGTTTGCATGATGAGGTTTTCGTCACTCGTTTAGAGGTGGCCGTTGGGTAAGTTACGAATCCTCTCGGGTAAGGAAGTCTGTCAAATCTTATCCAAGCACGGTTTTCAAAATGTTCGACAGCGAGGGAGCCACGTTATCATGCAGAAAAAAACCGGCACTTCGACAATTACTGTTCCTGTTCCTAACCATAGTGAAATTAAATTCGGAACACTGAAATCGATTATTCGACAATCACAGCTCTCAGTCAAGGAATTCGAGTAATAACTATCTTAGTTCTACTTACAATATCCAGCATTGCGTCAACTGCTAATCCAGATTAAAACGATTTAAGGTAATCGCGAGCGCCGTGGAGTATCCGATGAATATAAATTGTCTGTTTATCGATTGTGTAAAAGATGAGGTAGTTCTCGACAACGATATAGCGATAATGAAACCGGGCAAGTTCATCTTCTTTCGGTACTCGACCTAGATATGGATTCTGTGCAAGCAGGTTGAGGTTCTTTTCGATTTTCGATGCAAGAGTATCGGCAGCCGAGGGACGATCGGCACCGATATAGGTTACGATTTCAGCAAAATCATCTTCTGCAATGCGAAGAAAACGTATATTGTATTTAAGCCGGCTCATGAATCCGCCGGCGGATGTCTTTCATCACTGTTGACAAACTTCGGCCTTTATCTCCACTCGCGAGTTGAGATTGGGCAACAGCGAGTTTGCCGAATAGTTCGAGCTTAAGTTGTAATTTACTAAATTGCACCATGGACATTACGACCATGTCACCTTCACCATTTTTTGTAATGAAAACAGGTTCGTCATATTTATGGACGAGTTCAGAAATCTCGTTCGCCTTATTCCGCAAGTCCGAAATTGGTTTAATAGTTGGCATACGAATCTCCATATTGTCGATATCAATATAATATCATTTAAATGAGAAAGTCAAGCAGGCGGCATCCGGCTTTTAGCAAACGCCAGAGAACAAACAGCCCACTAATCCCTCAATCTCATTCTCAATCTCGATCTTAACCTTGACCTCATCCTTCCACCTTCACGTTGTTCCTGTGGACAGGTTGTTTCGGCACCTGCCCGCCAAAGGCTTTAGCGCAGGCGGGGACAAGCAATCTCTACCTTGATCTTGACCTCGGCCTTAACCTAAGCTCTTCTATCCAAACTTCTGTTGCAACTCTACGCCTCTTTTTGTATTTTGAAAAGAAAACGCCCTGAGCATGTCAGAAACTTCTTCGCGAAAAAAAGATCATATAGATATTACACTTCAGCGTGATGTTGCTTTCCGGCAAAAAACAACCGGACTTGAACATTGGGAATTCGTTCACAACGCGCTTCCTGAAATAAATTTTTCCGAAATAGACCCGAACACAGAATTCTTGGGTTTCACTCTTGCCCTTCCGTTTATGGTCTCATGCATGACCGGTGGTTATGCCGGAGCCGAAAAAATCAACCGCGGATTGGCAGAAGTATGTCAGGAAAAAAATATTGCGATGGGCGTTGGGAGTCAGCGGCAGGCAATTGAGGACGATACATATCATCAATCGTTCCGAGTGGTTCGGAAATTCGCGCCGTCGATTCCGGTGATCGGAAATATCGGCGCGGCGGAAGTTGCACACCTGACCGATGCGTCATCCATCCGGAGATTGGCCGATCTCATCGAGGCGAATGCATTTGCGGTTCATTTGAATCCGCTTCAAGAGTTACTGCAACCCGAAGGTAAACCGGATTTCAGAGGTGTGTTAAATGGAATCGAGATGCTTGTGAAAAATTTGAAAATTCCCATCATCGTGAAAGAAATCGGCTGTGGAATTTCCGAAGATGTGGCGCGAAGATTAACGGATGTTGGAGTCCGCATCATCGACGTCGCCGGAGCCGGCGGAACAAGTTGGGCGGGAGTTGAAATTCTCCGTTCATCCGGACACACAAGCGATCGTTTCTGGGATTGGGGAATCCCAACAGCGCAGGCGCTCACGGACATCATGCCGCTCAAACAACGTTATCCGGATCTTACCGTGATCGCTTCAGGCGGCATCATGAATGGATACGAGGCGGCAAAAGCAATCGGACTCGGGGCAGATATTGTTGCTTCAGCCCGACAATTTTTACAACGGTTTATAAATGCCGGAACTGAGGGACTCATCTCTCTAATCGGAGAATGGGAAGTAGAGCTCCGAAGCGTCATGTTTTTAACCGGCTCCCGTACAATTGCTGATTTGCAAAAAGCTCCGATCAGGAAAATATAAACGCTATGTCCGATCGAAACAAAGTAATTTTGGTTTTTTGTGCCCTGTGCATCATCTGGGGTTCAACATGGTATTTCATTAAAGTCGGACTCTATTACTTCTCCCCTTTCCGTTTTGCAGGCGTGCGTTTCCTTATTGCAGGAAGTGTTTTGTGCGGGACACTGTTTCTGTTAGGGAAAAAATTCCCGAGGGATAAGTCATTATGGAAGTTCATGATACTTTCAAGCTTCCTGCAAATCACATTTCCGTATGCCGGAGTTTTTTGGGGTGAACAATATATTTCATCCGGACTCGCCGCAGTTTTAAGCGCAACCATTCCTCTTTTCGTTGCGCTTCTTGCACATTGGACTTTAGCGAGCGAGAAATTAACACTTTCAAAAATAATTGGATTAGTTGTAGGTTTTATAGGAATTCTAATTATTTTCAAAGATGATCTTGGTGGAAGTCAATTAGCCATTCTCGGCGGTTTAGCAGTAATCGGAAGTGCATTCAGCGCAGCCAGCGCCAACGTCTATGCAAAACATCAGGGCTCGTCTCTCGATCCGCTGATCACGGTTGCGGTCCATTTATCTTGCGGGGGCATTGTGCTCACCTTGATCAGCTTGATTCTCGAACCGTATGCGCAATGGAATTGGACGATCGAATCAACGACCGCATTATTATTCTTAAGTATTTTCGGCTCGGTAGTGGCGTTCATCAGTCTGTATTGGCTCATTAAAAAAGTGGATGTGACCAAAGCAGCCACGACTTCTTTCATTACCCCGATAGTTGCAGTAATCATCGGGACAATAACATTAGGCGAACATATAGGTTTTCACACATTGTTTGGGATCGTTTGTATTTTTACAGGACTATATTTTGTGACGCGGAAGAGATATGAAAAAAAAGCTTGAAGAATTTCAACGGCAATCGATTCCTCAAATCGAAAAACTTTTAAAAGAAGTTGTGAAGGCGAAGGAACCTGCCACCATTTATGAACCATCGCGTTACATTCTTGATGCAGGCGGAAAAAGAATGCGGCCGATGCTTGTATTGCTTGCAAGCAAAGCAGTCGGCGGAAATCCCATTCAAGCGCTGCCGGCGGCGGTGGCTCTTGAAATCGTACACACATTCACATTAGTTCACGACGATATTATGGATCACGCTCCATCGCGCCGCGGCAGGCAAACGATTCATAAAAAGTGGGATATCAACGTTGCAATTCTCGTCGGCGATGAATTACTTGCACTCGCATACCGGACATTACTTCGAACAAAAAACAACCGGATTCACAGAATCGCACAGGTGTTCACAGAAGGCGTTGTTGAAGTGTGTGAAGGCCAAGGATATGACAAGGAATTCGAATTTAGGCAGAAGGTAACGATCGATGATTACTCGATGATGATCACAAAAAAAACCGGAAAACTAATCTCGGCCGCAACTGAAATGGGCGGACTGATCGGCGGCGGTTCATTTTCTCACGTAAGCGCACTCCGGAAATTCGGCGAACATCTCGGCAGGGCATTCCAGATTCAAGACGATTTGCTCGATATTACCGGAAATGAAAAAACTTTCGGCAAGAAAATCGGCGGCGATCTGGTCGAAGGGAAAAAAACTTATCTTCTTCTTACTGCCATGAAATATGTTCGAGGCAAAGATAAAGAATTATTGATTAAGACAATTAAAGAACACGGAGTCTCGAGAAAATTAATTCCAGCGATAAAAAAGGTGTATGAAAAAAATAATATTCTTACATTAACTCAGAAGGCTGTAGAAAAAGAAATATCGTACGCATTACGTCAGTTGAATGTCCTGCCGCGCACAGATGGATGTGATTTGTTGAAGGAATATGCTTTGTGCATGGCCGAGAGGAAGTTTTAACAACGCATGATTGAAAATGAAGTGACAATTAAAAATAGAGCCGGATTGCACACACGTCCCGCTGCAACGCTGGTAAAATTAGCTGCAAAATTCAAATCGGAATTTTATATTATAAAAGATGGAATGGAAATAAACGGAAAGAGCATTATAGGCGTCATGACACTCGCGGCTGAACGAGGAAGCAAACTTACGATAAAATTTGACGGACCTGACGAAGCCGATGCCTCAAAAGCGATGTACGAACTTTTTGAGTGCGGATTCGACGAACCCATGTAACCAGATGGAGACCTGAATGGCAACGGAAGAAAAACAAGAAATTCGAATTAAGGGGATTCCCGCAGCACCTGGCATCGCCATGGGATCTATCTATACCTACACAAAACATATTCCAAAGGTAGAAGAAAGAACACTATCCGAAGTTGATGTCGAAAGTGAATGCAGTCGTCTTCAAGCAGCAATTGCGCGCTCGGAGAAGGAACTTCAAAAAATTCTTACATTCGCAGAGCAAAAAATCGGCGATTCAAAAGCGGTGATTTTTGAAGCGCAAATCATGATCCTTAACGATCAGCTTCTATTCAACGCTATCTTCAAACGTATCCGGAAAGAACATAAAAATTCTGAATTCATCCTGAACGATGAGATCAGCAAATATCAACATATAATGTTGAATTCCGGCGATGAATACATGCGTGAGCGTGTGCATGATGTCGAAGATTTAAAAAACAGAATAATTCGCAACCTTCAGGAAGAACGGCTGACATCAAGAATGGAAGGAAAATATATTATCGCGGCGGAAAATCTGACGCCGGCCGATACCATTCTCTTCAGCAGAAATGAAGTCCTCGGATATATAACCGAAATGGGAAGCGTTACTTCGCACACTGCTCTTCTCTCACGCTCGTTAAAAATTCCGGCCGTGGTCGGACTTCGTGCAATGATGAAGCAGGTGAACAACGACGACTTCACAATCATCGACGGGCATAGCGGCACGGTTGTCATCAATCCAACTAAAGAGACAATCCACGAATTTGAAATCAAGCATGAAGTTTTCATGCGTTTCGAACGGAAGCTTGAAGGACTGCGCGATCTTCCGTCGGAAACAAAAGACGGTAAACGAATCAATCTTGCCGCAAATGTTGAATTTGAAGAAGAACTCGAATACCTTCACGCTCAAGGAGCGGATGGCATTGGATTATTCCGGTCCGAAAGCATGCTGATCGGAAAATCTACATTTCCTTCGGAAGATGAACAATTTGAATTATATCAACGCGTTGCAGATAGCGTTTACCCGAACCGGGTTATCTTGCGTACATTTGACATCGGCGGCGACAAACTAATGAACGATTCGTTCACCGAGCCGAATCCATTTCTCGGATGGCGCGGAATCCGTATCGGACTCAGCCGCCCGGAAATTCTGGACACTCAACTGCGTGCAATCCTGCGTGCAAGCACACGTAAAAATCTTTGCATTCTCATTCCGATGGTTTCAACGTTTCAGGAAGTCAGAAAAGTGAAAGAGATTCTCCAGCAGGCGAAGCGGGAACTTCGTGATGCAAAAATAAAATTCGACCCAAGCATAAAACTTGGAGTAATGATCGAAGTGCCGGCGGCGGCGGTGATGGCTGAAGAAATAGCGAAGGAAGTTGATTACCTCAGCATTGGAACGAACGATTTGATTCAATACACGATGGCTGTCGACCGCACAAACCCAATCGTCTCCGAGTTGTACCGGGAATTTCACCCCGCAGTTCTTCGAACTATCAAACATATCATCGACTCCGGGCACCGCGCGCATAAATGGGTCGGGATGTGCGGTGAGATGGCAGGCGATCCTCTGGCAACAATTTTACTCCTCGGCATCGGACTCGATGAATTTAGCGCCGTTCCGACTATACTTCAGGAAATCAAAAAAGTTATTCGCGGTGTTCGGTACGATCATGCGCAATTGATCGCCAAGAAGGCGCTCTCGTTCAAGACGAGCGATGAAGTCGAGCGGTTCCTTCACAGTATCATGCACAAGAAATTCCCCGACATTCCGATTTCGCGATGATGGATAAACGGGAAGTTCTTCAATCGAAGACTGTTAGATATTACTCGATATTTCACCTTTTGCGGTTCCCAACTGCCTCAGAATCAGCTTTCCTTCCCTCTTAATCACATTTCTAATAAATTCCTTGAATATTTACCCCTTTTTTGTTACCATTCAGTAATAGAAATCGTCTATTTTGAAACCACGATATATGATCCCGGGAGGCCTTATCGAGTAATTGGTATTGGTTCTTCAGAACCGGGGTTGTCCAAAAAGAAGATAGTTATGGCAAATATTCAGATGTATTGATTGGACGTTACTTTGATACATCTTCATTAACCGAACTTTTAAAGTTTTTAAAAACAGTCGGTTGTTGAGCGTGTCGAAACAACACCAACAAAAAGCCTAATATTCTGAAAATATGCCGCGAAGAAATTGCTTTTTGGACAACCTCAGAATCTAAGTAAAATTGGAAATATTGATCCTGTGGATTTTTTTCGTGGTGCAGTAGTGTATCTCATTGCTAAAGTGGAAGAACTGCGTTTTCACCTTTCTTTTAGCCTTCTCCTTATAGCCCTCTGGGTTATTTGTTCTCCGCTATTCCGAGCCGGATCGGGCGGCCAGGTTCGCGCTCAAGGTTTTTATTCGGAACAAGATTCAACCCGCCGCGATTCAATCGTCTTGATTAGCTTTAACGAGTCTAAGAGACTTGAACGCACTCACCGCACAACACCATTCGTTTTGGATTTTCGAGCTCAGAGCGGCGCTTTGCCCGATTCGCTAATTGCCGGTTCGTACGATCGTCTTTTAAAATCTAAGCGTGATTCGACCGCGCGTATCAAAAACTTCACATACGAATTGAAAGATGAACCACAGGTTCCGATTCTGGCTCCGCAATTTCATCCGCTATTTTTAAAACCGCCAGCCGTCGTGCAATGGTCGACGAAAATTGATTCGGTTGGATCCAATGTCAGTGTTCACGAAACCGTTGGCGGAGCAGACGTGAGAGCTCCTCTCAGCATTTCATTTCCGGAGTACATCAAATGGAGTCTCGAAGAAAATGCGCGAAAGTTGAAGGCAGATCGTGCGCGGTATTATGATGTTGGCGAAGGGAAGAAGGATGACTTCGCCGCGTTGATGAGTTCGGTGACAAAAATCGAGATACCAATTCCTGCAAATCCGGTCTTTAGTATTTTCGGGAAACCTCAAATCAGTTTGAATATCTCCGGCGACGTCAATATCAAAGCAGCATACGTGACGACAAAAATGGATCAGAGCACCATATCGACGCTTGGGAATACGCAGAGTGAACCGGATTTCGGACAAACCGTTCGGCTAAATGTTACCGGATTGATTGGCGACAAACTTGCGATCAACGCGAACTGGGACACACAATCGACATTCGATTATGAAAATCGGTTAAGCATGGTTTACACCGGTTATGACGACGAGATCGTGAAAAAAGTGGAAGCCGGAAACGTGTCGATGACAACACCATCCACATTCGTCGGCAGTAGTCAAGCGCTCTTCGGTATTAAAACATTGACGCAGGTTGGGCCTTTTTCTCTCACAGCTCTCATTTCTCAAAAAAAGGGGCAGACACAGGAACTTTCGGTTGCAGGCGGTTCGCAGGCTAAACAAGTTACACTTCACGCTTACGATTATTCACAATGCCACTTTTTTATAGATACTCTTTACCGGAGTCAATATGAAAAATATTACAACCAAGCTCCCGGCCACTCTCCAGTTGCCGATTATCCTGTAAAACAAATTGAAGTTTGGGTATCTCGCATCGATCCTATAGCTAATCCTACAAAGGATCGTGATTGCGTTGCAACAATCGATCTCAAATCAACTACGACGAAACGATATTTAGATTCATTGCGATCTCTGCAGCAGCAACTGGGTACCTCAGAACATTCCGTATTCCGCAGGCTTGACGCTTCTGCATACACATTTAATTCGAGTGCAGGTATTTTATCTTTAAACGTCAACGTTCCAGATGGACAAGCAATTGCAGTTGCTTATATAACAAACTCGTCGATTAAGTATGGAGAATTCTCTGTAGATAATCAAGATACTTCCAAAGCTCTTGTTCTTAAATTAATCAAACCGACAACACTTATACCACAGTATAAAACAGCCTGGTCTTTACAACTACGCAATCGTTATCCATTAGGCGGGCGCGGTGTAAAGCAGGATAAATTTCAACTTGATATCTACTATCAAAATCCTCCGCAAGCGGCGGCTACACAAATCGCTCAACAAACTTTAGTAACCGTTTTTGGATTGGATAAAACTACTTCTGCTGGAGTCACACCAGCGGATGGTACATTCGATTTCGTCCCAGGTTTAACAATAGATCAGGATCGTGGCGAGATTATCTTCCCAACCTTGGAACCGTTTCGTACTGCAATTCCTACTTGGTGGAAATCTAATAGTATATCTGATCCTCCTGCAGACAGTTTAACTTTCCCGGATGTTTACGACACCACGGTTACGGCGGCACAACAAAGTTTGAGAGATAAGTTTACGATTCAAGCGCAATATTCTTCCGACGTTTCTTCACGATATCAACTTGGATTCAACCTTGTACAAAATAGCGTGCATGTACTTCTGGATGGTGTTGAACTGAAAGAAGGTGTAGATTACACAGTCGACTATAATCTTGGTGAAGTTGTAATTCGCCGTGACGATGCTCTTGTACCCGGAAAAGATATCAAGATCCGATATGAACAAAACGACATGTTCTCTATGGCATCAAAAACACTAACGGGACTTCGCGGCGATCTTCGCATCGATGCCAACACGAATCTCGGTATTACATACATGAATTACAACCAACAAACGGTATCCGACAAAGTACGTATTAATGAAGAGCCTATGAGCAACACTATGCTCGAATTCGATGCAGCGACAAAATCGGATTTACCATTTTTAACAAAAGCTTTGAACTATTTGCCCGGATTCTTTTCCAAAGAAATGTCGCAGATTACATTCAAAGGCGAGGCGGCATATATGATGCCCGACCCGAACACTAAAAAGAGCACTATTCCGATCGATGGCGGCCAGGGTGTTGCTTTCATAGACGACTTTGAAGGATTGGAAAAAACCATACCACTTGTTACCGGATATGCTTCATGGCATTATGCAAGTCAGCCTGTTTCGCCGTTCACACAAGATTCCACTCTCGACTTGATGGATACAACTTCAATCGATCCGGATCATTCTCTGCCGGATGAACTCGTTATGAGATACAAGAGTAAGTTGATTTGGTACAATCAAATTCCATCGCCGGTAACCATTAACGATATTTGGGGATATGATGCAAGCGGCAACCCGCGAAAACAAGCTCCGCCGGACCAACAGCAGGTAACTACTTTGGCACTTAAATACAATCCCTTGAAGCGCGGCGAATATAACTGGTGCCCCGATACTATTCTTATCGATCCTCGAAAGAATTGGGGAGGCATGATGAAAGCTCTTAGTGGAGCATCGACTAATTTTGTTGATGATAACATAAGTTACCTTGAATTCTGGATGCAGATCGACTCGGCAGATGCTGAAGACATGAAGAATTCAAAAATGATGATTGATGTCGGAAGAATTAGCGAAGATGTAATCCCAAATAAAAAACTGGATACTGAGGATGGATGCCGAGGTAACAAAGTACCTAACGGTACTGTATTGGACGATGAGGATGTTGGTTTGGATGGTTGGACTGATGATGAGGAGAGGCAACATTTCCCAAAACTCGCAGCTCTTGGCGGTGACGACTATAATGACCCAAGCGGAGATGATTGGAAACCGATAAGTGCTGGATACGATTACATCGATGGGACAGAAGGAAATCTCAACAATCTTGATAATGGAAAATTTCCGGATACGGAAGACTTGAATCATAATGGCACGCTCGATCTCTACAATAGTTATTTTGAATATCAAATCCCACTCGACACAACCAATAATCTCCGCGCTCAAGGTAATCCAAATACGAACAAATATATTATCGGAGGCGGCTGGACAAATAAAAGGTGGTATCAATATCGTGTTCCTCTTGTACTCCCGGATAGGAAAGTAGGCGACCCGAGTTTGGAAACTGTCCAGTTCGTCCGCGTTTGGTTCACGGGAGCTTCGAAACCAGTGTTTGTACGCATTGCGGATATGAATTTTGTCGGCAGCCAATGGGTTGAGGTTCCTAAAAATGATTCAACCGTTCGTCTTTCTGCCGTCAGCATCGAAGAAACACCAGGATATCTTTCTCCTCCGGGAGTCGTCCGCGAAGTAGATAGAACGCAGGCAACCGGAACGTACCAACAGAATGAACAATCGATGGACATTATCCTCCATCGTTTACAAAAAGGCGATAGCCGGCGTGTTGCGAAATTTTTCAGCTACAAACCAATAGATGTTTTCAATTATCATTCGATGAAGATGTTTGTACACGCCGACCAGAAAATTATCTTTAAAGATACGACTCATCATTCCGCGGATCTCTTTTTCCGTTTCGGACTCGATTCGGCAAACTACTATGAATATCGCGCGCCGTTACTTCCTGCAAAAGGAACGTCGGCTGATTTACTCTGGCAGAATTATGTCGAAGTAATTTTCTCCGAACTCACCGCTTTAAAACAAGGACGTGATTCGGCGACTCAGATATTGACACCAGTGCGGACACGGACTGGACCACCTGGGTCGACATATAATGTAGTCGGAAGTCCGTCTCTCATGCAGATCAAGGAAATTTCTATCGGGATTACAAATACCGATAGTTCCGGAGCCGCTCTTGATTCAACGGAAATCTGGGTGGATGAACTACGCGTTGTGGGAGCCGACACAACTCCGGGTTGGGCGAAACAATTCGAGACACAGTTAAAACTGGCGGATCTGGGAAATATAACATTCATGATGTCTCAGATCGATCCATTTTTTCACCGGATGGATCAAAGCTTTGGATCACGCAATACCGATTTAAATTGGACATTTAGCGCAACACTTGCGCTTGATAAATTTCTACCATCGACATGGATAGGAAGCAGTCTCGGTGTGTCATACTCACACACCGAAGCTATGAGCAAACCGAGATATTTGCCCGGAACCAATATCCAAATCGACGAAGCGGCACAGCGTGCAGGTGACAATGTGATTAAAGATAGTGGAACGGTGAATAGGTCAAAGACTGTGCATGATTCGACAATCATCGCTTCGCAGACGCTTCATGTTGCGGATTCATGGTCGATGCCGACGTTGAAACTAAATATCCCTTCGAAGAGCTGGTACATTAAAGACATTATCAACCGATTCTCGTTTTCGTTCAATTATACGAAAGAAACAGATCGGTCTCCGATAATAATCCAACAACTTCAATGGGACTGGCACGGCCAGATGACATACAGCCTTCCATTTAGTGCTGAAAATTTTTATTCACCATTCATAAGTGTGCTTGATAAAGTATATCTGCTGGATAATTATAAGAACTGGAAAATTTATTATTCACCACAAAATTTTAATTTTGGAATCGGTTTTGACCGCAATAGAACCACAACAGAAAAACGGTTGATCGATGGCTCGCCTGATTCTCTGAACTGGGTCAGGAATTTCACTGCTAACCGGACTATGACGTTCAACTGGAAATTTTCTGAAGGCGGTTTGCTCAACCCGGTCCTCGATTATAGCGTAAACACACAAAGCGATCTTGTTCAGCTTGAAACCGACTCTTTAGGAAACCAGCGAAGTTTTTCGGAAATCATGCACGATTTATTTCAAAAGAATAGGTTGGTCAATTTCGGAATAATTACAGGTTATGACCAGCGGGTATCTCTCACCGTCAAACCGCGGATGCCGGTGCTACTGACACTCGACAAAACGCTCGACATGAATGGAACTTACTCAAGTACTTATGATTGGACGTACTCGCCAAGAGACGGTGTCCTTGGACAATCAGCAAGATTTAATACATCGTTGAATCTCACAACCACTTTAAAATTAAAGCAATTTACCGATCAATTTTTCCCGAGTGAAAGTGATAAACAAACACCAAACGATAGTTCGAAAGCGAAGTCTCGTATCTCATTTGAAAAACTTGTGCATTACCTTCTCAGAGTTCCATTCCTGGAATTCGATAACGTTCAAGTTACATTCCAACAATCGAACGGATCTCAAAATGGAGGGCTTGTCGGTTCCAACGGCTTTGCGAACTTCTGGGGAAGACTGCCTTTCATCGATGTCAGCGATCCGTCGAATGGGCCTTCAAGTTTATACCAACTTGGATTAGTTTCCGATCCAATGGCATCGCGTCTAAAAGGATCCTCGCGATTCCCATTTGTCTCTGTCATTACTGAACCAATAATTCGAGCGTCGGGAAGTGAAGGCATGCTGACCGATACTTATCAACAACAAAACCGTTTTGCTTTTACAACCTCACGTGATCTTTGGAAAGGCGCACGACTCGATTTAAAGTGGTACGTGAACTGGTCGTATTCCAATGCCATTACTATGAGTTCCGATTCGGCGACGGGACGAACGACAGTAACGAGTATCACACCAAGTGGCGATCAGGAGCGTTCATTTTTTACTATGCCACTGCCGCTTTTTAAGTCCGGCTTAAATCAGGTTGGTAGCATCTACAATCAGATGATGAGCAATTCATCGGACTCAAATACACTTCAGGCATTTTCAAAAGCGTTTGTAAAAGGTTTTGAATCAATGCCATTCTTGTCGAAGATATTTGGACCGCTAATGCCGCGGTTAAATTATTCTTTCCGTTGGGATGGATTGGAGCAATTACCTTTACTAAAAGATATTGCGACGAGAGTTTCGCTTGATCATTCGTATACCTCTACTTATACAACACATTGGCACAACGATCCTACGACATCCGCGATTGTAAACGACAATTCCCGGATCGTTTATGGTTTTCAACCGCTCGCAAATATTTCAATGACATTCAAGGAATTGTGGAAAGGCAACTTCGGCGGTACGATACGTTATTCGACACAAACGACGTACGATCTTAATACATCAACTTCACCGCCAAATATAAGTGAAGGCATCAGCAATGAATTGGCATTTTCGCTGACATACTCACGCCGGGGTTTTGATCTGCCGCTTTTCGGTTTATCTCTCAAGAACGATCTTGATTTTTCTCTTTCATATTCTTCGAATAAAACATCCCGGCGATCGTTTAGGCCGGATCAGCTGGGAACGGATGGTGATATAATTGATGGGTTGACAAGGACGACAATCCAACCGGAATTGAAGTATGTTCTCTCGAATAAAGTCACAGCCTCGGTTTATTATAAAAAAACCGCAACCAAACCCGATCAAGGATCGACAACTCCAGGCCAGACCGTTAACGAATTCGGTTTCAATGTCCAATTAGTAATTGGCCAATAACTGGTGTGTTTTCTACTCATTCCTATTTTTTTACTTCATCATTCTAACATCTTTTGTATCGAAAAATGTAAAGATACTTTTTTAATAACTGATGTTACGCAGAATGCAAAAACTTGTGTTAGAAATAAATTTATAGCCACGAGCTTTAGCTCGTGGCTCAGAAATTAAAAACAATTTGGGGTTTTAACCCCATTTTCGATGATTTAATCAGGGCTAAAGCCCGTTTCATTATATTTTTCCAGTTCCACGACCTAAAGGTCGTGGCAATACATCTTTTTTGCGTAACATCAGTTAATAACATGTGAAAAGGCGCTTGATTTTCTTTCCACAATATTTTATGTTAAGGAGTAATCCTATCTGCTATTGCTTCGTAATGGAATTCAGAGCAATGGCTTGAACAAACAGCTTTACGAAACCATTCACAAATAGAGCAAGCTTGAGAATAACCGTCTTAACGACAAGAATTTTTATAAGAATAAATAATTACTGAACATCGCCAGTATAGAACACATTATTGAGGAGACATCCCATGCCTTCCATCCGAAATATGTTTATTACTTTTTTCTTCCTATCGACCTGCGTGTGTTTAGCACAGAAAAATTCGGAACCGCCTCCAATGACATGGGGCGAAATCCCGAAAGAACATTTAACAATGAAGACATACCCGGCCGATACAAACGCGAACGCACTTATACTTTGCGAATACGCTGTCGCCACAGCGGACGATGATTATGAAATTACTTTTAGCTATCATGGTAGAGTAAAAATATTAAATAAGGAGGGGTGCTCGTGGGGAACGATTGTCTTGAACTCTTACGACAAGAATGAGGTGTACGATATTGAAGGCACAACATACGTTCCGGATGCAAACGGAAATGTAAAAAAATATGAACTTGAATCGAGTTCCATCTTCAAAGAAAAAGTCGATAGTGATACAAAACGATTTCGATTTACACTTCCACAATTGTCGCCCGGCTGCGTTATAGAATGGCGTTATTCACGCAAAATAGAGAATCCTATTTATCTGCCGAGTTGGACATTTCAAAACAGCGAACCTACACTCTGGAGCGAATATCGTGTCTATATACCTTACTTACTTGTTTACAATTCAGTCCTTCGATCATTTTTTCCCCTTGCGATCAACGAGCATCGACCAATCGAAGAAACTCGGATCACAATCAGAGGTGGTGAGAGTGTCAAATTCGGTTATGGGCGTTATGCGATGCGCAATATTCCCGCGATGCGTGAAGAACCGTATATGACCACGCTCAGAGATTACACATCGCAACTGTTTTTCCAACTCGAGAAAATCTATTTCAAAGATGGAGGCAGTGAACAGATCTTAAAGACATGGGAAGATGTAGTTCAAAAACTTATGGATAATTCATATTTTGGAAAACGCCTGGATGGCACTAGAACAATACGGAATAAAACTGAAGAACTAACCAAAAATATTATCGATCCAGAAAAAAGAATCCAGGTTATTTATAATTACGTGAGGAATTCATTTCTCTGGAATCATGAATCGACGTTATGGGTAGATCGCGATCTGGACGATGTATTCGAAGCTAAATCCGGAACTTCCGGCGAAATCAACGCAATGCTCATAGCTATGTTGAGCAAAGCCGGGCTTACGGTCCAACCCGTGCTTTTGAGTACACGATCTAACGGTAGAATACAAACGCTTTTTCCTATCTTACGCCAATTTAATTATTCACTTACCCGTGTTGTCCTCAATGGAAAGAATATTTTTCTAGACGCAACCGACCGTTTTCGTCCGATGAATTTGCTGCCGGAACGTGTATTAAACAATGATGCTATGGCGATCGCCGGACAAAAACCGGAATGGATTACCTTGGCTTCTAAAGTGAGCGGAAAAAAAACTACGACAATGAGGATCACAATCAATCCGGATAGCGGGCTCGTACAGGGATCTTTTCAACGATGTTATCAGGGATATTATGCTTTGTCGGAACGTGAAGACCTTGCAGACCAAAAAGAAGAAAAATATCTGAAGTCGGAACTGAATTCCGATGTGCTTGCAATGAATGTCCTATCATCCTCAATCCAAAACCGTGATTCAATAGATGAACCATTCATTGTCAAGGCAACGTTCACATGCCCGTCGGCTCTTCAATCGGCTCAAGATTTTCTTATGATTAATCCGATGCTCTTCGATCAAATGAGAACAAATCCATTCAAATCGCTTGAAAGGCATTTCCCGATCGACTACGCTTTTCCACGCACAACGGAATATTCGATCGAGATTACAATTCCGGTTGGATATGAAATCAAAGATACACTCCGTACAATCAGTTTTTATCTCCCGAAGGTAGCAGGCCATTACTCACGATCGTTCTCACGCCATGATTCTATCATTACTATAACTACAAAATTCGAGATTACGAATCCAGTCATCGAGGATACATACTATCCGGCCCTTCGATCTTGCTATGATAATATAGTAGCGGCCGAAAAAGAAATTCTCCTCCTTCAAAAAAGGAAAACTATATTGCCAATCCAACCACCGCCTGGCCCGGAGAAAAAAGGAAAAAAGAAATGATCGAGAAGAATGCTGTCTTCATCAAGTCGATATTTATCGGTTTATTTACACTGATAAGTGTCCGGCCGGTTGCCGCGAATTGGGACGACGATGTGCCGAAAAAATTCTTCGACCCTTCTACAATTCCGCCGATTCTTCAAGCCGGCGCTAAAGCTGTTATTCGCTATGAACGAACCGACGTTATAATAAAAAGTACAAAACGGATGCGTGAGAAAGTACATCGCATCATCACGATTCTTAATCCTGACGGCCGCGATTATGGAATCTTCAAATTACATTACGATGAGTTTAAGTCAATCGACGATCTTGACGGTTCGATTTACGATGCGAATGGAAAGGAAATTCGATCGTTAAGTAAAAATGATCAGACAGATGAATCGGAGATCCCGGATTATTCACTCTACACTGACGCTCGGATTAAAACCGTCAGTTTATATCATGATGTATATCCTTATACGATTGAGTTGGAATACACGTTCGATTACGACGGCTATCTTTCATGGCCAGACTGGCATCCCGAGCATAATAATATCGGCACGGAATATTCTTCTTTTGAAATTCACTATCCTGAGAATCTTAAGTGCAGGTATCGCCCATCGTTCAGCATCGAACCTTTGATTTCAAGAAAAAATGATGAAATAACATTTCGATTGGAGTCACGCCTGATTCCTCCATTTGAATCAGAACCGGATGGCCCGCACGACTACGATCAGGTAAAAATGGTAGAATTCTATCCAATAGAATTTGAAATTGCCGGCACCAAAGGAAGTTATGAATCATGGAAGGAATTTGGCAGTTGGTTTTATCGTCTGCAGGAAGGACGACAGAACCTTCCACAATCTTATGTCCAGGAATTGCGCTCATCGGTTCAAACGATGCCGACTAATAAAGAAAAAATCGAGTTTCTGTATAAACAACTGCAGAAAAAAACACATTATGTCAGCATTCAACTCGGCATCGGAGGATGGCAGCCGTTTGAAGCTTCGTTTGTTCATGAAAAATGTTATGGGGATTGTAAAGCATTAGTGAACTATATAAAGGCGATGCTTTCGGCCGTCGATATTCCATCCTATCCTGTTCTCATTTTCAGCGAGGTTCCCAAACCGATCTTCCATCGGGATTATCCCTCAAACGATTTCAATCACGTTATTCTTGCTGTTCCAATTGAGAAGGATACACTCTGGCTCGAATGTACTAACGAATATCTCGAGATGAATAGACTCAGTCCGTTCACTGAAGACCGATTCGGGTTGATGATAACACCCACCGGCGGAGTTCTTGTCAAAACGCCTGCAACACCGTATTCACAAAGCTGTCAAATCCGGCGGGGTCAGGTAAAGATAAATTTGTTTGGGAATACGATTGTCGAATCTACTATATCGTACTCCGGCAATCAAAATGATATTGTAAGAATGTATCTCCAAGGGAAAAACCACAGAGAACTTGAAGAATGGGAACGAACGCGAATCCGCATACCTTCATTCACACTTAACAACGTCCAGTATAACGAATTGGATAAATCAATTGTCGATTTAAAAACGGAAATTAGTTTGCAGAATTATTGTCAAACCGTCGGCTCACGAATTATTTTTCAGCCGAATCTTTTTGAAAAAACGATCTCGTCGCTTCCGGAAAACAAGAAAAGGAAATATCCGGTACTTCAACAATATCCATACTGCGATATCGACACTTTGGTATTTTCTTTGCCGGAAATCGACACGATTGAAGTTCTTCCGGCGCCGGTTAATCTGCAAAAACCATTTGGGATGTATTCCGCATCCATTGTAAAAAGAAGCAACACTGAATTGGTGTACACTCGCCGTCTCGCTATAACGACTTCCGAAATACCTGCTTCCGATTACGAACAATACAGATTATTTTTCCGTGATGTTTCAAAAGCCGATCAGATGAGTGTTATTCTGTCATTAAAAAAATAATAGGATTTATGGTGTCACGTCTGAGCGAAAACAAAAGATTTTTACCCGCGAAAAACACCACCGAAGGTGTCCCTTCGGGAGAAATACGCAGAAGACAAAAATAATTTCCGTACCTACGGCATAGTGGATGTTCTTTTACGTGTTTATCCTAAAGGGATCCCTACGGGAGTGGAAATTTTTTTGTGGTTTGCCGCATTATAAAGCGTTACTTCGAATTCCGGTTTGAAAATAAATCCATCCATTCCTTCATCTCTCCCTCGGAAATAACGCCTGACGGTTTTTCTTCATTAGAAATATTTCTTCCCTTCCCAAGTTGTTCAAAAAACTCGTTTGTCGTCAACGTCGAGCAGGAGTTTATCTTCGCGTAATTGATTACTTCATTATCATTCGATACCACGCATAACAACTTCGGATTTCCGGAACGATTTATCAAATCCTTTATTTTCATGTCTGCATTTTTTCCTCGATCAGCATAGAGAACGCTCAGACTATTTCCTGAACCAATTTCGCCATCACTCACACCGTCGAAGACAACAATGATTTTCTTTCTTCCGCTCTGAGCAAAACCGGATAGCATTGCCAGCAATTTCTCTTTTGCCCCAGCATGATCTTTTTGAAGAACATTCCGAAGTGCTGGATGTAAATGGAGTATGTTATGGCCGTCGAGAATATATGTAATCATATTGAGAAAACTTTTTATAAACACCATTGTTATTGATTTTGGCCGCGAGCTGGCCCGCCTGAGTCAGAATGACGACGGCGGAGGGATTTTGATGGGAGAATAGTGAGGAGAGATGCCGGCGCGCCACTGATTTTTTATTTCTATTCTTCCATTGATTCTATTTTTTTCCGGAACATCCTTTGTCGTTCGTTATGATCGAGATATCGTTTTCGTAATCGAATTGATTTAGGAGTTACCTCGACATATTCGTCGTCCCCAATCCATTCGATTGCCTGTTCCAATGTGAGAATGCGAGGCGGCTCGAGCCTGATGGCTTCATCCGCTCCGCTTGCACGCATGTTTGTCAATTGTTTCGTCTTGCAAACATTTACAACCATATCGCCTTCACGAGCATTCTCGCCGACAATCATCCCTTCATAAACACGCATTCCGGGTTCGATAAAAAATGTAATTCTTTCCTGCAATTTCCACATCGCATAAGCGACCGATTCTCCGGCTTCTAATGCCAGCACCGCTCCGCGGTTTCTTGTTGCGAGATCACCTTTGTATGGTTCATATCCATGAAAATTATGATGCAGAATTCCAGTTCCCCTTGTCTCGGTCATGAATTCGTTTCGGAATCCAATCAAACCGCGGGCCGGCACGATAAATTCCAACCGAGTGTTGCCGCTCGAAGTGATCATGTTCTTCATCCCGCCTTTTCGTTTTCCGAGATTCTCGATCACAACTCCCACAAATTCATCCGGCACGTCGATGACGACATGTTCCATCGGTTCACTCAATACGTCCAGCACTCGTTTAAAAATTACTTCCGGCCGGGAAACCTGAAACTCGTAACCTTCACGACGCATCGTCTCGATTAAAATAGCAAGATGCAATTCACCGCGGCCGCTGACTTTAAAAACATCGGGTGACTCCGTCAGCTCGACACGCAGGCTGACGTTGCTTCGCAACTCGCGTGCTAATCTCTCGCCAAGGTGCCGCGTTGTAACGTACTGCCCGTCGAGTCCGGCAAAAGGAGAATTGTTGACGATGAAATTCATTGAGATCGTCGGTTCCTCGATCGAGACAAACGGCAGAGGCACCGGATCAGCCGCATCCGCGATAGTCTCGCCGATGTCGACGTCTTCCATTCCTGCCAGAGCAATGATGTCGCCCGCTTTGGCTTCGGTAGTCTCTAATCGCTTCAATCCTTCGAATGTATAAATTTTTGTGATGCGCGCATCTTCGACAACACCGTCGTGCCGGATGACTTTCATCGGCGAACCGACATGAATCGAACCGCGGTTGATGCGCCCGATTCCGAGCCGTCCTAAATAATCATTGTAGTCGATTGTTGTGACGAGCATTTGGAACAATGACTCGCTGTCTCCCGGAGGCGGAGGCACATAAGTCACGATTGCTTCAAACAACGGTTCAAGATTTGTGCTTGTATCTTCGAGCTCCTTCTTCGCAATTCCCTGTTTGGCAATTGCATAGATCGTCGGGAAATCGAGCTGTTGATCGGTTGCGCCGAGCGAAAGGAACAATTCGAATACTTCATCCAGCACTACGTGCGGGCGGGCATCTTTTCTATCAATTTTATTTATTACAACAATCGGTTTAAGATTCAGTTCGAGAGATTTTTTAAGAACGAACTTCGTTTGCGGCAACGGGCCTTCGGCGGCATCGACAAGAAGGAGAACGCCGTCGACCATCATCAGTGTTCGTTCAACTTCGCCTCCAAAATCGGCATGACCCGGTGTATCGACGATGTTGATCTTGATCTGTTGTTTTGACCCCTTTGGCATATATTTGACGGCAGTATTTTTTGCGAGTATGGTGATTCCTTTTTCCCGTTCCAGATCGTTGGAATCCATCACCCGTTTTTCAACAACCTGATTATCACGAAATGTACCTGTTTGCCGCAGCATGTAATCCACAAGCGTTGTCTTGCCGTGGTCAACATGCGCGATAATGGCGATATTGCGAATATCTTCTCTTCTTACATCTGACACAAAACCCCCGCACAAAAGAAAAAAAATGCCTCAGGCACGTAGCCTAAGGCTGTATTAAGATACGAAAAAATTAGGAAAAAATAAAGTGCTATACGAAAGATAAAGTAATGGTCGATTGAGTTAAGGTCGTATAAAAATCCTTCAATTCAAACACATGCCATACATCAATCCTGATCTGATCCTGCTGCTTATTTCAAGAGCACCATTTTATTAACCAACATGTAACCACATGCTTCAAGTCCATAAAAATATATACCCGATGCAAGTCCAGCAGCATCGAATGTTACAGTGTGCGCTCCAGCATTCATTTGGCCATCTATAAGAGTTCTCACTGTCTGGCCAAATACATTGAACACCTTCAATTTCACATGGGATGCACAATTCAGCGTAAAATTGATTTTCGTCGTTGGGTTGAAGGGATCGGGATAGCAGGGAAATAGAAGTGTTTTTTCCGGTTGTCCGATCGATCCAGATTCATTAACTGCCGTCGCGTTTGTATTTACAATGGCTGTATCAGAAACCGTTTTTACTCCATTAGCGAACGACACGGCAAAGTATTTATTAATCGTGCCAACTTTGATGTTTTGATTGCTGATCGTGAGTGATTTTCCAGAAACGTACCCTGAGATAGAATTGTATGATCCTTTTTGTCCGGAATAACAGATGAGCATAATCGCACCTGTATCGTTATTCGGCCATTGGACGTTAATATTATATTGTGCCCATACCGAAGATTGGCTGATTTTATTCGAACTAATAACAGGTTTGTGCGCACCGCCGTTGGCCTTAAAAACACGGAAGTCGGCTACAGCAACGGTATCGCCTTTCGGATGGACTGCCCCCGTGACGGTCAGCCGTATATATTGCGCTGAGATAATTTTGGTTTTTTCAAGTATGACTTCGGCTGTGTCCGTTCGCGTAGTGCGGTCCAACGCAGTAGTCCATGAATTCATTGTAAGGCTTGTTTCGATAAGGAATTTATATCCTGCACCTGCATACGCGGCAAAATCAATTTGAAATAAATCAACGTTCTGGATTGAGCCGAGATCAATCACTGCCTGCGAGGGAAAACTTTCTGACTTCCAGACAGTCGACAGATTGCTATCGACAAGATTGCTTCCACCGTACACCACCGAATCGATAGACCCGCTAGCGGCAACCAGCTTTCCGGCAGCAACATTTTCATCGATGACATATGAGATTGGTTTGTAAGTCAGAGTTGTATACAATGTTTCCGCCATGATAGCAGCACCTGCGGTGTTCGGATGAATTCCGTCTAAGAAGAAGGCCGAATCACTTTTCATCGATGTATTGAAATCTAATATCGGGCATCCTTTCGTGACTGCGAGCTGGCGGATCATTGGAATAATATCGGTGTTGATGACGGAATCGCTAATTCCGAAAGCGTCGCTGAATGAAGGCGGGGGAAGTCCCAGCCATACCGTAGGATGACTCGGCAGCGATAGAAACGTATCGATCATCGAGGTGTAGTCCGGTACGAATTCATCTTTGTAAATCCAGTTCCATGATTTGCTGTCATTTGTCCCAAGTAGAATTGTGACTATGTTCGGATGGAACGCGATTCCGTCGGCAAATCGCTGTTCATTCCAAATCGGAAAATCGCCGTGACGGAGCATCGTGCGTCCTGATACACCAGAATTTTTCACAGCCCATCCGCTTCCCAACAATGCCCCGAGTTGGGCAGGATAACTATCTGTCACCTCATTAGAAGTTCCAACTCCTTCCGTAATACTGTTGCCGACGCACGTGAGACGAATCGTATCGGCTTGTGCATGGACAAGAGAGGGCAAGCCGATGAATATTAACATCATCGCACAGAATAAAAAAACATTATCTCGTTTTGACATTTCAGACATCCTTTCCGAATGATGGATGGATATGAAGAAAATTTCAGACTTAATCTCGATCTCCCTCAATATGTTTTGTCTAACATAATATTTTGGTCGCAATTAATCAAACACTTTTGAGATTGAAATACAGATTACAATTTTCAATATTTAGTGAATTTGAATTTCACTTTAATTCTAAGCATATTTCCGAGGTTGATAGATTTAATATTAAACTTCACAAATGGTAGATTGACATATAAATCTCTGATTAAAAAATAGGGCTAAACGGATGAACGATACCACCGATAGCAATTCCAATGATAAGAATAGCAAGGATAAGTCCAAATCCAACAAGTGGTTATTCTTTAAAAAGGTCTACCAATTCATAGCCCCAAAATTCCTCGGTGCTTCTGGTGTCCTCTTCGCTCTAGCGATCTCCCTCTTTGCCACTGATGGCAAGGCTTGGGGTTGGTTTTCCATATCTCTCGCCATTATTTTCTTTTTGCTTTTTATTCTTGAACTCATTAGAACTCATATATTCACCTATAAGGTTAAATTCACAATATCCATCTTATTAATTTTAGCAATATTTGCCACTGCAATATTCGGCATTACACAATTACTTCCGACAAAATCATCTCCATCAATACAACAAACACTTTCAACACAGAATCAAATTATCAAGAATAGTAATTCATCAACCATTAACAAAGATTCTTTGAGAACTAAGCCCAAAGTCCATAAAAGTATTCCTAAACAACCCAAGTCCGAAATAGAACCATATAAAGAAAATAAACAACCTCAATATCAGAGCGTCCCACCGCTTCCAATCGAAAATATTACATATGTAGTTGAACCGGTAAGTTCTTCTGATGCAAATTTTCCTTTTGGCATTAGGGTTACTATTCAAACAAATATCAAAATAGAAAGACCACATCTTCAAATAAATTGCACAGCACCAGTCGGGAAAGGAGACTTTTTCTTTCCTAATTGCGGAGTTATGACTATGACGAGAACACAGTGGGGTAAAAACAGAAACGGCGATAATGCGTTTGATTTTTCCTGTGAAACTCCAGATTTCACACCACAACGACCAATTGTAGTCACATTGTTTTCCAAAGAACAAAATTCTATTATTCGCGTTATTCATATACCGAGTTAATCACCTATGAAAGAACAATACCACAAAAAACAATTCTAAAGAAGCGCGAAAAACCCGCAATTATTGAAAAAAATTGATAGACATTCAACACTATCTTCTGATGAAGTAATGGATACAGTTATCATTTATTTTATATTATCTATAAAAAGGATCGTCTTCAATGAATAAAATCGACTATATCCACGGCGGGCCCGAACTACTGGATGCTATTCGACCGCTCTGGCAACAATTAAACGAACATCATGGATCGTTGACACGCCACTTCCACGAACACTATGCGCAATTTACATTTTCAAAACGGAAATCAAATTTACTCGACAATGCAGGCCGAGGCCAGCTTCGAGTTGATCTTGCACTGGATACGGTCGAACAGCGTTATATCGGATATTGCGTTAGTATCATAAACAAAAAGCGAGTAGGCGAAATCGAATCCATTTTCATTGAATCAAATTATCGTGGTTTGGGAATCGGTGAAATATTAATGGAACAAGCGCTTGCTTGGATGAATGAATATAAGGCAACCAATAAAAAAGTGTCTGTGGCTGTCGGAAATGAAACTGTGCTTCCGTTCTATGAGCGATTCGGATTTTATCCTCGTATAATTATCTTGGAACAAATCCCGACAAAAAAAGAATGAGATGACGGTTGAAACCAATTACAACCAATTCTCGTAATGCAGATCTGGAACTCGAGAAAACTCCTTGAAATTATTTGTAACGAGTGTCGCGCCATCTGCGATAGCCTGAGCGGCGATCATTAAATCATAGGCACCGATTGGTTTTCCCTTTTTTTCGAGATGTGATCTAATAGATCCATAGACAGAAGCTGCATCGACGGTAAACTGCCTAATATCGAGCGGCGCAACGAATCGAAGAAGCGCCAATTTATTTTTTTCAGGATAAGCGCTTTTTGCAGCGCCATATTCCAATTCGGCAAGAGTGACTGTTGATATTCCGATATCTCCGAGCGAATGAACTTTAAACTTACGTACAACTTCAGATTGCTTTCGATTGATGATATAAATGCAAATATTCGTATCAAGAAGATATTTCATGGAAGGATGCGGCGACGTTGTGGAAGCGGTTGTGAACGTTCAATCATGAAATCATCCGAGAATTGATCGAGGCTGTCAAGAAGCACTTTCCATGGATTATTCTTAGGAATCAGAATTATCATGCTGCCCAGCCGTTTTATATAAACATCGGCAGAATTAAAACGATATTCTTTTGGAAGTCGAATTGCCTGGCTCCGCCCATTCTGAAATACTTTCGCCGTCTTCAACATTGTTGTTTTTCCCTTATGATATATACCATAATATATATCATGGGTTTTATAAAAGCAATAACTTGATTGCGGATTGGGGATTTGGGAATGCGGAATGTCGAGTGACGATTGCAGAATGTGAAATAGCATTATCGTATTTCGAAATCAATTAAATTGCTTTATCGTATTCCGCAATCATAAATCAGAAATCCGAAATTAGTTGACAAATTCCCGCTCATTCGGACGCAACGATAAAACCGGACATGGTGCTTTTCGCACTACTTTTTCAGCAGTACTTCCGAAAAGAATATGTTCTACACCTGTGTGGCCGTGTGTCGAGAGAATTATTAAGTCGGCTTCTTCACGCGCTGCGTGAATAATTTCTACGAACGGTTTTCCAACCGATACAATTTTGCGAGCTTTAACCGAGGATTTTATTTCTTCATCAATAAGTTTTGAAAGTTCTTCTTCGCCTTTTTTACTCAATTCGTTTTCCACTTCCGGAACTCCGAACTGGCCAAAACTAAGATCGGCCGGATAAACTGTCGGCTCCACAACATATATAAGAATAATCTCAGCGTTAAATTGACGGGCAAAGGGAATTGCGTATTTTAATGCATTCTTTGAGTGCTCGGAAAAATCTATCGGGATAAGAATTTTTTTTATATTAAATGTATCGATAAGTGGAGCTTGAATATTTTTGTGAGTTTTTTTCTTTACAGGTGCTTGAGATGGCCTTTTTTGCTGTCGAGACTTTTTCGCAGTTTGTAAGGTTCGTTTTCTTTTTTTTGTCCTTATCTGCGGCATAATCCCTCCATATTGTTACGAAGTTTTATGTGATTGCACTGCATCCAGTTCAGCACGCAGCCGCATCATTTCCTGATCCGTATTCCTAAGACGCTCTCCAACCATTTCCGCAAGCTTCAACACGATCTTCAATCCCAACGAAGGATACTTGCGGATCAGTTCGAACAAATCGGGACGGAAGAAGCCGATCATTTTACAGGGCGTACGCGCAATTGCACATGCCGAGCGCGGGCCTTCGTCGAGTAATGCAAGTTCGCCGAAAAAATCCCCCTCTTTTAATAATGCAATTTCTTTTTGATTCTGGTGTTCATCGACAAATACGATCGCGACTGTTCCGTCTTCGATCATGTACATTCCCAAACCCGGATCGCCCTGGTAAAAAATGTACTCGCCGATTTTATAATCGCGTTTATGAACGATGGTAGAAACCTGCCGTAATTCCCGAACGCTCAACTGCTCGAATGTAGGAATAGTCGAAAGCAAGTGTTCAACTGTTCCTTCCTTAAGCATGCGCAATCGAAAAATATTTCGCCAGAAGAAATTCTGATTTTTATCGTTATTAGTTGACATAATATTTAATAATTATTTTAATTGAAAAATAAAATGGGCGGCACACATTTATTAACCGCCCGTTTTTTCATCTCTTTTTAATTCTATTATCGGAAACATCTTCCAAATCTTCGCTAGTTTGATTTTAAATGTGCGTCAACCAGCCATGCTTGTCATTTCCATTATGAACAACATCAAGAAAAGCTTCGCGGAGTTTCATTGTTATCGGTCCCGACTTACCGTTCCCAACGATGATCCGGTCAATGGAATGAATTGTAGAAACCTCGGCCGCAGTTCCAGTGAAAAACACTTCATCGGCGATATAAAGCATTTCACGCGGAATAACCTGTTCGTAAACCGGAATGCCAAGATCCTTTGCAAGCTGTACCACTGAGTACCGCGTTATACCCGGTAAAATTGCTGAAGCCATCGGTGTGGTGTACAGTTTTCCTTCAAAAACGAGGAACAGATTTTCTCCACTTCCTTCACTTACAGTTCCGTTATAATCTAGTACGATGCCTTCCACATAACCGTTTGCAAGAGCTTCCTGTTTGATCAATTGCGAATTCATGTAGTTCCCTCCGGTCTTCGCCATTGTCGGAAATGTATCGGGCGCAGCTCTGCGCCATGAAGAAATACACACATCGATCCCGTTTTCAAGCGCATCTTTCCCGAGGTAAGCGCCCCATTCCCAAACCGCAATCGCCAGATCAATCGGACACCCGGCCGGATTCACTCCCATTTCACCATAACCGCGATAAGCAACCGGACGAATATAGCATTCTTTTAATCCATTGGCGTGAATGGTATCAATGCACGCCTTCATAATTTCTTCTTTTGTATACGGAATTTCTGCCCTGTAAATTTTTGCCGAATTTATCAGCCGCTGAATATGCCGTTCCAGATGAAAAATTGCAGATCCTTTTTTCGTGTTGTAACATCTGATTCCTTCAAACCAACTCGACCCGTAATGAACAACGTGTGAAAGAACATGGATCTTCGCATCATCCCATGCCACTAATTTTCCGTTCATCCATATCTTATCGACTTTGTCAACCGGCATAACTATTCTCCCTTGATCTTTTTCTTATCTAATCGAACCACTTGGCTTCGATAACTATTACCTTTATATTGCAATATCGTACAATCTATATTTTTTATATAAAGTACTATTCATTGTTTCGGCAGCGCGATTCATCATAAAATTATCTTCTAAAATCCAGCTCGCTTCGCCATAATAATAACCGAGCTTCTTTGCTCGCATCGCGGTTTCATAAAACAATACCGGAGCTACACCGGAATTCCTATGTTCAGGCATGACACCAAGCACGATAATGCGAACACGGTTAATCTTTTTCTTTTTCGTCATCAAATGATAGAGACCGGTCAACATGCCGCCGCTTTTATTATATTTCAAAGCGATATTTATGTCGGGCAAAGATAAAGCAAAACCGACGAGTTCACCTTTTATTTCGGCCATAATGACCAATTCAGGAACAACAACCATTTTCAAGTCTTGTGCGAGGGCATTAAATTCTGCGTCGTTCATCGGAACAGCACCCCAGTTGCGTTCCCATGCGCCGTTGTAGACAGCTTGAATGCGCTTGACCTCATTCTTGAAATCCTTCATATTCAACGACCGGAAAGTTATTCCCGTTCGCTGTTTTACAAGGTCGGACACGCGGTTAAATTTTTCGGAATATACTTTATCCTGTGTGAGCTCATAAGCATACAAATCTTTTATCTTTTTGAATCCATAATTCTCATGTAATGTTATGTAGTATGAAGGATTGTATGTCATCATTACAACCGGCGGGCTATCGAATCCTTCGATTAAAAGTCCTATCTCATCATTCACCGATGGATTTACCGGGCCACGCATCGTCGGGATTCCCCGTTCCTTCAGCCAAGCTTTAGCCGTATCGAACAAAGCATTGGCAACCGACTGGTCATTAATGCATTCAAAAAAACCATAGAAACCAATATGTTCACCATGCTCTTTGTTATGATTATGATTTATTATTGCAGCAATCCGGCCTACAACTTCACCGTCACGTATTGCAAGGAAGAATTCGCTGTCGGCATGTTTGTAAAAAGGGTTGCGATCTCTGTCCATTAATTTTTTTCGATCCATGATCAGCGGTGGGACCCAGTTCGGATCATTTTGATAGATCTTCCAGAGAAATTTTATGAACTTCATCGTGTCCTTCTTGGACACGAGCGGACGAACAATCACATTTCCCATAATCATTCCAAGATCGTTAGATTATTCCTAGTTTCTTTCCCACTTTCTCAAAAATTCCAAGAGCTTCTGTCAAATGTGCTTCTTCATGCGTTGCCATGTAACTCGTACGAACCATTTGCATTCCCGGAGGAACACCAGGGCGAACGAACGCGTTGACAAAAATTCCGGCTTCGAAGAGGGCCATTGTAAATTTTAACGTGAGCATATCATCACCGATTACGATAGGAACAACAGCACTATCACCCGGAAGAACATTAAATCCAAGCCGTTGGAATCCTTCACGCATCATCCGTGCATTACGCTGCAGTTTCTGTATACGCTCGGGTTCGGCTTTTAAAATTTCCAACGATGCTAATACCGCAGCGGTAGATGCGGGTGTCGGGCTTGCTGCAAAAATAAGCGCTGCCGAATTATGCCTGAGATAATTAATTACTTTATGATCTCCAACGACAAAGCCACCGAGTGATGCAAATGATTTACTAAATGTTCCAAACGTCAGATCTACTTCGCTTACCAAGTTAAAATGGCTTGCGGTTCCACGTCCACCCTTCCCGATTACACCAGCCGAATGCGCGTCATCGATCAAGATGCGTGCATTATATTTTTTTGCCACACGAACAAGATCCGGTAAATTCACAATCGTGCCTGACGTACTGAAGACACCATCCGATACGACAAGTTTTGGAACATCCGACGGAATCTGTGAAATAACGCGTTCCAAATCTTCCATGTCATTACTTTTATAACGTACAAAATCTGCAAACATTCCTTTTGCTATCATCACACCGGCAACAATACTTGCATGGTTATCTTTATCTGTAACGACGTATTCGCCTTTGGTAACTAATGTTGCGATGATACCCTGACCGGTCTGATATCCAGTACTGAAAAGTAAACATTCTTCGCGACCGAAAAACTCTGCTAATTTTTCTTCCAACTCAAGATGGATGTCGAGAGTACCATTCAAATACCGCGATCCTGTGCAACTACTGCCATATCTTTTCACTGCATTGATTGCTGCTTCTTTGACTTTTGGATGTGTGGTTAATCCAAGATAGTTATTTGATCCTGCCATAATTACGCGACGTCCGGCCATTGTCACGATTGGTCCGTCGTTTTGTTCAATCGGGCGGAAATAAGGGTACAATCCCAACGCTTTCACCTCGTCGGCACGAGTGAAATCATAACATTTCTGAAATAAATCCAATGAACTTCTCCTTCCGTGACTTAAAATTTAAAATAAACGAGCGCCACCGCTACGAGGACGAAGTAATTTCATCCTTACGTGCAATACAACTTTTCTTGCATGATTCAATGGCTGGTAAGGATTGCCATCTGTTGACAACCCGCACGTTGAATGGCGAATTTAATTGCTTCTTGCATTAATTTTCAATATAATTTAATACTTCTTTAAAGTCAATAAAAGATAAGCTCAAGGATGTGAAAATGAAGAGTGCTCTGGTCACCGGTGGAACAGGTTTTGTGGGAAGTCATCTTGTGGAGCTTTTGCTTAAAAAGGGTTATAAAGTTCGGTGTCTCGTCAGAAAATCCAGCAGTTTAACATGGTTACAAGACCTTCCTGTAGAATTAGTTTATGGCGATCTTTTTTCGCAGGACGCATTAAGAAATGCGGTGCGCGATGTCGATTACATTTATCACGTTGCCGGCGTAGTTGCAGCAAAAAACCGGCAGGGATACTTTCGAGGAAATCAGGAGGGAACCCGCAATCTTCTCGAAGCTTGTTTGGCAGTTAATAAGAATCTAAAAAAATTCATTTTTGTCAGCAGTATGGCTGCATTAGGACCTGGAGTTAATAGCGAGCCCGTTACTGAAGAAACTCCACCGCATCCATTAACCGCTTACGGAGAGAGTAAAAAAGCCGCAGAGGACGAAGTTAGAAAGTATTGGGATAAAATTCCGGCTGTGATAGTCCGCCCTCCCGCAGTTTATGGCCCTCGTGATACCGGAGTGCTTACTTTTTTCCAATCGATAAATAAAGGAATTCAGCCATTGATCGGATTTGATGAGAAAACCATTAGTCTGGTTCACTCGTATGATTTGGTTCAAGGAATTTTATTAGCTGGTGAAAATGATACGGCGATCAGAACATCCTATTGTCTAGGAAGTGAAAAGTTCTACACATGGGATGAAATAGGCTCGATTACCGGCAGAGTTATGAATAAAAGAGTTCTAAAGATTAAAATCCCTCACACTTGTGTATTCATCATTGCAGGTATCACTGGTTTTTTAGGAAAATTTGGGAAGAAACCTCCAATACTAAATTTTGAAAAAGGAATCGATATAACCCGGGAAAATTGGACTTGCTCGATTGAAAAAGCCCGGAAAGAGTTGGGGTATAACCCATGTATCTCGTTTGAAGAAGGAGTACGAATAACAGCAGCTTGGTATAAAGAAAAAGGCTGGTTGTAAATTATCTTAGTTCAAGGTTTGAAGTTCAAGGTTTAAGGTTAAAAATTCAATTTAGATCATTTCGCATTCCTTAATCGATAATTCAACTTAAGCAGACCTTTCAAGAATTTTGAGAATTATCCGAAAATAATAATAACAGGTATCCGCTTTAAAAAGTGGATACTTTGGCTCCCGGGTTTAATTATTGTCAACCCCGGGTATATATATATTAAACTTTCTCAGAAAGGAGATGTTATGAATATCTCCGAAGCCGGGGCAAGAATTGCGCAGGACAATGCGCAAATGTTCGGTTTGTTACAGGAAGCCCAAGAGTCACAGAATAAATTTATGAAAACGCTTGCTGTGATGAACATCGAGGGACAAGTTCCGGATGGCGGTAGCGACCCGAACCCGATGACAAACGGGACATCTATCGGTTCGCTCGTCGATGTGCGCGTGTGATTCTTGATCATCCGACTTGAATTAAGTGCAAAAGAGATTCTGTCGGAAATCGGGCGTGCGCAAGTTTAATATCCCGCATGGCGAATAACCTGCGGGATTTTTTTTATTAAGCTCCCAACGCGGCGTAGCCGCCCGCCTGCCGGACGGGCAGGCAACCAAAAAGATTCCCGCGAAAAACGCGGAACAACACGGAATTTTTTTACCTTTAGTGTATTCCGTGTGTTTCGCGGGTAAAATTCTTTGCTTTTGCCATAGGAATGCCTTCGGCATATTGCACTGATTTAACTCTTTAGATACTAAACCCGGATTTGTCAATACCAGAATCTCTAATGGCCGCCATTAGAATAAACTATTCAATTTTAAAGCCTTAGCGTGGTGGCTTCGATACATCCAAATCTGAAAAACAGATTTGGATTACTCAGCCACCGGCTTACGAGCAAGGTCGGTGAGTAGTCCTAACAATGCAATTTAATAGGAACGTATCTGGCGAAGCCATGCCCTTGGCAGAACCGACCGTCCGAAAATGCTCGGGCATTTTTTGAAATATGTTAGTCTTAATGACAAATCCGGGCTAAAGATTGCTTCAAACTATTTTATACACGAGAATATTCTGGTTATTTCTCAAAGAACCTACGGTTGATTCCCTCCAGAGACGAATGCCAAAATTTGGTTCGAAAACATGTATTCGGTCGAACAATTCGCTAGAGTAAATTTAATTGCATCTACAATAAAATATTTTATGTATGATTGATTAAAAGGAAAAATTATCATGAAAAAACATGGGGGAGAAATTATGTTTTATTTAAAAATTACTTCACTGCTGATGTTCGTATTTACAGCATTCCCATATTATTTAAGCGCAACAATTGATACCAGCGCGACATGGACATTCAAAACAGGTGCGTCCGTCTACTCGTCACCAACGTGTGATGGCGGATCGGTTTATATCGGAAGCGACGACGGCAATCTCTATAAACTTAATGCCGCGTCCGGTGCAATGATCTGGAAATTTCAGACCGAAGGATTAATCAGGTGCAAACCTGCAATTAATGATAATGTTGTGTTCTTTGAAAGCGATGACGGAAATCTGTACGCCATCAATAAAAATTCCGGATTAAAAATTTGGAGTTCTGATATAGGAAACAACATTCATCGCCTCGTGCCCGATCCATCAACATTTACCGGAAACTACTGGGATTATATGCAGTCATCACCATGCGTTGATAGCGGGGTCGTTTACGTAGGAAGCGGAGATAGTTCATTTTATGCTGTCAATGCTCAAACAGGAATATTAAAATGGAAAACAAAGACAGGCGGGATAATACGTTCATCACCTTGCGCGGACAAGGGAATGGTTTATGTCGGAAGCTGGGATGGTTACATTTATGCTTTCAATAAGGCTGACGGATCTGTCGCATGGAAATATTACACCGAAGGAAACGGCTACAAGAACGTTCAGCCATCGCCGCGTGTTTATAACGGAACAATTTATTGCGGAAGCAGAAGCGGATATTTTTGTGCGCTCGATGCCGCTAATGGAACTTTGAAGTGGAAATATAACAATCCAAACGCACCTTGGGTGGAATCCTCTGCTGCAATAAGCGACGGTGTAGTTTATGTAGGCAGCTCCGATATGGATCAGGTTTATGCATTCGACGCTGTAACCGGTAAAACAATATGGATTTGCACAGTCCATGGTGACACATGGTCTTCCCCATTTTATTATCATGGCAAATTATATATTGGACTCGCAAGTTATGGTAGTTCGGCAAGTTCTGTAAATGGTGGGGCGCTCCTTGCAATAGACGTTTCAACAGGAAAAATAAAATGGCAATTGGTTTGCGGAACAAGTTCCTTCATAGGCGGCGTGGTTTCTTCCCCAACTGTTGATGATCATACTATTTATTACGGCAGCCTTGACGGTAAAGTTTACGCTGTAGACACTGCATTTGGCCAGCCAATTACTGGAATCAAAAATACGAAAGATTCTCAAAAAGACTTTCATCTTTACAATAATTTTCCGAATCCATTCAATCCGTCGACCATGATTAAATATCAGCTTCCAGCAGCCAGCCGTGTCACATTAAAAATTTACAATGTCTCGGGATGTGAAGTAGAGACGCTTGTAAACGAAAGGAAAAATTCAGGCGATTATGAGATTGCATTCGACGGCGGGAAATATTCTAGCGGAATTTATTTCTGCAGACTTGTCGCCACTCAAATCGAGCATAACAAAATGTCCGATGATAATCAACAAAATTTTTCCGCTACCAATAAATTAATGTTGATGAAATAATGTAAGATGACCGCCATGGCTCGCGTGCGAGTGTTGAAACCGTGGCGGTTATTTTTTCAGAATTTAACCACGAAGTGCACGAAGAAAAATACCGAGTTCACAAAAAAAGAAAACGGCAGATATTCTAATTGCCGAATGTGATGATAGCGCCAGATTTTTTAAACCGCATCCTGCTTTACCATATTCTTTATAGGTTCACCCGATTTTTTTCGGAAATGAGTCGGTGTCATGCCGGTAAATTTTTTAAAAGAGGTGTTGAACGAGGATTTGGAATTGAATCCAACTTCATAGAGGACTTCTAAGACAGTTTTTCTGTTTGATTTATCGGACATAATTCTTTTTGCTTCATCAATACGATATTGGCTTATATAATCATAAAAATTTTGGTGCATTCGATCGTTGATAATCTGCGAAAGATATCGCGAGGGAATTGCCAGGCGTTCGGACAATTCTTTTAAATTCAAATTCGGATTGAGATATGGTTTGTCTTTTTCCATCACAGACAATAACTTCTTAAGATATTCTTGCGCCTCTACCTCGGTCAATTTGGATGCAATATATTTTGGTTTTTCTTCGATGCCTGAAAAAATATCCGGCCGAGATAATCCTTTATAAAATATGTAGTTGAAGAATATGAAGAAGAACAAGAGGTTGACGAATTGAAGTTCGTTGTAGACATTCCAAAAATAATTCCGTGAAAGAAATACTGCGACACTCGACAGCCATGCGATGATAAATGCAGAAAGAAGAAAACTTAGCCATGAAAGGTTTATGTTGTTAACGGACGAATATTGCTGTCTGATTTCGTTGCGGTAATATTTAAGGATTCGAAGATCGGCAAGAAAGTAAATCAGGAGTTGGGTGAACACACCGAGATAAAATATAAACCAAAAACCTTTTGGGAATTGTACGACACCTGTAAGCAAAGCTTTTTTTGTGTCGAGAGGAAGGAAATAAAATTTGTATGAGAAAAAGAGATAGACAAGAACTACCGGCAAGGCGTGAAGCAAGTGTTTCTTTTCCAATCGAAAGTCGGCAAAGGCTAATGTTTTTACATATAGATAAAATGACGGGCCGGCAATAAAATGTGCAGGCGTCCCTATCATTAATAAATGTGCAAAACCTTTAGCCATGTATCCTTGTAGTTGAAAAACTTCGAAATTGAAGATCATTAGGATCTGTGCAAAAAGAAACGTCCCGAGAATCCTATTGGCTTGCCTGTAATTTTTTCTTTGAAATAAAAAGATGACAAAAACTATTAACTGAAAAATTGCGATGAAGTCGATGATGTCAACCGGGGCGAGCGTCATAATTGTGAGTTAATTGGAATTTTCAACTGTGTTCAAACAATTTTTGTTTCGCTAATAAATGTTTTATCGACGGATACTAATCTGTCTCCTGTACGACTTCCATCACGGATAGTTATCGGTACTACTTTAATTCAGGCCTAATTTATTATCGTACACAGTGCTATTTTTTAATAATTGTATTGCCGTCTTCAACTGCTGATCGTGCGGGAACATTGCCTCGATCCTGCCGCGATCGCCTTTGATTCTTTCAGATATTTCGGCCCCGAGTGCGATCATGAGTTCCGGTTTCGAATGTTCGAATGCGTTTTCTTTCTCCTTTTGGAATGAGTATATCACTCCGTCTATTTGCTGAATGAGGGTGGAACTATAATGATCCCGCACGGCGCTTTCACGAAATTCTTTCAACTTCACATCACCATCTTCTTCATATTCAAATTTATTCTTTTTGAGATACTCTTTAAATTCATCAAGAACTGTCGAATCGATAGCTCCATCCACTTTTTCATTTTTATGTTTTGCAAAATAGCTGTTCGCGAACGCAAAAAACATTCCCCGCTTGTATAACGCGGTAATAAAATGACTCGTTGTATCGAGTGAAACAACGCTATCCGGTTGAATACCGCCTGCATCCAGCACATGACGATGGTGCAATGTCTCAAAAGTTTTACGAAGGCTGTCGGGTGTAACCGTCACCGGGCCATCTTTTCCATGACGATAATCGATTTCTTGAATGCTTCGTCCGCTTGGTGTGTAATACCGTGCTGTCGTCAGTTTTAATTCGGCACCTTGAGGTGAAATCGGAACGACCGTCTGCACAAGGCCTTTTCCGAACGTTCTTGTCCCCACAATTAACCCGCGATCAAGATCCTGAATTGCTCCGGCAACGATCTCACTCGCGCTGGCACTCAATCGATTCACAAGCACAACAAGCCGAACGTTCGATACAGGATCTTCAGTTGCGGTGAACTTGTGCTCCGTTTCCGGACGACGGCCTTTTGTCGACACAATAAGACTTCCCTTCGGAACGAATTTTTGAACAACATCAACTGCCATATCCAGCAAACCACCGGGATTGTCGCGGAGATCAAGGATGACTCCCTGGAGTTGTCCGGCATTATTCATCGAAATCAAAGCTTGCCGTACTTCGTCACCCGCCGTCCGGCTAAATCGCTCCAACCGAATATAACCAATGCCGGGTTGAATTGTATTATAATATGTGACATTCTTGAGTTGAATTTCCTCGCGGACAAGAACAAACTCGATCGGTTTTTTTTCTCCTTCACGCTCAATTTGAATATGTAATTCAGTTCCCGGTTCACCGCGAACCAGAGCACGCACACTATCGAGTTTCATTCCTGTTACAGGCACTCCGCCGATTTCAAGAATCCTATCTCCTTCCTGTAATCCTTGTCGTTGTGCGGCGTAACCATCCATCAAACCAATAACCATAATCTTTCCGTCGCGTACACCGATCGACACTCCAATGCCTGCATATTTTCCAGTCGTGAGTAAATCAATTTGTTCACGTTCATCTTCACCGATATAGACTGTGTAAGGATCAAGTGTCTCGAGCATTCCATCGACACCTGCACGCATGAATTTTTCCGGATCGATTTCATCCACGTAATTCTGAGCGATCTCTTTATATACGTTGCCGAAAACCTCTATGCTCTTTGATATTTTATAATAGTTATCGCTTTCGAACAATATCGCCCCTGTGCAAAGAAACAAGACTAGGAGCAGACTACTCAAACCCCAATGACGCAATCCCTTAATTCTCCCTTGTGTACTCATAATTATTTTCCTCATTAAATCACTTTCTTTCATACGTTATTTGCGGTCTGAGATACGCGTTCTTCAATCTTCTGCCACAATTGTTCATGAATATCGGCGATTGGCTGCATGCCGTTGATCACATGGACACGCTCAGGTTCCTCACGAGCAATAGATATGTATCCTTCACGCACCTTTTTATAAAACGAAGTGCCCGAGCTCTCAATTCGATCCGTTCCATAACCGGCAGATATTTTTCTTTTAATAACTTCATCAACCGGAATATCCAGAAGAAAAGTTACATCGGGCTGCAAGCCTCCGGTTACAATCTTATTAACTTTTTTTATTTCTTCAACCGGTAATCCTCTGCCCCATCCCTGATAAGCAATGGAGGAGTCATAGAATCTATCACAAACGACAATACTCTTGTTTTCAAGTGCGGGACGAATGACGGTTTGCACGAGTTGAGCTCTGCTTGCCGAGAACAATAAAAATTCCGATAATGATGTTATGGACAAATGGATTCGATCGAGCAAAAGAGTGCGCAAGTGTTCGGAAAGCGGAGTTCCGCCGGGCTCACGCAAGAGCAACACGTTTTGTTTCGACTGTTGTAACCGCTCGCTCAATTTTTGAGCCTGAGTGGATTTACCTGACGAGTCGAGTCCTTCAAACGTAATTAACATGATTTTATTATTTCTTTTTATTCAAAATACGTAATTCCAATTGCATTTTCAATGTAAAGCGGCCGATTTTTATTCTTGCAAGTCAGCCGTTTTTCCACTATGTTTTTATTACTATTTATGAAAACAACGGCACAACAATCCGGTTCAAAACAGAATTTAAAAGAGCAACGGAAGATCGAGTCCAGATCAGAAGATTGCCGTCTGATCCACGATGCACTGGAAGGAAACCAGGCTTCTTACGAACGTCTGGTGAAAAAGTATCGCGAATCGGTTTATCATTTGCTCCGAAAAATGATCTCCAACAGCGATGAAATCGACGACCTGGTGCAGGAAACATTCATCAAGTCTTTCGCTTCCCTCAAAAGTTTTAATACTGAATATGCCTTTTCAACATGGCTTTACAAAATAGCGACAAACAATTGTATCGATTATATACGCAAGAGAAAGATACAGACTTATTCAATCGACAAACCCATTGAATCGGATGAGAGCGATTATTCGTTCGAAATTCCCGACACGAGTTGTGAAGCTGACCAGGCATTGATAGAACGCCAACGAGCTGCTTTGATCCAGGAAGCGATTAATTCATTGCCTGAAAAATATCGCCAGGTAATAAACCTGCGCCATACGGAAGAACGAGACTACAACGAAATTGCAAAAATACTGCATCTCCCGATCGGTACAGTCAAAGCTCACCTCTTTCGCGCGCGTGAAATGTTGAATAAATATCTTCGTGACCGTATTCCACAATATTGAGAATATGAAACTAATCGGCGATAACTTCGTACAAGTAAATAAATTGTCATGCTGGATGTGTTTGTGAAGATATTTAAAAAATATGGTTTTCGGACACTCTGCATCGTCTTGATGCTGACTATTACATGTACCCTTCTTGTTGCACTAACCACTGCTGTCCATCGCGAAATCCCAAGAACCACGGAAAAAGAAGTATACATAAAACTCGAATCTCTTTTTGGTAAAGTTTATTTTTCACGGGGAAATAGCGATAATATTCTTACCGCCGATGTCCGGTTTGACGGTGAAGAGCATGCGAAGACAAATATTCAATACAACATACGTGAAAATATCGGATACCTCACGCTCGAATTAAATAAGGGATCAAAATCAGGCGACGACAGCCGGAACAACATCGACTTTGGAGATGTTGAAAGCGGCAAATGGTACATCAAATCCAGCGATGCAATTCCGCTGACCATCACTTCGGAGATGGGACTTGGAAAAGGCGAATATGATTTTACAGGATTGCAGGTAAAAGGCGTCAAGCTGTCTGCCGGCGCAAGCAGTGTTCTATTGAAATGCGACGAGCCGAACAAACAAGTTATCGAAGACCTCCGACTGGAATCGGGCGTAGGAAAGCTCGAAGCAGATAATCTTTGCAATCTTAATTTTCAGCGGATGAAATTCAGCGGCGGTGTAGGCGGCTATGAACTCGACTTCGGCGGTAAACTGAAACACGATGCCGAAGTAAATGTTGAAATCGGACTCGGATCTATAAAACTTTATATACCGGATTACATCGGAGCAAAAATAATTTATAAGGATAGCTGGGTATCGAAGATCAGTCTTGACCCGGAATTCATAGAACATGAAGAACACGTCTATACCACAGAAAACTATGGCCAGACCGGAGGGAGATTAACCATTCAGGTAGAAGCAGGCCTCGGCAGTGTTAAGGTTATTCGCGGAACACGTCTCTAATTTGTCGTTAGCGTTAAATCCCAACGCGACATAGCCGCCCGCCTGCCGAAGTTCCGTTCTTTGGAACGGCGGGTAGGCAACCAAATAGAAATTCTAATATATAATGTCGAAATTCTAAACAAATCCGAAATTCAAAATTATTCCAAAGAAACGCCTTCGGCGGAATTTTTAGAAACCATGCTAATATATTCTTCAAATCGCATTGCACATGTTATTGTTTAGTATTTCTGGCGAAGCCATCCCCGAAGGGGTGCTTTCAGCACACTTCGTGAGAAATTCGTGCTTAGGAATTCCCCACGAAAATTTTTGCTTTTTTTGCACAGATTTAATTCGAAAGAGACTAATCATGCATTAGTAGACACGATTCCCAGTTGCAGGCTCGGTCAAAACAAAATTTCGACCAATCGTATAGCCCGCCGAGGTGAGGTAATTATTGTAGTCAGGATTTTTATTTTCCTACAGATGTATTGGTGATGCTTTCTCTTCACAGCTTACGTTTGTTAGGCACAGTGCCCGTTGCCAGTATTTTGTCACAACCTCTCTAGGCTGTTGGCACATACATCCCTAAGCCCATTGTAACTTGATGAAGCACTGGCGCGAGCTGGATGACGCCAACTAATCAATAGCCCGTCGTTTTGCATGATACGATGGCAACGCGATTGTATATCCTTCGGATTGATCTCGAGGTTGAGCAGCCAGACAAGAATATCAAAGGTACCACAGGCTACAATAATCCTCGGAGAGATAAGCGTTATTTGTTCGGTAAGCAGATGAGCGTCAAGATGCGCGTATAGATTAATCTCGTTCCACCAGGCGCTTGCACCGCCCGTGATTTTCTTTATATTAATTGCCGCTATACTCTGTATGGAGTGAGTCAACACGTCCGCATGATCAATTTCGTTATATGGCGGAAAGTTGTTGAGGAGACCGGCAGCCCACCTGGAAACCTCGTACCACATCTGAGACTTTGGTCCTTTTGAAAGGTAGTCCTGAAGACTACCGCCTGGATACTTGTTCGTTTCTTTGAGGATGAAGAGGATCTTGCGTGGAGCATTTTTAAACAAGTCTTGACAAATAATGCCATCGCGAGATATACGTGCAGGGTCGATTCCGTGCTCTGAGTGATGAGTGGCCCATCTGGCCCAAATGTCATCGTTCATATGTACCTCCTGATTATTGGCAACGGGCATAGCAATTAACGTCCGCCAGAAAAAAGTTGTCCCCATTACCACCATAAATAATTACGAAGCATCCATGGTGCGGCAAGCGGGATAAAGCGACCACCTTGCATATATAATGTAGAGCGTTTTTTTTCTGGTTGTTAGCCGCAGCGGCACGACTACTTATATGCTTCGATGAAACATGAGAAAACATTTTCTTTAATAAATGAGTTATTGAAAATGCCAAGGTATTTATACTCCTTTTTTATCTCTTCCTCCCAAAAACTAATATCACTTGGACATCTTCTCGAACTGTTACCTAGGTCATTTAAAAAATAAATATTCACCAAAGCTGCGGCAACGCAGTGCTTATTCAGAAACCAAAGTGCTGCAATTCGATTGGCCAATTGGTAATAAATTTCTGTCCAATTTTTCGTAGAGCCGATACCAAGACTTTTGCCAACGATGGCAAACGCATCCATAATCTGTTGCTTGCTATCTTCGGAAGCTTTGGTAGATGATTTCAATTCTTCAATATGGGATTTCGCTTCTACGAGTAATAATCTTCCTGTTGACGTTTCACCTATACAATCCCAGTTATGTTGGGTACCTCTTGGTGGCCAGAATTTTTTCCACTCCGCTTGGACTTTGCTGTCACTAATGAAGGAGAATCCCTGCAGTTCTTCATCCAACTGTCCCTTCCCATTGGGAAATCCAAAATCAAGCCAATGGATAGAATCATTTATTCCGACCGCCTCCCTAACCTTCTCAGAAAGAGAATCGCGATGGCGACCGAGCCATCTCAGCAGATGAAATTCACTTCCATAACCAAGAGCCATAGCTCCCATTATTTACCTCCTTCTAATGTGCCGTTGCGGCTAATGTGTCTTGTAAAACTGTCACCCGACAACCACTCTTAAATTTCTATTTTTTTGTGGTTGGCGGGATGGAGCAAACACAACAAATATTAAGAAAAATTTCGATTTATTTTAGACTTGCCCGCCGAAGCCCGCTCCTCAGGGCACAGGAAGGCTCACCAATCAAGTGAGCGCCGTGTAGATTTAACTTAGTATCATATTTTCAATGTATTCGATCATTTGTGCCTGGTTGAGAAACTTCGTTCGATTTGACATCACATTTTTGAAGGCTGAAATAATTGTGTGTTGTAATAATGTGAGCGTTTCCATACTTTCTTCACGTTTACCGTGATGAAGATATGAGCTCCTAATTCTGTAGGCATCCTTTACGAGTGCAATGATCTTCTTTCTTTCGGTATATATATTCGTCGTAATAAAAGCTAGCCGCAAACCGATTGAGTATTGAATTGGTTCTGTGGTATTTTGGAGTAGGAGTGTTTCTATTGAAGCTAAGCAAAAAACAATTTTATCATGATAATCACTAGACACAATACCATGGGTAAATAAGGAAATGGAATTAAGTAATAATTTTTCGAAATCCGTATAAGTATTTTGCTTCAAGAGTTCGTTTAATACATCGAGCCCGCTAGTTTTTAGGAATGCTAAATCTTCGGTTCTAAGTTTATATTGATATTCTTTTTTTTCCTCGTTCTGTTTTATAGTAATTGGAGGCGAATCATTCTCTGTTACAAAATAATGACCGATTGGCAAATTAACGTGACCCATCCGTCCGAAATAAGATGGAATTTGAGGTATGAAAGCAGTTGGTGAAAAAAAACGAAGCATCAGTAACGCTTTTTCAGTTTCTTGGACAGCCATTTGGAGACATTTTTCCTGGACTCCACAAATTGTTACGTTTGCTAATACCACCCCCTGATATTCGTTTCTCAATTTGTCGGTTTGTTCATGCGCTGTAGTTGGGTTTTTAATACTGATCAATTTTTCAAGATTATCAAAATATTCTTTAGTGTAAAAATCAAAGACTACATTACAAAGCGAAAACGATTCTTGGATAGCTAAAAATGAGAGTGGAATTCCGATCTTATAAGTTTTAATGTCCGCTTCAGCTTTCATACTAAGAAAATCTAAAAATGTAGTAGTCTGGGCAATCAGACCTTTATATCGATTTTCGAACCACTTAAACATAGTATCAATCACATATTGTTTGGTTAGATATTGGCGAACCTGATTATGATCAGATATTTGAAATGCTAAATGTTCAAGAGGAGCATAATCAATTTCGTCAAGTCCAACATATCCCTTGTCAGTATGGAAGTATTTTGACTTCTGATTTCCAAATCCATCGATAGTTCCAAATATACCGAATTCAATAATAAATTCATCTGGAATATTCTGAGTGGGCCTGTGAGACAAGGAAAGGGGGGCCGTGCGCTTATCTTCTTTTTTGGGCTCTGGTTTGAGTAATAAAAGAAATTTATCGGCTTCTTTATTGAAGTGGTCTTGAGCCTGTTGAGGGAGAGATATATACATTTATTAATCCGATCATTGGTTATCGTGCATAGAGAGTCTAACTAGCGTAACAACGACACACATGTCTTATACATGTCCTTTCTCTATAAATCTTTTTCCCTTTCAAAATATGGTTCGATATTAAATAAAACATCCCTTAATGTCAATGGTAACCCAGAGCATTTTAATCTTTTTAATTCTATCAAAAAAACCATTTGGATAATATTTTGGTGAGCCGTGAGACCTTACTCCACACCTGCATCGTGACGGGAGTCAGTGAATACAATATTTCTATTCTTTCAATTCGACATCATCATCACTTGAAGGCAATAATCGCACTTCTATCCGCCGGCAAACTTACTTCCTTCATATTTACAAACCCTGCCGATTTCAGTAACTCTCGAATTTCCTTTTTGGAATAGCATCGCCCTTCTGTAGAATGCATCAACAGACATGAATATTCTGCAACAGAAAGCGGTCCGCTCAAATCATCGTTCAAATGCGCATCGAAAACAATAATACAGCCGCCTGAAGAAAGTGATTTGTATGAATTGGAGACAATTGTTCTGTTCGATTCCATATTCCAATCATGCAGAGTATGAGCAAGGAGATGGACGTCGTATCCCTCGGGAATTGATTCAAACATGTTGCCCTGAATAACAGAAACAGCATTCTCCATTTTCTTTGTCTTAATGGATCTCCGGGCGGCTTCATCAACAGGTGCAATCTCGAGCACAGAAGACCGCAACTGAGAATTCTTGCCGTAAAAAGCGCAAGCATACACACCCGACGATCCGGCAATATCAAGAAATGAATGATAATGCGACAGGTCAATGCTCTCTGCAAGTTCTTTTGCCAGGAATCCGCCTCTGCTGTCCATCGCTTTTGTGAAGCCATCGGCAAATTCAGGATCACGCATCGACGTTATCCAATCTTGACCGGCTTTTTTACTCGACCATCCGGCATGTTTATCGGTTAGAAGAACATTTTTGAATCCCAAGCATTGCGGACGATTTTTCAACGACGCAAAATAAGGAACAAGCGTGTTAGCTGAAGTACTGTCAAGAAACTGCACAGCGTTGTCGGCAAGAAAATGATTTTTCGCGTTTATGAAATTCATTGCAACGAAGAGCGAGAGCATTACCTGAATGGGTCTTTCATGAATTCCTAATTCTCGACAACAAGTTATAAAGTCGGATTGCTTCTGCGCCATACGGGTGAAGAGGTCGAAGTGCACAATCGCGCAAATAAGCAAGTCGGTAGCGTAGATCGAATCACGATATCTTAACAAGGCGCTTGGGTCTGAATTGCATTTCGAAGTATCCATTTCATTCTCTTCATTGTGAGATGATGATTGCGCATGTTGTGTGCTGTTTTTCATTCAGTTCTTCTCTTGTAATATTTTTCCCAAATTGCTTAAATACTCATGGTTATCGCTCATTCCGTTATGGCCTTGTCCATGCAAAGTAATTAATCTGTCATTTGGTTTAATTAATTCTTTAAGTTTTATCGATGAGCCATAATATATCACTTCGTCTTTGTCACCATGGAAAATTACGATTGGCATTTTACAATATTGGATGTATTTGTAAGTCTCAAGTTTATATTTCAATATGAAAGTTGGTACCAATAAATAATTATGCTTGATTGCATCCGTTAAACTGTAGTAAGGGGCTTGCAGTATTAGAAGTTTTGGTTTGTTCGATGAAGCTAATTTTGCTGCGAGTCCTGTCCCAATAGAATATCCAAGAACGATTATTTTACTTTCGTCATATCTTGATTTTAAGTTGTCATAAGCAACTTGTATGTCATCGAATAATTGCTCTTGACTGCTAATGCTTCCATCGCTTTTACCATAACCTCTATAATCCAATAAAAAAAGATCATAATTTAAGCCTGTGTAATTTTTTGCTATTTCGCCCCAGGAATCAATGGAACCTGCATTTCCGTGCAAGTAAAAAACCAATCCTTTTGAACTGTCGGCCTTAAATAAAACTCCATTTAACAACACGGCATCTTTTGTCGTGATATTTATTTCCTCAAAGTCTTGATTGAATTTAAACGTATGTTCTTTTTTCAATTTATCGGGAAAGAAAATAAATTTTTCCTGTAAAAAATACAGGAGTCCACAAATGACGATGCAGACAAATCCAAATAGTATCATGAACCCTAAAATTGGTTTTCTCATATGGTCATAGATCAATCAAAATAGTACACGACATCACGGTGTACCCACCTTTCTATGATCCGAATAACATATCTTAGACAACAGTGATATGGATATTTTTTCGAAAGTCATTTTAAAAAATCTTCTACATTCCACACCCGGCCGAGTTTCTTGCCGAGGAAACGCTCGCCGACTTCGGTGAACTTGTGCGGCAGGTCGCTCACAAAAAATTGGATGTTTGCTTTCAGTTTGCTTGGATTCTTTAATTCTTTCTCTTTGAGTATCTTTTCAACTTCAAGCGCCGCCGCTTCACCGGAATCGATTAGCGTTATCGAAGAATGAAGTACCTTCTCGATCGTGTTTCGTAAAATCGGATAATGAGTACATCCCATTACTAACGTATCGATTTTATGCGTCTGCAAGGGGAAGAGATATTCTTTCGCAATTAATTCGGTCGCTTTGTGCTGAGTCCAGCCTTCTTCAGCCAGCGGCACGAACAACGGGCAAGGTTGACTAAATACTTCGACACTTTTGTCGATCAGTCTGATTGCGTTTGTATATGCATTGCTGTTGATGGTTCCAACTGTGCCGATGACACCGATCCGTTTTTTCTTTGATGCCGCAACAGCCGCTTGAGCGCCGGGAAATATTACACCAATGACGGGAATCGTTCCTGCCAGTTTCTTGACGATGTCGAGCGCGACGGCAGAAACCGTATTGCACGCAATCACGATCATCTTCACATCCTTCGAAAGAAGAAATTCCGTATCCTGCAGCGCGTACTCGCGCACAACCTGCGCCGATTTTGGACCGTAAGGAACACGTGCCGTGTCGCCAAAATAAATAATATTTTCATTCGGCAGCCGCTGCATCAATGAATGAACTACGCTCAGTCCGCCGACACCTGAATCGAATACACCGATGGGTTTCTCAGATATATCCATTATGTAATACCTTATAGGGTTCGAAGTTGAGGGTTTAGAGTCCAAGGTTTTAGAACTTTGATCCTTGAACTCGGAACTCTGAACTTTTATTTTAATATTTTTTTATTTTAATTCAATACTTCTAAATTTATTTATCGCTGCCAATATTTTCTCTCTTATCTCAACTTGCTGTTCTTTTGTAACAGGATCCCCCACATTATCCACAACATAAAAAGTGTCTACAATTCCATCGCCTCTGGTAGCTATCTTGGCGAATGTGATGTTCAAATGCAGTTTCGAAATTGTGCGGGTGATGCGATATAAGAACCCGAGTGCGTCTGCAGCAAAAACGTCGATGATGGTAAACCGCGGATCGTCTTCAAAGGTTACATCGAAACTTATGGCAGGATTTTCATATCCTTTCACGCGTCGTTTCCATTTCCGCCGGTGCTGCTCGAACAAGCGCTCGATGTCCGTTTTGCCTTCTACGACCTCGTTTAATTCGACATGAATTTTTTCACGCGTAGAATCCTGAAGATTTTGCTTTGTCACAGCGTCGCACACACGGAACTTATCGATGATAATGCCGTCGCTCCGTGTAAAGATTGCAGCATCGATGATATTCGCATCATTCGCCGAAAGAACGCCGCAGAAATTCGAAAGCGCAAACGGCGCGTCACTGGCAATGACGGTTAGTTCGGTAAAACTTTTCATAGACCGGAAAATCGTGGATACTGTTTCCGGATCGTTTATTTTCCTTAAATGTTCTGCAATTTCTTCTTCTGAAAACACAGTGATGTATTGCGTGTTGTCGATTTTGTTCAAATGTTCTTCCACAAGATTTCGCGGATGAACGTCTTCCAGGTGGTTCACAATTGATTCTGCCGCCGATCGGTAGTGATCTAAATGCATTTCGGCAAGTTCTTCCTGCTTCATTCCTTTTTTTATCACGTCTCTGGCTTGTAGATAAAATTTTTCAAGCAGTTCAGCTTTCCAACTAGTCCACATCGTCGGATTGACCGCCGCCAGGTCGGCGTAAGTTACAAGATATAGGATGTCGATTTCTTGTTCTGAAGCAAATGTCTTGGCAAATTCAGACATGGTTTGTGCGTCGTAGAAATTTCTTCTGAAACTAATTTGTTCCATCACGAGATGATTTCGGATAAGGTGCGCCACTTCATTAACAATGTCCTCTAGACCTAATCGTTTTAAAATAGTATGACACATTTGTTCTCCGATGATCTCATGATCTTCGATCTGAATCGGTTTGGCTATGTCGTGAAGGAGCAGTGTCATTCTAAGAACTGCAAGCTTCGAGAATTTTCGATATAATTCTCCGAGCGGATTTTTTGCTTGATCCAGCGCCTCCAAACGCTGAAGAGTAATCAGCGTATGTTCATCAGCCGTGTAATAGTGATATCGGCTGTGCTGATAGAATGCGACAAGTTCTTCAAATTCCGGAATCAAACGGCTCAGCATTCCAAGGTCGGCCATTTCATAGATTGCGAGCGCTACCGGTTTTTTTGATTCTATTATTATTCGGAATATCTGAAGTGATGTTTCGGAGAATACCTGTTGCTCGATTGACGACGTTGATGTTCGGTGTATCGCTGTTCGCAGGCGTTGTCCAAGGCTCCGTGCCGGAAGATCTATCATGAATAAAAATGCCTGCATGGCTTGTTCGAATGAGAGGCCTTCGTCGGCAATTTCTTGTGAGATGTCGAGAACATCGTTTCGAAGGTAGTAAAATTCATCGATCCGAGTTTGCGATAATGATCCTGAAAAAGATAGTTTTGGAAGATATAAATCGCGAAAGCGCCCGGTTAAAATTTGATTTAATCTCAGAATAGTTTTAGCGCTTAGGTAATACTCCTGCATGAAAAATTCCACCCCTTGTCGTTTGCCCGAAGTTCGATACCCCAGGCCTTCGGCAATCGCGCTTTGCAGCGAGTAGTCGATGGTATCGTGCAAGGTCTCGCGCACAAAATGCATTTCGTTGCGTGTACGAAGCAGAAAATTCACCGCGGCAATTGCCGAGTCGGTTTGAGCGAATTCCAGTTCGCCGGCACGCGTTAATTGTTCCAGAATGCCAATGCATGCGGAACGGTAAATGTGATTTTCAGAATTGAGATAATTCGTATCCGCCGATCTGAAAAGCCAAAAGATTGCGTGAAGATCGCGCAATCCGCCCGCACTATTTTTAATGTTTGGTTCAAGCAGTTTGGCGGAATTGCCGTATTTCGCGTGGCGAGCGGTAAGATCATCAAAAACCGCCTGGACAAAAAAATTATCTTTCGATTTTTTTATCGTTTCAGATCGACTGTGAAAAAAATCTTCCGCAATCGTTTTATTGCCGCAAATGAAGCGCGCTTCGAGAATCGACGCCCAGTTTTCCATTTCCGTCCGGACATATTCCATGCACTCATTAATAGAGCGTACACTGTGCCCGATTTCGAGGCCGCAATCCCAAAATGAATGGAGAAGTTGTTTGATCGCCGCTTCTACTTTATGATTGCTCCTGCCTTTGCGATGAACGATCATTATATCGACATCGGATTTTGCGCACAATTCATTGCGTCCATATCCGCCGAGCGCAAAGACTGCAACCTCGGTCGATAAAATTTCATTCTCCTGAATTCCGACAAGCCCGGTAATGGTATCATCCATCCCTTTTGTCAAGAGTGAGCAAATACCCAAACCGTCGATGCCTCTTCGATGTTCACGATATGCCCATTCTCTGGTTTCCGTGAGCCTTGTTCGTAACTCCTGAACGCGTATGTCGATGCCCGATGTCATAGTATAAAAATATAGAAAAGTGAGCGTCAATAAACAAGGTGAGAGAGGAATAAGAGAAAGAAAAAGAATGAGATCAAGATCGAGGTCGAGGTTGAGATTGAGGTTACCTGTCCGCCGAAGCGGAGTGAAAGCGGAAGATCAAGATTAAGAAGTCGGATAAAATTCTTATTACTTGACTATTGCTTCGGTGTTCAGTACAATAATTTCATTAGAAATTGGAAAGGAACCGGGATGAAAAAATATTTCATCACAATTTTTATTTTCTTGACAAGCATTGCTTCTGGCCAACCCCCGGCAGAAAAATCTCTCCTATGGGAGATCACCGGCAACGGCCTCGAAAAACCTTCGTATCTGTTTGGAACGATCCACATCCTTTGTCCGCAGGATCTTGTGGTTTCGGAAAGAATACGCGCGGCATTCGAAAAGTCGGAACAGCTCGTTCTAGAATTAAAACTGGATGATCCTACGATGCTCTCAAGAATGATGCAATACGTAGTGTTACCCGAAGGCCAGGATTTGAAAAAAATGACTGACGAACAGGACTGGGATGCCATTTCGCAATTTATGCGAGACTCGTTGAGCATGAGTATGGAAATGTTTCTAAAAATGAAACCGCTAATGCTCGAATCTTCAATCATAGTAAAATTTCTTCCCTGCCAGCCCGCTTCATGGGAATCGACGCTTATGACGATGGCTCAAGAACGAAAGGAGGAACTAATCGGACTTGAAACGGTTGAACAGCAGATCGCCGTGTTCGACAAAGAACCAATCAGAGATCAAATGAAAGAACTCGCTGATGAGCTTCGGAATTCCGGCAAGACGAAAGAGATGTACACCGTGATGACTCAACTCTATCACGATCAGGACATTAACGGTTTGAGCAATCTTATCGAGGAGTATTTTAAGGAATATGGTGATTGGGAAAAATCTCTTGTCAAGGAGCGCAACGTAAATTGGATCCCGATCATCGATAAACTCACACATGCAAAATCATCATTTATTGCTGTCGGGGCAGGACATCTTGGAGGTGAGAACGGTTTGATATCAATGCTGCGCGCGCAATATTATAAAGTGCGGCCGATAATTTACTGAGATGTGATTGTTTCTGATTCACATTTTTTTCGGATAAGTATTATCCTTTATATAATACGAAGCATTCTTCAGTCCCGCTTTTCGGCGACTTCTAATCGAGCGGGATGGAATCTTTATAGAAAACATGATCTATAAAATTCAGAGTCCCCAACCATTGTATTGTACAAAGGGGGACGACATATAAATTCGTCAATGTATGAAAAAGGAAAAGGAACCGTGATGAAACATCGAATGGTAGGTTTGTTACTCATAGTTACTTCGATTGCTTTTTCACAACCACCGGTAGAAAAATCTCTTTTATGGTCGATAAGCGGAAAGGGTTTGGTTAAACCTTCATATCTCTTTGGGACGATTCACATGATCTGCGAGAAGGATATGATAACTACCGATTCGCTGCGGGCGAAATTCGCACTCGCCGAACAAGTGGCATTCGAGATCAAAGTGGACGATCCCCAACTTGAAGCAAAAATGCTGAGCATCAGCGCGCTGCCGGAAGGCAAAATCTTGAAAGATTATACGACCGCTGAGGAATACAAGATCATCTATCACTACCTTCGGGATACTCTTCGGTTTGATTTTGAAAAATATGAAACGCGCAAGCCGCAGTTTATCATGGAAGTTATGACATGGCACAAACCAAAATGTAGAAGTACAGGATGGGAGATTATTCTAAGCCAGGAGGCAAAGAAACAAAAAAAGGAAGTCCTCGGATTAAAAACTATTGAAGATGAATTTGCACTATTCGACCGGAAACCGATCAATGTCCAGATGCTGGAATTGGTTGCATTGCTGCGTGACAACTACAAATTGAAAGATATTGGGGAACAGACGTACAAGTATTACGAGGAGCAGGATATCGCCAAGCTTAGTGCGATGATAGATTCAGTCGATTCAAAACCATTTAAGGAGTTTGAAAATGTGATCCTGACAGAAAGAACAGAAAGCTGGATTCCTGTAATTCAAAAACTGATTTCTGCAAAGTCTACTTTCATTGCAGTCGGCGCCGCACATCTCGGAGGCGAATACGGTTTGATTGCGTTGCTGAGAGCGAAAGGATACATCGTGAAACCTGTTTGGCAATAGAAAGGTTCAAGGTTCATCGTTCAATGTTTTCGGTGCATCATCTACATTCTGAAACTCTGAACTTCCCAACCCTGAACTTTGAATTAGTTATCCTTTTACACATTTAAAACAAATCATCGGAATTGTCAATTCAATGCACTTCTTTTTTAAAATGCTGCGATCAAGTTCTGATTTCACTTCTGCAAATATTTTTTCTCCATTTTCATTGATGACAATTTGTTCCCAGCTTGGTATAAAAGCTATTTTCATGAAAAAGTGATTGAACATCGCGTCGGTATTGCTGAATTTGAATGAGAATGAATCTTTTGTAGATTTTATTTTTCTGAATTTGTGTTTCCTCAATAATTCCGTCCACTCTGTTTGCGATTTACGTTTCGAATGTATGTGCTCATCGACTTTCGGAATGAGCCGCGACAGATTATTCTTCCTGAGGATTTTTTTAAATACGGAATAGAATTCCATCATCGATCCGGGCAAGTTGATCGTAAAAACAAGCTGAGAATTATTTTTTAAAACTCGATAACACTCTTTCAAAACGGCATCAATATCGGCGACGTTATTCAACCCGTTGTTCGAAACAATGAGATCGAAAAAATTATTATCGAATGGAAGCTGTTCAGCTTCTCCTTTGAGTATCTTCACATTTTTTAATTGAAGTACTTCCAGCTTCGATTCAATCCGTCGACGTCCTTCATCCCATGGATCGATGCCGTAGGCTTCAGATTTGTTGAGCCGCTGCGCGAGTTCTAAAAGTGGAAAGCCTGTCCCCGGCCCAATATCTAAAAATTTTATTCCGCTTTTATAATCGATCGTATCCAACAGCATTTGTCCGAATGGAGCAGACCAGAGTGATGTTTCGTCGAGGAGAGAAACGACCTCCTTGTTATTGATCGATAAAAAAGAACTGGTGGGTGTCATTGGAATTCCTGTCTCTGTTGCATTGTTTTTTTTCAATTATCCTTTTTAAAAGGATAAAATAGAAATAATTTATCCTTTTACCAAGGACAATTTGACGAACGTTCTATTCATTATTATAATGATGATAGTTTCAAATACTTCCTAACGGATTATAGGGTCCGATTACCGGAATCAAGTACCGTCCATTTTGATATTGCGTCTTGAGTGTAGGTTGACCGGAGGAAGTCGAGGCAATCATCCGAAATCAGGTGAATGCTTCTCCTTTTTTATCGGTTGTTTCGACTCGCTCAAGAAATTGTATTTCCTTTATGCTTGTTTGAGCGATAGATGGAAAGCGTATGGAGTTCTAAAAAATTCTTTTCAATCAATGCCTTTTTCTTTTTATAAGACCATCCCTGTATCTGTTTTTCCCTCTGAAAAGCGTCTCTTACCATTTTGAAATATTCTGTGTACACCAATACAATTGGCAATCTATTTTTTGTATAATTTGCTCCGCGTCCGCTTGAATGAAGTTTCAGTCGCCTTTCTAGATTTATAGTACTGCCTTTATAAAACGACCCATCACTACATTTTAAAATATACATGAATGCCACGATATTGTCTCTTTCTAATAGAAAGAACGAAATTTGGTTACATTATATTCTGCATGAAGATGTCGACACAATACAAGATTGTACAGCTCGGTTACCGAGCGACCGAAGGGAGTCGAGGTAAACTTTCAAAATCAGGTAAATGCTTCTCCTTTTTTATCGGTCGTTTCGACTCGCTCAAATAACTGCGTTTTATAACCGCTCAACGACCGTTCTCTCTATAGTTCAATAATCATAATTATCTTTAGCGCGAACTAATTATGCCGAACTTTCATCTCCTTCTACCGAAGAGCTTGATTGGAAGTCGACAACCCGATCGTCGAGCATTACATCGGAATACCTGATTGGTTTGCGTAAACGAATTCCGCTTAACGTCCGGCAGCGGCTTAGCGCGACGTACGCCTGTCCGTGAGCGAATGCGCCGTGGCCGAGATCGATAATCACTTTATCGAATGTTTTTCCCTGACTTTTATGAATCGTTATCGCCCATGCAAGTTTGATAGGATATTGTCGGAACGAACCCACAACGATCGATTCGATGTTGCGTTCCTCCGGATTGTATGCGTATTCTATTTTTTCCCAGATCGTCGGTTCAATATCGCATGAATGATCGCCGAAAAAAACCTTTATAGAATTTTCCGAGAGTTTTTTAACAATGCCGAGCGAACCGTTAACCCATTGCTTATTCGGATCGTTTTTTACCATCATGATTTGTGCGCCAGGCTTTAGCCTAAAATGTTTGTCGGTCGGAAAAGATTTCTCGTCGAACGTGCCTGTGACCTCGGCGTCGTAATAATATTCTCGTTTCCGGATGGAATCGAGCCGCGATTGGTTGATTGCCGAAGCGAGCGCATTCGTGCCGGTAAGTGTAATCGCCAGGTCATCGTCGTCACCTGCCGCAGTCGAATCGAACTGGGCATTGAGACGATCGAAATCTTCGTGTGATATTTTTTTGTTGCGTATGTTGTTTAGCAGCCCGATAAAATCCGAATCGGTTTGACGGAAGATGCGTTTCAATTCTATCTTTTTCAGTGGAACCTGTTTGAAAACGTTCGCGCTGAAAAAAAACGGACTTTGAAAATTATCGCGGAAGTATTCATGAAGCTCCGGTTCCACGATTGGCGGAAGTTGATGCAGATCGCCGATAAGAATCATCTGCACGCCTCCGAACGGATCATTCGGCTTTTCACGATTCATCCGCAAAGAATAATCGATCGCGTCCATGATGTCGGCGCGGACCATCGAGACTTCATCGATGACGATCGTTTCCAGCGAAGCGAATAAGGCTTCCTTGTCGCGGATTACTGAAACGTCATCCGAAGTCAGAACATGCGTCGGAAAACGGAAGAACGAATGGATGGTAGAACCTCCGACGTTGATCGCCGCGATTCCGGTTGGCGCTACAACGATATAATTCTTTCTTGTGTTCTTCTTAAAGTATTGAAGAAGTGTCGACTTACCCGTTCCGGCGTTGCCTGTTACGAAAAGATGTTGGTGCGAATTTTCCATTAGTTCGAATGCGTTTGAAAACTCGTCCGTTAGCTGGAAATCATCTGGAATACCTTGCACATCCGATATTAGCGCTCGCTTTTTCGATTTTCTTTTTGTTCCAGAGATCGAAACTTGAGTATGCGGTTTCTTATTTTTTCGAGATGATATAAAAGTGGATAGAAAAATAATTATTGAATAAAGATAGAGAGCTTTCACGATACCTCGTTAGAAAAAATTGATACTTTCAATGTCCTTACAGATGAGAAAAGATAGGAAAATATCCGGATAAAAAATACGTTTGACTTACCACAATGATTCTAAAATAATTAATCAAAACGATCACGAATACCTTGCCTCGCCGGCAAGCAATCTGGCTCATTTGGATTTTTACACTCGATCACTAAACCGTTTGACTCTTGAGTTTATACATAGCAGAGCGCGTTCTGATTGGGCAGGAGTTTGACAAGTAACTATCATTCCTACCATTATGATATACAATATCATTCTTATAATGTTAATCTGTATGATCTGCGACGATAATTTCCCTCACTCTTTTTAATTGGTAATTATTTTTCATTCTTTACTTTTCGCGAGGTACTCACGCGCTTCAACATTTCCTAATTTTGCGGCACGGTGCATTAAATGTTTTGCACGAAGCCGGTGGCCGTTTTCATAAAGAATTTTTGCCAACGCAAAATACGCTTGGGCATAGCGATGATTAATTGCAATAGCGTGCTCCAACGCAGCTATTGCCTTTTTAGGTTGATGAGTCGAATAGAAAATTATACCCATTCCATAATATGCTCCACTAGCATTTGGATTGACATCCAATGCTTTTTGAAACATCATCATTGCACTGTCTGGATTTCCATTTTTATAACACTCGCGCCCGATAGCAACGTATGCCATGTTGAGCTTCGGATTTATCTCCAAAGCCTTTTTCCACATCAGCATTGCATCCGGCAGATCCTTTTCACTTGCATACGCAAGGCCGAGGTTGAAATATGCGCGGGCATTGCGAGGCTGCATTTTTGTAATTGCGGCGAATCGTGTTATTGCAAGGTCATAATTTCCTGAATTGAGAGCGGTGTGCGCCGAACGGGATGCATCGACATTATCGAGAGTTTGCGTCTCTTCGGCATATTGTTTCTTTAACGATTCTTTTTCGTTTTGCGATTTTGCTTCAGCCAGTTCTTTTTTCAATCTCGCAATCTCCGCATCTGCCGAGTCCGCCCTCATTTGTGATTCCTCGAGACTTTTCGTTTGATCCTGGTCTTCCAGAACACGATTCAATTTTTCTTTCACATCGTCGGCATCGACTGTAATTTCTGCTTTGATATAATATTTTTCTCCGGTCCAGCGTTCTTCAATAATTTTTGTTTCGGTAATGCCGGCTGTTATGCTTGTGAGTTGTTCTTTGGTGACTTCAGTGTAAGAAGTATCTTCTTCCTTTTTTTCTGTCTTTAATGTGCTTTGTAAATACACACCAATTTCTTCCAACAATATGCGCTTCACCTGATCCAGAGAAATAGATCGCGCCGTAATTTTACTGTCCGCTTCACCTGCGGTATATGTGTAGTCCCGCGTGAACGTTTTTGTTTCTGCCGAAACGCCGGCGGCTCCACCGCACAATAAGAGAGTGATTGCTAAAAATCGTTTCATATTTTTCCTTTCATTCAAAACAAAGAAAATATTTTCTCGCTTTAATTTATAACGATATATTGGTCGTTGACCAGTGAATGCAACCCAATGGATGGCGGCTCCGCCTTCGTGATGATCATTTCCTTTTTAAAATGGTTAGATGGCTTCATCTATTTTCGTTGCGCTTTTGAGATTAAGAATGCGGGGGAGCCAATATAAAAATAGTAAATAACTTAAAGATGCAACCGCAGTCAAAATGGTCCATTTAAATGTATCCAGATTAGCACTCAAAGAAGTAATTGGATTACCAACCGTAGAAATCTTCTCGTTCGGAGAACGTACCAATGTTTCATTCAAGATCTGAATACAAGAAACTGACGATCCAAGTGTTGAAGCTAATTTGATCATTGAATTGAATGATATAACAATGACTAATGGAATTGCTGCCTTCTTGAATCTAACTGGATGCTTGTATGCAATGAATGTTATTCCTGTGACTATAGGAACAAGCAATGTGAGAATAAGAATTTGAATGCTCATTTATTACCCCTTCACATAATAAAGTTGTCTCTCATACTGCAGCCAATCCCGATTCGATAAATTTAATGTTTCATAATCAATCCGTGGTCGAATTGAGAATCCCGACGATCTTTGTCGGGGAGCGCCTGGTTATGCTGCGAATATTATTCAGGAAATATACGATTCCAAGTTTGATAATATCGACCACCCTTGAGACTTTTACCGAGATTATCAAGTCCCCTCACCATTACATATAATCCAGCCATTAACTGTAATAATATTGTTGCATGTAACATGCCGATATTAAATGATGGCCAAAAAACATTTATTGAAGCCGAAAAACCGAAAAGTATTTCTATCCAAGAATAAAGTTGACGATGATTTGCACGTAACCAAAAGAGAAACATTGCAAGAACAGGAACTAATATAAAAGTAATCCAGACATGAATATTAGCAAAAACATAATCAAGATTTAAGTAGAACAGTATTGCTAAGAAAGTAACCACAGAACCAAGAATGAAACTAATAATAAGTTGATTCCGTTGAGCCGAAAGAGTTACTTGTGCTTCTTTGTCAATTATTTTATCAGAAGCACCGTTTGAAACAAGCGTTTGAAAAAGTGATCTTGAATCAAGTGTCGCAATATTATAGAACTTAGCAACCTCTATAATATCTCTATCATTTGTAGCGATGACAACTTGATCTTGTTTATACTCGCCAGTCATTTTAATCGCTGTGGCAAGAATTTTTCTATCAGTAACAGACATTCTAAAAAACGGTGATTCCTTTGGTGGAGCTTGGGTAATAGATAAAGGCTCTGGTTCAAGGATTATTATATTGTTTGCCTTATTGGCTTGACGAATAATATTATCATAGTGAAAAGAATCCTTAACCGATCGGCTTGCTAATTCGTCGAAAACAGAATAAGGTATGTATAGATGATATTTCGACGATTTAAATCCTAATATTTTGGGATTTTGAAGAATTATATTTGTGTCAAGAATTATTCTTTGCATAACTATTCGCCTATTATTATTTCGCAGCCTAACGGACCGGCGCTCCGCCTTCGTTTCCGCTTCCGTTACACTCCGACGGATAAAAAAGCTGCGGTAATCAGCCTGCCGAAGTACCCGCCTTCGTTAAAGCCTTCGGCAGGTTGGCGAAAACTTTCTATCACCGCAACTGTCGCGCTTACACGGATATTTTTTATTTTCTTCATAAACTTTCTCCGCGCGGAAAAATGTATCCTGTGTTCTTGCCGTCAGCTTTAATCGCGGGTTAGGTGGTGGCCGTCTTTCGACTACTAAAACGTTCGGCCCTTGACTTTATTCATGACATGTGGCATCGTTTTATAAAATATTCTTGCAAACAATAAAATGAATATGCCTGCACCAATTAGTACATCTGCGACATTAAATATCCCTGTGTGAATGCATCCAAACCCAAAAATAATAAAATCTATCACTCTGCCGTTATTAGAAATTCTGTCGACAAGATTACCAAGAGCACCTGTCAACAATAGCAACAATGCTACCTTTGTTATGGTATTAAGTTTTTGCATAGAAAAAAGAAATAGAATCAACGCTGTGATTTCAATGATTGCTATGAACAGTATGGCAATAAAACGAATCGTATGTGGAAGTTGAGAACCAATACCCAAGAAAGCACCTGCATTCTCTGCATAGTAAAAACGAACTATGCCGTGGAGAAAAGTTTTCGGTGATGAATATTCAAGTTCACTCTTCGCTATTCTTTTTGTCACTTGATCGCATCCGACTAACGATATTGCGATTGCGAGGATAAATAATAATTTGATAAACCTTTTCACATTTAACCTCTTTAAAGAATGCAGTCGGACGGCAAACCCCCGAACTAGACAAACTACAATTTTTCAGCAGTGACAAGACAATGCGTACCGTTGACTCTTCCAATTACATTACCATCTGAATCACTGAAATATGTTTTCTCAAGTTCTTGCGCATCTTTATGATCGATTAACTTTAGTCCATACGCTGCTAAAAATTGCTCGATCTCACCCTTCTCAATTCCAAAATGCCACTGTTCGCCTACACCAGATACTGTTTGTACCATCCTGGTTTCACCGTAGTAAATGCCTTCATTCCGAAGAACAGATGCGTAGATATAATCGAAGATAATCCAACTATGCTTCCCGGCAAAATCTTGGATGGTTTTAAATGCCGCATGAACTGACTCCGGCTGTAAGTACATCAACAGACCTTCTAATATAAATAAACTCCGCTGCTGTTTGTCGAATCCAGCTTCATAAAGTTTCATAGACAGCGATTCTTTATCAAAATCGATTGCGATGAATTTTAGGTTCGAAGGAATAGTCAGATGTCTTTTTTGATATTGTCCGATTTTTGCTTGTTGTGTAATTGCAGCATCAAGTTCAAATATCCGAGTATTCTGCATTCTGTCTTGAAAGCGTAATGCTCTAGTGTCAAACCCGGCTCCAAATATCAATATTTGGTCGAATTGTTCCGCCAACGCTCGTTCGAAAACGGCATCTATGTACTTAGTTCGCGCAATGACATATTCATAGACTCCATTGGGCGCGACTACTCTGCTAAAGAGTCTTCTGGTTAGTGATATATGCAGCAATGGCTTTAATAAAGTTGGGAGAAGCAAAGGCGCAATATAGTCATCACTTTTGTAATGGCTATCTGTTTCCAACGCTGAACACGCACGGGACACACACGTCATTTCTGCTGTTCTTGATGTAGATGATTCAATTCTTCTTTTCAAGACCGTCCTCGATATTCGCAAATATGAAGTTATATTTTTACGAGTTCAACAATATGAGCATATTGCTGTGCTCGTTGAATTATGCATGCAATCTTCACACTTCTCCCCACTCTTTGAGACAACATAAAGATGGTCAAAGCTTGACAAACAATAAATGTTTATTTTTTCTTTACAAGACTTATAACCCATAAAAGCACCAGAGCTCCAGCAGTTGCAGCAACGAGTGATCCAATGAGTCCACGGGTAAATATGCCGAATAACTCAAATAAAAAACCACCTACAAGAGCTCCAATACATCCAACAACAAGATTCCCAATCAAACCAAATCCTTTTCCTTTCATAATTTGCCCTGCAAGCCACCCTGCAATAAGACCGATAAGCAAAAAATAAAGTAGATGCATAAATTCTCCCCTCTAATGAAAAAAAATGGTTGTCTTTTTACTTGTAATTTACTTTCAAGTTTTGCCGAAGGCATCCCTACGGGCCGTAGGCTCTTCGGGACACAAAACCTCTACACACCATGCTTAACGTACCAACGCCTGCCCGCCATGCTTTATCTTTGGGCGGGCTCTTGCCGTCAGCTTGTTCCAATTCGACAGACTTACCGTTCTTCAGGTAAGTCGTGGTCGAATTGAGAATCCCGACGATTTATGTCGGGGAACCGTTGGTTAGTCAGCCATTAAACTTTCCTTGCAGTCAGTATTTTCTTTGCCCGATCAAGATCCTTTTTACGAACAATGAGATCTACACCTTGAGTCAATTGAAGATGTGGTCGCATTCCACCGCTATCGTCTTTTTTCACCATAACTAAAATTTTCTGAGATTTAAGATGACCGGCAGCGACTTCGGCTTCGATTACATTTGAAAATGTTCGAAGCGTGATTAATTCTTCTGGTTTTATAATTTCTATCCTTAGATGCCCGCCTAACGGATGGCGGCTAAGTTGACCGCGCTGATAACATCAAAACGTACTAAACGAAACAAGTTCATGCTGATAACATTATTAATAATTACCGAAGTTATGAAGTACAAAGAACTAAATAATAAAACTTTAACCCACCACAAGCCATGCTTAAAGTACCAACGCTCATTCGGTCAACTTGAGCCGCTGGATATTATAAAAAAGGAATCTCCCAATTATGTACATTGCTCATTGTCCAAGTAAACAACATTCACGATCTCAGCCAAAGGCTGATGCGCCTCAGGCGCAAAAGGAGATTCCCATGTATTACTCAGGTATCGATCTGCATTCTGATAACTCGTATATCACAACCGTTGATGACAACGGTACTGTCGTCAAACAACAACGCATTGAAAATATCAATCATTGTTTGCTCGACTATTTCCAGTCCTTGCCCGGCTCTCATCAAGCTGTCGTCGAATCTACAACAGGTTGGTACTGGCTCAACGATCTTCTCAGCGATCACGGTATCGAACTCGTTCTTGCTCATGCCAAATATCTCAAAGCCATCAGTTATGCTAAAGTTAAAACAGATAAAGTTGATTCGCAAACCCTCGCCATACTTTTACGACAGAATCTTATTCCACGCGCTCACAAAATCAGCCGTGAATTGCGAGGTCTGCGCGATACCATGCGCATTCGTTTACGCCTTGTCCAGCAACACTCCGACACTTTGCGTCGTCTCAAAAGCATTCATGCAAAGTTTAATGGCTCTGTGCCCGATCCGTATCGCTTCCAACTCGCTGTCTTAGAACATACGCGCGATACACTCGCCGAGCAGATCCTTACACTCGAAAAATCTCTCCATCCGGTCCTGATTCCCAACGACGATATCCAACGACTTCTCTACATTCCCGGCATCGGCAAACTCTCGGCATTTACCATCTATCTCGAAATCGACGGCATCGAACGCTTCGATTCAGATAAACATTTTGTCTCCTATTGCCGTCTCGTGCCCGCAGCCGATAACTCCAATCGCTCTGTGCATAATCGCTCCAGTAAAGATGGTAATAAATATCTTAAGATCGCTTTCTCTGATGCCGCTGTCCACGCCATTCAATATTATGCCGAATACAAACGCTTCTATCTAAAACGTGCCAGGCGTTCCGGCCAAGCCATCGCTCGCGCTTGTGTTGCGAAAGAGCTTGCTAAGATTGTCTATTATGTCTTAACGAACAAATCACAATATAAAGGATTTAAAGGTCAACCGATTAGTCGACAAAAATCACAGCAATGGCCGCGTGTGCAAAGCCCGGATGCCTAACTGATTGCCACAAGAGCATCGTGCGCTGGATTGGGACTGCACACGTTGTGCCGTTTTAATATCTGGGTCTCAGTTGCTGAGAAGCGAATGGCTTGACGGTTCTCTCTTTACACAAGATCATTCGTTTACCCGTAAAATGGTTTGGACGTCATTGCCTTTCACGTGATATCCATTCGATAGAACACGCGGCTTTCGTCATTATGTGATATTGATCGGGGTTGGTCGTCAACAAATGTCAATGAACAATCCGCATCCCGAGTGTTCGGGACGCATCGGGAGAATATTATTTACTTGACTCTGTCCTTTTTAAAATGGTTAGGCAACCCATCTGGCTTCGCCCGATTCTTGTTTAAGAGAAACTCTTTTACATTAACCTGTATAAAATAAATACAATGTTCTTCAGAATTATGACCGAAGCCGCATTGGCGCTTTTCAAAGCCCGTTGGTTAGGTTGGTCCCGGCTGTTTTCAGTTTTTATATTGGTGGCATAGACCCCGTTTGGAAGAGTTCCATACTCTAAAACCGTCGGCTAAAGAACATCGTGCTTTTTTTCATGTTTAATGTAAGGAGTTCTTCAATGAAAAAAAAGAATCAAAAGAACAACGACAAAATTATCCGCATTGATGCACTCAAACAAATCAATCTCAATGCCGCAGGCGTTGATGTTGGCGACAGTCAAATGTATGTCGCTGTTCCTGAAGATCGCGATGAACAGTTCGTGCGTGTTTTTGGAACGTTCACACGCGATCTAGTCGCGATCGCCCAATGGTTCAAACAATGCAACATCACTACTGTTGCAATGGAGTCAACCGGCGTCTATTGGATACCTCTGTTTGAAATTCTTGTCGAACACGGCTTCGAGGTTCTCCTGGTCGATGCTCGTAAAATCAAAAATGTCTCCGGCAGAAAAACGGATATCCAAGACTGCCAATGGATTCAACAACTGCTTACCTACGGACTCTTGAACGGTTCATTTATTCCGGAACAGAACATTCGCGCTCTGCGCGATATGATTCGCCATAGGGCAAATCTTCTGCGCTTCCGTGCTTCTCACATCCAGCATATACAAAAAATTCTTCAACTGATGAATCTTAAACTCACCAACGTTATCTCGGATGTTACCGGCACCACCGGTATGCACATCCTGCGCTCTATCGTTAACGGCAACACCGACCCAAAATACTTAGCATCATTTCGCGATCCACACTGTAAAAAATCTGAGCAAGAAATCGAACTCTCTCTCGAAGGAAATTATAGAAAAGAATACGTCTTCCAGCTCAAACAAATGCTCGATCTCTATAACTATTACTCTTCCCTGATTACCGAACTGGATAACGAAACCGAAACCATGTATCGACAACTTCCTTCTCTCGTCAACCCCAAAGAACGTCCCCTGAAACCATTAAAACGAAATGTCAATAAGAAAGCCAGGAATGCGCCTTCTTTCGATCTGCGTACTCAACTCTACCGCATCACCGGCGTTGACCTTGTCCAGGTTGATGGTCTCAATACTTCTACTATCCAGGATATTATCACCGACATCGGCACAGATATGTCGAAATGGAAAACCTCAAAACACTTCTGCTCCTGGCTTAGACTTGCTCCCAATAATAAAACAACCGGCGGAAAAGTTTTTTTCTCCCATATTCCAAAATCAAAAAATAGAGCCAATAAAGCATTACGTTTGGCTGCATTCTCTCTTGCCAATGCTAAGTGTGCCCTCGGCGCTTTCTACAGAAGAATCAGATCCAAGTATGGCGCTCCGATGGCTAACATTGCCACCGCTCACAAACTTGCACGCATTATCTATAAAATGCTTAAAGATAAAGTCGAGTATGTTGATCTTGGTGAAGACTATTATAATGAAAAATATAAAGCACGTCTTGTACGCAACCTTAAAGACAGAGCTAAATCTTTAGGTTTTCATCTCGTCCCTGCTTCACCTTAATGAGTTTCTTGGAAGGTTGCAATTGTTTCCTTATTTGAGCAACACAAGTTTTTTAGTCTCCGAATATTTATCTGACTGCAAACGATAAAAATAAATTCCACTTGACATCTTTGCTGCATTCCATTGCCGTGAGTAAGTCCCTTCGGATAATTGTTCAGAAACAATTGTTGCCAATTCTCTTCCGATAATATCAAATACCTTCAGCGTGACAAAAGATTTTGATGGAAGACTGAAAGAAATGTTCGTTGATGGATTGAATGGATTGGGAAAGTTTTGTGACAGCGAAAACCTTGCAGGTATTTCACTCTTTGCTTCCTTTACAGCAGTAACCATTTCAGACAACGGTCGCCTCATTATACCGTCAACTGGAATATTTTGATTATTTTGATTTTTAACAGAGTACGTAACTCCAATAAAAAGATATGTATCGCATGCTGTGATAGACGTAATAGCTTGACCTGTAAGTCCGGAGCTCTCATCAGTCCAATTTGTTCCGTTGTTGGTAGAAAGAAACACTCTGCCATCAGAAGTTGACGCAAATATGTTCGCGCCTGAAACGGCAAGATTATTAATAGCAACATACGGGTCTGAACCTACGGGAGTTAATCCTGAATCAACTTTAGTCCAACTTGTGCCATTGTTGGGAGATAGAAATACCCCACCATATGCTCCAGCAAATATATTCGAGCCGGAGACGGCAAAAGCATTAACAGTAACATAAGAGAATGTACCTACAGGAGTCAATCCAGAATCGGCTTGAGTCCAGCTTGTTCCATTATTGGTGGAAAGAAAAACACCACCGTCAGTCCCGGCAAAGAGGTTCGTACCGGAGACGGCAAAAGATAAGACAGGAGTATTCGTTAAGCTGGTCTTTGTCCAGTTTGTACCATTATTTGTGGATAGAAAAATACCGCTGTATTCACTCTCACCAAAAAGATTATTGCCAGAAACGGCAAGACTGTTGACACTAATATTCGTTAAGCCATTATTAACTGCTGTCCAGTTTGTACCATTGTTGGTGGAAAGGAATACACCACCGTCTGTCCCTGCAAAAAGATTACTGCCAGAAACAGCAAGAGAATATACATTGACTATTCCGATTGTATTCGTCAGAGGAAGATATTCTGCAGTCCAGCTTGCGCCATTGTCGGTTGAGAATAAAACGACGCCTTTTTTCCCAGCAAATATATTGGTACCTGAAACGATAAAAGTATTAACAGGTTCTGATATTGAGGGTAACCCTGAATCCCATTCCCATGTCTGAACCCATTGGGCATGCAGCGGATTTATACTGCTAAATAAGCATATTACGATGAAGAGGTGTTGGAAAATGTTTTTCATTTATTTTTCCTTTCGTATATATAATAAACGGCAATTGCA
>CAWIHK010000003.1:0-19300 GCA_963835935.1 Ignavibacteriota bacterium
CATACATTACCTCAAATATAAAAGGACATTAATGTTGTTTTTTTTGGATCCTGCTTTACGATAAATTTTAATTGGATTCTTTTTCTTATTTCGTTAAAATAATTTTATTCGACTTTTCACCCTCCGGAGTTCGTAAACTGCAGATATATACTCCGCTCGAAACCGCACAATTGGAATCATTTTACCGTTCCATCTTACTGTGTGTTCCCCGGTCTTCTCATCGGCTTTAAGAAGTCTGCAAATCTTCTGGCCGTTTATATTAAATAATCAATTCAACATGTCCATCTTTCGGGACATTGTAACGGATTGTTACACCCGATCCGTTGTTCGAAGTACCACCACCGATTGAAAATGGATTTGGCGAAGAACCTATATCCAACTGCGAATTGATTTTGTTCGATCCTGAAACTGAATTGCGATTTACCAGATCACCATGTACCTGAAACTCCCACAAAGAATATCCATACGCTGTACTTCGTTTAGTTCCGTACATTCTGATGTATCGGTCTTCAATCGGAGAGAATGAAATATCATCAGTTCCTCCGTCTCCATACGCAGTTGAATAGACAGTCTTCCAGTTCAAGTCATCTGACGATACATCAATGCTATATGCGACCCCGTATGCAGCTTCCCAGAATAATGTCACGCCTTTAATGATACAAGTATCCTGCAGATCAATTGAAATCCATTGCGGATCGCTGAATGGAGTGGACCAGCGCGTACCGAAATTACCGTCGGTTACATTTTGAGCCGGATAAGAAGTATTCTCGATTGCAGAACATTCCGTCGGTTTGCCAACTGCAATATTCGGCAGTAATACGTTAATGTACGAGGGTTGCATTGAAAGTACAGTATCACCTGTTGAATAAATCCCTTTCGCGTATACTGCATAACCACCTGCTGGCGCATCATTCCAGGTCAGTGTGTAAGGTGGATTTTCGATGTCGCTCAAAATGGATTGGTTCGCATAAAAAATTATTTTTGCAAAGACTTCGGTCGATTTGGGTGTTGCACTTATCTCAATATTACTATGAAGTGGATATGTTGTATTATTTGCAGGCGATGCCATTTTCAACGCCATCAATTTCGGATGATTATAGAAAAAATCGATAACAAGATCCGTGGAATTTAATGGATTTGATAACCAGGAGTGGCCGCCATATGTGAATTGATATAATGCCACATCGGCTCCAGTGGCAGGCGCTCTCCATTCGTAACCGATAACCCCCGGTTGATTACAAATTGTATCCGGTATGTCTACACATTGATTGTGATGTTTCCAAATTTTCATTAATGAATCGACCCCCGGCGCGAATCCAGCCATACCGGTATAAGGAACGGTGGGATCGTTCAATGCATGAATGTGCAATATTGGAATCGGTTTTTTAATTTTGTCTTCCAGGCCTGCAACATCGAGTAATCCTTCAACAGGTGCGACTGCGGCAATTTTATTCGATAATTCCACTGCCAATCGGTAGCACATGAATGCACCATTTGAGTGGCCGGTTGCAAATATTTTATTGGAATTGATATTGTATCGTGACTTCATCGTATCAATAAGAGATGAGATAAAACCAACATCATCTGTACTAAATCCGGAACCTTGGCCAATATTCCATCCGCGATTTCCATTTTCTACTGATCCATACGGGAAGACGACGATGTATTCAAATGCTTCCGCGCGTCTGGGATCCTGAAATCCCGAGGCAGTGTACGTGGTTGAAAAATTAGAAGGGTCAGTATTATATCCATGTAGTGCCAGAATGAGAGAGTAGGGTTTTGAACCGTCATAACTTGATGGCACGTGAACTATATATGATCTATTTATTCCGTCATAAACAAAGGAGTATTCCTGGGCAGAAAGTTCACAGAAAAAAATGAAGAGCGAGACCAATATAATAAGTTTTTTCATATGTTTTCCATTTTAATAAAGGTTAAGATTATTTAAAAAATCTATTACAATTATTTTTATCAATTCACTTCATTGTGGAAACAAAAATGATTCGATTTCGGAAAAATACACGACTGGAATCATCTTTATCGTTTTGTCGTATAACGTGATCTCCAGTCTTCTCATCGCTCTGAGAAGGCTGCAAATCTTCTAGCCGTTAATATTAGATAATCAGTTTATATTTCTGGACACTGCAATGGTCATATTCATGTTTTTCGCCTCATCGATTTTTGTTAGAATGAATGACAATTGCAGTGAATAGCGATAGTAAATAAAACAAAATTAGGAAAGGATTTCGACCGAATTTATAATTTAGTACATAATAAAACGGAGGACATTAATCAAGAATTAAGTTTTACAAACTTTGTAGGTGTCATCCCGGTTTGTCTTTTAAATGCTGTATTGAATGATGATTTTGAATTGAATCCCGATTCATAAGCAACTGCGAGAATTGTTTTATTATTTATTGGAAGTTGTTTCAAAAGCCGCTTACTCTCTTCTATTCGATATCGGTTGATGAAGTCACAAAAGTTGGCGTTGAAAGATTCGTTCACAATACGCGATAGATACGGAACCGAGACGAGGAGTTTTTTCGAAACATTTGTCAGTGTTAATGATGGATCGAGATAGATTTTTTGTTGTTCCATCAGCGATAGTAGTTTTCTTTTATATAATTCCTTATCCGATTCCTTAAGATCAAAGCCCTGATATTTTTTTGTGAAAGAGAATATTTCCGGCTTTTTTAACCCGATGAAAACTGTACAATTGAATAAAATGAACAATACGGTTAAAAGAAGTGTATCGGAATAAGGGCAGAGGTTATACAATTTCCAGAGATCGATAGCCACAAATATGTGTAATTGCATGAGCCAAACTACAATGTATCCGCATAAAACCATACGCAACCAGGCAAGACGGGGTTCATCGATTGGTGAAAAGAAAGATTTTATCTTGGGTCTCAACAGGATAATGGCAGCTACGATATAAGTCAAAATATGAACAAGCACTGCGATACTTCCAATTACACGGAAAGAAGATTGCCAATGCACATTTATTTCTAAGAAATTTGTTCTTATGAATAAAAATGCCATCGCAGCAAAAAATGGAATAAAATGGAGAGCATCTCTCCGATGAATTTGAAATTCTACATTGATAACCGATTTTATATAGAAGAATAACAATGGGCCAAATAAAAATGAAATTTGGCTCATAAGGTATATGATGCTGTAGTGTTTCATAAATACTGCGCCTGCACCCATACTCATCGTAAAAATATAAGCAACATAAAGCGCGAAAATTACCAGTATCGTTCCGAAGATTCTATTGCTTGTGATTATTCCTTTCCGGTGCTGGAAGAAAAATGCGGACAAGAAGGCAGATTGGAAAATCGCAATGATGCTGATTACGTTATAGATATTTAGTGTCATAATAGTTTACCCTGTTGACAAAAATCGGTTTTCGCCAAAAAGTATCAAGAATCACATAAAAACCCTTGGGAAAAGTAGCATAATTCCTGAACAACTGCAAGGTTCGAAAATATTTTCCAAATTTGTTTGCAACTTTTATTTTGTCAAAATAATTTTGCTCGACTTTTCACCCTCCGGAGTTCGTAAACGACAAATATATACTCCGCTCGAAACCACATGACTGGAATCATCTCTACCGTTCCATGTTACAGTATGTTCTCCGGTCATCTCGTCGGCTTTGAGAAGGCTGCAAATCTTCTGCCCATTGATATTGTAGATAATCAACTCAACCTGTTCATCCTTCGGAATACAATAATGAATAACCGTTCCTGAATTTATTCCAGAAGATTGATTACTTGAAGAAGATGGATTTGGTATAATTGTCATATTCAGAAGATGTTTATTGACTGTTTTATTTGAAACAGAAACATCTCTGATAAAATCCCCATGGATCTGAAATTCCCACAATGAATAACCGTATGGAGTTCCACGCTTGATTCCGTACATTCTTACATATCGAGTTTCAATCGGAGGGAAAGAAATATATTCAGTACCTCCATTTCCCGATGTAGCAGTGTAAACGGTTGTCCATGTTTTTTTGTCTTGCGAGACATCGATATTATAAGCAAATCCATACGCTGTTTCCCAGAAAAGGGTAACACTATTAATTCGGTAAATTCCCTGAATGTCTACTGAAATCCATTGAGGATCACTGAAGGGAGTCGACCATCGAGTCAAGAAATCACCGTCAAAGGCATTTTCTTTTGGATATAAATTACTCTCGATTGCAGAACACTCAGCCGGTTTATGAAGTGCAACATTTGGCGACATAGCATGTACCAGTTTAAGATTCGATGAGATCACACTTGTTCCATCGGCAAAAAAAGCTTTTGCGTAGATTATGTAGTCGTCGGGTTGAATATTATTCCAGAGAAATAAATAAGGTGGAAGAGAGCTTTCGTATAATTTATCCGAGTTAGCATAAAACTCGACTTTTGTCGCCGGTATACTCGATTCAACTAAAGCGCTCAACTGGATATTTGAATAAGCGTCGAAGTATGTATTTGACGGTGAGTTTAATATTACATTAGCTTGTCGTTTTGGATGTGTATAAAGAAAATCGACGACGAGGTCGGCGCAATTAAGAGGGGAGATCAACCACGCATGTCCGCCGCGGCTATAAATGTATTGTACAAGATCAGCGCCGGTACCCGGAGCTAACCATTCTCGGCCGATAACTCCGTTTAAATTATAAACCGTGTCCGGTTTATTTGAACATTGATTTACGTTTTTCCAGATATTCATAAGTGAATCAACTCCGGGAGTATTCGGAGCTCCATCGTACGGGACATCGGGATCATCTACGGCATGGATATCGATGATGGGCATCGGTGAAGAAATATCGCTTGGCGGAATGTATGCCATCAATCCTTCGACAGCAGCTATTGCGGAAATTTTTGTCGACAATCTTACAGCCAGAGTGTAGCATAAGTACGCACCGTTGGAAGCGCCGGCGGCATAAACTCTCTTCGAATCGATATTGAAATCGGCTTTTAGAGTATCAATTAATTCGGAGATAAAATCGACATCATTATCGGCACCACCATTACCGATATTCCACACGTCATTGATGCCTTGCGGATAGGCTGCGATGTAACCCATAATTTCAGCCCGTTCATTGAATCCATTTTTGTAAAGTGAACTGTCGTTTCCTTCGTGTCCATGGAGCACAACCATAAGCGGATATGGCGATGAACCGTCATAGCATTTAGGAACATAGAGAAGATAAGCTCTATTAAATCCATTATGCTTGATGAAATGCTCCTGCGCCGAAAGTTGGGCGAAGGAGAAGGAGAGTGTGAGGATGAGGAAAATAGTTTTCATACATTACCTACAGTTTTAGTGAACATCAATTTTGACGAATTCACCATGGACCTGGAATTCCCACAATGAATATCCATAAGGCGTACTTCGTTTAGTTCCGTACATTCTAACATAACGCGCTTCAATCTGAGGGAAAGAAAGATATTCATTACCTCCCTTTCCCGAAGTAGTGCTATAAACAGGTGTCCATGTTTTTTTATCTTCTGAGACATCGATGTTATAAGCAAGTCCACAAGCTGCTTCCCAGAAAATTGTCACTCCATCGATTCTATAAATCCCTTGCAGGTCAACCAATATCCATTGAGGATCGCTGAAGGGAGTCGACCACCGCGTTGAAAAATCTCCGTCGAAAGCATTTTGCGCCGAATAGTGACTGCTTTCTATTGCAGAACATTCGCTCGGTTTATGAATAGCCAGATTTGGCCGCATAACATGAATTTGCTTTGGGTCCGGAGATATAAAACTTCTTCCGTCAGAACTGACGGCTTTTGCATAAATCAGATAATCATTTTGCGGGACACTTTTCCAATTGAATGAATATGGCGGCTTGGGACATTCGCTTAGCTTTGTCGAGTCGGCATAGAATTCGATCTTCGCTACAGGAATTGTTGATTCCACAGTTGCCGCTAATTCGATATTTGTGAATGCATCAAAACTTGTGCTGACAGGAGAAGTAAGCGTGACTTTCATAGGATGAGTATAAAGGGACTCGGCAACGAGATCGATACATCTGATGAGATCACCATGAACCTGAAATTCCCACAACGAATAACCATACGGTGTACCTCGTTTAGTTCCGTACATTCTTACATACCGGGTTTCGATTGGCGGGAAGGAAATATATTCATTACTTCCATTTCCCGAAGTAGTGTTATAAACAGTTGTCCATGTTTTTTTATCTTCCGAGACATCTATATTATAAACGAGTCCGTGCGCTGTTTCCCAGAAAAGTGTGACGCCATTGATTCGATAAATTCCCTGCAGGTCTACCGAAATCCATTGCGGATCGCTGAATGGAGTTGACCATCTCGTCGAAAAATCTCCGTCGAAAGCACTTTGAGCCGGATGGAAACTGTATCCAATTGCAGAACATTCTGCCGGTTTATGAAGTGCAATGTTTGGTGACAAGACATGAACTTGTTTCAGATTTGACGAGATCACGCTTGTTCCATTTGCAAAAAAAGCTTTTGCATAAATCACATAATCATTTTGAGGGACACTTTTCCAATTGAACGAATACGGCGGCTTAGAACATTCGTTTATCTTCGTTGAGCCGGCAAAAATTTCGACCTTTGTCACAGCAATCGTCGATTCCACATTTGCTGCTAATTCGATATCAGCGGGTGCGTCAAAACTAGTACTAACGGGAGAAGTAAGTGTAACTTTCGTCTCTCGATTCGGATGATTATAGAAAAAATCGACAATAAGATCTGTACAACCGACCGGGAAATTTAACCAGGCATGTCCGCCATGAGAATAAATATAAAGTAAAAAATCTGCTCCCGTTTTTTTTGCATTCCATAGCTGGCCGATAACTCCATTTAAATTGTAGACAGTATCCGGTTTGTTTGAACATCGATTCTTATTCTTCCAGATATTCACGAGTGAATCAACTCCAGGAGCGTAGTCTGTCCCACTGTAGAGGACTGCGGGATCATCGAGAGCATGGATATCGATTATTGGTATTGGTGAAGAAATATCGTTAATCAGAAAGCCCGCCAATAATCCTTGAACAGGAGCTATTGCGGATATTTTCTTCGGCAATTTGACAGCCAGAGTGTAGCATAAGTAAGCACCATTCGAATGACCGGTTGCATAAACACGTTTTGGATCGATATTATAATTCGCTTTGAGTGTATCGATTAATTCAGAAATGAAATCGACATCATCATCATCACCGCCATTACCAACATTCCACGCTCCATTGATTCCTTTAGGATAGACTGCGATGTAACCCATGATTTCGGCTCGTTCATTGAATCCATTTTTGTAAAGCGCGCTGTCGTTTCCTTCACGTCCATGAAGCGCAATAATGAGCGGATATGGTGATGAACCATTGTAGCATTTAGGAACATAGAGAAGATAAGCTCTATTTAATCCGTTGTGTTTGATAAAATGCTCCTGCGCCGAAAGTTGGGCGAAGGAGAAGGAAAGTGCGAGAATAAGGAAAATAGTTTTCATACAACTCCAGCTTTATTTATCGCCCGTCTTGTTTGAAACTGAAACATCTCTGACAAATGTACCGTGAACCTGAAATTCCCACAAAGAATATCCATAAGGTGTACTTCGTTTAGTCCCATTCATTCGTACATACCGGGTTTCGATCTGAGGGAAAGTGATATTTTCGGTTCCTCCCTTACCTGAAGTTGTTGTATAGACGGTTGTCCAATTATTTTTATCTGAGGAAACATCAATTGTGTATACTAATCCACAAGCTGTTTCCCAGAAGAGTGTGACGCCATTGATTCTATAAATTCCCCTAAGGTCTACTGAAATCCACTGAGAATCACTGAATGAGGTCGACCATCGCGTCGTAAAATCACCATCAAAAGCGTTTTGTATCGGATATGAACTACTTTCACTTGCAGAACATTCGGCTGGTTTATTGAGTGCAACATTTGGCAACATAGCATGGACTTGTTTCAGATTTGATGAGATCACGCTTGTTCCATCGGCAAAAAAAGCTTTCGCATAAATTATGTAGTCGTTGGGTTGAATATTATTCCAGAGAAATGAATAAGGCTGAATGGAGCTTTCGTATATCTTATTCGAATTTGCATAAAACTCGATTTTTGTTGCTGGTGTGCTCGATTCGACTTCAGCGCTCAATTGGATATTTGAATAAGCATCAAAATATGTGTTTATCGATGAATTTAATGTTACGTTCGTTTTTCTTTTTGGATGAGTATAGAAGAAGTCGACGATGAGATCTGTGCAGCTGACAGGGGAATTCAACCACGAATGTCCGCCGCGACTATAAACATACACAACTAGATCAGCTCCGGTTTTCGGAGCAGTCCATTCTCGACCGATGACTCCGTTTAAATTATAAATCGTATCCGGTTTGTTTGAACATCGGTTTTCGTTTTTCCAAACATTCACGAGTGAATCAACCCCCGGAGTATATTCTGTCCCGCTATAAGGTACTATATTATCGTCTAGTGCATGGATCGAAAGGATTGGCACCGGCGAAGAAATATCTTTAATCAAAAAACCTACTAATAATCCTTCAACTGGAGCAACTGCGGATATTTTATTCGACAATTTTACAGCCAGAGTGTAGCATAAGTACGCGCCGTTCGAATGACCGGTAGCGTAAACACGTTTCGAATCGATATTATAATTCGCTTTTAGAGTGTCAATTAATGTGGAAATAAAATCAACGTCATCATCGTCACCGCCATCACCAGCATTCCATCCTTTATTGATTCCCCGCGGATAAACTGCAATATAGCCCATGATCTCAGCCCGTTCATTGAATCCATTTTTGTAAAGTGAGCTGTCTGTTCCTCCGTGTTCATGGAGCACAACTATGAGCGGAAATGGAGATGAACCGTCATAGCATTTAGGAACATAGAGAAGGTAAGCTCTATTTAATCCGTTATGCTTGATAAAATGCTCCTGCGCCGAAAGTTGGGCGAAGGAAAAGAAGAGTGCGAGGATGAGGAAAATAGTTTTCATACGACTCCAGTTTTAGTTGGCATCAATGTTTTTCAGAAAGTCGATTCTAATTTCATTCAACAATTCACTTCTTTGAAAAAATAATTCAATTGGGGTAAAATTCATAATTGAAGCTTTTCCTTATTTCATCAAAATAATTTTAGTCGATCTTTCTCCATCTGGCGTACGTAAACGACAAATGTAGATTCCGCTTGAGACATTCCGATTATTTCCATCGCAACAATTCCATCGTACGAAGTGTTCTCCTTTTTTTTCAATATCGTTAATCAATCCATACACTTTTTTACCGTTTACGTCATAGACACTCAATTCAACATATCCATCTTTCGGAGTGTTGTAATTGATGGTTACACCCGATCCATTGTTCAAAGTACCGCCACTGATTGAAAATGGATTAGGTGTAGAATCAATTTCCAACCGCGAAATGATTTTGTTCGATCCTGAAACTGAATTAGGATTTACAAGGTCACCATGAACTTGAAACTCCCACAAAGAATAACCATACTGTGTACTTCGTTTAGTTCCGTACATTCTTACATATCGGGTTTCAATCTGAGGGAAGGAGATATATTCGGTTCCTCCTTTGCCTGAAGTTGTCGTATAGACGGTTGTCCAATTATTTTTATCCGAGGAAACATCAATTGTGTATGCTAATCCAGAAGCTGTTTCCCAGAAAAGAGCCACACCATCGATTCTATAATTCCCTTGAAGGTCAACCAATATCCATTGCGGATCGCTGAAGGGAGTCGACCATCTCGTCGAAAAATCACCGTCGAAAGCATTTTGCACCGGATAGGAACTGCTTTCTATTGCAGAACATTCGGCAGGTTTGTGAAGCGCGACACTAGGCAGCAAAACGCGAATTTGTTTCAGATTTGTCGAGATAACACTCACTCCGTCCGAACCGATGGCTTTTGCGTAGATCTCATAAGAATTTTGCGGAACACTTTCCCAATTGTATGAATACGGCGGCGTAGAACATTCGCTTATCTTAGATGAATTGGCATAGAATTCAACCTTTGTCACAGGCGTCGTCGATTCTACAGTTGCTGCTAATTGGATATTAGCGGGCGCGTCAAAGTTCGTACTCACGGGAGATGTAAGCGTGACTTTCATCTCCCGAGCTGGATGATAATAGAAAAAATCGACAATAAGATCTGTGCAATTGACCGGAGAATTCAACCATGCATGTCCGCCATGAGAATAGACATAAAGTAAAAAATCCGCTCCAGTTTCAGGTGCAGTCCACAGCTGGCCAACAACTCCGTTTAGATTATAAACAGTATCCGGTTTGTTGATACATCGATTTTCGTTTTTCCAAATATTCACGAGTGATTCAACTCCAGGAGCGTAATCTGTTCCGCTGTAGGGGACTACGGTATCATCGAGAGCATGGATCGAAAGAATCGGCATTGGTGAGGAAATATTGTTGATCATTATGTTCACTAGAAGTCCTTCAACAGGAGCGATCGCCGAAATCTTTGCCGGTAGTTCCACGGCCAGAGTGTAACATAAGTACCCTCCATTCGAATGGCCGGTTGCATAGACACGTTTTGAATCGATATTGTAATTCGCCTTGAGGGTGTCGATCAATTCAGAAATGAAATCAACATCATCATCGTCACCGCCATAACCGACATTCCAGGCTTTATTGATTCCTCTCGGGTAGACTGCGATGTAGCCCATAAATTCAGATCGTTCATTGAATCCATTATAATAAAGCGAGCTGTCGTTTCCTCCGTGTCCATGGAGCACAATGATGAGCGGATATGGCGATGAACCGTCATAGCATTTAGGAACATAGAGAAGGTAAGCTCTATTATAGCCATTATGCATGATAAAATGCTCCTGCGCCGAAAGTTGGGCGAAGGAGAAACATAGTGCGAAAAAGATAAAAAGAGTTTTCATATAACCCTGGCTTTAGTGGACATCAATATTTTTTAAGAAGTCGATCACAATTCCATTTACCAATTCGCTTCTTTGAGAAAATAAGAAATGATTCGAATGGGGCAGAATGCACAGTTGAGTTGTCTTTTCCGGAAGCAGGTCGAACATTTCCAGCCCATGTTTTAACGGTATCAAATCTCTATCACCAAAAAGCAGCAGGACCGGAACATTTATTTTTACAAAATCACCTTTCGGAATACAAAAGATACTGCTCCACATTTTGCGTATCATCTGAATGTGATCGTCAAACTTTTCAGGATTGGGATTTGAGGCGGCATAATTTGCGCGAAATGGCATCCAGAACGTATCGGTTTTTACTTTATCTCTTCCCATAAAATCTTCGGAAGGAGCGCTGATGAGAGCGTAGTTTGCTCCGGAAGCTACCACCTTGCGAACTTTTTCCGGATACTTTGCTGCCATGTAGAGAGCAACTATTCCGCCATCGCTAAAACCGCATACGTAAACAGAATCAAGCTTCAGTGTATCTATTAAATGGATCATATCATTTGTGAGCAGTTCATAGCTTAACGAATCAAACGGGTTGTTCGAACGGCCGTAGCCTCTGCTGTCTACTGCAATGACCCTGAAGTGTTTTGAGAATTCGGGAATGTTTTTCTCAAAATCATTTATCGATCCGAGTCCGCCATGAAGTAGGAGTAAAGGAATGCCGGTTCCGTAAGACTCGTAATATAATTTTGTTCCATCAAGATCGGCATAATGACCCGCCGTTTTATTTGAACCATAGACGATTGATTCTCTGGTTGCTTCCTGAGCATAGCATAATAAAAAACCGAGATTCAAAAAAATAAGAAGTGCGATTTTATAGAAACTGTATTTCATACTCTTTTATCTCCCATTCTTTGTTAATCTTATATTTTAATTTTTAGCCATAACCAAGGAAACGGTTACTTTAAATCGCGATACAGTTAGCGAGTTTAATCCGATTATCTTCTTCACCGAAAGTGTATCGAAAAGTTCTCTTCAATTATATAATACGGAACAGGCCATCAATTTTCCTTCTGGCCGATTCAATGTGGGTCATGATTTTACCGATATACTTTTTCGGACTCCATACAACATTGGAAAAATGTGATCTATAAATTCCAAATCGAATACGATTGGAGTCGGGGAGTGAATGATAAATGGCTGCAACCATTTGCGCTGGTTCTTTGTATCTAAAACGATCTGCAAAAATTGTGTTTTAGTTCTTCTTGTGTTTCAGCAAAATATTAATCAGTTCACTGTCCGGAGCCAGCATTGTTTTTTTCTTATAATCGAAATAGATTATTCCAAAATCGCCTTTGTATTCCCAATTACACCAGGCGATGTTATTTTCTTCGAAGTTCGAAACGACATCGTCATAATATTTTAATCTATCTCCTCTTTCAACATGAGGAATGCATCCGAATTCACCGCAATAGAGTTGAAGGCCAAGCTCTTTTGCTTTTTGGATTGCAGGAATGAGTTCATCTGCGAGAGCCTTTTTGTTGAACTCCTGATTCCAGCCGAACATGGATAATGACTGAACGAGTTTCCGATCTGATGTGTCGGTATATTTTTCATAATCGGCTTGAGTGACGGTTTGTCCGGGATAGTGCACCGGCCCTTTATATCCAAAGAAGGGAACCCAGTTTGCAAGATGATGTGTGAAGATTAAAGGTGAATAGGTATGAAAACTGATAATAATATTTTTATCTCCTTCCGGAACTTTCAGGTATGGAACTCTACCCGGGAATTGAAAAAAATTAGAGCCGACAATCAACACACGAGCAGGTTCTAACCGCCGGAGAACCGGGATCGTTTTATTAATAAGTTTGTTCCAATCTTCGTTGTCCGGAGCTACTGCTTCATTCAATAATTCATAAGCCACAGAAGCGACAGGATATTTTTTTAATTGTGAAGAAATATCGACCCACAATTTTATAAAGTTATTTTGCGCCGAGGTATCCGTCCATAACGTATTCGTTTTTTCTTCATTTATGGCGTTAAAATAATGTGATCGTAAAATGTGAAGATCCACGATTACCCTGAGGTGACGAGCCATGCACCAATCCAAACAACGCGTGAGATAACCGAACGATTCCACGGATGGATGTCCATCAGTACTCCACATCTCGGCTTCATCGATCGGTATTCGCACATGATCATAACCGATGCTGTCGATGAACTGAATATCTTTTTCCGTAATAAAAACCGATCTCGGCGGCCATTCCTGATTCTGTGACAGCCAGTGACTCAGGTTCACACCCCGCCGGATTTCAAAACCGGAAGGATTAATATTCGATGTTTGACTCATTGCAGCGTCTATAGTAATGGTAAGAATAAATATTATTGAGAATAAAGTCTTCATGAAGACTCCTCATAAGAATCAAAAAACCAGCACCGGAATGATGCCGGTTTGATAATGTAATTCTGTAGAAAAAATAATTTAAATACTATTTTACCTCGTTCATCCTAAAAACAGCGTAACTGACATTCTTCATCTTTATCAAGACTGCATTTCCATCAATCGTCACCATTCCGTCTCCTGAAATTAATTCGGGCTTCTCGCTTTGATAATTGAGTTTGAATGAAGCCGAAACTTCTCTATTTGCAGGATTTACAACTACGAGCATCCGATTTTTCCCGTTTGCACGAATGAACGCAAAGGGATATTTTTCCTTCTCAGCATACACCGGTACGAACTCGGCATAAGCAGTCAGTGCCGGTTCGGTGCTGCGCAATTTAATAAGTTCTTTTACTTTGTTCAATAAAGAAGCAGGATTCTTTTCCTGAGAAGCAACATCCGGTGCGTCGGGCGATTCGTCGACTGCCCTATAAAGTTTCTCAGGCGGTACTGTCGAGAATCCTTTATTCAATCCCGAATTCCATTGCATCGGAGTACGGTCGCCTGCTCGTCCGGCATAACTTCCCTCGGTATACGGCAGGCCGCTCAATTGCCGCATTCCGATTTCATCGCCGTAATAAATGAATGGTGTTCCAGGCATTGTGAGCATGAAAGCAAAAATTACTTCCATATCTTTATCCGTACGTCCATTATTTTTTATTCTGGGTAAATCATGATTACCAAATGGGACTGCGATATAGCCTTTATCCCGGCTTCCGTAATATTGGTCCATATAAATTTCCAGGAAGTGCGCGATATCGCCTTTCCCTTCGGAATCAAAAAAGCTGTGCCCGTCGTGGCTTGGATTTCGGATTTTTTCTTTCTGGAATAAATCATCATATCCGTTGAACCAGTGTAGGAAATCGGCATTGAATCCTCCCTTCACCGCATCCTTTGGATATGACCATTCGGCTACGGTAAATGTTCCCGGAAACTCTTTATCGAGAAATTCGCGGACAGTTTTCCAATATTTGCTGGTTTCCGTTCCATCGTCCTCTTTTACAAGTGAACCTGCCATGTCGCAACGAAAGCCGTCGCAGCCCAAGTTCAACCAGAAGCGCATCACATTTTTCATTTCTTCTTTCATTGCCATCACATCCGGATGATTGGTCGGTAATTGCCATTGCTGGTTCGGATCGGGATGGGCGTAGCCGTAATTCAATGACGGTTGATGCCAGAAGAAATTATTCATGAACATCCCGTCACGCTCGCAATAACCCTGAATAAAGTTTGCTTTGTATTTATCCATATTGGGAAACCATGTACAATTTGTCCACACAAACCAGTTCGTGTATTTATTCGGTTTTGGATCGCACGACGCTTTAAACCAGGGATGATCTATACTTGTATAACCTGGAACATAATCGATGATGATATGCATACCGCGTTTATGGACTTCTTGAAAAAGCCTTTTCGCGTCATCGTTCGTTCCATAACGCGGTGCGACTTTATAAAAATCGGTTACGTCGTAACCGGCATCGCGAAACGGAGATTCGTAAAATGGATTGAGCCAAATTGTGCTTATACCTAAACCCTTTACATAATCTAATTTTTCGATAATGCCCTGCAAATCACCAACTCCATCGCAGTTCGAGTCGTAAAAAGTTTGAGGATAAATTTGATAGAAAACAGCATTATCCACCCATGTAGGACCAACAGGACGTTGGACATTGCCGGTAACGGCCGATGTGTTATTGGGAGAAGAAGATTGTGCATCCACAAATCCGACAAGATGAACGTTAATGCAAAAGAATGCAATTACGAATATTTTTTTGCTCATCATCATACCGATTTCTAAAATAATTGTGATTGATTCAGGGAACTAAATAACAAATAAAAGTAGTAGAACGGATTTTCAGATGCAAGAAGAAAAGTTATCGTGTAGAAATAAAAAAGGGAGAGAATTTCATCTCTCCCTTCCGAAAAAACCGGATCCGATCATAGCTGATCGAGCGCATCTTGATATTTTTTATCTTTCTTTATCGTGAGCGCCTTTTCTAACAACCCTTTTGCTTCGGTTTTCTTTTTATTATTATTTTCATATTCGCCGGTATAACGACTCTGAATCAAGACTTGAGATAACCAATACATCGCCTCACTATTTCTAGAATCGAGCTGCAATGCACGGCGGCAATGTTTTTCCAGATCGTCATATCGCGAACGATTCTCTTCTTTTTTCGTATGGTCCATAGCAAAGAAGCCGGCTTGGACATAGGCAAGATGACTAGTCGCATCTTCTTTTCGATACTTCATCATCTTTGCGAACATTTGCTGTGATTGGGCAAACCGCTTTGCCATCTGGAGTGTGTTGCCGTAATAAAAATAAAAATCTCCCAGCTGCTCTTTTTTATCCTTTTCGTATTTCTCAATATTTGCCTCGACATGCGGCATAGCGGCTTCAAAAACTTTCACGCCTTCGTTAGGTTGATTTGCGAGGACATAACACCATCCCTCATTAAAATAGAAAGGCAGGAAATCGGGATTAACAGCAGAACCGCGGTCAAAATAAGCCGCTGCATCTTCATAGCGTTGAACACCGTAGAGTGTATTCCCGGCGTTATAATACGCACCGGCATTTTTTGGATTTCGTGAAATATATTTTTCAAAAGTTTGAACAGCTTTATCAGGTTGGTTCCGTAACATATAAAGCTTTGCAAGCTCGTTCAAGGCGTCAACTTGAGTAGTATCGGCAGTTGCGTATTCATAATTAGTGATGGCATCGAGAGTATCGCCCGTCCGGACGTACGATACCGCCAACTTATAATAATCTTCGGACACAATTTTCTTTGCAGGTTCATTTTTTACAATCAACGATTTCATGATATCAAGAGATTTTGAGTATTTGTTGTCATTGAAAAATGAGTATCCCAGCAAGCGTTGGGCTTCGATCGAGTTTGTGTCAAGTTTAACTGCCTTCTCGAATGTAGCAGTTGCCTCTGTAAAATTCTTATCGCCGTAATAAGATTTTCCAAGATACATCCATCCTTCAAAACTCGTAGATCGAAGTTCAGTATATTTTAAAAATTTTACTATAGCATCCTTGTAGAATTGAACGTGGCCGCTCTGTGCCGCAAGGAAAAATACTCGGCCTGCTTTGAGATATGCGGTTGCGTTTATGGGATCGAGAGCGATGACGTATTCAAGTTCTTTAATTGCATCTGAATATTGTTTTTTCTTGATGTAAAGGTTGGCGAGCGCCGCATGTGGTTCTATCATTTTCGGGTCGATTTTAATTGCTTTTTGATATTGCTCGATGGAAAAATCATAAACGTGCTGCTTTTCCCAGATTTGGCCTAAACCGACGAAAGGTAACGGACTTTTCTCGTTTATAAGTTTCGCTTTCTCACATGTCGCAGTAGCAAGGTCGAGCGAATCGACATCGATATAAGCCATCCCTAATCCGAGTGTAGCATCGAAATTGTTTTTATCCAGCTTCAACGCTGTTTTGAATAACGGTAGAGCCTGATCGGCTTCTTTCTTATCTCTCAACAAGTTCCCGAGGCTGATGTATGCTTTGATGTATTCATCGTCGAGTTTTATCGCTTTTAGGAGAAAGAATTCTGCCGAATCGAGAGAGCCTTTTTCATAGAGGGCATCGCCTAATTCGAAATTGACGTCTTCAGATTTTGGAGATTTTTCGTATGCACGGAGAAAACAACTAACTGCCTGATCAATATTTCCTTTTGCTCGCGCGGAGCGGCCTTGTTCCAGAAAATCCTGTGCATACAGAGTCGCTCCGAGGAATAAGCATGCAGCAAACACTCCACGAATTGTACGGTGTTTCATAATGCTCCTTTACCCTTGAATAATAATTCTTCTTTTTCGATCTATTTTAATTATCGTTAGATTTCAATCTTATTGGCATTGCTGGATTTCCAGGAACGAGTCCTGCATCTAGAAATGTTCTCTGACCAACGGCATTCATTAAATATACGTTTATACCTGCCGCCAATCCCGCTTGTTGGTCGGTAGAAAATGCATAAATGTCGCGCGTAAAAGGATAAACTCTCTTCCAGATATAATATTGATAGGGAAGGAGTGTCTTGGACAATGTTAAAGAATCGTATGATACGCCAGCGTCTCCAACTTTTGCTATTTTAATGTTCTCAAGATTCTTGCTGTTGAGCCAATTCAACCCAACATATCCGATTACATTTTCATTTTTTTCTACACTCTGAATAATCTGTGTAGTTGTTGTGCATGGGAGCATTGATGCATTCCACTGTTTATCCTTCAGGAGTTTTGTGGCCAATAATTCATAGTAACAAGTACCGGCTCCAGTAATTGCATGGGTAATTGCGCCAGAGACCGATGAATGGAGTTGTTTCCACTTGGTGATTTTTCCGGAGAACATATCTCCAATCTGTTGTGTAGTCAGAGAATCGACTGGATTTCTCGGATTTAGAATCACTGCAATTCCATCAAGTGCAACGCGGAATTTTTTTATGGGGATTTTATATTTATCCACAACCATTTTTTCTTCTGCGTCTAGATCTCGTGGAATGATAGCGAGCCGGGTCTCGTTGTTGACCAGCTTTACGATTGCTCCACGAGCAGTCGTTGGAACAACGGTGATTTTTGCTTTTTTATACGTTGCCATGAAATCAGCAACTTCCTTTTCTATCACCGGCGCAATTGATTCTTCAACATAGATTGTGATGTCGCCGGTTTGATATGTCTCCTTTTTTTCAGGAGTACAAGCCATCACAGTGATTATAACAGGCACAAGAACGATAAAAAGAAGAAATGTTCGCTGTGCTGTTTGCATAATAAACCTCCCGCGTTCACTCGATCTCGAATTAAAAGTCAATATTAATCGAAATGAATCGAGTTCTGGCAAATCATTATAAGATATAATTTTTTTCTGCATTTGCAAAGAATTTCTCAATAGATTCGATTACACAAATGGAATTTGAAGGGTATAACGGTCCAGGCAGGAACCGGTCCATTTGTCATCATTGCAGGTGTAAACTTCCATTTTACTACAACCTCGAGGACTGCATCGTTAAATACTTCATTCGAACTTTTGATGATAAACGCTTTTTTAACCGTTCCCTCTTTATTAATCAAAGCCTTTACAAAGACCTCGCCTTCCAATGATGCGCGTATTGCAAGATCCGGGTACTTGGGCGCGACTTGTATTATAGGAACCGGAATTTTTTCTACACATTGAAATGTGTCTGGCAATGGATCGGGATTTTCGTCTATTAATATCTCGGTACCAGCCATGGAACCACCTCCGGCATTTTCAGGGTGAATCTCGCGATTCAAAACTTTATTTCGTTCATCCTGCGTAAGGATTGTTTGATCATTCGGAACACTGCTGTTTGGTACAGGTTTTGGAATTCCATCAATCAAAACTTTTTTATCAACCAAGAGTACAGAACTTGGAAAATAGGGTTTAGGATCAAGTGGTGGCGGTGGTTCTAATTTTGTCGGAATGTTTGTGCCTTTGCCTGCATTTGCAGTATCGGATAGATCCGGTCTTATGATGCAAAAATTTACAGAAATAATGAGAAGAATAAATGCTACTCCGGAATGAAAACCGATAGCCAGGTGCTTGTGGTAGAGCCGTTGAAGTTCAAACGCACCGTAATGAACTTCCGCGAGGGCTGCTTGATGTGCCATAATTCCTCCTCCTTTTACTAATAAGATTCATCATGAAGGAAGAAGTTTCTCTGGATGATTTCCGATGCCGGAAATTATAATTATCCGCTGCGAAAGAGTTTAATGAATTGATTTCAGGAAATGAAAAGATAGATGATATTATAAAATCGGATGCTTTGTTCTTGTTGCGAGAAGAATATAGAGTGCCCAAAGCAGGAGTGTGCCTCCGAGGAGCCATCTGAATTCTAATGGAAGAACGACTGGGTATCCTAAGAGAATTGCTGCACCGAGAACTGTGAAGAGGATGGAGCGCACATAACCGAAAATTTTCATTCCACGATGGGAAGTAGTACTCTTTTTCATCCATAAAAATTTAGG
>CAWIHK010000004.1:0-24839 GCA_963835935.1 Ignavibacteriota bacterium
GCCAATTATTTTATATAAGCCAAGTCACACTTGTCCAAAATAAAATCTCCGGAAAGTGGTACCTTTAAGGTGGAAACCAAAAAAGAACAACCACAAACCGGAGCGACATATGTCACATAAGGGTACGAACATTTTTTCACAAATAGTAGAATATATTGATAAAAAAGAATTCGCCCGAATAGTTCGTAAGAATAACGGGGAACGTCATACAAAAGGATTTTCGTGTTGGGAACAATTGGTGAGCATGCTATTCTGCCAACTTGGGAAAGCCCAGTCCTTGCGAGAAATTTGCGGTGGATTGGCGACATGCATGGGAAGACTGTCACACCTTGGATTAAAAGAGAGTCCCAAGCGGTCAACATTATCCTATGCAAATGGGCACCGATCATATGAGATTTTTGAAGAAACATTTTATCAGGTTTTACAACACGCTCAAACATGTATACAAGGGAAAAAGTCGTTCCGATTTAAAAATAAACTTTTTAGCATGGATGCGACAACCATAGACTTATGTTTGAATTTATTTGACTGGGCAAAATTCCGTCGGAAGAAGGGGGCAGTGAAACTCCACATGTTGCTTGATCACGATGGATATCTTCCTGTGTTTGCCCACATTACCGATGGAAAAACACATAAAGCAACAGTCACAAAGAACAAAATTGCCAATGATTTCAGCTTTCCCGCCGATAGCATCATCGTCTTTGACCGAGGATATAACGACTACGAACAATTCGCCCATTGGTGCGATCAGGACATTTACTTCGTAACCCGCATGAAAAGTAACGCAACGTATGATGTTGTTCAAAAGAACCCCCTACCTCAGAACAGCAATATTCTGAAAGACGAGATTATTCAATTTAACGGCCCGGTCACTTCAGAAAAATGTGAGTATGACCTTCGCCGGATCGAAGTATGGGACGAGAAGAACCAGACGATCCTGGTCTTACTCACCAATCATTTACGATTTGGCAGTACAACGATTGCCCGGATTTACAAAGAACGATGGCAAATAGAGATCTTTTTCAAAACACTGAAGCAGAACTTGAAAATCAAAACTTTTGTCGGCACCAGCGCCAATGCTTTGAAAATTCAAATTTGGACAGCATTACTTGTCATGCTAATTCTTAAAATACTTAGAGCAAAGGCTATGTTTAAATGGTCACTCTCAAATCTTGTCGCAATGTTGAGATTCAATCTCTTTACGTACCGGGATCTCAATGAATGGCTCAATGATCCATTTCAGAGTCCACCATTTGTGCCAGATGTTCAGCTTTCTTTATTTGATCTTGGACAGCATTCAGGGGCTTACTCCAAGACTTTCCTAAAATATTGTCCAAATTGAGCCATGATCAATAGTTTTTTATCTATATCTATTTATTTTGGACAGTAGTGAATCAGAATATTTATTAGTAACTGATGTTACGCAAAGATGGGTGTTGTAGCCCAATCTAAGGGTTGTAACGTTCTTAAATATTTGAATGCGGTTTTTAGCGCATGCAAATGGAGATTAAGTTTTAATCCTTCATAGGAAACAGCAGTAATTCTGTGCATGAGTTCGAGTTTGACAAATGCACAGAGAGAACAAAAAATATGCGACGATTGTGTTGTTACCGTATGAGCGGGAGAACAAGACAATGCACATTGTTGTTTTAACGCTTTATGGTACTCTTCGATCTTCCATCGTTTTTGATAGAGATCGATAATATGTTTGTATGTAAGTGTTGTATCACTACAGGCAAGGTACAACACACCCTGAGAATTGTCTTTGTTTATAAAGACCTGACGAATGAGCAGCACCGGAAAGGTGAGTCCTTCGAGATATACCATAAGATGTTCGTTGACCTTGGGCTGTACTGTTTCGACTGTTACATAGTGCCCAGTTCGTTTCTCTGCAGCCGAGAGTGCTATCTTACGATTTATTTTCAGTGGCATGACAAAATCTCGACGCAGTGTGTTTTTGATATATTTCATGTTCTCAACCGATGCATACCAGACATCGCTTAAAACATAACGAAATCGCATGTTTTTCGCACTCTGCGCAAGCATCGTTCGGAAATATTCGTTCTTACTTGTTGGGCTGATACGTTTTTCTTTACCAGTAGTGGCATCAATACTACGTTCTGTTTTCTTTACAAGTGTGTAGGCAACAGGAATCGAAAGACCTTGACTATGGTACAAAACCGACACGATGTTAATCCCTTTGACGTTCTTACCGCTGGTGTGGTCGTAGTGCCAGCAGACGATGTCATTTTCATTCATGTGAGGTTTGTGTGAAATACTATCATCAACAATCAAGATACCGTAATCGCTTTCTATGGCTCGCACCACCGATTTCACTTGATACCACAAGTCTCGTGATGTTAACTGTCTGCTTGCTAAAAATCGAGTGATGTCGTCATGACTATAGGTTCCATCAACCAGTGCTGAAACAGAGGTTGCTGTAGAGCGATAAAATGTGCTTAATAAACTATCAACATACAAACGAAAGAGGTCCTTGTTCATTGGACACCATTTGATTTGTTTCTTTGAGATCACCGTCCAAACAGTTTGACGCAAAGCGACGGTTGTTCAAATATACGAATTTCTTTCGTTTGCGTAACATCAGTTAGTAAGAATATGATAGATAATATTGATGGATTTTGTTACAGAATAATATTCCGTCATTTAATACCCGTTTCTATAGTAAATACTATATTTTCTAATCTTGCTATTGCATTGGGGTTCTATTTATATAGTAGTTTTACGAAGGGTTTCTGGGCTCAACTCGTGATATGTGATCGATCAATTAATGGACCAATAATACTAAATCTATTAAACTTTCCATTCAATTATCTTACTATATACATATCGATAAAAATTATTAAATATATCTATAAAAATAAAAATCTTATGACTCCCTTGGCAATTTTAGATATTATATCCAGCGTATTCCTAAGTGTATTATTGTATACTATAATATTATGTGTTGAAAAATGGTGATGTCCCGAAGTTAGTTGAAAATAGCGCTTGAAAAAAATACAGGCGATAGTTAATCTGAGGTGAGAAAATAACGATTCAAATTATTAAACACCAAAGAAAGGACTATCGCCATGCACAAGATCAAAGTAGCAAAAGCGAATGAAGTAATCAACAGTACGAGCGGAAAACATTTTGAGAAGTTGGAAGAAAAGATCGTTGACACAGTGAAAGAAGTTTTGTTGGGATTAAAAGAATCGCTCTCGGAAGAAATGGAAGGCATCTCCTTACAAGTGATGGAGACGATCATGGAAGAAGAAGTCAAATCACTTGCAGGCGAACGATATAAACATTTACCTGATCGGCAGTGCACACGACATGGAACAAATCCAGGATCGGTGATCGTAAATGGAAAGAGGAAAAAAATATTTGTCACCCGAGTTGTGGATGTTGAGAACAAGCATGCGTGGAGTTTGAAGACGTACGGATTATTTAGTAAGTCTGCAGAATTAATTCAGAGGACATATCGAGATTTGATTCGAGGCATTAGCACACGAAGGTATGAAGAAGGAGTGAGTAAATTTCTAGAAGGGTATGGAACGAGTTCGAGCAGTGTAAGCAGAAGAATGATTGCAGCAACGGCTCAAAAGATAAAAGAAATGTTTGAACGACGGCTGGAAGAATTAGAGTTGGCAGTGTTGATGATCGATGGAATACACATTGGTGATTATACAGTAGTGATCGCGTTAGGAATTGATACTAAAGGGATTAAGCATGTTCTTGGGGTATGGGAGGGATCGGCAGAAAATACGACGATAGCGAAAGGTTTGTTGGAAAATTTGATAGATCGTGGATTACACACAGAGCAATTATATTTGGTAGTGATGGACGGATCGAAAGCCTTGCGGCGAGCTGTCATTGATATACTTGGAACAGACACACATGTCCAACGCTGCACAGTTCACAAGAAACGTAATGTGTTAAGTTATCTTCCAAAAAATCTTCAGGGAGTTGTCAGCAGAAGAATGACGGAAGCATATTCGATGAACGATGCAGTGAAAGCAAAAGAACGGCTGCTATCAATTGCGCAGGACTTGGAGCAAGAGCATTCGTCGGCTGCAAAAAGTTTACGTGAAGGATTGGATGAAACGTTGACGCTGCATCGACTTAATCTTCCTCTTGCTCTGCGCAAATCATTGCAATCGACAAATCTGATCGAGTCGCTCAATTCAGTTGTTCGACAGAAAGAGAGGAATGTAAAATATTGGAAGACTGAAGAACAAGTTACACGCTGGGTTTGTGCTGGAGTGTTGGAAGCTGAAAAAGGATTTAGAAGAATAAAAGGTTACGGTGCATTACCAATATTAATTGACGCGTTGAATAAAAATAAAAAACAAAATTTGCTTGTCGCATAAAAAATATTTATGTTGACAACAACCTCAAATTTCTATCGCTGAATTTCAACTAAGAGTGGGACATTCTCTGAAAACTCCAATTATAATATTTTTGATAATATTTATTCAGCTTTTAAAAATATAATTAGAATAATTAATTTTAGCGCTACAAAAGATGAAATTAATTGGACAATCGTTCCTCTTTTATTCACTACGCTTATACCAGTATCATTTTATATGTCAATTTTTATTTTCCTAGGTATTATTTTAAAGCCATTAATTACCTTTTCTAGTTATTTATGTAAATTATTAGGCGAGAAGGAAAAATCTCCTTTTGCAGAACTATCTATTGCTATGTCCTTTATTATTGTGATTTGCAAAGGGCTGATGATTCTTATAAAATAGATACAATTAAGAATGGATGGTTGACTATCTTAAATATTAAATCAAGCTGTTGTCGTTGACCTTGAATTATTTTATTGTTACAAAAAAATATTTTTGCCGCCTAACAACTTTAAAAAGGAATAAGTCCCCCTAAAGCGGGATTTTGCAAGCTCAACAAGAGAAAATAATACTCCTCCTGAAGAAACAATAACGCTGTTATTTTTCATTATCTATTTATTTATTTTCCATTGGTCTTGATACAAAGCAAATATTTTATATTATTTCACTGTAGCAATCAAACAGCGAAAAAAAATAATTATCGTCACCGACAAAATTTTGGTTCGAGATATAGACGGAAGCAAAATTAAATAGCGGTCTTAGACCGAAACCATATAAACAGTAGTTAGGCGTGATCAAAAAAACTGAACTCAAAATGAAATTACCATCGGTAGTGTATTTAATATTATACGTCTCATTGATTCCCATATTTGGAGTTATATACAATAACTTGCCCTTTGAATTCTATCATTCCACCAATAAATATGAAAAATATATTGATGTCGATAAAAAAGTAATAATTACAGATTTGCAAACTTTTCTTAAGGTAGTTCTATTACAAGCACATGGAAAACGAATCATTGTAGAAGGCGGTAGATATTTTGACATTAATACAATCAAAATATTAGACATAACTTTCGTCAATGAAGAAGCTCAAATATATGTCATTGGTTATGCTTTTGGTAAAGATCAAAGTATGAGTATGTGTTATGAAAGCCACTTAAATTTTAGTTTATCCTCCTTTAGCCCTCCTGATACATTAGAAAATGGAGAACTTGTAATCCATCAATTGATATGTACTCAACAAGATAATCCTAATTTTCTGCTGAAAGCGTACGATGTTTTTACAAGTGGAAAATTAAAAATCAGATGGGGTGAAAGCGGCGTAGAGGTATGGCCTGGACATGATTGTGGATTTATTTTTATACCTATTTCTATTATGAATAAAATTACTGCTTATTACTCAGCACTAAAAGGATTTCCATCTTATTCAAGTGGAAATTTTGAACGAATGTTATATTTAAGCGCAATGATAATTACTACCGTAGGGCTTGGTGATATAGTTCCAATCTCTACAAGAGCTAGATTTTTTGTTACTCTTGAAGCAATATTAGGCATAATAATCATTGGACTATTTTTGAATTCATTAGCAAAAAAAATAATAGGGAAATGATCACGCCTAACCATTTTAAGAAGGACAGAGTCCCCGCAGGACGGGATTTTATAAAAAACATTCAACAAATTGTCTGAATGAGTGGATATAGATACTAAGTCATTTGATAGTGAGAGTTCAAGGAATTATATTTGGAAAATCAAGCAGCAGATTAGACGGACAAAAACCAAGAATCCACAGATCAGGCGGATCAATCTAATTTAGTTAGAATGCACAAAATGCCTTATTCATTCTTGCTCAAGATAGAAAAAATCTTTGTCTGTTTTTCATGCAGCATTGAAAAGAGCGATAGACAAATATTTCGTATTCATACTAACATAGCGCTTAAACCATATTCAGCGGCCAATCGCGCAATTTGTACAAAGCAGAATACGGGTATGGCTAGTTGCACCAAAATTACCTCACGGGTTAAGTAAACATAATCAAGATGAGCAATGGAACACTCTACATGATAGAGATGTTAAATAATCTATACATCGAAAGGAGTATATATTATGGGTGAAGAAAGCAAGTGCCCGATAACGCACAAAGCTCACACTGCTGGCAACGGTACGACAAATCAAGACTGGTGGCCGAACCAGTTGAACCTCGAATATCTTGCACCAGCATTCAGCCAAGTCCAATCCGATGGGTGAGGGATTCAACTACGCCAAGGAATTTAAGAGTCTCGACTTAAAAGCCGTGAAAAAGGACCTCCGTGCCCTGATGACTCAGTCGCAGGATTGGTGGCCAGCCGACTGGGGCCACTACGGCGGGCTTTTCATCCGCATGGCATGGCATAGTGCGGGTACCTACCGCATCGGTGACGGCCGCGGCGGCGCAGGCAACGGCAGCCAGCGCTTTGCACCTCTCAATAGCTGGCCCGACAATGTCAATCTCGACAAGGCGCGTCGGTTGCTCTGGCCGATTAAGCAAAAGTATGGCCGGAAAATTTCATGGGCCGATCTGATGATCCTCACCGGCAATGTCGCATTGGAATCGATGGGCTTCAAAACTTTCGGTTTTGCCGGCGGGCGCGAGGACATCTGGGAATCGGAAAAAGATATTTACTGGGGCTCCGAAGACAAATGGTTAGGAGACAAGCGTTACTCTGGCGACCGGAATCTAGAAAATCCGCTCGCCGCTGTGCAGATGGGACTCATTTACGTCAACCCGGAAGGGCCGAACGGCAACCCGGATCCAGTCGCCTCAGGCCGCGACATCCGCGAGACCTTCGCGCGTATGGCGATGAACGATGAAGAAACTGTGGCCCTCGTTGCTGGCGGTCACACATTCGGCAAGGCCCATGGTGCAGGCGATCCAACCTTGGTTGGCCCAGAGCCTGAAGGCGCCCCCATCGAGGAGCAAGGCTTGGGCTGGAGGAATCGCTTCGGCACTGGCAAAGGTGTACACACCACTTCCAGTGGTATCGAAGGCGCTTGGAAGCCAAACCCCACCAAGTGGGATAACGGTTACCTCGATATGTTGTTTGGTTACGAGTGGGAACTGGTTAAAAGCCCGGCAGGCGCACACCAGTGGGTGGCAAAAAATGTCAAGCCGGAACACATGATTTCTGATGCTCACGACCCGTCCAAGAAGCACCCGCCGATGATGACCACGGCTGACCTGTCGCTGCGGTTCGACCCAATCTACGAGCCCATCGCGCGCCGCTTCCATCAGAACCCGAAGGCTTTCGCCGACGCTTTTGCTCGTGCTTGGTTCAAGCTGACACATCGCGATATGGGTCCGCGCGCACGCTATCTTGGCTCGGAGGTTCCGAAAGAAGAGCTCCTCTGGCAAGACCCTATTCCCAAGGTCAATCACAAACTGATCGATGCGAAGGACATCGCATCTCTCAAGCGCAAAATTCTGGCTTCCGGTCTTTCGGTGTCGGAACTCGTTTCGACCGCATGGGCTTCAGCGTCAACCTTCCGTGGATCTGACAAACGTGGTGGGGCGAACGGAGCGCGTATACGTCTTGCACCACAGAAGGATTGGGAAGTCAACCAGCCTGTGCAGCTCGCGAAGGTGCTCAAGACGCTGGAGGGAATTCATAACATGTTCAACAAACAGAAGTCTCGCGGCAAGAAAGTATCTCTGGCCGACCTGATCGTCTTAGCCGGTTGCGCTGGCATCGAGAAAGCTGCGAAGCATGCCGGTCACAAAGTAACGGTTCCCTTCACTCCAGGACGCATGGACGCCTCGCAGGAGCAAACCGATGTGGCTTCATTCGCCGTGCTAGAGCAGAAGGCGGATGGCTTCCGCAATTACCTCAAAACAAAATTTACTGTATCGGCTGAGGAATTGCTAGTTGACAAAGCGCAATTGCTAACCCTGACCGCTCCTGAAATGACAGTTCTCCTTGGCGGCATGAGAGTATTGAATACCAACTTCGGCGGGTCGCAACATGGCATCTTTACCAAGCGGCCTGAAGCCCTCACGAATGACTTCTTCGTGAATCTTCTCGATATGAGCACGGAGTGGAAGGTAAACGCGAAAGACTGTGACGTATTCGAAGGTCGTGATCGTACAACGGGTACTCTCAAATGGACTGGCACACGGGTCGACCTCATCTTCGGTTCAAACTCTCAACTCAGGGCATTGGCAGAAGTCTATGGAAGTAAAGACTCCCAGGAGAAGTTTCTGTGCGACTTTTTAGCAGTGTGGAACAAAGTCATGAACCTTGACCGCTTCGATCTCGCTTGACTGGGACAAAGACCTATTCGATGGTTTCTGGGGAGGACGAAAAAAGAGTCAGCTAACAACCGGATTCAACCGATGGTGTATTGCCGTTGCTGAATCGGAGTGCCCGCAAAGACAGCGAAGCAGTCCCCTTCGACAGGCTCAGGGTCTTCGACTTTAGGACGGGATATCACAAAGTACGTTCAACAAATTGTCTGAATGAGTGGATATAGATACCAAGTAAGTTGATAGTAAAGGTTCAAGGAATTATATTTGGAAAATCAAGCAGCAGATTAGATGGACAAAAATCAAGAATCCGCAGATAAAGCGGATCAATTTAATTATAGTTATGCAGCAAGAACTATTCATGAAAGATAAGAAACGAATTATTGCATCAGAGCATCTCCATCTTGTTGAAAGTACGATGCTTTCTTCACCTCAGGAACGAGGTTATAGAGAATGTCCATGCCCGAAAGATTGTACATTGCATGGTGAATGTTATTTGTGCATTGCGTATCATGGCCGGAAGAATAAGCTCCCTCGCTGTGAACGATAAATTATTTAATTAATACTTGTTGCCTAACCATTTTAAAAAGGACAGAGTCTCCGCAAAGCGGGATTTTACAAGCTCAACAAGAGAAAATAGTGCTTCATGAAATCAATGATGTCGGAAAAACATTAGTATAATTTACCGAGTGCGGTATGTATATAAAAAACATAAAAAAATATTTATATATCCGCCAAAAAGACGGTGGACAAGTGCGCGACAGTTGTAATAATGGAAAGTGTTCGTTGTCCACAGTTTTGTTGCGAAGCGTTAAGCAACAACATGGCAAATAAGTAAAGAGGAATTATATGGAAAGAAAAGAGTTTATTAAAACAAGCACAACGTGTGGAGTGCTTTCTCTTTTATATTTGGCACTTCCCGATAAATTTCTCAGCTCTCAGACAATTAAAACAAGCAATGGAAACTCGGTCAATGATGTCAATCGAGAGCAAATCACAAAACTTCTTGATTTCATCGACGGCGACATAGATGAGTCAATAAAACAAAAAGTATTTGGGAAACTCGGATATGAATGTTTCTATTGTACGAAGGCAGTGACATGGATTAAAAGCATGAATCTGACCAGCTTAATCGAAACAGTAAACAATGGTAATTCCAGTCGTTGGGAAAGAATTGAATATAGCCCAGAAAAAGGTATTCTAAAAGTTATCGGACGAAAAGCGCCTTGTGTATGTGCTTATTCGCAGGAACAAAAGCCCCCAAAGTCATTGTGCAACTATTGTTGTAAAAGTTTTATGAAAGAATTTTTTGGAACTCTATTTGAGAAAAAAGTCACGGTTACAATAAATGAGTCAGTCATACTTGGTGGAGAGAGATGCAGCGCAACAATTAATAATTACTAAATCAATTTTCATAGAGTCAATTATATTGCCGCGTAACCAGCGGCTCCCCGACAAATAACATCGGGACAAACAAGCTGACCGAATGTGCCCGCCTACGTTACAAAGCGAAATCCGGCGGGCAAGCGTAGTGCATTTTGCATAGCGCTTAGTGGATTTGTATATTTTAGTGTGTTCATCGATTGAACTCGGTTTGTTATTTATAATTAAAAAATTTTGTGATAGGCAGCTTGTTTATCCTTCGAAGTGGAAAGAAGAGTGAAAAAACATTAAATATTGAAAGGAGAAAGATATGCCGCTAATACGATGGAATGAAGAATTTAGCGTAAATATTATGGAGATAGATAAACAACACCAAAAACTTATAGAAATGATAAATAATCTTCATGATGCAATGAAACAAGGAAAAGCAAAAGATATACTTGGAAAAATATTGGATGAAATGGTTGGATATGCGGGAACTCACTTCAAAACGGAAGAAAAATATTTTGATCAATTCAAATATCCGGAGACTGAAGAACATAAAAAAGAACATATAAATTTTGTGAAAGAAGTGACTGAATTCAAGAAAAAATTTGAAGCCGGACAACAGACATTATCAATACAAGTCATGAATTTCTTGAGTAATTGGTTGAAAAAACACATAAAAGATGTGGATAAAAGATATGGTCCATTTCTTAATTCAAAAGGGATAAAGTAATTCGCAATTTTAGGATTCCTTTTTTATGTGATACCCAACATGCGCTTGAAGACGGCCAATTGAGCTTTTGAATATAATCCAAAGTTTCAGAGCAAAATATTTATTTATTTTCGATCTTGATACAAAGCAAATATTTTATATTATTTCAGTATGGCAATCAAACAGCGGAAAAAAATTGTTGTCGTCGGCGACAAAATTTTGATCGATCCAGATCGCGATGAAGAACGAACCCCGCACGGTTTGTACCTTCCACCCGGTGTAAAAGAACGAGAAAAAATACAAACGGGATATATTGTCAAAGTCGGGCCGGGATATCCGGTAGCCAATCCGAATTTCATCGATCAGGAACCCTGGTCAACTACACCAAAAGATCCCGTCAAATACATTCCACTTCAGGCCGAAGAAGGAGACTACGCGGTTTTCCTCCGCGATTCTGCAATTGAAATTCAGTATGATGGAAAAGATTATCTCATAGTTCCACAATCGGCAATCTTGATGTTGATTCGTCCGGAAGGAATTGAAGGGTTCACTGAGGTGTAAAATCGAAATTCTCCATCACGATCAAAGAACGGAAATATTATACTTTCGAAATTTCTTTTCCTGCCAACAAAATACGCAGCAAAAATCTAATTTTTCATCTCAGGATTGTAAAGACCAGATTCATAAACGTTATTTATAATGAATGAAATTCATAAGGCCAAGTCCCCTTTCTTAGAATTTTTTTTTTGGGAGGACGATATATCTATAGAATAATATAGATAAGTAGAACTTCCGAATCCCGCTCTAATAATCTTGATAGCTGTCTATCTGGCGGGATGGTATATCTTCCCAGATTTTGACTAACGATTTAAAATGTGCGATTGACAATATATATGCCGTCCCCGCTAAGATTATTCATATTGATAGGGGAACTCTATATTTAATTTGCATTAACTACTATAAATATACCGTCCCGCATGTTGAAAATGCTATAAAAAGCGGGACTGGTATACTACACATTTTCTGCTATAAAATATTCACACTGAATTTCATTTTCATCTGCGAGTCGTCATGCCCGGATTTGTCAACGTTTCCGGGAAAGAGAGTAACAATAATATTATTTCACAGATTCTATTTTTGATAAGTGTGGCCAAAGTTCATCAAACAAAAATACAGTGTTATAAAACGACAAAATGTTTTTATAAAAAATTAATTCCCTACCATTATAGTCCGGTTTACAAAGAAAAACTTCAATTAAGTGTTGCATACAAATTCATCCTTTCCTATCTTTTTCTTATGTGATGTTCATTATTTCGACAGGGAGAAAATTATGGATCGACGTTCATTCATAAAAGCTGGGGTAACAACCGGCGCGATTCTCGCGCTGGGAAAATATAGTAATGCTTTAGGCCGACAACCGAATCCTGGTGCTGTAGATCTTGTTGCTGTAAAAGGAGGCGAGCCTGATGTTATGCTCGATAAAGCGCTCGAAGTATTCGGAGGGATGAAATCGTTCGTCAAGAAGGGACAAAAAGTAGTTATCAAACCAAACATCGGTTGGGATGTAGAACCTGATCGAGCTGCCGATACAAACCCAAAATTAGTGGGACGACTTATCCAACACTGTTACGACGCGGGTGCCAAAGAAGTGTTTGTTTTCGATTTCACATGCGACGACGGAAAGAGATGTTATTCCAACAGCGGAATTGAACGCGCTGCAAAAGAAAACAAAGCGACGGTGGTTCCGGGAAACGTGGAAGGATATTATCACAGAGTGACGGTTGAAAAAGGAAAAAGTCTGAAAGAAGCGGCGGTTCACGAGTTAATACTGAATTCAGATGTCTTCATTAACGTTCCGATACTCAAACACCACAGTTCATCTCGACTTACAATCGGAATGAAAAACTTGATGGGCGTTGTCTGGGATCGCGGGTACTGGCATAAGAACGATTTGCATCAATGCATAGCCGACTTTTCAACCAGAATTAAACCGACGTTGAATATTGTAGATGCGTACAACGTCCTAATGAAAAACGGGCCGCGAGGCACATCGAAGGCAGATGTCACGCAAATGAAATCACTGCTGATGTCTACCAATATCGTTGCGGTCGATGCGGCCGGCGCAAAATTGTTCGGTGTTGATCCGAGCACAATACCATTCATCAACTATGCAGATGAATTGAATGTTGGCAAAAAAGATTTGACAAAATTAAACATCCAACGAATTATATTATGAAATAAAAATGAAACTTGGCTTTTTGAAAAAGATTCGAGTCGCTGTTTCGTTGGTCTTTTTTGTGGGAACAGCGATTCTTTTTTTAGATTTCACTCATACAATTTCAGACGCGTTTTTCGGCCCGGTTGCCTATTTAGAATTTCTCCCGTCGTTATTGAAATTCCTTGCCGTCACTTCTTTTACCCCCATTGGATTTGCGATTATTTTGATCTTATCGCTTTTCTTCGGACGAGTATACTGCTCAAGTGTTTGCCCATTAGGAACAATGCAAGATATTTTCACATTTATTCGGAGAAAAACAAAAAAGAGACATAAATTTAAATTTTCAAAACCATTAAATATTCTTCGCTATTCAATTTTAATATTGGCGTGTGTGTTATTCATTGCCGGATTTATTTTACCTTTAAACATTCTAGATCCATATTCCAACTTCGGACGAATCGTAACTCAACTTTTCAGGCCTCCTCTGATTGGTCTGAACAATCTCGGAGCATCGCTGTTAAAGAATGTTAATTTCTACTGGATATATCCGGTAGAAATAAAGAATTTTCAACCGACGTCGCTTATATTGCCGATCGTTGTTTCCGTTGCGGTAGTATGGCTTTCGATACGGAGCGGACGATTGTATTGCAATTCAATTTGTCCTGTGGGTTCCCTCCTGGCGTTAGTTTCAAAATATTCATTTTTTAAAATTAAAATTGATAGAGTTAACTGCGAAAGCTGCGCCGACTGCGCCATTGTCTGCAAATCGTCATGCATCGATTTAAAAAAGAAGGAAATAGATTTTACCCGATGTGTAAACTGCTTCAACTGTTTCAACGTATGCGATAGAAACGCTCTATTATATAAGTTCTCATACAAGAAAAATTCTCCGGTTGCGAACCCAGCTCCGAATCGACAACGACGAAAATTCCTCCTCGGAATCGGCACGCTGATGTTGGGATACTCCGGAATTGCCTGGGCACAATCGAAAGTGAAAGTGTATACTCAAAATATTGTGCCTGTGATTAAAAAATATGCGGTGAGTCCTCCCGGTTCTCTTAGCATCGACCGCTTCAACAGCAAATGTACTGCATGCAACCTATGCGTAAGCGCTTGTCCGACTCAAGTTTTACAGCCGTCATTTTTAGAATACGGAATTATCGGAATGTTCCAACCGCGACTCGATAACGCCGGCGGATATTGTAATTACGATTGCAAAATCTGCGGCGATGTCTGTCCGACCGGAGCAATTCTTCCTTTGTCACTCGAAGAAAAGAAACTGGCGCAAATCGGAAAAGCTAACTTTGTTAAAGAAAATTGCATTGTTGAAACACAAAAAACAGATTGCGGCGCTTGCTCCGAGCATTGCCCGACGAAAGCGGTTCAGATGGTGCCGTATAATAACTTGTTCCTGCCGGAAGTCCGCAACGAATTCTGCATCGGATGCGGCGCATGCGAGCACGCCTGCCCGACTGTTCCGAATAAGGCAATTTACGTTGAAGGCATCGCCATCCATTCCAAAGCTCAAAAACCGAATGAAGAAAAAATAGAAAAAGTAATTGATCTTAAAACCGACTTCCCTTTTTGAAAAATAAAGGATGAAACGACGAACCTGTCTACAAAATCAAATATATAAGGATGATCATCATGTCTGCTTACTTTGTTGCAAACATTACAATTAAAAATCTTTCTGAATATCAGAAATACCTCGAAGGCTTTGATGAAATTTTTGAAAAGTATGAAGGGAAAGTCCTTGCCGCCGACGATCATCCGGAAGTTCTCGAAGGGACATTCGAGAAGAGCCGTTGCGTAATCATCGAATTTCCGACAATGGCAGGATTAAAGCGGTGGTATGACTCTGATGCATACCAAACACTTGCGCAAATCAGAAAAAATTCTTCTACCTCCGACATTGTTGCAGTCAACGGAGAATAATCATTGGTTTGCCTTATAATAAGGTTCAGAGGTTTATATTCAGTGTCAGCAAGTTTTTATGAAATTATCTTTAGTAAATTGCACTAAATGTCAAAGCAATGAGTTGAACGAACAGCTATATTAAGTAAGAAAGATGTTAGTGAATATTTACGATATTATATCAATATAAACGATTGATTATTTCGATTGATTTATACCCACGAGAGTTGCTATTGAATTCTATTTCTTATATTTTTCAAATGGAATGTAATAACCGAAAGCTATTCCCCCCAAAAGGATTAGAGTTACCTTATTAACGTGCAAGTAGGTGAGTATGAAGTTCCAAGGTTTTCCATTTTCTATATCGTGGGAATTAACCAGGAAAACAAATTTACACGATATATATTCTGATCCGTTTAAAGGAAAACCGCGCTCGAATGAACTTACACGAGATGAAGCGATGAAAATTCTTTATCAATTTTCACCGCTTCTCGTTCAGGATGTAACATTCTCGGGTGGTGAGCCTTTCCTGTCCCCGTATTGGTATGAACTTTTATTGAAGTTGTACGAACTAGGAATTCATTCACGAATTCTGACAAACGCGACACTACTTAACAAAGAAACAGTACAAAGACTGCACGAAGTCCATACTACGGGCGTGGTTGTTCAGATTGACGGCCTCTCTACCACACATGACACAATTCATGGATGCGACGGCCTCTTCACACAAGTTATTGAAGGACTCGCAAAACTACTCTCAGCCCGCATTCCCTTATCAGTCAGGACCGACGTGACCAGATTGAATATCCGCGAGCTCCCATCTCTCTTTTCATTTCTGCACGGCCATGGTGTACGCTCATGGATCTTGCGGCCGATTTCACCGCTCGATTGTCATGAACATAGTGAAGCACTGATACTTTCCGACGAATTGTATTTGAAATTCGGAGAGTTTGCAGCCGACTATACTCCGCGTGCAAGAAAACTTGGTTTCTTCATTGAACCTGCGAATAGCCTCGGATACTTCACCGAAATGGAGATTAGAGATCAATCGTGGACTGGATGTCCGGCAGGTTTAACAACTCTTTCGATTACAAGTGATGGAAAGGTCAAAGGATGTCCAAATCTATCCGATGAATTTGTGGAAGGTGATTTGCGTAAACAGGATCTCTGGGATATCTGGTTTCATCCGAACACCTTTGCATATACGCGTCATTTCTCGCCGGAAGATTTAAGCGGCTATTGCGCAAAATGTGTAGAAGCTGAACACTGCCACGGCGGTTGTGTCGCGATGTCATATGGTTCAACCAAAAAACTTCACGGCGATCCGTTTTGTTTTATGCGTCTCAAAGAAAACAGCCATTCCAAAAATCATCTGAGTAAACCGATTCGGAACAAGTAAAACTCATTTCCGGCTTCGGAAAACTTTAAAAATTTCTTTAAACTTTTATATGAATCGGAGCGTCAAACATTCGCACTGATAATTTAACATGAAGAAAGGTTTTATATGGAAAAAATCAGATTTTTCTTTTTTCTGTTTATGTTGATCGTTCCTTCAATCGTTTCTGCACAAATGATGCGAATGTCGCCCGAAGAGCGCGCTAACCGTTTGAAAGATTCGCTGTCGCTTTCTGCCGACCAAACGAAGAAAGTGCTGGCAATATTCCAGGATGACCAGAAAAAGATGCAGGAACTTTTTCAAAATAATCAAGGAGACCGGGAGTCCAGGCGGGCAGTTATGGGAAAAATGAGAGATTCAACCGATACGAAAATCGAAGCACTGCTCACACCGGAACAAATAAAACGATATGAGGACATGAAGAAGAATCGTCCTCAACACGGATTCGGTCACTGAAGATATATTATCCAGTTCAACTTTGTTCTTGAATCGAGTTCTCGAGGTTGGAAAGATTAAGTTTGTTTTTTCACGCAATTCTAAACTTTCCAACCTTGATAATTATTAATTACGAAATATTATTTCCTAGATTTCACAAATCCTTTTCAGCAGAAGTTATACTTTCGAATTTGTTTTTTACAACTTTTTTTGAATTTCTTCATTATTCGTATTACATTTGATTGATATCAAAAAGGAAGCTCTCATGAAAACTTTATCTTTTACTATTCTCTTTTATATGGTGTCATGCTTGGTAAGCTGCAAAGAACCTCCTACCCAAAACACCATCAAACAACCTGCGCCAACGATGAATGAACAACAAGTAGCATCATCCGCCAATTCTTTCGGATTCCAGTTGTTTAAGACTTTGTCAAACGCAGATCCGGCTGACAACACAATCGTATCTCCATTCAGCGTTTCAATGGCGCTTGGCATGACATTAAACGGCGCAGACAACGGCACGAAAACGGAAATGCAAAACGTTCTCGGCTTCACAGGACTTTCCGATTCCGTTATTAACCAATCGTACTATGATATTGCAAATTACCTTACTTCAATTGACCCGAATGTTACATTTAATAATGCAAACTCGATCTGGATACGAACTGGTTTCACACCTCTACCTTCGTTCATCAATGTAAATAAAAATTATTTCGACGCCGAAGTACAAACTATCGATTTCTCTTTACCGACCGCAGCATCAACGATAAACGGATGGGTCGCGCAAAAAACACAAAACAAGATTAAAGAAATCGTTTCAGATCCTATAGACCCCGACGACGTTATGATTCTTCTCAATGCTCTTTATTTTAAAGGATCGTGGACGAAAAAATTTGATTCTACTCTAACGAGAGACGACCATTTTAATTCTCTGGCGGGAACTGCAGAACCTTGCAAAATGATGAACACGGAAGACACAATATTGTATTATGGAAATGATTTATACCAAGCAGTAGACTTGCCGTACAGCGGAAAGAATTTTCGCATGGCAATAATCCTTCCCAGTGGAAATGCCAACATCAATTCATTCCTTGCTTCGTTCGAAGAATCGAATTGGCATCAGTTACTGCAGTCGTTTCATTACACGGACTTAACATTACAACTTCCGCGTTTCACGTTGAGCTATAAAGCAAGTTTAGCAGATGTATTGAAAGCTCTGGGAATGCCCTCCGCCTTCGATCCGGAAAAAGCAGACTTATCGAGAATCTATCCCATCACCGATTTCAGCCGATTGTATATAACAAAAGTAGAACATAAAACATTTGTGGAAGTAAATGAAGAAGGAACCGAAGCTGCGGCGGTTACAAGTGTTGAAATAGCACCTACTGCAATAGGTCCTTCTCAAAAAATAATTGTGAGAGTCGACCATCCATTTCTCTTTATAATACATGAGACAGGATCAGGGGCAATACTATTTACAGGTAAAGTGGTGAGTCTTTCACAGTAAACGATTAGGAAAAAAAATTCTCGGAGAAAGCCATGAAAATATTCTCCCTTTTTCTTTTCACTGGATTATCACTACTGCTGACAAGTTGTAAAAAGAATTCTTCCATTTCTCAATCCTCCGATGTAATGCCAAATTCATCGGAAAGTCAACAACAGATCATAACCGCTTCCAATTCATTTGGACTCCGGCTTCTCCAAACTCTTTCTAGTGAAAATCCGAATGATAACGTCATCATCTCTCCAATCAGCGCTTCAGTGGCGCTCGGAATGGTTTTAAATGGAGCGGCTAACGGTACGAAAACCGAAATTCAAAGCGTACTGGGATTTCCGAACTGGCCCGATTTAACCATAGATCAAACATTCTTCAATCTGTCCCGTCATCTTGATAGTCTCAACGGAAGTGTAATAATCACTAGTGCAAATTCGATCTGGATAAAAAATACATTTACACCACTTCCAACTTTCCTGAATGTTAATCAAGAATACTTTGAGGCTGAAGTCCAATCGGTTGATTTTTTATCTCCTTCTGCGGTTTCCACAATTAATACGTGGGTTTCCCAGAAAACAAATAACAAGATTCCAGATATGATTTCACAACCGATCGATTCTTCAACTGTAATGATTTTACTAAATGCATTATATTTTAATGGGCCATGGGCTGTGAAATTTGACTCGAGCCTCACACAGGATGATTTTTTCAATTCGTACTCTGGATCGAGCGAGAAATGTAAAATGATGCTGAAAAAGGATACAATAACATGCTATGCAGCAAATCAATATCAAGCAGTCGATTTACCTTACAATAATGAAAATGTCCATATGACATTCATATTACCTGAAGTAGGGGTTGATATTAATTCGTTCATTTCTTCTTTTTCCGAAAACGATTGGCAACAAATTAGAAATTCATACTGGACGGCAAAATTATATTTCTATCTCCCTCGGTTTACCTTGAATCAAAGCTCGCATCTGTCCGACGCTCTAAAAGCATTGGGAATGCCAACAGCTTTCGATAAAGATAAAGCGGATTTTTCAAGAATCAATGCGATTAACGGAGATCAGAGATTGTATATCTCTAAGGTAGAACAAAAAACATTCATCGAAGTAAATGAAAGTGGAACAGAAGCTTCATCAACCACTGAAGTACCACTTTATGCTCGTGATCACCCCGGTCCGAATGAAATAAAAATTAACCGACCGTTCCTTTTTGTAATCCATGATATAAGTTCTGGAACAATTTTATTTTTTGGAAAAGTAACCAGCATTACGGAATAATAAAACCACGACAAATATTGTATGTAAAGATACATCTCAAAAAGATTTTTTGAATTATTCTTTGCCCACCTCTTATTTCCTGCCGTGAAACATATCAAATAGGTACTCGTATTCTTCTATTATAGATATATTCTGCTCGTCATCATTCTTTTAATGAAAATAAATGGAGGTAACAATGCAATTGAAAAAGATTATTACAGCCGGTACAATTTCAGGATTCACAATGGGCATGTGTCTTTTTATTGGAGGTGCGATTCTGTCAAGGATTATTTACGGCCCACAATTTGTCCCACCAGGAAAATTTAAACCGGAACAAATTAATCCTTTTTATTTTTTCTGGACTAAATTGTTAATCGGGTGGTTTTTTGGCCTCCTGTTCACATTCGCCTATGAAATTCTGCCAATACAAAAAAAAATAGCTACAAACCTTCAGGGTCTAAAATACGGTTTTATTTTCTGGCTTCTCATCGCGGTGTGGGGATTGTCTCATCCGCTCATCTATGGTTGTGCAAATTGGACTGACCAGATTTTTTGGACGTTCTATCAATTATTCGGATTTCTTGGGTTAGGAATTTCTATCGGTTCGATTTATAAAAGAAGAGCGAAAAAAGAACTATCTCCCATTGTCCAATAGCTTGAGATTATTTGGTTGCAATTTATATTACTTATCGACTTCTTAAACAAGTTTTTCATGAAGGATTAAATCTATCGGGTGCTGATAATTCGGCACTCGGTTAATTCGAGTTATTGCTTGATTTCGTCTTAGCATGTTCCGACATTATATAAAATCGTTTTACGGCCAGCGCGATATTCTAATAAACACATCAAGACCATATAAGGAATTACCACAGCCGAAAACGTAATAACTATGATGCCTGATCGTTATATTTTAATGTAGATAATTAAGATTCGAAGTATTCTAAAAATAATATTTTGTATCGACGGATAACGGATTGAAAAAAATGTCAAAAAAAATGTTATGGTTTCTGATGATCTGTTTTTCGTTCATGATGCTGGAGACGTTACCGCTGTTTCCACAAAACTTGATTTCCAATCCGGAATTCGACAATGGCAAAACCAATTGGATAATAAAATCTTTAGGAAATGCGATTGTCACTTCTGAAATCTCAAATGCCTCCCTTCTCTCCGGTGTGAACTCTCTTATCGTGCACTGCCAAAAGGGAGACAGTATTTTGGAAAATATCCAGGTGTGCCAAACTGTTCAATTAAAGAAGGGACGGATATATCATTTCAGCTTCATGGCTATGGCAGACGTTCAACATAAAATAAAAATAGAAATCGAAAATTCGAGACAAACCTACTGGGAAAGTGACTCTATCCTGCTTACATCGACACCCAGCAGTTGCGGTGTTTACGATTTTGATTGCCTGCTGACAGACGGTTCTTACACATTCAAATTTATGTTGGGTGGATTAGACAGTGTTAATGTGACTTTAGATTCAATTGTGATGACCATGACTCCCGATCCCAATCATCCCAGACCGGAAGATGCATTCGAAATATGTACGCATTCATTCCAAGGCAGGAGCTTGCCGTTTCGTCTGTTCATTCCAAAGAGAGATGATTCTCTCCATCGCTATCCGATTGTTTTAACGTTACACGGAGCAGGAGAACGCGGCACGGATAATGAAATTCAAATCACTGCCAACCTTTTGGCTCTCACATGGTCGGATAGCGCCAACCAGATAAAGTGGCCGTGTTTCGTGGTTGCACCGCAGTGTCCATCTAACGGATGGTGGACTGATCCATGGCCATCTGGCGCGGTTGTCGATCTGCTCGATTCACTTATTAAAGTACTGCCTGTAGATACAGTCCGGATTTATATAACCGGACTTTCCATGGGTGGATATGCTACATGGTATTTAATCACACGGCAACCGAATCGTTTTGCGGCGGCAGTTCCTATGAGTGGCGGAGGAGATTCAACACAAGTTAAAAGACTTATGAAGGTTCCGATTTGGGATTTTCATGGTGATGCGGATCCGACAGTTCCAGTCAGTCAATCGCGAGATATGATGCAGGCCTTTGAACGAGCGGGCCGACGAGTGGTTTATACGCATTGTTATAAAGGAACATGCAATACAAATCCGGACAGTGTTATGGATTCCGCAATCGACGACAACGCTACACTGTTGTATACCGAATATCTCGGTGGTGGACATACCATATGGAATCAATCGTACGTTTTACCTCAGCTTCACGAGTGGGTGTTCGCACAATATTTAAATAAGCCGACTGCTGTCAGTACCAAAAAAGTGCAAGCTATTTCAAACAGATTCTCGCTATTGCAAAATTATCCTAATCCATTTAATCCATCCACAAACATCACCTACTCGATTACGAAACACTCGATTGTGTCCCTGAAAATTTACGACATATTGGGAAGAGAAATCGCTACATTGGTTCATCAGGAGCAAGAACCGGGAACGTACAATATTATTTTTGACGCTTCGCATTATATGAGTGGAATATATTTTTTACGTTTATCTATGGGTAATAACTCAATAACAAAAGAGATAATTTTAATGAAATAAAAAACATAACAATAATTTTCATTAATCGCTTTTCGGGAAAATCGCCTGTCTCAATCGTAGTACATCTAAATCGATGTATAATCACGACACAATTTTTATTTGACATAATTATTTCGCTCCTTCACAAAGAGTTGGTTTTAATAATCGAAAGGATAATTGTTTGATGAATCGAATTATCACGTACTGTCTTGCGATTCTTTTTTCATCGCTACTGATTTTACAATCTTTAATGATTGCAAAAGAAAACGGAAAAAATATATGGCCCATACCTCCCTGTGCATGGTCGCGGCCGCTTGGGAACCATCCAGCTGGAGCAACAGGCAGAACGAAACGAGGAGTACCACTTGGCGGTATCGGTGCTGGAAATTTTATGTACAACCTGTGCGGTACATTCGGCCCTTGGGAATTACAGACTGGCACTCATGAGGAGAAATTTCTCTCTCAGGCAGCCTTCCATATCTTTGAACAGGTTCCCGGAAAATCTCCTGCCGTAAAAACATTGGCAACGGAAGATGTATTATCCGCATGGAACAAACTATCGATGGGTTCAGGCACATATTATGCACTCTATCCAAAAGCATGGTTTGTATATTCAGGAACAACTGCCGACATCTCACTCAAACAATTTACGCCTGTCATTCCGCATAATTACAAGAAGACCAGCTATCCTGTCAGCGTTTTCCAATTCGAATTATCGAATCCGACAGCAGATACTCTCACCATATCCGTGATGTTCACTTTCCCAAATGCAGGATATGGAATTGATAAACGAAAGGGCTTTACAAATTATGTCAAACAGGAAAATGGAATCACCGGAGTGGTTATGAAGGCATCGGATGCGGCTAATCCAACCACTACACAAAACACAGAGTGGTGCATCGCAATACAACCGCCAGCAGGTTCGGTGGCATCGTTTTGCACTTCGTGGAATGGAAATGGAACCGGCCAGGATATCTACAACAACTTCAGTACTACTGGAGTTTTATCCGATAGTGCTATAGATAGCTCCTTCACAGCCTCTGCAATCGCAGTGAAGGTTACACTTGCACCGGGTGGTACAACAGTAGTGCCGTTCGTGTTGTCGTGGGATTTTCCGATAGTTCGTTTTGGAGCAGGTACCGAATGGTATCGCAGGTTTACGGAATACTTCGGATTTACTCCCGATCAATCATTCCAGATATCGAAAGAAGCACTTCAGAATTTTAGCAATTGGGAAAGTGAAGTTGATAAATGGCAGAATCTTATTGTTAATGAACCTGCATATCCGGATTGGTTGAAGCAAGGAGCGTTGAATGAATTGTACTACGACACATTTGGAGGTGTGTTCTGGGAGAATGGCTGTATCACAAAACCTGCTGAATCTTCGTATGGGACATTGCCTGCCAACGATCACAAATATTTTTGTCAGGAATGTCCGGATTATTCGTATTGTGAAACTTTCGATGTGAGGCACTACGAAGCCCGTCATTACGTCGAGCTTTGGCCTCAAATCGAACATGATGTTTTGGAATGGTTTTCAGATTACATAGTCAACGATCCTTCCGGTACCGCACCACATGACGCGGGAATTCCAAGCAGTGATCCTTTCTTTCAATTCAGTGGATATGGCGGTGGTTGGCAGGATATGCCGAGTAAGTTCATTCAACAGGTTTATGCATACTATCACAAAACTCATGACAACGCATTTTTAGATTTTGTTTGGCCCGCATGTGTGAAAACATATAACTATGTACAATCTCACGACACAAATCACAATGGAATACCAGATGCCGGTAACACTACATACGACGGATGGGGATTGCACGGTGATAATTTATTGTGCGGCGGCCTATTAGTTGGTGCAACGGAAGCAATGGAGCAGATGGCTTTAGCAAAAGGTGATATTGCTTTTTCAAAACAAATGCATGATGAATATACCAAGACAAAAGTGGTGTTGGACAGTCTTTTCTGGAAACCGCAATTACATTATTACAAAATCGATTCCAAATTTGATGCAATTATGTCGGATGGATTGAATGGAGACCGTTATTGTGAGACCACGGATTTAGATCCGATACTGCCGCCTGATCGGATTGCGTCTCACTTAAATAAAGTGTATGAAATGTGCGTAAAGCCTTTGCGTGATTATAACGGAGATGGCGAAGGCGACCAGGGTGTAGTTAACGGCAGGAATTCGGATGGAAGTATAATTGATTATGGACAATCGGATGAAATATGGACCGGCGTCAGTTATTTTATTGCCGCAATGATGTACCACTGGGGAGAACAAACAAATGATACGGGATTGGTCTCGCGCGCATTGAAAACTGCTTATGGAGTTTACTACCAAACATGGATAAATGAGAGGACTGCTTATTTCTTTAATACGCCGGAAGCTTACTATGCCGATACTACAGTTTTGTTTCGTGCGCAACAGTACCAACGGCCTCGTGCTATATGGGAATTGTTGTTGGAAATAAAAAACCCATTCGACGCATTGACTTCAGTCGAACAACAAAATTCGAGTAAATCTCCGTCTCGTTACACACTGAATCAAAATTATCCAAACCCATTCAATCCATCGACGACGATTTCATTCAACATTCCTACAAAATCATTGTTCAAACTGAAGATATTTGATTTGATGGGACGAGAAGTTACATCACTTGTTGCCGAAGAGCTTCCCGCAGGAAACTATAAACGGCAATGGAATGCAGGATCAATTCCGAGTGGTGTATATTTTTATCAATTATCCGCGAGAAGTTTCATGGAAACAAAAAAACTTCTTCTACTAAAATAGGATGTACAAGGAATTTTCAAATCGAAGAGAGATACCTATGAAAACTATTT
>CAWIHK010000005.1:0-862558 GCA_963835935.1 Ignavibacteriota bacterium
CCCGGAGTTGATTCACTTATGAATATCTGGAAAAACGTAAATCAATGTTCAAATAAACCGGACACGGTTTATAATTTAAACGGAGTTATCGGCCGAGAATGGTTAGCTCCGGGTACCGGCGCTGATCTTTGTACAATACATTTATAGCCGCGGCGGACATGCGTGGTTGATCTCCCCTCTTAATTGCGCCGACCTCGTCGTCGATTTTCTTTATACACATCCAAAACGACAAGCTAATGTAATATTAAACTCACCGTCAAATACATACTTCGACGCTTATTCAAATATCCAGTTGAGCGCTTTAGTTCAATCGAGTATACCGGCGACAAAAGTCGAGTTTTATGCTAACTCGGATAAATTATACGAAAGCTCTCTTCCACCTTATTTATTTCTCTGGAATAATATTCAACCCGACGACTACATAATCTACGCAAAAGCTTTTTTTGCCGATGGAACAAGTGTGATCTCATCGAATCTTAAACTGGTACATGCTATGTCGCCAAATGTTGCACTTCATAAACCGGCTGAGTGTTCTGCAATCGAGAGTAATTTATATCCAAAAGAAAATGCCTTTGACGGTGATTTCATTCGATGGTCAACTCCCTTCAGTGATCCTCAATGGATTTCAGTAGACATTCAGGGAATTTACCGAATTAATAGTGTTACCCTTTTCTGGGAAACAGCGTATGGATTTGCTTATAATATCGATGTCTCGCAAGACAAAAAAACATGGACAACCGTTTACACTGCTACATCGGGAAATGGAGGTACTGAATATATCTCTTTCCCTCCGATTGAAACTCGATATGTAAGAATGTACGGAATCAAGCGTGGAACTCCATACGGTTATTCATTGTGGGAATTTCAGATCCATGGGGATTTTATCAGAGATGTTTCTGTTTCAAATAAAACAGTCAATAAACATCTTCTGAATATGACAATTATACCAAATCCATCTTCTTCAAGTAATCAATCTTCTGGAATAAATTCAGGAACGGTTATTCATTATTGTATTCCGAAGGATGAACAGGTTGAGTTGATTATCTACAATATCAATGGGCAGAAGATTTGCAGCCTTCTCAAAGCCGACGAGATGACCGGAGAACATACTGTAACATGGAACGGTAGAGATGATTCCAGTCATGTGGTTTCGAGCGGAGTATATATTTGTCGTTTACGAACTCCGGAGGGTGAAAAGTCGAGCAAAATTATTTTGACAAAATAAAAGTTGCAAACAAATTTGGAAAATATTTTCGAACCTTGCAGTTGTTCAGGAATTATGCTACTTTTCCCAAGGGTTTTTATGTGATTCTTGATACTTTTTGGCGAAAACCGATTTTTGTCAACAGGGTAAACTATTATGACACTAAATATCTATAACGTAATCAGCATCATTGCGATTTTCCAATCTGCCTTCTTGTCCGCATTTTTCTTCCAGCACCGGAAAGGAATAATCACAAGCAATAGAATCTTCGGAACGATACTGGTAATTTTCGCGCTTTATGTTGCTTATATTTTTACGATGAGTATGGGTGCAGGCACAATATTTATGAAACACTACAGCATCATATACCTTATGAGCCAAATTTCATTTTTATTTGGCCAATTGTTATTCTTCTATATAAAATCGGTTATCAATGTAGAATTTCAAATTCATCGGAGAGATGCTCTCCATTTTATTCCATTTTTTGCTGCGATGGCATTTTTATTCATAAGAACAAATTTCTTAGAAATAAATGTGCATTGGCAATCTTCTTTCCGTGTAATTGGAAGTATCGCAGTGCTTGTTCATATTTTGACTTATATCGTAGCTGCCATTATCCTGTTGAGACCCAAGATAAAATCTTTCTTTTCACCAATCGATGAACCCCGTCTTGCCTGGTTGCGTATGGTTTTATGCGGATACATTGTAGTTTGGCTCATGCAATTACACATATTTGTGGCTATCGATCTCTGGAAATTGTATAACCTCTGCCCTTATTCCGATACACTTCTTTTAACCGTATTGTTCATTTTATTCAATTGTACAGTTTTCATCGGGTTAAAAAAGCCGGAAATATTCTCTTTCACAAAAAAATATCAGGGCTTTGATCTTAAGGAATCGGATAAGGAATTATATAAAAGAAAACTACTATCGCTGATGGAACAACAAAAAATCTATCTCGATCCATCATTAACACTGACAAATGTTTCGAAAAAACTCCTCGTCTCGGTTCCGTATCTATCGCGTATTGTGAACGAATCTTTCAACGCCAACTTTTGTGACTTCATCAACCAATATCGAATAGAAGAGAGTAAGCGGCTTTTGAAACAACTTCCAATAAATAATAAAACAATTCTCGCAGTTGCTTATGAATCGGGATTCAATTCAAAATCATCATTCAATACAGCATTTAAAAGACAAACCGGGATGACACCTACAAAGTTTGTAAAACTTAATTCTTGATTAATGTCCTCCGTTTTATTATGTACTAAATTATAAATTCGGTCGAAATCCTTTCCTAATTTTGTTTTATTTACTATCGCTATTCACTGCAATTGTCATTCATTCTAACAAAAATCGATGAGGCGAAAAACATGAATATGACCATTGCAGTGTCCAGAAATATAAACTGATTATCTAATATTAACGGCTAGAAGATTTGCAGCCTTCTCAGAGCGATGAGAAGACTGGAGATCACGTTATACGACAAAACGATAAAGATGATTCCAGTCGTGTATTTTTCCGAAATCGAATCATTTTTGTTTCCACAATGAAGTGAATTGATAAAAATAATTGTAATAGATTTTTTAAATAATCTTAACCTTTATTAAAATGGAAAACATATGAAAAAACTTATTATATTGGTCTCGCTCTTCATTTTTTTCTGTGAACTTTCTGCCCAGGAATACTCCTTTGTTTATGACGGAATAAATAGATCATATATAGTTCACGTGCCATCAAGTTATGACGGTTCAAAACCCTACTCTCTCATTCTGGCACTACATGGATATAATACTGACCCTTCTAATTTTTCAACCACGTACACTGCCTCGGGATTTCAGGATCCCAGACGCGCGGAAGCATTTGAATACATCGTCGTCTTCCCGTATGGATCAGTAGAAAATGGAAATCGCGGATGGAATATTGGCCAAGGTTCCGGATTTAGTACAGATGATGTTGGTTTTATCTCATCTCTTATTGATACGATGAAGTCACGATACAATATCAATTCCAATAAAATATTTGCAACCGGCCACTCAAATGGTGCATTCATGTGCTACCGATTGGCAGTGGAATTATCGAATAAAATTGCCGCAGTCGCACCTGTTGAAGGATTACTCGATGTTGCAGGCCTGGAAGACAAAATTAAAAAACCGATTCCAATATTGCACATTCATGCATTGAACGATCCCACCGTTCCTTATACCGGTATGGCTGGATTCGCGCCGGGGGTCGATTCATTAATGAAAATTTGGAAACATCACAATCAATGTGTAGACATACCGGATACAATTTGTAATCAACCGGGGGTTATCGGTTACGAATGGAGAGCGCCTGCCACTGGAGCCGATGTGGCATTATATCAATTCACATATGGCGGCCACTCCTGGTTATCAAATCCATTAAATTCCACGGATCTTGTTATCGATTTTTTCTATAATCATCCGAAATTGATGGCGTTGAAAATGGCATCGCCTGCAAATAATACAACATATCCACTTCATAGTAATATTGAGATAAGTGCAACACCCAAATCGACCGAAGTCTTTGCAAAAATAATTTTTTATGCGAACCAATCCATTTTGAGCGACATCGAAAATCCACCTTACACACTGACCTGGAATGATGCGCCAGCAGGTGGTTATGCAGTATACGCGAAAGGGATTTATTCAACAGGTGATACTGTACTTTCAATGCAACCCTCGTACATTAACGTATTACTGCCGAATATTGCAGTTGGCAAACCGACGGAATGTTCTGCAATCGAGAATACTTCTTATCCGGCTCAAAATGTAACCGACGGTAATTTCGGTACGCGCTGGTCCACTCCATTCAGCGATCCGCAATGGATTTCAATTGATCTGCAGGATACTTGTATCATTAAAGGCGTGACATTATTCTGGGAAGCTGCATACGGGGTCGCATATAGCATTGATGTATCGTCAGATGACTTGAACTGGAAGACTGTCTATTCAACTGCGTATGGAGACGGAGGAACTGATGATATTTCATTCTCTCCGATTGAAGACCGATACATCAGAATGTACGGAACTAAACGAAGTACAGCGTATGGATATTCTTTGTGGGAGTTTCAGGTACATGGTGATCTGGTAAATCGCAATTCAGTTTCAGGATCGAACAAAATCAATTCGCAGTTGGATATAGGTTCTTCGCCAAATCCATTTTCAATCGGTGGTGGTACTTCGAACAACGGATCGGGTGTAACAATCCGTTACAATGTCCCGAAAGATGGACATGTTGAATTGATTATTTATAATATAAACGGCCAGAAGATTTGCAGACTTCTTAAAGCCGATGAGAAGACCGGGGAACACACAGTAAGATGGAACGGTAAAGATGATTCCAATCGTGCGGTTTCGAGCGGAGTATATATCTGCAGTTTACGAACTCCGGAGGGTGAAAAGTCGAATAAAATTATTTTAACGAAATAAGAAAAAGAATCCAATTAAAATTTATCGTAAAGCAGGATCCAAAAAAAACAACCATTAATGTCCTTTTATATTTGAGGTAATGTATGAAAACTATTTTTAAATTCTTATTAGTATTGATTTTAATATTTATTAATCCAATCGCTTTATTTTCTCAATGGGTGCAGACTAACGGTCCCCACGGCGGTTATGTCTACACCCTCGCTTATAATGGGACGGACCTCCTCGCAGGTACTTTAAGTGGAATTTTTCTTAGTACAAACAACGGTACGAGTTGGACATCTGCCAACTCCAATATAACTAACATTTACGGGGTCTCTTCTATCGCCGTAAACGGAACGTCGATTTTCGCTAGCACGCAAGATGGAGTCTATCTGTCCACGAATAAAGGATCAAGCTGGGTAGCTATTGATAGCGGGTTGAATATCAATGTGTATGATTTTACAGTTAATGTTCTTGCAATTAACGGGACAAACCTTTTTGCTGGTGGAGAAAGTGGTAGTGTCTTCCTATCAACCGACAACGGCAAAAGCTGGACCGCGGTCAATTCAGGTTTGCCGTATTCAGAATATCCGATCTTTTGCTTTTATCGGATCAAGTGTGTTTGTAGGAACTAATCGCGGTGTTTATCTCTCCATCAACAACGGGAAGAGTTGGACTGAGACTGACTCGGGAATAGGAAATTTTGATGTTATGTCTCTTGCTGTGAATGGATCCAGTCTTTTCGCGGGCACTTCTTGCGGTGTTTTTCGTTCCACCGACAACGGTTCTTCTTGGACGGATGTCAGTTCAGGACTGCCGGACAATATTTCTTCTGGGCCACCACACACGTATGTAGAGAGCCTTGTTTTTAAGGGGTCCACTCTCTATGCAGGTACTTTCTCAGGAATTTTTCGATCTACAGACAATGGAACAAGCTGGACTGAGGTCAACAATGGCCTTATGAATTATTATGTTCGATCTTTGATTGTTAATGGAACAAATCTTATTGCTGGCACTGAAGGTGGTGTCTTTCTCTCCTCAAACGATGGAGCAAGCTGGAATGAGGTGAGCAGTGGTCTACCTTGTGATCAGGTTAGGTCCTTGGCTGTTAGAGGAACAGACCTATATGCAGGTACGTCTCGCAGTGTTTTTCTTACTACGAATAAGGGTGGAAGTTGGACTGCCCTTAGATCAGGTTTGCCTTACAATTATGTTTGGTGTCTTGCTATCGACGGACCAAACCTTTTCGCCGGGACTTATCTAAATGGAATCTTTCTGTCTACAAATAACGGTACGAGCTGGACTGCTGTCGACTCTGGTTTGACATATACAGATATCAGGTCGCTTGTCGTCACCGAAAAAGGTATCTTCGCGGGGGTTCTTGGCGGTGGTGTCTTTTATTCTACGAATAATGGTTCAAATTGGACAGATGTAAACTCAAATTTATCGAATATTGGCGTCTTAGCTATTGCTATCAACGGACGAAGTTTCTTCGCGGGGACTATGGGCGGTGGCATTTTTCATTCTATCGACAATTGCCTTAGTTGGAGTCAGGCAGACTCGGGGTTAACGGATTCTGTCGTCAATTGCTTTGCTTTTGATGGATCTAATCTCTATGCAGGTACGTACGATAGTGGAGTATTCAGATCTACCGATGACGGGACATGTTGGAGTAAGGTAAGTTCAGGAATAACAAACTCCAATATCACGTCAATTGCTGTAGTCGGAACTAGTATCTTTGTGGGAGCTTTCGATGGTGGTCCCTTTCTATCTACCAACAACGGTCAAAGTTGGACTGCAGTAAGCGACGGACTTCCGAATACTGGAATATCTTCTTTTGCCGTCATCGATACAAATCTCTTTGTTGGTACTTTTACTGCGGGGGTCTGGCGTCGTCCTCTTTGTGAAATGCTTACTGCGATCAACGAAAAGCCGTATAAAAATCCAACTGGCTTTGTTCTTCGACAGAATTATCCAAATCCATTCAATCCATCGACGACTATTTCATTCAGCATTCCTACAAAATCATTTGTCAAACTGAAGATATTTGATCTGATGGGACGAGAAGTTACATCGCTTGTTTCCGAAACATTATCAGCAGGAAATTATAAACGGCAATGGAATGCAGGATCAATTCCGAGTGGTGTATATTTTTATCAATTATCCGCGAAAAGTTTCATGGAAACAAAAAAACTTCTTCTACTCAAGTAGAACATATAACGAATTTTCAAATTGAGGAATAATATTTATGAAAACGATGTTTCAATTTTTTGTCTTGGTGATTGTTATAATGATAATTCCAGCGACTTCATTCTCGCAATGGGAACAGCTCAACGGACAATTTACCGCCGATATTCAATGCTTTGCTGCCAGTACAAATCCAGCCGACACAACAAAGACTTATATCTTTGCAGGTACATGGGGCAATGGAATTTTTCGTTCAACTGATGACGGTCAAAGTTGGGCTCAAATCGATTCCGGCTTAACAAACTTATTCATAAATAAGCTTGCCGTAATTGGTTCGGATTTATATGCGGGGACTGAAAATGGTCTGTTCCTTTCTAAAAACAACGGTGCAATTTGGTTTGAAATTGATTCCGGTCTATCAAACAAAACTGTCTATTCTATCATTAAAACACCATCAGCCACTGATTCTCTCAAGACGAATTTATTCGCAGGCACATGGGGCGATGGAATTTTTCTTTCCCAAAATGACGGAACAAGTTGGACTCAGGTCGATTCGGGTTTGACGGATTGGAATATCTATTCTATTGTCACTACTCCTTCAACATTTGGAGCTGGCACTCCAAATATTTTCGCAGGATCGTATGGCGGTGGAATATTTCTTTCTACCAACAACGGAACAAGCTGGACTGCGGTCAACAAAGGTATAACATGCAGAACTATAACTGATCTGGTTACATGCCCTGTCGTTGGAGGGACAGGTGGGATAAATATTTATGCGATCGCTTATGGATTTGGTTTGTTTTTTTCCACCAACAATGGCAAAAATTGGGCTTCAATGATTGTGGGTTCAGGGACCTCAGATTGTACGTCTTTTATTGTCAATTCAAGCATTGGTGGGACAAATTTCTTTGTGGGTTCATGGGGTGATGGGGTATTGATGTCCACTAATTATGGTAAACAATGGAATGATGTCAACTCAGGTCTATCCAACACACGTGTCTTGTCTCTATGCGTCAGTGGGAAATATCTCTTTGCTGGAACGACTGGCCATGGTATTTGGCGCCGGCCATTGTCAGATATGAATACCGGGATACAGAATACACAAAACACAAGTCCTCATTGTTTTAAGCTTAATCAAAATTATCCAAATCCGTTTAATCCGACAACAACTATTTCATTTAGTCTTCCGTCAAGATCATTTGTTTCATTGAAAGTATTTGATGCTCTTGGAAGAGAAGTTTCAACTTTGGTTTCAGAAGAATTGCCCACGGGTAATTATTCGCGAGTGTGGAATGCAGAGAAATTATCAAGCGGCGTTTATTTCTATCGATTGTCCGCTTCGCCAATCGCGAAGCGAGGCGAGTCCGCAGGATCATTCACCGAAACGAAAAAATTAATACTGCAGAAATAGCATTAAATGACACAGTTCGCTTAATTCGGAATCCATTTTCGAGGAAAATCAGCCTCCCAAATCGTTATGTGGTATGTAATATTCTTTTCATTGAAAAGAGATTTTTCTATTTTTAATGAAGCCGGTTTTTCATTATCGAAAGGATACCCATTTGGGTCACCGAATTCTCAATAACTGCATCGCTATTTTCATTTCATTGTTTATTATTTTTCAATCTTTCTTGATTGCAAAAGAAAATGGAAAAGACACATGGCCAATTCCGGCGTGCGCTTGGTCGCGACCGTTGGGGGATCATCCTATCGGCTCTGTCGGTGTATTAAGTTTTTCCACACTTACTACAAAGAGAGGCATCCCTCTTGGCGGTATTGGTGCTGGTAACTTTATGTTCAATCTTTGCGGAACATTCGGCCCGTGGGAATTTAAAACAGGACTTCACGAAGAAAAATTTCTATCCCAAGCTGCTTTTCATATTTACGAACACATACCCGGAAAAACTCCCGTTGTTAAAACTCTTGCTACTGACGACGTACTCTCAGGCTGGAATAAACTCCAGCAAGATTCAGGTGTCTACTACGCTCTCTATCCGAAAGCATGGTTTACGTATTCGGGTACGACAGCTGATGTCTCACTCAAACAATTCACCCCCATCATTCCTCATAACTACAGGCAGTCGAGTTATCCTGTAGGAATATTTCAATTCAAATTATCAAATCCCACTTCTGATACTATTGCTGTCGCCGTCATGTTCACATATCCCAATGCCGCTTATGGAGATGATAAGCGAACCGGGTTCACAAATAGAACAATTCAAGAAGATGGAATTACAGGTGTAGTTATGGCTGCTTCGAGCCCGGACAATCAAACGACAACTCAAAATACAGAGTGGTGCATTGCTGCTCAAGAACCAGCGGGATCACACGTTACATTTTGTTCATCGTGGAATGGGGATGGGAACGGTCAGGATATTTATGACGACTTCAGTAAAAATGGTATGTTGTGTGACAGCGCCATCGATAGCTCTTTCACAGCGTCTGCAATCGCTGTGAAAATTACGCTTGCACCCGGAAGCGCCACTGTTGTGCCCTTCGTTTTGTCGTGGGATTTTCCTAGAGTAAAATTCGTATCGGGCACTGAATGGTATAGACGTTACACCGAGTATTTTGGATTCACCGGGGACCATTCATTTCAGATAGCAAAGGAAGCATTATTGAATATGAATAATTGGGAAACATCGGTTGATAAATGGCAACAACTGATTATCGATGAGCCTTCTTATCCGGAATGGTTAAAACAAGGCGCATTGAATGAATTATATTTCGATACATTTGGAGGAGTTTTTTGGGAGAATGGATGCATTACGAAACCAGCCGAGTCGTCGTTTGGAACCTTACCGCCGATCGACCATAAATATTTTTGTATGGATTTCGGCAACTGCGAACTTTTGGATAGTCGGCATTACGAAGCTCGGCATCTTCTAGAACTCTGGCCGGAAATCGAACGTGACGTGCTCAAATGGTATGCTGATGATATAAACAACAATCCCGCTGGAAACACACCACATGACGAAGGTGATCCTTATTTTGGCGACCCTTTCTTTTCTTCGAGCAGTGGTTTTAACGATTTTCAGGATAACCCGAGCAAATTTATTCAAGAGGTATATGCCTACTATCATAAAACACACGATGAAACTTTTTTAGATTTCGTCTGGCCGGCTTGTTTAAGAACATATAATTATTTAAAAACACTGGATAGAAATCACGATGGAATTCCGGATTGTGGCGAAAGTACATACCATGCATGGAATTTCATCGGCGATAACATGTTGAGCGGAGGGCTCTATATCGGAGCTTTAGAAGCAATGGAACAAATTGCTTTGGAAAAAAGAGATACTTCATTTTCAAAAAATATGCATCAAAGTTATATAAATACGAGAAGAGTAATAGATAGTTTACTTTGGCTGCCGCAATTACAATACTATAGAGTCGATGTGGGATCGAATACAATGCTCGCAGATGGACTTAATGGTGATCGATATTGTGAGACAACAGGATTGGATCCGATTCTACCGGTCGATCAAATAGTGTCGCATCTCAATAATGTTTATGACCTATGCGTCAAGCCGCTGAAAGATTACAATGGCGATGGTGAAGGTGATCTGGGAGTAGCGAATGCAGCGAATGTGGATCCTAATGTTGGTGGAGGTGGTTTGACTAAAGAAGTGTGGGCCGGCGTCAGCTATTTTATCGCTGCAATGATGTATCATTATGGAGTACAAACCAACAATTCTCAGTTGAAAGATAATGCCTTAAAATCGGCTTACGGAACATACTACCAAACGTGGCTTAATAACGAAACTGCATACTTCTTCGACACTCCTTTGGGTTGGGGAATCCATGATCCGGCCACACTAATCTATAAGTTTCAGTGTCAACCGTCCCGAGCGATATGGGAATTGTTGTTGGAAATAAAAAATCCGTTCGATACACTGACTTCAATAGCCCAGATTCCAACATCTAAAACGCCGAACCGATACACACTCTATCAAAATTATCCAAACCCATTCAATCCATCGACGCAGATATCGTTTAATCTTCCGGCGCGAGCGAAGGTGTCTCTCGAAATATTTGATCTGATGGGGCGGAAGGTGCAAACACTCATCTCCGGCGATCTACCAGCCGGAAATCATCTACAAGTTTGGAATGCAACTAATTTCCCAAGCGGAGTATATTTCTATAGATTGCGTGCAGGAGCTTTTTCGGAAACTAAAAAACTCATTCTGACGAAATAATGATTCCCTATACAAATTATTTTGCATCACAACGTCTTATTCCAGAATGAGAATATCCGGCATCGAGCAGAAGCAATAAGACCTTTACTTCTGCCGTGTTTTCACAAAGCAATACTCATATCAACATCTCATTTTTTATAACGGAATTTAAACCTATTTTTATTAAATTATAATGTTTCTTTATCTATTGGTCGTGCAAGATATCATTCATTTTAATATCACGGAGCGTAAATGAAACACAATTCGTATTTCGACGGCAAAGTACAAAGTCTTGGATTAACGACTGAAGAAGGACCCGCAACCGTGGGAGTTATTGCACCCGGCAAATATAATTTTTCTACCGGAACAGAAGAAAAAATGGTTGTCATAGCCGGCATTTTAAAAGCAAAACTTCCGGGTAAAGATTGGCAATCGTTTGGAAAGAACGAAATGTTCATTGTGCCGGAAAAAAGTTCGTTCGATGTTGAAGCAAGCGGTGATGTGGCATATATATGTTTCTACAAGTAAATCGAGATATTCAATGAATAATAATTCAATTGCCGGAACCTGTAAACTGCAGTTGTATGAATTCAAAGCAGCAGATGGAACTTCTTTTTTCCCTTACGGAAAAGATGCAAAAGGTATTTTGATTTATGATGAGGGCGGCTACATGTCGGGAATGATTTCTAAAAAAGACAGGGACCGACTCTCATCAGAAAATATCAGCGATCTGACCGATAAAGATAGGATAAAAATCTCCGATGGTTTCATCAGTTATTCTGGAAAGTACGAGATACTACCGAACCGGATCGTTCATCACGTAGAGATGAGTTTCTTCCAGAATTGGGTTGGAAAAGAGATAGATTGATTCTACAAATTTGAAGGTGATTATCTAAAGCTAACACATACATCGAAATTCAGAGGAAAAGAATTCACCGGCCACCTGACCTGGAAGAGAGTATGATTGATATTCCTCGACGTACGGTTTATAAAAAATTCTAAATATGAGAGAATGCCGCATTGGTTATAGTATTAATCGGCATCTCTATCTTGAAATTTTCTGGGACAAAAGTTGGTAAAATAAAAGCATGAATTAATAATTGAGGAAGTAGAAATAATGGAGTTGGTTATCCGCCCTTGTGTCGATGAGGACTTCGGTTCGATTTATGAACTTTTAAAGCAATTGTGGCCTGCGATGAAACTCGATTTTAAACAACTTCAGAATGTGTTTCGGATCGGAATTACTTCGGACAAACAAAAATTCATCGTTGGAATACTTGATAAAAAGATTGTGGGATTTTGTTCCCTCACAATCAAAAATAATTTCTGGCAAGCAGGAAGCCTGGCACACATCGACGAACTCATTGTCGATGAGAAATATCGCGGAAAGGGAATCGGAAACAAACTTATGGAAAAGATTACGGAGATCGCGGCCGAGAATAAATGCAAAAGAATAGAACTCGATTCCGCATTCCACCGGGAAGACGCGCATCGATTTTATGAAAAGCTCGGATTCGAAAACAGAGCTTATCTTTTTTCTAAGAAACTTGTCTAGATGCTGAGAGCTAAATTGTTTAAAGTATTTTCGAATGGTTTATCGACAGGACTTATTTTGCAAATTGCAATCGGCCCGGTTTTTTTCTTCGCAGCAAATCTGACTTTGCAGAAGACACTGCAGGATGGAATTGCCTGTGTTGCAGCCGTCGTGCTTGCAGATTATATCTACATTATTTTGGCAATTGTTGGTGTTGGAAAATTACTTGAAAAGAAAAAAATGAAAAATGTGCTCGGATATGGCGGTTCGCTTATCCTCATCTTGTTCGGCCTGTTTATGATAAATAGTTTTTCGACGGATAGTTCAACAACAGCAAAAATAATCCGGGGCGCAAGCGATTTGCGGTCCAGTTTTTTATCTGCATTTGCTTTGACCATCTCAAGTCCGTTGACTATCGTGTTTTGGACCGGCATATTCACGGCAAAGTCAATAGAGAATAATTATGATCGGAACGAATTATTCATTTTTGGTTTATCCGCCGGTCTATCGACGATATTATTCCTTGGTATTGCCGTAGTTTTATTATCTCTTGTGAAAGCATCTATACCATCGCACTTTGCATGTATATTGAATTCTGGAGTGGGCATTCTCTTGATTGGTTATGGAGTTATCCGTTTTTTAAAATTATGAAGAGCAATGCGATTAAATTGGAACATGGAAGAATGTCTTCATGAAAGTATCATCGGTATCCGAAAACATTTTGTGATTTGCATTTCCATTATTTTGTAGGTATTATTTTTAACAATTGCCTTATAGTTTGCGGCAAATCTAAAGTTAATTTCAGATTCTTTCGAGGAAACGATGGCAACTCCATATATCATGTACCATCCGTTGAGAGAAGTACAGGCAACCGATACACACGGCCAGTGTTGGCAAGGCGAGACGGTGAACGACGGCATCGAACTTTGTCGATACCAACTCGTTGAACCATTCTTTCAAAAATATCTCCCACGGGAAGGAAAAATTTTGGAAGCCGGCTGTGGTTTGGGCAGATGGGTCATTTACTTGCGCCGGCTCGGTTATGATATTAAAGGCATCGAATTGGCTGCTGATGCAATCCGCCTTGTCAAAGAATACGATCCCAATATACCAATTACTGCTGGCGATGTACTCCACACGAGTTACCCGGACAAACACTTCGACGCAGTTATCTCTCTTGGAGTTGTAGAACATTTTCAAGAAGGTCCGCAAAAAGCTTTTCAAGAAATCCGTCGGATATTGAAAAATGACGGTTTATTTTTCGTGACCGTACCAATCCAGAATTTTAATCGCCGGCTTATTGCAAATCCGTTAAAAGAGTTGAAGCGCTGGATTAGAAAACGATCAGGCATCGAGTATACCTTCGAAGAATATAGGTATACAATATCTCAATTCTCGAAATTATTAAACGATGAAGAATTTGAAATCATAGAATGCAGGCCTGATGATTTTCGATCTCCCAAAAATATCGGATTATATGTCGATTATCCTTTCCTACGCCATGCAAAAAATAAATGGGAATTAAATACAATCGGCGCTTTGCTATTTAAGTTTCTAAATATCATTTCACCCTGGGCAGTGGCACCCGGCGCGCTATGGATTTGCAGAAAGAAATAGAGTTTTACACAATCGCTTAATAATTCCTGCAGGATAATCTTATGTTTATCAATCATATTGCTTTATGGGCTGAAGACATTGAGTTATTAAAAGACTTTTACACGAAATATTTTCAATGCACTGCAAATAATAAATATCGAAACGAATTAAAATCGTTTGAATCATATTTTATTTCTTTCGGATCAGGAGCCAGATTGGAAATTATGAAAACTCCAGACGTTCGAAAAATAAATGATGTGGACGTGAGAACGAGTTTCGCGCATCTTGCTTTATCTGTCGGTTCGAAAGAATTAGTAATTGAAAGAACAAATCGATTGAAAGACGACGGATTCATAATAAAATCTGAACCACGTTTAACCGGTGACGGATATTTTGAAAGCATAGTTTTAGATCCGGAAGGAAATGAAATAGAAATAACAATATAACACCTAATAAAGGAATTGGTTATGCACGATGTTTATCTTTATGGTATGATCTCCGCAAGCACAGTTCATATTCTTGACAAGGATTTTCTTTTCCCAAAATCAAATGAATATGCAGAAATAAGCAACACGCTCCCGTCCATCGGCGGTGAAGCGGCTAATTCCGGCATCATGTTGTCGAAGCTGGGAAAAACGACGAAACTTGACGGCAACTGGCTGAACGAGAAGAACTCGGAAATGATCTTTGCTCTTTTAAAACCCTATGGAATAGATCTTACTCGATTGACGTTTCGGAAAAAATACGGTACCGAGGAAGTTGTCATCACCGACAAAAACTCCCGCACAGTCTTCGGAAATTATGCAGCGTTCCATCGTGGTGAAAAACAATGGAACGATCCGGAGGAAGAAGATATTCGAAATGCATCGATGGTTTCGCTCGATCCGTATTTCAAACAAGAATCGCTGACCGTCGCAAAACTCTGTGTGAAGCATAAAAAACCTTATGTCACAATCGATTGCAAGTATGATGATTTCATCGCTCGACATGCAGAAGCGGTAATCATCTCACACGAGTTGCGAAACCAGGCCTACCCTGATGCCGATATGAATTTCATCTTACAAAAATATTTAGAATCATGCAATGGCTTAATTATTTTCACTTTCGGAGATGATGAGTTATGGTATGCCCGGCCGGGCCGGGAGATTCACAAATTCGAACCATATAAAATCACACCTATCGATACAACCGGCGCCGGCGATTCATTCCGCGCTGGAATTATTTATGGACTTCTTAATTCGTGGGACGATCTCAAAACAATTGAATTCGCTTCGGCGGTCGCGTCGTGCGTGTGTCTCACAATTCCACATACGCTGAATGCACCCGGATTGGATGGTGTACGGGCGTTCATGGGAAAACATAAACGTTGATACAGTCAAAGACGTGAAGACATCCTCATAGGAAAAAAATCCTTTACAAAAATAGTAAACCTTTAAACTTTGTTCTTTGATAATTGGATTGTCCATTCTTTGACTAGTTGAGGAATTCGCTCGACGACTTCTTCTCCAAAAAGAGCTTCGGTTAGTAAACCCATGTGAAGCATATCGCAAATACGACATAAATATGATCGCCCCAACGTCCACCAGGTATAATAGTCGTCAACCATAAGATAATGATTTACTTTAAGATTTAAAGAATTTCTTAGCTCGTAAAGCTCATAACCGTCGAGAAGAGTTTCATATACTCCATCGGCAACTCGACTACCAAATGTAGTCGTATAATAATATTCTTTGATTTCCCAGATAGCAATTGGATTGACAACATTTGGAAAAGCACCATCGATTCTTCTAGATAAACTCCTTATTGGAAAATTGCCTTCAGTAAAGGCTGTCAATTCTTTTGGATCGTAATCGCAGGGAGAGCCGCCTGAATTTGCTTCGATCAACATATTAATTATACCAGTAAAAAACGCATAGGATTTTTTTGAACCTGTTTGTTTATTCATCGGCAATGGACAAGATGGTTTCAGCTCTTTCTTTAATTTATAAAAAAACTTCCGGGCTTTCTTCTTGTCCATTAACAGTAGCTTAACATTATGGTCGAGAAATGAGGCTCGATGTTGAAAGTATTGAATGAGCAAAGTACCAAAGGGAGTCGGGATATTGTTTACAACAATCTTACTGGAGTCAAGACGAATATCGGCATACATCTGTTGAATTTCATGAAAAGTCGGAACCTTAATCTTCGATGTTTTCCTTTCTGTATAGCCGATTTTTTGACTGATGAGTTTAACATTTGCCCAGAATTCAAGTGGTTGATTAAGGAATTTACTTTCGGCTTTCATTAATTCTCTTTTCCAGTTCTGTTACAAATTCAATGAGATTAGTATCTAAGTATTGAAGGACGGCTCGGAGCTCGATTAAATCTATTCTTCGTTCACCACTTTCTATCTTGCTGATAAATGATTGCGGTACTTTTAACATCTGAGCCAGGTCTGATTGACGAATACCTGAAGAACTCCGAAGTTGATATAGCATTTCGAGCAAAATCTTAGATTCTTTTGTATTTAAAGTCTTTTTCATACATATAAAGATATATCCGAAAATAGCATATCCCAATTTTGGATATTAGCACAGTTTTTATTATATTCAAACACATTTAAGAAGAAAGAATGCAATTAACCTTAGAAAATAAATTCGCCACTTATTATCCTCCTAAATCTCAACTTTTAAAGTGGGTTGGGAATAAGCAAAGATTTGCCGTTGAGATCACAAGGTACTTTCCATCCGATTATGGCAAATACTTTGAACCGTTTTTAGGCAGTGGAGCAGTGCTTGCAACCATGTCCCCTCGCAATGGATTGGGTTCGGACACTTTTAGTCCATTGATGGAAATTTGGATGATGTTGAAGAAAGATCCTAAAGGTCTTATTGATTGGTATGCAACTCGTAGAAATAAAATAGGTAGGCAAACCAAAGAAGAAGTATATGAAAGTATTAAAGCATCTTACAATAAAAATCCAAATGGCCCTGATTTTATTTTCTTAAGTCGCGCGTGCTACGGCGGTATTGTACGTTTCCGGAAATCCGACGGTTATATGTCAACTCCTTGTGGTGCACATATGCCCATCCCTGTCAATGCTTTTAAACGACGAGTAGAGGAATGGAAAAATAGATTACGAAACGTTTCTTTTGCCCTTTGCGACTACAAGGATGCTTTCGCTCAAGCAGAAGCTGGTGATTTAATCTATTGCGATCCTCCTTATTCTCATAGTCAATCTATATTATATGGGGCTCAGGATTTTCGACTAATTGAACTTCTAGAAGAAATTGCGAAAGCAAAGAAAAGAGAAATTAAAGTTGCATTGAGTATTGATGGCCACAAGAAATCAGGAAATTATATTTGCGATATACCTGTTCCTTTGAATCTCTTTGAACAGGAAATCTTTGTTGATTGCGGCAGATCTATGCTAAGACGATTCCAATTGGAAGGACAAACATTGGAAAGTGAGAATGTTGCAGATCGACTACTTTTAACTTATTAATTTTTGTTGTTCGTCAATTCTGTCTAAGAAAAATATATAATCGACTTAAAGGTTTGCCTCGATTCTCTCCGTTTATTCGACAACCAAGCAATGAAGTTCATTCTAAAAAGAATCATTTATTAGTATGAGCGAAGAAATGAACTACTTCCATCACTTAATCTACTTGTGTTTGATTTTCATGAGAAGAATATAAAACGCCATTACAAATGTGACACAATTTGCCAATACAACCGGGAACGCTTTTATCAAGAGACCGTACACGAGCCAGAGCAGCGTGCCGCCGCAGAAAAGGAGAAACATTCCCAATGACAGATCCTCGGTCTTCTTCGTTTTGAAAACTTTATATGCTTGAGGAATAAAAGAACTTGTTGTACCTATTGCTGCGAGAGTTCCTAACACTTCAACAATAACCATTTGATTTCCCCTATTGAGATGTCTGGAATTTGAATTCCATTTTATGACATTCAAGATTGAATAATAAAATCTTAAAATCAAGTAGGAAAAACGAATTAGATCACGCGCTCATTTAGGTTCATCAATTTTCTTCGTAGTTTGACATCGTTAAGCCTTAAAATAATAGAGTCTTTGTCTTGTTCGTACCTCGGACTTGATCTTCTTCCTATATTGGCCCAATTCGGATTTCGGCAGATGAACGATCTCGACTTGATCTTATCTTCCTTCTTCAATGCCATTTTTCAAGATGACATCCTTATACCACCATCCACTCTTCTTGATCGTCCGTTTTTGCGTCGAGAAATCTACATAAACAAGCCCGAATCTTTTTGAGTATCCGAGGTTCCACTCAAAGTTATCAAGAAATGACCAAACGAAATAACCGGACAGATTCACTCCATTTTTCATCGCTCGATGTGCTTGAACAATGTGGTCGTGCAAGTATTTCACTCTCTCATCATCATTCACTTTCCCATTTTCATCGATACTATCTTTGAAGGCTACTCCATTTTCAGAAATTAATATTTTCACCCCATTATATTCATGATGCAAGTATAAAAGTAAATCATAGAGACCTTGCGGATATATTTCCCACCCCGAATCTGTTCTTTGTTTTCCGGTGCTTGCGAATTTTACTTGCAGCGGCCAATCCTCAGCGTCATGCAATACACAAGTGCTGGAATAATTGTTGACGCCTAGAAAATCTATCGTTGTGTTGATTATTTCCATGTCTCCACTTTTGAATTCAGGAAGAACCATTTTATCGGCAAGCCATTGCATAAGTTTTTCAGAATATTTTCCTTTCAGGATTGGATCGAGAAACCAGCCGTTAAGAAAATCTCCATATCGTCCGGCAGCAGCAATATCTTCTCTCTTCTCCGAAGCGGGATACACCGGATTGAGATTTAATGCAATTCCAATCTCCCCTTTCATTTTTAATTCCCTGAAGGCGCGGACAGTCAATCCATGCGCAAGGAGTAGGTGATGCGCTGCAGAGAGAGCCGTCGGGTAATCTGATATTCCCGGCGGATGAGAACCAAACCAATACCCGACAAATGACGAAACCCACGGTTCATTAAGTGTTATCCAAATGGGAATTTTGTCCCCAAGCTCTTTAAAAACAAATCGTGCGTACTGCTCAAAATAAAATGCAACATCCCGATTTGCCCATCCGCCTTTGTCCTGCAAGGCTTGCGGTAAATCCCAGTGATAAAGAGTTGCAACAGGAGTAATATTATTTTCAATAAGTTTGCCGACCAACCTTTGGTAGAATTCCAGGCCGCGATAGTTTGGTTTGCCTTCGCCATCCGGAAATATTCTCGGCCACGAAATCGAAAACCTGTACGCTTTCACGCCAATCTCTTTCATTAGTTTTATATCTTCTTCGAAAAGATTATAGTGATCGCAGGCAACATCGCCGGTATCATTATTGAGGATGTTGCCCGGCACATGACTAAATCGATCCCAGATGGATTCTCCTCTTCCATCGCTGTTATGGCTGCCTTCAATCTGGTAAGCAGATGTAGAAGTGCCCCAGATAAATTTTTCAGGAAATATTATTTTTGACATTTTGAATCACACTTTCTTTTATCTTCCATGTTGATCAGGAACACGATGAACTGCAACCGGAAGCTGTCGGTTTTTTGCTTTCTTCATTTGTAGTTTTGCAGCACGAGTTTGTTACTTGAGGACTACATCCTGTTTTTTGTGTTGCTTCTTTTGTTTTCACCGGACCGCAACATTGACAAGCGGGTGGTTCATTATCTTCTACTCCAATCATATTTTTATTGAAGTTATACATCGTCGTCTCCTTCTTTGAATTTTGATTGTTGATTTTATTGAAATCGGAATTAGTCATAAATGAATTCGTATATCAAGACGAGTGTTCTTCAGGAAGGACGCAAAATATTAGAAGGTTTTTTTAAAAACACTAATTACAACAACAGCAGCAAGTTGCGGGACGAACATCTATTATTGTTCCGTATCGATCGAATTCGAAATGACAACATCGCATCAGAGCGTCGCGCAGCATCTGGCGTGCACGTTGTACCCGGGACTTCGCACCGGAGATGGAAATCCCTAGTTTTTTTGCCAGTTCAATTTGCGATAATCCTTCAAATTCAACCAGAAGAAGCGCCTGCGCATATTTCTCCGGCAATGAGACAACCATATCTTTTAATCCCGCAGCGATTTCCTGCGCAGGATTTTCTTCTTCTTTTTCCTCACTCACATCGACAGCATCAATATCTTCCGTTTTGATTTTTTGTTTTCGATAATGATCGATGATTGTGTTTTGTGTAATTTGGTAAATCCAACTTCGGATTTTTGTTTCATCTTTCAGTGAGTCGATGTTCGAATGTATTTTTAAAAACACATCTTGAAGAATGTCATCTGCGGCGGAGGAATCCGATACACGATATAGAATATAAAATCGGATCTGCCGGCTGAAGGTGTTCCAAAGTATTTCTGTCGAATTTTGCATGTACAGTTATTTCCTATTCACTCTTATCTTCGGACAAATCTTTTTTTTCATTGAGTTTTCTACGTATATTATAATTGATAATTTTGACAATTTCACATTTTAACTTTACGGAGAAAAAGAGGAAATGAAGAAGAAATTATTTTTATGCTTGTTTGTAACTGCGATAATAGTCGTAAATCTGAGTATTTACGGATGTTCCTCGCAAACGAAAAACAACCAAAACTATTTAGATGAAGGCATTAAATTATTTCAGCAGGGAAAGTACAAGGAAGCTATCGAAAAATATAAGGAAGGATTGAAGAGTGATCCTAAAAATGCTCTCGGTTACAATTTATTAGGGATGGCGTACAGGTTCCGGTTTAATCAACTTGGCGCTCAAGAATACAAAGAAAAAGAAATTGAAGCATTCAAGAAAGCAATTGAAATTGAACCGAAGTATTGGGTTGCCTATAAAAATCTAATTGCATCTCTATATTATCAAGGAAGAAAAAAAGAAGCGGTTCCGTATATCGAGAAAGCTTTAGAGCTTCAACCGAACGATCCGGAAAAAGACTTACTCCTGCAATGGCTTGATGAGGGGAAAAAATAATTGATGATTAACAATTATAAAACGGGAAAGAGATGATCAGCCATCATTCAAAAGAAAACTACTATGAGCTTATTGATGGAATTCTCATCAAGTCGCTCGTTCATGGCGAAAAAACTCTTATGACAGAATTTGTAATGACAAACGGTAGCATTTTACCTCTTCATAGTCATCCGTACGAACAAACAGGGTACCTTGTCTCCGGAAAAATGATTCTTTATGTTGGAGATAAAAAATTTGAAATTAAAAAAGGCGACAGCTGGTGTATCCCGGAAAACATCTCACACAAAGCGGAAGTACTGGACGATTCGGTGGCAATCGAAATGTTTTCACCGCCCCGATTGGATTACATGAAATATTTTGATTCACGAGAAAGCAGCGATTGATCCACGTTGACTTACCAGGACATTAAAAAGCGATTCTGACATGAAATTTAAAGGCGTAGTTTTCGATTTTAACGGGACTCTATTTTGGGATACAAAATATCACAACGAAGCATGGGATATTTTTCTCCAGCGTTATAATTTCTCATTGAACGACAGAGAGAAGGACGAAAAAATCCATGGGAAGAATAACAAAGACATCCTCAATGCTGTATTCGGCCGCGTATTGCCTGTCGAAGATATACAACGATTTATTTTAGAGAAAGAAACCATCTATCAGCAAATATTTTTACAACAAAAAAGGGAATTGGCTTCCGGTGCGATAGAATTTTTAGAATATTTAAAATCGAAAAATATTAAACACACAATTGCTACGGCTTCAGGAATTGAGAATGTCGAGTTTTATTTCAAACATTTGAATTTATCGAATTGGTTTCAGCGTTCCGATGTTATTTTCAATAACGGATCGATAAAGGGAAAACCCGATCCGGAAATATTCATTACGGCAATTACGCACATGAATCTCAATCCAGAGGATGTCCTGATCTTTGAAGATTCCGTCACTGGCATTACTGCCGCGGAGAATTCCAACGCCGGGAAAATAATAATCGTAAATTCAACTGGAGTGGATTACAGCCGGTGGAATCATCAAATCATAAATAATTTTTCAGAGGTGGATAGAAATTTGTTTAGTGAGTGAACAATGAAAGAAGAATTAATCAAAAAAGTCAGCACAGCTACTGCAGATCATTACACATGGGGCGATAATTGCGATGGATGGCATTTCTTAAAGTCCAACGGCCTTTCAATAATAAAAGAAAAAATGCCTCCCGGAACTTCCGAGAAATTGCATTATCATGAAAAAGCAGAACAGTTTTTCTATATCGTGTCGGGAAGCGCAACTTTTGAGATCGATAATCAATGCATCCATGTTAGTACAAATGAAGCCATTATTATTAAACCGGGTTTGAAACATTATGTAAAGAATGAAACTCCTGATGAAATCGAATTTATTGTTGTATCACGACCGCCATCGCATGGTGACAGAATAAATGTCGAGTAGTTTTTCTTTGTCAACAAACTCTTATAAAATAGAATTTGATTAAAATGAATTACTTATTATTCAAAAAGGATAAATGATATTATGGATGTCACAAAACTTCCTTTCAATGCATTTCTTGGAATTAAATCTTCAAAAGAAGAAAATTTTTTACTAGAGCTGGATTACGCGGATCATTTCCTTAATCACCTCGGGACAATTCATGCAAGCGTGCAATTCGCACTGGCAGAAGCAGCTAGCGGAGAATTTCTTTTACGAACGTTTAGCGCTCATACAGCGAACATCATTCCTGTCGTGCGAAAAGCTGAAATAAAATTTCGAAAACCGGCTGAAGGAAAAATAATCACCAAAGCTAAGATGGACGAGAAAGAAAAAGATCGGGTGAGAGACGAATTAACACAAAAAGGCAGATCACTGATACCGGTAATAGTCGAAGTATATGACGGGCATAAAAATCTTACGCTGCAAGCGGAATTTGAATGGTTTGTACAAAAACAGGAAACACAATAAATTCTCAAAATAATCATGATAAAAAGGCAGTGTTTATAATATTATACTCGATTTTAATCAGGAATTAAAACATTTTTTAAAAAATGATATCCTTGGAGTCGTATCATTAGTATTTGAATTCACTCCTCGTTATATTTTGTTATTCTTAAACAAACTCAAAGGAAACAAATATGCCAATAGGCGATCTTGCTCAAACGCGTGTTCTCCGGCTCATGTTGGAGACCGAAGTCGCAGCGGGGACTGAACTCAGCATTCCCCCTTATAATGATATCACCGGATTCAGGTATATCAATGTCGTTGTTCGTTATACACACGAAGATCCTTCTCAACCGCCGATGGACCTTGGCGTCGAATTCGGATTTGATGAAAAAGGTTTACTGACCACTCGGAATTATGCCAATCTTGAAGAAAACATACCGTCGCCTCAAAGCTTAACACAATTCCAAGTAGCGGGTCCTGAATCGGACGGAACTCCAAATAAGGTTGTATCGTATGTTGTCCGTGTTCCGGTTATGGGACCTTTCGTAGAAGTTTTCATAAAAAATAATGCTTCAGTGAACCGGAAGGTGACTGTCTGGGGTTATCTTCTTGCATAATTTTTACGATGTAAAACCAGTCGGTGGAGGAAATATGGAAAAATTATTTCTTATTCTCATAGCTGTATCATTACTAACGTCCGCTATCGCAGCGCAAACGTCGAAACCTGTCGACACCATCACGACGAAGAATGGACCGTTACTGATACATTTCTTCGGTCATGCTTCTCTGTTGTTCGAGTTTCAGAAAAAAAATATTTATGTTGATCCGGTCAGTTCTTACGTCGATGCGGAGCATTCTCCAAAAGCTGATATTATTCTCTGCACACACGAACATTTCGATCACTATGATCCAAAAACCATTTCCAGTTTATCCAATCCAGCAACAATATTCATACACAATCCTGCAATCACAGATAAATCGGGAAAAGAAATCGTTCTTGCTAATGGACAATCGAAAACTGTTGAGGGAATTACAATCGAAGCGGTGCCTGCTTACAACACGACTAAAGACCATCTGCAGTTTCATCCCAAGGGCCGAGATAACGGATACATTCTGACATTCGGCAACATCCGTATTTACATTGCGGGCGATACGGAAGATATTCCTGAAATGAAAAATCTGCAGGACATCGACATCGCATTTTTGCCCATGAATCAACCATACACGATGACACCCGAACAAGTAATCAACGCCGTAAAAATGTTCGGACCAAAAATCCTTTACCCTTATCATTTCGGGAATACGGATACCGGACAACTTCAGAAATTATTCAAAACTGTGAAAGGTATTGAGCTGCGCATCAGACCGATGTCGTGATTGATTGAATTCTGCGTAAAACATTCCGATACCTATTATAACTGAATATGGAGGATAAATACCGAATGAGTTTCAATGTTGAGACTCAAAGAAAGAAATTTCCATCGCTATTCAATTCTAGTGATAGTTCTTCCATTCCGATTTATTTCGACAATCCTGCCGGGACACAGACACCCCAGCAAGTGATCGACGCCGTCGGAGAATACTACAAGACGATGAATTCGAATTCCGGCGGTTTGTTCCCGACCAGCTTGAAAAACGACGAGATGGTACGCCGCACCAGGAATAAGGTTGCGCAATTCCTCAATGCACCAAATGATGATGAGATTGTATTCGGCCCAAATATAACTTCGATGATTTTTCATCTTAGCCGGGCTTTGGCGCACACTCTTTCTCCAGGAGACGATATTGTGTTAACCCGGCTCGACCACGATGCCAACATTGCACCCTGGTTGCGCATTGCAGAGGAATATAAATTAAATATTAAATGGGTTGATATTAATTCTGAAGATTGTACCTTGAACCTGGAAAGTTTTAAAAAAGCTTTAAAAGGAAAACCGAAAATCGTTGCCACAACACATGCATCGAATGCCGTAGGAACAATTACCCCGATCCGTGAGATCGCACAAATGGCGCATTCCGTCGGAGCGCTGCATATTGTCGACGCGGGTCAGAGTGCGCCTCATATACCGGTAAATGTTCAGGACATCGGATGTGACTTTTTACTATGTTCAAGCTATAAATTTTTTGGCCCGCACCTTGGTATTATGTGGGGAAGATACGAACTCCTTTCTTCACTTCCAGTCTATAATGTTCGTCCGGCACAAAAAGATCCACCCAATCGATGGGAAGTGGGAACCCTGCCATACGAATTGATCTATGGTCTCGGTGCAACAATGGATTACATCAAGGAAACCGGAGCTGGGAGTTACGAGCGTGCGATGGAGGCAATTAGAGAATATGAACGAAGTCTAACGACGAAATTAATTTCAATGCTGCAAACATTTCCAAACATTCTGGTCACGGGAATTCTTGAGCCGCGCAAATTTGACATGCGCGTACCGACCGTTGCTTTCGTTCATGGAGAAATCACACCACATGTTATAACTGAAAAACTTGCTCATGCTGGGATTTATGTGCGCCATGGAAATTATTGCTCAATCGAGATCATGAATCGACTTGGCCATGTTAAACATGGGATGGTGCGGGTAGGATTGACACATTACAACACAATGGAAGAAATCTATAAATTAGAACTAGCCTTGCAAACATTTTGTTCAGATTAATAGTATGCATGAATTATCAATAGCACAAGATATGGTGGATATCGTGCGCCAGCACCTTCCAGATAACCATAATATAAAAGTAAAAAGTGTGAATGTGGTTATCGGTGAAATGGCCGGCGTCGTGCCCGATTCTTTAGAGTTTTGTTTTCAGGTCATAACCGCAGGTACACCGTTGGAAGGTGTACCTTTGAGAATCGAAAGAGTTCCTGTGGAATTGCAATGCAAGCAATGTTTAGAAATATTCGGCACCGAAGAACCAATTTTTGTTTGTCCAAAATGTGGCAGTACCGATGTTTTGATGCTGAAAGGAAATGAATTACTTTTAAACGAAATTGAAATTGTAGATGTGGAGGAGAATAAATGAGTGTTATAACTATAGAACGAAAAATACTCGAAAAAAATGATGCACTGGCTCAAAATAACCGTGAACTATTTTCAAGGAATAATCTTTTTGTTTTTAACATCGTCAGTTCGCCCGGATCCGGCAAGACCAGTATCCTTGAACGAACTCTCGAACGACTTCGCGATAAAATCCGGATTGCTGTTATTGAAGGAGACGTTCAAACAGATTTAGATGCACAAAGGATTTCTAAATACGAAATTCCTACAATTCAAATTGTCACGAACGGTGGTTGTCATCTCGATGCAAAACTTGTCAGAAATGCATTGGAGAACCTCGATCTGCCCAACCTTGACATGCTTATAATTGAAAATGTTGGGAACCTGGTCTGTCCGGCAAATTATGACCTCGGTGAAGAACTTAAAGTAGTTGTGGCCAGCACAACCGAAGGAGATGATAAGCCGCTCAAATATCCGGCAATGTTTCGAAATGCTTCTGTCTTGATTATTAATAAAATTGACCTGATCCCTTACGTAGGCTGTAATCTTGAAACATTGAAAAATAATGCCGTTAATATCAATCCAAAACTTCTCATATTTGAAACTTCTTGCACAACAATGGAAGGTATAGAAAAATGGTGTGATTGGTTGATAAAACAAGTTAAGAAAAAAACGGATTAGGAAAATTCTTTTCTATAAAGATTTTAGTATTTACTCGAAGGTCACCTCCCGCTCGGCAATGGCTCTGCTGAAGGTGACCTTCCTTATTAGATTATGTTGAAAAATAAAAACCTATTTTTAACACCTCTTCTAAATAATTTAAGATTTTAAAAATACACAGAAAGCGTCAGATCTAATGTGTGAAAACCAATTTTCAATTCACTTTGATCGGGTGATTCTGGAGCCGTACTGCTGGCTGATGAAAGCCCAAATTGATATTCAGCCGACAGACTTAAATTTTGATTGAAGAAATATTCGACGCCAATTAAAGCACCTAATCCAAGATTATTTGCCGTTGATTTATAAGAACCGGGGTCTTGTGTTTCCGAGGAGTATTGATAGAAAATCCCGCCGCCAATATAAGGACTTACACTCGAAGCCAAAGAAAGATGGTATTCTATTGCACAACCGATTCCAATAGTAAGACCATCGTCAGTAGTCTCAGGTGTTGTTTTTGTAGTTTTATCGTCTGCACCGACAATCAGCATACCCCTGAGAGCTACTTTATCTGCCATGAAATATTTCATTCCAAAACCACCTTGATAAAGGCTAGCGCCGAGATTATTTAATCCGCTAAACGTGAACAGAACGGCTTTGTCTCCCTGTGAGGCAACCTTCAATTGTTGTGATTGAGCGTATGAAACGGTTAACAGCATTAACGCAACAAGAATTACAATCGACTTACGCATAAGTGTTCCTCCTTAAGAAAGGAAAATGGATTCAGTGAATTTAAAGACGCACCATTAACATAATACAAAATATTTTTTAAAAATCAATCTCACCTTCCCGATTGCATCTGTAAAAAAGCGATGAGCATCTGAAAAATATGAAGGAACAATCGGTTGTTATTGGCAAATCTTTAAAAATATTCCTACACTGTAATAATGAAACAACGACTTCATATTGTCATTCACGGAGCAGTGCAGGGCGTCGGTTTCCGGCCTTTTGTTTATCGACTTGCAACCTTGATGAATTTACCGGGATGGGTTGTTAATTCTCCGCAAGGAGTTCTCATCGAAGTTGAGGGTGAACAACAACTCCTCGAAGAGTTTATTCTCAGAATAGGCACAGAAAAACCGGAGCGATCGTCCATTCAGAGTATGGAAACATCGTTTCTTGATCCCATCGGATATACGAAATTTAAAATTCGTGAAAGCAGAACTGAAGGAACTCCAACAGCATTCGTGCTTCCGGATATTGCGACCTGCCCGGATTGCCTTGCGGAAATATTGGATCGATCAAACCGCCGCTATAAATATCCATTCACAAATTGTACGAATTGCGGGCCGCGCTTCACAATCATCGAAGGCGTGCCATATGACCGTCCGTTAACAACGATGAAGCATTTTACAATGTGTCCGGCTTGTTACGCTGAATATGAAAACCCTGCAGATCGCCGGTTTCATGCGCAACCAAATGCTTGTCCGGAATGCGGCCCTCACCTGGAATTGTGGAACGGAGATGGTGTGGTTCTCGCAACTCGAGAAAAAGCTTTAGAAAAGACAACAGAGTTACTACTCAACGGCGCGATTGCAGCAATTAAAGGATTAGGCGGATTCCATCTCGTGTGCGACGCCCGAAATCAGGTTACTGTCGATCTTTTACGCCGCCGGAAACATCGTGAGGAAAAACCGCTTGCCGTCATGGTAAATTCTCTCGAAAGTGCAAAAAAGCTCTGCGAAATCAATTCACTTGAAGAACGATTGCTCTCGTCACCGGAAGCGCCGATAGTTTTACTTTCCAAAAAAAACAATGCAAAAGTTTTAGCCGATGCAATCGCACCGCGAAATCCTTATCTCGGCCTCATGCTTCCATACACTCCATTACATCATCTTCTTTTGAATACTCTTCAAATCCCGATTGTCGCTACGAGCGGTAATCTTTCTGATGAACCAATTTGCATCGATGAGCATGAAGCTCTCAAACGTTTACACGGCATCGCCGACGTTTTTCTTGTTCACAATCGGCCGATCCTCCGTCATGCCGACGATTCTATCGTCCGTCTCGTCATGGGCCGCGAATTAGTGATGCGCCGCGCACGAGGGTTTGCTCCACTTCCAATCACCCTTTCGTCAAAACCGGAAAAAACTTACATCGCAGTTGGTGCGCATTTGAAAAATACAATTGCAATGAATGTCGAAGAAAATGTTTTTATAAGTCAACATATCGGCGATCTTGAAACGAATGAAGCGTTTACTGCATTCCAAAATGTAATTTCGAGTTTTCAAAATTTATACAACACTTCTCCGTCTGAATGCATCACAAATATCCATCCAGAATATCTTTCCACAAAATATGGGAAAACGTTGGGACTTTCTGTCACTTCCATCCAGCACCATTTTGCGCATGTCGCTTCGTGCATGGCAGAAAATAAACTGGATGGTGAAGTTCTCGGCATTGCGTGGGATGGAACCGGTTTTGGAACAGACGGAACTGTATGGGGCGGCGAATTCATCATTGCAAATGATGCAGGTTTCAATCGTGTTGGCACATTCCGACGGTTTCCACTGCCGGGAGGCGAGAAAGCAATTCGTGAACCGCGAAGAATTGCTCTCGGATTATTTTATGCTATGAATGGAGACGCTTTGTTCAGTGATAAAACGAATCGAATCCTGCAGTGTTTCTCCGAGCAAGAGTTAAAAGTGATCCAAACTTCGCTCTCAAAAAATCTTAATACACCGATAACATCGAGCGTCGGCCGGTTGTTTGACGGCGTTGCATCCATTATCAATTTACGTCAGATAACAAATTATGAAGGCGAAACAGCAATGGAACTTGAGTTCACCGCTCATAACGCCGACACAAAAGAATCATATCGATTTTCAATCGTCGACAAGACGCACGATATTCAATCACAGGAATTCAAATATGATGAATCATCAGACTCCCCCATCGATTTTTATGTCGATTGGGAACCGATGATTCGCCGAATAGTATTTGAGTCGGCACAAGGATTAGAAAAAGAAATTATAGCCGCGAAATTTCATAACACTTTAGTCGAGATCATTGTATGCGTTGCGGAAAAATTGAAATTGGAGAGAGTTGTGTTGAGTGGCGGTTGTTTTCAGAATCAATATCTGACGGAACGGACAATCCTCGCGCTTAGAGAAAAAGGATTCCGACCGTACTGGCATCAGCGCGTCCCGCCGAACGATGGAGGAATTGCGTTGGGGCAAATCGCAGCAGCAATAAGAATGAGGAAATAAAGGTTTGAACTCCTAAAAAAATTTAATAGCGAGAGCTGTACTATCAATCTCTTTTATTTTCTCGCTAATGATTCTTGAACCATCTTGAGGAATTGCGCTGAACGAAGAGGTTTTTGAAAAATCCGAATTCGTTTTTCTTTTGGGAGTAAATCAAGAATATGTTCATGAGAAAATCCCGTGTAAAAGAGAGCCTTGAGATCAGGATCCAATTTTGCCAATTCTTCATAAACTTCCTTACCATTCATAATCGGCATTACGAGATCAAGGATTACCAGAGATATTTTTTTATTCGAATTCTTATAAATTTCAATTGCAGCTTCGCCGTCTTGTGCCTCTAAAACTTCATATCCGGCACGTTCGAGAATGTTGCGACAAAGTTGTTGGATTGCTTCATCATCGTCGACGATAAGAATTGTTTCACCATTTCCCTGGCCGTCGACAAAAACTTGGTCTAATTCCGGCATTAACGATGCGATCGGGAGATAAATCCGGAACGTTGTTCCCTTGCCGATATCGCTATCGAGCATAAGCGCTCCGTGATGATCGCGTAAAATAGTGTAAACGATGCTTAATCCCAAACCGGTTCCTTTCCCGGCTTCCTTTGTCGTAAAAAACGGATCGAATATTTTCATCCGGATGCTTTCCGGAATTCCTGTGCCGGTGTCGCTGACACAGACTTCAATGCCCTGCCGGTCCCGCCATAATGAATCGACTCCACCGATCGGAGTCACGCTGTCAGGCAGACAAGTTTGCCGTGCCGTGAACATAATTGTTCCTCCGGCAGGCATCGCATCGCGTGAATTGATTACAAGATTTAGAAAGACTTGATATAATTCTGTTTTATTTCCATAAACAGCCGGGAGATTATTTTCAATATTTGTTCGAACTTTGATGTTGACCGGAAAAGTTTCATGTATTAAAGCAAGAATCTCATTGATTCCTTCATCGATATGAACCGGCCCTTTTTCCTTTTTCGTTTGCCGAACAAATGCTGTCAATTGTTTGGTCAATTCAATTCCGCGCTGCGCAGAGCTTTCTATGATGCCGGCATATTTTAAAACTTTTTCTTCGTTTGTGCACGAGACTTTCAACTGTTCTGCAAAACCGCTGATGGTGTTGAGTATATTATTGAAGTCGTGGGAAATCCCGCTTGCGAGTGTGCCGATACTTTCGAATTTTTGAACCTGAATGAGTTGTTGTTCAAGCCGTTTACGCTCCGTGATATCGCGAACAATATGAATGATTGAAAAAGGTTTTCCTTCGGTATTGTGAAGCATAGAAGCGCTGATGTCTATTAACCTGGATGTTCCAAAGATATCGATCTCTGTTAATTCAATATTGTGAATAGTGCCTGACTCGATCAAACGTTGATACATTTCTTTAGCGTGAGGAAGGTCGTCCGGATGAATCATGCTGAGCATGTTTTTCCCGAGTACCAGGTCGATACTCTGAATACCGTAGCTATTGAGGGCTTTCTGATTGCAAAATAAAATATTGAGGTCTAGATCTGTGAGTATAATTGAATCAGGCGAAGTTTCCACAAGCGTCCGGTAGCGTTCTTCGCTCTCGAGAAGAGATCGTTCTGCTTGCTTTCGCTGACGCCGTTGTTCGACATCTGCAAGTTCGCGTTTGATTGCTTCGACCAGGCGGACAAGATTATTCTTTAGAACAAAATCCTGAGCTCCACGGCGCATAACTTCAACCGCTATGCTTTCACCGACAGTTCCGGATATCATGATGAAGGGAATGTCGAGATTGGAGGTTTTTACGATACTCAAAGCTTCGAATCCGCCGAATCCCGGGATCGAATAATCTGATACGATACAATCCCATTCTTCAAGTTGAAGAGTGGACAAGAGAGCTTCGCGAGTTTCTACAAGCTTCCAAAAGACTTCAAATCCGCCTCGTTGAAGCTCGCGTACCACAAGCATCGCATCGTCTTCACTGTCATCGACGATTAGTAAACGCATCTCACTCATGATAGATATATCGGAATATTAATCGTAGTACTTCAGTGAAATTATTCAAACAAAACTATTTTATAGTTGCAACTGTCGATAAATTCTTTTATACTCGCAGAATATTAAAATTATAAAATAATAAGAAAAAAATTACAAAACGTGCTCTATATCACAACATATTATTATTGGGGATATTTTGATTAAAGATAATGCCTTCCGGGCTTAAGCCGAAAAGAGTTTGCCGTGATAAGAATGTACAGCCTTTATTGTTGCTGACGATAAATCGGAAAATTAATACGTTTGAAATTTGTGAATTATTCTAAAACCGACTTTATGAAAAGGAAAAGCTTAAGATGATTATTCCAACCAAGTTGAATATTAATTATGCCTACGCGCCTATTGCAAATCCTATTATCATAGGCATTACTTCCGTAGCTTTTATTTTTCAAATCACCCACGTTCTTTCGGAAGACGTAATCGAGCAAATGGTTCTGAATGATTTCAATCCGATTGGACTTGTCGGTACTATGTTTTTGCACGGGAACTTTTTTCATCTATTGGGAAATATGTATATTCTGTGGATATTTGGGAATGCTGTCAATTCAGTCGTCGGAAATAAACTTTATCCATTGGTTTATCTTGGAGTCGGAGTTTGTGCTTCGTTATCGCATGTGATAATTAGCGGCGGCCCTGCCATCGGGGCAAGCGGGGCTGTCAGCGGCATCATCGGAATGTCATTGGTTTTATTTCCAGTGGCTCGTCTTAATATTATCGGGTTGTTGTGGTTTTCGCTCTTCAAAGCTTCAGTCAAATCTTATTGGATAATTTTATTCTATTTCCTGTTAAGCGACATTGGCGGTGTTTTTAGTGGCGGGGACGCAATCGCGCATTGGGCACACCTTGGCGGATTCGTTGCGGGAGCCATGTTGGCTGTGTACATGCTTCGCAAAGATAAGGTGACAAGCTATCATTCTTCTTTACTCGATTTGTGGTTTAATCGAAAAAAGAATCCTAACCACATCTATTCGGACGAGCCGGATCCCCTTCCACCTGTAATTGAAATTCCGGATTCAAGAGTTGTTCATGATGTTTGGGGAGAACATAAAGCAAATCAGCCATCCGATCCATTTGAATTAAATCCAACAGACATTACACAACCAAACATTCCTTTACCGACTAAGAATAATCAGGAAAGCATAGTCTCTAAATCTATTACGCCGCCGCCACTGGAACCAATTACTTTAGGTTTTTTTCTGCCTCGATTGCTCCGTGTCATAAGGAAAAAAAATGAATTCAGTTGTTATTTTGTAAACGAGGGTGACAATGTAAAAATTATATCGGTTGAATCGACCCAAGCTAATTCGGTTATTTACTATCCGAAGGAAGTAATGAAGAAAAAAGAACCGGGCTGGATCACTTTCAAAAAGAACGACGCGGAGATTCCGAAAGATCCGTCATTTATATTGAGCTACGATCCTGGTGATGGTACGAAAGTGTCAAAACGTTATGTGATCACCGAAGATAATAATAAGATGGTTGAAGTTTTGTGATAAATGTAAACACGTACATTGTAATGCACTTCGTTCGTGACTGAAAGTGAACAATCGCATTCTTTTTATAAGTTATACAAGTTATATCATCTTGCCGGAGATTTTTCGTTTAAATCCATTTCTCTCTCATAATACTTCTCAATATGATTAGGTAAAAGTTTTTTCAGGAACTTGTTTTAATGCTTTTTTTGTTATATATTTCGACCAATATACTGGAATAGTTGAAAGGTCGTAAAAACAAAAATTATGACAGAACAATTCTCAACCGAAAAACAGGCGGTCATCCTGGAAGCTGCCAGAAAAAGGTTTGCTTACTATGGATTTTCAAAAGTTACGATGGATGAAATAGCCGCCGACATCGGCATGGGAAAGGCATCGCTCTACTACTACTTCCCCACAAAGGAAAGTCTTTTTGAAGAAGTGATCAAACAGGAAGTCAATCAATTTTTCGGCGGAATCGAAAACAGTCTGGCAAAAAAAATCCCTGCATCCGACATGGTTCGTAATTACGCAATGAAAAGAGTCGAGCATTTTAAAAAACTTGCCAACTTACGTGCTCTCGGATTCCAACAACCGAATGAAACAAAAAGCTCTTTCATTGAAATCTACAAAGATTTTCAACAGAGGGAAGTGAAAATACTTCACCAAATACTCCAACTTGGGAAGAAGAATGGAGAATTCGACCTAATTAATACAACACAATCGGCTGAAGCCATTATGCAAATGCTTTATGGACCGCGCGCGTGGCTGCTGAAGAAAATCGATAAGGATTTGGATGAAGAAACTTATCGCACTCTGGAACAAGCAACAAAGGTTATAATAGATATAATTTTAAATGGAATTAGAAAAAGAAAATAAGAAGGAAATATAGTGATGGAAACAAACGACTATCGCAACAAAAATTTACAAGAACCAACTTTGAAGACCGCCAAAGCAGCAAAAAGCGGAGAGGACGATGAAGACATCGACGATGTTCCGCTGTTCCGCAAAAAGCGTGTCATTATACCGGTGCTCGTTGTTCTGAGTCTAGTGGCTATTGGCGGATTCTTTTTGTACATGAACATGCAAAACTTTGTATCTACCGATGATGCATACATCGATGCAAACAGAGTTTCCATCAGCACAAAAATACTTGGAAGGATCGTGTATCTCGGTGCCGACGAAGGTGATACCGTAAAGTCAGGCCAGGTTTTGGTAAGACTCGACGACAACGACCTTCGTGCTCAAGAGATTTCAGCTAAAGCCGGACTCGAACTTGCACAGCAGAGTCTGCCGCTTGCTCAAGTAGATGTTGATCGTGCGCAGGAGGATTTCCACCGGGCCGAGGTTCAATATAAAAACGGCGTTGTCACGAAAGAACAATACGATCATGCACAGAAAGCGTTGGATGGCGCTCGCGCGGGACACTTGATAGCGCTGTCGAAAATTTCTGCCGCTCGTGCTCAACTTGGAGTTATTGAAACACAACTGGAGAACACTACGATCATTGCCCCTATGGATGGAGTTGTTGCAAAGAGGTGGGTTCTCGGTGGAGATGTCGTTCAAGCCGGCCAACCGGTTTTCACTATATATGATCTTCACAACATCTGGGTTACTGCCAATCTCGAAGAGACAAAGCTCGGTCATGTACACATAAATGATCAAGTGGAAATCGATGTCGATGCATATCCGGGAGTGAAGTTTGTCGGAAAAGTTTTTGAGATCGGAAACTATACGGCTTCGGAGTTCTCTCTCATTCCACCTAACAATGCTTCAGGTAACTTCACAAAAGTTACCCAGCGTGTACCGGTGAAAATTTCAATTGGCGAACCTTCCACAACAGACGGAATCAAACCCGTGTTAAGGCCCGGAATGTCGGTCGAAGTATCAGTGAGAATTAAGTAAGAATATGGCTCGCATGCGCAGTACAAGTTCGTCGGATAATCAAGTCTCGGTGCTTCACCAAACCCATGAATTTTATAAATGGTTGGTGCTGGCAAATGTGATGATCGGAACATTCATGGCTGTCCTCGATTCGACTATAGTTAACGTCGGACTCCCGACGATTATGGCATCGTTCGGAGTAACAGTTGACAAAATTGAATGGGTGATGACTGCGTATCTCCTTGTGCTCGCGGTTATGCTTCCGACATCCGGCTGGGTTGCCGATCACTTCGGTTACAAGCGAACATATCTTTTAGCATTTGCCGTGTTCACTCTCGGTTCGTTTTTATGTGGGACTGCCTGGAACGAGAATGTTTTAATCGTGTTCCGCATAATTCAAGGAGCTGGAGCAGGCTTCATGATGCCAATTGGTATGGCAATAATCACACGCGAGTTTCCAAAAGAGAGACGGGGAATTGCATTGGGCTTCTGGTCTATCGCAGCCGCGGCCTCGGTTTCGTTTGGTCCGCTCATAGGTGGATATTTGATCGATAATTTTTCATGGCATACAATTTTTTACGTCAATGTGCCGGTTGGACTAGTTGGGATTTTTGCAACAATGGTGATCCAGCGTGAATACAAGACCGAGCACACACGGAGTTTCGATTTTCTCGGCTTTGCTTCCGTTGCCGTATTTTTGACTTTCCTTCTTCTAGCGCTGTCGGATGGAAATGCATCGTGGAACACCGGCGGCTGGACATCGACATTCATCATTACCTGTTTTATCCTGTCCGGTATAGGGCTTATTGTCTTTCTTCTCGTAGAGTTGAACGTCAAACACCCACTGATAGAACTGAAGCTCATGAAGGATTTCAATTTCGGAATAACGAACATCGTCTTGTTCATCTTCGGGCTTGGTATGTTCGGCAGTACGTTTTTAATGCCGTTATTTCTACAGAATTCATTGAATTACACGCCGTTCCAGGCAGGGCTCGTTTTTCTGCCTACCGGAATACTTCAGGGAATGACCGCTCCAATTGCCGGTTATCTATCTGACAAGGTCGACGCCCGGATTCCTGCCGCGGTTGGGATTGTTCTTCTAGGTATAAGCATGTATCTGAATTATTTTCTCTCACTCTTCTCGATGCACTCGCAGATTATGTTCCCCTTATACTTGCGCGGGTTCGCAATGGGAATGATGTTCACACCTCTAAGCACACTTGCTCTAGCGAACGTTCCAAAGCACAAGATGGCACAGGCATCAGGATTATTTAATGTCATCCGCCAGGTCGGCGGAAGTTTCGGAGTTGCGCTCTTCGGCACCTTGCTCATGAGGAGAGTTATTTATCATAATACAATATACGGGATAGGAGTAGATCAGTATTCTCCGGTTTTCAAAAATGTAATATACAATCTTCAACATTTTTCGCAGCACACAGTTGGGGGATCGATGTATCAGTCCAACATTCGGGGCAATGCTCTTATCATCAGTCACGTCATGCAGCAATCGTTCGTTTCCGCAGTCAACGACGATTTCCTGGTTGCTGGTGGAATTACGATACTCTGTCTTTTGCCGATTCTCTTTCTCCGAAGAAAGAAAGAGATCGGTATTTCGAAATTTGCCATGACGGAATAAAGAAAAATGTAATGATTGAAGAATCAAAGAGATATAAATGAACGGCAATGGAGACCTTTTAAATAGAAAGAACGGCTCATCACTTTCTGCCGGACTTGGAGTTCCGCATCATGAACATCCATCCTACAAATGGTGGGTACTTGCAAACGTGATGATCGGAACATTTATGGCTGTTCTCGATGCAACAATCGTCGATGTGTCGCTCGCGAAAATTATGGCGACATTCGGCATCGGAGTCGACGATGTGAAATGGGTTGCGACGGCGTATCTTCTGGTAATGGCGATTATGCTGCCGACTTCGGGTTGGATCGCCGATCATTTCGGTTACAAACGAACTTATATGACAGCTCTTTCTCTTTTTACGCTTGGATCATTCCTCTGTTCGCTTTCATGGAATGAGAGTGCACTTATTCTTTTCCGTGTAATCCAGGGCATTGGTGCCGGCTTGCTGATGCCGGTAGGTATGGCAATAGTAACGAGAGAATTTCCGGTCGAAAGGCGCGGAGTGGCATTAGGATTTTGGGCGATCGCAGCAGCGGCATCTGTTTCATTCGGCCCGTCAATTGGAGGTTATCTCATAGATAATTTTGCATGGCACTCAATCTTCGATGTCAATGTGCCCGTCGGCCTCGTCGGCATTTTCGCAACTCTGGTAATTCAGCGTGAATATAAAACTTCAACATCCCGTTCATTCGATATTCTTGGTTTTCTTTCGGTATCGATATTTTTGACTTCTCTTCTTCTCGCGCTTTCAGACGGGAATGCAGAGTGGAACACCGGCGGCTGGACTTCACCCTTCATTCTAACCTGCTTCGCGATTTCCATAGTTGGGTTCGTATTATTTCTTTCCGTCGAATTAAATGTCCGTCATCCTTTGATAGATTTAAGTCTGTTGAAGAATTTCAACTTTGCAATGTCGAATCTTGTCTTGTTTATTTTCGGAATGGGAATGTTCGGAAGCACTTTTCTGCTTCCACTTTATTTACAGAACGGACTCGGTTACACTGCCTTTCAAGCCGGTTCTCTTTTTTTGCCGATCGGATTGATAACTGCAGTCATGGCTCCTGTTGCAGGTGCGCTGTCGGATAAGTTAAATCCGAAAATTCCTGCTTTTTGCGGAATCACATTTTTATCGTTGAGTCTTTTTATAAATCGTAACCTGTCGTTGTTTTCGGAAACATCTTCGATAATGATGTCGCTCTACCTGCGAGGTTTCGGAATGGCATTTATATTTACACCGTTGAGTGCGATGGCGCTTGCCGACATTCCAAAACAGCGAATGGCGCAGGCATCCGGCCTCTTTAATGTTTTACGCCAAATCGGCGGGAGCTTCGGTGTGGCTTTGATGGGAACATTACTGACAATGAGAACAGTTTATCATATGACAATTTACGGCGGGTCAATAAATCAATCGTCGCCGATGACACAAAATATTTATTCCGGTTTGAAAATGTTTTCGCAACACACATTAGGCGGAATATCAGCATTGTCAACCATGCGTGCCCAGGGCCTCGTGGCGTCGCATCTTGCCCTGCAGGCTTTCGTCTCCGCTGTCGATGACGATTTCTTCATTGCAGCGATGATAACCTTTTTGTGTGTTGTGCCGATTCTTTTCCTTCGAAAAATAAAGAAAGTTAATAAATCCGCTCCAAAGATCGCAATGGAGTGATTAAAACGTGAATAATGAAATGGTGAAAATGATGAAACCCTTTTTTAATATTATTTTATCAAACATATTTTTATTGATAACGACGACTGTTTATTCGCAGACCGTCTCAAATATAAATCCGGCCCCGAAGACGGAAGCGCTCACTCTTCAAGAGTCGATTCAAATGGCTCTTCAGAAAAATCCGGATATTCAGCAAGCTGTTCATTCGATAGATATTTTTCAGTCGAGAATGGAGGTAAGCAAAAGCAGTTATTATCCGAATGCGAGTGCGGATTTGACGTATGCGCGCCTTGGGCCGGCTTCTTCTATTTCATTCGGCGGCATGGGTTTCCAACTTTATCCATTGAACAGCTGGAACGAATATCTTGGGGTCGAGGGAACGATATTCGATTTTAACAAGAGATCCAAATCTGTCGACCTCGTCGCAAGTCAGGTGACGACTGCGCAGGATCGGCTCGATATCGCGAAGAGAGACCTTTCATATCGGACCATCCAGACATTTTATTCAATTCTTTTTCTTGAGAAGAGCATTCAGGTTCAGGATGAAAGAATAAAAAATTTGAATGATCATCTTCTAATGACAAAAAAGAAAGTTGAAGCGGGAACTTCGACGGATTTTGATGTGCTTACGACTCAGGTACGAGTTGCTTCCGCAGAAAACACGAAGATCAATCTTCAAAATAATTTAGAAAACGCGAAAGTCGCATTTCGTCGACTTCTCGGATTCCCTCCTGATTCACCTGTAACCATTTCAGGCGAATTCACCGAGAGAACAGTTGCGCTTAAAACCGATTCGCTCATTTCACTGGCTCTGAATAACCGTACCGAAATGAAAATCGCTAACGACCAATTGAACAGCGCGCAGATGCAATACAATGTCGCATCAGCGGCGAATAATCCCGCGCTTAACGCATCGCTTATGTGGGGGTTGAAGAATGGTTTTTTTCCTGACCCGACTCCGCTTCGCGGTAATTTCGTAGCAGACCTTCAATTGGCGATTCCGCTCTTCGATGGATTCAGGGTGAAAAATATGGAGGAAGAAGCGAACGCCGGCATCCGCGTTGCCGAAGATTTTAAAAATGGGGTAGAAGAACAAATTAAATCCGATGTGCAAAGAAGTATCTCCGATGAGAAATCGAGCATGGATCGGCTGAAGACGACGGATATAACTGTCGAGCAGGCGCGGAGCGCTTTAGAACAAGCGCGTATACGCTACAATTCGGGCACGATTACAAACCTGGATTTGCTCGATGCCGAAACTTCTTTTTCACAAGTCAAGTTAATGCAAATCGACGCGTTGTACCAATATGTCATCAGCAGGTATGAACTCGATCAAGCGATCGGAGAAAAAGTGTGGGAATAACATGCTGCTCGAAGTAAATAATCTGACAAAAAAATTCGGGAATTTTGTCGCGGTCGATTCGATTTCCTTTGGTGTAGAAATGGGAGAAGTATTTGGAATTGTCGGCCCGAACGGCGCTGGGAAAACGACAACGCTTAAGATGTTAACGACACTTCTCCCTCCTACTTCGGGAATTGCAATGATTGCCGGCCATGATGTTGTTCACGATGCTCTCAGCGTCAGGCGCGTAATCGGATATGTCCCTCAACTTCTTTCGGCTGACGGAAGTCTCAGCGGTTATGAGAATCTCCTCGTGTTTGCAAAGCTTTACGATATTCCAGCCCGCGAGAGAGAAAAGAAAATAAAAGATTCGTTACACTTCATGGGACTTTCAGATTCCGCCGACAATCTCGTTCGAAGTTATTCGGGTGGGATGATACGCCGGCTGGAGATAGCACAAGCGGTTCTTCACAATCCGCATATCCTTTTCTTGGATGAACCGACTATCGGACTCGATCCTGTTGCAAGAAAAACGGTCTGGGAATATGTCAGCACACTTTCGAAACAAGGAACAACCGTTGTCATGACGACGCATTACATGGAAGAAGCTGATTCGATGTGCAATAATGTTGCGATAATGAACCATGGTAAAATAGTCAAGGTCGGGACGCCGGCGACATTGAAAAAATCGATTGGCAGAAAAGGCGTCACTCTTAATAAAGTATTTGAATACTACGTCGGGGATAAAATTGAAGACGATGAAACGAGAGAAAATTTTAAAGACATCTCGAGAACAAGACGTACTGCAAAACGCCTTGGATGATCTGTCGATTACGAAAAAACAAAAGGTTTTTAACCGGATCGTTAATTTTATCATTAAAACTTTTGTCATTGCAGAGCTTGAAGTAAGAAAACTGCGTCATGATCCGACGGAGCTTCTAACTCGAGCTGCTCAACCCGCTTTATGGATGCTCGTATTCGGGGAAGTATTCAGCCGTGTCCGCGCAATCCCGACCGGAAATCTTAGCTATCTCGATTTTATGGCTCCCGGTATTCTTGCGCAAAGCGTTTTATTCGTTGCAATATTTTATGGAATTGCAATAATTTGGGAACGTGATCTCGGCATCGTTCATAAATTTCTCGTGAGTCCAACACCACGCGCGGCATTGGTTCTTGGTAAAGCTGTTTCGGCCGGTGTTCGGGCAGTATCGCAAGCCGTGATAATTTATTTGCTTGCATTATTGCTCGGTGTAAAGCTTTCCTGGGATCCAATATCACTTCTTGGAATTTTACTTGCGGTCATTCTCGGAGCCGCGTTATTTTCCACCTTCTCCTTGATTATAGCTTGCATCGTTAAAACACGGGAACGATTTATGGGAATTGGTCAGATTATGACGATGCCGCTCTTCTTTGCGAGCAATGCCATTTATCCGATTTCTATTATGCCTCCATGGCTAAAAGTCATTGCCAACATAAACCCGCTAACATACGAAGTGGATGTGCTGAGAGGTTTGATGCTCGTCGGCGGATCGAGTGTGCATGGAATTCTTTTCGATTTTTTAGTATTAATTATTTCAACTATTCTTCTTGTGACAATAGGAGCAAAACTTTATCCAACGGTAGCGAGATAAATATAAATATCGCGCACTACGAGCAAGTTGAATTTACCACTCCCTCATATTCTTCAAAACTTGTTTGACTCTCTCGAGTTTTATCTTCTACGAACTATCGTGCTCATAACTGATAAAAATCTTTCCACATCATCATCATTGTTGTAATAATGAGGGGCAACCCGAAGTAATCCTTCGCGTGAGGATACGATAATATTTTCATCTTTGAGTGATTTAAAATTTTTTTCCGCATCCGGAACCTCAAAAGAAATAATTCCTGCACGTTCTTTTGAATCGGATGGCGTTCGCGATTCGAAACCCAACTCTCTCATCCCTTCCGACAAACGATCGGTCAGATAAATTAAGTGTTCGTGAATCTGTTCGATGCCGATCTCCAGTAATGTGGAAAGAGATTCACGAAGCGCCTGAATACTGAAAATATTTAAACCGCCATTTTCATATCGCCTGGCGGTCGGATCGAGGTGAATATAGTATTCCAGAAATTTACCAAAAAAATCTTTATTGCTTGTCCATCCGAGATACGCTTGATGAATGTGTTGTTGTAATTCTTCCGTAAGATAAATAAAACCGAAACCCTGCAAACCCATCAACCATTTGTGGGTGCCGCTCGAAAGGAAATCAACCTGCGCTTTTTGTACGTCGAGCGGCGCTGCTCCGAGTCCTTGTATCGCGTCTGTGCAAAAGAGGACATTCTTTTTTTTGCAGAGCGCTCCTAATTCTTCCATCGGCGCTTTGAAGCCGTTGAGAAATTGAACGAAACTGATTGAAAGCAATCGCGTGCGCGGTGTAATCGCTTTCACAATATCATCAATTTCGATTTTCCCGTTTCGTTCTGCAACAAAATCAATTTCAACACGTTTACTTTTAAGATTTAAGAATGGATAAACGTTGGACGGAAATTCGACGGTGTTTAATAGTATCCGGTCGCCCGGCTTCCAATCCAATCCGGAAGCGAGGATGTTTAATCCGTTCGAAGTATTGTCGACAAATGCGATGCGCTCCGGTGAACAATTAAGCAATGTGGCAATAAGTTTTTTTGTTTCAATATATGTTTTTGTGAAATCGAAAAAATTGTCAATCTCGCTTTCGCTTTTCATCAGGAGAAGTTGCTTGATTGCATCGGTGACGCGGGAAGAGAGCGGACCAGTAGCGGCATGATTGAACCAGATTCTGCCTGTGTGAATATAAGGATAGAGTAACCGATATTTTTCCGGGTTTAGCATAAAACAATATAGAGAACGGGATACTTTCTGTCAATGCGACCATGTTGCTACTACCGACTTTTTGTGATATATTTTTAACGATATGTCGAAACCACTCAGAATAATATTTATGCACGATTGGTTCTGCAGTATGTTCGATTTAAAATTTTGCTTTTCCCGGGCGTTGAATATTTTGGCATCATGGCGCATCAGAGAACATACGTTTCATATAGATATTTCAAATGGCGTTATGCATCGCAAATCGCAATCGCCACAATTACAGAATAAAATAATAATGTCAAATTAACATACACACATCAAATCCATCGGAGCAATTATGAATAAACTATTCATCACCACAATTCTCATCATGATAGGTACGTTATGTTCGGCACAAGAACTTACGTTTAAATATTCAACGGGAAAAACATATCGGTATGGTTTGGTCTCGGCAACATCGATTACACAAGAGATGATGGGGCAAGAAATGAAAATGGCGGTCAATTCCAATCTCGTATATCACCTCGACATTGAGAAAGTAAACGCCGAGGGTGACATTACATACATTGGAGCAATCGACTCGTCGACCCAGAGCCTCAAATCGCCGATGAAAGACACAACGATTGTCGGTGGCGCAGTTATAGGAAAACGCATCCGAACCACCATATCGAAAGAAGGAAAAATATTGGCAAAAGAAATTCTCGATTCAATGATAATAATTCCGATGGGCGGAGGAGACCAGCGCGCACAGACATTCCGGGAACATCAGTTGGACGCTTCTAAACCTGCGGTTGCCGGCTCGCAGTGGACATCAATCAATATAGATACAATGATTCAATCCGGGATAAAAATGATTGCCAACTCAAAGACTACTTGTACTGTTAAGAGAAAAGAAAAAAAGGCTTCGCACGACTGTATCGTGATTGAATACACAGGAACAATAAAAATCAACGGTGAAGGAAACATGATGGGAATGAGCATGACCGCAGACGGGAAAGGAAAAATTAAAGGAAAGTTTTACTTTGATCCCGTGCAAGGAGTTGTTGTAAGCGATGATAATAAAATGGATCTTAACACGACCATTGGAACTAATGGACAACAACCAATGACCATTCCAATAAAACAATCCATGAAAACAACACGAACATTATTGGAAAATTAAAATCCTGAAAAACTATTTGTTATTCAACCGGGAGGGAAATAGATAAATGGAGCAGATGGAATCGATCCTTCAAAAGTCGCGCGACATGAGCCCGGAAGAGTTTAAAAAATATGGACATCAGTTGATCGACTGGGTCGCAGACTATTTATGCAACACCGAGAAGAACGATGTTCTTACCAAAATGCAGCCGGGAGAAATCAGAGAAAAACTTCCAGCGGCGGCGCCGGAACACGGTGAACCGCTTGAAAAAGTAATCGAAGATTTTCAATCCATCATCGTACCCGGCATGACGCACTGGAATCATCCGGGATTCTTTGCTTACTTCGGCATCACTTCAAGCGGCCCGGGAATTCTTGGCGAGTTATTAATTGCTGCATTGAACAACAACGGAATGTTGTGGCGTTCAGGGCCTGCGGCAACCGAACTGGAGCAAACGGTGCTCGATTGGCTCCGACAATTGATCAATCTTCCGGAAGATTTTTTCGGCATCATAAACGATACAGGATCGGTCTCGACGCTGGTTGCAATCGCGGCGGCGCGTGAAGCTTTGAATATGCATATTCGGGAAGAAGGAATGAGCGGCCGGACAGATCTTCCGCTTTTACGTTTGTATGCATCAGAACATGCCCACTCATCGGTTGAAAAAGGAGCGATCACGCTCGGCATCGGCCAGGCCGGCATGCAGTATATCGCATGCGATGATGAATTTCGAATGCGGCCCGATCTTCTTGAAAAACAAATAAAAGAAGATATTGAAAAAGGTTGGAAACCGTTTTGTGTTGTAGCAACTATCGGTACGACATCGATGACGAGCGTCGATCCGGTTTCCGCAATCGCCGACATCTGCAAAAAATATAATCTCTGGCTGCACATCGATGGCGCTTACGGAGGAGTTGCCGGAATGCTTCCGGAAAAACGTTGGGCGTTCGAAGGAGTCGACTGGGCGGATTCGCTTGTCGTCAATCCGCACAAATGGCTTTTTGTTCCGCTTGATCTCAGCGTTTTGTACTGCCGGAAACCGGATATCTTACGCCGGGCATTCAGTCTGATACCGGAATATTTACGAACGCCGGAAGAAGATCGTGTCGTAAATTATATGGATTACGGGATTCAACTCGGCCGCCGGTTTCGTTCACTGAAATTGTGGATGGTGATGCGATATTTCGGGGCAGAAGGATTACGCGAGAGAATTGCAGGCCATTGCGCTATGGCTCAGGAACTCCGCTCTTGGATTGCAAATAATCCGCGGTTTGAAATTTTAGCGCCGACTCCGTTTAGTGTAGTTTGCTTTCGTTATATTCCATCTTACACGCCGGAGAACAACAAAGAAGAGTATCTCGAAAAATTCAACACACGGTTACTCGATGCAGTGAATGCAAGCGGCGAAGTTTTTTTATCACACACAAAATTGAATGGAAAATATACTATTCGAATAGCAATTGGAAATTTAAAAACGACGCTGCATCATGTTCGCAGAGCTTATGAGTTATTATGCGAGCATGGAATAAAACTTGAGGATATAATTTAACGAATTTTATAAAAATATTTCGTTTTACCTATTGACAACTTCACAAGTTTTTCATATCCTTGAAAAGCAACAGCACATCAAGTTTTATAGCAACAACTTCTGTCAAAATAAATAATGATGTTTGACTTCTTAGTAAAGAGGAGTAAGCATATTTATGAACAGACATAGAGTTAAAGCACCACCTGATAGAAAGAATGAATTTATTTTCATTTACATCTTATTATTTATGTCAAGGAGAACTATGAGCTTATGAACACTCGCAAAGATTCTTCCGCAATCTTTAAAAAAGATCATAGTTTAATGGGTCAATTTATTTTTCAAATTATTTTCATTGGAATTATTTCATTTTTTGTACATGTTCAATTTCTCCGTGCCCAAATTCGGATTCAGGATAGAGTGGAGATATCACCACAAAAACAGATGATTATCGATACCACATGCATTTTGAATAATAAACTTCCCAAAATAAACGGTACTGGAAAGACTCCTAAAATACAATCTACAATTAACCTGCCATCGAGAGGCAAAGTTTATGTAGAGGTTGTCGATGGCGCTGCCGCGGCACAAATCGATTTGGTAATGAGATCGCCTGACAATATATTACTTGTGGGGGATGCAAATTCGCATCACGGATTTAATTGGAGATCGCCCACTTATAAGGCCGGTTCGAATATCGATATAGGAATTACCTGGTACTATTGTGATGTTACAGGTTCTGAATATGGGGTTATTCAGACGCAATTGGATAGCTCGACGTACGAACTTGATTTTGAAGATATGGGAATTGAGCCATGGTATGTTGATTTGATGGTACGTGTTACAATTATCAACACAATCGATCATTATGAAGTTGTTGTAAAACCAGATACTCTGCTCGCTGGTAAAAGTGGCACTGTATTCGTTCAGGCAAAAGATGAAAATAATGTGGATGTGACTGAATCAACAGACAATACTATATTGTCAATGTGGGTGCCGGATGCATCTGATAATTCGACTGACCGTATCGTGCCGGCGCCTTTACAAAAGAAGGTAAAAAAAGATAAACTAAAAGTTACTTCTATAAAAAAAACCTTCTCTGACCCGCAAGCAATTGACGGATACTTATGCGATCCAGGAGGGACAGAAGGCGCGGAGATTTATAATGTTCCATACCAAGTAGCGAATGGATCCGGAATAACTTATGTAGCAGATGGAGATTCTTTGTATGCAATACGGGAAACTATGGTCCCAGTAGGTGTTTGGGATTTTTATGGCAGGTCTGGTACTGGGACGGTTGTGGTGAAAGGTATTTCATTTCTCACATTATATACAAGTCCCGATACAATTGCGTATAAACGGAAATCACATATCACTGCTGATTTAAGGGATCAGGATGGAAATATAATTACACCGACAACACCGATTCTTTTGAATATCAATTTAACTTATGAAGGAATTGACTATGGAGATATCATAGTAAGCAGCGTCGTGGGTAAAGATCAACAAGAAAAATTAAAAATCAGTCAATCGAAAAAGACTACTCCGAAACTGCAGGATTATAACGGGCCGCACGGACATCTCGTTTCTCCGGATGGACAAGAAGGAGAGCAATTAAGCAATATACCATTCGAGACGCTCCGGGATGTTGGAATCGATTATATCGCAGACGGATCTGAATTCGATGTAACATATGAAAGCCAATGGAAATTAAAAATCTCGGCGAAGCAGCCTGATTTTCCATACAATAGAGATGCAAAAGAAGTTTTTGTAAGTACCAAGTACGATTTAGATGTTCAGATTAATCCCGACACCTTACACCCCGGAGAACAAGCAATAGTGAGCGTTCAGAAACGTTATAAAGATGGAACGGTTGAAGCGTTTCCTCCGGATCAATTGTTCGAAGTTGGGACTGTAGAAGGCTGTATGGCTGGTCACTTAGTTGTAGGCGGAGCATCTGGAAATTATTTCAAGGATGTGATGCAGCCGTTTACATTTGTTGCCGACACAACAGTAGATAGCACAGGCACGGAAGTAAAAATACAGGTCGGAGTGAATGCTAACGGCGGTGGAATGTTAGGTTCTGTCCATAATAAACCCGGCGACAAGACAAAAAAACAGGACGCACTTCAATTGTCGATGAAAGGGACGTCTGGGAATCCATCCCTTGGGGAAAAGAAAAATAAAATAAAGGATGGCGAGACGTGTGGGGATGGACAGTTTGAAAATTCAAAACAGGGTTCTGTAAATGCGGAGGTAGAATTAAAACCGGAATTGGTAGTAACAATTCCAAAAGATGAATTCTTTATCGATGGTACACCTAAAATGCCTGACTTAAAAGAAATCACTGCTACGGTGAAAAATTATAAAGGAAAAGTAAAGTATCATTATCAACTCACAGTCAAATGGGCGCCACCAGGTTCTGTCCTTGATTATACTCAAGGATATGGTGAAGGAAAAGATTATTATCTTGAAGCAGATGCTAAAGACGAAACACCATTACCAATTGATTGGAAAACCGGTATACGTGGTGGAGATGAAACAGAACTTTCTGTAGATGCTGTCTTAGAAAAAGAAAATAAGGCCCTACCGACAAATGTTCAAAATAATAAGTTTGAAATATTAGGTGAGAATCCGTCATTATCAACAATGCTTTCTACATTGAATGGAACTAAATATGAGGCAATAGCACGCATGGAAAGTAATTTTAATCATTTTGGATATTACGAACCAAGATGCAATTCAGAACCAAATTTACCGATTCAAGGTGGCGATCCAAATGATATCGGAGTAATGCAAATTAACAAGCCGTCTGATGATGAAGTAATATGGAATTGGACCGCGAATGTTGGATGTGGAAAGAATATGCTTAATTTTGCACTTGGTGATGCAGCAGTATATCATTTATATTATCCAGATTCGACGGGAACAGCCAAGGATAATCCTTTATCTTCACAGGATCCGTATAATCAACAGCTCATTGAAGCCTATTGTGAATATAACGGAGGATATACTCGCTGGTATTGGGATTGGATGCCTGGCGATCCCATAAAAGATGAAGCAGGCGAATGGGTTAGAAGTAATGATAAAGTAGGAAAAAATAAAAAACAACAAGATAAATGTATATCATCAAGAGACTATGCAGACGATGTATATTATAACTATTATCTTCATCCAGATTGGTAATAAAATTATGAGGGCAATATGATAATCAAAAAGAGTTTTTGGACTAAATTGATTTTACTAATTTCTTTTACGATGCCAGTATTTGCACAACCATATTATTACCACAATAAGGGAAATGATTCCACAATTCAGATCTGGCAATTTAATTTACAAAGTGGAGTTGATAACCTTTTCTATTCAGATTATGGTTATTTCAATGGAGATATTACATGGGATCCGACCCAAAGTTGGTTATTTCTATTTGGAGATGTAGGTGATCGCGATTATCCTATTTTTGTTATTGACGTGCTAAATACACACCAAATTCAGGCACCACTTCATCGTTTCCCGGAGCAAGATACCTCACAAAAAATTGGTAGAGTTCAGTTTTTTCATAATCAACTAATCGAACAAGATTCCTCCCAAAAAATCGGCAAGGTTCAGTCATTTTCAAGATTTAATCATCTGGCCCGAAATGGTAAAAGCATTATTGATGGAATCGTATTTAATCTTGTCAAAAATGTTTTCTACGTGACATGGTCAACAGATTTTCTGAGATCTGATTATTCAAGTTCGTGGAGTAATATTTTCAAATTTCAAAAGACAGCAATTTATGATGCTTCAATATTTAAACTCGTAGACAGCCTTCCAGTATTGCCAGCTTGGATAACATCTATTAGTTCTGTTTCTGATGATGGCGATTATTTATACATGGAGAATAGGAATAATCAGAAAGCCCAAGCGATAGGAAAATATTCATTACTTGCAAAACAATTAATTATTAATAAAAAATTATCAGATATTTATGTGCCGGGGGGATACAAAGATGTAGATGATAGTAAAAAAGGGAAATTTCTTTTACAGTTTTTATATCCAAGTATGAACCTTGCAGATAAAAAATTTGCAGTATATGATATTGATCGAGATACCACGTATGCAATTATTCCATTTCCTCCAGTTGCCAATGGTTCAATATCAAGCGATGGTAAATATGTAATTATCGAAGAAACGCCGGTGAATCCTGATCATGAAACTGAGTCAGATAGATATTATCATCCTGGAAGAATTGATATTTTTGATGGCAAAAGTGGCAAACTTATCCAAAAACTCCAACTTCCACCTGACGGAAAAGTTTTAGTTTTTGATAATTATCCTAATATGCTGTATTACTATTTACCCAACGAACAACGCTCAATCAACATAGATCTCTCGAAATTAGCGCCACCAACAGGTTGCGCTGTTAAACTTATCAATAGTGTCGATAATACACTCACCACCGGCTCACTCCAATACTACGAAGGCGCTTGGAAAGACGCTGTCAATAATAACGACGGCACCTTCACCGTCAACACAACACAAAAAACTGTCAGCTTGCGAATGACTTACGAGTACGTCACGCAAACAAAATCAAATGTAACTGTGGGAACAGATACAATTGTTTTTCAAACTATGAATGCACAGATAAAACTTCAAAATAGCAAAGGAATACTAATCGATACCGGTTCAGTGCAATATTATGCCGGCGCCTGGAGAAATCTTGGTACAACAACAAACGGAATCACCACGAAAGAACTGTTGCCAAGTAATTATTCCTTCAGAGTGACTTATGCTTATGCGAGCACGGATAAACAGCAGGATATCGGTGTTGATCCGGTTGTAGTGTTCCAGACCGTTAATGCAAACATGCAATTAAAAAACAGTCAGGGAACTTTGATTGATACAGCAATTGTGCAGTATTACTCAGGAGCGTGGAGGGATTTCGGAATTACATCAGGCGGAATTGCAACGAAAGAATTGCTCCCAAATAATTACTCGTTCAAAATGACTTATGCATTTGCAAGCAAAGATAAACAGCAAGATTTAAGTACAAACCCAATCGTCGTATTCCAGACCGTTAACGCAAACGTACAATTGCAAAATAGTCTGGGAAATCTCATCCCTGCCCCTTCGGGGGATCAAGGAACCGTGCAATATTATTCCGGCGCCTGGAGAGATTTTGGCATTACTTCAAATGGTGTGGCGACAAAAGAGTTGTTGCCAAACAATTATAGTTTCAGAATGACGTACGCTTTTGCCAGCAATGATAAGCAACAGGATTTAAGTGCCAACCCAATGGTTGTATTCAACACAGTAAATGCCGCAGTTCAATTACAAAACAGTCAGGGAGCTTTGATTGATACTGGAGCGGTGCAGTATTATTCCGGTGCATGGCGAGATTTGGGGGTAACATCAGGCGGAATCGCGACTAAGGAATTATTGCCGAACAATTACTCGTTCAGGATGAGCTATGCTTATGCGAGTAAAGATTTACAGCAGAATATCGGAACAAATGCCACGGTTGTATTCAAGACTGTGAATGCAACGGTTCAACTATTGAATAGTCTCGGAAATCCGATAGATCAGGGAACGGTTCAATATTACTCCGGAGCATGGAGAAGCTTCGGGATAACGGCGAACGGAATAGCAACGAAAGAACTTTTACCGAACAATTATTCATTCAGGATGACGAATGAATATATCTCGCTCGATAAAGCACAGGATATTTCAACGAATAACATTGTGAATTATTCGACAGTCTTGTGTACTATCAAAGTAAACGACTCACAAAACCAACCGGTGAATAACGCACTGGCAAGTTATTACTCCGGATCATGGCGTCAGATCGGCACGACAGTGAACGGAATAGTAACAAAAGAATTATTGCCGGTGAATTTATCGTTCAGGATAAAATCCGGGACAACACAGTTGGATAAGTCGCAGAATTTATTGACGAATAATGTAGTTGAGTTTGTGTTACAACCATGATATTTCCATATAATCATAAAGATACCACCCCGCTGTTGTTACGACGTTTGAAAAGAGCCGAAAGATTTTTTTTAGGCGGGGTTATGAATTTTTATTATGCTGTTTCTATAAAGATATCGTCCCCCGGCAACGGAAAATGCGAAAAAGGGGGACTCTCCGCCTGAGATTGATAAGTTATCAAATCCCAGAAGGACGGAATATTGTTTGAAAGATATAAATTTAAATAGATAATAAACTCCGGACTTGTTCGCCGAAACAAAGTGAAGGCGGAAGGAGTGGCATCTGAAAAAATTACAACTATTGAGGAACGTATGAAATTATTTCTTTCCATCATCATTTTGTGTTTCCCCTTCATTCTCATTGCCGGTGAGACACAGAAGTCAAATCAAATTCCGTACAACTCAAAAGGGAACGTTATTGCGCTGACGGTGGAGAATTCCGCAGAAATCACGGCGAAGAATGTAACGGTTGAAATTAATAATCCGCCAAAATGGATGAGGTTTGATTCAACCACAATCGTCCTCAGCGATATTCTCTCAAAAAAAACGAAGGATGCAGAATTCACATTCTCGGTAGAACGAGGCGCACCGGTTGGAAAAGAACAGAAACTTAATTTCAGAATCACGAGTATTGATAAACCGGCTTTGCAAAAAGATGGACGCAAGGCTCGCTTAAGTTCGATTAAACCGGTTACTCAGGAATGGACAAAGGAGATATTGGTAACGGTTGAAGCGCCGAAGGAATTTTATCTTTACGACAACTTTCCCAACCCGTTTAACCCAACAACGAAAATCGCATTTGAAATACCGAAGCAATCGGAAGTACGAGTTATTATTTACGATATTCTTGGACGAATCGTGAAGCAACTCGTAGATGAAACCAGGGAAGCCGGTTATTATGAATACACTTGGGACGGAAGAAACGATCACGGAGCGACAGTGTCTTCCGGGTTATATTTTTGTCGTGTGAGTACTCAGAACTGGCATGCAGTTAAAAAGATGGTGATGGCGAAATGAATATGTTGTCATTAAGCACTAAGACGTCAGAACAAAAAAATCATTTCACAATACAAAACACAACGACATTTTCGACGTTGTCTTTTACGCGATGATAAGGAGAATCAATATAACTGCGTTAATTCCATGAACTGTTAAACATAAGACGCAAGCTTTTCTCAATTTCTGCATAAGAACATACGAAAGATAAATTCCTACCGCAACAGTCACCACCGATACCAGCGCAAGCAAGACATGCATACTATCAAATGCTGATTGCGTGCTGATTGAACAAAGAATAAAAGTGTAATAAAAAATTCCCACAACCGAATTCGGTATTCGGAGAAGTCGTGCTTCCGGAGCTCTCAAAAGAATTCGGCATGAATCATCGTTCAGCCGGCATGCTTTCATAATTGTTTGCCTCAACCCGCTATTGTGCGCTGAATCCATGAGCACGAAGAAAATGGAAATACACAACCCGGCCAGAGAAAGCAACAGCAATGCCATTCGTGTCGGCATACAATTTAGCTTAGCTCCTTGAAAACAAATGTCCACTGTAATTGTATTTTACTTGTGGTATTCAAATTAATATTTTCGTTTATTGTAAAAATAATTTCTATCTAGTTGAATCAATAATAATCAAAATATCGACATTATGAAATTAAAAATCTGTTTACTCACGCTTGCATCTTTACTAATGTTTGGCTGGAATGCATCTCCTAAAAATGAAACGGCGGACCAAAAATCATGGATGCCTCAGGATACATCGTGGAAACATTTGAGCCTCCGCGAAAAAATCGGACAGACCATGGTCATGAGGACTAATCCGGAAGAAGAAATGGAAATCGGAAAAGGATCGTACAAAACCTTGTTCGAAAAATATCCGGTTGGAGGTTTCTTCGTAGCAAATTGGCTTCTCAGCCGAAATACAAAACCCGACTCCATGGCTTCAGTTATCCGACAGATGATAAAAACATACAGCGAGAACAGTAAAATTCCACTCGTCTTTCAGGAAGATTATGAGAGCGGTGTCGGATCAAATGTTAATGGAATGAGTAAAATGCCCAACCTGATGGCTGTCGGTGCCACGGGCGATACAAACCTGGCGTACAACTATGAAAAAACTATTGCTTCCGAAGTCAGATCGTTGGGCTTCAATTGGCTTTTGCATCCGGTTGCGGATTTAAATATGAATCCGCTCAATAGTCTCGTTACTACAAGAAGTATTTCCGACGATCCCGGCTTGGCAATAAAAATGTTGAAACAGCAAATAAAAGCTATGCATCAACTCGGCGTGGCCGCTACTATAAAGCATTTTCCGGGTGACGGTGTCGATTATCGCGACCAGCACATGATCACGACCGAAAATTCTTTGCCGATGGAAGTATGGTGGAAAAAACACGGCAGAGTTTTTCAGGAACTCATCAATGCAGGCGCCGATGCGGTGATGCTTGGCCACATTCGGCTTCCACAATATCAAAAAGAAAAAATCGACGGATTTTTTCCACCGGCGACTCTTTCAAAAGAATTAATAATGGATTTGTTGAAAGGTACGATGGGTTTTAGAGGAGTTGTAATTTCAGACGCTCTCGAGATGGGCGGCTTTCAACAGTATTATCCCGACCGGGTGTCTTCTCAGGTTGCATGTTTCGCGGCTGGTACTGACGTGCTTCTATGGCCGGATTATGCCTACATGGATTCGCTTGAAGCAAAAATAAAACGAAATGAAATTCCGATATCGCGTTTGGATGATGCGGTCTGCCGCGTCTGGGCTTTGAAAGAAAGATTAGGAATTTTGAAAAAAGATTACCGGCAATTTCAAGAGTTGCCGGCTGGATCGAAAGAATTCGGAGCCTCGACTGCAAAAGAAATTGCTGAGAGAGCAGTTACACTTGTTGCCAATAGAAAAAATTGCATCCCAATAAAACCAGCAAAGGGAAAACGCATACTCTTTCAGATTGTAACTCCGGATTTCAGCAGACATGCAGAAATGGAAAATTTCAAAACGACCTTCAAAGCATTAGAAGATCTTGGTTTCATTTTGGATACTGAATTTGTGAGCCAGAATCAAAACGCTTCGTTGAGTGAAACCGATAAATACGACAAAATGATTTATGCTTTTGTTCGTTCTCCGTTCAATCCGTTTAGTTCAAAAATATTAAACGATACCGAAGCGTATATGGTTTGGCTGATCAGCTCATTGCCGCCGGAAAAATTAATTACCATATCATACGGCGATCCGTACGTTCACCTGCGTTATTTCGAACGGGCCGGTGCATCGGTTAATGCTTACAGTAACGACCCTCAAACGCAATTAGCGGTTGTGAAAGCAATTACCGGACAAATTCCTTTCCGGGGGAAATCGCCGATAATTTTGCATGATATAGCGCCGGAGAAAAATTAGTATATCGAATTAAAATAATAGGTCAAACAAATTCCGATTTTAACAAATAGAAAAGAAAATGTTTTTTTGATGCTTGTTATCCAAAACGATTTTTAGAATATTTATTTTGGACAAGTATGAGATAATATTATGACTCGATTATACAAAAATATTTTCTATAGATTTTATCTCTCAATGCTCATGGTGGGCAGAGGGGGGTATATGGAACCTGAAATTCGAGTGATTTTCTTAATGTCAGTAATTATAACTTTCAATTTGTATTCTATAATTAATCTAATATGTTTTATAGAACCATCTATTAGAAGTCTATTGGTACCGGAGGGATTTGCTATTAAAATTCTAACACCATTTCTTTTGCTTATTTTCAATTATTTCCGTTTTGCCTATAAAGCTAAGTTCAAAACAATTCTAGATGAATATCGAAACGAGAATAAAAGCCATAAGACTTTTGGCTTAATTTTATTATGGGTATACGTAGCTTTCTCAGGATGGTTATTCGCAATTACGATTGGAATATTAAATAGTAATCGCCCGGGACCATTTTGAACATTTTGGTTTTTCGGGGAGAGAATAAATTGTTATCACAAACGGAAATAATAATATAAGAAGATAAAGCGCATTGAGTATTGAATCCTACGAGAGATATTCTCTATACAAAAAATGAAATTGGATGGTGTAATCAAAAATGAAGAGCGGAGAGAGAAGACTTGTGTGATTTTTTGTATGAATTTGAAACAAAAAATAGCAATAATAATTGGAGTCATCCTAATTGTTTGTAGTGCAGGATTAAGCCTATTCAACTATCTCAGTTCATCTAAGATCGGCTACATCGACTCGTCCGTACTTATGGAAAAATACAAAGGCGCACAAGCCGCGCGCGATTCAAAAATCGCAAGAATGGTATCATTGCTTGAATCTCACTTCGTCAGAACGAGTTTCCGCGTTTCAGAAAATTTTTCGGCTTGCATTTTATAGAAATAAATTCCACTCGACATATTCTTTGCATTCCATTGCCGAGTATAAAAACCTGCCTGTAATTCTTCCGAGACAATTGTTGCCACTTCTCTTCCAACCACATCAAATACTTTTATCGAAACAAATGACTTTGATGGAATACCGAACGAGATATTCGTCGATGGATTGAACGGGTTCGGGTAGTTCTGTCCAAGGTTGAATGTTTTCGGTATTTTGGTTGATGTGTTTTCGATTCCGGTGCGTGTATAATTCGATCCATCATAAGGAATCGGATTCGTTACGCCGGTCATATTATTTCTTGGAATGAACTGTAGTTTGTTGTTTGCCAGGAATTTAACCGTACCAAGATATTTTGTTGAATCATAAACTGCATCCCTCAAAACCGCAGCCCATTGTATTGTTGCCCGCCTGCCGGAACCATCGTTGTCGGCCTGGTTGATTGCCAGGCCAAAAATATTATTGACCGATGGTATTATTTCCTCATTGCCACTATTGATGGCTGACCAGTTGACGGCTAATTCCAATGCATATCCTCCAGGAATGATTCTTCGTGCCCACTGCTTCAGTGAATCGGGTACGCTATTCAGATTGTCCGCAGCAGCTACACCTGGTGTAGATGTGCCCAGCGCTGTTAAACGTGTACTCCATATCGAATTTGTCACACTGTCTGTCGGCTGCGGATCGATTTTGAGTTCGAGGCAATCATTGAACCATACGGTAGCGGAATTTCCGGAAAGAATGTTGTCCTCGACCTCTTCGTAGAGATAGAACCATCGGTCGTCCCATGCTGTCCATATCTTTGCTGAAAGATCGGCATCGTTGGCCGGAGCGCCGTTGTTGTTGTATGCATAAGAACGGATCTGAAGGTAGCCGTCGTTAGGGCCGGTTAATGCATTATAGAATTGATCTTTCAATCCATCAACCACAATGGGGGCACTGTTCATACTTTCAAAAGTACCATGAACCAGAAACTCCCACAATGAATATTGATACGTTGTCCCCCGTTTAGTTCCATGCATCCTCACGTAATGAGCATCAACCGGAGGGAAGGATATATGTTCAGTACCTCCATTTCCCGAACTCGTGGTATAAACTGTTGTCCATTCATTATTATCTTCCGAGACGTCGATGGTATAAGCAAGTGCATACGATGTTTCCCAGAAGAGCGTAACGCCGGTGATTTTATAAATTCCCTGAAGGTCTATGGAAATCCACTGAGGATCAGAGCCCTCACTTGACCAACGCGATAAGAAATCACCATCAAAGGCATATTGTGCAAAAAGGTTATTAATAATAGAAAAAAGGCTGGAACTGTTGGTTGGTTTATTAAGTGCAACACTTGGCAGAACAACGTGGACTTTTTTTAGATTTGATGAGATCATGCTTGTTCCGTCGGCAAAAGAAGCTTTTGCATAGAGAATGTAGTCATTGGGCTGAACATTATTCCAAAGATATGAATAAGGTGCAACGGAGCTTTCGTATAATTTAACCGTGTCTGCATAAAATTCAATTTTTGTTACGGCTATACTTGATTCGATTTCGGCGCTCAATTGGATGTTCGGAGACGCATTATAGAATGTAGTAACGGGTGATGTTAATGTTACTTTCGATTTTTGTTTTGGGTGTGTATAGAAAAAATCGACGATAAGATCGGTGCAATGAAGAGGGTAAATAAACCACGCATGTCCACCGCGGCTAAAAGTATACAGCACAACGTCAGCGCCAGTCTCCGGGGCCATCCATTCCCGGCCGACGACTCCGTTCGAATTATAAATCGTATCTCCTTTATTCGAACATTGATTTTCGTTTCTCCAATGAGCCCGGAGTGTATCAACACCATAGGTATCCGACCATCCTCCGTACGGGACCATAGGATCATCCGTGGCGTGAATATGGATGATTGGCATCGGTGAAGAAATCATATGATTCAGGCCATCGTTTAATAATCCTGCAACGGGAGCTATTGCACAGATTTTTGTCGGCAATTTAACAGCGAGCGTATAGCATAAGAATCCGCCCAGCGAATGACCGGTGGCATAGACCCTCGTCGAATCGATATTATATTTCGCTTTTAGAGTATCAATTAATTCGGAAATAAAATTTGCGTCATAATCGCCCGCGAGATCCCATCCTCCACCTGATCCTTTCGGATAAACTGCAATGTATCCCATTATTTCAGCCCGTTCATTGAATCCATTTTTGTACAGTGTGCTGTCGGTTCCTCCGCTTCCATGAAGCGCGATTATGAGCGGATATGCTGATGAACCATCATAGCACTTAGGAACATAGAGAAGGTAAGCTCTATTATTTCCATTAACCTTGATAAAATGCTCCTGAGCCGAAAGTTGGGAAAAGGAGAAGAAGAGTGCGAGAATGAGAAAAAAAGTTTTCATATATCACCTCAGGTTTTAGTGGACATCGATGCTTTTCAGAAAATCGATTACAATTCTATTCACCAAATCGTTTCTTTATGAAAACAAAAGATAGTTCGATTTTGTCAAAATGCATAACTGAGTCGTTTTTTAGGCAACATTCCAAATATTTCCAATCGGGGTTCTATTTGAGTTACCACTTTGATATTTTAATCTTAAAAATATTAGCAGAAATGTCAATTCGATTGTGTGGTAATCGGATTGTGAGTTTTTCCCGATCGGTTTTTTCCTTTTACTAATTGACTATTCTCTGCACTTTCAGTATATTTATTTTTTAAAAAGAATAGAGGTAAAGGTGCCCACCGAAAGTAGTCACCATAAAAGTAAAACGCGAAAATTCAATGTCGTCGTCGTTCCAAGCGATGATGCCGGAAAAAGCTGGAATTTCGTTGCGCAATGGTGGATGATCGCTATCGGCGGATCGTTATTAACGCTGGTAGTCGGAGGTATAACATTCATACTGCTTAATTATACGCCATTAGCATATATTTTACCTGTCACGAACCCGGCGCTCGAAGAAAAATACGGACGCAAGATTGTTGTACTGCAGGATAAACTCGAGAAAATAACAAGCAACGTGCTCGTCTTGCAAGGCTATAACGATAAATTACGGCGTGTCCTTGGCGATGAAAATCAACGCGACACATCCGCGGCTGCAAAGGGAATGCCCGACGAATCGCAAAAGGGAAGTTTCAAAGTAGAAGAAGAACGGCTGCCCGATGAATCAGTTGTTGGTGAACCGCAACCGATGGGAAGCGTTAAGACAACGGAAAATTCAGTTCCGCGTGTGATTCGAATCCTGGAGAGACGGAATGGTGAAGTAAATCTTCCGTTATCATTTCCTACTCAAGGTTTTATCACCAAAACTTTTGATGTTGAGAAACATCATTTCGGCATTGATATCGCCGGTAAAACCGGTACACCGGTTTACGCGGCAGCCGATGGGCATGTTATTTTTGCAGGGTGGACGGTGGATGACGGAAATATAGTCATCATCGCTCATAGCAACGGGTATGTAACTTTTTATAAACACAATCAAACATTGTTAACTACTAACAATGTATTTGTCAAACGAGGAGAACCAATCGCTCTTCTCGGAAATTCGGGGGAGACAAGTCTGGGACCGCATCTTCATTTCGAACTTTGGTATGACGGTTTCCCGCACGATCCAAACAATTTTTTTCTTAATGCCAAACGCTGAGTCTGTGTCGGAGGAGGATAAACGTGGCAGAAAAAGTAACTGGGAATAAAGAACTAAACCTCATCGCTGTTGGAACGGCGGTCGAGGGAAAAGTACGCAGTCAGGGAAGCATTCGTGTAGATGGAAAGATTGTAGGTGAAGTGACTGCAAGCGAAAACATGGCGGTGGGTACCACCGGCGAAGTTGAAGGAAATATATCCGGCAGAAATGTCACCATCGGTGGAAAAGTACGCGGAAATATTTACACCGCCGAGAAATTGGTGTTTGAAGAAAAGGCGGTTGTCCGAGGAGACGTTCGCGCCGCAAAGCTGGTAATCGACGAAGGCGCAGTGTTCGATGGCACCTGCAAGATGACCGATCAACGGTCTCAATAATAGAGATGAAATCACAATCGACCATCCAGCAGATTGCTCCGTACATGTCGATGGGTATTCAGCTGGCTATGACGGTCATTGTGTTTTTTTTGGTTGGATGGTGGCTCGATACAAAATTGAGTACGACTCCCTGGTTGATGCTGGGATTAACTCTAGCAGGATCTGCAGGAGCGCTTATAAAATTTTTTTTAACGGTTATTCAATTAGGAAAACGCGAAGAAGAATGGAAGTCGGAGAGACAAAAACCGAAGGTGTGAAATTTACCTTCCCGCGTCAGATTTTGTTGGTGGTCGTTGTCGCATGCATTTCAGGTGCATATCCGATGTTGACAAAGTCAGCATGGGAAACAAATGTAGCGTTAATAACCGGAATGGCTCTGAGTACATTGAATGCGATTGTGGGTTATCTGGCATTACAATATTCTATCGGGAAATCCGATAGTACATTCATGAAATTTGTGATGGGAGGAATGGGAATTCGGATGGCAGGGTTGCTCGGTCTGCTTGTTCTTTGCATCGTTGTATTAAGGATACAGGTTATTCCGTTGATGGTTTCTGCGATGGGATTTTACCTCGTCTATCTGGTTTTGGAAATCCTGTACATTCATTTGAATGTGCGCGCAAAAAATGTTCGAGAAGGATAAGGAATGTTCACTGAAGTAGCGGACACTCTTCATAATACAATACATAATATTACCGCACATGATTCTGTGTTGGTTGACACACTCCACAATGCTGCAGCAGCCGTGGTTGAGCATGGCGCTCATGGCGGAAATGAATTTCAGGCTTTGCTCGGACACTTGAGCGATAGCAACATCCTCGAATTCCCTTTGTTAGGTATCGAATGGGAACTTCCGCATTTTCCACCAATTCATATTTTCGGGATTGCAATTGATTTGTCGATTACAAAACATGTTGTTTATATGTGGGTAGCGGCAACCATTCTCGGCATTCTTGTTATTACTGCAGCCCGCAAAAATTTGAAACAACTTGTACCACACGGCATCGGGAATCTTATCGAAGTATTTATCGTTTTCATACGGGATGAAATTGTTCTGCCCAACATGGGAAGTGAAGGAATGAAATACATCAATTATCTCCTTACAACATTCTTCTTCATCCTCACAATGAATTTACTCGGTTTGGTTCCGTACGGTGTTACCTCAACCGGGAATGTAAGTGTTACAGCCGGCCTTGCAATCGTGGCTTTTATTATGATTCAATTGGCCGCAATAAAGAAACAGGGACTCAAACATTACATCGCACACCTCACCGGCGGCGTTCACTGGGCGCTCTGGCCAATAATGGTTCCGATTGAAATTCTTGGATTGTTCACGAAACCGTTTGCTCTGTGTATCCGTTTGTTTGCAAATATGTCGGGCGGGCATATTGTTCTTGTATCGCTCGTCGGATTGATTTTTATTTTCAAATCGTACATTCTCGCACCGATTCCGGTACTGTTCATGGTCGGCATCAATATGCTGGAAATATTTGTGGCCTTTTTACACTCGTATGTATTTGTAATGCTCACATCATTATTCATGGGACTTGGAATGCAGCCGGAGCATTCGGAAGAACATGATACTCATGAAGAGCATGCATAATAATGTAAACAACCAAGAAGTATCACATATAATCTGAAAAGGAGAACTCATTCTATGGATCCCAAAGCAATAAGTTATCTCGTCGCCGGTATCGGCGCTGCATCGACCGTCATTGGAGCTGCATATGGTATCGGTAAGCTTGCAGCCGCCGCAATGGATGCAAGTGGACGCCAACCCGAAGTTGCAGGTCAGGTGCGTACATCAATGTTAATCGCTGCCGCATTAATTGAAGGAGCGACATTCTTCGCGCTTGCAATTTGTATAATTCTTGCGACAAAATAAAGGAATAAAACGTGGAAATAATGCAAGTGAATCCGGGATTGATTGTCTGGACAATCATCACATTTTGTGTGTTGATAGTCGTTTTGCGGGCATTTGCCTGGAAGCCGCTATTGACGGCGCTGCATAAACGCGAGGAATCAGTCCGCTCGTCGTTGGAAAAATCAGAACAAGCTAAAGCCGAAGCTGAACTCTTGCTTGAAGAAAACAAGCGCCAGATGGCGAAGGCGGCTGAAGAAGTTCGCCGTTTGATAAAGGAAGGCGAAGCGATGGCTGAAAAACGACGGAGCGAAATCGAGCAGGAAGCTCAACAAAAAGTCCAGCGAAGCATGAAAGATGCGGAAGATGAAATTTCACGCCTCAAAGATGAAGCGCTTGCTCAATTGCGCGATCAGGTAGCCGATCTTGCCATCAAGGTAGCCGGAAAAATTCTTGATGAAACCCTTGATGAAAAGAAACATCAAAAAATAATAAATGCGGCACTTGAACAACTCCCGAAGAATTAAGGCAGGAATGATATGAGCCACATGCGTGTTGCACGACGATATGCTCTTGCCTTGATAGAAACGGCGAAAGAGCAAAAGAATTTAGAAAAGGTTGCAAAAGATATTGACGGTATTCGCGACCTGCTGGAACAGTCGCGTGAAATGCGGCTCTTCTTTGTCAGTCCGATCATCCAGGTAGAAAAAAAACGATCGGTTGTGCAGGAATTGTTTTCGAAGAACACGCAGCCGCTCACGCTTGAATTTCTCTTGCTGCTTGTCGATAAACGCCGGGAAGATGTGCTCCCTGAAATCATCAAACAATTCATGACATTGCATGACGAGCAATTGGGAATCGTCAATGTCAATATCAAAACCGTCGTTCCTTTTACTGGTGAACAAGAAAAATTGCTGCTGAAAAAACTCGAAACAATCTCGATGAAAAAAGTTCGTGCAACATTCAGCATCGATAAAGCAATTCAGGGCGGGTTTATTGCCCGGGCAGACGATACGGTTTTCGACGGAAGCATCCGCCGGCAATTTGAACTTCTCCGCGATCGATTTGTTTCGGGATCGTATGAACGTAATTAAAAAGGATTGTTAATGGCAGAAATCAAACCAGATGAAGTATCGGCGATATTACGAAGACAACTCGCCGGTTTCGAAAAAGAAGTTGATATCTACGATGTCGGCACCGTGTTGGAGGTCGGCGATGGGATTGCTCGCGTATACGGATTGAGCAAAGTCATGGCAATGGAACTCGTCGAGTTCCCAAACGGTGTTTTTGGAATGGTACTCAATCTCGAAGAAGACAACGTCGGTTGTATTCTTTTCGGCAACGATACATTGATCCGTGAAGGCGACATAGTAAAACGGACGAAACGCGTTGCATCGATGCCTGTTGGTGAAGCGATGCTCGGCCGTGTCATCAATCCGCTTGGCCATCCGATCGATGGAAAAGGTCCGATTAAAACGGATAAATTTTTGCCGATCGAGCGAAAGGCTCTGGGAGTCATCCAGCGCCAGGGCGTCAAAGAACCGCTCCAAACAGGTTTAAAAGCAATCGACGGAATGATTCCCATCGGGCGCGGCCAGCGTGAATTGATTATCGGCGACCGTCAAACGGGAAAAACCGCAGTTGCAATCGACACGATCATCAACCAAAAACATACACATACTGAAAAAGCAAAACGCGAAGGCGTAAAACCTGTGTATTGTATCTATGTTGCAGTCGGACAAAAAGGTTCTACGGTTGCGCAAGTTGTAAGCAAACTTGAAGAAGAAGGAGCAATGGGATACACAACCGTGATTGCTGCGAATGCTAGCGATCCCTCCCCTATGCAATTTATTGCTCCTTATTCCGGTGCGACGCTTGGAGAATTTTTCCGCGATTCGGGGCGCCACGCTCTCGCAGTGTATGATGATCTGTCGAAACATGCCGTCGCATATCGACAGGTTTCGTTGCTGTTGCGCCGGCCTCCAGGACGCGAAGCGTATCCGGGTGATGTTTTCTATTTGCACTCTCGCTTGCTGGAACGAGCTTCAAAATTGAACGATGATCTTGGCGGCGGAAGTTTGACAGCTCTTCCTGTGATCGAAACACAAGCCGGCGACGTTTCGGCGTACATTCCTACAAACGTAATCTCGATTACCGACGGACAAATTTATCTCGAATCGAGTTTATTTAACTCGGGTATTCGTCCGGCAATCAACGTCGGCATCTCGGTTTCACGAGTCGGCGGTAACGCGCAGATCAAGGCGATGAAGAAAGTTGCAGGTCGTTTGCGTATCGATCTTGCACAATATCGTGAATTGGAAGCATTCGCAAAGTTTGGTTCGGACCTTGATAAAGCAACACAGCAACAATTGCGGCGTGGTTCCCGCCTGGTAGAATTGTTGAAACAAGGCCAGTATCAACCGATGCCGGTGGAAGATCAGGTTGTCAGTATTTACGCCGGCACCAATGGATACTTAGACGAAATTCCGATAAACGAAGTACAACGGTTCGAGCGCGAACTGCTGGAAACGTTGCGGTTGAATTATCCGGAAATCCTGGCAGAAGTTTCTGAAAAGAAAGATTTGAGCAAGGAATTGAATCAGAAATTAAGCTCTATCTTGAAATCGTTCGTCGAATCGTTTAAAGCGACAGTGAAATAAAATCGGGTTTATTCATCAATGGCAACATTACGCAATATCCGCCGCCGTATTAGCGGTGTAAAGAGTACACAAAAAATAACCAAAGCCATGAAAATGGTTGCGGCGGCAAAATTTCGGCGGGCGCAGGAATCGATTATATCTGCCCGTCCGTACGCGAGGAAGATGAAGGAAATGATCCGCAACCTCGTCACAAGTGCCAATAAAAATTTAAATCCGCTTCTTCAGAATCGCGAAGTAAAAAAAGTGATGATGGTAATTGTCACGGCAGATCGAGGATTATGCGGATCGTTCAACACCAACCTCGTAAAAGCAGCGATCCAACACATCAACACAAACTACAAAATCCAGCAGGCCGAAGGAAATCTACAACTTTATTGCATCGGCCGCCGGGGGTACGATTTCTTTTCCAAACGCGGTTATCCGGTTGTAGAAAAAAAGTTGAATCTTTTTAACGATTTAAAATTTGCTCAAGCTCAAGAAATTGCCGGATTTTTGGTGAATGGTTATCTCGATGGCGCATACGACAAAGTGGAAATAGTGTATAACGAATTTAAGTCGGTTGTCCATCAGAAGATTGTCATCGAACAATTTCTGCCTCTGGCACAAGACGAATCCGCATCCGAATCGAAAGAGAAAGCTTATGGCTTTGGAACAGATTATATTTACGAACCTTCTGCTTCGAACATCGTAAATAGTTTGATTCCCAAACACTTGAATTTTGAGATCTGGCGCGTGTTGCTCGAATCCAATGCGGCAGAACAAGGAGCGCGAATGACGGCGATGGACAATGCTACGACCAACGCTTCGGAATTGATAGACACATTATTGCTCTCATATAACAAAGCACGGCAGGCTGCAATAACAAAAGAACTGCTCGAAATTGTAAGCGGCGCTGAAGCTCTAAAAAAAGTCGGTTAACAAAAAACATGGCGCGAAAGCGCCATTCACAGCAGAGTTCTCCCTCTTCCCTATTCCCACGATTAATCTTTACTTCCGAAAAATTGCTCTCGCATCGATACATTTATTAAACGCGTTTTCCAAACTATCGCCGAGGTTTTTTTGACGGAAGGCATTGATCTCCCTCTCCATTTCTGCGCATTGAGCAGTATGCTTTTCGTATGATACTTTTTTATTATTCAATTCAATATTTGCTTGCTTGTAATCCTCGATCGATTTATCTCGAGTCTCTAAGATTTGTTCATTGAGGCGGGCGACATCAATGCTATCTTTTTCGACTTGTGAATGCAGGTCGAGCAGCTGATTATATTTTTTCCGGACATCTTCATCCAAACTTTCTATTTGGTCAATTATCCGGAAAAGATCAACAATTCCGGATTCCATTTGCAATTGATAAATATATGACCGCACGTCTGCGTTTTCACACATGCTTTTAATCTTCTGAATATCTGAAGGCGGTAGAAGTAATTGAGAAGAAAAAGCTTTGAGCATGCTTACACCGTGTGCCAGCATTCCGACGTTGTAATACGATTCCAGTACAAATGATTTGAATGTGGAAAGTATGCGCTGTAGTTTAATGCCTGCATCTTCCGACGGTGGAGACACCATGAAAGTTGAACGCTCATATTCTGCCGATATTTGAGAATATAGATTCGATAAATTCTCCGCATACTGTTCCAACGTATTTTCATCGAGTTTATAACGATCTATTTCAAAATTGTATTTGTACTTCCCGTCTATCAATGTCGAATCAATTTTCGTGTAAGGTTGAATGTAAAGAGAGAATTCCTTCATCGTACGCAAATATTCGTTTTGAATATTTCTTACCTGCGATAAATCCACTTTATACTTTTCATATACTTCACGATCGCTCAATGTCGAGTCGACAGTTTTCGGCAACTCTTGAACGGTCTGGTCGGGCACTTGAACCGATGTGGAATCGGGTTGAGACTGCGGAAGAATTGCTGAGAAAAATATAAAGGCGATGAACAGAATAAAACTTCCATGCAATAGAATCTGGAAGAAAAAAGCCGGAATCTTTTTCCCTGTTTTCTGCTGAAATTTTCTTTTCTCAAGAGTCTTAATGTGATCTAAAAAATAATAACCGTTCTTTGAATAATGAAACAAAAGGCTTTCTTCCATCGCGCGAATTGCTTCGGAATATTGTTTGTTATTGAAGAGTTCATAAGCGGTCACGGCAAGTATGTCCGAATTATTTTGATCCGGTTGAATCCCGCCTGTAGAATTTTTAATCAGCGCCTCGATGGTATACCAAGGTCCTAATGGTATACTCCACCACCCCGCTATCCAATTATATAAATTCCAGAGAAGGCTGTACCGAAGCCTGCAGGATGAGCATAAGATTTCTCCCCACATCTTTTTCCAGGAAAAAAAGATGACGCTGACGACATAAATGAATGTTGTGGACCGGAGTGTTGCGTCGAGTTTTCCACATCGTTCACACGTGAAGTTTGGCAGAGAAATTTGAAGATCGTCGACTTCCGAAAGAATGGCCGTGTCCCCCTCCGGTGTCAACCAGACGCTTTTCGGCAAACGTAAACTTAAATCGTATGCAAATCGTTGAGCCGGGTCTTTGAGAACAGAATAAGCCTCATTGATTTTCTTCGATTCCTCCGTTGCCTCCTCTGTTTCCGGGTTACGATCCGGATGAGTTTGCATAATCAAATCGCGATATGCATCCTTTATCTCCTGTACAGTGGCCTCGGGCGGCAATCCGAGAACTTCATAATACGTAGTTCGTTTTTCACTCATGATTAGGCTCTGTAATGTTGCAGGAAATCAAATTTCTTATATTTTAATCAATCCTAGGGTAGATGTCAAGGAATGAGTGGATTGCAAGACAAACAAAAATATAACGCTGTTTTTTTCGACAACGATGGCGTCCTTGTTGATACCGAGTGTTTTTACTTTTATGCAACGAGAGACATTTTATCGACAATTGGGATCGAATTAACCGAAGAAATGTATCACGAACTTTTCCTTGTTCAGGCGCGCGGCGCATGGCATTTGGCGCGTGAGAAAGGATATTCCGATCAACACATCGCAGAGATGAAACAGCAAAGGAGTGAGCGGTATCTCTGGTACCTGACTCGCCACGATATATTAATACCGGGTGTTCATGACGTTCTTGAGAGATTATTCGGCAAAGTACTTCTTGGTGTTGTAACGAGTTCTCAACGGAACCATTTCGATTATATCCACGCAAAAACAGGGCTTTTACGATTTTTTAATTTCGTTATTGCCGAAGGAGATTATTCACATTCTAAACCTCATCCTGAACCATATCTGACTGCGTTGGAAAGGAGTAAAAGAGATCCTCGAGAGTGTGTTGTGATTGAAGATTCCGCACGCGGATTGCAATCCGCAAAATCGGCCGGCTTGGAGTGCTGGGTTATTCCCCGCGGACTGACAGTTGGAAGCGACTTTTCCCGCGCGGATCGTGTGTTGTCAAATTTGTCGGAAATCATTACATTGATTTCCGGATGACTGTAACTTATGAGAGATAGTTGAAAAGAGTGCTTTTGATTCTTACATTTCATTATTATAGTTTATTCATTACCATACAATTATTTTTATGCAACTAGATCTGGACAAATGTAGTATTCGAAGCTGGCGGTGGTCAGATAAAGAATCATTGATTCGCTATGCGAATAATTGGAATGTCTGGATTACACTGCGTGATATTTTCCCGTATCCATACACGGCTGAGAATGCCGACTCATGGTTGAATTTTGCATGCACGTCACTGCCGGAAACAAATTTTGCAATCGCTGTTGACGACGAAGCAGTCGGCGGAATCGGTTACAGCATTAACTCGGATGTGTTTCGATGCTCGGCAGAAATTGGCTATTGGCTTGGAGAGGATTTTTGGGGACGAGGTATCGCAACCGCCGCAGTGAAAGCAATGACAGATTACATCTTCGCACATCATGATATTTGCCGTATCCATGCTCAGGTATTCGAATCGAATAAGGCTTCAATCAGTGTTTTAGAAAAAGCCGGCTATACACTCGAGGCGCGATTGAAAAAAAGTGTTATAAAAAATAATGTGATTATGGACCATTTTGTTTATGTGAAGTTTAAAGAGGGATAAAATACTATGCCTTTAGTTGAAATTAGTATCTTAAATAACAGAACACCGGAAATGAAGAAACAAATTTTCAAACTAATCCACAGTACGATGCGCGAAACTTTAAAGATTCCAGCTAACGATATAAATTTCCGGTTTCATGAATTCACGAAGGATAATTTTATTTTTCCGCCTGAGCGGTCTGAAAATTATATATTGTTGGAATTCACGCTTTTCAAAGGCCGGTCGCTCGACGCGAAACGTTCACTCTATAAAAATATTATTGAAAATCTGGCAAGCATAAACATTGATCCTCTCGATGTTTTTATCGTGCTCCATGATGTGGAGATGGAAAACTGGGGAATCCGTGGCGGTATTCCAGCCAGCGAAATAAATCTCGGTTTCGAAGTGAAGGTGTAGAAAATGTCGAATTGAGAAAGAAAAATATTTATTGTATTGAAAGCTACTTCTCTTTATCTTCATAACGTAATTATTTTTCTTGTTACCACATAAAGAATACTATGGATTTTTTAAGGGAAGTAATTGAGTTTATCATTCATCTCGATAAACATTTATACAATATCACTTCGATGTACGGTGTATGGACTTATGCAATTCTTTTTATTGTTATATTCTGCGAGACCGGATTGGTGGTAACGCCATTTCTTCCGGGTGATTCACTTTTATTTGCCATCGGTTCGCTGGCGGCGATTGGTGCAGTCCGTGTGGAATACGCAATCCCGCTATTGATGATGGCGGCGTTTTCAGGTGACAACACAAATTACTGGATCGGACGAAAAGTTGGCCCGAAAGTATTCAGCCAGGAGAAGTCGCGATTATTCAATAAAGAATATCTTGATCGAACACATAAGTTTTTTGAGAAGTATGGAAAAATCACAGTGATCATCGCCCGGTTTCTTCCAATCATTCGAACATTCTCGCCGTTTGTCGCCGGCATTGGCCGGATGACGTATCGCACGTTTTTGTTATTCAGCGTTATCGGCGCTTTGCTCTGGGTAAATTTATTTGTGATAGTCGGATATCTTTTCGGGAATATTCCAATTATCAAACAAAACTTTTCAATTATTATTGTCGTCCTCCTTTTAATTCCCGGGATACCGGCTTTTATAGAATTCGTTAAACTTTTTATTGAGCGACGCAAGATAAAACGGGTTCACTAATAAATATCAAATCAAGAAGATTTCAATGGAAGAGACCATTCACGACATTATATCTTGGTTCAGAAAAAATAAAAATCGGAAGAATCGTGAAGGCCTGTCGCGTTTTGGGATTGTATCCGAAAATGCGTTTGGAATTCCTATTCCGAAACTTCGAGCACTGGCAAAAAAAATCGGTAAGAATCATGAGCTTGCGCTGGAATTATGGAAGACCGATTACCATGAAGCATTACTCCTTGCCGCTTTTATCGATGATCCGGAAAAAGTTTCGGTGAAACAAATGAATTCCTGGGCAAAGAGGTTTTACTCCTGGGATTTGTGCGATCAATGCTGTTTGAATTTATTCGACAAGACTCCCTTCGCTTATGAACGCGCGCTTGCATGGAGCAAACAGAAACAAGAATTTGTGAAACGAGCGGGATTTGCACTCATGGCGGTGCTTGCGGTTCATGACAAAAAAGCGCCGGATGCCGTCTTCATTCCATTTCTTCTTCGAATTGAAGATGAATCGGACGACGAACGCAACTTCGTCAGAAAGGCCGTGAACTGGGCATTGCGCCAGATCGGCAAAAGAAATTCTGCATTACACAAAACTGCGATGCAAGTTGCGCATCGCATTCAAAAAAAGGAATCAAGAACAGCAAAATGGATTGCGTCAGATACAATACGTGAACTTCAAAGCGCAACAGCACACCGAATGCTGACACGCCGAATGGGGAAAGAGAAATAACATGGATTCAAAAGAACCTATTGATTTTTCAGCCGGACTCTCCTGTCCTATTCCTCTGACGCAGTATAAATATGTGACTCTTGCTCACGGCGGCGGTGGAAAATTATCTCAACAATTGATTCAGTCGATGTTTCTCTCTCAGTTCAACAACCCGGCTTTGAGCGCTGAACATGACGGAGCTATATTAAATCTACTTGGAGGCAAACTGGCTTTCTCAACAGACTCGTACGTCGTCAAACCGATTTTTTTCCCCGGCGGAAACATCGGCGAATTGGCTGTGAATGGAACAGTAAACAATATCGCGATGTGCGGCGCTAAACCGCTTTATCTCTCCTGCGCATTTATTCTTGAAGAAGGTTTTCCGATGGAGCAACTCTGGCAAATCGTTCAATCGATGCAAAAAGCAGCGGAGAGAGCAAATGTACAGCTTGTCACCGGAGATACGAAAGTTGTTGACCGTGGGAAAGGAGACGGAATTTTCATCACGACTGCAGGCGTGGGAATTATTCCAGACGAAGTCAATATCGATCCGAAACGCGCATGTGCCGGCGATGTGATTCTTTTAAGCGGAAGAATTGCGGACCATGGAATTGCAATCATGTCGGTGCGTGAAGGTTTAACTTTCGAGACAGAAATCAAAAGCGATACGGCGCCGTTGAACGAAATGGTAGAGTCGATGTTAGATGTGACGAAAGACATTCATGTTCTGCGTGATCCGACACGCGGAGGCATCGCAAGCGCACTGAATGAAATCGCGCAATCTGCACACCTCGGAATTGAGATCGATGAATCGGCAATACCGGTGACGGATGCAGTTTTAGGCGCTTGTGAAATTCTAGGATTTGATCCTCTTTACATTGCCAACGAAGGTAAATTACTTGCGATTGCTCCCGAACAGTATGCCGCTCAAATATTGCAGGTGATGAAAAGTAATCCTTTGGGAAAAGAATCTGCAGTCATCGGCCGTGTTGTCGCCGATCATCCTTCTACCGTAGTGATGAAGACTTCCATCGGCAGCAACCGGATTGTTGACATGCTTTCAGGCGAGCAATTACCGCGGATTTGTTGAGTTAAAGTTGGAAGAACAACCGCAAATTCCTTAATTTCTGGGTAGTGTCTCAGTTTGAGGAGGCCACTTCCCTAATTTGTAACCCGATTTCGTTCTTTAATGTAAAGGAAAGCGTAATAATAAATGTGAATACGGACAAAATCATTAACAATGTTCTTGACATTAAGGAGAAATGCCTATATATTAAAGCCAACGGCGAGAAAAAGTCTCGCCTATCATTGTTTTCATTACCTCAAGTCTTTTCTTGGAAAGTCCGATAATACTAACGATTGGAAAAGAGAGAACACCATGCCGACCGCGTTAGATATCGCAAAGTATATCATAGTTTTTAATGATTGTAAGGGCGATATAGTCACCAACAAAAAACTGCAAAAACTTCTTTATTATGTTCAGGCATGGAGCCTCGTCCATTTTGAATATCCATTCTTTGACGAATATCCCGAAGCTTGGTCGCATGGACCCGTGTATCCGACGGTATATCAAAGATATAAAATTTTTGGTTATCAGCCTATCGCATTGGATGATTATCAAGACGGGATAGAAGCAGGCCAATTGATTAATAATGTAAAATCCAAAATTGGATTAACTGATGATCAGTTAGGTTTAGTGGATACCGTTTTAACAAAATATGGTTCATTAAGTCCAGCACAGCTTGAAATACTCACACATTCCGAGAAGCCCTGGCTTGAAAAAAGGGTAGGCTTGAGTGAATTTGAGAGAAGTGATAATACGATCTCCTTCGAAACAATGAAGGAATATTATTCAGGTTTATTGAAAAAATCGAAGCATGTCAGCTAAATATCTTTCCGATTATGATCCAGAAGAGGGGTTGGGATCGATAAAATATAATTGGGGCGATAAGGTTCTAGGTTTTGTAGAGTTGGAACATTATACACCTATATTCGCATTCGATTATCTTTCCTTCAAGCAAACCAAATACTGTTTCGATAATCCGAAATTGACAACGGAAGATTTCATCCGGTTATTCAAAAAGAAAAAGGAAATTTCCAATATTAAATATACTAAGCTACATGATGATTATAGATATCGTTTCCATAACATGAACAATTGCCCTTCGTTGAAGTATTTACAAAATCAACTATATGAAATAGCGAAAGAAAGTGGTTGTAAAAGACAATTCTTTAATCTGCCAGAACTTTATCAATTTGAAATTTATACCGACGATGCCAATGGTATTGGGCAAAGAGCCATTGGTTTTATTGGAAAGTCTGGTGTTTTTTATTTAGTATGGCTCGATTACGAACATTCAGCCTATTCGAGAGCTAAGATTCAATAAGCCTCGCCAAATCTTCAACCGACCAAAGCTTCTTTGTAATCCCAGCCGCCATAGCTGGTGTTACTCTCAACGTTTTATGAATCCTTGCAAAATTATAATACATGAAATGCAATGCTATTGAGTGAGCGTGATTCTCTATTTTTTTCGAGAACGCTTTTGTTAAGTGTGTGAATCGACGCAGGTTCATTTTCAACGTCAGGTTTTTCCGTTCGAGAAAACTGGTAAAAATTTGTTTCAATTTTAGATTTCTTAATTTCTGCTACATCTTGCCTTTTTTTCGATACTGTGCTATATTTATATATTATTTTCAGCTTGCCGCATGAGGCCAGGATCTGAACTTGCGACAAGCTTTTTCATTCTCGCCTTACTCCCGCCTGAGAGATACGCCAAGACGCTCGGCGGAGCAGGCTTGCCCCTGAACAACTATGGCTGACAAGATTACACGGACTTTCCTTCGGAAGTGTGAGGAATTTATTCGCGTGGAGCATCTCATGCAGAGCGGCGACACAATCATTGCCGCAGTAAGCGGGGGAATTGACTCGATAGTGATGCTCGATGTATTGTGGTCGTTGAGAGAAAAACTCGGCATCAATATTATAATTGGGCATGTCAACCATTGTCTGCGGGGCGAAGAATCTGATGGGGATCAGGATTTTGTTGAAAAACGGGCAAGAGACTATGGTGTACAATGTATCGTGGCACGCGTCCCAGTACGCGATTACTCAAAAGCTTTGAAATTATCGATTCAATCGGCAGCACGAGAGTTACGTTATACTTTCCTGGATGAACTTAGAGCAACATCGAATGCTGCGTGGATCGCCACAGCACATCATGCCGATGATAATACGGAAACATTACTCCTTCACCTTATGCGTGGAAGCGGACTCCACGGGCTGCGCGGCATTGTGCCGAAGCGTTCCGATGAAAAAATCATCCGTCCCTTGTTGTTTGCCCGCCGTTCCGAGATCGAGGCGTATGCAAAAAACCGGGGACTGCATTATCGTGAAGATTCGTCGAATGCGAAAGACGTTTATGCGCGGAATTTTCTCAGGCATAAAATCGTACCTCTGCTGGAAGATAAAATCAATCCAGGGCTTGTCCGGACATTGAACACGACTGCACGAATCATTGCACATTCGGAAAAATATTTTGACGAGTTTTTAAAGAGAATATCCATTCAGTGCGTAACGATCGGCAGCGATGGGCAGATTCTTTTAAAACTTCCGGCATTGACACAACAACCGGAAGAACTCCGTATGGCTGTGATTTATGACGCGCTGACTAAATTGCCGGATGTTCCGGTAAATTTTAAAATCATCGACCGGATCGCAAAATTGGAGCAGAGTCAGGTTGGCAAGAATATTCCGTTAGGCCATTCCTGGTTTGCTATCCGTAACCGCGATACGATTCTTATTACTGGGCCTCGGAGCATCGAAACATCTGAAATTATTATCAACGATTTTGGTTCATATTCAGTTCAGAAAAGAAGATTCACGATAGAACAGACGGAAATGCATGGGAATCTCAATATTAAGGAAAACACAAAAGAGAAAAACAAGATGGTCAAGCTCATGGAATCAATAGATATCCGTCATCTTAAATTTCCGTTAATCGTTCGGGCATGGAAAAGAGGCGATTGGTTTTTACCTCTGGGCATGAAGGGACGGAAAAAGGTGAGTGATTTCCTGGCAGATATACAAATTCCTGCTCATCTCAAAAAAAATGTGAATGTACTTTGTTCAGGCGATGATATTGTTTGGGTGTGCGGATTCAGGCTTGACGATCGATTCAAAATCACCAGCGAGACGACTCATTACGCAATGATCGAATATCAGGACGATTTTTTACAGGGCGCACTTCATGAGTGATGCGATTCGAGTGAACGGCGATTTGTACACCATTCTTTTTTCTGAAGAACAAATACGGCAACGTGTTCATGAAATAGGAACTCAATTGAATAGAGATTATGCCGAATCAACGCCAATTTTCATCGGAGTTCTCAATGGATCTATCATTTTCTTTGCTGATCTAATTCGTGAGATAAGTATTGATTGTGAGATGGACTTCATTAAATTATCTAGTTACGGAGATGACAAAATATCTTCAGGAAATGTTCGTCTTATTAAAGATCTGGATTGTCAAGTAGAAGGTCGAGATATAATTATTGTGGAGGATATTGTCGATTCGGGTTTGTCGATCGACTTCCTTCGAAAGTTAATTGAGCAAAAGAACCCGCATTCAATCAAAGTTGTTACATTATTATATAAAAAAGAAGCTGTGAAATATCCTGTGACCGTAGATTACGTCGGATTCGAAATATCGAATTTGTTTGTGATAGGTTACGGCCTAGATTATGCACAAAAGGTTCGAAACCTCCGGAACATTTACATGCTTCAGAAAAAGAAAGTTTGAGAAAGTGGTGGTATTATGAGTGACGAAAAAAATTTACGCGATCCTGGAAATGGCCGTTCACCGCGACGCCGAACAACCCCTCGCATTCCGAGGAATCGGCAATCTTCACCTCAGAATGACGATGAATTCAATTGGGGGAAAGTATTCCGAGCTATCCTGAGCTGGTCTGCAATTATTCTCGCGGTCTTTGTAATTATGACTTTATTACGCACAAATGAAAATCCGGAAGTCGATGTTACATATTCCGGATACCAGCAATTGGTTCAGGGCGGACAAATTCAATCGGCTGTTATAAAAAAATCTGAATTGACTAATTTCGAGTTTCATGGTGTCTTGAAAGAGAAACAAACAGTTACCGACGCCAGCGGCAAACAACACCGTGACGTTACGCGTATCGTACTCCAGTTGCCATTTGTGGATAGTACCGTTACACAATTATGGACAGAAAAAGGAATCAGTGTTTCCTTTGTTAAAGAAGATAGTACGTGGTTGAATGTTGTATACCAAATACTTCCGTGGGTACTCGTAATCGCTGTGTGGTTTCTCTTGATGAGAAGAATGCAAGGTGCCGGCTCGAAAGGAATATTTACGTTTGGAAAAGTTCGCACAAAGATGCCAAGCGAGACAGGCCCACGGGTCACATTTATAGATGTTGCCGGAGCAGATGAAGCAAAGCAGGAACTCCAAGAGATTATTGAATTCCTCCGTGAGCCGACGAAGTTCCAAAAATTGGGAGGCAAAATTCCACGCGGCGTTCTATTGCTTGGCCCTCCGGGAACAGGAAAAACACTTCTTGCACGAGCCGTTGCTGGGGAAGCTGGTGTGCCATTTTTTACAATCAGCGGAGCAGATTTCGTCGAAATGTTCGTCGGTGTCGGAGCAAGTCGTGTCAGAGATTTATTCGACACAGGAAAGAAAAATGCACCATGCATTATTTTCATCGATGAAATTGATGCCGTCGGCCGCCATCGCGGCGCAGGCCTTGGCGGAGGCCATGACGAGCGTGAACAAACGCTCAATCAACTCCTTGTTGAGATGGATGGTTTTGAACAAAACAGCGGTGTGATTATTATAGCAGCAACAAACCGTCCGGACGTGCTCGATCCCGCGTTATTGCGTCCTGGGCGATTCGATCGCCAGGTTGTTGTCGATCGTCCCGATGTGAAGGGCCGTGAGGGAATTTTCAAAGTTCATACACGCCATATTCCGCTGGCCGAAGACGTAAAACTCGATGTACTTGCAAAAGGCACACCGGGACTTGCGGGGGCAGATCTCGCAAATTTGGTGAATGAAGCCGCCCTCCTTGCGGCAAGAAAGAACAGCAAAGAAGTCACCATGTTCGATTTCGAACAGGCGAAAGATAAAGTGATGATGGGAACGGAACGGAAAAGTTTGATTATTTCCGATGAAGAGAAAAAAATTACTGCTTATCACGAATCCGGCCATGTTCTTGTTGCAAAATTGGTTCCTGAGGCTGATCCTGTTCATAAGGTCACGATTATTCCGCGAGGCCGTGCACTCGGCATTACCACGTATTTACCTATTGACGAAAAACACACATACTCCAAAGATTATTTGGAAGCAATGATTACGTACGCGCTCGGAGGCCGTGCGGCGGAAAAATTGGTGTTCAATCAATTAACTACAGGCGCCGGCAACGATATTGAACGCGCGACGTTGTTAGCCCGGAAAATGGTTTGTGAATGGGGTATGAGCGACAAGCTTGGGCCTCTGTCGTATGGAGCAAAAGAAGAAGAAATTTTCCTTGGGCGAGAAATAACACGACATAAGGATTATAGCGAAAGCACCTCGATTGCAATAGACGAAGAGGTGAAAAAAATCGTTTCGCAATGCATGGCTCGTTCCGAAAAAATACTAAAAAAGAATGTAGATACTCTCCATCGTTTATCCAGCGCCTTGCTTGAGAGGGAAATTCTTGATAGCGATGAAATAAATAAAATTTTGAAGGGTGAAGCACTGCCACCTCTCGAAAAAACGAATGGGAAGGAAGATACAATTAACGATAAACAACTTGATGATGCGGTAAAAGCTCTGAAAGCCGCCCGCACCGAAGCGAAGAAACAAAATGGATGATACAATTTCACCGGTGATTGCCGGGTCGGGGGATATTGATTTCAAAGCAGAACTTCTGCGAAAAGGAATTCACATCTGCTCGCTCTCGATTCCGATAATATATAATTTTGTTTCAAGAGAAACTATGCTCATGTTGCTGATTCCTGCGACATTGGCATTTCTTGCTGTAGACGTTCTCAGGTATTTTCATGTCTCGACAGCGCGTTTATTTTATTTGATATTTGGAAAACTGCTTAGGCAACATGAAGTCAATTCGAAGACACGGACGTTAAATGGAGCAACGTACGTTCTGCTTTCAGCAACGTTATGCGTATTGTTCTTTCCGAAAGTGATAGTAATAACAAGTTTTGCAATTCTTATTATTTCCGATTCTGCCGCCGCTCTGTTCGGCCGCAGATTTGGAAAACATCGTTTTTATCATAAATCGATCGAAGGAAGCACTGCTTTCGTGATATCCGCAATCATTGTCGTTCTTGTTGCTCCGAAAGTGAGCTATCTTCCGGCAGAATATCTTATCGGCATTATCGGAGCGGTTGTCGGAGCGGTTGCCGAAATTCTTTCTTATAATATACTCGACGACAATATAGCCATTCCGCTAAGCGTCGGAAGCGTCATGTGGCTTCTCTACACGTGGCTGCTTCCTTTTCTCAATCTCCATTAATCTGAGCAGACACAATGACAAAACAACAAAAACTCCGCATTAGTCTACCCAAAGGAAGTCTTCAAGATGCCACGATGCATTTGATGGATAAAGCCGGATTTCACTTCTCGGTTTCATCACGATCGTATTTTCCCTCAATCGACGATGATGAACTTGAAGCAATGTTGATACGTGCACAGGAAATTCCACGGTATGTGGAAGACGGTGTTTTCGATTGTGGATTGACAGGGAAAGACTGGATAATGGAAAACGAAGTCGAAGTTGTTGAAGTCTCCGAGTTGATTTATGCGAAGCAAAGCATGCGGCCGGTGCGGTGGGTTTTGGCAGTTCACGAATCATCCAAAGTTCAATCGGTCAAAGACCTTCAAGGAAAAAGACTCGCGACAGAGTTGGTGAATGTGACTAAAAATTATTTGAAAAAAAATAAAGTCACAGCGGAAGTAGAATTTTCCTGGGGAGCGACCGAAGTCAAAACGCCGGAATTGGTCGACGCGATTGTAGAAGTGACCGAAACGGGCTCGTCGCTTCGGGCCAACAAACTCCGCATTGTGGAAACCGTTTTAGAATCTACTACACGATTTATCGCGAATAAAGAAAGTTGGAAAGATCCCTGGAAACGTGTTAAGATAGAAAATATGGCAATGCTTCTGCATGGCGCTATTCAGGCAGAGGCAAAAGTGGGTTTGAAAATGAACATCCGGAAAACGGATCTTAACCGGATTTTGAAACTCATCCCGGCTCTTCGCCGTCCGACGATTTCGCAATTATCCGACGACAACTGGGTCGCGATAGAAACGATCATTGATGAAAATATCGTACGGAAAATTATACCAGAACTTAAACGCGCTAAAGCTGAAGGTATTATCGAATATCCGTTAAACAAAGTCATTTACTGAAGTTGTAAGCGCATCGAATCGGATCGTTCTATTTTCTTCTCCGAAATTGTTCCGGAGAATCATTTATTCCGGGCTTTATAATTTGAATTAAAAGATTAGCTTCTTCTCAAGAACTCAGTTCTAATTTCCGATAATTAATTAATAGATACCGCTATCTGAGTTAATGCAGGCACTGACGCATGTTCGTGATCATAGGAATTGCTATTGTCCTGATTTCGGTTCTCGGTGGTTTTTTTATGGAAGGAGGTCCGGCAGGAGTATTATTCCAATGGGCTGAGTTTTTGATTATTGTGGGAGCCTCTGTCGGCGCACTTCTTATTTCAACCCCTCAAAAAATCATGAAGAAAATAATCGCACACCTTTTCAATACTTTAAAAGGTGATCCGTATTCAAAAGACCGTTATATCGAATTACTTAAAACGCTTTATGAGTTCTTCCAAATAGCACAACGTGACGGCCTCATTAGTATTGAACAGCACGTTGAGAAACCACACGAGAGTACGATTTTTCGAAAAAATCCTTTTTTACTTTCCCAGTCTCATGCTCTGGAATTTTTTACGGACACGATGAAAATGTTATTGAACGGAAGTCTTCCGGCATATGAAGTTGAGTTGTTGATGGATACAGACCTTGAAACCCATCATGCAGAATCTAATAAGTCGCCGACTATTCTTCAGCGCATCGGCGATTCTCTTCCGGGACTCGGAATCGTCGCGGCCGTTCTTGGAATTGTAATTACTATGCAAGCCATCAACGGTCCGCCGGAAGAGATCGGACACAAAGTTGCGGCTGCCCTTGTCGGAACTTTCACGGGTATCTTGCTTTCGTACGGATTTGTTCAGCCCCTTGCCGGGATAATCGAACAATTGAACGATGCAGAAGCTCGGTATCTGCAGTGTATAAAAGCAGGAGTTCTTGCATTCGCAAAAGGAACTCCGCCAATTCTTGCAATTGAATATGCTCGTCGATCGATCTACACCTACGATCGTCCGTCTTTCGAAGAAACAGAGAGAACATGCCGCGGGATGAATACATCGACGCCGACTTCAGTATAAAATTTAAAGCACGAGATATGTAAAAGATGAGCGAAAGCGATCAACAGACACAGATTCGTATCGTAAAAAAATCGGGTGGCCATGACGGACATCATGGCGGCGCATGGAAAGTCGCGTACGCCGATTTTATAACAGCGATGATGGCGTTGTTCATCGTTCTTTGGATCGTTGGTCAAAGCAAACAGGTGAAAAATGCAGTTGCCTCCTACTTCAAAGATCCTACTGCAAAAACTAAAGTTGATAAAGGAGGATCTGGATCAGGTGGAGGAGTGGAAGATATTGAGAAAGAAAAAATATTGGAAGAAATTCGAGATCAAATCCGGCAGGCGATTTCGGCTGTTCCCGATATTCAGGAGCTTGCCGGCCAGGTGAAGATGGATGTGATAGACGAAGGGCTGAGAATTGAATTGACGGAATCATCGAACACATATTTTTTCGATGTGGGTACGGCAAAACTAAAACCTCAGGCGGCAAAGATTCTTGATCTCATTGCGGAGACTGTCGGAAAATTGCCTAATCAAATCGCAGTAGAAGGACACACTGACAGCAGGCCGTATTCATCGTCACGAGGTTATACAAATTGGGAACTCTCGGTGGATCGCGCGAATTCAGCGCGGCGGGTTTTAGAATCCGGCGGCTTGAGGCCGAAACAAATAGACGAGATTCGGGGATATGCCGATTCTAAATTGAAAAATGTTGAAAATCCTTACGATGTTACAAATCGACGAGTCAGCATCATTATTAAACGGGCAAACGAAGAGACTCGCGGCCGAATGTCGGCGCTGGATTCCTCGCGATATACGAAAATTACTCCTGCGTTAAAATAAGTTTTACAAAATCTCGTGTAAAAATTAAGTATATTCTTTCATGAAAAATAATTTTATGCATCGATGTTTTACAATTTTTCTTTTATCGCTCCTGATGATTTCATGTCAAAAAACAGGAGAAGAAAAGTCTAGCAAAATATTTATCGACGACCTCCACCATTCCGTCAGAATTCCTCAGCCTGTCCATCGTATTCTTTCTCTCGCGCCGAATATCACCGAGATTATTTATTCGATCGGAGCGGATTCCATGCTGGTTGGTGTTACCGATTATTGTGATTATCCACTGCAGGCCCGGACAAAACAAAAAGTGGGCGGCATGACGAATCCGGATATCGAACAAATCGTCGCGCTTCACCCCGATTGTGTATTCATGTCGGTCGAAGGAAACATACAAACCGATTATGAGAAACTCGAAAAGGTGGGAATACCGGTGTTCACCTTTAATCCAAGAAAAATAGACGACGTTCTTGCGTCGATAAGATCGATCGGCGAAATCATAGGATTGAAAAGGAACGCTGATAGTTTGAATTCACGATTACAACAGAAGGTGGATTCCATCATCGCAACTGTCGCTTCGTCACCCCGTATTCTAAAAGTTTTTATCTTCGTCGCATTAAAGCCTTTGATGGTAGTGGGAAAGAATTCATTCGTGAATGAGTTGATAGAAAAAGCGGGCGGCGCGAATGCAGGCACATTGGGTATCGGCTCGTATCCAATTATGAGCCGGGAGCAAATACTCGACAGTCAACCCGATTGCCTGATTTTTATGTCCGACATCGGCATGGACAAAGCCGGACTTCTTCGTCAATTTCCCGAGTGGAAGAATTTAAAAGCAGTTCAGGATGATAAGATATTTACGGTTGATGCGAGCATCCTTTCAAGGCCGGGCCCGCGAATCGTTGATGGACTGGAATGCCTGACCCGACTGATGCATCAATAAGGTGTGCTGAGTTGTTTTTTCATCTTGTGTGTTTAGAAGTAAAATATGCAGAATAATTTTTGGTGAGATTCTTTAAAAGAAATCAGAAGTAGTAAAAATCAATCATTGTCTTCCATGTTCACCCTTCGATCTTCAATCTTCATTCTCCATATATCATCCAGCCGAGTAAAAAATACTTTTTGAGGCGGGACTCCCAGCACGGAAAAATATAATTGCAGAAAATTGGTTCGATATCTCACGTGTAAAGTCCCCCACTAAATCGGATTTTTCATTATTTGGAGGGACGGTATCTTTATAGAAATAGAAATATGTTATGACCCCAACGGGGTCTGATAATTCAGCTTGGGATGAAATCCCAAGATAGATATCTAATGATACGAACGTCACCCTGAAAGGGTGAGATAATTCTTGTTGTGATTAAAGCGGAATGGATAATTATATCACCCCTTCGGGGTTTCATTTTTTTTTATTTATTTTACAAGGGACTTCGTCCCTCGCTATCTTATTCCACCCCTTCCAGGCATGCGCGTTAAGATAAGTCTAAAGAACTCATCAAATCGATAAAGTTTTTTCTTTTTCTTTTTTCGTATGAGCAGTAGCGAATGATTTTAAAAACAGCTGCTTCACACATAGGGAACACCGATAATTGCTGAACAACATAAAAAAGGTTGCGGTTTATGTACCTCATGAATTTCATGAGACTGAGTTGTTTGCCGTACATTGCCATGATCGATATTTCCAGTGGTTTGTAAACATATTCATAAAGCAATGTTATCATAATAAGACGCGCATACAACAATACTCGCAATTGAGTATCTGATACGGTGTGAATTCTATCGAAGCTAAATTCACTCTTCCACGTTTTAAATATACACTCTATTCTCCACCGTAATGCGTACAGCCGAGATACCTGTTGAATGGTAAGAGATTCATCAGTAATGGTGGTGAGAAAAATGATCCAGCCCAGTAATTGCAATACATCGTATGAACATGATTTTCCTTTTGCTTCTTTTTTTGTCTTCATCCTTCTGACATTAGCAATGTTTTCGGGGATTGGCGCGGCTAAAATACGCAGGGTAACGTTCTTATTATTACCGGATACTACCCGAATGTCCAATGATCCTTCTTTTTTCAATCGCTTCAACAAATCAATCTCTTTCAAAGTATTCGGATCATAGAAACGTATTTTATGTTTGTAGCGACTTATTGAATCGGCTTCCTGTTCTTTCATAGATTCAATGCAGGAAGTAATAAAATATCCTCTGTCTCGTAAAACCAAATCGCCTTCTTGCACATCAAGTTTTTGGGCAACTTTTGCATCATTTTCACTGTACGAATCAATCGAAAATGAAATGAATTTTCCGGAAAGTAACTCATATACGCCTTGAATTCTGGCATTACATACATGCGTAGTTCCATTGCGTACTCCGGAGAAAATTTCATATAATTTTGAGGGTAACCGGATTATCGTACTATCCTGTATGAGAACCCGTTTGAAAGTAGATCGAAAGTAACAAATGTCGGATAGGTGATATTTTTGTTTTATAACCGTCTCCAGTATCTGTTTAAAAAATTCCACGGCTTCTTGTTTAGTCCTATAATAATATGCTTGTCGACTTGCATCGCAATTCGTGTCACAAGAAAGTTTAGAAGCTAAATCATTATAGCTCACAGTACCTTTGATAGATTCTTGACAAAGAAATGAGAGATATTTCTCGGGCAAAATTTTTTTTCCACACGTTTTGAAAATCTACATTCATGGGCTATTCTTTTAATTTCTTCGGTGGATAATGCCGGACATAAGTTGTGAAGTGATATTGATTCCATGAGTATTTCTCCTTGTATGTATATAGTATATATACTATATTACAACATACAAGTATTTATGATAATAATCAATTATATTCTCATATACAGGAGATGTGAATTATGGGGTATAAGGTAAAAATGCAGAAGGTAGAACGGCCAACAAATAAGTCCTTTTACATCAATTTCCCTGCTGCTCTTGCAGAATCATCAAATATTGAAAAAAGTGAAACTTTTGAGTGGGTGGTGCAGGATAGAAATACTTTTGTTCTAAAACGCCTAAAAAAATTGAAATCTTTACTAAAATAAAATTAACTTAACGCGCATGACCAACGGGTGGTTCTGCATATTTCTTTCTCCAATAAAAATTCGATCTTGGTTAAGGATAAAAGCCTCCTGTTTTGAAATTCTCTCTTTGCCTTTTGACACAACTGGATGGAGCCTATTCTGGACTTTTTCAAAACATCCGGATTATTGAACAGCCCTTGCATTTCATTTCTCATCTCTGTACTATTAAAATGATTTTTCAAAAAGATAATTGAGAAGGAATATCCAATGAGTTACACTCATCAAAAAGAATTGTTGGAAGATTTGCGCGACTTCACCCGGAAATTTTCGCCTGATGATGAATACGTTTTTCAAATGGCAGTGAAGCGTCATAAAGACGACGAAGATCTCGACGCACTTCTGATCGAAAAACTGGAAGCGATGCATAAGAAGTATGTCGTCAGAAAACCAAATTTCGACCCAAATTCATTTTTTAAAAAGAAATAATCGATCCAAACCTTAAACTTTCGCCTTCGTCATCAAAAACATGACTTCGGCGAACAAGCAATCTTGACCTTAACCTTTGCAGGATTTTTACTATGATCAACATCGGCATGACCGGATTCGGAAGCTTCGCCGACCGCACATTAGCACCGGGGCTGGCAGAATCAAAAATTGCAAAACTTGTGGCGCTGCAAAAACGTGACCGTGCGCGCGCGGAACAAGCAGCAAAAAAATGGAAATGTAAAGCGTTTACAAACCCAGCAGAACTGATTCGCGATCCGGAAGTGCATGCGATTTACGCTGCCGGACTTAATTCAACCAGATGCGCGGAAACTATTCTTGCCGCCGAAGCAGGAAAACATGTGCTGGTTGAAAAACCGATGGCGATGAATACCGCCGAATGTATCCGGATGATCGACGCGTGCAAAGCCAACAACGTGAAATTGATGGTAGCACAGCATGTGCGATTTTCGCCGATCATACAGAAAGTCCGGGAGATAATTCAAAGCGGATGGATAGGCGATGTGAATATGATTCATTCCGAATTTATGTTCAATGGAGAGCGTTCAGACCGCACATGGCTTTTCGACCGTAGACTTGCCGGCGGCGGACCGGTTTTCGATGTCGCGGTTCATTGCATCGACACGATTCGTTATATTCTCAGAGATGAAGTCGTTAAAATTACATCCATTCTAAATCCACAACCGACTTCCGTAGATACGGAACGTTCTTCGGTTATCACGATGCAATTCAAAAAAGGAACTCTGGCATCCGTTGCCACTTCGTTTGAAGCCGGATGTCTGCAAGTTATGCTCAAGGTTTCTGGCTCGAAGGGATATATCAGCGTCGATGGATTTACATTCAGCAAATTCAACGGCTTAATTATTCTGAAGACGACAACAGAAGATGGCACAGAGTCGACGAAGAATTTTGAAATTCCCGTCGGCGATCTTTATACAGCAGAGATCGATCATTTTGCTGAATGCATTCTAAAAGATAAGCCGTGCCTCATTTCCGGAGAGGAAGGTTTGGCTAACCAGAGAATTCTTGATGAGGCGATGAAGGGATGAGATTGCGGAAGGTTGTCTTATGCTTGGAGCACTTTTTTCAGTAGTGTAAATGATGGCTAACTTTTTCTAAAACAACGCAATACTTTTGTGAACCTCTAATATTCATTTTCTGTGAGCAAAAGTATTGAGCGACCACAATACTCTTCTCCAAATGTGGGAGCGACGTTGTTTTGGTTTATACGACGGGCCACCGCCGATATTCATTTAAGAAATTCTTTAAGCTTATTGAAGCTAAATCCAACTCCAGAAATATTCGGTTCAAGAATGACAGACTTTACGATTGCTCTGCCAAGTCCTGGCATTAATTCTTTTCTGACCTTGAATTGTGACAAATCCTTCTTCGATTCAATATCTTGGAAAAGAGTTTTAATGATTGCGACAACATCTGTTTCATTCTTACATAATATTTTAAGCGGAATAATGATGAAGCTAAAATCGTTCGCATCGGGTACTCTATTGGCTAAAGCTTTAAAGATATGTGGATTGGTTCTCGTGACGAGAATAGCGGGGAGTAGATCTTGAGCATCATCACCGTTGATATGGTGCCACGACAATATCTCAGTATCAAAATGTCCAATATCTCCGACACCAATGATGACTGCTGATTCGTTTTTAGATGCCCATTCAGCCATGCTACTAAAATTCTTTCTTAAAACATCCGAGAGTGGTTCTTGCCAACCATAATCGAGAAGATAAATGAAGTAATCTATCTTGGCATTTGGAGAAAGTATATCAAGACTCTGAATCATCAGTCCCATGTAATAACCCCTCTCGGAAAAAGTACTTTTATTGCAAAAAGTCTGCCTCCCGACTTGTCCAAATTAGTATGGCAAAGAATGTGGCTCAAAAAAGAAGGCTAAATCAATCATGAATAGCCAATTATTTTTAAGAGAAGATCAACTTCATTTGGGATGTCAGATCTCAGCGTTATTTTTTCTCCAGTAAAAGTATCAACTAAGGTGGCATCAGTCACACCCTTCAATAATTTCAAAATCGCTTTCGTAGATTTACCAGTTTTGATTTCCAAGTATTTGCACAACGCCAATGCTGCAAAACAAATGAGTGTATGAACTTCAATTGCCTCCTGCTTAAAATGGTAGATGGGTCGAATCTGCAAATCACTTTTTGTAACCCTAAACGCCTGTTCGACACGCCAAAGATTGTGGTAGTGTTCAATAACAAGACGATCACTCGACTCTGATTTTGAAAGATTTGTGTAATACCCTTTGATACCAAGTAGTAACTTTGTTTTTTCAACGAGTGACGAATTGAGTGTGTAGGAATTGTTTTCCGATGTAATAAATTTTACTCGCTTTATCGTTCCAGGATTCTTGAGAATGTTCTCTGCTTTTGCAATTCCTTTTTCCATTTCTCGTTTGTCTTTGGCAAATCTCTTCGCGGAAAATTCGCACACCAAATCACCAAGATCTGTTTCTAAACGAATTGTTGTCGTGTCCTTCTGATTTAGTTGTGCGCTAATTGTCTTGATACACTTCAGCGGTAGGTTTGCTACTCTGGCACCGACAATATACTGGAGTTTTGAAGAGCGAAGAGCTTTGATGTTGTCGGCACTAATCATTGCAGCATCGGCAACAACAGTGAACGTCTTAATCTTGTGTTTTCGCTTAAAACGCTTAATAACAGGCACTAATGTGTGCCCCTCAAATTTCTTCCCTTCAAATATTTGATAGCCGACGGGAAATCCTTTATCGGTAACTAAGAGTCCGAGAACGATCTGTGGTTGATTGAATTTGTTATCTTTTGAAAATCCACATTGTCGCAGTTCATCCGTTTCGGAACTCTCAAAGTACAACGTCGTGACATCATAAAAGACGAGAGAAAAATCGAACTCGAATTCTTTTCGAGCCATCGCAAGAACATCCGATTCAATGGTGGATTTCATTTTGAGAAATGTCGGAAGCTGTCTATATAAATCTTGCCGTGTATGTTCAATGCCGATGAACTCTTTGAGAAATTCTATTGACTGGAGTTTCGATCCCGGTTCAATGATGCGGGTAATTACCAAGTCAAGAAAAAGTTTATTTCGCAACCAATGAAACTTGAATACCTTGCATAAGGTATATAAACTTTCATACACGAGGACATATCGAAATCCAAGATATCGTAATTGTTTCGGTTGGATATTAGTTGAGGGTAATGACTTTGAAAAAAGGGGTTGTTGTTTTGTTTCTTTCTCGATCCAGTCGGTTGCAGCTTCTTTTAATGCTTGTATCTCTTTTTTGTCATGTGCACTACCAATATGTTTGACAACGATTAATTTACGATCTTCGTATCGTACGACTTGTATTGCTGTGGCTTTGGAACCGGTCTTCGTCTCACGAATATGAAACATGCCTGAAATTTACCCTTAGTATGACAACCCCTCATAAATTTAATCATTTTGTTCCATTTTCTAATCCTTTTTTAATGTGTAACTCTATTTGGACAAGTCAGGAATGAAAGTAATCTATCTTGGCATTTGGAGAAAGTATATCAAGACTATGAATCATCAGTCCCATGTAATAACCCCTCTCGGAAAAAGTACTTTTATTGCAAAAAGTCTGCCTGTCGTATTACCAGCACAAAATCTTACTCCGTTTCTTCAACACCTCTCGTATCATAGACGAACAAAAAGTGCGTTTATATCTTTTGTCCTGGAACTTGGATATCCAATAAAGCCTGAATAAACTTTTCTATAGCCAATCCTCCACGCAAGCTTCCTACAGTAATAATCATTTAGAGCAGTGAAACGAAGTACCGTTGTAATTGTACGAAGTTGTGGTTTAAAAAGCAACACTTCAAGAGTGCTCCCGAGGCTATTGGAGACTCTTTACCTTATCTGCTCAATCGCTTTCACAACAATTTCCAGATCGTATATTCCCTTTAACTTCAACCGGGCACCGAGGCTCCGGACCTGTTGTCTATAATCTTTTGAATGATATCCAGTAATAAATAATCCTTATCTGTAGATGCTATCTTTGCGCAAAAATAATTATACATAGGAATTGTCTCCGGCATCTCACCCAGCATTTGCCATATCGAATTAATTCCTTGCTGATTTGCCTGAATATTATCATAGACATCAGGCCTTTTACTTGCCAAGACTGCAACTGCGTGACATAGTTTTTCATTCAATTGATCAAAGAGATTATCAATACTTTCTATTTTGGAATAGATTTCTCTGGAAATCTTTTCTATCGATTGGGCTGCGAAGGCTCTTAAGTTCTTTCGAACACTTTTTCCGGCTTTGATGTGCTCGGGTAAATAGCCGTCCAAGACTGAAGTCAAGGATGATTTCTCCGCCTGTAACAAAATACTAATAGGTGCGCGTAGGCGGGATAAATCTTTTTCGGCTTCATCCAGCCAGGAGAAATACAAATCAACGAATTGTGAACTATCGGTGCGATAAACATCACTCACATCTGCGAGTTTTAGAGCCAGTGCTAAGAGTTTTTCACGTAGAATACATTGCATTTATTGACCTCCCAAATTTATTCTGGTTGCAAAGTACGTATCACACCTCCGGACTCGCCTGCGTGAATAGCCCATTCAAGGCCTTCTTCCTTCAACGTAATCTTCAAGCGCACTACGTTTGTGTCGGACGCTCGTTCTTTGACATCGGCCGTCTTGATGTTGGCTATGATACTGGGAGTTATTGGCTCCTTTGTTATACCGACTGCCGAGATTTTCGATCTGAGATCTTGCGCTATATTTTGTTGCTCTGAAGGTGTCAGAGTTGTTTTCGTTTTAGTTAGTGTGTTTGTGAAAGCATCTTGAACACTACGCACGATGGTTTCCTTCATGATTGGAGTATTTGACTGCTGTACTGAAACAAGCTGACTCTTTATTTGATTAACAAATTCTTTTTGAAAATCAGGGCCAATCTTGATATTGTATTTAGATATGGTTGATTTCAGCTGTGCTTCTGCAGCTGTTGCAATTTTTGACGGTTCTTCCATTACCCCGTTTTGTCCTGCCACATCTCCCTCAATCAGGAAAGGCATATCTATGGTCAATTCAGGAACACGAATACGAGGAACTGATAAGCCCTCGAGAAGCGGGTTCTCTTTATAGTATTCTGCCAGTGCTGCAGTTTGTTCATCCGCCACCTGGCGTGCACGAATTAATCCGGACATCAGTGAACCCAAAAGCGTACCCAAGTCTGCCATTTTATTTCTCCTTGATATTATGATGTATGCAGGTTAGAAAAAATACAAAGAAATTTTATAACCTGCATACTTGAAATTACTATGCCTTTGGCACTTCCTTAATACTGTTTTCCAGAATAGCCAACAGCTTTTCCATACCTGCGGGAAGCTCATCCTGCACCGCACGGACATGAATGATCAAACTGTAAGTCCGTTCTGTTTTGTCGGTGGCCGACGTGGACTTCTTAGTGCTATAGCTGCATTTCAACTCAGCAGATACAGGGCCCCATCCTCCTTTTACCGATAGGGATGCATTTAATTCTGAGGACGATGTTGTTGTAGATTCCACAACAGAATCAATCTTCGCATTGAAATCAATGGTCACTTCTTCCACTCTAATGAAAGGAATTGGAAGCATCGTGAGAATCGGTACCGTCAAATTAAACGGAGTAGGTGTTACGGTAATAACCCCACTAGCATCTTTAGTTTCGATAGGCTTATCGTAAGTGAAAGTAACCATTGTAGGTTTACCCGGATCAGTGGCCGCATCCGGCGCATTGAATCCTACGCTCTTGATGAAATCAACCGATGTTTGAGCAGACTGCGCCTGAGCTTTTACCACAGCGTTCAGCGGTCCGCCAATCATTGATTGAAAATCGATTGATGATAATTCCTGACCAATTGCCATAAGAGACTCCTTTTGATTAAGGTTGACAATACCCCACTTCTTTTAAGTAGGATTTACGTGAATTATGAGAAAGAATCTTTTCCTCAATTCATATTTATCACCTCCTTAACACCGTCACCTTCGAAATTGCGGTGGAGTTGCTGCATTAAAAAAGTGAGAATAGATACTAACAAATGGCCATTTCGTGTTTATTATTTTTCTGCGTTAGAGCTTGTTGCATGAATCAATTTATAATGCCATTTTTGCAGTTGAGCATTCGAAATTTTTTTGAAATCGCCAGTCAGTACTGACAAAAAAGGAATTTTGTTCATTCGTGCAACAGGCTCGTTACTGCTTTTTTATCTTTTAGACGGACAGCATTTCCATCAACGTTAAGTATTTTATTTGAACTTGATCCCGCTCCGCCTAATGAAGCAAGAAGCCACATACAATCCTCTATTGTATATACCGCATTTACTATATGATTTTGTGACAAAGAAAACGAAAAAGATTTATGGCTCATCTCCTTTTCGAGTGGGTGATTTTTAGCATACAAAGTGGAAAAAGACCAATATTCATGGGATTAAAAATACTTGTACTGAACCCAAAAAATTGATTCATTTGTGAATGACAGAACAACGAAGACTTACCGATGCCTATCGGTTTCGAGGATTTAAACCACAGCAAAAAGTGGTTGGTGTATTCGGAGATCCGAAGGCAAGAGTCATACGACTCAAGAGGACTCAAAAAAAACTACATGCCCGACGTGCGGTCAACCTTCATCAAGTTATTATGACAAAAAGAACCATCGGGTACGCGATCTTTCATGCGGCGATAACCGAATTTATTTTGAATTGGAAATACGCCGCGTTGAGTGTCGGAAATGCAAGAAAGTGAAACAAGAACGTTTGCCTTTTCTTGCCGACAATACGTTTTACTCGAAACGCTTTGCATGGTATGTCGGTAAACGATGTCGCACATCGACAATAAGCGATGTTGCCAAAGAATTGCATTTAGATTGGAAAACAGTTAAAGAACTTGAGAAACAATACATGAAAGAACAACTTCGTCGTTCAGCAAAAGCTCGTCCCAAGGTAATCGGTATTGACGAAGTATCGATCAGAAAAGGACATACGTACCGAATCGTTGTCAGTGATCTTGAGCGATCACGTCCGATCTGGTTCGGAGGTAAAGACCGCTCCGAAGAAAGCATGAACGAGTTCTATACATGGCTTGGAGCCAATAAAACCAAGCATATTCGGCTTGCCGTTATGGATATGTGGAAAGCCTTCGAGAAATCAACGTGCACATACATTCCGCAAGCGGCTATCCTGTACGACAAATTCCATGTTATTCGACACCTCGGTGAAGCTCTTGACAAGGTTCGTAAATCAGAATACGCTCGGCTTTCTGGAACGAACCGTCGTTATATCAAAGGGCAGAAGTACAACTTATTGTCACATCGTTCCAATCTTACTCTAACGGGTAAACAGGCTCTCGATAGGCTCTTAGCTGCCAATGCTCGTCTGAACACAGCATACATCTTAAAAGAATCCTTCGGGCAACTCTGGGATTATGGTTCAGAACCATGGGCACGTAAATTCTTTGATAATTGGAAATCATCTCTGCGTTGGCAGCGTTTAAAACCGTATGAAGAGTTTGCTAAACTTGTTGAACGTCATTGGAATGGCATAGCTGCACATTGTAAACCTGAAAATAAGGTCTCACTTGGTTTTGTTGAAGGTCTTAATAATAAAATTCGTGTTATCCAGCGTCGTGCTTTCGGACTTCGTGATGAAGAATATCTTCGTCTAAAAATCCTGACTTGCATGTTACCTGATATTTAACGTTTATACGTTACTTTTTTACCCACTTAGTTGGGAGAAGAGCCAGATTTATTTATCCCAAATTTGTCATTAGGAAAAAAATATTTTAAGATTCTGAAGCTTTCTCATATGGTCGGTTCGATACGTCCCTTTTTTATGGCGATCTGAAGGACTACTCACCGACCGTGCTGATAAGCCGGTGGTTGAGTAATCCAAATCTGAAAATCAGATTTGGATGTATCGAAACCACCATCGTGATGGTTAATGCTTTATGAATTAATGAGTTATTCTAATGACGGCCATTAGAAAATTCTCTAATGACAAATCTGGGTTTATTATTTTTTGGTAACTCAAAAGGATTCTCATTGGTTCATCGCAGTTATTGAGTATCCAATGGATGGTCGCGGATTTGGAAATGAGGATGGGGCGCGATTGAATATCCTGAGGAAAATTGCAGATTTCGGACGTATTCGCCGGAGTCATACTCTCATGACGGAAGAATTGGGGATTTCGGAATGGAAAATAATGGAATTGTGGATTAATGGAAGGTGATTTTTTTAATTCAAATAATGCTGACGATGAGATTGCTTCGTCAGTTTCCTCACTTCGTTCGGGATAAGCCTCGCAATGACGAAAAAACAGAATGATAATTTGAAGCGCTTTATGTTATCTGCTCAAACGCCTTCACAACAATTTCCAAATCGTGCATTCCCTGAAATCCGCTGAATCCAACCGCCAATGTCGTCTGGTCATCTACTTTAATCGGTTGGCCGCCTTCCCAGCCGATGAGGTCGGGTTTCGATATCCCGAATTTATTTTCGTCGACTTGATTCGTGAATACAAGCTTTTCAAATTCTCCTGTCTTCATTCCGGTAATGTGTACCTGACTCGCTTTGATCCACGCGACCCGGAAAAATTCACGCTGTTTGTTTTTATCAGTGCCGAAAAGTTTCCCGCGGACATTGCCATCGGGATCGATAATACACAAGGCTGGATTTCCTTTCGAAATGTTCGCATTAATCGGATTGGCGAGATACGATGGGACGAGTTTTTCAATTTCTGTGATTAGTTTTTCGATGAGTATGGCTAATTCTTTCCGCTCCATGGAGTTCTCCGGATTTTGATTCCATAAATATTTTAGTTCGTTATCAATTTAATTGAATAAAGAAAACAAGCAATATTTTGATATGACAAAATCTACCGAAGCTTAGCGGACAAATACCAATTGTCAAATATCAAGTATCCCGAAAAATCGCTCCGGAACAAACAAGCTCCAAACCCAAATAATAAAAAGAAAGATTCTTTTTCTGCGCATTTTGATTTAATATTTTTTGGGACTTATCTAGAGCTATTGTGTTGTGATTTGAAACTTTGTGATTTGGATCTTTTTATATCATTGCATTTCCTTCACGAATTCGCTATTATTCTGACTATGACACTGTACTTAATCCGGCATGCGGAAGCTCTCGGCCGCGGTGAAAACCAGACTTCAGACTACAGCCGAACATTGAGTCATCTTGGCCGTGCTGTTGCACACGAAGTCGGTTTATGGCTGTCTGAACAAAAACAAATGTTCGACGTTCTTGTTTCCAGTCCCGCGGTTCGTGCTGTTCAAACAACTGAAATAATTGCATCCGCATTCAAGAATGAATTGACTGTCGAGGTTCAAGAAGGACTTGGAACAGATGGTTCTTCGGGCCAGATTGTTAGTTTTTTATCTTCATACCAACATTTAAAAGCAGTCGCCATCGTCGGACACGAACCTACGCTGGGAATTCTCGCAGCTATAATGCTCAACATCGAACGTAAGATTTCTTTTTCGCCGGCGGCAGTTTGTTGTCTATCGGGTGACGTTAAAAACGACAAACCTTCCATGAATTTTCAATGGATGCTGTCGCCATCCCATAAAGGAGATATTCGAAATTTGATACTCAGGAAAATCGATGCTCTGGAATTACTTGTTTAAGAATATGATAATGCCGGCAAATTTTATACGGGAGGATGAATGACTGAACCTATTATCGTGCTCTTAGTGGATGACGACAGAACTTTTCTAAATAGTGTTTCAATTCTTCTTGAGAAAGAGGGATTTTCCTGCATCACGGCGGAAGATGGCGAAACGGGATTGCAGATGATGAAAAATCAAAAACCGTCGGTTGCTGTGGTCGATCTCGATATGCCGATTATGAATGGAATTCAATTTGCCCAAACCGCGAATGAAGAAGAAATCGATGTGCCGGTTGTTATCATCAGCGGACATTCAGTTCTCGAACTGCCATCAACCATCAATACTTCCGGAGTCAGTGCATTTGTTCAAAAACCGATGCGCATCGCGGAATTGATTGCCACCATCCGATCGACAGTCAGTAAACATCGGAAATTATAAAAACTCTTTTTGAATGCCGAACCATGTCATTGGTTCTTTCGAACACACAAGACACCGGAATTACCACGATCGATGGAATTATTCGATCACATCCTCCGTGGTCATCCTTCATACTCATTGTTCCAACTAAGCGCCGGGTTCGTGACCTACAGCAAGAATTTATCAAGCTGAGTCCCAACAGCGTTTCACCTTCATTGAATCTTTTTACACTCTCTTCGTTTGTACGATGTATTTACGATGCTTCGTGTCCGGGCAAGCATGTTGTGCAAGGACCGGTTCAAGCGGTGATCATCGAAGAAGCAATCCGCCGCAAGCGCGAACAGCTCGGCTATTTTTTCCCGCGCGGTAATGATAGACTGCCGCGAGGAACATTCCAAAAAATTATCGAAACAATAAACAACATGAAAGAACACGGACTTTACGCAGATCAATTAACGCAAGAATTGTCTTTTGCTGAAGTCGATGAATCCGTAAAAATCAAAGACATGGCATTGATATATCAGGAATACGAATCATTACTCGATGAATATAAAGCAATCGATGTAGCGGGATTTTATAAAGCGCTTCTTGAGCATCCGGACAAAATAAATGTCTCTGATGTTTTTCGAAAAGCATTCCGGGATGTCAAGTCGTTTTTTGTGGGAGGTTTTGGCGAACTGGCGCCGCCGGAGTTAACACTACTGGACAAAGTAGCGGATGTGGATGATTTAAAAATGGTGATCGAATTCGATTACGCCGAAAATAATCCTTCTCTCTTTGGAAATTTGTACGATGCCGTTGAACAATTCCGAAAACGCGGTTTAGTGGCTGTGGCGGAATATCCGCAAAGAGAAGCAAATATTTCAGAACGCTTCCGGAATCATTGTGCACGCTATCTGTTCGCCCGTTCACGGCCTTCCGAAAAGCTCGACATAGAATCGCATGTTCATCTCGTAGCTGTAAAGAATTCTCGTGCTGAGGTCGATACCATCGCACGAATCATCAAACGTTATCTGCTTAAGAATCCGTCAGTTGATCCCAGCACAATCTGTGTCGCTACGTACGAGATAGCAGGTTATACGGCATTATTCAGAGAAGTTTTTAAAGAATATGGAATTCCGGTCAACATTACAGATCGATTTCAGCTCGCAAATTCGCCGGTCATAATATCTATTCTCGCGTTTCTCGATGCCGCAAAAAATAATTTTAGAAGAAAAGATATTCTTCGAGCGCTTGGAAATCCATATTGCATTTTAACGCGGCCATCGACAGCATCAGAGTCCGCCGGACAAGAATCGAGTAGGCTGCAAATCGATGCGGCGAATCTTCATACCGTCGCACGAAGGTTAAAAATTACAGCCGGACGCGAGGCGTGGCATAAACACATTAAGCTCCGGCAGGATATTGCACGACAGCAACTCGAAGAAGCTGAAGATGAGATTGAGCGTGAAGAATTGAACCAGGAACTCGCCTCACTCAAACGTGCGGACTCGGATCTCAAGATCGTCGAAGATCTTCTCATTCCTTTTTGTGCTCCAATGACTCCCGGTGAATTTCGTTCTAAATTATTAACATTCATCAACGCCATCGAACTTCCAAACATGATGATGAATGGAGACGGCGGAATTCTCACCAACGATGAACGTGAACTTGAAACTCGCGCGTATAGAAAATTTCTTAAGCTAATCGACGACATCCTGGAACTTTTAGATTTTCAAAAAAAGAAAAAAGAAAAATATCCGCTCGAATTTTACCTTGAACAGTTAAAAACCGCGGTCGGTCAGGTTCGGTATAACGTCCGGCAACGGCATGGAGCCGGAGTGTACGTGACGACGATAGAGGAAACACGCGGACTCAAATTCGAGATCATGCTGCTCGCCGGCCTTACCGACGGCAAATTTCCTGAGGTCTATAAACCGGAAATATTTCTCAGCAATCAACGCCGTCCAACCGAGGAACGGCATCTGCGAGAACAGCGATACTTCTTTTTCCAGGGAATCACAAATTATTCAAAAGAACTTTATCTTTTTTATCCTGAGATGGATGGCGAGACCGAGTTGGTCCGCTCTGTTTTTATCGATGCGCTGATTAAAATTGCCACAGTTCATTCCTGGACTGAGGATGATTTTCGCGAGCTCGCCGAACCGGTTTATTCACCAACCGATCTTTTTGAGCGTTTTGGAAAACTCGTTGCTCTTGAAATAATTGAAGAAGGAAACAAAATCAAAGCCGGTGCGTCACCATTATTACAGCCGGTTCTTCACCACATCGAACGTGGAATCGAAATTGAACAAAGCCGGATGAAAGAACATTCGCTTCCGGATTATGAGGGAGAAATCGGTAAGGCGCTTTCTGAAAAGGAGAAAACGCAACTCGAGAAGTGGAGATCGAGGACTTATTCGATTAGTCAATTAGAGATGTTCGGAAAATGTCCGTTTCAATTTTTCGCGAATAGAGTTTTAAAACTGGAACTGGTGAAAGAAGTCGAGGAGGAATTAACTCCGCTCGAAAAAGGAAATTTGCTCCATGAAATTTTATTCGAATTCTACATCAAGCGGCGTGAAGCCGGGAAACCAACTTTATTCGGTTGTAATGATGAAGAATATCGCGAAGCATTGAACGATATTCTTACGCTGGCGAGTAAAAATATTAGCAGCCAGATTGTATCGGATATTTTCTGGGATTTTGATAAGGAAGCAATTGTGGGATTTGAAAATCAGCGAAAAGGAATTCTGAAGGAATTGATCGAGTTTGAACGGAAGAATGAGTTTCTTACGACACCAAAATATTTCGAAGCATCATTCGGCGGCAAAACCGGTATACGCAGAAAAAGCGATCCGTTGTTCGATCAAACAAAACCATTACAAGTCGGTTCCGTCCGAATGCGCGGGAAAATCGACCGGATCGAAATCGGGCCGAATGAATTTGCCATCGTCGATTATAAAACAGGAAAGACGCTTGCAACGCGAAAGGATATCGAAGATGGAATCAGTCTTCAATTGCCGGTTTATCTTTATGTGATAGAATTGTTTTTGAAGGAAATGACCGGCATCGAACGAACTCCAGCGGCGGGAATTTATTACCAGCTTCGGACTCCGGTCAAACGAACCATAGGAATTGGAAGTAAGGAATACAATAAAAAAGTTTTTAACACGACTCCGAGTTCGGGACAAATGGTGGAATCGACACAAGAGTTGAAGAATATCATTTCAAAATCGATTGACCTTGTCAATTCTTACGTCGGCGACATCGTAGCTGGAAAATTCCGGCTCACGACTCCGAATAAAATCGATCGAGTGTGCGGTTATTGCGATTATAAAAAAATTTGCAGGATTCAAACCGTGCGGCAAGTCGCTGAACATGAAAGCGGTGAATGATAAAATTCGATTCAACAATTTTTAAGTATGTCGCAGTTCGATTTTATCATTCATCATGAATAACTGATGTTACACAAAATGATAATAATCATGAACTTTCGCGTTTATGGGTTACCTCGATAGAATTTTTCCCGACTTCATCGGGAAAAATCACTCGGTAACCGAGCGAATTAGCATGGTCACTGAGTGATCCCGACGGAAGTCGGGATTGTATCGAAGTGACCAATACAGGAAATGGCTCTTTGCGTAACATCATTCTTAATTCTTCATTCTTAATTTATTGGGGGAGGTTATAATGAAACGGATTCTATTTCTCGTGTTGATGTCAATCACCGGATTGGCATTCAGTCAAAATGATGAGAAGAGTGAACTGCTTCAAAGTAAATCCGGAGATCGCACATCGGTCGATCTTACAATTTATAATTCCAACCTTGCGCTGGTCAGGGAAGAACGATCGATGGATTTGCACAAAGGAATCAGCAGTCTCATTCTCTCCGATATTCCCGCGACAATCGATGGCACATCTCTCCACTTCATGAGCAAGACCGATCCGGATGCTGTTCGTGTGCTGGAACAAAATTATCAGTACGATCTTGTGAGTCAGGAAAAATTGCTTTCGCGTTACATCGGGCAGACGGTTGAATGGGTTCGCATAAATCCCGAGACGAAAAAAGAATATACAGTTTCTGGAAAACTCCTTGCGAGCGGACAAGAAAACAGCCCTGGTATGATCGCGGAGATAAACGGTAAAATTGAAATAAACCCGGAAGGCCGGCTAATGCTTCCGCAATTATCGGAAGGTTTGATTTTAAAACCACAATTACAATGGATGATTCAGAATTCCAAAGCAGGAAAACACAACACTGAAGTCAGCTATCTCGCGCATCAACTAAGCTGGAATGCAAATTACGTCGCATTGCTGGATAAAAATGACAAGGCTCTTTCTTTAAAAGGCTGGGTTACGCTGACAAATAATTCGGGCACATCATTTCATAATGCCGGATTAAAACTCGTGGCCGGCGATGTGAATCTTGTTACTCCTCCGCCGCCTCAAATGTATAAAGCCGACCGGGCTTTTATAGCGGAATCTGTGGCGCAACCACAGTTTAAAGAATCAGGGCTTTTTGAATATCATCTGTATTCGCTTCAGCGGCGAACCGACGTACTGAACGACGAGACGAAACAAATAGAACTCATCTCGACACCATCAGTAAAAGCAGAAAAGATTTTTGTGTACGATGGAGTTTCGGATCAGTGGAAATATTGGCGGAGTAATTACGGTTATCGCGACCAGGGCAGTTTTGGGCAACAATCGAATACAAAAGTCGGTGTGTATATTTCTTTTAAAAACTCGGAACAAAACGGACTCGGCATTCCTTTGCCGAAAGGCAAAGTGCGTGTGTACAAACGCGACGATGACGGAAAAGAACAATTCATCGGGGAAGACCAAATCGATCATACACCGAAGGATGAAGAGTTGAAGCTCTATCTTGGAAATGCTTTTGAGCTTGTCGGTTCGAGAGTTCAGAAAAGTTTCACGACGATCGAGTCGGGCCATGTGTACGATGAAACGTTCGAGATTACATTGCGTAATCATAAGAACGAAGCTGTGACCGTGCAAGTCTATGAACATCCCTGGCGCTGGAGCGATTGGGAGATTACGCAGTCGCCCGAGACGTGGGAGCGTGTGGATCAGACAACAATCCGTTTTCCGGTGACGATTCCAAAAGATGGAGAGAAGAAGATTAGCTATACGATTAGGTATAAGTGGTAAAAGCCTGTAGGTCGGAATGTCATTCCGACCTACACCGCTTTCTATCGATGTTTGAGTATAACAATGAAATATGATAAATTTTGCATCACCATATTTTTGAAAGGATTTTAAAAATGGCCAAGTCCATTTCCAAAAAAACATCACTGCTCTCTGATCTGTCTCCATTCATCTACGGCACAACGCGTTTAGGAGACGATAAACTTCCATTCGACGATCGCGTGAGAATTGCCCGTGCCGCTATGAATGCCGGCGTTTGGTTTCACATAAGTCACACGTACGGCAACGCGTTGGAAGTTCTTCGTGTAGCATTCGATCAGGACCGGACGAAAGTACCGAAGTTGATCGCGAAAATCGGCTGGAGCACGATTGCGGAATTGCGCGATGTTATCCGGCAGAATACCGAACCGCTCGGTGTACAAAAATTGGAAATCGGACAGCTTTGTCTAGGCGGACAACTCGCAGAAGAATTTGCAAACGGCGGGGCATGTTACAAGGAATTCGCACGTCTGAAGCAGGAAGGAATTGTTCAGCGTTTTGTGCTCGAAGTATTTCCATGGACATCAAACACCGCGTTGAAAGCGCTGCGCGGCGGTTATCCGAAAGGAATTGTCGACGGTTACATTTTATATTTCAATCCTCTTCAGCGATTTGCTTCCAACGAGCTGTGGAAGTTACTCGTCAGACGGAAAGAACCCATCATCGCACTGCGCACAATCGCCGGAGGCCCGGTGCATCGTTTGAGAGATATTCCCGGCGCCGCCTGGAAAGAGTACCTGCACGACCGCGCTGTCGAAGTCGCGCCGATATTTGAAAGGTCGGGAATTGTAAGCTGGACGGAATTTTGTGTGCGCTTCGCGTTTAGTTTTCCTCAAGTTTGCGCCACAGTGGGCTCGACAAGCCGTCCTGAGAATTTGTGGGAGTTTATTGCTTCAAAGAAAAAGATCAAGCCGCTTCCTGCCGACATCATAAAAGAAATTGTGAAATTGCAATCTCGCTGGTCGGATGATGTGGATATACAAGCCGAGCAGTGGACGATGTGAGGAAAGGGTTGTTCTGAGCTTTAATGTGAGAATTCTTTAGAGATAGAAAAGAAAATGTTTCGAGTATATTTTATCGAACGGATGTACGCAATGTGTTATTACAATAATTGGTTACCATTAAATAAAAGAAAAAACACATCGTCAAAAAAATATCCAATTTTCAGTCAACTGAATCACATATTAATGAAAGATTATTAGTTATGAATGATCTCAAAATATTAAATTTTTACAACTACTTAAAAAGGAATTGGAATTCTCATTTGGCAGGAATATCCATAATTGGCTTATTAATTTTTAGCGTTTTTCCACAATTTAGAAATGAAAAATACATGACATTTTTTGCTTTTCTAGGAGCAAATGCTATAATATGGACATTAATTGAACTAAAAATTTCTATTCTTCAAAAGAGAGATGACAGCAATACTTACTTGGATATGAGGGAAGCAAGGAGTGATATTTTAAAAAAGATGAAATCTGAAATTAAAGCCAATAGAAGAAAGGGGCTAAATATCACGATAGTTGGAGGAAGAATCAGAACAATAAGTGATATGATTAGAGAACTAAAAAACGATTTTGTCAAAGGGAGATTAAATGGAAATAATATTACATTTGAAGTATTTTGTATGGAACCTGAATTTATTAAGTCCTGGAATTTTCCCCAAACGAGAGAAAATATAAATTTTCGGAAAAGAAATGAAATGTATTCAGATTTAATAAAACGTTTTTCCCAAGAACTTCTTGATTTCAATGAATTTGAAGTGTTCAAGAAAAACGATATTAAAATAGAAATAAAATATTATAAAAACTATCCAAATTTCTATTATTACCTCATTGGAGGAAATGATTTATTCTGGGGATTTTTTACTTGGGATTCTGAAATAGAAGACTTTGAAGGACCTACAAATACCTGCTTTTATCTTAGGAAGGGACAAGAAAACTTCCATGAATTTTATTCATACTTCCAAAATAGATTAAAATTCCTTGAAGTCTCTAATCAATTATAATTTGTTATGAATCAGGAACATAAAATATCTATTCAAAATCAATTTAATCAAAGAGCGGACAACTATGAAGAGTATACCGCTTGGTTAAATGATAAAACATTGTTTGCTAGATGTATTGAACCACTAAGGTTTCTAGATAAAAGTATAAAATGTTTAGACTTAGGTGGAGGTACAGGATGGTTTGCAAATGAGGAAAATAAAAAATCCGGCAGAGAATGGACTGTTCTTGATATATCAGATGATATGGGGAAAAAAGTTCCAAATCATATCAATTTTGTTCAAGGTGATTTTCATCATACTCCTTTCCCTGATAATTACTTTGGTTTCATAATCGCAAGATCAACTCTTCAATATAGCCCAAGTATCAGTACGTCTCTAAAGGAATTAAAAAGAATTCTTCATTACGAGGGTCAATTTGTTATTGCTCAAATTTTTAACGACAATTACAGTAAGCAAAAAGATGTATTTAAAGATTTGACGTACCTGAGGAATCCTTTGAAAAAACAGATATGGTCATCGGATGAATTCAGGAAAATACTTATTGATAATAAGGTTAAAATATTGAAGCAATATAAAATCAATCGAAACTGTAAATATAATTTCAATGAGTGGTTGAGCAGATCTGGTACTATTCCAAAACTTAAGCAAAGGAAAATAATTAAATACTTAGATGGTATTTCAGTCGATACGAAAGAGGCTATTAATCTAAAAATAGATAAAGATTATATCTCTTATGATGTCAGTTGGGGAGTATTTATTTGTGCTAAGAATATTTATACTCCACCAAAAACGCCATTAGTTGCTTCTTTGATTGTAGAAAAATTCGAAAAAGGAGAAAAATATATCTTGCTGCAAAAGCGTCAATCATTTTATGAGAATCCTAAATATCACGACACATGGGAACTACCACAAGGTAAAATAGAAATAGGTGAAACCATCAGAGAAACCGCTGTACGTGAATTGCATGAAGAAACAGGTTTGAAATTGCAGGGTTTTAAAGAAAAGGAAGTTCGACTAACAAAAAATGACATAAAATTATATGGAACAACTCCCTTTTACTTAACACATATAGGTGGTGATTTGAATTTTATTAGCTTGACTTTTATTGTAAAAGCCAAGGGAACGTTAACCCCACAAATTCTTAATACAAAACCTGAGTGGGTAAATATCTCGCATTTGAAATCCATAATTCAAAATGAAAAGGTTTATCCTCTGAATTTCGCTGCCCTTAAAAAGTATTTGCAGATAAATGAAGAATAGAATTAAACTTATACTTTGTCGACACTTTGAGACCCAAAAGAACATAATGGCTATTCATGGAAAATCTTCTTTGAAGCCATTAACTGAAATAGGTATTTTGCAAATAAAGGAATTCGCGTATAAAATAAAGAAGGTAAAATGGATAAATGGGATTACTTATACAAATACACCACAGGCAAGAGAATCTGCAATCGAATTGGCGAAAATAACAGGGTTAAGGATACTTAATCCGTTAAGCCTTGAACCTTATAAAATGGGAGTGGCTTCAGGGATTACAAATGAGCATCTTGAGGTAATTGATTCAGAATCAGCTAAATCTCTAGAACTTTTTAGGTTAAGAATTGTTGATGCGACTCAAATAAAGATTACTGGCGGGGAAGATATTGATTCCTTCGATAAGAGGCTAAAGTTATGGTGGAAACTAGAGGGTAAGAAGTTTTGTAATAAAAAAGTAATTATTGGTTCTAATTCAACAGTATTAATGATTACCCATATATTAATGAACCAATATCCTAAATCAGGCAAATATTATTGTTATACAATCCCCAATGGTGCATTTAGGGTTTTAGAGCGGAAGGGTAATTGCACGGTTTCGATTCCAGATATTAAAAACTCAATCTATCCCGATGTCAAAAGTTCTTTTCTAAAAACAAGTAGAGGGAAAATTGTATTTACTAAATTTTTCCCAAGCTGGTCTCCCTTAAATCGAAAATGTGTTATCGCACCTGGATATTTTGGGAACTCCAGACATGGTCCATATGGATTATACGTTAGGTTGGCAAGAAAATTAGCAGAAGACGGCATTGAGACATATACTTTTGATTATTTAGGTTCTGGTGAATCCACTCCAATTACAAGAACCTTTGCTACTGATTGTTACTCCCTTAATTGTATTTTAAATACTATTGAAGATACAAATTTTGAAATATTTGTTATTGGTCATTCTTCTGGTTGCGCAGTTGTTTCGAATTCGATTAAATGCAACTTAAAGATATGTGGTATTGGTTTAGCGCCTTTATGTGTCTTAAGTGATTATTCAGATGCGTTTTTCAACCATAGAGAGTTTCAATTACTATTATCACAAGGTGAAGTAATAAGGAAAGGAATAAAGTTGAGATTGAAGTATCTTCAAGATATAGAAGAAAATTGGATTAAATATGGAAATTTATTATCAAAAATTATTATTGCAGGAAATGACCAGTATGATAGGAAAAGAAATACAACAAGATTAATCGGAACTGGAGTGATCACAATGCCAGATGCAGACCATAATTTTTCTCTTAAAAGATCCTCCTTCGATTTAATCCAAAAAATTAATAATATAGTTAAGACCGGAAGCCAACATTGTGCAGAACAGCAGTTGAGCTAAACACCCAACTGTATCTGCACCTACCGTCGGCCGAAATATTCCACTGCAGAGACAGGAAGAAAATGGCCGCGTGCAAGGAGAACATAAGCGGAAGAGCAAAAGATAATCACCACTCGGACTATCAAATAGTTAGCAGTTAGACCATAACAAGAATTCTTAGCATGACTATGCAAGACAAAAATGCCATCCTCTATAAGTACAGAGCCTTCGATGACGCAGGTCGCAATATCAGGACGATTTCACATGCGGAGTTTTGGTTCGCGTCAGCAAAATCGTTTAACGATCCTTTTGATAGTGCCTTCAACTACAATTTCGACGGCCTTCATGCTGAACTTGCAGAGAAGTGGGCCCGTTCAGCGGCTCACCACTATCAGGCCAACCTCACGAATGTTGAAAAAGAACATGACGCGATGCGGAAACTTTCCCAAATTAGGAGTGACCCTAATTACTTGGATCGAATGTATCAGCATTTCATTGAGGAATCCAACAATCAATTCGGTATCTGCTCATTTGCTGGTTCGAAGGACAACTTGTTGCTTTGGGCTCATTATGCGGCTAAACACACCGGCTTCTGCGTCGGATTGTCTGAGTCAAAGTTAATATCTATCAGGGACATTCTTGCGAGAACCGATGTTCTTTTAGATCTTCGCGAAGTTAAATATTCGCGAGAAATGCCAAATCCCAACTTCTTTGAAGCAATGCTTAAAATCGAGGATACATCGGATATCGACATTTTCATTACGACGAAATCGATGCATTGGAGTTATGAGGAGGAGCGACGTCTACTTCTCTGGGACAAGGTAGATATCGCTCTTCCGCTCGGACACGAAGCCATCCAAGAAGTTATCCTTGGTTGCAAGATTTCCCCGGCAAATAAGCAATTGATACTCTCTCTGTGTCGCGAACATGTGTCACATGCAGTGGTATTGCAAGCCATGAAGGCTCAACATACATTTTCTATTACGTTCGAACAGATAGCCTGATGTTATAGGTGCAGCCTAATTGACTGATTGACTGCGCGACACGTTATACTCATTTGTTCCAGATTGTTTTCCATTCTTGAAGAAAAGGTAGCATGAAATATTTGCTGGTAGTAATCGGGTTTCTGGTTTTGAACGATTCTTTAATAAGTTGTTCATCACGCCATTCCGATTCCGACCCGGAATTCTTAATAACGAAGAATAAAAATTACATAGGCACTCCATGCGCGCAATAATCATTTCCATGTTTCTGCTGTATTCCCTCAATTTGGCAATCGCAGCCGATGATGAAGCGCGATACGCAGAGATCAATCGCCATGCTCTCAACGCACCGCCTTCGGCGACGAAGTCTATCGACGCTCTTTCTTCTTACCTCACAAAACCGTTCACGACGGATGAAGAAAAAGCCCGCGCGATATTCCGGTGGATTGCCGATAATATTTCGTACGATGTTGAAGATTTTTTTTCAGGGCGCACTCCAAAATCAGGATCCGGTGACGTGCTGAAATCCAGAAGTTCGGTCTGCGCAGGCTATTCCTCGCTGTTCGAAGCATTAGGAAAAAGAGCCGGGCTTGAAGTTGCCACAATAAATGGATACGCGAAAGGTTTTGGCTATCGCGCGGGCGACAATGTCACCGGAGAATCGAACCATGCCTGGAACGCGGTGAAGATAAACGGAGAATGGAAACTAATCGATTGTACGTGGGGCGCTGGCCGGGTTGATGAAGGGCATCGATATCGCAAAGAGTTTGAACCGTATTATTTTTTCACCAGGCCGGAAGAGTTCATCTACCGTCATCTTCCCACCGATAAACGCTGGCAGCTCCTCCCCACTCCTGTATCACTTGAAGCGTTTCAAGATCTTCCATTTGTTTATCCGGTTTTCTTTCAATGCGGGTTGAATATGGCCAGTGTAAAATCCAGTGTGCTCGATGTGAGTGGTGAATACATAATGGAATTTTTCGCTCCTCCCGAAGTGCAGTGCATGGCAAATCTGGAACAGGATGGTAAGGAAATTAAGTCGGCTGTTTTTTTACAACGTTCAGAATCCACATTTCACCTACGCATCATGCCGCCGAATGCGGGAGAATATTTTTTGAACATTTTCGCTAAGAAGAAAATGGAACCCGGGCTGTATCCGCTTGCTGTTAGTTACAAAATCACGGCACGTACAAATTCAACAAAAAGCGGATCGTATCCTTTCACATTTGAAGTGTTCCTAGAAACAGAGGCACAGCTGAAGTCGCCTCTTTGCAAAGAACTTCCTTCCGGATCGACACAAACGTTTTCTTTAATTTCTCCCGGAGCGGAAAAAGTGGCCGTCGTGTGTGGAGATGAATGGGATTTTCTTAAGAAGGACGGAAATCGATTTGAAGGAAAAGTGGAAATCAGCGCTGGAAAAGTGGCGGTGCTCGCGCAATATCCGGGGAAGAACGAATTTCAAGAATTGCTCGAGTACAATGGAACAGGAAATTTCAAGCGCGCTCCCGCACCGGTGAAATACGAAAAGTTTATGGATTCCGATGCAGAAGTGTTGGCTCCTTTGAGGAAGTACCTTCCTGTCGGAATTGTACAAGTATTTCGTTTGAAACTCCCCGGCGCAATAAAAGCAGCAGTTGTTGCCCGAGACAAGTGGCAATTTCTTGAGAAGAATGGCGACTACTTCGAAGGTAAGATTGAAATCGTCAAAGGTAAAATCATGGTCTGCGGCGCGTACACAAACACAACGCACTTTGAAGGTTTGCTAGAATACGAGGGGCAATAGAAAAGCATCATATGTCATCCCGCCGGTTTAGCAAAAAAATTCGATTAAAACGGAGGAAGCGGGATTCTGAATTGATTAAATTACGGATTCTAAAAATATATCATCCCGCCGGATGAATAAGCTTGTAAAGCGGGACTCATTGCATTATCTAGTCCCGCTTTTGGGTGTATTATAATCGAGCGGGACGGAATCTTTTTAGAAAATCAGGCTGATAAAAATCAGAGTCCCCCAACAAATGGATTGTATATTGGGGGGACGAAATATTAATCCAAGGATGATCGATATGATGTATTTTTTCATGAAACATGATTAGGACAAGGATGAACAATCACAGAAATTCATTATTTCTTACAATCCCAATTCTATTTTTCTTCTGTCATTCTACTTTTGCTCAGATGAAGACAGAGAATTTCGAATTTCAATCTGATGGAAAAAAACTCAGCGGAATTTTGGATTTGCCTTCTGGACATGAACCAACCGCATTTGTTATCATCGTACAGGGTTCAGGCAGGAGCGATGTTGTGGCAGGTAATTGGTATTATGATTTACGATCTCACTTTGTGCAACTTGGTCTGGCGTGTTTCATTTGGGATAAACCGGGATGTGGAAAGAGCGAAGGCAATTTCGACATCAACCAATCAGTTCAGAGCAGTGCGAGAGATGTTTTATCTGCAATAGAAGCATTGAAGAGTCGAGGTGTTTCAGGTTCTGCAAAGATTGGGCTTTGGGGAATTAGTCGCGCTGGGTGGATTTGTCCTTTAGTGATTCAAGATTATCCATTGACAGCTTTTTGGATTTCGGTAAGCGGGACAGACGACAAAGAAAACTTTGGTTATCTCCTAGAAACTAATTTTCGGATCGAGGGAAGAAGTGAATCTCAAACACGCTTACTGGTTGAAGAATGGAAACGCGGCAATGATATATTCCGGAAAGGCGGATCGCCTGAAGAATACTTGAAGGCTACTCACGACCTTCAGCGAGATTCTTTTTGTATTTCTTTTTTGGGATACCGTACGTTTAACAGGGAAGAGTATTTGCAGAACCAAAAAATGTTTATTAACGAACATCATGAGTTCGATGAAGAAACCGGATTGATGATTTACGTTCCACATTTCCGGGAAACTCTCAATAAAATCAAATGTCCTGTCCTGGCAATTTTTGGCGAGAAAGATGCCAACGTCGATTGGCGGAAGACGATGGCTCTCTATATGGAGACAATCGGCAACAATGTGAATGCTAAATTAACATTTAAAACTTTTCCGGATGGCAATCACAACATTCAAAAATGTAAAAACGGAGGATTGCGCGAATTAAATGACCCCGCCAACAAACATGAGATGTGTGACGGTTATTTTAAAACCATCCTGACTTGGCTTGCGGAAAATGGATTTGGAAAATAAACAATTACCGTTAGCACCGTTTCATACACAATGCGGGGTTTAGAAGCTTGTTAAAGTCACCGTTTTCTATTAAATATAGTTATTGGTGACACTGTGAAATGTCCCAAATCACCCACCACAAATAACCAAGAACGTTGTAGAATATTTTTACAAATGGATAAAGATTAAATAACAATAACGAAGTCACTTGAAAGTGAAGTACTGAATAACTAAAACGCAAGAAACAACAATGAAAGGAATTCCCATGAAGAGTACATATTTACGTAATCCGCTGTATCTTTCGATCATCGTCATCATTTTGGTCTGGTTACAGGAAGTTGTGCGAGAGGTTTTTTTTCTCGATCTTACTTTTAATCTTTACAATTCAATATCGCAATTTCTCTTCTTTGCTTTTATTATCGGCATCCTCTACGTTATCGTTGTAACTCTCTTACTGCGTTTTTCGAAAGAAAAATATCTAGATATCGGATTTAATAAACAAAAGCTATTCAGCCAGATCAAATTCGGAGTATTGTTCGGTTTGGCAATATTCATACTTCAGACTTTCCTGCTCACACCAATCGTCGATGCGCTATTGCCGAAAACAGCAATGGAAGGAATCGACAAGAGTAAATTTTTCTCCAGCACTTATTATTTGCCCATATTGATTTTACTCACTGCATTCAAAGGCGGCTTCTCGGAGGAGTTGTGGAGAATTTTTTATTTAACCAGATTCCAGAAATGCTGGGGAAAAACCGGACTTGTTATCGCCGTCATCATTGGATCTTGTCTCTTCGGACTCGGGCATTTATATCAAGGCATCGGCACCATGATCTCGGTGACCTTGGTTGGCTTATTCTATTCTTTGGTGTATCTCAGAAGGAGATTGGCTTGGGAAGTAATAATTGCTCATGCTACGTTCGACATTGTAGGCGTAGTACTCGGTTTTATTATTTATCACTGAAATTAAGGAATATGATTTGTCAGTAGTTCACAACGGGATAACAAAAGGTATGCTTGCGTTAGCTCGCTTATTTTTAAATGCGATATTAGCCGGATGATTTATGAAATATTTTATCACTGATGTTTTTGGAAATGATAAATATTCAGGCAATCAATTAGCGACATTCTTCGATTTTGGCATTTTATCAACGGACGAGATGCAAAAGATAGCTCGCGAAATTAATTTTTCTGAAACAACTTTTATTACTTCATCAAAAATAAATAATAATGGATTTGATGTAAGGATTTTTACTCCCGTAAGCGAAATAGATTTTGCCGGCCATCCGACATTGGGAACAGCATATATAATAAACAAGTACATAGCTGAGAAAACATCCGAATTGGTAAATCTAAATCTGCGTGCAGGACAAATTCCAGTGACCATCGAAAATGAGATTGTCTGGATGAAACAAAATCAACCGCGATTCGGAAATAATTTAGATAAGGCATTACTTTCGGAAGTTTTGGGATTGTCAGAAAATGACATCGACATTCGTTATCCGATACAGGAGGTTTCAACCGGACTTCCTTTTACAATCGTACCGTTGCGAACAATTGATTCACTAAAAAGAGCACAAATTAATTTAACAAAGTATAATAATTTTATAGAACAAGCCTGGGCAAAAGGAATTCTGATTTTTAGTACGGAAACGCATGAAGCTAATCACGACTTATCATCAAGAGTATTTGTAAATTATTTGGGCATACCGGAAGATCCAGCTACAGGAAGTGCAACAGGATGTTTGGCAGGTTATTTATTAAAAAATAATGTGTATAAAAATAATAAAATTGAATTATGCATCGGACAGGGATATGAAATAAATAGGCCATCGGAACTAAAGATTAAAGCTGAGCTAAGAGATAATAATTATGAAATAAATGTTGGAGGAAAAGTTATTGAAGTTGCAGAAGGTGATTGGAAAATAAAACATGAAAGATAGCTCCGACTCATTGGCAAACGGTTTAACGATGAAGCATGAAGATAAAAAAGATGAAGACGGCAAAATGAGTAAAGTTGTTAAACTTAAAGAGCTTCCGCCTAATTCTATTATCAATGAATCGTTCGGTAAATCTGATTATATAGATACATATAAAGTACCTATTCATAATAATCAGAACTTTTCTATTGATTATATAACAGCACTTTTTTTTACTTCATTGCCCTCATGGATTAAAAATCTGCTCTCATTTCGTAATTTTTTGGTAAAGTATTTTGGGTTAAAAGGAGGGGATATAAATAAATTACAGGAACCTGATAAATCAATATATTATTCAGTTGGCTCCGAAGCTGTGATTTTTAAAGTTCATAGTAGAAATGAAAATGAAATTGTGATGGCTGACAATGATAAGCATTTGAATTTTAGAACGTCTATTCTGATTGAGAAAACAGATAAAGGTTATGATTATTTATATTCTGCAACAATAGTTCATTATAATAACATTTTGGGAAGGCTCTATTTTCTCCCGGTAAAACCTTTTCATAAAATGATTATTAAGACAATGCTAAAAATTGTGTCGGAAAAATTAAAACCAAATGAATAATTCAAAAACAAATTATGATGAATCCCGATGGGTAACCGAAGGATTTGTCAGTGAATACCTGAGAGATAGCGATATATATCTTCCTCAACGCGAAGAAGTGCTGCAATTAATAAAACTGATTTTTTCTTTCTATGTTAACGACAAAATTAAAAAACCTCATATAATTGATTTAGGATGTGGCGATGGTGCAATAACAAAAGCGCTGTTAGACGTCAATACTAATCTTCTGGCAACATTGGTCGATGGTTCAGAACGTATGCTTGAATCTGCAAAAAAGAATATTCCAAATGCAAACATCAAACAGGCAATTAATATTTCATTCCAAGATCTTTATGCTTCATCTGTTATCAAAGATAAGGCGGATTTCATAGTCTCATCGTTGGCAATACACCATCTGCACGAAGTCGAAAAAGGCCGTTTGTTTAAATATGTTTACGCGAAATTAAAACCTCGCGGCTTCTTTCTGAATTATGATCCGGTTCTGCCTACTTCAAAAAAACTGGAACAATTAGATTTAGTTATGTGGAAAAAATGGATAATAGATTTTGAAGCAAGGATGAATCCAAGAAGAGAAAAGTCGTTGGATTATATTCCAACCCAATATAAAACCAATAAAGACAACGTCCCCAGTACTTTAGATTCACAGTTAAAAATGTTGAGAAAAACAGGATTCTTAGATGTTAACTTGTTTTACAAATATGGTTTATTTTGTTTGTTTGGTGGAAGAAAATAATATTGCATCCTTCAAAAGTCTCGTTAGTTTAGATTCTTTAAATAATATCCTTCGTCATAATGCAGGCTTTCTTTTCTTTACACCAAGTCTGCCGGCAACGTCGATAACGCCGCTTTCAGGCCTTTTTAATTCTTCTGCTAGCTGCTTGTACGTCATTGTTCGATAGTTTTGGAGGATAAATGTACGCTCCTCGTCTGTATAACGCGGAGGCCTTTTCGTCGTAGGGCCAAAACCCATGCGATATGTCAATGCGCGAACACGCTGCTGCGATTGATGCAGCCGGGCTGCAAGTTCTTTGATCGAAATTTTGTTGTACAACCGGCGAACCAGGCGCTTTTCATTCGCCGTCCATTTGTGCATAAAAAATTTACGTTTTTTCATCTTTACAAAAAAGTTTTTTATTGCAACTTCCGTTCTTCCCAGTTCCTTTGCAACTTCTTTATATTTCGCCCGCGGGAAAGAGTTCAGAGCATATTCGATTTCTTCAGGCGTCCATGCGCGATATGTTCTAGTCTTCAATCCGATAACATATGCTCGACCTACGACAGCGCTGGCTGAGGCGCCAAGAATCTTAGCAATTTCAGAAGGTTTGCGTTTTCCGTGCCATCGCCTCAAATATGCATCTGCTTGCGGTGTCCAGTGCATTCTTCCATCCATATAAATTCGAAGATTCGCCGCCTTGTTATGCACACAAGTCCATGAACGCTTCAGGGCATCGGCAACGAATTGCACTCCTTTCGTCGGATAATGCTCTCTTAAAAACAAGATTTCGTGCGGAGTCCACTGAAGTGTTTTCTTGCGCAACCCTAAGTCACCTGCTCTGCCAATCACGCCCCACATTGATCGCCCGAGCATTTGAGCAACCTCTGGCGCCGGCTTTTTATTATAATATTTCTGTAATAGTTTGTCCTCACGAGAAGTCCATGACTTCCCCATATTTTTCACACCAAAACTATCACCTTTACCGACCTTAGATTCAGTCTGTGGAATATGCTCGATCCTCAAACCCAATTCACGCGCCCGATTGGTTATACTATGAAGAGACCTCTTGAGCAGCCAGGCAAGTTCCTGTCCGGATTTTATTTTATAGTTTTCGCGAAGTAATTTATCGTCCGCTTTAGTCCATTGCTTTTTTATAACTTGCATTTTTATATCTCAGGTTTTTTTATTTATACTTGATTCTCATAATCATACGCTAATAATCTTTCCGATAGCTTCTTCTCCACATCTTCAATTGCGTTGGCGGTGACATGTATATATCCGTCACATGGAAGAGCTATGAACAAATCCGTTACGACTGTATCGTCAATAACCGGAATTGCATGGGGTTTTTCTGTTTCCCTTGAAAGTTTCACTCGCACTACACTTGCTGTTTTGTTTGCATTGTCGCTGGTTGTAACAGCAAGTGTTTCTATTAAACTAAACGCACGAACACTGTTACTGGTTGGATTTATTTTCGCTGGTCTTCAATGCGGCGTATACTCCCGAACTGAGGCCAAGCAGAATCAAATCATTCTGCGACACCGCCGGAATAATGCTGTCTATGTTGGCTGCATAATGCACCAGATTGTTCGTGACTGCGGCAATGAACCAGCATCCGAATGTTAAATTGAAGATAACGGCCTGTAAGCGATGAATACTTGCGCCCTCCGCGTCGGAGATAATATCAAGGAGAAACCATTCCCCTCCGTCATTTTGCGTGCGTTCAATGTGATCTTTCACTTCGGATATGTCTATTGTTCGAGCGGCAGCAATTGTTGCCGAACTGATTCCAAGCAAAACAAGCGTGGAGGAATCGAAGGTGGGGATTCCGTTGTGCGATGCCACAATACTGATAAGTGAAGCAAGAATGATAACAGACCACCATGCCAATTGCACGCGCGCAAAACTATACGGCTTCCGCACGGATGTACTAATATCTCTCAGCATAGAATATTTCCTGTCGCAGTAAACCACAATAGCTAACAATCCCACGAAGGCGATCCAAAAGTAAACTAATCCGTTCATTTGTTTCTCCTTTTCTTTAACTTGTTAATGAAAAAAGTTTGTTTTAAAAAGTGGATAACGTTTTTATATATGTATTTCCCGTAACCTTGTTTGAATAATTTATTTCCGATAAAGTACGAAAAGATACTTTATAAAAAGGAAAAGAACAAATTCCTACTCTCATCCAATATATGCTTCTCTAATATACCGAGGTTACTTGATTTAGAGAAGACAACTGGATTTTGGATTCCCAAAAAATATATCGCCTTTGATAAAAGGAAAAATACAAAAAGGATCGAACATTTCCCACATAAATCGGGTTAGAAACATCGAGACAGCCATCCGACTGCCCCGATTCACAATCCTCACAATTGTTATTTAAGCATCTGTATTTTCAGCGTCTTCACAAACGATTTTCCACTTAATGTCTCAACATCAAGCTTCACAAAATAGAATCCGCTTGATAAATGTGAGCCGTCGAAAATTGTAGAATATACACCTACATCTTTTGTTTCATTCACAAGGTTAGCAACAGTTCTTCCAAGTAAATCATAAACAACCATTGTGACTTTCCCGGCTTCGGGTAATTGATAATTAATGGTTGTGGTTGGATTAAACGGATTCGGATAACTATTTATTGCAAATTCAGTAGGCTTTTTAAATGTCTTGGTCTCATTCGGTTTCTTCTGGATTTTGATACCAAACGAATTAAGTTCATTCTCAGCCATAATTGCTAACGCATTATTCGGATAGTTATTTACAATATTTGAGAAGCAATCAATGGCTTGAGTTTGATCATCAATATCATAAGCACATATCAATCCTTTTTCATATAAAACATCACATACGAGAGCAGTATCTGAATTATTATTAAGTAATTCATCGGCAGTAGATAATGCGGAACCGAAATCTTTATTAATCCTATAATAATCTATCATACTTCGTTTTGCTAAACCATTCAGTTTTGAAAATTTTCTATCGGATATTATTGACTGGAGAAATATTTTCAAGCTATCATAGTCTTCAATCATTTCGAAACTATGAATAGAGGTAAGTAGAGCTATTTTTGATAAACTCGATAATGGATTTCTATCGATGAAATCTTTGGTATTACCAATTAGAGTCTTATAATCATTTTTAAATTTAGCTCTATCAAAAAAACCTTTTTGGTCAATATCAATTTTAATTTTTTTCCCCAGATGAAGAAAAGAGCTATCAACAATTCGAAAATCTCCAAGAGCAGGATCAATAATATCATTTGAATTCAATATAGTACTATTCGTAGCTATTATAGTTTTTTGAAGTCCTGTACATGCACGGTTCCCATTTGTAAAAACCTTCCCGTGTATCTTTGCCGAATCACCATTAAATGAACATGCATCAGCATAAACAACAGCAGTATTATCTGTATAGATATCCCAAGGATTATTTCCACAAAAAGTAAGAGAAAGATTAGTTTGATCTTGATTGTAGAAGTAAAACGTTGAATTGCCCGTGGCATAAACTGCTCTAGTATTATTATCGAAATGTGATGGAGCATAAACATAACCAGAGGAAGAAGAAATATTAAATGCATTACCATAGGTCTCATGTTGTACAGTTAGTGTGCCTGCGAGAAATGATGCACAATTATAAATACACAAACCATTTATTCCATCTGATTCAATATCTACCGATTGGATATTTGGATTACAACCATTCAAGAAAAGCCCTATGCATGTAAAGCTATTGAGATTCAATGTTAAGGGGGATGAAGTAATAAGAGTTATGGTTCCATTAATATTAGTTTGACCGATTCCCATCCCACAAATTGTAAAAGAACTACCTACACTTAAATTTACTTTTTCTGTAATTGTTCCTGCTACAATACTAACTACATCTCCATTGCCAGCATTACCGCATGCTGATTTGATAGAACCACAATAACCTTTTATCGTAGATCCGTTTTCTAAATAAGAAATAATACCTGTTATCATGACTCCATAAAAAATATTAAACGATCCACTTCCGACAAAGATTGAACCACCATTAAAGTTAAATGTGCCTTGCACTATTTTAAGATTGACGCCTGCTGGAAGTGTGAAGATGGCGTCTAAGGTATAATCTCCCAAAACATCTATCTCCTGACCAGGATGAGTTAATGCCGCTTCGATTGTAGGATAAATTCCTGAAATAGCATTCCCATTCCATAATACAGCACCATTAATTATTTGAGCACCACTTTGAATATTAATTGTACCGCTATTTGTAATCGTATAGCCATTGAGGTTAATAACTGTATTGGAAGATATTGTAAAAGTAACACCCTGTGGAATAGATAGATTTGAAGGTATAGTATTAGTTCCGGTTACAATTATCTGACTGTTTACGGGAGGAGAAGTGAGTGCGCTTTGAATAGATGGATGCAAACCAATTATATTTCCTGTGCCATCTTGTATTTGAGCATACAATCCTGTAATTTTTGCACCGGATTGAATGATTATTGTACCTCCTCCAGAAGATGTAATTGAATAACCATTAAGATTTATTGTTACGCCAGAATTTATTACTAATGTAACACCAGGATTAATTGATAAATTAGATGACAAAGTCTCATTACCTATAACATTTATTGTTTGTCCGTTTATGGCATAATTGTTTGCGCTTTCAATATCAGGACAATAGCCAATAATATTACTTCCAATTTGCACTTGAGCTTTTACTCCATTTATTATTCCCCCATTTTCTACAATTATAGTGCCGCCATTGGAAATAATTGAATGCCCTACTAATTTCACTATAGCATTATTTTTTAAATCAAGGGCTATATTTGTAGAGATTGTTATATCTGCACTCAGATTATAATTTCCTAAGATATCCACCTCCTGGCCAGTATGGGCTGCTAATGCCCTTTGGATTGTAGCGTAAATTCCTGTAATAATATTTCCATTCAATAATACAACACCATTATTGATGATAGCACCATTTTGAATAATTATTGTTCCATCGTTCGAAGTAATATTAATATTACCGTTGAGGTTAATAACAGCATTTTGAGTTATTTTAAAAATAATACCTGATTTGATTATTATACTGCTGCTTATTGTATTGGTTCCGAAGACAATTACTGTTTGTCCGCTTGTGGCAGGAGTAAGTGCATTTTGAATAGAAGGATATAAACCAATTATATTTCCTGAGCCATCTTGTAATTGAGCATACAATCCTGTAATTGTTGCACCGGATTGAATGGTTATTGTACCTCCTCCGGATGTCGATATTGAATGACCATTGAGATTGATAGTTGATCCAGCATTAATTGTAAATGAGACTCCCGATGGAAGTATAAGATTGCCGCTCAAAGTCTGAGCATTATTTATTACTATCGTTTGACCGCTTTTAGCTGCACTGACCGCCTTTGAAAGTGTTGGGTACATTCCGTTCACTACACTCCCCTGTTTCAAATAAACAGCACCAGTTGCATATAATGTGCTGTCTATTGTACCACCCGTTGAAACAATGGAATGACCTCCCAAGCTTAAATTCGTGCTTCCGAAAGGTGCTAAAGAATACCCGCTAGGTATAGTAACATTTCCCAACAATGTAAGTTGTCCATGCCATGCCTCACTTCTAAAAAATGTACCGGATAATGTAGGACCTGCGATATTTATATCTGAATAATTACTATTTATTTGCGGATGTGAACCACCCTGTAGAACATTAGGTATGGCATTATGTACACTGGCTGCCAAGTAATTGGAAGGATTAGATAATGCCTTCAATAAATATTCCGTGTAAACTCCATGTTGGGCAGAGTAATCGTCGGAAGTGCTCTCTGTGTCTGCGCATGCCGAAGACCACACAGGGTATGTTATTATTCCTTGTATATATTTTGGAAACATCCCGGAAAAGCAGGCATCCAGATAAACTACACAATTATAAGGACCATTATTAAATAATCCCAACCACTGTGTCAACTGGTATGGAGTAATTCTTTGATTTGTATCGGAAAGAATCGGATCATTGGGTCCATTATAATTTACCCAGGGCAGTAACCCGTCGGCTGTGCGATTACCACTATTACCGTATTTCACTGACCCGCCATGACCGGCAAAATAAAACAATCTGGTATTCATTGGTGGCATGCTTTGAATATATTGCTTTATTGAAGTCCTAGTTGCATATGAACCTGTCAAAAGATGTACTGAATCATTATTCCAAAATTTATTATTAATAAGTGCATCATGCATGGCGGTTGCATCACTTGCACCGAACATAGCTGTATCAGTACCCATAATATCACTATAACCGGCGCATACTCCACTAAAAAATTTTTGACTAACAGTGAATACTTGTGAAACTGCGATCTTAGTACCAAAGAAAATAAAAACTAACACGGTTGACAGTATTATCTTTTTCATTTTTCATCTCCTTAGTTTTGTTTATGTAATTTATTCCGCTTACGGCGGAGTTATTTTCCAGAATAAAAATGGAAAGATTGGATTCAAAGATATATCGTTACACCTCTGGCAATTAATGCAGGGATGTATTCATCGATTGATTTTTGATTTAAAGGATTATTGCCAAGGAAAATATAAACACCATTTCCGATATTGGAATTATTTACCAGCGGCGATATGTCTTCTATATTATTACCACTTAAAGCTATCATATGTATCTTTGGCAAGTATTGTAATTCGCTTATATCCTTTATCTGATTATTATTAGCGCTAAAGTAATCGAGGTTTACTAAATTTTTTATTCCACTTATATTGTTCACATTATTTTGATCGATTTCCAGACGTATTAATTTTTTCATTTTAGAAACTGCAGATATTTTTGTGAGATTATTATAGCTCAAACTTAAATAGTAGAGCCCGGTCATATTCTCTAATGGTTTTATATCTATAATACCTCTTCCGGGGATATTAAGCTGTTTGAGTTTTGTTAAATTACGAAGAGGTTCTATGGTGCTAAAATTTATACCTGTTCCAACACCATCCAGCAAAAGTATTTCGAGATTAACCAAATTAGTCAACGAATTCAAATCGCTTATTGGAGTCCAATTCAAATCCAATGCTTTCAAATTAATTAAATTGCTAAGGCCGCTAATATCTTTTATCGGGTTGCTGAATAAAATAAGAGTTTGAAGATTTGTAAGATTACTAATTGGAGAGATATCTACTACAGTGTAATTTTGGTTTAAGTCTAAATACTGAAGTTTAGTTAAACTCGAAACCGGTTTTAAGTCAACAATTTTTTCAAGTCCGACAGAGAGATAAGTAAGATTTGAACAATACTCAACCCCATATAAGTTGCGTATCGGATTTTGCAATGCGAAATCCGGTACATTTATCGTATCTATTTGTTGTAATCTATCGCCCAATAAATATCCAACCGGGTAATTTATTTTATGTCTTATTTGTACCTCAAGATTTGGATCTACAATTAAACCCACTTGCGGTCGGTTTACCGTTACCACCATATCGTCTGTATATATATCACCGTTTGAGCTTGTTACTTTTAGTTTAAACTTATATTTTCCTTCTTTATCGAATCCTACCTGAGTTACAGACGAAAATTCATCTTCAATAAATATTTTTTCTGGATTTAACGTATCTGCACTCCATTCAATACCGGTAATTTGCTCGCCGGCTGGCAGTTTTGTTTTCGATGCATCGAGATTCACATAACTGCCAACGTACGAAGTCCGATCTCCGCCTGCGTTTGCTTTATGGATATTTTTATTATTGCTTTCGACCGGGTTATGACAAGAATAAAAGGGAAGCAAGCAGATCGCCAAAAAATAAATATTCTTCATTGATGCAGCACAAAATAATTTTACAATTGATCTCATGTTATACCTCTTTAATTTAGAAAAACAAATAAATATCGGATTTAACGATATATAGTTACCCCTCTGGCAATTAATGCAGGAATGTATTCATCGATCGATTTTTGATTTAAAGGATTATTGCCGAGGAAAATATAAACGCCATTTCCGATATTGGGATTATTTACCAGCGGCGATATATCCTCAATATTATTACCGCTTAAGGCTATCATATGTATCTTTGGCAAGTATTGTAATTCGCTTATGTCATTTATCTGATTATTATTAGCGCTAAAGTAATCGAGGTTTACTAAATTCTTTATTCCACTTATATCGTTTACATTATTTTGATCGACTTCCAGACGTATTAATTTTTTCATATTAGAAACTGCAGATATTTTTGTGAGATTATTATAGCTTAACGCTAAATAAATGAGATCGGTTAGGTTCTGTAGAGAGGTTATATCTGTAATACTGTGATCATACAACGTAAGTTGTTTGAGTTTGGTAAGATTACGTAACGGTTCTAATGATATTGATAAATTACTTAGAGTTCCTCCTAGAGAAAGTATTTCAAGGTTAACCAAATTAGTCAACGGAGTTATATCACTTATTGGTGTTAAATTCAAATCCAGTTCTTTCAGATTAATTAAATTACTAAGGCCGCTAATATCTTTTATCGGGTTGCTGAATAAAATAAGTGTCTTGAGGTTTATGAGTTTATTAATCGGCGAGATATCTTCTATAGTGTAATTTTGGTCTAAATCTAAATATTCAAGTTTGGTTAAATTGGAAAGTGGTTTTAAGTCAACAATGTTTTCAGCTACAGCGTTTAAAAAACTAAGATTTGAACAATATTCAATGCCATCTAATTTATGTATTAAATTATTTATAAGGATATCGTTATGGTTTATTGAATCTATTATCTGTAATTTATCGCCAAATAAATAACCGACCGGATAATTTAACTTATACCTTATAAGAATTTCGAGATTAGGATCTACGATTAAACCTATTTGCGTTCGGTTTACCGTTACAACTATCTCATCGGTATATATGTCTCCGTTCGAGCTTGTTACTTTTAGTTTAAACTTATATTTTCCTTCTTTATCGAATCCCACCTGAGTCGAGATTGCAAACTCGTCGTTGATAAGCACCTTTGCCGGATTTGTGGAATCTGCATCCCATTTGATACCGGCAATTTGCTCACCGACCGGTAGTTTTGTTTTCGACGCATCGAGATTAACATAACTGCCAACGTACGAGGTTTGGTCTCCGCCTGCGTTTGCTTTGTGAACTTCTTTTTTACTGCTGTCAACCGGGTTGTGGCAGGAGAAAAACATTAAAGGGATAACTATTATTATAAAGGAGTATCTCATGAAATTACTATTTAATTTTATACACTTTTTCATTTTTCATCTCCTTAGTTTTGTTTATGTAATTCATTCCGCTTACTGCAGAGTTATTTTCCAGAATAAAAATGGAAAGATTGGATTTAAAGATATATCGTTACACCTCTGGCAATTAATGCAGGGATGTATTCATCGATCGATTTTTGATTTAACAGGCTGTTGAAAAAGCCATTAAAAACGGAAAATAAATCACTCAAATGATTTTTTTTGATAAAATATCAACCAACCCATCATGTATGAGTCTATCCAAAGTACAATTGGACAGCTCATCGTGGGTTCGTATGGCTCCCGAACCCGGGGAGAAGACATCATCATACCTTTTCTCCTACAAGATTCTTGATCCTGATCAAATTGTACAACGCATTGGCGAAGGTAAACATCCAACCACCTCGCTCCAATCCGCGATGATGAGTTTTGCGCATCAGTCCAATTGTTTTCAACCACCCAAATACTTCTTCGACTATCTTTCGCTTCCATTGACTTATCGCATATCCTGGATGCCGCGTTGTACGTTCGTCGAGAGAATGCGATCCATGGTAATCCTTCTGAGCGATATGAGGAGTTATTTTCAACGCCCGCAGTTGTCCAATAAAATTCTTCGCATCATACGCTTTATCGGCACCAAGAGTAATCCGGCCTTTTCGTCGTTTCTTTGTCTTCTTCATCATTTCTATAGCAGCTTCACGTTCGGCTGTTCCTGTGGCTTGCGTGTATTTGGTCGTAACAACCAACCCATGCCGATTATCAATAACAACATGACCAAGAAAACTCAACTTGGCCTCACTGCCTCGACTCTTTTTATAAAGCCGAGCTTCAGGATCTGTAGTAGATTCATGGGTCGAATTTGTTCGTTTCTCTCCATGAAAGTCTATCGTTGGATTTCCGCGATCATCGTCTTCCGAAGAAGATGCGGTTTCCCCCTTCTTCACAAAACTTTTCTGACCGGCCCAAGCTTCAATAAGAGTTCCGTCGACTGTAAAATGTTCATTGCTCAACAATTGATGCTCACCCGCAAATTCAAGAACTATTTTCAGAAACTTTGTCGCAATATCTCCTTCGAGCAAGCGGTCTCGGTTCTTACTAAATACAGAATGGTTCCATACCTGGTCGTCCATCGAAAGACCGACGAACCAACGAAACAACAGATTATAATCCAATTGCTCCATCAACAACCGCTCGCTGCGGATTGTATAGAGTATTTGTATCAACAAGGCTCGCAACAATTGTTCTGGCGGAATCGAGGGCCGACCTGTATCTGAGTACAGTTTTGCAAAATGTGGAGATAGTTCTTTTAATATTGGTTCGACCATGCGTTGAATAGCACGGAGGGGGTGATCTTGAGGTATGCGGTCTTCTTGGGATATGTAACTGAACATTGGTTCTTGTTTCTCTTGAACGCCACGCATCGGCAATTTTCTCCTGTGAGTTGATATTATTGTAAAAATATAATATCTCGCAGTGTCGTTTCGACGTTGAATTAAAAATAAATTATGAGTTTTTCAACAACCTGCTAAAGGATTATTGCCAAGGAAAAGAGAAACACCATTTCCGATATTGGAATTATTTACGGAATTATGGTATTTATGAAGTACCGTGATATGTATGGTCACTCTGGCAACCTCAGTAAGATTACTACCAGAAATCCACACATAAATTCCAAGCAATGTGTGTACACCATCACTAAAATCATGACCATAATTACCATTAATACCCCAATCAAAAGCAAGCTTACCATCAATATAGAGATTTTCACCGCAAGTTGGATCATTAGGGTCACCAGTTCGACTTAGGTGTATTGTTATATTAGTGGTTGATTGTCCACAATCAATGTAGAAAACGTCTCCATCGTTTGGTTGATCAAACCAAATACGACATTGTGCATGGATTTCTAACGAATTCGTTAATAAAAATACAAAAGCGGTTAAAATAAGATTTTTCATGATAACTCCATTCAAATATGAAAGTATTTTGATGAATTGGAAATACAAACAAAAAATGGTAATCGAACGATTAATCGGGATACCGAAGGTGAATAGCCTATTTTTTTTAACGCTAATCGGATTGTGCACAGCACTATCCGGTATGCTTTGGTTTATTCAAATCCTCCTTATTTTCCATGTGCAATGATTGTCTTCACCGTGTAGCCGTCAGCGATAGTCCCTACGATAAATATTTCCTTGCCATCCGTCCACCCGGAAGTCCAATTATTATTTTGACTGCTTAATGCAGAAATTGTTTTCCATTCAACACCATCATAGTGAATGACTTTCCCGAAAAATCCAACTGCGAATATATTGTCATCTCCTGTACCAAACATACCGCAAAATACCACGGTACCGCTGTAGATTCTATCCCAGCAAATACCGTTATACCTGAACACATTTCCATCGCAAGAATACATTTTGCCCGACGGACTAGTCCATAATGAAAATATTCCATATCGATCGATATTTACAGAAGTACTCGCCACTGATGAATCAATAAGTTTCCAGGATTCTTCTCGATTCTTATGAAAGAGATAATCTATTCGTGTTCCGGAAGAATTATCATTAATAGAGCCGGTCAAAAAAATATCTCCGGAAGAATTTCCTGTAATATCCATTAGGTTATACTCCCAACCGTACGTAGGAGCAAAAGGGATCGAATCCCGATCCCAACGCAAGCCATTAAAATGAAATAAGGTTCCTTCCCTTCCACATGTCCACACATTATCAGGTGAACCTTCCCAAACAGAATTAAGCTCACGGCCGCCTTCAACTTTGTATTCCTGCCAGATCGATCCGTTGAAATGAACAATCAGGCTGCTATCCAGGAAATTTGGTGGTTTATTTGGATTATCAAAAATATGTTCGCCTACGACCCATATATCCTTACTGAATCCCGCGATTGAATTCAATGAAACAGGACCCATTACGGGTCCGCCTTCAGATGAATGGAATTTCGTTGTATTCCATTGATTATTAATCAGCTGAAACATAGTCCCAGGTCCGGGTCGATCATTATCCCCTACTACATAAATATTCGTTGGAGAAGATGCCCAGAGTTGTTTCATGTATGTTTGCATGCTCTCTGGATAAGCAAGCGTGTCGAATGTCCACGACATCTGCATCGGATATTTATATCCATTTGGCTCCGTCGGTGGTTTATGACAGGAGTTGAACAAAATAATTACAGCGCAACAAGACACAATAACAAATATGTTTTTCATTTATTCTCCTTATTTTCCCATGTGGATACAAAATAAAAATCATAATTACTATTGTCAAGAATAATTGTATATAAACTTAAAATATTTGCGACACTACTGTTCACACAAAAGATGCATCGAATTGACTTCTACTTTAAATATTTGTTGACAACCGTGAAGGTAATTCCTTGATACACATTCAGAAAAAGATTTCCATAAAAAGGAAATTGGGAAGAATCAATCTCCCGCTTATACGACAAATATCAATTCATCATATTTACCGCACTAACTTGTCTATTTTGTGACACAGAAAAAGAAAAAACATTTATTTTACCGGTCTCTCCAAAAGATTCTCCCCAATTCATCACAAAACTTGATTGATACTCGCCATTATTGTACATTTAATGCAATATGAACGATCGATTCCGAAAGAGTATGAGAAAAAACGTACTGTCTATTTCCATCCTTCTCCTTCTTACGCTTCATTATTTCCCAACACACGCACAAGACACAAAAGAAAATGCCGATTATAAGCTCGCGTTAAATTTATACAAAGATCAATTATTCGACCTTGCTGTCGAGCAGTTTCGCCAGTTTGTTTCTGCATATCCGAACACCGAGCAAGGTATCGAAGCCCGTTATAATATCGGTCTATGTTTGATGAATTTGAAAAAGTTCGATGAGGCTCGGATACAATTCCAGAACTTCGCAGTAAATTATCCGCAGCACCCGAAAGCGGCTGAAGCGTGGTGGAATGTGGGTGAAGCGTATGTTGCATTAGGAAACTCAGCCGAAGCGGCCTCGGCGTTTGAACGATTGAAAGTATTTAATCCTACAAGCAAACTCGCGCCCGATGCATTGCTTCGAGCCGGCACATATTTCCAAAAAGCCGGCGATCTCGACAATGCAAAAAAAGTTCTGCGCGCAATCATTCAGGAATATACAACCAGTCAATCGGTTCTTACAGCCAGATTACGTTATGCGGAAATTCTCATTCAGGAAAAAAACGCTGAGCCGGCACGAATTGAACTCCGCAAAATTATTGATGGGCCGGTTGCTTCATTAAAACCGGAAGCCCTTGTTCTTCTCGGAACTCTGGAATTCAATGAAGGAAAATTTCCAGAAGCCGAAAAATATTTTCGCAAAGTGATGGCTCTCGATAAAAAAGGCTCACGGGCATCTTCCGCCGCCGTCAAACTTGCAATGCTCTATCGCGAACAAGGGAATGTTTCCGGCGCAGTTGAATTATTAAAGCCGGTAATTTCCGATTCGTCGATTACAGATACATCTTTGTTCCAAACGGCGCTAATTGAATATGGCGAGATGTCGCTTCGACAGCATGACGAGCGGGCGGCATTGGTATCATTTAATTTATTTTTGAAGAAATTTCCTGGAAGTCCTTTACTCTCATCGGTACTTTTATCGTCAGCAAGGGCAGAAGAATTTGCCGGCAACCTCGCGGGAGCAGCCGCGGATCTTCAGCGAATTATTTCCGTATTACGCAGTTCAATCGAAAGCCGCGTCGCTTTCATCAAACTTGCGAAAATCGCCGAAGAACAAAAACGGTATCATGACGCGCTGAATTATTACCAACAATTTTCCACACTGTATCCGGATGACGGCGGAACGCCTCTCGCTCTTTTTTCTGCGGCAAAAATTGCAGAGAATCAATTTCATGATTTTTCAATTGCGCAGAAGTTTTATGATGAGATCACTGTCAAGTACCACACATCGGATCTCATCGATGATGCGCTTCTCGGTGAAGCACGATGCATGGAATCGACTCAGAACCTAACCAAAGCCATCGACGACTACAAGGAAGTCCTCCGTCTATATCCATCCACCGATTCCGCTATGGTACTTGTCCGCCATATCGATTCGCTCGAATTATACGCACTGAAGAATCCAGATTTGGGAATCCAAAGACTCTCACAAATCGTTGCGGATATCATTCAGCAAAAACCGCGCGGTGAAGATGCGAGAAAACTTGCCGATGTTTATTTTTATGATTTCAAAGATTTTAAATCGGCGGCACAACAGTATTCCGCCGCGCTCGCAATCGGCTTTACCGACACCACAGCGGTTGAAGCAGTATCATTCCAACGGGCAAAAGCATTGCAACTGCTTGCCGCCGTCGAAGAACGTTCGAGCGACGACGCAACCAAAGCATACGACGAATTTCTAAATACATATCCCCATTCCCCATTATCTTCCGAGGCACAGCTTCAAAAATTACTATTGGCCCGTGATCCGGTGCCTCCTCATATCGATTCTCTCATCAAAAACGAAACTTCGCCGGCTATTCAAAAAGAATTTGCATTCAAGTTTGCCGCACGGGCAATCGCTTCAAAAAATACCGAAACTGCGCTTTGCTTGCTTCAACCATATATGACAAACGATGAATATGCACTTTATCTTTCTTCATCATTATTGGATTCACTTAATCAAAAAGATTCGGCAACAACGTTGAGAAGAACCTACATCGATAAGTACCCGAATAATTTCTACACCGCTGAAATTCTTTTCCAGCTTGGTTCAGAATTATTTGAAAAAGGAAAACCGTCCGATGCGATTTTATACTTCGATAAAGTCATAAAACAATTCCCGTATTCTTCTTTTGCCGCTAAAGCTCAGCCATTGAAAGCCAGCTCGTTGCTTCAGTCCGGCAAATTCGAGGAGGCTTGTTCAGCTTTGAACGCGATTGTCGAGTCTGACGAAATGAATGCATTTACAGCGCTCGAACCTTATCCCGATCTATACATCATGCTGGCAGCCGGATACGCACAGATCAAAAATATTAAAAATGCAAAGGCGTATTATCTTAAATATCTTGAAACAGAACCAACCGGAGTATCTGCCTCCGAAGCCCTGACCGCATTAGGAAATTATGCGCGAACTGAAGGGAATATCGACCTGGCTACATCGTATTTTAAACGAGCAGGCGAATTGAGCAACGGCACCGCTTCGAAACGCCAGGTTGCAGACCTACTCTTCCAACAAGGGAATTACACCGAAGCGATACCGGAATACAAAGCTGTTCTCAAAGGCACTCTGTCGGAAGATGATCAACGGATCGTAGAATCGAAAATCATTCTTGCACAATTTCGATCGGATGATTTCAGCGAAGCAGTAAAAGGGTCGGAACAATTTCAACATAAGTACGAGAAAGACAAGGAATCGATCGCCGCATTGTTGCTTGAAGAAGGAATTTATTATTTTAAGAAAGAAGACAACACGAAAGCGCGAAAGGTGTTCCAGAGAATTCTCGATGACTTCGACGAAACTCCTTCCGTTCCGTTTTCACTTTATTGGAGCGGGCGAATAGAGGAATTTTTAAACCACACGGATGAAGCGATCAATATAATTCAAAAAGTTATTCAGCAATATCCCAATTCACCTGTCCTTCCCCGCGCCGAAATTGCTCTGGGAAATATTTATTTTCGGCAGGAACAATATGAAAATGCCGTCAAGTATTATCGTTACATAACCGATAGCAGTTCCGACAGCGAGATTTTACCGCTTGCCATGAACAACCTGATTATTGCCTACAAAGAAGTTGGCATCTACGATGCAGCGCTGCAACTGACAAGAAAGTTTATCGAGCAATACCCGAATGATGAAAGTATACTGGATAAAAGAATCGACATCGGAATTTTGTATCAAAAGCTCGGTTATTACGATCAAGCGATCGTTCATTTCCAGCATATTCTCGATGAAGCGAATGAAGATCTTGAAGCCGAAATTCGCTACTACATCGGCGAATGTTATTATTACCAGAAACAATTTCAGCAAGCACTTCTGGAATTCCTAAAAGTTCCGTATCTTATAAAGAAAAAAACAAAGATAGATTGGTCGGCAAACGCATTTTATATGGCCGGACAATCGTACGAAAAAATGGGAAAATACGAACAGGCCATCGGTATGTACAAACAAATTATCGATCGGACAGGGCTGGATGCTGCGTTCAAATCCGCCGCTGAAAAAGAAATCAATCGAGTGAAAGCGCTTATTCAACAAGGGGAGGCAAAATAATGGAACCACGCCCCATGTTCGAAACCGAGATGTCGATCATCAATACGTCGCTCATTAATGTCACGATTAAGAACGACGATACCATCTCGCTGCAGAAAATTCAACGCATGCAAAATATTCCACGAGCTATCAAAGTATTTTTCAAAACAGAAGTCGAGAACTGGCTGAAAGCCGAACGCGATGCTGTTCCGTCGCTTAAACGATTCAATACTCATATTCCGGAGATCGACAGCCTCCAGCAGCAAATAGATTTCATACTCGTCAGTAAATTTGAGTTCGAGCGAATCGATTTCCTTGCTACGCTTGACAAAGCTATCCACTTCTATTTCAACTACCTCCTGCGGCCCGAATGGATGTTGATCAATTTCATGTACGAAAAAACAAGTTCAATCAGCGTGAAAGAAATGCTTACCAAGCTTCAGTATTGTACCGAATACCTTTATTATAACACAACCCTCGAACGATACTTCGCTGAAAAAGGGCTCGCTTCGATTCGGGTCGACGAATTTCGCCACTTGATTCATAAAATTGACGATCATGTCGTATCGATTCACAACAGCATAGAGCTTGCCCGGATGACGACGCCGATTTTCGATTTTCTTAACTTCGGAAAATTACAACAAAAAGATGAAGTGAACATAGATGCATTGGTTGTATTCTTCGGGGATAAGCGGCTTGACAGCATCAGCGAACGGTTGGAAAAAGAAAAATCCGTTCATAATATTCAATCCTTTTCCGTCTGGCAACTGGCATCGATCATCGAGAAAGTAAGAAGCGGTAACGAAGACGCTGAAATTGAAAATCCAGAACCGGAGGAGACGGCCGCTCAGGCTTCCGATTTGCAAATCGATGCTTCAATAGACTTAGGCGAGACTAATGTTACAACCGAGCCCGAGGCAGAATCTGTTCAAAATAAATCTGGGAAAAAAGGGTCAACCATTACATCAGAAACTCCGCACAGCGTTACTCCGATAAAAGTGTTCGATGAAAATAGCATACTTGAAAATGAATCAACTCGCTTGCCGGACATTCGAAAATTGATCAGCGTTGGCGAACAAAAGAAAATTGTTAAAAAAATATTTAGGAAAAATGATCTTGCTTTCGCAAAAGCAGTCTACGAATTAAATAAACGTACAACATGGAAAGAAGCTGCTGCATACCTCGACGATTTATTTATCTCAAACAATATCGACCCTTATTCAAAAGATGCGGAGCGATTCGCTGATATCGTCTATAGCAGATATCCCGAAGAAAAAAAGAAGCAAGCCCAATAACACCTTGCTGAAAAAATCGACCAATGCAATTTATTGACTTAGTAACAATCACAGTTCATGCCGGCAACGGCGGAAGCGGAATGATAAGCTTTCGCAGGGAGAAATTCGTCCCAAAAGGCGGGCCCGACGGCGGCAATGGCGGCAAGGGCGGCGACGTTGTCTTGCGCGCTTCCAAACATATTAATACCCTGCTTGATTTTCGATATAACCAACAATACAGAGCCGGCAAAGGTATGCCCGGCCAAGGAGCGAACAAAACCGGAAAAGACGGAAAAGGCATTTTACTTTCGGTGCCATGCGGAACACTTGTGAGAAGTGTTGTGAACGGTGAAATTTTGGCAGACCTGACGAAGGATGGCGACGAGGCCGTCATCGCTCAGGGCGGAAAAGGCGGAAAAGGAAATGCAGAATTCGCAACGTCTACGAACCGGGCTCCGCGCATTTCTCAACCAGGACAACCTGGCGTGGAAATAACTATTCAATTAGAATTAAAGTTGCTTGCCGATGTCGGATTGGTAGGTTTCCCAAATGCAGGAAAATCAACGCTGATCTCAAGCATCTCTTCTGCAAAACCTAAAATCGCTGATTATCCATTCACGACGCTTGTTCCAAATCTTGGGATCGTCCGGTATAAAGAATACAAAAATTTTACTGTTGCCGATATTCCCGGGCTCATTCAAGGCGCGCATGAAGGAAAAGGTTTAGGAGTTCAATTCCTGCGCCATGTCGAACGAACTAAAGTGCTCGCCTTTCTCATCGAATGCTTCAGCAGTGATCCGAAAAATGATTTTGAAGTATTATTACATGAACTGGAACTTTATAATCCCGGAATGCTCAAGAAACCGCGGATCGTTGTTCTGACAAAGATCGATACGATCGACGATGCAGAACGAAAAAGAATATCCAAAATTAAATTTGGGCGTACTCCTGTGCTGCTAATCTCTTCCGTATCTCGGGAAGGACTCGATACATTTGTGACAACGTGTTGGAAATTCATCGAAAAAGTTAATCGATGAAACATCGCGTTCTTACATTCCGGCGAACTGTGATTATTTGCGGTCTCCTGTGTCTGGCATTATTTTTTACCGTTACACTTTCTTTAAGTATCGGAAGCGTAGCGATTCCATTCTCAAAAATTTGGCAAATAATTCTGCGCCGTTCAGTGGAATCAACCGACAGCGTGATTATTCTTCAGCTTCGGCTTCCGCGCATATTGTTGGCAATGACAGTCGGTGCTGCACTTGCTACAACCGGCGCTGTTTTTCAGGCTATCTTCCGAAACCCGCTCGCCGAACCATACATTCTCGGCATTTCAAGCGGAGGAACAGTGGGAACTCTGATCGCCTTCGGCCTTGGCCTCACATTCCTTGCTCCTCTTTTTTCTTTTACGGGTTCGCTGAGTGTGATGGGTTTGGTTTTCTTCATTGGCCGCAGGCGCGGGCAACTCGACACTACAACTTTATTGCTTACGGGTGTAATGGCGGGAGCATTTTTCAACGCGATCATTCTTCTTCTTCTATCAATTTACAATCAAGAACTCAGGACGGCTTACCTTTGGCTTCTCGGCAATCTAAGTTCAACAGACATCGGCTCGATCACATTTGCTGCTATTGTTGTGCTTGGCGGAGCGATAACTTTTTTTACGCAGGCGCGAGCATTCAACGTTCTCGCTACCGGCGAAGAGTACGCCCATCAGTTGGGAATTAATGTTAAACGCTTGAAAATTCTTTCTTATCTTGTCGCTTCGATTATGATAGGGATTTCTGTTTCAATCACCGGTGTGATTGGATTTGTAGGTTTGATGGTACCGCACGTCTGCCGAAGGTTGTTCGGACCCGATCATCGTATTTTATTTCCCGCTTCGTTTCTGGTTGGCGCAATATTTCTACTGCTCTCCGATTTGCTTTCACGGACATTAATCGCACCGACTGAGATTCCCGTCGGAGCTGTTACGGCAGCGCTTGGTGCTCCGTTTTTTATTTCGCTATTGCATAGGAAATGAATATCAAAGTTCAAAGTCCAGAGTTTAAAGTTCGATGTTCGGAGTTGCATCTCTTTGGGCAAACTTTCAAAATCTCTGAACTTCATAACCCTGAACGTTGAACTCCGAACTTTAAACTGCTTTTTATATTACACTCACTCAAGAGACCACGCTAAATCTCTTCCCGGACTTGTTTCGTCTTGGCAAACATTTATTTATCTTTTCATCACCGAAAAAGACCATTCATTCTCTATATACGGTATTACTTTATATATTTAATTTTCCATTACTTAAAATACTTCTTTCCATCCTTTTTTCACATCAGCAAATTCTTTTGAAGATTGACAAATCTTTTTCCATTTTAATACAACTTCTGGCACGATAATACTTTTTTGCGTGTAATAATCGTATAAATGATAAGCTAATTTCACAGCCATCGAACGGTATAATAGCCGATTATCAATATCTATATGTGAATTTTCTGTATCTAAAATCGTTTCATGACGTAAATAATCCAAACCAATTAGTACATCATTCAGTATTTCTTGTGATAAAATTAGAGATGCCTTATTGTTGATGATTTTTATTATTGTACTTATCGCATATTGTAATGATGGAATACGACGCCATTTAATCGGTTGTACGATAGAATCCCAAACCCAAGATGGTATTGTTTGTATTTGTCTCAATTGCGAAAGATGAATTAATTGATATAAACCATCATAAGCATCATGAATTGTCGCTTTTTCGATAGAAACGGTAGCCCTTATTAATGAATTGAATATATCACTTATTTTTTCTGGGTACATCACGATGCTCGCTACTTTAGCGGATTCGCAAGGTATTTCGTAGTCACTTAATTCTTTCAGTAAACGAGAAACATCGTTTTTAAGGGAATCATCGGAATGCACCGATAATTTAGGAATGATAATCCATGTTAGAATATCAACAATGTTCTTAAAATGTTTTTTAAACTCCTCATCCTTATTTCCGAATAGAGAATAGTCATTCTTTTGTTTCAATAATTCCTTATCCGCATCCCACCATTCTATCAACCGCGAAAGTAATGCTATGATTTCCGTTTCAGACCAATTGAATAAATTTTTTTTCGTAATACTAATAATTTCATAACATATCTGAATATTACCATCATTAGGACTGTAGCTATTCTTACCTTTTTGTATAGGAAAATTTTCTTTTTCCAGATAGTCTCTGAAATATATTTCCGGATTAATAATTGATGGATGTGGAAGGATTAAGAATGCGAATTTATAATAAATGGTATTATTAGGTAATTTCGTATTACTATCAATTTGAGACCACAGAGCTTTGCCAAATTCATCCTCTTGTCTTTTATTTAATATTTTGGCTTCATATAAACAATTTATCCTTGTTATTGCCCTTTTCCTGATTTCAGAATTTGATGATTCTATTTTCTTTAATAAATATTCGATTGTGGAATCATCAATTGTAATTTTTGTAAAAGACTTAACTTGTTCTTCGTTATAGGAAATATATCCAAATGGATCAGGGTATTCTCTCTCCTCAATAGGGGTCATTGTTTCAGGTATCGGTATTTTTAATAGTTCAGGGATATGATTGTATATTTGATAATCTGACCATGAACTAATAAGCCGCTGAAACAATGTCGGGATACCCGAATATTTTTGTTTATTGTTTGACTTATAAGTTTCTATAAGAAATTTTAGAATATTTTCCCTGGAAGCCTCTGAACATTTTACACAGAGGCGTGATAATATTTCTGGAATAATACCGGCCAATTTAATACCATAGTTTTCACTTCTGAATTTGTCTCCATGGCTTATATCAACCTTAACGCTATCTAGGACTTTTAAGTATTGTTCAATCAATTCATCAACTTGACCAACAGTCAGTCTTAAAATCCACTGACGATCAATCAGCGAATTAACGAACTCAATATCTCCAACTCTGAATAATGTTGCAGTTGCCCAATAAGGTGAATATTTTGATATACGTTTCACCGCACCTAATGCCGCTTCTTTCCCAAAATTAAGGTGAGGAATATGGAAGGGAATTCCTGTTTCCTCGGAATATCGTAAGAAACTATATCCTTTTAATGCCTCGGTATCTGTGCTTCCAGAAGTAAACTGAAGAGTAACTCTATTTATATCAAACTCATGAATTTCCTTCTTTGATGGATTATAAACAGGTTCAGGTTTAAGAGAACTTGAAAATGTACTATATTCACGCCATGGATCGCATTTATATTGTTTCAGTGTATGCCATCGTTCCTGAAAATTCTGCCTATTTTCATTTTGATTTATGCGATTAGAATCGAGCCAATATCGACTTTGTTTGACGAAATGTAACAATTGCATTACAAGACTTTCTTGAGAAACCAACGCATAATTATTCAAGATAGGAGATAAATTGAGTTTTGAGCGTATAAGAGAAAGAGATTTCTCCAATAATATTTCAGCTTCCTGTAGATCACCAAGTTCAGCGAATAATCCAGCACGCTTCGCTTCCCAAAATGGAAGACCCTCATTAATCGGCCATTCTTTCATAGATGATCTTATCTGTTCTATATCTAATGAAAATAAAGCACTCATACATCGTTCATAGTACAGTTTTGCAATCAACTCAGTGGGCAAAATAGAAATGAGCTTTTGCATACTATCATTTACGATATTCCATTTATCTAAAAAACCTTCTTCACGGTAAAGTCGCATCAATGCAATACGTAATTCAATCCATTTTAATTTTATTTCATCCCATAACATTTTTTCATATTTAGAATCACTTCTTACTATCGTTGCTTCTTTGATTTCTAATAGTTCAGGGTATGGATTATAACGAGTAAGAATCGATTCATAGGTCTCAATATTTTGATCATAAATAGGACACAGACTTTTTTCTATCCGCCAGTTTAATTCATATAGGAATTCAATATCTAAAGGTGGATTTATAGATTTTGAAACGCCAACAACATCGATCCAATATTCTGTTTCAGTCCAAAGGATTTCTCTTTGGTCTTCTGGAACAATTACCCAGTTCGGGAAAGAAAGGCGCTGTCTTTTCCATTCTGCAACTAGAGGTTCAATTTGTTCTAAAATATTCTTTTGATGTTGGGGATGCACGAAAGAACCAGTAGCCGAAGTAGTTGGCCATGCTATATCGATATAGCTCGGATTTCTGAATTTCAAATAATCTAAAAATAATTGAAGACCATTGAAATAATTTATCCCAATATCCTTACAGAGCGACAAATCAATTAAAGTAATATTCCGAGTTTCGTAATATCTTTTTTCTGCCTCTGAGAAATTAAACACTCCGATAAGATAAATTTTTAATGCATATCTGTGCATAGTGTCATTAATCCAACCATTCCATTCTTTGAAATTAGGATCGTCTCCAGAAAATCCAATCAGACAAAGAATATTTTCTAATAAGCAATGCTCAACTGTAGTAACAAAAGCGGGATATTTTTTAGGATATGTTCTATAATCTTCTTCAGTAATAATAAATGGTGTAGTAGAAGGAAAACTACCATGAAGTTTAATAATTCTTGGGGTTTTTGAAAGAGGCAATTTCTGTTCATTATGGATAATTTCATAACTTCTGTCAGTCTTTGTTCTTTCTAAAAGTGTATCATAATTAGTTGTAAAGACATTAATCCATGGTAATTTTAAAAGTTCTTTGTGAAGTGATGAGGGTTCATATTCCATATCAGGAATCTCTTTAAGAATTAATTCCTCTAATCTTGCCTTGTCAAGTAGTGCCTCAACTTGAGCAGCAAGTTTAAGCACGTTTAAATATTTTTCTTTCTCGTCGGGTAATTTTCCATAAATTTTCTTATAAAATATTTGGCCAAGTTCTGCCCAATCCGGGAAGTTCCTTGCTAAAGAATTAATTGGCTTTGCATTTTTACTAAATCCTGAACCAACCATGACTGATGCTTGTCCAGACCATAATCGCTCCGCAATTTCATCTAAATAAAACTTAATATTATCAGAGATATTTAATGATTCTGATTTATCCATAAAGCATCCATTCATTTTGCTAGTTCAGGATTTATTTTAGTCATTTTATAAAAAAAATGACATTACCGCATTAATCTAACCAACCCGGTTGTTCCTAAATATAGCCCTCTTTGCTCAATCAACATTTTTTTCACTTAACGGCTCATCAATATCCAGTACCGAGAGTTCTCCATACTGGTATATTCATCATATGGTTATTTTTCGAACTCCTAAGATCATTTCACAGTATGATAACAACCACTTAAGATTTTCCTCTTTACTCAAAATACTTTCCCTCCTCCACCAACAACCGATAAATCTCTTCCCGGACTTCTTTGGTCTTGGCGGAGATTTGCTCGAAGAGAACATTCAGATCCTCCGCATTATGGATTTCAGCATATTTTTTTATCTGTATGAGGCCGGAGTAAGGCGTTACAAAATCCTTGTAATCGAAAAATTTAAAATATGCCTCGTCCTGTAAACCGACGCTCTTTAATACCTGACCTTTGCAATATTTTACATTCCATTTTTTATAAAGCTGTTTGATGAGATCAACTAATTCCATAGCAAGTACCGGTCTGGCTATGATTTCGTTATCTAATACTGTAGACCAGAATGATTCTGGATTAGTTGGGCAGAGCGGATTATCGACAAAGACTTCCGGAGCGCCGGCTACCGGATTATCTTTTTCAAACTTCGTTACTACACAGCGATTCTCGGCAAGCCCATAAGCAAAACAAAGCGAGTAAAAATATTTCTCTTTTGGCTTTGGAATATTTGGCACCCATATATCGAATTGATTGGCCCAAATGGGATATCGACCATTCAAGGATTTTGCTATACCAAACCACATAAAAAGCTTTTGAGCCATCAATAAATTATAGGCACACATTCCATATTTATCCGATGGACCAGAAAATATTTTATTTAGATTCAAACCTATCATTCTATTGTCGAGATAAAACCATACTCTGTCAGCTTTGTTTGATAAACGATTTTCTCCGTCCATTTTTACACGCACGGGTGTTCCATCGTCCATAAATCCTATATATTGGGAGCTAGCTATGCCATAGGTTTTTTTATTTTCTCTTCGGAGATCTTTTATCGGCAATCCACCAAAGATTTCTTTTGATTTTAGTTCAGTTGCAGTGGGATCTCGTTTGAAATCGTACATCTGTTGTGAACAAGATTTTTTTATTGATTCTCTTTTTGCAGATAAATTTAAATTGTTTGATGACCGAATAAGACTTTTCAATTTCTTCCCAATTGTCTCTCTATCCCAATTCCAATTGATCTGCAAATCGGAGTTGACCAAGTGCGTTAGATCTTTCACGAGCACATTATTTTTGTTCCCTTCCTTCTTATAGTTGTAACTCCAAATGGTAAAGGAAATCGGGAATCTTCCTTTGATCTTAAAGAACTCGTTCCCTAAAAAGATAAATCCTTTTTCATACTTAAAGAATTGATCAAAAAATTTCCGGAACGGCACATACGTCGGGCGGGGAATTAGCCACGAAGTAGGTGTAAAGATAAGTATCAGCGGTGTCTGCACTTTTTTTGTATCTAACGGTTCCGGCAGTTTTATATTTTCAAAGTTCAATTCTGTTGGTGGTAAATCTCCCATTTGAACACGTGAGATATTAATAATCTGTCCGAGAAAAGCTAAATACCGCTCCTTGCCTGCGTCGTTCCCTGTCAATTCCAAAATAGAAGGATGTATCTTGTACGATGCATCAACATCGTCACGTACTTCTTCATTTTCGTCGGTGTTTTTATACGGCGGATTCAAAAGGAATGCAATCGGTTTATCAAACTTGAAATTCTTTTCCTGTAATTCAACCATCAGACAATTAACATACTGCTCTGCCGATTTATCAAGAAAATTTAATCCCTCATTTTTGCTTACACGCGGAATAATGGTAAAACCATCTTCAATCTGAGCAGGATCCAACTTCAGCGTTCGATAGTTTTAAGAAGATCGGGCTGTAATTCCGAAACAATCTTATGTTTTAAATGTCCTTTCCAGCTTGTCACTAAATTGCCGGAACCGCCCGCCGGATCGAGCACGATATATTTATCGCTGAGACGGTTTTCAAAATATTCATGCACAAACCAGAGCGCAAACTTGCTTAGATTATTATCGGTGAAGAAAATGCCATGTTGTTTTGCATATTCCGGTTTTATGCGTGTAATCACTTCATCGAACCGGCTGAAATAATAATCAGCGGTAAGGCCTGAACCTTCGTTGGTGAACACAAACCGATTCTCAATATACTTTTTGAATTCTTCGTGTAATCGCGGCTTGATAAAGATAGATTCGCTTGCGCGTGATCCCTTATGACCGATGACCTGAACCGTATCGGAATTCTCTTGTATCGCTACCGTAGAAGTAACATCCCAGAAACCGACAATTGCATAGAAGCAATGGATGGCATCGATGGGATCATCAAAAAACCGCTCTAATTGTTTAACGTGATCAATGAAATTGTGTGTATTAATCTGGATACGTTCTGTATCCAGATTTTTCAAGACCTGAATAAATTCCAGCAATACTATATCAAAATCTTTACTGAAGAATCCTTCGAAGTCCTGCGGGACAAGCTTGAATATTGCCGATTTTAGAATATCGTTTTGCTGTGACCTATTTGTATGGCTTGCATTTACTGTTCCGATTATATTAGGAGGAGTCATCGCATCGGCTTCAGCAGAAAGTTTCTTCGTGTGATCTGGAATGCTGTTCACTTTCCAAACAGCAAGAAATTTTTCAGCAATGACACAAACAGCTGAGAATGTTAGACCTAATTTTGCATAATGAAGACCCTGATAAAAACCTTGTAAATAATCATCGTAATTAGATTTTAACTCAACAAGAAGTTTTCCTTCGATATAAATATCTGCACCTGAAGCATCAGATTGTTTTTTGAATTTGGGACCGAAGAGTTTTTGGAACAAAGGGAAAACAAGATAATCCTTGGCGTTTTCCGTTCCCGGATTGGTCAAGTATGCTTGAAGCTGGTCGAGTTCGGTTTTGTTCTTCGGCATAGTATTCTTTTCTCGAGAATTGCTATAATGACGATTTAACTCGTACCCATCATAATTTCATATGAAGTAATTGGGGCGGTAAAAGCCCTACAAGTCTAATGTAAAACAGTTGAAAAACAGAAGCAAGAGAGGGTTTTGATTTATCACCTGGATTGGTATTCCTGATTTGATTCAAAATGAAGTTTCATTATTTACTATTTAATCAAATTGGCATTGAAAAGTATATACAACAATGTTATATTTAAACAGCTCGATTAGGCGAACGTCGGCTTCACGCCGTGTGTTTTATTGGTTCATCCTTTAAAACCTAGCCAATATCGGGCATTACTTTTTTATGCAATGAGTTCGAGTCGTTGTACTACTCGCTTTCTCCATTGGATTTTTTTCTACTTCTTCCATGATTTCGTGATATTCATTTTGGGACCGCTATATTTACATACGTGATGCCCGGTTACTCCTCTTATCCCGATTCATCGGGATAATGAAACCGGGTTTTTGCTTTTATATCCCCGCCTCTATCTTAGTTATTCTGTCCCGGCAATCCTTTCGGAAATAGAACAACAATATCCGGTGTCTCCGGTGTCCGCTTCATTTGCCCTTCGACTTCTTCTTGATCTTTGCGAAGGGCTTCTTTTAAATCCTTCTTCGCTTGTTCTGTATAGTCGCCGGTTTTTGGATCAGTCTCGCATTTGTTTAGCATAGAATCATAATGTGGATAACACTTCTCCACCACTTCAAGATATATCTGTTCTCCTAATGATTGGTCGTCCATGGCCCATCCTTTGTCGATGTCCGGTTTCGATGTGAACAATATTGGTGATTTCAGTTTGACGATCAGCTTTCTCGAAACTGGACCAACCTCATCAAACAATTCCATTGCTTCATCTTTATTCCGGGCGCCGCACACACTTACCGTTCCGTCCGCCCACCGATATGCATAAGTTGACACGTTAGTTTCTCCCAACGATCGATTGTATGGCTTGAAGCTGATATTCCTGATTTGATTCAAAGTGAAGTTTCATTATTTCCCGTTTTTCCTTGCTCGAAGTTTTTTTGTACTCTTCAAAAGTTTCTTATCTTCCGACTCGACACGACGCTTAAGTTTTTGAACATCTTCTTCCGGCGGAAGTTTTTCAGGTTCGATTCCACGTTCCTTCAGCATCTTTCTCACCGCTTCATTATTTTTCACATGTTCTTTTGTTATCGGTTGTTCGTCTTTAAGGTCGTCTTTCTTCACGTTGAAATTCGTTATTTCTGTAGCGAAGTCTTTTGCTTTTATCGTTATCGCCGGCAGAAAATCTGCAAGCGCCCGAGTCTTCGGCACGCCTAATTTCATCTTCATTTGGTCGGTTGTCGTTCCCCCAAAAAGCGCGCTGTCGCCTTTACTCCTGATGCGGGCAAATCCGATGTGATCAACGCCCCGTTCATAAATGAGGCTTGAGAGTTCCTTCTCTGAAGTTGTCAGTTTCGCACGGGCTTTCAATCTTTCCCATTCACCAATACGCTTTTCCAGTAATTCTTGTTTTCGGGTTTGCACCGCAAAATAACTCATAGCAAATGCGATCTGGTCTTTGCGCGGGTCTCCATTTTGCGCGACGAGATAACAGGCGTATCGGGTAAGCATAATATCGGATATTTCTCTCTGCGATCCTGATCCGAGATCGACCATTTTGTTGACGTCAACAAAATGGTCTTCAATTCCCTGGCCTGCATTACGGCATGCATCTTTGGCTTTATCGATAACGAGACAAAAATTTCTCCATTCCGTATAGCCGAGTAATTCCTGCACATCGCGTGCAAACCAAAATTCTACATCTTCGGAATGCTGAGCCGTAGATTCAAAAGACTCTGTCAATTCTTTGATGATTTCTTTCTTCATATTCTCCTTTATATCGTCCTAAATTCTATACCCGCATCTTTCATCTTCAAAACGGTATTGGTTTTCAATTGATCGTTCCCGGCGAAAAGTCGATCCAGAACAATAACCTTCTTCGGCCTGCCCACCGAAGTCTGATTTTCGACGGAGGCGGGCTTCTTTGCAATGATATTTTCGATTGCTTTGTGAAATCAGTCACCATCAGTAGGAAGCATCAGATTGTTTTTTGAATTTGGGACCGAAGAGTTTTTGGAACAAAGGGAAAACAAGATGATCCTTGGCGTTTTCCGTTCCCGGATTGGTCAGGTTTGCTTGAAGCTGGTCGAGTTCAGTTTTGTTCTTCGGCATAGTATCTATTTTTTCAAGGATTAATGTGGTGACGAATTCTCGTATACATCATAATTTCATATGGAGTCATTGGGGCGGTAGAAGCCCTGTAGGATTAATGTAAAACAGTTGAAAAACAGAAGCAAGAGAGGATTGTGACTAATTATTCCAACAATAACTTTGTGTTTTGTAAAACGATTTTTCATTTCTTCATCTTCACCACATTCTCAACATGAAACGTGTGCGGAAACATGTCAACCGGCTGAACTTCTTCAATCGTATATCCACCTTCCACCATCATTTTAATATCTCTTGCCTGTGTTGCCGGGTTGCAACTCACATACACAATCCGCGGCGTATTCAACCGTACAATTTCTTCAACAACTTTAGGATGCATTCCACTGCGCGGCGGATCGATGATCAAGACATCAGGTTTGGGATGATTCCTCATCCAGTCAACATCTTTCGTCAGGCGGTCTTTCAAATCACCGAGGATGAATTCGCAATTAGTAATTCCATTCAGGCGCGCATTATTTTTAGCGTCTTCTATCGCGCTGGCAACATTTTCAACTCCGATCACTTTTGAAACACTGGCGGCAATTGATAATGCAATCGAACCGGTTCCAGAATAAAGATCGTACACAACATCCGTCGGCCGTAATTCGGCGAATTGTTTTGCTACCGCATATAATTTTTCCGCTTGAGCAGTATTGGTTTGGAAAAATGAATTCGGTGAAATCATGAACGATAAGTTGCCGAGCTTTTCCATAATCACGCCATCGCCGTGATACACACGACTCGTTTCGCCGTATGCGATTTGAGCTTTCTTCTCATTTATCGTGTTGACGAATGTCGTGATTTGTGGAAACATGCTTACCAGATGACCGGAAATATTTTGAGCAACCGGTGGCTCGTCGGTTGAAGTCACCAGATTGATCATGATCTGACCCGTGGCACGCGCCTGACGGATGACGACGAAGCGAAGATATCCGCTGTCGGTTTTTGTGTTGTAGATTGATAGATTCTGCTCCAGACTAAATGAACGAAGCTCATTTAGTATCTGCACGCTGAGAACGGATTGCAAATGACATTCCTGTATATCTAAAACTTTTTCCCATCGTTGTGGGATGTGGAAACCTAAGGCGAAATCGGCATGAATATTTTCTGCGGCGCCCATTTCTTCTTTTGTCAGCCATCTTCGTCCGAACGAAAATTCCATTTTATTTCGATAGTAGTAAATGTCATCCGCCCGCTCCGCCGAGCCATCATTGCCGGATAGGCGAGCGAGGCGAGCACCGATCACAGGATTCACTTGAATTCCACGGAATCCTCCGATCCGTTCAAATGTATCGACGACGTTTTGATGCTTGAAGTCGAGCTGAGACTCGTATTTCATATTCTGCCATTTACATCCGCCGCATAATCCGAAGTAGCGGCATCGAGGTGTGTCGCGCATATCGGATGGACGAACTATTTCTATTGCGCGGGCTTCGGCGTGATTCTTCTTTACTTTTACAATGAGAGCTTTTACTTCGTCGCCGGGAATCGCATCTTCGACGAAGACAACAAATCCGTCGACTCTGGCAACACACTTCCCTTCGAATGCAGCATCGCTGACTTGAAGAAGTATTTCATCATTTTTGTTCATCGAATTATTCTTGCTCAAATTCCGACATTATCTTGTTATAATCCAACTGCAATTTTTCCCATACAGCATAACTCTGATCCAACGATGCATTCACGGTTCGCAAGTCAGCATGAACTTTCTTTATCTTCTCTCCATCTTTATACAATTCCGGATCGAGCAATATTGTTTCAAGATTCTTTCGTTCAGATTCTTTCGATTCAATTTCTTTTTCGAGGATAGCAATTTTATCTTTCACAGGTTTTATTTTTTCGTACCGACGATGGCGTAATTCTGCTTCGCGCTGTTTTCGTTCTTTTAAAGAGAGTTGTCCGAATTTTTCTTCGCTGGCCAAACTTGATTGTGTGAGATCGGATGCCTGCGCTGTCCGTTCCGCCGATTTCTTTTCAATATACTCACTCAAATTTCCAAGATAGATTTTTATGGATTTTTCTTTTACCTCAATCACTTTTGTGACGATGCCGTCGAGAAATCCGCGATCGTGCGACACAATCACATACGTTCCATTGTAATGAAGCAGAGCGTCGCGCAAAATATCTTTCGAACGCATATCGAGGTGATTTGTCGGCTCGTCCATCACAAGTAAATTTGCCGGCGTCAGCAGCATCTTTGCAAGCGCAAGCCTGCTTTTCTCTCCGCCGGAAAGTACTTTAACTTGCTTAAAAACATCATCGCCTGTAAATAGAAAACAACCAAGCAGGCTCCGCATCGCCGTCCGCGTTTCGCCGGTAGTGACGGCTTCAACTGTTTCAAGAACTGTCTTCGACCCATCGAGTTCTTCAGCTTGATTTTGTGCGAAGTATGAAATGAGTACGTTATGTCCGATCTTGCACTCACCGCCGGTTATTGGCTCGATGCCTGCAATGATTCGCGAGAGAGTCGACTTCCCCGCTCCATTCACGCCGACAAGCGCGATGCGGTCTTCCCTTTCAATCATCAAATTAATATTTCGCAATACTTCATGATCGCTATAACTTTTATTAAGACGTATCAATTCCATGAGCACCTTACCGCTGTGCGGCGCTTCAGGGAATTGAAAATTAATCGAACCTTCTTCATCTTCCAATTCGATGCGTTCGATTTTATCGAGCTGCTTAATACGGCTTTGGACTTGCCTTGCTTTCGTCGCTTTATAGCGAAAGCGTTCTATGAATCGTTCGGTCTGTCTTATTTTATCTTGCTGATTTTTAAATGCAGATTCCAGTTGCTCGCGTCGCATCATACTTTCGGTAACATAAAACGAATAATTTCCCGCGTACTCCGTAATTTTGCCCAGACTGATCTCGAGAGTTTTAGAAATCATAGAATCCAAAAACACCCGATCGTGCGACACAATGATGACCGAACCCTGGTAACCGCGAAGATAATCTTCGAGCCATTGAAGCGATTCAATATCGAGATGATTTGTCGGTTCATCGAGGAGCAGAACAGTCGGTTCCTGCAATAATAATTTGGCGAGCGCTATTCGCATTTGCCAGCCGCCGCTGAATTCTTCGATCGGACGGTTGAAATCATTTCCCATGAAACCAAGACCCACCAAAACTTTTTCAATCTTAGTTTGAAGCCGGAAGATGTCGGCGTTTTCCAACCTGTGTTGAAGTTCTCCGATCAGTTCGAGTACATCTGCGTACTCATCCGAGGTGTGATTCATTGAACTGATGCGCGTGTGGAGTTCGTCGAGTTCGGCTTGAAGGTCGAGAAGATCTTCAAACGCGGTTTCAGCTTCCTGATACAGTGTGCGGCCGGAGGATTTGATTCCATCCTGAGGTAAATAACCGACTGTAGAAAATTTGGCTTTTTCAACCACGCCTTCTTCCGGTTGAATTAATCTTGCTATAATTTTCAAGAGTGTCGATTTACCGGCGCCGTTAGAGCCGACGAGTCCGATCCGGTCGCGCGGGCCGATTCGGAACGAAACATCTTCAAAAAGATATTCGCCGCCGAATTGCATTCCTATGTTGAGTAATTGAAGCATGATAGAGTGATAATATACGAAAAACTAAGTATTGGATGAATAGATTCGTGAAGGATTTCGGATTTGGGAGTGCCGATTGTGGAATAATCTAAATCCGTCATCGTAAGGTTGCAACAAAAACATAAATACAGTATCTTGAACTTTATGACGAAAGAAGAGCACGTCAAATATTGGATCGAGAGCGCAGAACATGATTTGGAGACTGCCGAGAGTTTGATGATCTCGAAAAAATATGATTGGTCTCTCTTCATCGGGCATTTGGTTCTTGAAAAAATTCTGAAAGCTATTTTTGTTTTGAAAAATAACAACAAAGTTCCACCAAAGATCCATAATTTGGTCAGACTCTCTGAATTAGCTAATCTGGATCTAAACGAAGATAAAAGGTATCTTTTTGACGAAATCAATGATTTTAATTTGGAAGCAAGGTATCCTGACTATAAACAAGAATTTTATAAGACCTGCACGAAGGAATATGCAGAAGAATACATGTTGAAAATAAAAGAGACATATCGATGGTTGAAATCCCTGACAAAATAAAACATCTAATTGATAAGTATCTAAATTCATTACAGCTTAATCAGATACCGGTCAAAAGCGCATTCTTATTCGGTAGTTTTGCCAAAGGAAACTATAACGAATTAAGCGACATCGATATTGCACTCGTGTCGGAAATTTTTGAAGGTAAAAGGATAATTGATCGAAACAAAATACGAAAGATCACCTTGGCTATCAGTTCGGATATCGAAGTTCTTCCGTTTAATCCCGAGGATTTTACTTTGGAAAATCCTTTAGCAAGAGAAATAATTGAGACGGGAGTAAGAATAATATGATCGAACGAGTTGTAAAAATATATAGAAAGACCATACCGAAAAATAATTTCCAATACTGGCAAAGTCAGCCGTTCGAAAAAAGGCTGCTCGCCCTGGAAGAAATTAGACAGGAATATAACAGTTGGCGTTATGCTCATCAACAAGGATTTCAAAGAGTTTATAGAATTATTAAATCGAAACAAAGTTAAATATCTGATCGTCGGAGGATACGCCCTCGCCTTTCACGGACATCCCCGCTACACAAAAGATATTGACGTTTGGATAGAGATAGGAAAAACCAATGCAGAAAATCTTCTGAAAGTGTTGGATGAATTTGGATTTTCAAGTCTCGGTATAACTATCGAAGACTTAGTCACACCGGAAGTAATCATTCAATTAGGAAACCCTCCAAATCGAATAGATCTCATGACGACAGTGAATGGTTTGGAGTTTGATGATTGTTATGAGAAAAAAGTAGAAGTAGAAGTTGAGGGAATAGTGGTCGATTTTATTGATTTGGATAATTTGAAAAAAAACAAACAATCTACCGGACGGCAACAAGATTTAGCCGATCTGGAAAATCTTGATAATCCATCGTAATCGTTGGCAAAACACATTACACTTTATTTCACATCAACAGGAGTCGCTATGGAACAACCTGATGTCATTTCCCCTGAACCGGCGGGAGAAGAAAACCAACCAATGTCGCTCGGCAGCCGGCTGATGAATGTATTTGTATCTCCGGGTGAATTATTCGAATCATTGAAAAGCGCTCAACGCAGTGCGGCCAACTGGTTGATACCTTTGGTGATCCTTATTTTAGTCAGCACGATTTCGGTATTCGTTGTGTTCGATCAACCGAACATTCAGCAACAATTTCGCGACCAAATGACCAAACAATTGGAGAAAAAAATTCAGGAAGGAAAACTCACACAACAGCAAGCTGAACAATCGCGCCAATTCACTGAACCGTCTTCAACGATGTTTAAAGTATTCGGTGCAATCAGCGGTGTTTTCGGAATTACAGCGGTTACCTTCATCTTGGCGCTGGTCGCATGGTTGATGGGGAAATATGCGTTGAAAGGTATACTGACTTATGGGATTGCACTTGAGATTGTCGGATTAGCGTGGATGATTTCCGTGCTGGGCTCCATCGTCACAATTCTGTTGATGGTTGCGATGGATTCGATGTATGCGACACCAAGTCTCGCCCTGCTTGTAAAAGACTATGATGTAACAAACACAGCCCACAAACTCATGTCACAGATGAATGTATTCACCATCTGGTACACTGCTGTGATAGGAATTGGATTAGCGAAAGTGTCAAATGCATCTGTTGTAAAAAGTCTCTCGTGGGTATTTGGAATTTTTATCGTGATTGTTGCAGTGATTGTAATTGTATCTTAATCATTTGAAGATTATTTTTCAGGAAGGCATACTTCGGTATGCCTTTTTTAAAACATTCGATACGATGAACTAATGTGCGAATGGTTTTATCAATAGTATGGAAATATAAGGGTTTTTTTAGTACTCTGTATCTACATAGAACTTCCTCTGACATTCTTATTAATTTCTATCGAGACCGTGTAACAATATAACCGGGAACTTCGTCTATTCTATATTGTTATTCTCTATAACGAATGAAAACAAATATTAGACATAAACTCCAAATACTATTTCTCATCGTCTATCTTCCGATCGTTGTTTCGATTGGTGCTATGCATACCGATGATGTCAGCCCTTATGGAAACGGGCAGCATGCAATCGATCAATCCTCCTTGCATGCCGCTCACGGTCATGCGGAGGATGGTTATTGCTTCGCCTGCAACTTTACAGCTGGGCATTTTATATCGCATACAATAGAATTGCAAACATTCTTATTCTCTGTAGAAATTCGAAACCACAATATCACCTTAGCTCCATCGATCTATTCTTTTTATAAACCGGTTCGCGGTCCCCCCAAGTCCATCGTATAACATATCACCAAAATTATTTTTCACTCGGTTGTGAGTTCATTCCATTGTAATCACAACAAGAGTGACGAAACACTAAATTCATTTTGGAACCTAAATCTTTATTTAACTAAGGATAAATTTATCTATGTGTTACTCAAAGTACATATATATTGTCTTGATCGTATTATTGTTTCAACCGGTTCTTGCGGATGTATCAACAACAACTCGTGATGATGGTATGCAAGTACGGATATCGGTTTCCGACGCGGATCAAAAAATTCCTATCGAAATGGCACACGTCGTGATGCGGAAAAATAAATCTCTCGCTGCACAGGATGCGACAAATCCGGCAGGTCTCATTCGGTTTAGAGACATCGATCCGGGACGATATATCATTACCGTCTGGTTTGTCGGATATACAACCTATACCGACACGATTCAAGTTGATAGGGATCATTCAACATTTTCAATTCTACTTCATTCGGTCGGTACAGTAGAGCAAGAAGTGGAAGTCATCGGCGAGCAGGATATTGCGATATCGCATATCGATCCACGATCAGGGAATCAAGTATTCGAATCGGAAACGTATCACGTTCCACCGACATCGCGCATGACCGATTTAATTCAGGAAAATCTTTTAGGAGCCGTGCGGGCTCCGACCGGTGAGGTGCATATCCGGGGTCAACATGGAGAATTCACATATTATATCGATGGCTTATCGGTTCCACTAGGCGTGTTCGGCGGATTGAACGAAATTGTCGATCCGAAAGTGATCGATCGTGCGACATTCATTACCGGAGGATTTCCAGCCGAATATGGCGGACAAATGGCAGCCATCGTCGATCTCAACAATCGTGTGCCTACGGGAAAATTTCATCTCGATGCTTCATCATACGCGGGAAGTTATTTGGTGACGAACAATGCACACGGAAATTCTGGTGATACATTAGGATCACGCGTCGGCGCGTTTCGCGATCTCAATTCGAACGGACAAAGTCTTTCGATGAGCGACCACGTCGGTTCTTTGGGTTTCTTTATTTCCGGTTCACGACAGGAAACCGACCGGCGTATCGACCAACCGACCCCTGTACTTTTCCACGACCACGGATTCGATTATTTTCTTTATGGAAAATTTGATTACGTATTGAGCGATGTCGATTATCTGACATCCAACATCAATTTCGGACGCACATCGACACAAGTTCCTTATGATTCTCTTGAGGGGATTGCATCCGACATGCAGATGACAACAAACGGATTTCAAACTTTATCATATTTTAGGACATTGAATTCAGAAATTGATCGCGAGTCGAATTTTTTTATCGGTGCATTCGCGCGTGAAGGTGGATTACAATACTCTCCGGGTTCGATCGATCCTCCGAACTTCCATTTTTTTGGGGACACCACGCAATCATATTTACTTTCAGAAGATAGAAGTTTTACGACGATAGGTTTCCGTTCGACATTCGATAAAAGATTTTCGCATATGTTCATGTATAAAGTCGGGATAACTATGAGCAGTACATCAGGAACAGAAAATTTTATATCCCACAATTCAAGTGGGGTTCCGGGACCGTCCATTAAAACTCCGTTTAACGGATCGGATGCGGGAATATTCGCAGAAAGCGATTGGCATCCTCTTGAGTGGACGTCGTTCGAACTTGGCCTTAGATACGATCAACATATCGCACCGGATGTTCCATTGCAACGACAGATTAGTCCGAGAATACGATGGAATTTTTTCATAGATGCTAACACGTCGGCATATCTCTATTATGGACGATTGTTTATGCCCACCAATGTTGAAGGTCTCCGATCTATTTCGCTCAATGTAAGTTCATCGCTGACACCGACATTGCCGGAACGTGATAATTTTTATGAAGCAATGTTCACACATACATTCCCATTCGGCCTCAGCGGAAAAATTTCCACATTCTTTAAAAAGGGATCTCCGGGAATTGACGATGAAACGGTGGGTAATAGTGCAATCAAAACGCCGGTTAATATTGAAACAGTGAGAACGACCGGATTGGAATTGGGACTTTCATATACCAACCCTGAATATCCATTGTCCGCATATATTAACAGTTCGATTATCCATGCCTACGGTACAGGATTGGTGACCGGGGGATTTTTAGATATCAGCGATGACGGTACGGCCACGGATCTCGATCATGATCAACGACTTTCTATTGTTACCGGCATAAATTATCAACCGCGCGATTGGTATGTTAACCTTACAGGTATCTATGGCTCAGGACTCACCAATGGAAATCCAAATGGGGTTCCCTATAAAACCGGTCTGTTTGATTTCAATGTACAGCAACATACAACTCCGGGATCGATATTTAATATAGCATGCGGATATACATTCCGTCTTGCTGGTGGTTCAACACTCGAACCGGAGCTTTTTATCACCAACATACTCGATCATGCTTATGAGTTGAAAGGAGTATATGCTAGCGGCGCAAGTTATCAGGAACGAAGAAATGTTATCCTGAAACTTTCGTGTCACATCTAAAAAAAATTATTTTTGCTCAAATGTTATCCGGATAGAAGAAATGGTGGAACGGGGCAGTCAAATGACTGCCCCGTTATTGCAATCTCGATTTATTTGTCAAGCATCGCTGTTACAGCAAATTCATTAAACCCATCGAAACGCAACGAGCAGCATATCGATCAGTTTTATTCCGATGAATGGAGCGATGACACCACCTACACCGTAAATCAAGAGATGTCTCCGCAACAATTCCACCGCGCTCACCGGCCGGTATTTCACGCCTTTAAGCGCAAGAGGAATCAACGCAACGATAATCAGTGCATTAAAAATTACAGCTGAAAGTATTGCACTCTCCGGAGTAGCGAGCCTCATTATATTCAACGCGTTCAATACCGGATACGTTGTGGCAAACGCCGCGGGTATGATTGCAAAATATTTTGCAACGTCGTTTGCAATGCTGAAGGTCGTCAGCGTTCCGCGCGTCATCAAAAGTTGTTTCCCTATCTCCACAATCTCGAGTAATTTTGTCGGATTGCTGTCGAGATCAATCATGTTTGCCGCTTCACGGGCAGATTGTGTTCCTGTATTCATTGCGACAGCCACATCGGCCTGCGCAAGCGCTGGAGCATCGTTCGTTCCATCGCCGGTCATTGCAACCAACCGGCCTTGCTTTTGGTAATCACGAATTAATTTCAATTTATCTTCAGGTTTTGCTTCTGCGAGAAAATCATCTACACCGGCTTCGGCAGCGATTGCTGTCGCGGTAAGGGAATTGTCTCCGGTAATCATAACTGTTTTGATTCCCATGTTTCGTAGATGGGCGAATCGCTCTTTTATTCCACCCTTAACAATATCTTTCAAATTGATGACACCGAGAACTTCTTTATTCTCCACCACAACAAGAGGCGTTGCGCCGAGCTTGCTAATTTCTTGAACGTTCTGGTGGACTGCTTGAGGGAACATTCCTCCGATTTCTTCTACGTATTTTTTAATCGCATCTGCCGCGCCCTTGCGTATAATGCGATGAGGAATATTACCATCCTTCCGTATATCGACGCCGCTCATTCTTGTCTGCGCGCTGAATGGAATAAACTGCGCCGCGATCTCGTGAATTTCCCGGCCGCGTAAACCATATTTTTCTTTTGCAAGAACTACTATCGACCGGCCTTCGGGAGTTTCATCTGCAAGTGACGCGAGTTGAGCAGCATCGGCGAGACGTTCTTTCGAAACTCCGGGAGCCGGAGTGAATTCTGTTGCCATCCGGTTTCCCAACGTGATCGTGCCGGTTTTATCCAACAAGAGGACATCTACATCTCCGGCGGCTTCAATGGCACGTCCGGATGTAGCAATCACATTATGCCGAATCATTCGATCCATGCCGGCAATTCCAATCGCAGAAAGAAGTCCGCCGATTGTTGTTGGAATCAAACAAACGAGCAACGCAACGAGAACAGTCACCGTTACCGGCGTACCATGACCGACTGAATCTACACTAAAAAGTGAGAATGGCAGAAGCGTAACGCAAACTACAAGGAAAATGATCGTGAACGCGGCGAGCAGAATATTCAACGCAATCTCGTTCGGAGTTTTTTGCCGTTTCGCGCCTTCGATGAGATGAATCATACGATCGAGAAAACCACCGCCGGGTTCGGTTGTCACACGGACGATGAGCCAATCGGACAGTACGCGAGTACCTCCGGTTACTGCGCTTCGATCGCCGCCTGATTCGCGGATCACGGGTGCGCTCTCTCCGGTTATTGCACTTTCATCGACCGACGCAATACCCTCGATCACTTCTCCGTCCGCCGCGATGATGTCGCCTGCTTCAACAATAAAGACAGATCCTTTTTCCAAAGAAGTCGAGGAAACGATTTCGTACTTTGAGCCATAATTCGGTTCAAACAATCGTTTCGCGATAGTTTCGCGACGTGATTTTCGCAAAGCTTCTGCCTGTGCTTTTCCGCGTCCTTCCGCCAGTGCTTCGGAAAAATTTGCAAATAGAACTGTGAACCACAACCAGAGAGAAACACCCCCGATATACCATGACGGAGCTTCACCATTACCGATGAGGCTTTGTATCCACAATGCGGTCGTTAAAACGCTTCCAACTTCGACGACAAACATTACAGGATTCCGTGCCATCATCCGTGGATTTAATTTCCAGAATGAATCGGCCAGAGCGCGACGATACATTCTGCCGGTTAATCCCGATTCTTTTTTATGTTGATGAAAATTTGATGCAATCATTCTATCATTTTCCTTCTATCCAATGATCCATTTATCCAACAATCCTGTTATTGCAGCATCATATAATGCTCGACAATCGGCCCGAGGGCGAGCGCCGGTAAAAAGTTTAATGCACCAACAATCAGCACAACTGCAATCAACCAGAAAATAAATAAAGGAGTGTGAGTCGGCAGAGTTCCTTCCGACGGTGGAATTAACTTTTTTCGAACGAGTGACCCTGCAAGCGCGAGTGTAGGAACCGCAAGCCAGTATCTACCGATCAGCATCGCAATTCCGCCTGTAAGATTGTAAAACGGTGTATTGACACTTGCCCCGGCAAAAGCGCTTCCATTATTGTTCGCTTGCGAAGTGAATACATATAAAATTTCGCTAAATCCATGAGGACCGGGATTCATGATCCCTGCTTTTCCAGCAACGGTGACAACCGCAATTGCCGTAAGAACAAGAACCGTGATTGGCATAATGAGAATAAGAATCGATGCCATTTTCATTTCATAAGCTTCAATCTTGTGTCCTAAGTATTCAGGAGTACGTCCGACAAGCAATCCCGCCACGAATACAGCTACAACCACAAAGATCAGCATTCCGTAAAGGCCCGATCCAACCCCGCCGAAAACAACTTCCCCAAGATGAAGCATGATGAGCGTTATCATTCCGCCGAGCGGAGTGTAAGAATCGTGCATGGAATTAACAGAACCATTCGATGCAGCGGTCGTGGCAGTTGCCCAAACTGCCGAATTGGGAATGCCGAACCGGACTTCCTTTCCCTCCATATTACCGCCGGGATTGATGGAAGTAGATTGTTGATCCACACCAAGTGCAGTCAGTTTAGGATTGCCTGAACTTTCAAGACTATACATCCAAAATATTGCTGCGACAAGTATCAGCATCATAGCGGCAAATATCGCCCATCCCTGGCGCGTGTCTTTCACCATTTTTCCAAACGTGTAACACAGCGCTGCAGGAATAAGCAAGATTGCAAGCATTTCTAAAAAATCAGTAAGGGGCGTGGGGTTCTCATACGGATGAGCTGAATTAACGTTGAAAAAACCTCCACCGTTGGTTCCTAATTGCTTGATGGCAATCTGCGATGCCGCTGGTCCCATCGCCAGAACTTGATCAGTTACTTTCACACCGGAGGTGTCCGTTGTCGATTGGAGAAAAGGCACCGAGACGTATGCAGAATTATTTTGTATGACACCTTGCGATACGAGCACAAGCGATAAGACAATAGCAAGAGGAAGGAGTATATACAGTGTACTTCGTGTCAAATCGACCCAGAAATTTCCGAGAGTCTTTGCCGAGTGACGAGCAATTCCACGGATGAAAAGTGCAAGCACAGCCATTCCAGTTGCAGCAGAAACGAAATTCTGTACAGTCAGTCCGAGCATCTGCGTCAAATAACTCATCGTTGTTTCGCCGCCATATCCCTGCCAGTTTGTATTGGAAGCAAAGCTGATGGCAGTATTAAATGATGAGTCAGGAGTTACTGCACCGAACCCCTGCGGATTGAGCGGAAGAAATTGCTGGATGCGCTGCAGAGCATAAACAACCAGCAACCCGATAAAATTAAATATCAACATGGCAACGGCATTCGCCTTCCAATCCATTTCCTCATCCGGGTTGATCTTTGCCAATCGATAAAAAAACCTTTCGAGCGGACCGAAAACAGGATCGAGAAATGTTTTTTCCCGTTGGTACACGCGAGCCATAAACGCGCCGAGCGGTTTGGCAAGAAGCGTTAGCATTGCAATATAAAACGCGATTTGAAAAATCCCATTGAGTGTCATTCGAATATCTCCGGCTTCAAAAGAGCAATGAATAAATAAATTAGAAGCCCGGCAGAAATTAATCCGGAAATGATGTAAAGCCAATTCATGGTTTCTCTCCTGTTTTATGTTCACTCAGACGTTCGCACATTTTCATCAAACCCCATGTGAGGATGAAGAACACAACGATGACAGCGATATAAAATAAATCCATTTTTATTTTTCTTTCTCAAAAGATTTGGTTTGGTCCAAAGCAAGATTCAATCTTAATACATTTACACGCGGTTCGCCGAGAAACCCTAGTTGGCGTCCCTCAGTATAACGACTTACCAATGATTGAACTTGATCATCACTCAGACCGCGAGTTCGGGCTACACGATGAACTTGATACATCGCGCCGGCTACACTGATGTGAGGATCGAGTCCGCTTCCTGATGCGGTCACAAGATCGGCTGGAACCGATTGAATATTTTTCGGATCGGAATATTTCAGATTCCGAATTCTATTCTTCACCACATCAATGAGTGCTTGATTGGTCGGGCCGAGATTTGATGCCGCAGATGAACCCGCGTTATATGGAAATGGGCTCGTTGCCGACATGCGTCCCCAAAAATATTTTGGATTACTGAATGGTTGTCCGATCAGTTCCGATCCCTGCAACCGGCCGTCATTATTTTTCAACATGCTTCCGTTCGCTTGATGCGGAAAAACAAGTTGCGCGATTCCCGTAACTACCAATGGATAGAAAAGTCCAGTCAGCACGCTGAATAAAATAATCGCCACGATTGCAATTCTAAAATTCGATATTATCACACTTAATTCCTCTAATTGTTCTAATATTCAGTTTGAATTTATTTTTCTCTAATAAATTGATTTCGCAATACTATTTTCCTTTTTCGGATTTGACAATTTCGACAACACTTTCTCTTCTGAAGAAAACGATTCTTCTTCATCGAGTGTCTGCATCGGTAATTCCCTGCTTGGGAAAGCATAGTAACATTCTAATGCTTTGTATATTATTTGCCGAGTTCTTTCCAATTTCCCTGGTATTACAATCAATGGACATAATAAAGGCCAGAGCACCGAAAGAAATGCGAGCGGATAATCGTTCATGGTCAAAAAATAGATGCCACAGGTGATAGCTGCAATCCATCGTAACCTGACGAAAACTACGCCGCTTATCGCAATTGGAATGCTATAATGCTTGTACTTTATCGCAGACCAGCCGATGTTCAGAATGAACATCGCCAGTATTGTCTCCCACCATTTCAGAAAAATCATTGCCACCGGAATTATGGGTTGCGAAACAAAAAGCGGCCAATTCATCCACTCCACCGCGCGGAGTGAAATCCATCGTCGTATTTCTTCGTCATTAAGCCTTGGTAAATATTCATCCAAAATCATATAAAATCTCTGGATATTATTTCTCTTTTCCATACACAACACAGATATCGTAAATAAATCGCCGGAAAGCTATCAGTAGGACATAAAAATGAAATCGAAATACATAAAAAAAATATAAATAATTGAACCAAACGATTAAAACCAGCAAAAAGAATAGCCTTTTTCTCTGAAATCATGTACTTTATTTCGAGAGTCAAGGAAGTCAATGATGAATGATATCGTGAATGATGAAAACCAGCGCCCTGATCCCGACGAACTTCTGCGTGTGATGAATCGGGAAAAAGAAAAAGCGGCTAAAGGGAAACTAAAAATATTCTTCGGAATGTGCGCTGGCGTGGGAAAAACATACGAGATGCTTCGATCGGCTCATGAAGTTCTTCGAAAAGGCGTCGATGTGGTCGCCGGTTATGTCGAGACACATGGACGTAAAGAAACTCTACAGCTTCTCGATGGAATACCGTCAATCCCTCGCAAACATATTTTCTACCGCGGAACCGCACTCGAAGAAATGGACCTCGACGCTATTCTCGAACGCAAACCGAAACTCGCGCTCGTCGATGAGTTGGCGCATACAAATGTTCCGGGAAGCCGTCACATCAAACGATATCAGGATGTCGAAGAACTTTTAAACAACGGCATCGACGTTTATACAACATTAAATGTTCAACATCTGGAAAGCCGCGCCGATACGGTAGCACAGATAACCGGATCGATAATCCGCGAAACGGTTCCTGATTCGATCATCGAACTCGCCGACGAAATTGAAATGATCGATCTCTCGGCAGACGATCTCATCAAGCGGTTCGAGGAAGGAAAAGTTTACACACCCGAACGATCGCGGCAGGCTGTCCAAAAATTTTTCCGCAAAGGTAATTTGACAGCGCTTCGCGAGATGGCGTTGCGCGTGACAGCGGAACGGGTTGACCGGCAAGTACGCGATTTCATGAAAACTGAACGAATTTCAGGCGCATGGAAAACACGACAACGATTCGCAGTCGGCATCGCGGGAACAACTCAATCGGCTGAACTCATAAGATGGACGCGCCGAATTGCGTACTCAATGGATGCTTCATGGATTGTTGTGCATGTCGAAACGACAAATCCGATGCCGGATCAAGTGCGAATACAACTTGAGAAAAATATCAAATTAGCTCAGGAGTTGGGGGCAGAAATTGTATCAACGACGGACGACGATATCCCTCGCGGACTTATTCGTGCGGCTCGGCAACAAAACGCAACGCAGATTCTTGTCGGTAAATCGCGGCGAGGAGCTTTCTGGCAAAACGAAACTCTCCTCGACCGGTTGATAAAACTCAGCGGCGACATCGATATTTATGTCGTGGCGAATAAGGCACACGCTGAAAAAAAAGAAAGCATTTCATCCTTCCTGATTTTCAATTCTACAATAATTCAATACCTCAGCACGATTGGGATCATCATCCTTGCGGCATTAATTTGTTTTCCTCTAACTTCCGTAATCGGATATCAGACGGTCGGGCTCATACTTCTATTTATCATTGCCCTTCTCTCGCTGAAATTTGGAATGGGGCCGGTTCTTTCTGCTGCAACGTTGAGCGCAATTCTCTGGGATTACTTTTTCATCCCGCCGATGTTCACTTTTCATGTCGGCGATTCTGCAGATGTGCGAATGCTTACTCTCTATTTTATAATCGCATTGGTCACGGGAATTTTATCTTCACGCCTCCACGCGCGTGAGCGTATAGTTCGTCAGCGCGAAGAAAGAACCAGCGCATTATATGCTCTTACACGTGATCTCTCTATTGCAAAGACACAGGATGAGGTTGTCCATTTCGCCGTCGCGAATATCAAAAAATATTTTTCTGCCGACGTCGTGGTGTTTCTTGGAAATCCGGATGGCGACATCAATCCCGAACCTCATCGTGAAAGCACGTTTAAGGCCGAAGCGAAAGAATTCAGCGTTGCGGCGTGGGTTTACTGGAATGAAAAAAAGGCCGGAAAAAATACGGACACACTTCCTTTTGCCGCCGCAACATATTTTCCACTTTCAGGCCCGCGATACCCACTTGGAGTAATAGGAGTAAAAATACCGGAGACTGCTCCGCTCGATCTCGAACACGAAACACTGCTCCAAAACTTCATCAGCCAAATTTCTTCAACAATGGAGCGCGAATTCCTGAACGAGATGGCGAAGCAATCGAGCATCATTGCAGAATCAGAACGGCTTTACAAAACTCTCTTCAATTCTGTGTCGCATGAACTCAGAACACCGATAGCGACAATCATCGGCGTAAGCGATGCACTCGAAGATGAGAACACGGCTTCAGTCACATCAACACGCAAGGATCTCCTGCATGAAGTTCATCTTGCGGCCGATCGATTGAATCGTCTCGTCGAAAATTTGCTCGATATGACGCGGCTTGAATCAGGATTGATCAAACCAAAACTCGACTGGTGCGATTTAAAAGATATCGTTTCCGTCATACTTAGAAAACTTGAACATGAGATATCGCAACATAATGTCGACGTCAAAATTCCGGATTCATATCCACTCGTCAAACTCGATTTCGGACTCATCGAACAAGCTATGACAAACCTTATTTATAATGCCTCAGTCTACACACAGAACGGATCGACCATCACGATTCTAAGTCAGGTCAGCGACGGATTCTGCGAAATTCAGATCAGCGATAACGGCCCGGGTTTACCGAAGGAATCACTCGAACGCGTGTTCGATAAATTCTATCGAGTCCCTGGAAGTCAAACTGGAGGGACGGGCCTCGGACTTTCGATTGTAAAAGGTTTTATTGAAGCGCACAAAGGAACAATAAAAGTAGAAAATGTTCCAACCGGTGGAACTCGTTTTATCATCCGTATCCCGACAGAAATTCAGTACACGGATGAGATACAGGACGCACAATGAAAAAAAATGGTACGATTTTAATTATCGATGATGAGCATCAAATTCAGAAATTGCTTCAGCTGACACTCGAGTCGAATGATTTTTCTGTCCAGATCGCGGGAAATGGAAATCTCGGCATCCAGCTTGCCGCCGCGAATCTACCTGATGTCGTAATTCTTGATCTTGGATTGCCGGATATGGACGGAATGGAAGTTCTTACCCGGTTGCGAGAGTGGGCAAAATTTCCGATCATCATCCTTTCAGTTCGCGATACGGAACAGGACATTGTGAAGGCTCTTGATTTGGGCGCGGATGATTATCTGGTCAAACCGTTTAGAACCAGCGAGCTACTCGCGCGCATTCGCGCTGCCCTCCGTCATCTGCCGTCGGCAGCGGAAGAGACTATTTACAAATTTGATTCTCTTTCTGTCGATCTCACGTCACATACTTGTAAAAAAAATGACATTGTAATCAAATTGACAGCGACAGAATTCGATCTGCTCTCGCTCCTTGTTCGAAATGCGGGCAAAGTCGTGACACATAATTATGCGATCGAAAAAATCTGGGGACCTCAACATGTCGGAGAAACACAATACCTGCGTGTGTACATCGGTCAACTCAGAAAAAAAATTGAAGATAATCCCACAAAGCCGCGGTGGATTCTGACGGAATCGGGAATAGGATACCGGTTTCAATTGTAGGAATTGTTTATAGAATGGCACTATTTCTGTTTCTTTTTTCTTATAGACTTATATAAAACTTTCTTCTTAAAAACAGTTTTTACTGATTTCTTTCGATTGTTATTTTTTGTATCTATGAGTTTTTTCTTATTGGAAGAAGCCCCGTAAATTGATAATCGTTCTGTTACTCTGTAGTTCGATTTCTTTCGCATCACGACAATATATTCACGAGTCATTGTATCGTCAAGAACTCCAGTTGCATTCGTAGGACTGTTGCGAAGAGGCATTCGCTTATTGGGAATATATCTCTGATGTGTAATAATATGTTCATATCCTACTGATGAAAAGAAATCTTGTATCGTAATATCTGTTGGAAGGACATTCCCTTTAACTTTTCTGTATGACATATAGTTTTATCTGATTTTTTAAGTCGCTGGATATTTGCAGTGCCTTTTTAGTGGACATGATTTACATTGTGGATTGATGGGTTTGCACATGGTCGCTGTAAAATCTAATATGGCAAAGAGAAGTTTTCTTGGATTTTTGTGTTTAAAATATTGTTTTGATAATTCTATAATCTCTTTTTTCCTTCGTATCTCTCCCTGCAATCCGAGACCATGATAGTGATTTAAGAATCTCGCTATGTTACTGTCTATGACCCATTCCGATTTTTGAAATGCAATGGCTAAAATTGCTCCAGCGACATATTCGCCAACGCCGGGTATTTTAAGAAGTTTGTCTCTATCGGATGGTATTTTTCCTTGGTACTCTTTAATGACAAACTTTGCAGCAGTAATAAAATGTTTTGCACGCCAGTGTATACCAAGGTGTTTTGTGTATTGTGCAACTTCTTTTGTTTTTGCTTTAGAGAGCGATGCAACGGTAGGATAGCGTTTAATAAATTGTGTATATATAGGATCTACTTGCTCTGCGCGAGTTCGCTGGAGCATAAACTCGGCAATCATTATCCTGTAAGGAGTAATTCTATGACGCCATGGAAAGTCTCGTTTGTAATATTTCCACAAATATAGAAGTTTATTTTGAACGACCACTTTCTTCGTATTCAAATCGATTCATTAAGATTATTCTAGAAACACAACTCCAGGCCTGTTTACATGTTTAGCAAGATTTGATTGTATATCAACTAACAAGCCATGCCGTATTCTGAAAATTGGCATATGCTCTTTAAGTTCCTCAAACTGCTTAGAACCAAAATACCTGAACTCAAAGACCATCTTATAAAGTTCATTTTTAAACTCAATCAGTGGACTAATATAAATATTATCCCTTCTACCAATCAGTTCTAAATTTTCAAAATGCCAGAGTACGCCAGGTACTATCCTATGAACTTCCCATTTTTTCTGTACGAAGTCACAAGTAGGGGAAACCTCAAGAAATATATACTTTAACTTTGATCTTATTTCCTCTCTCTTTTTTTCTTCAAGTTCTTCGTATTCTTTTCTATACTTCTTCTTAAATGCATGCAATTCTTCATTTGTATATAGATCTATACTTTTTGCCTTGGCAAGAGAATATACGATTTCTCTAAAATCTAAAATATCAGCAATCAATTTGCACCAAGGCTTCTTATCAAGTCCTTCTTTAACTTCATAGATATTACCAGGCAAAGAAGATTCAGTGCTAGTAATTAATAGCAGCTTATTATTTATGATTGCTTTATGTTTGACATCAACTTTGGAACTTGAGTCGATCTTATCAAAGTTCTTTGAAAAATCATGCTTAGTTATTAAATCTTCTACAGAATCAAGAAAAGTTGAATTAAAAGCATAAAGAGCATTTTTTGAAACTTCATTTGTATCGGTCACATCTAACTGCTTACCCATATAAGCAAATGCAAGTTCCCTGAAAACACTACACATTGCTTTATCCCAGTCTTCTTCTTTTAAAAGAAGAGAATAGAAGGTCTGCACAGTCTCCCCGGCAGATTTGTGAATAATATTTTCCCAGATAAGGAAAATATGGAAAGCTTTAAGCGATCCTAACAAATCTTTGATTTTCTTCTCGATCTTTTGAATGCCATTTTCGACCAGAGTCCATTCAAGTAGATTATTTGCCCCAGCTTTTGATTCAAAAAATTCACCTTTATCCAAGCTTATAATATCCAAGGGTAAAGAATCTTTGAATTCTTCTCCAATTCTTTCTTGTAAGGTCTTAATAAGATCATCATCTTTAGCCCATGCGATAATAAAATATGGACCATTTTCCTTGCCGATAAGTTGCTTTAAAACATTGAGGACTTTGGAAATTTTAGTCTTGTCGTCCCTTCCTATTTCAAGATCAATATCTAAAAAAATAATTCTAATACCTTTAATCGGTTTATCTGGAAGTCCGTTCGGGTCTCCGGTAAAGTATTGATATGGAATACGATGTTTTGATAATACATTGAGCAGAGGAAGCCCCTCGCTCACCATGTCATCAACTATCACTACTCTTCCACTCAATGGCATGCTGGAAAAACTATCCTGATCAAGCGCGGTGGATGTTTGATTTGCATTTATATCTTCTGGCATTGATTAATCTCCCCACGATTTTCTTTTTCTGAAAACAATTTTAAAATAAATTGAAGAATGTTCTTATTCTTTGTTCTTAAAACAAAGAGCGATGGTGGCACCTTCATCAAATTCCTCCGGAAGAGAGTAATCACCTTTATCGGGGAAAAAAAGTATTCCTCTGTTTGCGTTCATTATTTCGTTTGATAGGTGCAATCCAAGTCCGATTCCATAAGGTTTGGTCGACACGAATGGTTTTACTAGTTCCTCTGGTGGCAACGAGAATCCTGGTCCATTATCTGCGATAACCATAGAGGTGTAATCAGGCAGCTCATCAGAAATTTTTATCAGTATCTTCTTTCTTTTAATCTCCCCGTACTCAAGCCACCAAATGGAATTGTCTATGATGTTCATTATCGATGCGATCACCAAGTTTTCAGCACAGCTTACCTTCGATTTTCCAGTGTAACTTTCAAAATCTCGAACTATCTCTATCTTGTGAGCTTCAAGCCTAAATTCTATGTTAAAAATAGCCTTTTTTATCACGTCCTTAAGATCATTGATCTTCACACCGGTGTTTTTAATTATAAAGCTATAACCCTCTAGAAGTTTTGCAAGATGTTTAACGAGCGCAACTATTCTTTCCGAGGGTTTTTCTTTTTCAACGACCTTTTTCAATTCTGCAATTATTTTTTCAATTTCGTGTATCACAATACTCATATTCAAACCTGCTCCCGCGCTCCGCAAGAGAATTTCACTCATATTCTTATAATCGTGCTCAATCTTTTTGAGATACTTGTTAATCTCGTTTTTCAATTCTGAATCTCTCAACCTCTTTTCAATAATTATCTGTAACTCAGAAAGACTGGATACTACAGGTTCAGATACACTTTCCTGACTATAGAATGTTCTGATCTTTTCTTTATCCGTATTTCTGAATGTCTCAACCAGATTTAATGCATACAATACAGATTTCACAAAAGCTTGATATGCTTCATTCTCGACAAATCCTTCTCTGTTTGTTTTCTCAATCAGATCTTCACTATCCGCTCTTCTAAGATTGATTGCTGCCAGTATGATATTGTTGCTGATTCTTTTTGTAGGCATGTTCACTCTTCTAATATCAAGGCTCAACCAATCATTGCCCTCTTCTCCATATTCATTGATTCTAATTCCATCGCGATATACTTTGATACCACCATTCGTATCCAAATACTCTTTCAATCCTCGTTTGTCCTGTACTCCCAGACTAAGTATTTTAGGAGTTCGATCATATATAAATCCTTCAAAACTAATTTTACCAATGTTGTATTTAGAAAGATCAACGACATTATCATTTCTGTCAACGATCTTAAGATGCTTTACAACCTCTTTATCTGCCTGCGTTACTTTTCTACTTTTTAGTTTTACCATAGTAGGAAAGGGGGTAAACCCATAATCGAAAGAAGTGATTTGCTTTCCTTGTATTTGACATTTGAATCTATACAGAGTATAATTGGAAATTTCATCCCATGACATTAATTTTTCTAACCATTCCTTTTCGTCTACATCAAAGGATACGTAGAATGATTCAGGGGTATCGAAAGGAGAAGAAAGGGCATTGATAGAACGAAAGACATCTCTCACCATTCCACGAGTCCAAGGGGAATGAAGATTTCGAATGGTAATCTTTGTACCCGCTTTTTTATCCGTGAAAACTTCTGGCTTCCTTATATAAACAGAAACCGGCACATCTTTTAAGTATTTTTCTTTTTGGAAATCAGCCCAGTCAATCTTCAAGTATACCTCATCAGATCCTTGCATTCTGCTTACCAATTCAATTTCATTACCAAGTTTATGTGCTCCAAATCTCCCTATTCCTTTTTCCCCAATAGGTAGTCTAGTAAATTTTAAAGTCCGTTTTTGTTTTGCAAATAATTTTGCTTTATGATCACTCCCCGGCTCCATCCATATATCTTTAATAATTGATGCGTCCATACCTATACCATCATCCTCAATCACTATTGTGCCTTTAGCAGGATCGGTAAGATTCCTCATAGTTATCGTAACATTATTCGCGTCCGCGTCATAACTGTTTTTTGCCAGCTCAAGAAGTGCAATGCTAGCGTTCTTAATTAGCTGATCGCCAAGCTGAAGAAGCAGCCTAGCTCTAGGCTTAAATATTAATTCTTCTTTCACTTAGCATTTCCTTTATTTTTTCTGCTATCTTTGACGCCATTAAAGATGGTACAGCATTCCCAATTTGTTTAAATGCCGCTGTTCGTGTCCCTTCAAAAAAATAATCATCGGGAAACGATTGAATTCTTGCCGCTTCACGTACTGTTAATGAACGTAATTGTTTTTCGTCTGGATGGATGTAATAATGTCCGTCTTTAGCGATGTGTGCAACTAATGTGTGTGAGGATTCAAGATTGGAAGCAACAACCTTGAATCGATCAAGAAAGGCTTCTTTATTTTTATGAGTCTGCAATGATTCAGGAAGGTCTGTATATTTTAATCGTTGTTGCTTTTCATTCCAGAGTTCAATTGCTTTCTTATAAATCTTTTTATCATTAGCATTAAGTGGTCGCGCAATATGATGAGTTGTAAAATCTATGCCATTGCGTATTCCGGATCGTTGCAAATACTCATTCGGTTTTAAAGTATAGTAAGTAATGTCTTGACTTTCTCCCGCAGATAATTCTGGCAGATCAAGAAGAACATCGCTTACTCTTTTTATAATATTACTTCTCTCAAAATCCGGATAAGAAAGTTTTAACTCCGTCCTCCATCCGATAATAATGATTCGATTACGGTTCTGCACTACTCCAAAGTGTGATGCATTTTGTACTCTATACTCAACCGTATAACCAAGAGCCGGTTTGGAAAAAACCTCCAACATATCCGTAAGATATTTTCCATCATTAGAAGAACGTAATCCGGGAACATTTTCAAAGACAAAGATTTTTGGCTGGTACTTCTCTAAAAATTTTGCATAAAGGCGATATAAAAATTTCCGTGAATCCCATTTCATTTTGTTTTTACCAGTAAATCTACCGATTGTTGAATACGCCTGACATGGGGGACCACCAATAACAACATCAACTTGTTGCATTCCGCACAATGTATCAATAGCTGCAAATAGAGATCGCAATGTTTTATTGGATATCTTTTCGTTGATAACGCTATTGTTCAATATTTTTGGGATCTTTTTATACAACTCATCTCTAGAAATTTCTTTCTTGAGATATGATAGATATGCATCAGATTGATAATGTTGCTGTAGGTAATGATAGGCAAGTCTCGTTTTGAGGGTAAGGCAAGCATCGTTATCCATTTCTACGTGAGCAATGGGTTTAAATCCACAACGTATGAATCCTTCGGATAAACCACCTGCACCCGCAAAAAGATCAATGTATGTAGGTTGTTTCGTCTTTATTACTCCCAATAGATATATTTATCCGTATGAATATATACAAAAGTTGCAAAAAAAAGTAACTCTTCCGGACTCCGAAAAAAAGATTATAATGCACTTGCAATATTACTCCATCAAGAAGTTACTTCCAACGGTCTTTTCATAATTCTATCCAGTCCTTGAAAGACCATTGTAACCAATCACTTTTTTGAAGATATCGTAATTCATTTTTAGTTGGCCGACGATCCATTCTTATATCAAAAATAACATTCCCGGATAATATTTGATTTTTAATAATATCCGATGAGGTTTCTGTCAATAATTGTGCACGATCGTATTTAAACCATTCCGCGTCTCCACGCATTTCACTGAATGCACTGACAAGTACTAGGCCGGGAGTTTTTTGCATAAATCTTTTAGCTAACACCTCTAATTGCCATTCCGCGACTATTTCTCCTGAGACATGCCTCACTGAAATAGTCGTTTCATCAACATTAAGAAATAATCCCATACTGTTTGGCGTTCTTGCCATGGTAAAATACATTCCTAATCTTCCATCGTCATCGCGGGTACCATATTTTTTAACAGCAGCAAGCGGATTCATTTTCCATGCTTTTTTATTGAACGTAAATAATGTAATCATTGAAGATGAACCGATACGATGAGCTTTAAGTTCTACTGAACCTAAATCTGGAAGAGCAATATTATTCTCTTCGATACCAAGAAGTTGTTCTAATGTTTGTCCAATCCCGGTAGGTCCTTTCCTTTTTGATCTGACCCAACCTTTTTTCTTTACTTGAGCAAATTTATTTTTAAATCTATCGAGTGTTAATTGTCTATGTCTTTTCATTGGAGAGTCCACTTTCTTTTTTTGCATTTTTCCATTCAGCTAATGTAATGAAAAATTCTAAATGAATACAGTTTTGCCCGAACTGTAATCTAAACTTTTTCCACACACTATTTATTCGTATATTATATAAATTTATTCTTGGCATCATATTTTTCTCTGCATTCATTCGAGTCGATTTATGCTTGACATACAAAAAATCCTGGCGCAGGAATTATCTCTAGCATCGATTCAAATAAAAAATGCTCTCGAATTATTTTTAGAAGGTGCAACCGTTCCCTTCATCGCCCAATATCGGAAAGAACGAACCGGCGAGATGAACGAAATACAATTGCGAGATTTGTTCGACCGTTTCAGTTATCTCTCCGAACTCGAAGATCGGAAAAAAACGATTCTCCAATCAATCGAAGAACAAGGAAAGCTCACCGACGAATTAAGAATAAAAATTGAAGAATGCTTGCAAAAGGCGGAACTCGAAGATCTTTATCTTCCCTACAAACCGAAAAAACGAACCCGCGCAACTATAGCACGCGAAAAAGGCCTCGAACCTCTTGCGGAATTTATTAAAGAAAATAATTCGCCTGAAGCGAGACAGGTTCTTCTTGAGAAAGAAGCTGAAAAATATCTCTCCGAAGAAAAAGGAGTGGCGACAATCGAAGAAGCTCTCCATGGTGCATCCGACATCATAGCGGAAGAAACTTCGGAAAAAGCCGATCATCGACAGCACATTCGCGATTTCATGATGGCCGAAGGAATGTTTGTTTCAAGAGTGAAGGATGAATTTCCGGTTGGCACTACGAAATATGAGATGTACCGCGATTTTAAAGTGAAAGTAAGCGAGATCAAACCGCACAACATGCTTGCACTGCGCCGCGGTGAAACGGAAGGCGTCCTTTGGTTCGAAGTGGAATGTGATGAGCAACGGATCATCGATTATCTTGCCGAAAAAGAAATTCATGCCGGAGCCGAAAACGTCGTAGAATTTCTGAAAGAGACTGTGCGTGAATCTTACGATCGTCTTATGAAAACTACGTTGATCGGAGAAGTCCGGCTTGAAAAAAAATCGTATTCCGATGCGGAATCGATAAAAACGTTCGGAGATAATTTGCGCGAATTACTCCTTTCAAGTCCGGCAGGCATGAAGCCTACACTCGGCATCGATCCAGGCTTTCGTACAGGATGCAAAGTGGCCGCGATCAGCGACACTGGAAAATTTTTAGAATACACTCCAATTTTTCCACACCACTCGGAGGCCCAACGCAAAGAAGCTGCAAAATCGGTTCTCGAATTTATTGAAAAATATAAAATCGAACTTATCGCGATCGGAAACGGAACTGCAAGCCGCGAAACCGATGAGTTTATGAATGAAGTACTCGATTCAATGAAAACAAAAAATAAACCGATCAAAGTAATTGTGAATGAGTCGGGAGCTTCAGTGTACTCTGCGAGTCCGATTGCAATCGATGAATTCCCTGATCTCGATGTTACAGTTCGCGGGGCAATAAGCATTGCACGACGGTTGCAGGATCCGCTTGCGGAATTGGTAAAAATCGATCCCAAATCAATCGGCGTCGGTCAATATCAACATGACGTCGATCAAAAATTGTTAAAAACGAAACTGGGAGAAACTGTAGAGAGCTGTGTAAATTTTGTCGGCGTCGATCTCAATCTTGCTTCAAAAGAGTTGTTAAGTTATGTTTCGGGCATCAATGTCGGCGTGGCAAAAAATATTATTCAATATAGAAACGATCACGGCGCTTTCAAGAATCGGGAAGAACTCCGCGTTGTGCCGAAACTGGGACCGAAAGCATTCGAACAAGCGGCAGGATTTCTCCGCATTCGTGATGGTGAGAATCCTCTCGATAATACCGCCGTTCATCCGGAAAGTTATACCATCGTCGAAAAAATTGCGGGCGATCTAAAAATCCCACTAGAAAAAATCACGCATGCAAGCGACAAGATTAAATCAATCGATTTGAAGAATTATATCACAGATTCGATTGGCGAACCGACGCTCCGCGATATTTTAGCGGAACTTGAAAAACCCGGACGCGATCCGCGTCAGGAATTCCGGTATGCAACATTCAAAGAAGGAATAAAAGAAATCAAAGACCTCGCTCCCGGTATGGAACTCGAAGGTGTGGTTACAAACGTTGCCAATTTCGGAGCGTTTGTGGATATTGGCGTTCATCAGGATGGACTCGTCCATGTCTCACAAATGGCCGACCGTTACACTGCCGACCCGAAACAGATAGTGAAAGTCGGACAAGTGGTAAAAGTAAAAGTACTCGAAGTCAACGAACAGTTGAAGAGGATCAGTCTGACAATGAAGATTTCTCCCACTCCTCAACCCGTGCAAAAACCGGCTGGCACTCCGAAAGAAAAAAAGAAAGAAAAAGAACCAACAATAGACGATTTGATAAATAAATTTAAAAACAGATAAAAAAGATTTTTCTTAGAAAAAACAAAGTTGGTTCAGGATTGTTGGGTTCATGGTTCAAAATTTTTTAAAGGGCTGCTTTAAGTCCTTACAAAAAGTTTTCAACTTTGAACTTTGAACTCTGAACAATAAACTCACATACTCTATGGCAGACAATAAAATAATTTTCTCAATGATCGGCGTCGGCAAAGTTCACAAGCCGAATAAACAAGTGTTGAAAGATATTTATCTTTCATTTTTCTACGGTGCGAAAATCGGCATACTCGGATTGAACGGCGCCGGGAAAAGCACGCTTCTTCGCATTATTGCCGGAGTCGATAAAGATTATCTTGGAGAGATCACTTCGCAGAAAGGAATCACATTCGGATATCTGCCTCAAGAACCTGAACTCGATCCTGCGAAAACGGTTAAGGAGGTTGTTGAGGAAGGAGCTGCTGAAACCGTTAAACTTTTGAAAGACTATGAAGCAGTGAGTGCGCAATTCTCCGAGCCTGATGCCGACTTCGATGCGCTGATGGAAAAGCAGGCGAAGCTCCAGGAAAAAATCGACCACATGAACGCGTGGGACATCGACAGCAAACTCGAGATGGCGATGGATGCTTTGCGCTGTCCCCCTGGTGATACATCTGTTTCAGTTATTTCGGGAGGCGAACGCCGCCGGGTTGCGCTTTGCCGTCTTCTACTTCAGGAACCCGATGTGCTTCTGCTCGACGAACCGACAAACCATCTCGATGCCGAATCGGTCGCGTGGCTCGAACAACATCTTGCGCAATATAAAGGAACCGTGCTTGCGGTGACGCACGATCGATATTTTCTCGACAATGTTGCCGGCTGGATTTTAGAATTGGACCGCGGCGAAGGAATTCCGTTCGAAGGAAATTACTCGTCCTGGCTCGATCAAAAACGTCGGCGGCTCGAAGTTGAAGAAAAGCAGGAATCGAAACGTCAGCGGACACTCGCACGCGAGTTGGAATGGATCAGAATGAATCCGAAAGGCCGGCACGCAAAAGGTAAAGCCCGCATTACTGCATACGAAAAAATGCTTGCCGAACAGAATGAAAAGCGTGATGAAGAAATTGAAATCTATATCCCGCCGGGGCCACGATTGGGAGATGTAGTAATTGAAGCAAAAAGTGTTGCCAAAGGTTATGGAGATGTTTTGTTATATGAAGATTTGAATTTTATGCTTCCTCCCGGAGGCATCATCGGTATCATTGGTCCGAACGGTGCGGGAAAGACAACACTATTTAAAATGATCACCAAAAATGAAAAACCCGATGCGGGTTCATTCTCGATCGGTGAAACGGTTAAGCTTGCCTATGTCGATCAGAGCCGGCCGCTCGATCCACAAAAAACTATTTGGCAGGAAATTTCGGGCGGTGAAGAATTGTTGAAGTTCGGGACGCGTGAAATAAATTCCCGAGCTTACGTTGCTCGGTTCAACTTCAGCGGAGGCGATCAGCAGAAATTGGTGAGTCAGCTTTCCGGCGGAGAACGCAATCGCGTTCATCTCGCCAAAATGCTGAAGGAAGAAGCGAACGTGCTGCTGCTCGACGAGCCGACGAACGATCTCGATGTGAATACGCTTCGCGCTCTCGAAGAAGCAATATTGAATTTTGCAGGATGTGTTGTGGTGATATCGCACGATCGTTGGTTCCTCGACCGCATAGCGACACATATTCTGGCGTTTGAAGGCGAGAGCAAAGCTGTTTGGTTCGATGGAAATTACTCGGAGTACGAAGAGAACCGAAAGAAACGCCTGGGGATTGAAGCCGACCGTCCACACCGGATTAAGTATAAGCCGTTGAAACGATAGTTTTTTTCAAGAAGTGATGTAGGTCATTGTACTTCGGGAGCAAAGCTCCTTCAGAACGGATTAGGATAACAAGGACTCAGATCGTTCCGAGGGAGTTGAACTCACTGGGTAAATGGGAAACGAACTTTCGATGAAACCAAAATACAAAAAAATGATTAAGGGAATGAAAGAAGACGAGGCTATTTCTTCCCCAGCGTCATGGTTCCTTTACATACTCGAATGCAGCGACGGATCTCTTTACACCGGCGTGACAAAAAACATTGAACGTCGTCTCGCTCAGCACAACGCGGGAACAGCATCGAAGTATACGCGTGTACGAAGGCCTGTAACTTTGAAATACATCGAAGAATGTGGAACACGCGCTCAGGCATTAGTGAGAGAGTGTGGGGTGAAAGAATTGCCGCGAAGCGATAAATTGGATCTCATTAATAACAATCATCTTCCGATCTATCCCTTTATCTAACAAAATTATATCTCAGAATTAGTATCCGGTTTCCTTCCGTCAAACTCGCACCGTTATTAATTTTTAATATTCCCGAACAATCGGCGTATTTCTTGCATCGAAAACAAATTCTCTTATCTTGATTATAAGGAATTTAGTAGAACAAATTGAAGAATTATAAATGAATCAACGTAAACTTTTCCGGACGATAGAACATCTTACACAAGAAAGTTTCAAATCAAACGACGAAATGCTTATACGCGTTCTCGAAGAAATTATTCACCACGAGAACATCAACATTACAGGCGGTCGTGTGTGGACATTAACTCCATCAAAGAAATCGTATGTGTTGGTCGGGCAAAATGGCGACCTGTCCAATATTGAGGATCACTTTTCGCTTCGTATATCTGAAAACCCGGTCTTTTATGAAATCGGCAAACAACGATCGATCCTTGCGAATGAAACGAATCCGTATCTGCGAAAAAAAGGGATTACCAAATATTCTGCCACCGGTGTCGGAGAACGCGTACAGGCCGGCAATCAGAAACTTTATCAATTCATACTTGCGCTGAATTCTCCTACACTCAACCAGGATCTTCTCGACACGATGAACATCATCAGCAGCGCAGTCTCCTCTGCGTTGCGGAATAGAAAAATTTCCGAACAAAAGAAATCGCTGGAACGCGATATCGATCAAGCGCGTGAGATCCAACGAAGCATCCTTCCTGCGCACGAGTACACGTTCGGGCCATATCAATTATTCGGTGTTTCGGTTGCGGAACGAATTGTCGGCGGAGATTTTTTTGACTATCTCGCGATGTCAAATCTCGAAGATCGCCTCGGCGTCGTTGTCGGCGATGCGGCAAGCAAAGGGCTACCGGCAGCAATTCAAGCGCTGTATATTTCAGGAGCTCTCCGGATGGGAGCCAGTTTTGAAACGAAAGTGAGCACAATCGTCAAGCGATTAAACAATCTCGTTCATCACACTTTTCCCGATGAACGGTTTGTAACATTATTTTATCTGGAATTGATTAACAATAAAAAAGGCCTTGCTCTTTATTGCAATGCCGGCCATAATAGTCCGTTCCACTATTCCTCAAAAACCGGGACAATCACTCAACTCGATAGCACAGGCCCTGTACTTGGATTATCACCGGAACAACGATACACAACTGAAGCCGTAAACCTGAGCAAAGGAGATATTTTATTGATATACACTGATGGCGTTACGGAAGCGATGAATGCCAATAAAGAGTTGTTCGGGGAAGACCGGCTTGCCGCAAAACTTTTAGAGTACAAAGATCTCTCGGCAAAAGAAATCACTCAAAAGCTTTTTGAAGATATTCAGGTTTATTCGGCTCAGGGAACATATTCCGATGATAAGACCATCGTGATGATTAAACGAGTTGATTAACGCTTAATCAGTTTCTGGTAATGAAGGTTGCTCCTGCTGAGATAAATTTAAATTACGACGCCCTTACCGGGTTCATGCGATTTAAATTAATTTTTGCATTTCTTCACAACAAGAATTTTTCGAGAAAATCAATTATATTATTACTATAGTAATACAAAATTAATAAGTTTTTTTATAGAGGTTTCCTATGCCGTTAATTGTTCCCGATAAATTGCCAGCAGTAGAAATGCTGCGCGACGAAAACATTTTTGTGATGGAAGAAAGTACCGCAGAACACCAGGATATTCGGCCGCTACGAATTTTATTGTTCAACTTGATGCCATTGAAAATAGCGACAGAAAAACATATCCTTCGCATGCTTTCAAATTCGCCGTTACAGGTAGAGATCGATTTGCTGCGAACCGAATCGTATGTGGGATCCAACACGCCGCTTTCGCATCTGGAACGATTCTATAAAACCTTCGATCAGGTCAACAACCGGAAGTATGACGGCATGATTATTACCGGCGCCCCGGTAGAACAACTGGAATTTGAAGATGTAAACTACTGGCCTGAAATTCAAATGATTCTGGATTGGTCGCATCATAGTGTTTTTTCTACCTATTATATATGCTGGGCTGTTCAGGCAGGTTTGTTCCATTTTTACGGCATCCCTAAATATCCTCTTCCGAAAAAAATGTTCGGAGTATTTCCGCACAGATTGTTAAATCCAAAATTACCAATCGTCCGGGGATTTGACGACATATTCTTAGCTCCGCATTCACGCCATACTGAAATACATCAAGAGGATGTCGAAAAAATAAAAGAACTTGAAATCGTTGCCGTCTCCGACATTGCCGGTCTTTACATTCTCGTGTCGCGCGATGGACGTCAGGTGTATGTCACAGGCCATTCTGAATATGACCCGCTTACATTGCAGGAAGAATACATGCGCGACCTGCAAAAAGGGTTGCCGATCGAAATACCTCAAAATTATTTTCCGAATAACGATCTGCATTCAACGCCGATCGTCAGGTGGAGAAGCCATGCTAGTCTTTTATTTTCAAATTGGCTGAATTATTATGTATACCAACAGACACCGTACGATGTAAATACAATCGAATAATTCAGAAATTTTTAGAATCATCCTGAAAGATTGTATTAGTTTTAATTGATAGTCGCACAAAATTTGAACAAATTTTAGATTATTTTATAAAAATCTGCTGAATTTTACTCTATCTCCTCTTTTTTTAAAAAAAGAATCCGAAAATTCTATTAAGAGAGTTATAAGGATGTAATAATTTCAAACGACGTAACCTCTTTACTTTCAAGAAGATTTGTCGTACTATGGACACAAAAAGCTGTAACGGAGTGCTGAAATGACTGCACGACGAACGCTAAAATATTCCAAGGATTTCATTACAAGCCTTCTCCAACTTTCACCCGACGTAGTTATTATTATAGATAATCGAGGCGTGATTTGGGAGGCAAATGAAATCGCCGCTCGGATGTGCGCTCAGTCATCATCGAAATCCCTCAAAGGTAAATCAATTCAAACTTTTTTCCAATTTCCGGATGATGTTTCATCACTATGCAAAACTTCAGATCATCATCCATTTCCAATAACTACAAAAACAAAAACGAAACCTGCAACTTCTCTAAAAGGAACAATCTCCGTTGTATCAGATGAATCTCAGAAGGTATCCGCCTATATTCTTCAGCTTACAGCTATTTCACAACCTTTAAAATTTCAACAAGAGCAGTATCCATCATTCTCTAGACGACAACTTTTAACTTCACCATCGGATTATATTTATACTGTCATCTTTCAAGATGATCAATCGGTCACTACAATTCATGGAACCGGTTCCACATCAATTACCGGTTATACGTCGGAAGAGTATCAACAAAACCCCAACTTATGGATTCAGATGGTTCATCCTGAAGATCATGACAAATTATACCAACAAATTGCCGACTTAAAAAACGGAAAACCATATTCCCTGGAACACAGAATATTTCATAAAAGCGGCGCCGAACGCTGGGTAAGAAATACACCTATAGTCCGTTATGACACCGATGGAAAATTGTCTGCATATGACGGTATCATTACAGACATCACCGATCAAAAACTGATCGAAGCCGCTTTGCGTGAAAGCGAGCGTAATTACCGCGACATTTTCGACTCAACCAGCGAGGCAATCCTTGTACATGATGCTCATTCAGGAAAAATCACCGATGTTAATGAATCGGTACTGCACATGTTTGAATATTCAAGGACAGAGATAATAAACCTCTCTCTCGCCGCTATGAGTGCAGTTCAAGATGACATGACGGATAACAAACTTGCCGAACGTTTACAGCGAACAATTGTCGAAGGACCGCAAATATTCGAATGGCAAGCAAAGAAAAAGAACGGTACACTTTTCTGGACTGAAACAACGTTACGCCGCACATCGATTCGAGGCCGCGATTGTATTCTCGCCGTCGTTCGTGACATTACAGAAAGACGCCAGGTCCAGGAACGACAACGACAATATGCCCAGCGGCTCGAAGCATTACTGGCAATCGACCATGATATTCTCGCAGCCGAATCTACAGGCGCGATTGCACAAAACGCCGTAAAAAGAATTCGTAAAATTCTGGAATGTGAACGCACAAGTCTCACCGTATACGACTTCCAACGCAAAGAAGCCCTCATCATCGCAGCCGATGCAGATCGACCAACAAAACTCGAAACCGGTGCCCATTTCCCTCTGGAATTGCTTTATAATCCATCCGAACAACAGGAAGAAGATTACATTTTTGTCGCTGACCTTCGGGAACTTAAAACAAGATCTATCATTCACGATCAGTTGATTTCGGAAGGGATTTATTGCTGGCTTAGAATACCGTTGCGGGTTGAGGGAAAGATAATCGGTTTAATAAATCTAGGAGCGACCGCTGTTGGATCATTCGACAAAGAAAAAATTAAAATAGCTTGCGAAATTGCAATTCCACTTGCTGTTGCAATTCAACAGTCACAACTCCGGGACGACATCAAACGATATATGCGTGAACTGGAACATACGGTGGCCGATCTTCGTTTTACACAGTTTGCCATTGATCATGCAGCCGATAGTATTTTTTGGATCGATACCGAAGGTTCCTTCGTTTATTTCAATGAAACAGCTTGCAAGAATTTAGGATATTCTGAAGGGGAATTCCGTCGTCTAACGATATTTAATATTGAAATAACTCTTCAAGCAGAAAAGTGGCGCGATCTTTTGGATATGTTGAAGAAGAATCAGTATCTAATTTTCGAGACATATCACCGAAGGAAAGATGGATTCAGATTTCCAGTCGAAGTAATAACGAATTACCTCGATTTTCATGGAAAAGAATATGTCTGTGCATTCGCCCGTGATATTTCGGAACGGCGTAAATCCGAGACGGCTTTGAAAGAGAGCGAAGAACGCTATCGCACCCTTATAGAAAGACTCGAGGACGGCATCTTCCGATATTTACCGAATGGCAAATTTCTTGATGTCAATCCTGCCATGGTGAGAATATTCGGCTACGAATCAAGAGAAGAATTCATGAATATTCACTGGCATGAATTATTCTTTGGCCTCAAAGATGAAATCGATGCTTCTAAAGAAATTAATTCAACCGGCAAAACTATTATACGCCAGAAACGGAAAGACGATACAGAAGTGTGGGCCGAGATACATGGCCATGTAGTCCGTGATGATAATGGAGAAGCTCTTTACCATGAAGGCCTCTTGCGAGATATTACCGATCGCATTCAAAAAGAGCGAGCCTTGCGCGAGAGTGAAGAACGATTTCGGATTGTGACGGAACAAACCGGCTTTTTGGTTTACGATTATGATTTGAGAACCGGAAGACTTGTATGGAGCGGAGCAATCAGCGAACTCACCGGTTATTCGAACGAAGAAACCCAGATGCTCGATGTGAATCGCTGGCGTGAGCATCTTCATCCTGACGACCGGGATGAAACCATCTGCTTGATTGAAAACGCCAGAGAAAATGGCGAACGTTTTCACAAAGAGTACCGCTTCCGGCGAAAAGATGGTTCTTATTTTTATTGTGAAGATGACGGGATTTTTCTCCGCAACGACCGGGGAGAAATTTATCGCATGCTTGGCACACAAAAAGATATTTCAGAAAGAAAAAAAGCCGAAGAAGAACGGGCGCTCCTGGAAGAACAACTTCAGCAAGCAATAAAGATGGAAGCAATCGGACGGCTTGCAGGAGGAATTGCACATGATTTTAATAATCTACTTACAGGAGTTCTCGGTAACGTCGAACTCGCACACAAGCTGGCTCCAACCGGAACTCCGATTCGAGACAGACTAAACCAAATCGAAGAAGCGGCAGAACGCGCAGCGGGTCTTGTTCGCCAACTCCTTGCCTTCAGCCGGAAACAAGTCATTGAGCCAAAGATCGTCGACCTCAACGAGCTTATCCAGAATTTCCGGAAAATGCTCGTTCGAATTATTGGAGAAGATATTGACTTACAAACACCAGTTTGCTCCGGTATTGGAAAAGTGAGCGTTGATCCCGGACAGATCGAACAAATTATTGTCAATCTTTCTGTCAATGCGCGAGATGCAATGCCGAACGGCGGACGCCTGTTGGTCGAAACCGATGAAATGACACCTGATGAAGAATTTTGTGCGCAACATCCATCGCTGAAGCCGCAGCGCTACGTCGCTCTGGCCATCAGCGACACCGGCGAAGGAATTCCCGAAGACCATCTGTCTCACATCTTTGAACCATTCTATACAACAAAACCGAAAGGAAAAGGAACCGGCCTCGGCCTATCGACTGTTCTTGGAATAGTTCAGCAACACGATGGATACATAGATGTTCACAGTGAAATTCATCAGGGAACTACCTTCACAATTTACTTTCCTACGGTCGAGACGGACGATCTAACAGCCGAAGATCGCTCCGAAAGTGATAAGACCGAAACCGGTTCAGAAGTGATTTTGATAGTTGAAGATAATGAAGCCGTTCTGGATCTGGCCCGGAATTTTCTTTCTAATGCGGGTCACACCGTCCTCGTAGCGAACGGAGCCAGTCAATGTTTTGAAATTCTTGAACAATATCACGGGCCGGTTGATTTATTACTTGCCGACGTCGTTATGCCTGATATGAATGGGAAAGAATTATATAACAAATTAAAAGAAAAATATGCTAATTTAAAAGTTGTCTTCATGTCCGGTTACACAGATGATATCATCACGGATCATGGAGTTCTGGACGAGGGAGTTCAATTTATTCAAAAACCTTTTTCGATGCACTCGTTGACGCATAAAATTCGTGAAGCGCTCGATATAAATAAATAAAAATACCAGGAGGAAGTTGATGGTTCACCCGATCTTTTCTTACAATGTTGCTCCTTCATTACCAAAACAACTGGAACAATTAAGAGAACTTGCCTACAATTTGCTTTGGGTGTGGGATCATGAGATTCTTTCTTTGTTCATGCGTCTTGATCCGGATTTATGGGAGACAAGCAATCATAATCCTGTGTTGATGCTTGGATGCATCAAACAGGAACAACTCTTACAGGCAAGCCGTGATGAATCTTTTTTGGCTCACCTTAATCGCGCTTCAGAACGGTTAAATAACTATACAAAAAATCCGGCTACATGGTTTCAACAAACTCATCCGAGCAATGATGGCGCAACAATCGCTTACTTTTCAGCGGAATTTGGTTTGACTGAATGTCTTCCGAATTACTCCGGCGGCCTTGGCATACTCGCCGGCGATCACTTGAAATCTGCGAGCGATCTTGGCGTTCCACTTGTAGGAATCGGCTTATTATATCAAGAAGGATATTTTCGTCAATACCTGAACGCTGATGGGTGGCAGCAGGAACAATATCCCGATAATAATTTTTATACACTTCCGATTTCCCTTGTACGTGATGCAGATGGCAAACCGCTTTTAATCAGTGTTGAATACCCTGAACGCCTCATTTATGCTCAAATCTGGTATGTGCAGGTAGGACGCGTTCCATTGTATCTCCTCGATACTAATATTCCTCTCAATACTCGGCAAGAAGATCAGGATATCACCGACCAACTTTATGGCGGCAATCGCGAAATGAGAATCAAGCAGGAGATTATGTTGGGGATAGGTGGTTATCGTGCGCTTCAGGCATTGAATCGTCAGGTACCGGTCTTCCACATGAACGAAGGACATTCAGCATTTCTTCCTCTTGAACGGTGCCGCACACTCATCAAAGAAAACAAACTCACGTTTGCAGAAGCCCGCGAACTGACTATCGCGGGGACCGTTTTCACCACTCATACTCCCGTGCCGGCTGGGAATGATTATTTTCCGCCGGATCTGGTTGAAAAATATTTTTCGAATTATTGCAAAGAACTTGGTTTGACGATAAAAGAATTTCTTGCTTTGGGCCGGCAGAATCCGTCGGATGATTTGGAACATTTTTGCATGACAATCCTTGCACTTCACATGTCGGCTTACTGCAACGGAGTTAGCAAATTGCACGGCAAGGTGTCGAGAAAGATGTGGAGTAACGTCTGGCCTCACATTCCTGAAGATGATATACCAATCACTTCCATAACGAATGGCGTTCATGCGCCATCATGGATCAGCCGCGATATGGCAGGATTGTATGAGCGATATCTCGGTCCGCAATGGCGCGAAAATCCTGGTGAATTAGAATTATGGGAACGGGTAAAAAATATACCCGACGAAGAGCTCTGGCTCACGCATGAACGGCGGCGTGAACGATTGATAGCGTTCGCACGGAGTCGTTTACGTTTGCAATTGAAAGCCCGCGGAGTGCCGCCATCCGATGTTGCAATGGCAGATGAAGTGTTAAACCCTAATGCGTTAACCATTGGATTTGCACGCCGGTTTGCGACATATAAACGAGCGACACTGATTCTTCGTGATGCCGAACGACTAGCCCGAATTCTGGGGAATAAAGAATTTCCGGTTCAAATAATTTTTGCAGGAAAAGCACATCCGCTCGATACACCGGGGAAGGAACTTATCCGCGATATCATTCATTATGAACGAAGACCGGATGTCAGACGCCGGATGGTTTTCATCGAGGACTACGACATCACCGTCGCTCGCTATCTCGTCCAGGGTGTCGACGTATGGCTTAATACACCTCGCCGGCCGTTGGAAGCCAGCGGCACAAGCGGAATGAAAGCCACGCTTAATGGCGCGATGAATCTCAGTATCCTTGATGGTTGGTGGGATGAAGCTTATCAGACTCACACAGGATGGGCTATCGGCCGCGGTGAGGAATACGATGATCAAGCATATCAGGACGAAGTCGAATTGAATGCGCTTTATGATTTGCTGGAAAAAGAAATCATACCGCTTTTCTACCAGCGGAGCACAGACGATCTTCCGCGTGCATGGATTGCAAAAATGAAAACGGCAATGCGCGCTATTTGTCCCATGTTCAATACGAACCGAATGGTGCGTGAATATACTGAAGAAGCATACATTCCATCGTGGAAACGATTCACACATCTGCGTGCTGATACATATCAACGAGTAAAAGATCTTGCCGCTTGGAAGAAACGGATCGCGGAAAACTGGAACAGCGTTCGTATCGTCAATATCAAAGCACAAACTGCGCGAGCGGTTGAAGGCGGCGGTGTTAATCTCGAATCTCTTGTCGCTGAACGCGCTGCGTTAAATCTCTTGAAAGTCGGAGATCCGTTGAGAGTGACCGCAACAATTGAACTCGGGAAATTGAATTCCGACGAAGTATCGGTCGAACTATACCATGGAACACTCGATGCAAACGGAAACATTACTGAACCTGAAATTGTGACAATGAATCCGAACGTCAAAGATCATGGAAGCGTTGTCGATTTTGTCACAACTATTTCTTCGGAAACCAGCGGCAGGCATGGTTATACCGTCCGCGTTCTTCCGAAGCACGAAGATCTTGACAATCCAATGCACCAGGGTATGATATTGTGGGCTTGAACAGATTAAATAATCGCGTTTATTAAATGGTGAATACTGATAGCGATCGCGAATAGGAATAGTTGGAAAGGAAAAATACAATGTGGACACATATCAATACGAGTGGGAAACGACGTGTGATTGCAACACAAGGCATTCCCGGCCGTGAATGGATTTCCTTGCTCGAACGATACGATTGCAGTGTCGATGTCTTCGGAGGTAAATCACCAATTTCAAAAAACGTTTTTATTGAGGCTATCGGCTCTCATTGCGATGCTGTTCTCGGACAGGTATGCGATATAATTGATGACGATATTTTTAAAGCCCTGAAAAAATCAGGCGCGACAGTGTATGCGAATTATGCAGTTGGCGTGAATAACATCGATATCGACGCCGCTAATCGGCACGGAATCGCGATAGGAAATACGCCGAGTGTACTTACAGACACAACCGCAGAACTTGCAGTCGCTCTAACATTCGCTGCCGCTCGCCGCATCGCCGAAGCAGATCGATATGTGCGAGAGGGGAAGTTTTCCGGCTGGGCTCCCGATTTATTTTTGGGTGAACTACTCCACAGAAAGACACTCGGTTTAATCGGTGCAGGACGCATTGGAAAAGCTTATGCGATGATGATGGTCGAAGGCCACAAGATGAACCTCATCTATTACAATACCTCACGAGAACCCGGACTTGAATTATACTTTCAGCATTATGCAAATTTTCTAAATGATAATGGTGAGACTCACATTGAGTGGAAGCGAGCAGGATCACTCGAAGAATTATTAGTCATTTCAGACATTGCCAGTATTCACCTTCCACTCACTTCCTCAACTCATCACCTCATTAAAAAAGAACAACTAGAGTTGATGAAATCCAACGCTATACTCATCAATACAAGTCGTGGTGCGATACTTGATGAACATGCGCTTGTGGAACATTGCCGAACTCACCCGGAGTTCAGGGTAGGACTCGATGTCTATGAAGAAGAACCAACGCTATCAGAAGGGCTGACTAAATTAGATAACGTCGTACTCCTGCCGCATTTGGGATCCGCGACGTTATGGACTCGAGAAAATATGGCTTTACTTGCTGCGATAAATATTGTCGGAATTTTAGAACACTATCCTGTTTGGAATAAACAAGAATATCTCACCGTTCTTAACACAAGCTCCACCGCGGGCTGTCCCAAGTATCATTAATGCGAAGGAATTACAACTGAAAATAGTGTAAGGTTATGTAGAATGCAGCCGACCTCACACGAACGGCTGAAGAATTAGACTGAGGTCCACGTATATCTAGATGGAAGTAGATTTGTTATTTTTACGTTGTATTGAGACCCCAACGGGGTCGGATAATTTAGACTGTGATGAAATCCCAGGATAGAAATCACCAAAAATACGATAATCACCCTGAAAGGGTGAAATAATTCTCATGGTCATACAAGCGAGATGGATAATTATCCCACCACTTTGTGGTAGTTCTGCAAATTTCCTTCTTCGCTAAAAACTCATTCCCAGAATTATATAAAATTATTAGTTTTTTCTTAATTTCTACTCAAGTGTTTTCTTTTTCCATCCGATAATTAATTGTAATTATTCATTGTAAAATAGTTCACTATTTTCTTTTGAAGATGGACTTATTTTATGATTATCCATAAAAGACCAACCACTCTGCTCTTAACGGTGCTATTCATAGTTTCTATAATTTGCATCGATCATGCGTTTGCACAAATGAAAGACGCTCCGGCCGATGTTGCCGCCGCAATAATAATCAAGATCGCCGCTTTTGAAAAAAAAGTCAGCAGTGAAGAAAAAAGTATCACGATCTATGTTTTGGGAGATCCGGCAGTTGCAGCAGAATTTAAAAAAGGAATCGGACAATCAATCGGGAAAGCTACGTTAAAAAATGTTGAAAGAGGTGCTGGACTTCCCGGTTCACCTCCGGATATTCTATATATTGGGGATAGAACAAATATCAAAGCCGTGCTGGAGTATACTCATACAAATAAAGTGTTGAGCGCAACCGGCATTCCCGATCTGGTAGAAAAAGGAGTGGCACTGGGAGTCGGAATTGGAGAAGACGATAAACCAAAAGTCTTGTTAAACCTCACCGGTTCTGCTGAAGAAGGATTGAATTGGAATCCTGCTGTGATAAAAATTGCCAAGACAATAAAATGATTTCGATTGTTGATAAATCCAAAAATATTAAAAAATCATAAGGGATAATATCAATGAAAAATTTTATTTTTCTTCTCGCCCTATTAATTGCTGCCCCTACCTTCGCCCAGGAAAAGAAAGTGGATTTAATGAATATGAATCTGGATGATTTACTAGACATGAAAGTGTCTTCCATTTCCAAAAAAGAAGACCGCCTGCAGGACGCCGCTTCTTCGATCTATGTAATTACCGAAGAAGATATACGCCGCTCCGGCGCAACAAGACTACAAGAAGTCCTCATGATGGTACCGGGCGTATTCTTTTCCGATATCACATACAATTATACCGCCGAAGGTATCCGAGAAGAAGCAGAGGAATATTCACAAACCGTATTGACATTAGTCGATGGTGTTCCGATAACCTCTCCGTTGACCGCAGGCATGAGTTATTATGTTTTCGACATGCCACTTCAGGAGATCGAACGCATTGAAGTTATCAAAGGCCCCGGCGGCACAATCTATGGCGCTAATGCCAACACAGGCATCATCAGCATATTTACAAAATCCGGGAAAGGTGTTGAAGGTTTACAAGCTAGTGTAGATGGAGGCTTGCAAAACTATGTTTCACCGTTTGTCCACTATGGAACAAAAATATCAGAAAACACTTACCTGGCCGGTTATGCAAAATTCATGACAACACGCGGATATAATAAGACAGAAGCTTTTGACGGAACAACTCTTAATGTCGAAGGCACAACCATTACAAATAAATTTCCCGACAATGGAACTGATGGAAAAGTAGCAGTATCCGGGGGACTCGATTTCCAAACAGATTTATCCGACCAAGTTAAAAGCACATTCAAGTTCTTTTATGATCATGCTGCTAACAAAGTCTATACAAATCGTTTTGATGATCCTATGACCCCGCAGGATGAATCGATACCATTCATTACTGATGAGAAAGGAACAGAAGCTATCGGTTCAGAACGTATAGATTGGACATTCAATCCACAACATTCTCTCTTCCTACATACATATTATAAATATCATGGGTTACAAAAAGGGCTTGGCGGCGGCATTGCAGCCAACGCCTCGATCTTCGAATTGGAAGGCCAGGATAATATAAGTGTCGGAATCAACGATATTAGTTTTGGAGGAAATTATCGCATCGTTGGATTTCATGTCGATGATCCAAAGAATGATGTCTTGTTTACGCAACTGAAAACCACAAAATTTCTCTATGCTGGATTTGTTCAGGATAAATTAAGCCTTAGCTCTTTATTTGATTTGACAGCCGGAGTCAAAGCAGAAACATGGACTTTAGTAAGCAATAAACCGGAACTCTCTCCGAGCGTCCGGCTCACTTTCAAGCCCGATCAAAAAATAACTTTATGGTCTGCCGCATCCAGAAGTATAACAACACCGGGATATGTTCAGGACAAAATGGAATATCGAATGGCGGAAATCCCTTACATCACTCAAGAGATGGCGGCCGCTTTGAATATACCTTACATGGGTTATGATAAATTATTTTTGCCGGGAACTACTAAATGCTATGTTGCAATTGTGTCCGAGGATAACGTGAAGCCGACGGAATATTATACTTATGAATTTGGAGCAAGAGTTTCTATTAGTCCAAAAGTATATATAGATTTGAGTACATATTATTCAAGATGCAACAATGGAATCACTCCGGATCTGGATTACATGTCGAAAGGGCCGACTCCATCTAAAGTTGATGACACAACCACGATATTACCGATTTATTATACAAACACTTTTAAAGAAACATTGTACGGCGGCGAATTGATCGCCAGAATTACTCCGATTGAAAATCTGCGAACTGAAATTTCGTACAGTTATTTATGTGAAACGCGGCAGGGGCTTCCAATTCCAGGTCAACCTAGGCAATACTACGATGAGACAGATAAATGGACTACTCCAAAACATATCATCAGGTTTCGTCCATATTATGATATTCCCGAAGAAGGCATTCATCTTACTTTGAATGTAACCTGGCTGTCTCAATTTGATCGAGGAGACAAATTCAATTATTTGACACAACTGCCTGACACTTTAGGAATCAATGCAAATCCACCTGCCAATAAATTGAAACTTGATTGTTCAATTGAGAAAGAGTTATTGAAAGATCAATTGTCGCTTTTAATCTGGGGACGGAATATTTTGTCCGATCCTTATGTAGAATATTTCAGTCAATATGTCGGCGTTGGATATCCGCACACAATAGGCAGGACTTTCGGCATGACGATTACATTCAAAAGGTAGTTAAGGATAAATACTCTGCTCATAGTAATTAATGAACGCAGAGGAGGTGTTTATATATGAAACTCGCCACGATTAAGTCGAAGATTACTGCGCTTATCATGAGCATCGGGATATTGTTGAGTCTTTTCCTGGCGCTATTTTCCGCACAGCAGGCGAAAGACCTCGGTACCGAGATCATGAGGAATGATGCGGAATTTATTACAAATTTGCTGTCTGAGAATTTAGCTTTAGGAATGCTGACTCTTTCTTTTGACAACGGCACATCACTCCAACAAACCTTAGATTTACTTAATAAGAAAAAGGATGCTAAAAGAGAATCGGCGATACTGAACGTTACCATCTATAACGATAAAATGGAATTCGTGCAAGACCTTCACAAAAACAAATCCGGAATTAAACTTGATAAACCTGTAAACTCTATCGCTTTCGAAAACCAAGATAATTTCTTACGAGCGTGTTCTCCAATGTGGGACTCCGATAAGCATATTCTTGGATATGTTGAAATCGATTTTTCAAAAGAGTATTTGCATGATCAGACAAATCGTATATCTGCTTTTTCATTGGTTATAGCTTGCATTGTGCTCATCTGCACGCTTTTGCTCGGGTTGCTGCTGAGTGGAAACATCACCAAACCAATCAAAAAAGTAGTGAGTGTGATGAAAGATATTGCCCAGGGTAAAGCGGATCTAAGTCAAAGAATTAATTATGTGAAGGAAGATGAGATTGGCGAGCTTGTTACTGCATTTAATATTATTATCGAAGGTGAACAAAAGTCATTCGCGGAAATATCCTTAAAAACCAGACAAGCCGAGACCGACAGAAAACTCGCCGAGGAGATGCAGCGAAAATCCGAAGAACAACGAAAATATCTTGAGGCTGAATTTGGGAAAATTTCTGATGTAATCGAGGCGGTCACTAAAGGCGACCTCACGAAGGAATTGGTAGTTGAAAATAATGATGAAGTAGCGGTACTGATGCAGAAAATTAATCAAATGATACGTGATTTGCATTCGCTTATCGGAGAAGTGCAGACAGCCGGAGGATCACTTGCTGATGCTGCGGTGCAGGTAACGACTTCGGCTCGAGAACTGTCCGACGGCTCAAAGAAACAAGCAAATCAGATTCGTGAAGTCTCAGCAGCAGCCGAGGAGATGTCGAAAACGGTTGCTGACTCTTCAAAAAATTCTTCCAAAGCCGCCGAAACAGCAGGGAAAGCTTCGGGACTCGCAAAAATTGGAGAAAAAGTTTTCCATGAAACAATTGGAGGAATGACGAAAATTGTACAGCTTGTAAAGAAATCAACCGAAATAGTCCAAACCCTTGGCAACTCAAGCGCACAGATTGGCGAGATCATACAAGTTATAGACGACATTGCCGATCAAACAAATCTTCTCGCACTCAATGCCGCAATCGAAGCAGCCAGAGCCGGAGAACAGGGACGAGGATTTGCAGTGGTCGCCGATGAAGTACGAAAGCTTGCAGAACGCACGACATCTGCCACCAAGGAAATCACCAGCACCATTACGCGAATCCAACAAGAAACATCGGAAGCTGTTATAGCAATGAAAGAAGGAAACAATGAAGCCGAGAATGGAATGAAATTAGCCGGCAAAGCTGCGAACTCACTTTCAGAGATAATTTCTTCGGTTGGTGAAGTTGTTTCAATGGTGAATGAAATCGCAGCGGCATCGATGCAGCAATCTGCGACCAGCGACCAGATCGCGAGCAATGTAGATGGTATTTCTTCTGTCGCTAATCAAACTTCGACCGCGGCAACCGACCTTACACAAACGGCTGAGGAATTAGACAAACTGACCGCGCACTTGAAAGAATTGATTTCAAAATTTCAACTTGATTCAATATTGGCACAAAAAGGATCCTATGCAGTCCAGGAAAATGGGCAGATAATTCCAATTGGGAAGGTGAACCAAACAATTTTGAAAAAAAAATGAGGACTGGATTTTAGCTACCTACCTTAGCTCGTGGAAACAAGTACAGGTCACATCGTCATTCGTTGCTACTCTTCTGATTAAATTAAGACAACATCCGACATATGTAAATTAAGTAGCGATTATCTAGAATTGACAAATGAAAAATGTTTAGGAAAGTAACTCTAATGGAACTTTCTTTTATTCATAATGCGTCCACATCCTAATCACTTTTACGATCCGTTGTTTTTCGTAAATCTGATAGATCAATCGATGATGGATATTGATACGTCTGGAATAAACGCCCGACAAATCACCCACGAGTTTTTCAAATCGAGGCGGCGATTGGTAAGGATTACGGTGAAGAATTTTTAACAGGATTTCAATTTTAGGACGAAGTCCCTTCAAGGATGCAAGTATAGCGTCCTTTTGGGCTTGCTTAGTAAAAATGACTTTATACATTCATCTACCAATCCAGTTTCGTTCTGCATTTTTTTATCGGCTCTTTCATGCCCTTTTTAATTGAATCTTTCATCCCCGGAATTGAAATTAAATAGAGGGTTTCGGTAATCGCATTCCAATCATCTTCAGAGATGAGAACGGCAGATGTATCTTTGCCGTTTATCAAAATCGGCTCATGAGAATTTTTCATCTCCTTAACTAATTTAAAAAGATGTTTCCTTGCATTCGTCACATTTATCGTAGTCATTAATCCTCCAACGTACGTTATTCCGTACGTAATATATTATTTCCAGAATAGATAATCAAGTATAATGAAGAAACGAATGAGGGATGACTAAAGTTGCCGTCGTAACCGTAGTGAATTCGACACAACACTCACCGAACTGAATGCCATCGCAGCAGCAGCAATCATCGGATTGAGAAAACCGAACGCAGCCAGCGGAATTCCGATCACATTATAAAAGAACGCCCAGAAAAGATTTTGTGAAATGGTTCGAATCGTTTGCCGCGATAGTTTTATTGCAGAAACGACATCGCCGAGATCGGCCCGCATCAAAGTAATATCGGCAGCCTCATTTGCAATATCCGTTCCGGTTCCGATCGCAATGCCGATGTCGGCTTGTGCCAGCGCCGGTGCATCATTGATTCCATCTCCGACCATTGCAACTATCTTTCCCTGGTTTTGTAGTTCTATAATTTTCTCCAACTTTTGATCCGGAAGAACTTCTGCAAACACTGTTGTGATTCCTGCCTGATGCGCTATCGTTTGTGCAGCCAACTTATTATCACCAGTCATCATTACCACTTCTATCCCTGACTGCTGTAATTCTTGTACAGCCTGCAACGAGGTGGGTCGAATTGCATCCGCAACAGCTATAACACCCGCAAGCGAACCGTCGATAGCAACATACATCACGGTCTTTCCTTCGCTCGCACACCGTTCGGTCTCCGTATTTTCTTTAAGCGACACAGACCAGTCGTGCATCATTACTTCGTTGCCAACAATCACTGCATGTTCATCGATCACTGCGTTGACGCCGCGTCCTGGAAATGTCATGAACGTGTTTGGTTCGAATAAAGGAATATTTTTTTGTCCCGCAAAATGTTTGATCGCAATACCGAACGGATGTTCCGAATGCCGTTCGACGCTAGCTGCAAATTGGATTACATCATCTTTAGAATATTCATTAACCGCAATCACTTCCGTTACAACCGGCTTCCCTATTGTAATCGTTCCCGTTTTATCCATCACGATAGTTGTTATTGAACGAACCCGCTCCAAAATTTCTCCTCCCTTGATGAATATTCCACGTTCGGCACCATTCCCCGTTCCAACCATAATTGCTGTCGGTGTAGCAAGGCCGAGCGCACACGGACAGGCAATTATCAGCACCGCAACAAAATGAATTAAGGCAGAAGCAAAAAGAGTTCCCGGAATAACAAAATACCACACGACAAAAGTAAGAATCGCGACACTGATGACGGATGGAACAAACACTGAAGCAATTTTATCGGCGAGCCGCTGAACAGGAGCTTTCGATCCCTGCGCTTGTTCGACCATGCGAATGATGTGCGCAAGAACCGTTCCTTCTCCAACTTTTGTTGCACGCATTTTGAAGCTTCCGGTTTTGTTCAATGTCGACCCGATGAGTGTTGCACCTTGACTTTTTTCAACCGGAACACTTTCTCCACTGATCATTGATTCGTCGATGACGGCATATCCCTCGATAAGTTCCCCATCCACCGGAATTTTCTCGCCGGGTTTAACCAACAAGATATCTCCAACCACGACATCCTCAACAAGCACATCATTTTCCTTGTCATTAACGACACGATGAGCCATAGCCGGTCTGAGATCCATTAGTTTACGGATTGCTTCCGACGTTCTACCTTTCGCACGAGCTTCAAGTAATCTACCCATGAGAATAAGTGTAATAATAACTGCGGCAGTGTCGAAGTATACATCGCTGGAATAATTATTTCCGCCAAATGAATATGGGAAGAATGTTATCATCGTACTGAAGATAAATGCCGCCGATGTTCCGACCGCCACCAATGTATTCATATCGGCAGTTAACTGTTTCATCGTTTTATAGAAGCCGATGAAAAATCTTCTGCCGCTCACAACAACGACCGGCAACGTGAGTGCAAACAAAACGTAATTCATAACCGGATGCGGCATAAGATGAATCAAAAATTTCGATACACCCGGAACCCATTCCGACATCCCGAACATACTGATGAACACAACTGGAATTGTGAGGATTAACGCCAACAGGAAATCACGTCTTAATTTTTTGTACTCTTCTTCATGAATATCCTGTTTCCGGTCGCGGTTGGTCATTGCATAATCGATTACTAATGTGTAGCCACCTTCGTTAACCGCGTGTTTTAGTTGTGACACAGAAACCTGGCCCGGCGCACATTCAATGGTTGCTTTTTCCGAAGCTAAATTCACACTCGCCTGAATAACACCCGGAACTTGGCGAAGTAATTTTTCGACACGCGTCACGCAGCTTGCGCATGTCATTCCTTGTACTGTGTACGATGCGTGTTCTAAAGGAACATCATACCCTAGATCGCGCACGGATGTAATGATGTTGGTGAGTGTTGATGTTTGTCCATCAAATTTTATCGATGCTTTTTCTGTTGCAAGATTGACTGATGCCTCGTGAACGCCTTCGATTTTCCCAAGGCCGTTCTGCACACGTTGAACGCAACTAGCGCATGTCATTCCTGAAATCGGGAGATCGATATAACGCTCCCGTGATGTATTGATAGATTTATTCATTGTTGAACGCAATCACTCGACCGGTTGATAACCGGCATTTCTGATGGCTTCTTCAATTTGCTTGCGATCGAGTTTTGAGTCGTCAAAGTCAATGGTTGCTTTTCCAACTTGAACCTTTGTTGTTAAAACTCCGGGAAGTTTATTGATTTCCCGGTCAACAGCCATAGCACAATGATTGCACGACATACCTTTAATTGTAATTTCTATGGTTTTCATATTACCTCATCTATCGATGTACAGATTCTCTTATTAATTTGATGCAATGTATCATCCGAACGGTTCACAAAATCAAGAACAACAATCGAATCTCTTTGGTTCGCACTGAGAAAATCAATCAAATTATTAGCAAAATAAAATTCTTCTTTGTGCTCTTCATAAAAAGCTATTTAACCTTTGAGTACTTTGTGGTTAACCACAAAGAACACGAAGTGAACTGGCAATCGATGAAGGTCACAAAGGTTTTTCAGCACTAATTTATTAGTTCTAACGTAATAACAACTGTGTATGTAGTTGATATCCATCCTTATTGTTTTTTGAATTTATTCTGCAACACTGCGGTTTTCCCTTTCGTGATAATCTGATAACCATACTTCGCCCGAATATCATCCATCGTTTTTCTCAGGATCGCCAGCTTGGTCGATTGATTCGCAAAGAGATTAGTTTGCGATGATGCCGGATTAAAATGCGAGAGATTCACACTTACAAGCCTCACCTTTTTGTCGTTCCGCCATAGTCGTTGAAATATATTTTGCACATCGATAAATAATTCTTCTTCGATATTGGAAGGCTCGTTCCTCGATTGCTGACTTTGTTGCTGCGAGAAATCCTGGAACCTCACAGTCACGGCGACCGTAGCCGCCGCAAAAGATTTATTCCTGAGTGTTTTACAGCACTTCTCAGTCAGATAAAAAAGAACCGACTCGATAAACTCCCGATCATCCGTATCTGTAGAAAATGTTGTAGCTCTTGAAATAGATTTTTCTTCCTGAGGGCCGTGCAGTATTCTGTCGTCGATTCCATTAGCATAGTCATGCAGTTGTTGTCCCATCGCACCAAACATTTCGACGATTTGGTCAACCGGAAGTCTCGCAAGCGTTCCAATTGTACGAATTCCAAGCGACTGCATTTTTTTTAGCGTTTGTTTCCCTACTCCCGGAAGCCGTTCAACCGGCAGCGGCGTAAGAAATTCAGCTTCACCTCCATCGGCAACGACTGTGAGGCCGTCCGGCTTCTCGAGATCACACGCGATCTTGGCGCAAACTTTATTTGATGCGATTCCTACAGAAAGTGTTAAACCTAATTCTTTTTTAATGCGATCCTTCATTGCACGTGCCATCGCAACCGGATCGTTATTCCAAAAATGGAGACATTCAGTTACATCGAGATATGCTTCATCGAGACTAACCTGTTGAATATCGGGAGTAAAGTCGTTCACCAATGTGAAAACTTTTTCCGAGTATTCACCGTACAATTTAAAGTTACCCCTCAGAAAAATCGCGTCCGTTCCCTGCAATAATCGAGCTGCTGTTCGAAGAGGCATTGCAGTCTTAACGCCATATTTTCTCGCCATGTAATTCGGACAGGAAACAACGCCCCGTTCCGATGCATTTCCACCGATGCATACAGGTTTATCCTTCAACGCCGGATTCACGGCTTCTTCTACGGAAGCAAAAAATGCATCCAGATCGACAAGAAAAATTACACGCGTTGATTTTTTCCCCGCTGACATGGTTTAATATACAAACTCTTCAATAAATCTAAAATAATTATATACTTCCAACAACAGAACTTGACTTTCACTTTCTTATGCTGTAGCTTTATGCCAAAATTCCTTCCACAATTACTGACGATTGCATTGATTTCGACAAGGAGGATTCGATGGTTTTCGCTCAGGACGTAAAAGAAGGCATGGCGCTTAAAATCGACGAGAAACTTTTCAAAGTTCTTGAAGTTATACGCCATGCAGGCTCCGGACAAATGCACGGTTTTATCGAACTAAAACTCAAAGACATCCGCTTCGGACATTTTGCCGATCTTCGATTCAAACACACCGACAAACTCGAATATGTCGATCTCACAAAAAAACAAATGGATTTTCTCTATTCCGATACTGAGAATTGCTACTTCATGGATCCACAGACATTCGAGCAGGTAGGTTTACCGAGAAAAGCAGTCGGCCATCTCGAAAATTTTATCACTGAAGGAATGAAAATAGCCGTTGAACTTCTCGGTGATGAAGCGATTGCTATTCAATTTCCAAGAGTGATCGAAATAAAAATCGGATCGACCGGAATCGGAATGCACGGAGGGCAGGACAACACCTTGAAATCCGCAACACTGGAAAATGGGTTGGAAATTCTTGTCCCTCAATTCGTGGAGACGGGAGACATGGTTCGAATCGATACCGAACGATTAAAATATGTTGACCGGGTGGGTGTGAAGAGAATGTAATAATAATTTTCGTCATTTTGTTTGTGTGAAATCAAGAACGCAAACTTGCTAATATTTCTTCCGTCTTTCTCACCAATCCAATGCGTGGAAATATTTTTGTTATCGCAAATGTATGCTCTTCTCCTGATCTAGCAGACATTGCATCTTCTGCGAAAATTTGATTGTACCCGTATTCGTAAGCAAACCGTGCGGTACTCTCGACGCCGAAATTAGTTGCTATGCCGCACAAGACCATGGTGGTTATGCCGCGTCTTCTGAATTCCAAGTCAAGCTCAGTGCCGTAGAAAGCGCCCCATTGATGTTTGGTGATCAGGAAATCACCTTTCTTCGGCCCAAGCTCTGGAACAATTTCTGCCCAGTCAGGCTGAGGAGCCGGCCGTTGCATTACTGAATCCGCAATAGGATGCAACGCATCTTTCCCGTCCGGCGATGGAGTTACACGAACCAAAAAAACCGGCATCAAATATTCTCTGAATGCTTCAGCAATCGCCGCCGCATTTTTTATTACCAGCGAAGACGGATGTGGAGCAGTTTGCCGACCTGCAATACCTTTTTGAAGATCGATAACGACAAGCGCAGTTTTTGATTTATCGATGATTGTATCCATGAAAATTATTCCTCCATCGTGTATGACCGTGACATGAGTATAACAAAACCGTTTAAACAAATCAAGTAATTGATCAAATGAAGGAATTAATGGAGAACAGATTGGAGAGAATTAGCAATCTTAAAAACCTCTATACCTATTTCATTTCTTCCTTCCAATATTTATTGCAACTCCCGTTCAGATTAACTATATTTTTTTGTGTTTCAACCTAGAAAAAACCTCGGACAAAATTTTCTTATCGATCCCAATATCGCGCGAAAAATAGTCGAGGCGATGAAGGTATCGCCGAACGACATCGTCGTGGAGATCGGGCCCGGGAAGGGAGTGCTGACGTCGCTCCTGCTTCCTCTTGTAAAACATTTATATGCCGTAGAGATAGACGAACGGGCGGTGGAATATTTAAATCAATTGTTCAATCGACATAAAAAATTGACGATCATCCACAACGATATACTCAATGTCGATCTTCAATCGATCGCCAACGAGCACCACGCTCAATTACGCATCATTGGAAACATTCCATATTATATAACCACACCGATTTTGTTTCGTTTGTTCGACCAGCGGCCTGCTATTTCAGACATTCAAATGATGATGCAGAAGGAAGTCGCCCGCCGGTTGGTTGCAAAACCTTCAACGAAAGATTATGGAATCCTTGCGGTGGTGACTCAATTTTACGGAACGCCGGAGCTGTTATTTTCCGTCTCGCCGAATGCCTTTTACCCGAAACCGAATGTTACTTCGGCAATCATGCGTCTGACATTAAACAAGGAAACCGGATGTTCTCCGGATGAAGAAAAAATGTTCCGCCGAATTGTGCGCGCTACGTTCGGTAAACGGAGGAAAATGCTTCGTTCGAGTTTAAAATCTTCACGCATCAGCGATGATATAATCAATTCGCTCACTTTCGATATTCAGAAACGCCCGGAAGAATTAACTCCGGATGATTTTCTTTCTCTAATCCGGGAATTACGACAACATGATGCTATAATGTCCGAACTCAACAATAATATCGATGAACTTGAATAAAAATAAATCCATGTTACTCAAAAACTTGAAATGCACAATTCTGAAATCAAAAAAGTATGAATAAAACTTTTCGACGCAATCTTGCATTATTAAATCCGGCTGACGTAGTGACGATTATTTTTCTGTCTATACTTACGATCGTCAACATTGCGTTCGCATCACGAATTTCGGTATGGTGGATTCTAACAATCATTAACTACGTTGCCAGCGTATGCATTTTCTGGTTTGCTTATAAAGACAACAGCGGACACCGTTTATTCCACCTCTTTCATATGTGGTACGCACTGGCGATAATTTTATTAGTGTTTAAAGAAATCTATTTCATGAACAGAGCAATCCACAACTGGAATGATTATGACGAATTTCTAATACAAATCGACCGGTGGATATTCGGCGTGAATCCGACACAATGGATTGGGCAATTCGCGAATCCGGTTCTGACGGAGATTCTACAAATTGCTTATGCTTCGTACTATTTTCTTTTTATTTATCTAGGATATGAACTCTTTCGCACAAAACGGCTGGCGGAATTTTCGACAACGTTATTCTTCATCTTCTACGGTTTTTATCTTTCATACATCGGTTATCTTTTACTTCCTTCAGTCGGGCCGCGATTTACACTCCACAATTTTCAAACGATGAATACCGATCTGCCGGGAATATTCTTTACGAATTTTCTTCGTGCGTTCGTCAACACCGGAGAGTCGATACCGTTCAGCGTTTCCAATCCGATCAACTTTGTTCAACGCGATGTCTTCCCCAGCGGGCATACGCAACTGACGCTTGTCGTGATGTATCTCTCTTTAAAATTCCGGATACGATTTCGGTGGATGGTGATTGTTCTCGGAAGTTTGTTGATTATTTCGACAGTCTACGAACGATATCATTATGTCGTGGATGTATTTGGCGGGATAATATTTTGGGGTATTACGATCTGGACGGCGCCAAAATTAATTAATTATTGGAATACGATTCGCAACCGCCTGCAGCAATCAAGCGAATAAAAAAGTGCGGAAACCGGACCGGCTCCATAAACATCAACGCATGTTCACACGTGATGGCCTTCAATCCTTGTTCATGAGCGATCTCCTGACCACGATCCGATTCCGCACCTTGTTCAATCAACACACAAAAAATTTGTTTCAGTTCTATTTTATCCTTTTATAAATTGTGAATTGATGATCGATCGGAAGAGCGATTGTCCATTCTCCAGGTTTTAATTTCGATATTGCGTCCCACAACTCCGGCCGGAAATCACCAACGTTGACTTTCCCAATATATCCCCCATCTTTTGCAGTTGCAGTCAGCGAATATTCTTTCGCGAGAGTTTCGAAATCTGTACCCTTCTTCAACTCCTGCAGAATCGAATCTGCCAATGAAGCACTCGATACCACTATTTCCGACAGATCGTATGATAAGAGTGATTGGAATTGAATTGTAATTTTTTGGGAAATCCAAATTCCAATTGCTTTCCCTCCCGATTCAGCCGGATAATATTTCCAACGAAAAAGTGAATTCTTGATAGTGTCGTCCAACGCGCTTAAACCGGTACTCTCCGGCAGTTCTATCTTGCTCACATCGCCGCGAACGTTGATGTACAACATAACAGGAACCGTAATTTCCTTTTTCTTTAAATCGATTCCCGGATAATAAATCGCGCTCGAACTTTTCAATACCGGATAAACATCCGGTTGAGTCACTTCCGTCTGGACGGCACATCCGGCTATGATGATGCAAGCAAACAAAATAATAATAAATCGCATTCTTAACGTACCTCTGCCTGTGCTGGTTTCCTCGAATAATGAATCGTATTCCGGCCGGATCGTTGTGCTTCAATCACTGCATTCTTTCCGCTCACCATTAACGACCGCATATCGGAACCATCGTGCGGATGCATTGCGATTCCGATGCTTATTGTTGTTCGAAACTCTTTTTCGGTAAACGCAGTTTGTTCGATCGACGCACGCAATCTTTCAGCTGCGTCAAGTATGACAGCAATCGGTGTGTTTGGATACAGTATCACAAATTCATCCGGACCAAACCTGCCTCCGATATCAATTGGACGAAGCAAGCGTTGTATCAAAGCGCCTAACTCTTTTATAAATCGTGACGAAGAATCCGTGCCATAAGTATTGATAATGTCTTTGTAATTATCAATATCGATAAATAAAATACCCATTGTTTCATTGAAACGCAACGCTCGTTCGAGCACTTCTTGCAGCCGTTCGACGAAAAAGTTATATTTCACCAATCCCGATTCGCGGTCGACACGTTCGAGCCGCGACACTTCATCATATAGCGTTGTTCGATCGAGTGCGATAGCTGCCAACTGAGCAAACGTAACGATCATCGGAATGTCTTCCTGCCCAAATGCATAAGGATATGCGTTATCAAGATGAAGATAACCGAGCGACCGATGATTGATACTCAATGGAACACACACGCACGAAGCGAATGCATTCTCGAGTTTTAGTTCCTCGGCTTTTTCAGGTTCTGCCGAAGACTCCGGAAGCATAATCGTTCGGCCGGTCCAAATCAAATCGGCAATCAATCCAAGACTAATCGTACGGCGAAATTGTTTTGCGAATGTCAGAGAGATCCCGCAGGCATTCGCAATTTGGAGATATTCCGTTTTAGGATGGATAGTGATGATAGCGCCTGTTTGGCATCGGTACATACGAACAAGCCTGTCGACGACAAGATGAAAAACACGTTCTGGTTGGTTTGTTGAAGCAAGTGTGGAAGTGATTTCAGAGATATAACGCAGCCCACGCTCCGTAAGATTTTCACTTACCATAGGAACCCCTCCTTTCACGACAACTTCGTGAGATTGAGAGATTAACCTGCGCAGTCTACACACACCTCGCGTAAAGGATGAGTCGATAACGTCTTCCGATCAATCGGCTTCCCGCAAACAATGCAACACACAACCGAGCCCTTCGAAATGCGATTGAGCCGTTGTTCGAGTTCAAGAAGTTCGGTCCCTTGTTTGATCCTGTTGCGGCATATAAAACCTGCGTGTTTCCTGCACGGTTTTTTCTCTGCCTGACATACTGAACAGATAACTTCCTCGCCCGTCTTAGGATCGAGTATACAAATTTCTTCCTCCTTAACAGCATCGAGGACTTTCGACATCTTTCGGACTATTTTCTTCTGTACAGCTGATTTATGTACAGTAGACTTCTTCTTTTTATTCTTATTCATCACTATTATCAATTGGTTCGCGTGTAATCAAGATAACACACCACTCCTCACTCTGGTTCCTTTAGAGATCCATTCTGCAAGTAAAATTGAAGAGTAATTTTCCCTCAGAATGTACGACCTCTTTGAGCGATTGTCAAGCGGGGCTGTTAATTCAGAGATTGTTGTGAAATAATGATAATTCCAGAAAAATCACTATTCTGTCCTTCAAAATCGGGATAAACCGAGAATCATTTCCTATCAAGTAAATATTCTTGCAAAAGCTCCAATCCAACTCGAAAATCCTTCCGACCGAATCCCATCCTGAAGTAATTTCCAGGAAAATCGAACAGCGACGACGGCGCAAGGAGTACGCCTTTCGACTCGATCAATTGTTTACAAAACTCCTCGACCGAATCCTCGATAAGCAATTCTAAAAAAGCAACTGAACCAGCTCTTGGCTGAAACCATCGTATCCTCCCACTCGTTGCTTTGGAAAACTCCGTGACGAATTTAAGATTAGATTTGAGAATAGAAAGAAGACGGCCGACGAGTTCGTCTCTCGATCTTAATGCAATGAGAGCAAGGATTTCGCTTGGTGCACTTGCACAAATTGTGGTGTAATTTTTAAGAAGTGAACAACGATGAAGTAAATCGCGGTTCCTTGTTGCCAACCAGCCTATACGCAGCCCGGGCAAACCGAATGCTTTCGAAAGACCGGATAGAGCGATTCCTCTTTCTTCGCGGTCAACGATTGACGTAAGCCTGTTGAGCGGCTCATATTCAAGGAAACGATACATTTCATCTGAAAAAATCGTGATCCCTCGCTGTGAACATACATTGATGATTTCGTCGAATTCGTTTTGAGTGATTAATGATCCGGTCGGATTATGCGGAAAATTCAAAACGACGAGTCTCGTTTTTTCAGTGAATAATTCTTTTAGATCATCGACATAAAACCGCCAAGACTCTTCCTTGCGCGGTTGCCAGAATGAAATTTCGCAACCAATAGAATGTGCAATCTCGTACAGTGATTGATATGCAGGCATTGGCGCGATCACATGATCTCCGGGTGAAAGAAGCGCGTTCATTGTCAAGAAAATACCTTCTTCCGGTGTAACAACAATAATATCGTCTTCCGATGTGCTTGTATATAATAGAGAGATCTCACGACGAAGAAGCGGATGTCCTGGTGATTCTGTATAATTGAGCCGGAGATAACGCCATAAATTAGCGCATTCATCATCGGCCATGCTGAGAATATCAGCCAGAGTAAATGCTTCACAGTCGGAAGCGCAGAGAATGTGAGGCACGGAAAATTCATGACGGGCGAAGTAATGCTCAAGTGCAAATGGACGTATGCGCATGTGAATTCTCTTTTATTGTTATTATGATATATGAAAGAGAAGTGAGAAAGGCAAGTCGTAAAAAAAAAGAGTGAAAGAAAACAGATGTAAAAAAGGTTGGGGTTTAAGTTCAGGAAAAACATCTAACATTTGTTTTTCTAAAATAATTTTCCCATTTTTAAAAAATGAAAAAAAGAATATACATCGGTGTTATCTGTGGAGTCCTTGCGGGTATTTTAGATACGATCCCGATGATCGCGCAACATCTTAGTTGGGATGCAAATCTTTCTGCATTCAGCTTGTGGGTCGTAGCCGGTACGATGATTGCCACGATCAACTGGAACATGAGGCCGATTATCAAAGGTATCATCATTCCATTCCTGATAATGATTCCTACCGTTATCATCATCGCATGGAAGGAACCGATGAGCCTGCTCCAGATACTGGTTATGACCTTGATACTCGGGAGTCTCTCCGGCATATTAATCGACAAGCTTGTTAAACGACTACTTTAAATTCTCACAATCTCCACATTTTCCGATTTATTAATCATTACAAAAAAACATTCGGACAGACAGTTTTTTATCTCCCGGATGAATTTCTTCAATAAGGAGGGAAAGATGAACCAAGTTGTTGCAAAATTTGGATTCTGGTCGGCATTTGCATGTTTGGTCGCTTTTGTGATCTGGATTTTTTGTTTCGTTTTGATTCTTAAAACAAATCAGTTGTTTCTCTGGACTAATCTGGAAGAGTTTATAAAATATAATAAGACGTATAATCAGAATTATAAATACTTTGCTCAATTTGCGATGATGATCGCAGGTATTGCATTTATGATACTATTGCATTGTATTTATGAAAATCTTCAGGAGAACCGGAAATATTTTTCAAGAATCGCACTTACTTTCGGTGGGATGTTCACACTACTCATTTCAGTTAATTACTTTATTCAGTTAAGTACAATACGTCTTCATCTAATAAAAGGAAATTTTACAGGACTCGAACAATTTATAATGAGCAATCCTATTTCGGCAATGAATGCGATTAATATGCTCGGGTGGACAGTCTTTCTCGGACTGGCTTCGATCTTTATTGCTTCAACATTTCAAACAGGAAAGTTGGAACGTGTTATTCATTACTCGTTTTTATCAAACGGAATAATATGTTTACTTGGCGGAATTGGTTACGTTCTGAATATTATGGTTATAGTGTTCGTGTGTATGAATATTGGGATGGGTATTTCGATGATGATGGCAGCAGTGGGTTCGATCAGATTTTTCGGGAGAGAACTCAAGCGATCCAATATCTTCAGGATGCATTTTTAATATTATGTTTGATTGTTATTATGTCCGAGTGATATATAACCTATAAAAGAAAAAAATGCAGGACGTCGTATATCTTTCGTCCTGCATTTTCTTTCACTCAACGATTATTGATAATATTAGTGATGAAGGAGCGAGCCGTTCTGCCCAACCGATAACCGGCTTGTTTCCGGGCGCTTCGTTTGCGCTCGATTTGTTACCTTGAACGAATTCACCATAGTTTGCAAATTACTTGTGAGTGATCGCAAAGTCTCAGCCGCTTGTGCAATCTGTTGAATCCCACTTGATGTTTCTTGAGTGACGGTTGTAATCGCCTCAACATTCTTCGAAATTTCTTCGCTGGTGACCGACTGTTCTTCGCTTGCCGCCGCAATCTGAGTGACCATATCGGTTACTTTTTGTGACACGGATACAATTTCATCCAGAGCCGTTCCTGCTTTATCGGTCAATTGGATACCGTTTTCAACTTCCTTCGTTCCCTGCTGCATTGCAGTTACAGCGCCTGAAGTTTCCGATTGAATCTTCTTTATCATTTGAGCGATTTCTTTTGTGGCTTTTGTCGTTCGTTCAGCAAGTTTGCGCACTTCATCGGCAACAACCGCGAATCCACGTCCCTGTTCTCCGGCACGCGCCGCTTCGATTGCCGCATTGAGGGCAAGAAGATTTGTCTGGTCGGCAATATCATCGATCACGCTGACAATCTCACCGATTTGATTGCTCGACTTACCGAGCTCCTGAATAGTGACTGCAGATTTACGAACTACATCAGCGATACGATTCATTCCGGTGACAGTCTGCCGAACTACATCGCCGCCTTGTTCTGCAGCATCCTTCGACTTCTTTGCAGTACCGGCCGCTTCGCTCGCATTGCGCGAATTTTCTATGATCGTGCGTGTCATCTCTTCAACGGCTGAAGCAACATCTCCTGCCTGAGAAGTTTGTTCCTGTGCTCCCGCCGCCATCTGTTCGGTGCTCGATGAAATTTCTGCGCTAACGCCTGTAGTCGATTCGACTGCTTCGAGAACTTTTTGGAATGCATTGTCGAGAGATTCAGCTACGGTGTTAATACTCTTCTTCAATAACTCCAGATCGCCATGATATTCCCCTTCCATTCGCACTCTGAAGTCGCCTGATGCCATAACCGCAAGGACGTCGGCTCCTTCTTTCACAGGAGCTACCAATGCATCGAGAGTATTATTAATTCCTTCAACTATTTCACGATAACTTCCTCTGAACTTATCTTCATCTCCACGAGCTTTCAAATTACCGTCGACTACTTCGTTTGTCAAACGATTTGTCTCTTCGATCAAATCGCTGAGTGTAGAAACCATTCGCTGTAACGCTGGAGCAATTTCATCGTTCGTATCGCGCATTGCGACATTTACGCTTAAATCGCCTTCAGAAATTTTCTGCATTGAACCAATCACGTTAAACTGAATATCATCCGCGAATTTATTCATGATGATCATCATGTGGCCAATTTCATCTTCACTTGTAACGGTAACTCTGTTGCCGAGATGACCTTTTCCCATTTCATCCAGCATATCTGCCGCTTGTTGTGCAGGTTTAGAAATATATCTCGTTGTGATAAACGTGTATACGATAACTCCGATGACACATAGAACAAGTGCTACAATAAAAGTAATCCAACGGCTGATAGCGACATCGGAATGTAAGTTTGATTTATCGATACCCAGGATGACCGTGCCTAACCGGTCTTTCCCGGAAGCGATCGGAGTCGAGATTATAAGAACATCTTCTTCATCAATTGTTTCTTCTTTCGCCGATGCGGCAGTTCGTTGTAATTCTTTATCGTACGGCGCTGCTTTTTCTTCGTTAAACCCAGTAAGCTCTTTCCCATCCTTTTTTAGCACCACCGTAAAGCTTATGTCGGGAATTTTTGTCAAAGGATTAATGATTCCTTTAATCGATACTGCATCCTCAAATATCATTCCGGCTTGTGAATTAAGCGCAATAATCTGAGCGATCACCCTTGCTTTGTCCTCCAGATAGGCGGACAATCCGCTTTTTTGCCTTTGCGGGAAAAAGATCGAGAGAAAAACACCGATGAGAACAAAAATGACAACCGTCAGAAGGATATATTTTTCTCTGATGCGCAATTTTTGAAAGCGTTTCATCATAAGCTATCGCTCCTCCCATAATGTCTCGGGATTATTCTTTACGTGTCCGCGATTCACGAGCATAAAAAAATCTTCATTTGGTTAAGTGAGAAATTATCTGTCTGGTTGTCTGGAAAAAATGACCTTCTTCTTTTTCGACGAGCTTGTAAAACTCACAGGACAGACAATTTGCGATCTTTGTTGCGAATGTTCCCTGTACTTTTCCGCCGCATAATGTTCCTGCCAATGCCCAGCACGTTCTGCCGCCATTATTTCCGTGATGAATTCCATTCACACGAAACTCCATTGCAGCAGGACACACACCTAATTCGGCAGCACGCGCCCCGCCAGGTTGTCTCCCACATTTTTTATATTCCCAACAATCCATTTTTCTCCCGTTAATAAATAAAAATGGAGAACCTCACTCATAGACAAAAAGATTTTCTATTCATACAACCATCCAACATTAATTATCGTCAGATTAATGCGCATTCTTTAATAGAAATTGATAGAATTCCATAAAAGTTGATAAGGGCGAAATGAATTTTCCCCGTCAGAATCTGAATTCAAGGAAAATTCGCGGTTTTCTTGACACTTTTCTAGCAAATCCTTATATTATATATTCAATTTCCGTTTGGATGAGAACCTATAATCTCAGAAATCAATTGACAAGAGAAATCAGGATTAGAGGTTGCGCGTTTCAGAAGACTTCTCGTTGGAACCCGGGAAGAAAAAATTATAACCACGTGAAGGCTTACGAATCGACCCCGTAGCTCAACTGGATAGAGCAACAGCCTTCTAAGCTGTAGGTTACGCGTTCGATTCGCGTCGGGGTCACAAGAGTTTGAAGAAAAAAAGTAAAAGTAAAAATTAGAAGATGTGAGAAGGTTTTTCATTTCTTTTTAATTTTTCCTTTTTACTTGTTCAACACGGTGACCATAGTTCAGTTGGTTAGTCCCATTCCGACTGAACTTCGTGATCCACCAAACGAAGTTCATAGTCGGAATGAGGATCCGCCGAAGGCGGAAACGCCTGCTACGATGCTTTACGAAAGCATTATTCGGATTCAACATGGTGACCATAGTTCAGTTGGTTAGAACGCCAGATTGTGGCTCTGGAGGTCGAGGGTTCGACTCCCTCTGGTCACCCAAGAGAATGCAGATTTAAGATTTAAGATTGAAGATTTGAGATTGAAGGGTGGAGAAACGCCATAATAAGGCCGAGGATCTTAAATCGAGAACAAAAAAGTTTGCACTCTCAATCATTGGAGTGTCAGAAAATTTACAGAAGAGTACTTCTTCCGAGATTCTGAAAAAACAATTAATTCGTTCCGGAACATCCGTCGGAGCGAATTATCGGTCAGCATGCCGGGCAAAGTCTCGTGCGGACTTTGCAGCAAAGATACGAATCGTGCTTGAAGAAGCCGATGAGACCAATATTGGTTGGAGTTGCTCTTTGAATTACATTTGATTGAAGAAAAAACTTTCATGGAGTTACACAAAGAAACGGATGAATTAATCTCAATTTTTGTGTCATCTGCCAAGACTGCTTCGAGGATAGAAAAATAATATTCACCATTCTTCAATCTGCATTCTTCATTTTCTAGTCCCCATTGTCTAGTGGCCTAGGACATCGCCCTTTCACGGCGGTAACACGAGTTCAAATCTCGTTGGGGACACAAGAGAATTTAGAATTAAGATTACAGAATGAAGAATGTTTTAGAAAAGCCGGAGATCGAAGATTTCTGGCTTTTTCATTGTTTGTTTATTGCTTCGATGCGTTTCGTCGCTCATCAATATTTATAATCTTCTATCTGGAATCTTCATTTTTTCGATTTCCTTGAAAAAATGTGTAGTTAAAAAAAACTCTTGCTGTATTAAAGAAAAATTTCACTGTATTATCCAAAATTTGTCATCAGAAAAAGTGTGCGACAATTTGTAACATGCCCTTTATTTATACTTGCGCATTCATCTTTGGGAATCTGGGAATCCATGCCTTTGGCACATCCCTTCGGGAGAAGTCCCGCCTTGGAGCAATTTAAACAGAGGCGGGACGGTATCTTTATAGAAATCGCAAGATGAAAAAACAAAGCTCCATCTCTCATCACCATCGAATAGCGATGGAGCGATATATCTATGTAATCCATTGAAAAACAACTGAGTATCGCTCCGTCGTATGTGACACCACAGTTCGAGACGGAGCTTTAGCATTTTGATTTCTTATGTTTTCTACGAGGATCACGCTCCACCACTTATACACGGCTGATTTGGTGGAGCGTTATTCAGTTCCATCTGACAGAGTAATCACATTTTTGTCGCAGACCAAACGACAAGAGATTGCTTATTTTTAAAAAGGATGAATTTTAATAACAAACTTGGTATCAATTTTGATAGATGAGTGCCTGAAGGTGACCTACGTCACATGTATCTAATTATCACTTGACAATAATTGAAATATTTCACATACTCTTTGTGCGCTTATTAAGATTGTATGTCTCTATAATAATATAGATAGAGACTAAATTGTAATATAGATAGAGACTAAATTGTAATATAGATAGAGACTAAATTGTAATATAGATAGAGACTAAATTTGAGTTTGAAACGTTATTTTAAAGAATCGCCAAAAGAACATAAACTAAAACTACAAGGGAATATCAGTAGTTTTTTGGGCTAAAGTTTTGCGGCATTATTCCGATACACAAATAATTGAAAAGAGCCGTTTCCAGGGTGGTTTTTATAGTGGTGGAAAATAAGTGTAAAATGAAAATATTTTTAAAAAAGCTTGACTTATTGTATAAGTCTCGTTATATTTTCCAACCAATGCAAGATAACACCGGTTGATCTTGCCGGTCAAGCGAAGGTGTAACAAAAATTCCTGATTATTTCGTTAGTTATTTTATAAGAATTCTTAAAAGGCAGGAGCTTGAATTTTTAGAGTAAGGTGTATTTTGGTCACAGTAAGTTTTGCCTTGGCGGCAAGAGAAATATTATTATTAAGCGGGTAAACAGGTGCAATTCAACTATCAATAGATAACTCCATTAATTCGTGTAATCATCAATCCACAAATAGGAAATCATTAAATAGGAGGTAAAATGCTAAAAACACGTTTCGGTTTTCAAAAAGTCGGATGGATGCCTCTTCTATTGAGCGTCTTGCTTATAGGAGCGTTAGGTATTTCAACCGCGTACGCTGCTGGAGCTGGGGTGACCTTTTTAAAAGGTGACACCACGTACATTCCGCTACAGCATACTAAGACCACCTACGGCGATTCAGCGAAGTATAAACTCGCCAATATAACAGTGGTGGAAACTGTTGCGGGAAATTTGATAGCAACCGCGACTGATTCTGTGCAAATTAAACCGCCAGCTAATTATACTTTCGTGACGGATTCTGTTGTGACAATAACAGCGTCTCCGGTTGGTGGTTTAAAAATTGATACCACAGGTTTTGCTGCATTAGGTATCGTTCAAACTAGCCAGACTACGGTAAAATTAAAAATGAAAAATTATATTTCCTTCATGATTAGTACTGTATCATCTGGCACAGCCGATACACTTACGATTAGTGGTTTGTATCTCCAGTCGGCACAGACGGCGGCAAATTTTGATTCTACAACGGCTGCATACATCGCGTTCTCGCAAAAGGGTATAGGCGCGAACTCAGCTAATCTCAGCAAACTTATTGCTCTTCCGGGTGCGTATAATAAGATAGCTATGATACAAGATCCAGCAGGTGAGTATTACGCTGGAGAAAATGATATAACAGCTATCATTAAATTAGAAGATGCGGCTGGGAATGCAGTAGTGAGTGGTAGTGTGATACCCAACGTAAAAGCAGTTCTTAATGGAACAAGCACGCAAGGAAACGGCACTTTATCGGGAACTACAACTGTTACGAGAAGTGATCGCAAGGACTCTGTTACCTATACAGCGATGGCATATACCAAAGCGGAGAACATTCAATTAGTTTTCACTGCTCCTGGAAATACGCTTACATCAGGTGAACTCCATATTTACCCAGGTGATCCGGCAAACATTTCAGTTTCGTTGTTGAGCGGGAAAGACACGTTGACAGTAGATCAGACAGTGTCTTATACGTTAACAGTTACTGACCAATATTATAACCCGGTTCTAGATGATTGGATAATTGACGCTAATGAAGCGACACCTCATGGTGCAGTAATAAGTTTAAGTGGTGAGACAGGTCAGTCCCCATTTACAAGTCTCAGTGGTCAACTTAGCGCTACGTTTGCTCCAAGTAAGTACTTTGTGGGACTTGACACAATTGTATTTACATCAAGTAGTTATGATGGTAAAGTAACAAAATCTCATAATTTAAAATCACCCACAATAAAAATATCGGGTGCAACACAGTTACAACCCGTTTTGATTACACACGGTGCAATTGGCGGAATAATAGTTGATTATTCAAACGATGTTAACAACGCTACTGTAACAGAAGCTATAGGTGCAGGAAAGCAGATTTATGCTCGTGCTTTCTTACGCGACACTTATGGAAACCCGATAGATTTTACAAGTCCAGCGGCAAGTACCTTCACAATCTCAGGCAAGCTTGGTAAAAGCACTTCCCTTGGCACACCTGGATTGACAAACGCTATTGTAGAATCGGGATATCCTAACACAGTAAAGACTGCTGTAGGTATTGCGATTCCTTATACGATCTCTACAAATGTTAGAGCAGAAGTAAAGGAAAATAATATTAAATCGAACGGAAAAGCTCCGAAGGTTCTCACTTCAACTCTATTACCCGACAGTATCCTTGTCGCTTCTAATGGTTACAATCTGACCCTAACAATTCAGAATCGAAGCGATATTCCTGCAAAACTGAGTGCAACTGCGACCACTGGCGACAGTTCGCTTGTTGCTTCATTGTATGCAACCAGCTTGACAGTAACTGATACTGTTTGGGATCAATACGGCAATCTATGCAACGATCCCGGCGCAGTCAAAGTATCTCCTCTTGAAAGCGCTTATGATATATTTGCGTCAACAAGCGGATTTGCTAAGTTCGTAAGAGCTAAGGATACTACTGCTGCCGATACGCTGCTTCCCAGCGCTGGAGTAGTTACCAGAACCGTATCGCCCAGCACAGTGTCTGGTGCCGACAATGTTGTTTTAGTTGCCGCATCAAGTTCATCACTTACAAAATCAACGCCTATTTGGGTAACCCCTGCGGCATTCGCGAAGATTGCTATTACACCTAAAAAAGATACAACAGCAATTGCCGGACAGACCGTAACGTTTAACGTTGAAAAACAGGATCAGTATGGCAACCACATCGACTTAGGTTTGGCTGGCGGTAATTTACGCGGACATCTTCCTTCGACAACCAAACCGGATTCTGCTAGTGTAGCTGCAGATTCTGCTGCGCTGTCTGCAGATACAGTGTCGACTGGCAGTAACCGTGGCGGTGTTGTGACTATTTCAAAGAGAGCCACTGCCGGCAAAGCCGGAGTTGCAAGCGTTGGCGGTACACTTGTAGCAACGTTCCCATTCACAACTTATGTTGCCGGTGCAGATACGCAGAAAGTATATGCGACCATTGGTGCATATAGTGATACGGCTTTAGTAAGATCTGCAGCGACAGGCTCTTTGAGTAGCTTTAAGATAGAAATTGCGGCTGCTGATTCAATCCATCATGCAGGTGACGTTGTTACTATTACAGTTACTGCGCAAGATGCAGCGAGCAACCGTATTTATACGTATATTAGCGGCGGCCAGAAACTTGTTTTGAACCACACAGGCGTCAAAGCTATTACTACTGCGGATTCAACTTTCTACTTCACTTACATCAGAAATCACAAGGGCGTAGTTAAAGCCGGTGATACCCTGACAGTAAATGGTAACAGTATTCCCGACACTGTGTTTGTACAGGGTCAGGCAAAGTTCTCCTTGCACAAGTTCACTGCAGAAGATAGCATCAACACGGTGAGTATTAGCACTGTCGGCGGTGCATTCAAAGCTACTAGCGCTAGTGGCGTAAAGTTCCTGCCGTTGTCAGCAATTGGACAGTATGGCAAGTGGGCAGTTACCATTAATACAGACTCAGTAACCACGAAGAGCCCGAACGTAAGCTTCACAGTTATACCGCGTGATAAATATTATAACGTGACCACTAAGGACACGGTTATTGTCAATATCACGACAAGCTTGTCAAGTGGAATACTGAATTTTGGTTCGAACCCGAAAGTAATCGTTGGCCCGACAACAATCACCGGTCCTTTGACAAATGCTAAGGGCAATCCTACACTACAGGTTTCGGTGTTTACCAGTGATAACTCACATCTCTATGCTGCGAGCGCGATTAAGTCACTCGTAGTAGTTGGTGTAGAAAATCCACAAGAGTTGCCGAAATCCTTTGCATTGAATCAGAACTATCCTAACCCGTTCAATCCAAGTACAGTTATCAGTTACGATTTGCCGGTTAAAGGCGATGTAACTCTGAAGATTTATGATGTTCTTGGAAGAGAAGTAGCTACATTAGTGAACGAGAAGCAGAACGCTGGTTCTTACAAAGTGACCTTCAATGCTAGCAAGTTGTCAAGCGGTGTATACTTCTATCAGTTACAAGCTGGCAGCTTCAGCAGCGTTAAGAAATTGATCTTGATGAAATAACATTCTTCAAATCACTTTTTACACAAAAGAGCCGGCTCTTACAAAGAACCGGCTCTTTTCTTTTTAGACTGATGCTGAGAAACTGCAAAAACATGTCTGGTTAGCTTATTTGATTAATAATTTTGTAACCTGAAACATTTTTCATTAGGCTAATAATTGATGGAGAGCCTGGAAAATATCTGTCTGTTAAATCATGTAGAGCACTGGCCTGGCCGGTTTTACGAGATAAGGCCGTAGGCCTGAAATCTTGGTAGAAAAAAAAGAGCCATTTAAACTTGAGTTCCGTCAGGAACGGAATATAGAGAAGAGCCTTTATGCCAAATACATACACTCAAATCCACATACAGATTGTTTTTACCGTCCAAGGACGGAACAATCTCCTACCAACCAAACATCGTGACGAAATTGAAAAATATGTCACAGCTATCGTCCAGAACGATGGTCATAAACTGCTTGCGATCTATTGCATGCGGGATCATGTTCATGTGATGATCGGACTGCGACCTCAACAAGCACTATCGGATCTGGTCAGAGACATCAAAGCGAATTCCTCCCGTTTCATTCGCGAATCGGGGATCAAATCGGGGAAATTCTCTTGGCAGGAGGGATATGGTGCCTTCTCTTATTCAATCGATGATATTGAAAACGTAATTCATTATATCCGCAATCAGGAATATCATCATAAGAAAAAAACGTTTCGGGAAGAATATCTCAATCTATTAAAAGAGTTCAACATCAGATACGATGATAAATATATATTTGAATGGATCGATGAAGAGTAGATCAGATTCCACCCCAAACGGGGTTCTAAATTTATTTCAATTCATCATTCTACCGAGATTCCATCCCTAACGGGATTAGGGGAATTCAAAATTAGCTTTATGCAGGAAGGCCGGGCTCGTCCGCCGGAATAACGTGAAGGTGGAAGTGGAGGCGGAAGGAGCGACATATGGAGACGGAATATTTTCCTTCAAACTACCCAATAGGCTAATATTTGACAAGTAAAACTGACTTTTTCAGCATGAACTAAATAAAAGAACGTGTAAGATCAGAAGATTTATAATGCGTTTATCTTTTATGTGTGCTAGCTCGAACGGCAGTAGGATAACCGCTCATTATTTCTTTCGTCTAAATCTATTTATTCATAATTTTATCTGCCGCGATTGCTAATAATAGAAAATCCGTTGTTCCTCCGCCCATCACATATTCAGTCTGCTGCCAGAGATAAGGCCATACTTTGAGTTCCGGAAGATCCGGACGGATCAACGCTGTGCCGCTTGCAACACCTCCAGGAATAAATGACCAATCGTCTCTATTGAGCCCGTACGCAGTTGTCAATGAATGCACACCGACCCCGGAAACAAAAGAATCTGTATTTTCGCCGGGATGAACACCGAGAATGAAATTCAATGCATTAAAAACATTATCGGCTGGAAAATATTTTGGAAAATCAAGGTGGAGAAATAACTGCTTGACTCCCAACGATTGTACCTGCCAGCCGTCTCCCCAAACATAAGATTTGTACTGAACGCCAAACGGATTTTCTTTTTGTTGTCCCGAAATATTCTCAAAACAATTTTTAACAGCGCTTTCAATTCTGGCCGTAATATTAGCATCATTGATCTTTTTTACCGCTCGTCCAATCACGTCTCCATACTGTATGATATTTTTACAAATAGAATCAATATTTTCACGCAAGACATTCTCAAATTCTTTTTCGGTTGTTGAGAGATAGAGTTCTGAAGCGGCAGATATTCGCTCCGGAACTTCAGCTGATTTGTTTTCATGAAAAAGTGATGCAGCAATATTCAAACATTCCCACGCAAGCTCGGGATTTGTTTGTTTCAATACGCGATATGCCGCGGCCAAGGCTTTCGCTGTCTGAAGTTCATGCCGTGGATTCCGTTCTGTGAAAACCAATCGATCGTCCTTTTTTAAAGGTTGATGAGTGATCAGATCGATTTCATTTTCTTTATATACAAGATTATCCGTTGCATTCGAGATATCGCCGGTCTGAATATACTGCTCAAGCGATGAAGAAATTATTCCACGATAAAGCCTTCCCATCGAATCGTAACCGCCTACAATCGAACGTACACCATGTTCAATCTGTTCTACAATATCCGGTTTGCCATCCGGCTTATGCAGTTCAACCAAGCGGGCCTTTTGATCAATTGTTGTCGCATCGTAGTCGATCTTGAATATTTCATAAATCAAAGCGAGTTTATAAACAGTTTCTGCCTGTGATTCTATCCTTAAATCATCGTCACCAGCATCATGCCACCCACCGACGTTCAAGCCGGGAACATGTTCACCGGGAGTAAATTTTGTGAAAGTTGATTCTTTCTGTGAATATCCATCAAAATGAATATAATTTGTCGGTGCCATGAGTGCATCGTCCATATGACACAGTCCATGCCACACTCGATAACGATCCTTCACTTTCATGTGGCACATCTGGACAGGGAGAAAAGTTTCGAGTGTCGGCTGCCAAACATTTTTGGAATAAATATCTTTCCTGATTTCAAATTCATTAGATTCGATCTTTCCATATTTAATTTGGTAGATACCTTCTTCAGCAACATCGCTGAAGTCGAATCGGAGATAGTTGTATCGTAAATACTTTCCCCAAAAGGCCGGCTTCTCGGCCATTTTAACAATAGTTTTTTTATCTTCAGAAATTTTAATTAACTGAATTGGTTCAACATCTTTTGTTAATTTATCCAACTCTATAACTGCGAATTTCGTTTGCTTCGGATGATAACCGATTTGAGAAACGTGCACCGCCGGTTGATAACGCCAGTCTTTTATTATTTTCGGAGTAATCGTCCACACAATCGCATTTTTTGTCAATCCCGCAGGAACGAGAGAACGTAGCACGAACCAGCCATTATTATGGATAGTCCTTCCGTCAATCAAAAATAAATCACCGCGGCTGTTCTCAATCTTTATCTGCTTTTCTTCAGTGCCTGGAGCAATCACCAGCTGTTTTCCTGAAGCTAAAAGAACAGGCTTAAGAATTCCTTTTTCATCCTTCTTCACTTCTCCCTGCATGATGCGCGGAAACATTCCCGACGTGGTATCCATGATATAATGCTCGCCAAAATAATGAGCAGGAAAAAAGTCGAGGTTCAAGCCGACTTTACCCACGTAAGCTTCGGGCAGCGGTCTTTCCAGATCGACGACAATCTTAATAGAATATTCACTCGCGATTGTTCTGATGGAGTAGGAAAAACTGACACTTGAATCGTTCGCTGGATCGAATCTATTTCTTTCTTTATTTGTATCAGGATATGATAGAGCGACTGTAATAATCCCTTTTTCTTTATCAATATTTTTTTTCTCCATTTTTGGGAAGGCCGACCATTGCCCCGCAGCGGGTTCAAGCCGGAGATCTCCATTTGCGGCAATCCGTGTACCGCATTGGATTAGGGTCACTCCCCCTTGGTGCCCATCAGGATAATAATCATCAAACACCATAACGTTGAATCCCGGTGTTTCGTAGTATCCCTCTTCATTAATCTTCAGAATAGCATCCATCGGATTCGATTGCCCAAATAAAGTGGAAACAAGAATTAAGCCGAAAAAAAGAAATACGATTACCTTCGTCAAGTTCATTCCCATACATCCTCACAGATTTATGAAAGAGTATAAGTACAGTATAGTGCATTATTTTTCATTCTTAGTTTTTTAATGGGTGATCCATGGTTCAAAAACAAACATCATTCCACGTGCATATCCTTCCGGTTTGGAACCGGAATGATATTCCCCATCAAGAATTCTGAATTGAAACCTGAAATTTTCATAATTATGTTTTTTCAGAACCTCGTCAAATCGTTTTATTGCGTTCAGAAAATCGGGATAGTTGGCAAATTCTTTTTCTGCGCCCGTCATAAAAAGAGAAACGGGCAATTTCGGATGCTTGGTATGAAAATCATCCTCGAGTCGAAACAGCCAATCATTATCCCAATTTGCGGCAGGACTAATGGAGATGTATGCATTGAAAAGATACGGTTTGGTGAACATCGTATAGAGAGTGAAAAGTCCGCCAAACGAACTCCCGCATAAAACGCGGAAGTTTGTGTCAACTCGATAATGCTGTTGTATATAAGGAATAAAATCATTTTCAATAACGCTCAAAAACTCCCTGCCGCCGCCGGAATTTGAAAAGATTTCCATTTTTGTCGGCGTATAATCGTGCGTGCGTAACTTTCCATAATCTAAATGATCTCCTTTGTATGAAAACCCGACCAGCTGACATTCGTTGATTGTTTTATCATAAATTTGTTCACCATATATCATCGCAAGCAATGGGAAATCATAAAATCCGTCACAGAAATAAACAACCGGATAATGCTTATTCGTGTCTTGGGAGTAACTGTACGGTAATGCAATCATTAGCTCATAGTTCTCTCCGGTGATGTTCGATTTCACTTCTCGAAGTTCCGAATTGCTAATAATGCAATGTTGGGTTGCAGGAGTCTGCTGTTGGGCAAGAGCGGGAAAAAGATTCAGAGATAAAAGAATCAGCAACACGTTAATCATTTGCGTCCAACAAAGATAATGCATAATAATACTTTCGTCCAATCAAAATTATAAATCAGTTATCATTTCCCGCTTGTTGCATCCAGTTCTTTTCACGCTGCACGGAAGCAGTCAATTCCGATAAACCTTTGCAGAAAATTATTTTTTGGCTGGATTGAATATCCACACACAGGTATCACGAATAGTCTGTTCTCCACTTAAAGAACGTACTTCGATCTGATTTTTCCCTGGCTTCAATTTTACATCTTCCCACAAGAATACATAATCCTGCACGTTCCCTTTTTTACCTTGTGAAATTCCGTTTACAAATAATTCCACCTCTTTTAAATTTGAATAAACCTTTGCATACGTAGACGGTTCGGTACGATCGACAAACCGGCGGCTTGTAATATAAAGTGTCGGCTCGTTCGACCAGTTCGCTTTATAAAAGAAAAATGCGTCTTTCTTTGTCTTACGATCGTAAGTGACAAGCCCTTTGTCGTTTCGTCCTGGAATCGCTCCTTCATGCCGAGACGAACTTGTGAAATCGAACATGTTCCACACGAACGTTCCCCAGACAAACGGCCGTTGTTTCATCGCAGTCCATGCAGCTTCATGAACCAATGCCTGCCATTCTTCCGGATGCCATTGACCGTCGGTCTTCGGTTGTGCAGGATTTAGTTCGTGTTGAGTTGTATTTGCCCCCGCCCCATACTCGCTTACACAAAGGCCCCCATTTCTACTTATAAATCGTCCGCTATCGAGTATGCGGCTAAATTCTTCTTTTGTTCCCCATCCGGGATACCAGCCAGAATAAATGTTCCAGCCGAGGAGATCGGGAATTTTGTTCATCTGTTTTAAAACATCATTAGATGTTGCTGCAATTGTTGGTCGAGTTGGATCCTCACCATTTGCTACAATTTTCAAGTCCAGCAGTTCACGGTGCGGATCGGGGCGTCCAGGCCATAATTCATTGAACAAACTCCAGACGAATATCGAAGGATGATTCACGTTCTGTCTGATCAAATCAAGTAATTGATTGCGCGAAGTTTCCTCGAATTGAGATGAAGGATTGATCTCGTTTACCTGTGGAAGTTCCGCCCAGACAAGAATTCCTGCAGTATCGCAAAGACTGTAAAAATAACTGCTATGTTCGTAATGCGCGCAACGAATTACAGTACAGCCGATTTCTTTGACTAGTTCAATATCCTCTCTCATGTCGGTCTTGGAAATCGCCCAGCCTTTATTCGGCCGATCCTGATGACGGTTTACGCCGTGAAGATGATACGGTTTTCCATTCAGAAAAAATCCTTTGTCAGGATCTACACGATAATAACGCAAACCGATCGGCTGCTCGATTTCATCGAGCACAACGCCGTCTTTTGTTTGCAATTTTGTGACCGCTTTGTAAAGGAAAGGATCCTGGCGGCCATTCCATAAATGCGGTTTGGATACAACTAGACGAATTGAATATGGAGCTGTTACTTCCGGCGTGACGCTGATTGGTTTATCAAATTTCGAAATTATTTTCCCTGAATTTTCAACAACGAATGCAGATAAAACAAGATTTTCTGATTTTTTCGTAGTATTCGAAATCCATGAAGTCACATCAAGCACTGCTTCTTCATCGTTAACATAGGTTTGATACCATACAACTCCATCTGACGCGTGATCTGTAAGCGTAAAATCGATCTCGTCGGTCGTGATTAAATATACAGGCCGGTACAATCCGCCGAAGATGTCGAAGTCACCACTCAATGGCGCAATATCCGGTTCCGGTGCATTACTTACGCGCACAGCGACTATATTTGTGCCAGTGGATGATAGATTTTTCGTCACTTCAAAACAAAATGCACCGAAAGCGCCGCGATGCTGTCCGATAAGTTTTCCATTCAAGTAAACATCCGCCACTGAACCTGCAGCTTCGAATCGAAGAAAATATCGTTTCCCTGCTTTAGGTATTCCTACATTTAAATCAAGACGATACCAACCGGGGCCACGATAATAATTCTTTCCATCCTGCGCGTCTTCCCATCCCCAGTCATGAGGAAGAATAACACTTTGCCAATCGTGATCGTCGAACTGCAATTGCTCGGCGCCTGAAATCTCGCCGAGTTTAAATCGCCAGCCATTTTCGAGTTTTAAGATTTCACGTGGATTTGCATTGCAAGTCGAGAACAAAGAAAATAAGCCAACAAAAAAAATGAATAACTTATAATTGTTAGTCATCATTTTCCTTTTATGTAATCTTCATGTGTGATTATTTTTGGGAAATTATAGAGGTTTCTTATTTGCTCCGGTGTGTTATGCGTATCCACAAAATCACTCCAGATCATAAACCATGACCACATCGGTTGCTGTTCAAGGATTTCCGGAGTGGGTACTTCACCAACTTCACCGAGTGTGATAATTTTACCCTTTCCCAGTTTGTAAAGTTGATCGTGATGACTTTGCCGATAATCGTCATGATAAATATCGGTTGCCAGAACGTCAACATATTCCGTCCCCGGGAAAAAATCCTTGTAATCATAAGCTTCATCGTCGATCAATTGTCGCGGCGCATTTGTATTCCAAACCCATAATAAGTTATTAAGTTTATGGAAGTTGATAAATCGATCGTACAACATTCTATATAAGCCGGCAGATCCATTTAGACCTTTTCGGTTCCCCCACCAAAACCAAACGCCGTTCGCTTCATGATATGGCCGCCAGAGAACAGGCACGCCAAGTATTTGCAATTCATTCAGATATTTTGCAATCGTGTCAACCTGCTCCTGCCAGCGTGAATGTAACTCAGTACCCGGGGTTAATAACTCGTTCCATTGCTTATCTGTCAGCTTACCTTGAATGCTTTCATTCCAAGCAAACGGCGGATCGTCCTGCGGCCGGCATGCCACATCAAAGTGATGATGTAGCCTTCTTTGTATTTGTTATAGACCTCCTGGACTAAACGTTCTGAATAATTCACTACATAATAATTGACGAAATCAACCCCGTATATTTCTGGAGATTTGCCGGTCAGTTCTTTTACACGATTGATAAATGTATCCGGCCGCGTAATATAATTATGATGGCCGGCGATTATATTTTTTCCATTGATGGAATAAAGGTAATCCAATAATTTTTTTGCTTCAGGTGTGGCATTTTTATTTACGGGATCATAATGGGCGGGATCATAGGATATTGTCCCTCTCTCCAATCTATTGATGCAATTGATGAGTGCCCGAGACGTATGATAATTCGCTTTCCAAATTGTCGCTTTTGGAGCCTGCCGTTGTTCCGGTTGAATATCAATTCCACCCCAATACCATCCGCCATGCTCACTATCGATTACATATTGTTTACAATAATCCCATTGCTTGCAAAATTTTTGATAGTAGTTAAGTTCGTCTTTCGGAAAGAGTTCAGACATCATTAAAAATGAGTTTAACGCTTCGGCTTGCGACCACCATTCTTTTGTGTTCCTCACGATGGTTGGTTGTTGTTTTCCACGAAAATAATATCCTCCATCAAACAAGCCGCCATGTTCATTATCAAACCCGAACTTTATGACATGGTCGACCATCTTCTTTGCGATCCTCAACGTCGTCGAATCATTTTTCAATCCAAGGGTCTCCGACGCTTCCAGCATTAGATACGCGGTTTCAACATCGTGACCGAATGAAATATAATCCAATAATAAATTATTTTGTCTGACTGATGCACTTGAATCTCGGTATGAAAGATGCTTCCAGTCACGACTGAAATATAATTTCAAATATTCCTCATCCGTTATCATTATATCGCGGATGACTTTCAAGTGTGAAGCGAGACGTTCCTTCAAAGTCGAATCAGGCCAGACTTTGTAGAGTTCCGTTAAACATTCGAGAATATGAATCGCCGAGTTATAATCTTTCGGAGGAGTGCCTTGATATCCATGGATGAACGGTTTTCCATTACGCGAAAGAAATTGAAAATAACCGCCGTACTGTGAATCATAACTATATTTATCGAGCCACCGAAACGCATCCTGCGCAAACCGCAAAGCATTCGTATCGCCCGATGTTCTGTAATATGAAGCCAATCCGTAAATCGCAAAAGAATTTCCGTATGCGCTTTTAATAATTTTCCCATTTTCAGGAATGGGATCACCCTCGCGGGTCACAAGATCATAAAAGCCGCCGAATTGCCGGTCCCACATTTTATTCCGCAGAAATTCAATTCCATGCACGGCAATATTTCGGAGTGAGTTGTCTGTTTGATAAAACATCGCCGCGTTCGATGCAGCCCAAACATGGCGCGCTTGCGTCACAATCATTTTATTTTGCCGGCCTTCCAACTGCCATTGATAATTTATATCGCTGAAATAACCGCCATGAAGAGAATCAATACACAAAGGATAGAATAGTGCAAATTCTTTCGAAAGAACATTTTGCATTTCTGCCGAGATCGAGTCGCGGTTTGCTTGGATTTCATTCAGAATTGTCTTCGAATAAGAATTAATAGAGGCTACAAGAAAAAACAAGCCGACTATCAGAGCATATTTCCTAAAAGAAAGATTCATAACATTCCACCTTGTTGATAGATCAGTGATAATCTCGTCTTTTCCTGCCACGAAGCATCACCCTTCGACGCGGCTCATATTAAAATTTAGTGTACTATTATCTGCTTTCGATTACTTTAAATAAAATTGTAGAGTAGGACAATAGTGCAGTGATGTACAGACTCTGTGAGCCCCGACCGTTTCTTTCCTTTCGGAAAAGTGTCCCTCTCAAGCAAGCCATCATCCTGTTATCCTATTGAACCCTCGTCAAACCGTACGTGAGGTTTTCCCTCATACGGCTTTCCTGAAAGCTTAACATACTACGGTGAAAGTCGTGCAACGTGGTAATCATTGAATAGTCCAAGTTGACCATAAAGATATTCCGACGTCAACTTACCCCATCCATATCCACGTCTCCCTCTACGTCGCCAAACAACATGCCGAATCCGTTTATTAACATAATTCGCCAGATCGTGCAATGCCGATGATCCATGTCCTAACCTGAAATATCCCATCCATCCACATAGATAGCGGTTCAGATTATTCACCTGCTCCTTCACTCTTAGTGGAATTGAATGGTGAACATATTTCCGTACTGTAGCACGGAAGCGTTCCTGACTTTTCGGATTTGGGTACACCAGTATCATACGAGTGCCGGTCTTTCTGCTTCTGGCATTATGAAATCGGAATCCTAAGAAGTCAACACTCATTCCTGTATTAAGCTTGAGTGTGCGTGTCTTCTCAGTGTTCAGGTGCAATCCCAGCCGCTCCAAATAGTGCTTTAGGATACCTACACCCTCTTCCAGATTCCGTTGTGCCAGAATCATCATGTCATCTGCATACCGTACAAGATGGATGGAACCATTTCTGATTGTTCCAAGTCCTTCTCGCTTGAACGCATGATCTACTGGATTCAAATAAATATTTGCCAGTAACGGACTGATAACTCCTCCCTGAGGTGTGCCTTGTTTACTCTGGCGATGCTGGCCATCTTCGACATAGCCACAGCTTAACCACTGATGTATTACTCGTAGAATCTCGCCATCCGATATTCGTCGGGCTACAAGTTTCATAAGTTTGCCGTGATCTACCGTGTCAAAGTATTTCTCCAAATCTACATCGTAAATTTCAACACATCCCCAGTTCAGATATTTGTATATTTCCCGTATCGCATCATGCGCGCTCTTCTCCGGCCTGAATCCATAACTTGAGTCGGCAAAATCCGACTCAAAGATCGGCTCCAGCATAAACAAGAACGCTGTCTGAATCACACGATCACGAATGGTTGGTATGCCCAATGGACGTTGCTTTCCATTCGCTTTCGGAATATATACTCGCCGTACCGGTTTCGGCACATAACGACGTTCCTTCATCTCAAGCTGAAGTTCTGCAAGATAGTCTTCGATTCCCTTCTTCTCAATATCCTCGAAGGTCTCTCCGTCTACCCCGCTTGCTCCACCATTGGCTTTCACCTTGCGATAAGCTTCAGCCAATACATCTGCACGATAGGTCTTATCGTACAAACTGTAGAACCGAAACCTCGGCTCCTCTTTCGCCTTTGCATGCAACTTCTTCTGAAACTCCCGAAGCCACTCTGTGTTTGGTAGCTCACGCAATACACGCTCCTTTGTTTCTTTGTAAGTTTTCTTTCAGCAGGAGCCCTTCCCTCTGTCGTGTTTCCACGTCTTCATCGGTACTACGACTCCATCCGCCACCCTGCCATCTCCCCTCTCTTTCGTTTCCTTATAAGAGGGCTCTTCTCCATCTTTCTTTTTCTTCTGGGACAGCGAGGGCTTCCCAAGTCCCATTCCTGTTCTTTCCAGCCATGTCGTCGCTCATACCCCGGAGGTGACACATGATCGTATTCTCTCTATTCTCGATCAATTGTTAATGACTTCGCCCATAAAATAGGGACTCGTCCACCTCAACTTGTCTTTACGAGGCTACCTGTGCCTTCACATATTGTTACGACCTGGTTGTTTGCATAGCACCCTTTAAGGTTACATTGTCGAGTCGCTTAGCATGAAACCGTTTCCCGTCTCATACCGACTCCTTGCTACGTGGCGTTCAGAGTTTCACCACGGTCAGGACTTAGAGTAGAGCGCCCTCCCTCTTCACCTGACAAGATCAGGAATAGTTTACCTTGGCGCTCATTTTATCAGCACCATTTTCTTCATCGAATTGAAGCCGCATGCTTCCAGCCGATAAAAGTATATGCCTGAAGCAAAACTGCTAGCATCGAATGTTATCGAATAATTCCCCGGATTAAGTCTGTCTTCGAGAATCATTTTTACTTGTTGGCCTAAAATATTATAGACAATTAACTTTACATTTGACACCTTTGGCAGCGAAAAATCAATCGTTGTTGTCGGGTTGAATGGATTTGGATAATTCTGTGATAACGAATACTTCGTTGGTAGAACTCCAGATGCAATTTCTTTTATATCTGTTTGCAGGTCAATGGTTACATCGTCTGGATAATTATCATACATGTAATTCAAAGATAACCAGGTATCCGCCGCTGAATCAGTCGGTCCGAAATCTGTCCACGACCATACTATTGCACCTGCATATCCATTCAGATACAAGAAGGGAAAAAGATCGAGACTGGCCACTCCATTAGTCGCTTGCATACTAAATTCAGCGAGAACAACTGCTTTGTCCAGTTTCCAGTGTGAACAAGGAAAAAGGAATGGGCAATAAGAAGCGCCGTTCTGAGAATAATAATGTACACAATAGAAATCAAGCGTCCCGAGAGAATCCTTTCCGGCAGCTATCAACCGATCATCTCTATAAAAATTAGAATTCGAGAGGGGCTCAATTTCTTCAAGATATGTAAGATATTCATCGACGGTCAGAATCGTCCTGTGGTGAAGATTAAATTCATGTACGATTTTCAATTTTTGTTCAGGAGAGAATGTATTGAAAAGTTCCGATCCACGAGTTGAAACTTTTGCAACAACATTCACATCGGTCAATGTTTGAAAAGTCACCGCACCGCTTGTAACAAGAGCTTTCGGATCGGTTCGATGAATTGCACCAGCCATTAAATTAACAGAGCGCTGAATACTTGCCATTGGAACGTGATCACGTCCGCCCCAGCCATATTCATTTGAGATACCTTCCGGTTCGTTAAAAATTTCCCATGCAACGATAGCGGGATGTCCTTTTACGGAATCCACCATTGGAATCAACGCATTGCGGATATAGGCGTTGGTATAGGCTGTATCAGTCAGCAGTTTAGCATTGCGGTGCAACCTCACAGTATCCAACTCTGACTGATTCAGCATATCATGAGACCACAAGCATAGAATCAATCCAACGTTATCCCGCTGAGCCTGATCCAGTATTTGCTTTAAATCTGCAGTTGCAAAAGATCCAGGCCCTGTCACATATCCATCTATATCGAAATCAGGAGTACTCGCCCCATTTGTATTGAGCCAAAACCGCATAACATTCCCGCCATTGCCGCTCACGTTTTGAAATTCAATATCAAATTGGGTGAGATCGGGTGCGCCTGGTCCAATATCATTGGCAAAATTTACCCATGCAATATTTAATCCGCTTATAAATATGTTTTTACCTGCAAAATGTATTCTGGATTGAGAAGTACTAATTTGTGGTACGATCATCGATAATATTAATAATAATAAAATTATTTTGACAATGTTCATATTATTCTCCTTAATTTATTTCTAATACTTTTTTAATATCAACATTTAATTTTGTACCAGAATCAAAAGTTATTTTTTAAATTCAGTTTTTCTTTAATTAAAGTCAATCTTTGTCGCCTATATCTTCCATTGGATAAATCAATCTCGCATCTTCTTCTGCAATTATCCCGACGATAATTGCCAACAGCTATAATAAAACAATGTTCCAGAGACTTTGAGTCATTTTTCAACAACCATCTTTTTGCTATCCCTATGACTGCCGGCAATTAGATGATAGAAATAAATGCCTGAAGATAGTTTACCTGCGTCGAATGTAGTAACATGATGTCCGGCAAATTGATGGTCATTCACAAGGATGGCGACACATTGTCCTAGAGTATTGTAAACTTTTATCTGCACATTGATCGGTTCATTCAGATCGTATTCAATCGTCGTAACAGGATTGAACGGATTCGGATAGTTTTGGTACAGGCGAAATCTCTTAACCACAGGTCTACCATAAACGTCAATTGAATCTTCTAAATTCGACATCATGATAGAATATTTTTTAAAAATGCTAATTGTAGATGTATCAGTATCGTAAACAGAATTTAATCCTTGCGCCTCCATCGGCGGATCGCAGACAAAAGGATCGCCAGGTCGCCATCTAAAATTGGAATTTGGACTTCGTCCCTCTCCTCCCCAACCCCAGAAATTCGAACCCGCGATCGGCGCGCCTGCAGCAGCGCTGTCGTAAATCAACTTCAACAATTCGTTGAAATATTGATCACGATATGTAGTCGGACTTCCGGGATTGAATGCCGAAGAATCTCTCTGCAAACCATACTCTTCCATTGCCAACGGTTTGTTCAATGTTCTTGCAAGAGCAATGTGTTCTTGTATATAAGCTTTCGCCTTCACTAAAGCCGACGAATAGCTTTCTGCACCGGTAACCGGGTGCATCGGATCGTACCATCTCCAGTTGTACGCCCAGAGATGGATTGTTGCGTAGTCGATGAACAAACTTTGATGTGCACTTATGAAAATCGATTCCGAACCATTCGATCCGATCGTTCCTTCACTACCGGTAGTTACAAGATGGTTCGGGTCGATTGAATGGATATAATAAGAAGTACTGTCAATCCAATTATCAAATATTGCAGTGCTTCCAGCCGGCCGGGGTTCGTTGGCGAGTTCCCACGCCATGATCGCCGAATCCTCATAGTAACGTAATCCTGAAACAGTATTTACTCGATTGACAAGATCGAAGATATATTCCCTGTAATCGGTGTTTGCCAGACTATTTTGATAAAATACTGAACCTTTAACCGGGAACCATGTTTCATATTGTGACATTCCTCCGGACCATGTCCAGAAATTATTCAAAAAAATGACTGCATGTAAATTTCTTTTGTTCATTTCCGAAAGTAAATAATCCAATCCGACTAGAAGCGAATCATCATAAACACCAGGTGATGTCTGGATCGCCGGTGTAATTGCGTCAGATGCTTTTGATGCTTCCGATGCTCCGAGAATTCTTAGATTATTAATTCCCGCATCTCTCAAACGATCGAGTTCGCGAAGAAGCCGTTCGCGATTTCCAGTGACGCCTGTCGAGCCGAGATAGCATCCGTACCAAAAATTGGCGCCGACAAAATAGTACGGTTTCCCATCATACACGAAATGTGTTCCATTGATTTGAATAAATCCAGATTGGGAATGAACAGATGAAACTAAAAAAATCAGAATTACCCAGAAACGAATTTTATTAAGCTTATTTTTCATTTTATTCCTTCGAAGGAACTGCCTGACGTGACAAGACTTTCTCTGCTTGAATTTTTAAAACAGCATCCATCAAACCGGCAGAAGCAGCAGTCAATACTATATCGCCTGGTTGCTTGTCCGATTGTATTATAACTTGTGCCAGGCCATTAAACACCTTCCGCTTCCAAGTACCGGCCAGTTTGACGAATTGTACAATACCAGGATCCGTATTCAAAATATCGTATTGAAGTCTTTTTTTCAACGGAGAGCCTGCAGCGGCAAAAATATTTTTTCCTTTACGGAGTATCGCATGATCGAGTTTATAAGGCCGGACGGAATCGTCACGTTTAATCTTTCCACTAATCAAACATCCGTTAATATACACGGCTTGTTCTTCGCCTAAACTTTTCGGCCATAGTGTTACTTCAGCGCTTTCATCAAAATCGAGCAGATTGAATGTACCGCGAATCACGACTGTCTTTGCCGAATCATTTGCTTTAACATTATAATTGCCTTGTTCATCGAGTGCTTTTGGCCATGACGAATCATCAGCATCGAATTTTACATCGGGATTTGGTTCCGTCAATAGCTCAACACGAGCGCATAGGTTTTCAATTTTTAACTGTTGAACGCTCTCAATGTACCTGTCGGATTCATGCGACGATGGATCACCGTTTCCTACTCCAATTATTTTCCCGGGCCCCTTAAGCGAAAATGAAATTTCATTTCCTGCAATAGGCACAATTCTTCCTAAAGAATCAACCACTTGAATTGTAATCACCGACACGTCTTCGCCATTTGCCTTTATAATAGACCCGCCATCGGGAATAATCTTGACTGCGGCCGGTTCGCCTGCCGTTTCAATTTTATCGGTTATGACCTTCTCATTATTTTTATAACCATAAGCAATTAAAGTACCCGGTTCATACTTGACAGGCCACTCCAGATGCGAATTATTTTCCATCCGTTTTCGTCCCAGGCTTTTCGTGTTTAAGAAGAGCTCGACTTCATCACAATTACTGTACACTCGAACATCTATCTGTTTTTCTTCATGCCAATTCCAATGCGTCGCGATGTGCAACACAGGTTTATTACCCCACCATGACTTGAAATAATAGAAAATATCCTTCGGGAATCCGCAAACGTCAAGAATTCCGTATTGCGAACTTACCGCAGGCCAGCCATAAGGATTCGATTCACCTCGATAATCGAATCCGGTCCAATAAAAAAGTCCGGATAAAAAAGGACGGCTGGTATAAAACTTCCATCCAAACTCTGCACTCGGATTATCAGCCGCAAGATTTTTCGGAGCCATGTGGGCTTGAGCATCGTCTGTTTCATATATACCGCGAGTACCTATTGTGTTGGTTTCTTCACTGCCGATCCCTGCCTGCCATGGAAATTGTCGATGATGCTCGTCGATATTTCCATGTACGATATAATTAAATCCGGCGACTTGGCTCACTGTCCCGATTCCATCATCCCATCCGCCACTGCTCGCAACTGTGAAGGCACGTGACGAATCGAGATGCCGAGCAAAATTCTGCATCGTCGCGGTAATGCGCGCACCTTTGATGTTGCCTTCGATTGCCCATTCTTCATTTCCTAATGACCATAGAATCACAGAAGGATGATTGCGATCCCGCTTTATAAACTGTTCGAGGCATTGCAAATGCTCTTCGTTAATTCCCATCAGCCTGTTCTCATCGAGAACGAGCATGCCGAGACGATCGCACGCATCGAGAAATTCCGGTGTGGGAGGATTGTGCGATGTTCGAATTGCATTACTACCCATTTCTTTTAATCGCCGGACGCGGTATTCTTGCAGAGCGTCGGGGATTGCGGTACCAACACCGGCATGATCTTGATGATCACAAGTACCAAGAATTTTCAAATGTTTTCCATTCAAGAAAAAACCTTCATTCGGATCGAAACGAACCGTTCGGATTCCGAATACGGTTTCATACGCATCGATCACTTTGCCATTCGATCGAATGATTGTTTGAAGCTTATACAGATACGGTTTTACGACTGACCATAATTTAGGTTTGGTAAGATTGTAGGAACTGAAATATTCCTGCTGATTTCCGGAACCAAGCGAAACATGTTTTCTGGAACCTGAAGTTATTGTCTTGCCTTCGGCATCGATGATGTTTTCTTCAATGTCAAAAACAGAATTATTCTTCGATTCATTTACAACGGTAGTGCGGACGGTAACGCGAGCGATGCGATTCTTCAATTCTGTGGTGATAAACGTTCCATGCCTGGCAACATGAAGCGGAGCTGTTTTAGTAAGCCAGACGTGTCGATAAATTCCAGCTCCTTCATAAAACCAACCTTCTTCCATTGTTGCATCGACTCGAACAGCGACTACGTTATCGCCGCCGTAATTCAGATAGTCGGTTATATCATAGCTGAAACTGGAGTAACCGCTATGTTCCGTCCCGAGATAAAATCCATTTACCCATACAATTGAATTTCGGAAAACACCGTCGAATTCAATAGAGATGCGTTTACCGAGATCCGATTCGGGAATCGAAAAAGTTTTTCGATACCATCCTACACTGTTCTGCGGGAAGTCGCGTCCGATTGTTTTGTATCCATGACTATGTCCACCGCGTGAGTCGAAGAGAAGTTCTACGCACCAATCATGCGGGAGATCGAGTTTCCGCCAGGCGCGATCATCGAAGTCTTTCGACGCAGGCCCGTCTCCATATCCCGCTTTGGTAAAGTAAGAAAAATATCCTGTTGCGTGGTTGAAGTCTTTCCCGACGTCGAACGAATGGCCAAAGGCAAAGCGCCATCCCGGATCCATTAGTAATCGTTCGCGTCCGATAACCGGTTTGTTTGTTTGATTTGCTTGTTCTTGGGCGAAAATAGATGAAATTACAGGAACAATGAACATACTGATAATCAAAAAACTCTTAATTTTATGCATAGCAAAACCTGATATTTTAGAGATATAATTCTATTATTAATTCAATATAACCCTCTATTTCGAATCAATCAAACAAGATTTTTCATTCAACAATTCTGTAATGAGAACGAGCAAATCGGTATGATTATTCACATTTGCTTCTATTGAGGTTTTTTAATATCATAGTCAGGCCGTATTCTTTGCAGTATATGTTTTCTTATTCGATTACAGGAAACAATATGATCGCTCAAGAATTTCTCACCAAAATTCCAATCTTTCAACAACTTTCTCCGACCGAACTTGAGACGATAACTTCGCTCTGGCATCCGCATCCAGCGAAGAGACACGACGTCATATTCCGAAAAGGCGATATTGGATCCTCGATGTTCATCATTGAAGAAGGCTCGGTCGAAATTTCTATACCTGGCGATAACAAGACGAAAGAAATTCGCGTGTCGCTTTTATCAAAAGGTGATTTTTTCGGTGAACTTTCTATCATCGATGGATTGCCAAGAACAGCTACTGCAAACGCAGTCGATGATTGTAAATTACTCGAAATGAACCGGAAAGATTTTATTAATTTTTTGACCCATCATCCGACTGTCTCAATCTCTGTGATAAGCGAGATAGGAAAACGCCTGCGCGCAACCAACGAACTTGTGACATCGCTGGCTTCTAAAAATGCAAATGTGGAAATGGATGAGCGAATGAGCTTCGGCGATAAACTCGCGGATAAAGTCTCGGACTTTGTCGGAAGCTGGATGTTTCTTATTATCTACTTCATTTGTGTGTTAGCCTGGTGCGCATTAAATTTGGCCGAAATCTTATTCGTGCCCTTCGATCCATATCCATTCATTTTTCTTAATCTTCTTCTTGCGGTCGTAGCATCGATGCAAGCTCCTTTGATCATGATGAGCCAGAATCGCGCACAGATAAAAGATCGCCTCAAAGCCGAACTTGATTATCAGGTTAACTTAAAATCTGAAGTGATGCTGCAGCAGCTTCATGCTAAGATCGACGAAATCCGTTCTGCAGAACTCCTTGAACTGCAAATCATGCATCAATCGTTAGAAAAAAAGTTAGCACATATCCAGAATATTGTGAGAGAGGATAAAAAGGGACACAAACAAAAACAAAAAAACTAGCCACATCTTTCTTAAAAAAGTTGTGGCTAGTTCGTACAATCTTGTATTGAATTAGACGTCTGCTTGAAAAAAACATACCTCTCCGAGGGGCAATACCGAAAAATCTTCCACCAATAATAACCGCCCCGTGAAAGTGCGGCAGCCTATTTACTCAATCTTACCATCACAACATCGTGAGCCGGTACTTCGGCTTTAAAAATTTCATCCGTTGTGCCGACATCCTTCTTCAACCACAAATCGCGGACGTTATACACCTTTTTATCAAACTTGATATCCATTTTCGAAAAGCCATCTTGCATGCCGTATTTTTTCCAATCATGTTCGATCTTCCTCGGTTTGTCGCCGCGGTTAAAGAAGCACACGACTACTTCATCATTCTTCAGCGGTTTCGCCCACACTTCCAAATCTCCAAAATTCAATTGCCTGAATCCCTGAACACCGAGTGAATCCTGATCGATTGCGATGACTTCTTTATTTGTAAGAATGGAATTCGTTTCTTTACTCAAATTACGAAGATCGTTGCCTGCAATTAAGGGAGCTGCCAGCATGCACCACATCGAGAAATGTGCGCGGTCCTCATTAACCGTCATGCCGTTTCCGACTTCAAGCATGTCGGGATCGTTCCAGTGACCAGGTCCTGCATACTCACGCAATCCGGTTTGCATATCGATGATTTTTGTAACACCGAAAGTAGTCCATGTTCCGTAATTGAGTTCACAATTCCAACACCTGTAAATGTCACCGGTTGTCCGCCACAAATGGCCGACATCTTTGGCCCACAACCATGGCTTGTTGTTTCCCCATTCACATAAACTAAACACTACCGGCCTACCTGCCGCCGTTAATGCCATACTCATGGTTGTATAGGCGCCGACTGCGCTCAATCCGTCTGTGTTGCACCAATCATATTTCAGATAATCGGCTCCCCATGATGCATACGTGATTGCATCCTGATATTCATGGCCGCGGCTTGCCGGATAGCCGCCGCAAGTATTGATACCCGCGCACGAGTAGATACCGAATTTTAATCCCTTTGAGTGAATATAATCGGCCAACGCTTTTATTCCCGATGGAAACCGTTTTGGATCGGGATGAATGAAACCGAGACTATCGCGAACTCCTTGCCAGCAATCGTCGATGACGATATATGTGTACCCTGCGTCTTTCATTCCTGTCGCAACCATGGCATCGGCCATACCGCGAATAAGCGTTTCGTCGACATTACACGCGAATGTATTCCAGCTGTTCCATCCCATCGGCGGAGTAAGCGCCAGGTCTTTGAATTTTTGCGCGAAGAGTTGGGTAGAACTAACCAACATCGCAACAATGATGATTTTGTAAAAGAATTTCATTGCTTGCCTCGTATGTGATTTATGTTGAAAATACTTTCAATGATTTTGAGAATAAAAAATATTCACTCACATTGTTGTGGATTAATGAATCGTACCAGTTAATAAAGTTATTATATTAGTGAAAGTTAATTAACGAATTGTTTCCGACATATTCAATCCGTATCAAAAGAAAGTACTTATTGATTTTGGCAGAAGATTTTCATTCTTTGAAATAGACGGAATTCGACAAACTCAAACTATCAGAATTAAATGAATTTAGATTATGGATTTAATTGAATCTTCACCACACCGACGATACAATCCTCTGACGGATCAATGGATTCTTGTTTCACCACAGCGAACCAAGAGGCCGTGGCAGGGAAAAATTGAAACACTCCCATCAACCCAACGGCCGGAGTACGATCCGAATTGCTACCTTTGTCCGGGAAATTTAAGAGCGAATGGCGAAACAAACCCGCCGTATAAAGGAACCTACGTTTTCGATAACGATTTTACTGCCCTTCTCCCTAAGAGCGAGCATAAATCTGAAACTAAGCATCTTCTTCTTCAGCAGGAATCGGTCGAAGGAATTTGCCGTGTTGTTTGTTTTTCACCTCGTCACGATCTGACATTACCGATGATGAGTTGTGAAGAAATACGCGGCGTAATCGATGCGTTGGCAAACGAAACCGCGGAGTTAGGGAAACGATACCAGTGGGTTCAATTTTTCGAGAATAAAGGTGATATTATGGGATGTTCGAATCCACACCCGCATGGACAGATTTGGGCTGAGACAGCTCTTCCTACTGAGGCATTTAAAGAAAACGAAAGCCAATATAACTATTTTCGAAAAGAGAATAAGAATCTGCTTCTAGATTATATTGAGTTGGAGAAAAAGGAAAAAGTCCGGATTGTTCTGGATAATGAATACTGGATGGTGGTGGTACCGTTCTGGGCAATCTGGCCGTTTGAAACTCTACTCGTTCCAAAACAACATGTATTACGTCTGCCGGATTTATCTGACAAACAAAGAAACGGACTTTCAGAAATTCTAAAACGTTTGGCAGTTCGGTACGATAATCTTTTTCAAATATCCTTCCCCTACACAATGGGATGGCACGGAGCTCCGTTCGGAGCAAGCGACTTTACTCACTGGCAATTGCATGCTCATTTTTATCCGCCATTGCTGCGATCTGCGACTGTAAGAAAATTTATGGTAGGATATGAAATGCTTGCAGAGCCGCAGCGCGACATCACAGCCGAGCAGGCGGCGGAGCGTTTGAAGTCGATATCGGACGTGCATTATTTATTGAATCAATAGCAAGCTATTGCTTCTTGTTCCCGTTTTGTTGCTCCCGGAGTTTTGCCACAAGGTCCGACATGATTACTGTTCGATACATATCAGGTAAATCATCTTCGAATAATATTTTTGGCTTTTTCCGAAATTCGACAAAATCATTTTCACTCGGGTGACCTTTGTACGGGACATAAAAATGCTTTTTATGCGCATTTCGCCAAAGCATCACATAAGCAATATTTATGCTGTCGCTGTCGAGCGTTTTGTAAAGTTTTTTCGTCCACCACGTTGAATCGGGGACAAGTTCCAATCCGGTTTCAGTCAGTGCAGCGATTTTTTGTTTCTGTTTCGCCACAGCAGAAATAATTTTTAACTTTCTCTGAACAGCATTCGAGGTGTCCTTTCCCGGCGTGAAATCGTAATAATCATCCATGCCCACAACATCGACGTACTCATCTCCGGGATATTGTTCGAGATATTCATCTTCGGTATTGAATCGACAGTCGCTGGAAAAAGCATAAATGAAATTTTGGATCTTCTTGTAGTCCCTCAAATATTCCACAGTAGTTTGCCAGAGTTTTATAAATTCCTGTTTAGTACAGAACTTCTTCCCCCACCAAAACCAATCGCCGTCGAATTCGTGAAATGGCCTGAAAATTATCGGAATCGGTTTTCCGTCGTCATCTACCAGTTGTTTATTGTACTCTGAAAGAGTATCGAGTATTCGTAAATACCTTAGAAAATATTTTCCGCCGGGAATAATATGTTTTACTGCAATTGTTGTGTCATAATAAATGCTATCGGTCACCGGGTTGCGCATGTGATACGAAAAAGTATTGATGCCTCCTCGTGAATAAGCTTCTTTCACAAGACGCGGAACACGATCGAGCATCTTCGCCGTGTCGGCCTTCGGAATCACTTCAAAATCCCATCCGTAAAGTCCGGGAAATGAACCGGTCACATCACGGACATCCGATCGAAGTGTATCTCCCCTCCACAACACCCCATACTGTGAAGAATTATGATGACCGAAAATTATTTTATACTGCGAGATCGCTTTTAGGTTATGATACAGCACAACCGTCTCCTTAGATGCGAGACTATCTACTAATTTCACGCCGAGTTCACGCTGAAACATCACACTATTATAGGATACGCATGATGAAAGAATAAATGCCAGAATCATCAAGGGCAACGATATAAATAGAATTCTTTTTTCCATAGCTTCGAATATTATTTTGAAATAGTTAATAATGAATCAACAATTCCCAACTTTTGCATTTTTAATGCATGATCGGTGATAATATTAATTGTCGACGCATCGCACATAAAAATTGAGTTGCGGCCTTGAGGTTCCTGCGGCGGGTCGCCTACAAAAGAATCGCCTGCCCGCCAAACTCCATCTGGATGTTGCGCTCGTCCTTCGCCGCCCCATGTCCAAAAATTCGATCCGGCCATTGGTGCGCCAGCCCGGGCTGAATCGTATAATGTACGAAACACTAGATTATAATAATGGTCGCGTGCAGTTGTTGGTGTGCCGGGGGAAATCACCCCGCTGTCCCTTCCAATTCCAAATTCCTCCATTACAACCGGTTTGTTCAACAACCGGGCATAACCTAGATGCTGATTGATATAATTAAGCGCTTTTTTTTCGGTTGATGGCAGTGTTTCCGAAATTCTTTTTGGGTTGAACCACCCCCAGTTTAACGGCCACAGATGAATTGTAACATAATCTATGTATCGTGATTTGTGAGATTGAAGATAGATTTCAGGAGATTGGAGAGATCCTGCCAGCCCTTCGTTTCCGGTTGTTACGAGATGATTCGCGTCGAGAGAATGAATGTATTCGGCGGTATTATCTATCCAACGATAATAATCATTCAAATTATGTTTGTCCCGATCAAAACGAGGGGCAGGACGCGGTTCATTCGCCAGTTCCCATGCCATGATCGTCGGATCGTCTGAATAATTTCTGCCATTGATCGTGTTCTTGCGTGAAATAATCCGTTTCACATAATCGTTGTATAATTGAATCGCATCTGGCATGGAATAAAATTTCGCCGAGAACTCCATAAAATTACCGTATCCTTTTGATGGATCTTCAGGATCTGCTCCTTCCGATTTTGTCACCCATGCAATGTATTGCGCCATACCGCCTGACCATTCCCAATAATTATTCAAATAAATCACGGCATTCATGTGGCGCTTAGCCATTTCTGATAGGAGAAAATCCAATCCGATCAACAACGAATCATTGACTACGCCCGGAGATTTTTGAATTGCAGGTTTGATCGATCTGCGAATATACGATTCCTCCGACGCGCCAAGAATTCGCAGATTGGTGATATGATGTGCTTGCAACGAATCGAGTTCCCGCAACAATCGCGATCTGTCGCCGGTAAAACCGGTTGATCCGAGATAACAGCCATACCATATATTTGTTCCGGCATAATAATACGGTTTTCCGTCATGAATAAAATGCATTCCGTGTACACGAATGAAATCTTCACGTTCGTATGTAGAAGGAAGAAATGAACAAGATGAAAAAACCAACGAAGTCAGAATTATTAAAGAAATGTATTTATTCATCTCGAATTATCTTCATAAAGAATTTAAAATAATCTTATTTCATACTCGATCAAATGATTTGGGACACAATTACTCTTCACACGCATTCGACTTCTCTTGATACTTTTCATTCAAGATGAATGACTATTATGGGGAGGAATAAAACTTCTAACGATGTATTTCCATTCCCACACTCTCTTCGAAGATACTATCTGAACGATTTAATTTCAAGAGGGAAACGAAATATATTCAAGCGACTATTGCTGGATCGAAAATACTTAACAATTCTATTTGGTTGGACACATGTTATGAACTTTTCAAAATATTATCTATGGTCGTCAGCATCTGTTCCGCGTTGAATGGTTTCGCCAAAAATCCATCAACAATCTCCCTCCATTCTTCCTGCTGGTTTCCTTTGAGTACCACTCCCGACATTGCCAGAATTTTAACCGTGGATGATATTTTTTTCAATCCAGCCATCGTCGCTGCTCCATCGAGAACAGGCATCATAAGATCGCATATTACGAGGCGGATTCTTGATGCGTTATCCAAAAATTTTGTAAATCCATCCGCACCGTCGACAGCTTCCAGCGTCTCATATCCGTGCATTTCGAGCACTCGTTTCGCCATATCACGGATTGAAACTTCATCATCGATGATGAGGATCAACTCGCCGTCACCTCGTGGAAGATCGCCTTTCCGTTGTTCTGCTTTCTTAACAACGCTTCCGGGAGATGATGGGAAATAGAGAGAAAAAGTGGTTCCCTTTTCTAATTCTGTGTCAACTTTTATAAATCCACCATGGCTCGTAAGAATCGTATGCACGGAAAGCAATCCTAATCCTGTTCCTTTTCCTCTCTCTTTGGTTGTAAAGAAAGGATTAAAAATATTTTCGAGATATTCGACCGGTATTCCAGGTCCATCATCCGACACTCGAACCACAACAAACGGCCCCGGCTTAACATTTGGATAAAGGCGCACATCATTCTCTTCTAAAAAAATATTTTCCGCCTGAAGTTCGAGCGTTCCCTCCTCCTGCATGGCATCGCGAGCATTTACACATAGATTCATTATCGCCTGATGGAATTGAGTAATATTACATGGAATAGGTGATAAATCGTGTGCGATATTACTTTTAAGAACGATTGATTTTGGAAACGTCTCGTTAATAATTTGTTGAACCTCTTTCAGCAGATACCTCGGCTGGGTTAGTATAAAGTTTTTTTCCGATCCGCGTGCAAACGAAAGTATCTGACGCACAATATCCGCTCCACGCATAGCAGCCGCTTCTATAGTGCTTAGTATCCCCAGATTCTCAGCATCGATCAACCGCCGCTGCAACAGTTGAATGCTCATCATAATTGGAGACAGAACATTATTGAGATCATGCGCAATACCCCCCGCTAAAAGTCCGATGCTTTCTAAACGTTGTGTTCTCAATATCTGTGTTTCCATCTGCTGCCGCTCGGATATATCTTCAAGAATACCGAATATCCGATAAATCTCCCCTTCCGCATTTCGAGCGATGTACGATTTACTTGACATCCAGCGTACTGTTCCGTCACTGCTGATAATACGAAAATCCTCATCGAATACTTCACCGTTACGTTGCGCTTCAAACGCCTTTTGCATGCGCTCGTAGTCATCCGGGTGAATGGAATCGATGAAGAAATATTCCATCTGGTAGATTCCTTCACTGGAATGACCCCAGATATCTTCATAAGTGGGACTGATATAGAGAAGCCGTCCGGTTTTATAATCCTGTATCCAGAATACCTCGTGTACGGTCTCGGCCAATTCACGAAACATCTCCTGCCGTTCGAGGAGTGATTCTTCGATCTTCTTTCGTTCGGTGATGTCCTCAAAGATCGCCACGATTTCGCCTGAAGGGAGTTTGTAGACATAGTTCTCATACCAACCCGTCAGGCGCTCATCCTGATACAAAGTAACCGGGTGGTAGGCAGGTTCGCCGGTCCGCCACACCTTCCGAAATACATCAATCAGCCCAAATTGCTCCACACCGGGCCGCACTTCAAAAATACTTTTTCCAATCAGCCGTTCCCGTTGATCGTGATCAATTTTTTCGCCTGCGCGGTTGAAGTCTTTGAAGATGAAGTCCTTGCCGTTATCTATGACTTCATAAACCGCGACACCGTTGTTAATGCCGTCGAACAAGGTGCGGTATCGCGCTTCGCTTTCACTCAAGGCTATTTCTACCTGTTTACGGTTGGTTATATCAGAAAAAGAAACCGAAAAAAACCTTTCTCTGTCGAGTAAGCATTACCTTCAAAATATTTTTGATTATGGGGTGAATACATTTCGTATCGTGTTGATTTCCCAGTCAACGCAACCGGTCCGAATACTTCAACCCATTTTTGCAATTCTCCCTTTGGGAGAATTTCGCTGACCTTCTTGCCTACAACATTCTCTGCCTTCACATTTAAATAATATTCGTAGGCAGAATTCACTTCCAGAGTGATATAATCGATTGGAACGCCATCATCATTGCAAATGATTTTATGAATTGCGAATCCATTCTCCATCTTTGAAAATAATGTCCGGTATTTATTTTCACTTTCCTGGAGTACTTCTTCACTCTTCTTTCTATTTTCAATTTCTTCTTTCAGATACTCCGTCAGATGCTGCGCTGCATTATAATCTTTCCGCAATTTCTCGTTTGCGTTTTCGAGTTCAATTTTATTTCTCTGTTGTTTCTCGAGTTCCATTTTCATTTGCCGGGTTTGTTCAGCCAAAAGTGTTTCAAGCTGATCCTTTTCATGACGCTGTTGATTGATTTCGACGGAGTCGTGCTTTAGCCCGGTGAAGCCATACTTTAATGCGGCTTTTAACTTTGCCATGGCTCGAATTAGAGCAGTCAATTCTGTAGCGTCAATAGGTTTTTTAAGAAATGCCTCAGCTCCGGCTTTTAAAGCTTTTACGCGGGCAGTTCTGTTTGTTTTCTGTGTTATGAGGAAAATTACGGGAATGCTTTTGAGGTGTTCGTCAGCTTTTATCTGCCGGCAAAATTTGAAACTATCTATACCGGAAATTCGAATATCAAGAATTATGATATCAGGATCCTGTTCACGTGCGATATCAATACCGATTTTAGATGTCAAAGCCGAGAATACTATTGCTTTGGGAAAAACGTTCCGAATTGCTCCGTTCAATTTTTTCAAGTCAGTTTGATTCTCATCAACGACAAGAATTTTTAATAAATTTCTTCCCATACACTTGCCTCAAGTATGGTTGACAAGAGCAACCATACATCCATAGATCTCAACAATGGCCGTGGAAACCGACTTATTTGAAAAACCGTCAATAATTGACGGTATGACTTTCATCGATTTTTAATATTGCATATAACAGAATATACCCTTGTTATTACGGAAACCTGAAAGTTGAATTCTACAAAAAACATGCTCCACCAATTATATATGAATCGCTTAGTTCCGCATTTTTGAGTTCTATTTGACAGGATAATCTTCCATATTTTTGCCGCAAATCCTGTTCATATGTATAATCGGCAGTAATCTTTATTAACATTACTCTTCTATCGTAACAGGGCAAAAATCGTTTGTTGTTGGATCGGAAGAAATGCTACACGGAATTTGTTTAATGGTGACTGGCTCTCCTTTTACAAAAAATGCCTGAAATATCATAGTCTTTTTATAGCGCGGATTCGTATTTCCTCCAAAGACAAAATTACCTAGACTGTAAGCGATATACTTCCCTTTATATGTCTCGACCGGCTGTAAGACGTGTGGATGATGCCCGACAACCAGATCGGCGCCGGCATCGATTAGTTCATGAGCCATCATCTTCTGCTGCGCGTTTGGTTTGTATTCTTTTTCTTTTCCCCAGTGCATGACGACGATAATAAAATCTACCGAATCACGAATCTCTTTAATATAGGAGAGCATATCTTCATTCACATGAAAACAATTGCCTATGAACGCAAACCGTAGGCCTTTGATATTCTTTATCAGATATTTATCATATCCGAAATAATCGATTTTATACTTATCTAAATTCATTCTTGTCTTCGCAAATCCGTCATTTCCATAATCGTGCGAGTGATTATTGGCAATCGTCACACACTCGACGCTTCCTTCTTTTAGGATATTTAGATATTCCGGTTTACCTCGGAAGCGAAATTGTTTTTCGACCGGCCGTCCGGCATCGATGATTGCAGTTTCGAGGTTTGCGACTGTGTAATCATCAGCCGCAAGTATATTTTTTACTTTGGAGAAGAAATAGGAATATCCATATTTCGCAACGTACTCATCGAACACCGTTGATCTCATATCGTTACCGATGGTACAGTCGCCGAGAAAGCTGATGGTGACCTGAGGAAAAAGGGGTGCAGTGAAAAATATTAGAGTGATGAAAATTATTTTTATATGAATATGGATAAATGGTTTCATTCTGATTGCTTTTAAGTGACAAAATCAAACGATAGAAACAACTATATCATTAATAATAATTTATCAGTGCTGTCCAAAACCCGGGAATGCTAATTGGCCGTCACCAAGCAAATAAGGTGGACCTTCAAATGGATCATTGAGCCACAATCGAAGATCACGATACGAGAACAAGTTGAACCGCAGCAATGCAACCATAGTGGAGAATGACCAGCGACAAAATGCTGAGATCATCTTCATATATTTCAGAAGTAGTATCGCGATAAGCGCAGTCCAGATTTGAACCAATACAGCATTTTTGCTTGTTCCAACGAACGTCTTGATACGAAGATTCTGTTTGATTGTCTTGAAGAACGTTTCTATAGCCCATCGATCTTTATAAATCGATGCGATTGTCGAAGCTGCGAAATCCATATGATTTGTCACAAGAATGATTCTGCGTTGTTCTTTCTCATCATAGACCACGATTCGTCGAAGATGATGTGGGCAAGGCTTTGAAGCATAGAATCCTTTAAAGGTAATCTCTTGATCGGCGATGATCGATGTGTTCTCCGGTAACGATCGATGATGCTTAACCTTATAATTTGTATTACATCGTAACCGTGTGACAAAGAAAACGCCATTCGTAATCCACTGTGTCAGAAGTGCGAAATCAGTATACCCGCGATCGTAGACTACAATGGATCCCGGATCGAACGAAAAATGGCCTAAAATATGCTTTTTCAAAGCATCCACCTCATGAATCGTGCCATCGGTAACATGAGCAAAACACGGCAAGTATCCGTCATGATCCAAGACCATGTGAAGGTTTACGGCTCCCTTTGTACGACGGAACTTTGCCCAGTCGAACATTGTCAGACATAAATCTATCACTGTTGCGTCAATGCTGAAGAGCTTGTTCTTAAATCGAAATTTGCGTTTCCCATTCCATGCTCCTTGAGCAATGGTCAGGAAGTCGAAAAATATCTGTTGATAGATCCGCCAGTCGCGGTGTTCGTTCGCATAGGCGAGCGTTGAATGGATCGGTACTTTTCGGACTCCCATAAGAGAAAGTTTTCCGAGACTACTTTTCAATCCAGTGCTGATCTCTCGTAATGATTTAGTCTGGACCAGTTGGCAAAATGATCGCATGTCGGAAATCCCTTAATGTATCGATCACCCTTATAACGGTGTACTGCTGCATGGAATTTATGTCGATCAATTAATTGTAGAATTTGTGCAAAAAGTGATGTACCTTTCGATTGAATTCAGACCTCCTTAAGTTTGTGACTTTTTGGTTTCGCAATCAAAAGATACTCACTTCTGGAGGTCTTTTCTATTTATTTTTGACAAGTCTGATAATTTATATATTTTTTGTTGGTCCTAATGAGAATCATTGTACATTTGTTGCTGGATAATCAATAGCTACACAATCCAAGGATTCAGTCAGTTTGTATATTTCACTAAATAATTTTACTTTATGGTAAATGAAAAACATTTGAATAACAATACATTGAAAGTTGTTCTGTAACATTTTACTGTATATAATTCCCATTTTATATGTTTTCAATTATACAATAAAATTAATCAAACACCAAATATTTTAGATCGAGATTAACTGCCTCCTGATTGTTGAATATCGTTGGAGAGAATGATAAAAAGGAACAAAATGAATAAAATAATGAGACATAACCTGATTCGGCTTTATACCATTTTAAAATTATTTGGATTTGACCCACTTGTATTGATTAATAATTTACGTGATTTGCCGTTTTATTTTTTTGACTACTCTAAAATCAAAAAACAAAAAGGGCATGATTCCAAATTTTATTTTGGGAATAACTATCCAATACTTGGTGAACGGTTTTCTGAATCAGGCACTATGTCTGGTCATTATTTTCATCAAGATTTATTTATTGCAAGAAAAATATTTGTAAATAACCCTAAACGACATCTTGACATTGGGTCAAGAACGGATGGATTTGTAGCTCACGTTGCTGTTTATAGAAAAATTGAGATAATCAATATCAGGAATCAAACAAGTAAGGTTACTAATATAATTTTTAGAAGAGCAGACTTAATGCAACTTCCTGATGATATGATCAACGCCTACGACTCAATTTCCTCGCTTCACGCAATCGAACATTTCGGATTGGGAAGATATGGCGATCCAATTGATTATAATGGCTATGAAAAAGCGATTATTAATATTACAAAAATATTACAAACTGGAGGAATATTTTATTTTTCGGTTCCGATTGGCCCTCAAAGAATTGAATTTAATGCTCACAGAGTGTTTTCTGTTCGGTTCTTACTCGATCTTTTTAAAAATTGTTTTACATTGAATAGTTTTTCATTTGTCGATGACAATGGCGATTTGTTTGAAAACGTCGAATTAACTCAAATTGAAATTAACAGAAATTATGGATGTCACTACGGTTGTGGAATATTTGAATTAATCAAAAAATAATATGCTCAACAATGGTTCTATCATTATTTCAAGAATTCTGCCTGGCTTGAACTCTTCCGCTAAAGAATAAAACTATCTCCACCATCATACGTTATATAGACTCGACCATTAGCTATATAGTTAGTTGATTTCTTGTGGCACAATCCGGTTTTATAAATTTCAACCAAGGACGACCCAACCGTAAATCGTCATATTCTATAATAATAAAAATATAACCCAAATTAAAATCAATTTATTTATCATTTTATTATATCGTGATTGAAAATTAACGGCTGACATTCCATATCGGCTTTTGCTTTTTTAATATTGCTTTCAGAGAACCGAAAAACAATGCGTAATTCATCGCAAGAAAATAATATGGATATTTGAGACATCCAATTTTAATTTTAAAAGTATCAGCGATGAATCCAAGCAAACTGACAATAGAAATGCCTATCCATGCAACAATTGTTATCTTAAATATGCTCGATTGATTAATCAAAATCGAAGAGATGATGATTGTCAAGAGTAATAAAAATGGGATGAACCATCGTATAATTTTGTGTGACCACAAAGAAAAAGCTAAGAATCCATATTGGGGCGTCAAAAGCGGAGCAATGCGGGATAAAATATTAAAGTTCTGGGCGCCAATCCTTACCTTCCGGCGAAATTCTCCACGCACAGAATTTTCAAAATATTCAAACGCCAACGCATTTTGTGCAAATACTGTTCTATATCCTTTTTTAAGAATTTCTATGGGAATAAAGAAATCATCAGCGATAGAAATATCTAAAGGCAAAGGAGTGAATAATAATTTTCTGATTGCATAAATTCCACCTGTAGCACCGAGTAATGAACCAGAAATACTTTCCAAGGATTTTATTAAATTTTCAAATGCCCAATAAGTATACTCACCTGTTTTCCCTGAATTATCGTTGGGAGCTAATAGCTGTAAATGTCCCGAAACCGCCCCGACTGTCGGATCATCAAAGTGCTCGACTAATTCTTTTATTGCTTGGGAATCAAATTCGGTGTTTGCATCAGAAAAGACAATAATTTCTCCATTGGCTTGAGCGACAAGATCATTAAGCACTGCGGCTTTTCCTCGTCTGTTTTTGTACAAAAAAATAGAAACTGAATCCAACGTGGAATTTCGAAGGATATCCTCACTTCGATCCGAGGAACCGTCTAACCCAAAAAGAATCTGTAACTTCCCGGGCGGGTACGCATAGGAACGAATGTTCTCCAGTTTGGCGCCTAATATTTTTTCTTCATTATAGACCGAGATGACCAACGATACTGTCGGTAATGGTTTATAAATGGATTCTCTGGATGGATTTCCTTTCCGAGTGATCATAAATAATATTATTGGATAGAAAACGTAGGAATGCAAAAATAGTGCTATAACAATCCAAAAAATAATATTCAGTATCATTAGCATCAAACTTCCGATCAAAAAATATTAATATCGTTAAATATTTTATAAAATCTCTTCTCATATGTGTGATCCTTCAGAGTTCTTTCTGTCCCTGCAATCTGTATAGCATCACGCTCATCATCATGCTCAAGATAATAATGGAGGAAATCAATCAATTCGTCCATAGAATGATACACAACAATTTCCTTTCCTAATTCATAGTAATCTTCCAATCCCTGGACGTACGGTGTAAGAAGAAACCCACCGTATCCCGGTATCTCAAAATTTCTTGCTTTGATCTGTGGACGGCGATCAAAGAAAAAAGATTGTAGTTCCCGGAGAATCTGTTTAGGATTATTCCAATGGTATGTATTATCGCATCTGCGACGGAGAAACAATTTCACAACACGGCGAAGCTTCCAGGAATTTGAACTTTCAGAAAAATTTAAATTAATCTTGCTTTCCCTAAATATTCGAATCATATCGTTTCTGGGCAACTTCCCTTGTTTCCACCCTTTTCCCCAACATGCCACAGTAATGCCTTTATTGTAAAGGTGTCGAATGATTTTGCGCCGGTTTGAATGCGCCTGGCCGATAAAACTTACATCAAAGGAATATTGTCGTTTCTCCTCGCTATTCTTCTCGTGCTTTCTTCGATATGCCCACTGCGAAAGGATCACGTTTGTGTAACCTAATGCTCTATATTTTTCGACTGACTCGTGGTCCGTTGTTATAATATAATGAAAAAATGAACACCATAGTTTTGAAAATGTATTCAATCGCCAATGATCATCGGCAAACCAATTAAGTGTTATAGCATCTGTTTCCTGCCTGATTTGGTTCAGCACTTTTGGTTGAAATTCATCAGTAAATAATGAAAAGAAACAAAGTTTTGGTCGAAATGTTTTTATCAATGAAAATAATTGTTTATTCATTTCATCCCGGCCGTATTTTCTCAGGACTTCATCAAAAGGAAACGTCTTTACCTCAAATTCCGCCATCTTTTGCAGAACTGGTAGAAAACTGCTCCACTCGTAACATTCACCCAAGGCAGGCGACCCATAGTCATTCTTCATGCCGATATATAAAAGTCTCAATTTATCCACGAAGCCGGTTTCTTTAATAATTGGAATTATTTATTCTTTATGATTTCCTGATAGAGATCTTCAAATAATATCGCTATTCGCTCCCAACTATAATTATCTTCGACAAATTTTCTTCCGTTTATCCCCATTTGCTTTCTTGACTGGGGATTCTTCAATAATGCATCGACACCTTCTGCAAAACCCTCTTCAGTATCGGCAATCCACAGGTGATCAAGATGATTGACAGCTAACCCTTCACACCCTAGCGGAGTGGAGACCACTGCTTTTTGCATTGAAAACATTTCCAACAATTTCATCCTGATGCCACTCCCCGAGCGTAAAGGAACAACACAAACCCGGGCACGATTATAATACGGTCTGACATCCTCTACCTCGCCAATGATTTGTACATTTGGATGACGTATTTTTATGATGTCGTCAGGGGGGTTACTACCGACAACTTCAATTATAACATTAGGATTACGCGCTACAATTAACGGGACAATATTTCTATAAAACCACCAAAAGCTATCCTGATTTGGGTACCATTTCAATGCACCAATCCAAAGAACAGTTTCCTCACTACTTTCAGAGACATTATTAGATGTGAATTCTTTCAGTTCAACGCCGCTAGGAATAACTGTAGTCTTTGCATGAGGATTAAGTTGATGGAACACATCTTCATCATTTTTCGAAACAAATGCAATACGATCAAATAAACCGCAATACTTTTTCTCGTACGATCGGAGTTTTCGGATCTCGTAGTTAAAGTATGCTCTCCTCAATCGGAGAGAATCTTTTTCCTTATATGTTCCTACGTTGACCGAATCAATGCTATGTGACCGTAAAACAATTGGTATATTACTAACTTTTTTAATTGCTAGCCCATAGAATACAGAGTGTACTCCTTCAAGCTGGACAACGTCAAAATTAGAATGCAGTAACTTAAGAATCTTTTCCAGATGAATTACATTATGATAACGGCTTAAAAAATATGACGTTTCATGCATGGCTTGAAACAAAGCTCCTGCAATACTCGGAGTGTGATCATTGAATGTTATTGTCACCGGACCAAATTTTTTCATTTCAAGATAGGCTGCTTCATCATGACGATCCGTCAAGCAGGCAAAATGGACATGATGGCCTCGCGCAGAGAGATATTTTACCGGATAGTACACTCCTTTCCGGCCTCCGTCCAGAAGAGGGTACGGTAAAGTGGGTGAAACAATTAGGATACGCATTTTTACTTTCCTAAAAGGATATTAATACTTAGAAACATCATAACTTTTTGCACCCGAAATCATTTTTACAAAAACAGAAAAAATAATCCATGCATTATTTAGATACTTTTTTCGCATGAATATTATTCCCAACATAGTATAGACGAATACCCGGTTGAACAATCCTACATATGTCGCTGCTTCAATGAGGACACGATAGTTTTTATTATAATGCTTTAATAAGAAGAGCTTCCGACTTATCAATACCCATAGAACAGATCTAATTGAAGGATTTGACATACCCTCCCAATAGTGATATAGGGATGTTAATGGGTAATACCAAGTTTCAAAATCATTATTTTTTGCAAAATAACAGTAGTCCATTTCTTCGCTATACATAAAATAACGCTCATCAAGCCCCCCGAGTACTTTTATGACATTCCGTTTTATAAGAAAATATGCCCCCATAACCCAATCGACCTTTTGTGGTTCTATTAATGGTATTTTGATAATTTTCCTATTCGTGATATAAGATTGTCTAGGAAAAAACTTATTTAAAAATAAAGCATCCATGACCGCACCAAAAAGAGAAGGAAATCCGAAAACAGAAGATTGCCAGCTACCATCAGCATTGAGTAGTTGACAGCCTACAATACCTGCGGATGATTTTCTCTCCGCAAAATCAATTGTTTTTTTAATTGAATTCTCAAAGAATCGCGTGTCAGGATTCAATAATAGAATGTATTTACCTTTTGCATTCCGGATACCTTGATTATTCGCTACCGCAAAACCACGGTTTTCACTATTTTCAATAATTATAACTTTTGGAAATAAATATTTTATCATAGCTTGACTATCATCCGTCGAAGCGTTATCGACCACTATCGTTTCGAAATCAATTTCTTCAACAGTATCATAAATGGATTTGAGACAACCTTTCAATAATTCCCTGCTATTGTAATTTACTATAATAATAGAAAGAGTTATTAATAGAGAATCCATTTAATCAAAAACTCCATTAGTAATAAATATTAATTTAATTTTTCAATCGACAACTTCAAAATGATTCTACATAATATCACAATCCGATACTTGATGGATATTTTAGTAAGTCCCTAAATTACTCATCCCGTTTCTTCAAATATAACTGCGATCCATCTTATACCAAATTTCTTCATTCCATATTCCACTTTACCGTGTTATCTATTATGTTGTTACTCACCATTTATATTCTATTATCAAATTTCCAATCTCTCGACAATAACCGAGTGACCACTATCCGATTTGCGTTACTCAGACTGACACCGACACTTAGCCGGGCACAGAATAAGTATTTTTACGTGAAAAATCTAAAATATCCTATTCTTCAATTGAAGAATGAATTGGCGATCCAATTCGTCAAGATTGTTATGCCATGCCCATAAGAAAAATACTAATGAAAATACTCCAGCAATGAATATTTTTAAGACCAAGATCGACGTATAAAAGGACGTCGCCAATATAAAAAATGAAGTCAGCACTAGAATTAAAATATTCTTAAATCTTACCCTAAAGTATGATAATGTCAACCTCATTCCGATAAATTTATGTGTCGCCCATATTAGCAATGCTACATCGATACTAACGCGAAATGTCCAAGTCAGTGCAGCACCAATGATGCCCGCCCAAGAGATTAAAATGAGATTCATCAGCACCATCATTGGTAATTCTATAAGATGGAACTTCGCAGTTAAATCTGGACGACCGAATGCGTGGAGTACAGTAGTCGGAATTTGTGCAATAGAATTAAAAAAAAGACCTATTGCTATAATTTGAAAAATAATAGTACCTTGTTCTGAATATTTGGTTCCCATCCATATCGATAAAATATCCCGTGCATAAACCATGATGAGGACACTCACAGGCAGCAAAATTAGCACCATATATTTCATAGACCGTGCGTACATTTCGTGAAGCTTTGATTTATTTTCCTCAAAAATCGATTGGCCACTAAACATCGGGAATAAGACGGTAGAAAAACTGACAGGAACGATTAATAACCTTGTCAGAGCCTCTTGCGGTACGGTATAATATGCGAGAGCAGTCAAAGATATAATTGCTCCGACCAAAATTCTATCTAAGTAAGAAAACAAAGGACTAATGATTTGGGATACAGTCAACCAACTACCAAAATGGAGCAACTGTCGTATAATTTTTTTGTCCCATATGATGATACTCTTATATATTGTCGGTAGTAATCGATGTAAAAGAAAAAAAGATGAGAATGCCGACATGATTCGAAGAATAGCAGTCAGTAGTAAAATCGCTCCAAGCCCCATCCCTAGTTTCACTAATAAGATAGAAACCAACCACTGAGATAAACCCATTACTCCTTGAAAAATATTCACAAGATCAAATCGTTCATATGCCATCTGAATTCCTCGAATAGTTCCGAAAGAAAGCATGAATGGGATGCTTATCGCCGCATATCTAAAAGCTCGGAGAGATTCGGCATAATAAAGAGGATTTACTTTGAATATATTCATTAGAACATATGGTGATATACCCCAGATAAAACACATACTCAGTCCCCCGAAGAGCAAGCTTAAAGATAATGCGCTCCATATAATCCTTCCTGCAAGAGACTCATCACTTCGAACAATCGCTCCCGAAAGATATTTCGTAATTGCACGGCTAATACCGAAATCCAATAAACTGAAATAACCAACAAATGCCCACAGAAGAGAGAGTAAAGCAAATCGTTCACCTCCAAGACCATGTACAATACTTGGAAGGACTAAAAATGAAACAAGAATCAATAGTCCTTGAGTGAAAAGATTGTATCCAGTATTACGAAATAGAGACAATGATTTACTGTTCTTTAACACTCTTACACTTCCTTTGACGATAGCTTAATAATTCTCCTCATGAATTTCCATTCAGTCCTTTTTATCGCAGAAAAAAATCTCGTATATGCGAAACCATTCTCATAGAAAAGATCAGAATATCCATTCGTAATGAAAATATCGATCGATGGCCGCTTTTGCCTGTCCCATTCTATTTCTTTCGCATCAGGATTATTGAAAACATTTTGCTTTTTCATTTCTCAGCGTGTTTGGGAACAACTTGAAGTCTCAAGATGTTCATTAATAGTCCAATATAAAGAATTGTGAGAGCAAACAACTCATGATCTACTGTTAATACCCAGAAGTTGCTGCCAATGACACAAATTAACAAACACCCAAAAAGACCGACTGCGGGAATATAAAGCTCGGAGTCCTCGGCAGAACGAAGACTTTTTATTCCTAATTTTACAGCGATAACCATGTACGCAATCAGGGCGATTCCAGCGATTGTGCCAGCCTCTGCAAATATTTGAAGATATTGATTATCGACATACCCAACTCCTTCTCCGGGTTTTCCGAGTTTCAGAGTGAAGTAATCGGCAAAACGTACATTCCCGATACCATAACCGAAGATTGGATGGCTCAAGTATATCTCAATTCCTTTTCGCCATGCGTTTAGACGCATTAACAAGGAGAGATCGGTTGTCGAATATGCACCGGTGGTTGTTCCAAATCTAGATGCTCCTTGTAATGCTCCCAAGAAAAATTTACTATCGACAAGACCGAATACATTAGTCTGAACGATGATGAAAATCAAGCTAATGATTATCCCAGAAATGGCCAACGACTTTCGGAAAGAACCGCGTTTCTGTAAAAAAAACAAAATAGCCATCACTATTAAAAAAGCTCCAATCCACGTTCTTGTTTGGCTAACTAGCAAAGCCAAACAGGCGATAGGGATAGTAACTATTGACAACATTTTTACATAGTAATGGCTTTTATACCACAGAGCACTTATCGAAAGAACTATCGTTGAGGCTAGGAATGCGCCTTCATTACCACCATGCCATCCGAATACCCTTGTTGATTCTCTTAAAATAATGACGTTGTTTATATATTGTCCAATTGCTATGCAAGAAGCAATCAGTCCTCCGAAAATCAAACTTATGAATACCTGTGTGATCCGCTTTTCAGTTTTACATGAATAGATAACAACTATTAAAAAAAACAAAAATAGCTCTATAAAACGGACTACTTGCTTGATTCCTACAACTAAATAGGGCGCCCTAAACAACGAAAGTGATGCCGGTATAATAATGGCTAGAGAGAGAATGAGAAATTTTTTCGGGAATTCGATTCTTTCCCTCAAAAGAATAATTCGGCCGGACCACACGATAAAAATAATGATCAAAACAACTTCAGAAAGGAGAAGCGACGATCCCGTTTCAACGAGCATGTACGGATTAAATAGAACGATAGGGATATAAAGAAAAGCAGCTTCAAAATTAAAAAATGCGGTCACAATGACAACTGCACAAAAGATGGTAAAAAAATAGAAAAAAATCCATTCTTGCACGACGCACAGTAAATATGATGTGACAAGAAAGGCTACCACAAGATAAATTTTAATTGGAATTTTCTGAAGATGATACGAATTCGCTTCGACTGTTTGATATGCGACACGATTTTTTTTATTGAATATCATCAATTTTTATCTGTTTTCATCCTCAGTTTCAGGGCTTTGAATAAAAAACCTTCAGTACGAATAACATCCGACAAACTTAATAATGAACTATAAAAAAAAGTGTTGATTTCTTTTTCGTTTATCCAAAAATCATAGAAGAACGCAAACGTAAAAGCCGCCGAACCGCCAATAAGTATTCCACCGAGAATGATGAATAATCTCGATGGACTTGATCTATGTTCAGATGGTTTTGCAGGGTCAAACAAGAAAACGGAAGGAACCTTCTGTTCTTCTATCATCTGTGCTTGCTTGTATATCGATGTTATAAAATACAACAATGTGTCCTGGAGTTCGATATTGTTAATCCACCTCATATAATCTTGTTCAATACCAGGTACCTTTTTGAACGGCGGAAATACGTTTATGACGTCCATTGAAGCGTTCGTTCCTACTACGATCGTATGAAGCTTATTTTTAAGTTCCGAGATCTCGAGTTCAATCGCCTTCAAAGCAGGATCATCTGGCTGAGTTGTTCTTTTTAATACATTGGCCTGTACCTCTTTCATTGCAAGCTGACTGGCAAGATCTGCGGAAGTGGTGATAAAGGATTCGATTTGTTCTGGCATTTTTATGACTGATAATTTTTCCTGGAATTTCTTTAAAGAATCGATTGCATCTGCGAGGCCCTGGAGATTGCGTTCATATCTTTGCGTGATATATTGCCGATTACCACGTGAATATTGTCCCCGCATCTCCCAATCGGTCTTGTTAATCATCTCCATGAAATAATTTGCAATATCTGCCGCACGCTGTGGATCTTTGTCGGAGACAGTGATGGAGAGATTGCCTTCCCAGTTTACTTCATAATCAACATTTTCACTCAATTTTTTAATCGTTTTTTCCATCGGATAAGATGTGATCCCATAGACCTTGCTTAAATCAAACTTCTGAACAATGGTGTAAAGGGTTGTACGACTTTTGAGAATAGATAAATATCTATCAATTTCCTCTGAACGAATCAGCCTCGTTAAGTTTTTAGAAAAAGATATGGTCTTTGATTCCATAAACGATTTCACAGGAAATGAACTGCCCTCCAACATACTTAATACATTGAGATCGTCAAAGGGAAGTACTGAGGCTGTCGACTCATAACGATTTGGTATTAATATTGCAACAACTATCGTTGTTAGACCAGAGACTATTAGACACTGGAAAATGAATTTCCAATATCTTAACATAACCGAAATTATGTTCGGCCAAATATCTGTCGGAGTTGTTGAGCCGGTGTCCCGTTCAACACTATCTATTAAATTTTCGTTCATTTCCTATTTAGCATCTTCGAAAATTGTCTGAAAAAGAATTGATATAAAAAGCAGGTTCCTAGTTACCTGGAACCATGCTATATCTCCCTTCTGCAATCCTTCTGTGACCAATTTCGTGGCAACACGACCCAGTCCGAGATCGAAGGTCGTGAAATATGCAAGCAATCTCCGTGAGAGAAAGATACGATTCTAAAACCGTCGACACAAAATTCTTTAATAATAAATGGAATAGAGATACACCCCACGATGGGTTGAATGAATTGACTTGCAAATTTAAAAAAAACATTGCAGCCAATGTGTCTATGAGAAGACGTGGAAATATTCATTTGTCATATAAAAAAGGGAACCCGGGATTTTGTTCTATTCCTAAAAAACTGACTAATATATTTGAATTATAAAATATGATTTCAATTCTTTTTATAGAACTGATGTTATAAATCATCTTTTTTTCCTTAAAAAAAATCTTCTTACATCTTTCATGACGGCTTCCTGAAAATAAACATACTTTTCAGGATAGGATGCTTTGAATCGGTTGAAAAGTTCCTTTGTGAAAATATAAAGAAAACCAATTCCGAATGAACCGATAAATCCAGCCAAAGCATAAATGGTTCCATGTGGCTTGGATTTCCTTTCTGCAGGGCCTGCCTTGTCGAGTACAAGTACCGAAGGTGTATTTCTGATTTCTTCGATCTTTGCCTGTTCATAGAGCGGTTGGATAAACTCAAGTATTTTATATTGTATCTCTAAATTTCTGTAAATCTTCAGATATTCATTACCCAACTCGGGAGCGTCTTTGAATGGGATCAGGAGTTTCATTTCATTTTGGGATGCATCTGTCCCATAATTCAATTGATTTATTTTTCTACGCATCTCATCAATTTCCACATGGGCGTTTGTCGTCATGGGATGATCCACACCGAGTGTTTGCTTCATCACATTATATTCGATTTCTTTCTTGTATAGATCAAGCTCGATACTTGCCATTGTCTTGACGGTAGCCTCTAGCTGTTGGGTAACTGCGATGACGCCATATTTTTTCTGAAAAAGTTTCATATCCGATTCTAGCTTATTGATGTCGTCGATATTTTGAAGATACCTCTTCTCCACGAATTCCCTGTTTGCCTTTGCATTTGTTATGCTGAGACTTGTGTTCATTTCATTTAATCTATCAACCATATAGTTCGCAATATCTGCGGCTTTCTTGGGGTCTTGATCATAGACAGTGATGGTCAAATTCCCCTCATCTTGGACATCCAGCTCAAGATTTGATTCCCATTCTTTGACTACGTACTCGTAATAGTCATTTTCTCTACCATATTCTTTTCGAAGCTCAAATTTTTTGATCACGTCATCGGTCATAGTGCCACTCTTCAGGATAGCAAGATATTTATCCGATTCTGAATTTTTACCTGTCAATGCGGCCAATCCCTTACTTGCGGAAAATCCTCTCGCTAGATTCGAAATACCGGAAATAGTAGAAAGAAGATCGTTTTTTTCAGCGGGAAAAACTGATGTAATAGATTTATACCATCGTGGAGCAAGGAGAGCGTAGATAGAGGTTGCTACTGTGATTATAAATACAAACAAAAATAAAAATCGTCTATACTTTACTGTAATCGTGAGAAATTCAATAAACATGCTTCCGACTACTTCTTTTGAATCCTGTGACTGTTCTGTCATTATAATTTCCTACCGTATTTACTTCTTGAATTGAATTAGTAATAAAACTATGGTAGCAACATTTCCTACAATAGCTAACACTGTCCCAATCCTCTGCACGTATCCCCAAAAACTTAGTGGTACATTCTTTGGCACATAAATATAATCACCGGGCTCCAATGTGACATCATTCTTATGTTTTGTCACCCAGTTCATTTCTTTTCCTTTAATGATGATTGCCGAACCCTCGCTTCGGGCAATTTCAGTAAGCCCTCCGGCTTTTTCTATATAATAAGAATAATCCTTACCAGGTTCGTACTTCAAATAGCCGGCCTTTTCAACCTGTCCGAAAACATAAATATAATCGAATTTCTGGGGCACGATGATGAAGTCCCCTTCTTTAACCATGAATGTACTCTCATCCGATTTGGGATCATCAAGTTTGGTAAAATCTACCAGACATTCGGACTGAAGCATACGTAGATTATTATCGACGCCAAATATTAGTGAATCTTCCTTGTCAAGTGTATTCAAACGCACTATTTTAAGCTGCTTTTCCTCCTGATACAATCTCCAATGGTTTCCAGACCCTTTGATTGAATCAGTTGACTCAAGAAAATCATGCTCAATCTGAGATTTTCTTAAAATTTCTCCTGCATCTAAATCACGAATTATTTCGGCATGGCGTAAATCCGCATTCGGAGTAAAACCTCCCGCCTTCTTTATGACATCGATAAGAGGAGAACCGTCTTTTGCAACATAGACTAAACCGGGCTGACGAACCTCTCCAAGAACATTTACTGAATAATTTTTCCGCTCATTTTCAGCCGCAATGATCTTAATTCTGTCCCCGCACCGAAGATCCGTATTATCGCTCAAAGAAACCCGGATAATTTCCTCCTTCGTTCCTGTGTTATCAAGCCGGGATATCTCGGCGGAAGAAGCACTATCGTATATCGGATTAATTCCACCGGCAAAGAGAATCGCGTCCGAGAGTTTGTCCCCTCCCACAAATTGAAACTTCGTTGGTTTATTTACTGCACCGCTGATATCTATTATATTCTTTTCTGTATCGAAGGATGGAAATATAATGACATCGTCATTCTGCAGATATGGATTATTGGCAAAATCACCAGTTATGCGAAATTTCAATAAGTCTAATTTCAGTACTTCACCATTTGCTCTCTTTAATACAATACCTCTTAGTGCAAACCTATTCAATTCTTTTGAAATCAATTTTATATTTTCTGTGGTAGTTACGGATCCTGTTGCTTTCTGCTGTACCTGCAAGTATAATGAAGTAATAAAATGGTCTACCCTTTGCAACCTGGAAGCCGTGAATGATCCGGTAACAATAAAATCACCCCCGATAGTCACGTTGATAGACTGGAGAATCGATACGTCAGGCCGCTTTGCTGTTGCATTTTCATCCGATTGGGCATGGAGCATTAAAACTGCATTCGACATGAACACAACAATGACTAACAGTCGCCTCATAAAGATGACCTCTTCTAAGTTGAAACAATCCCCAACGATTGAGAAATTATAATATAGACGCGCCGGAGTTAACCTCTGTTACTATCCTCAGATACTCTTGTGGGATTTATTCAATAAAAACAGAATATTGCCCTGAATTCTGATAGCTTTATCTTTCATAATACATTATTTCAAAATTAATTGCAAGAAATTATTGAGTAATAGTAGTCTTAGAAATTCTGCTTTGAAAATTTTTGAAAAATTGCAAGCATGTTGCTCTTTAAAAATCGTAATAAGGGAATTTTTGTGATAGTGTACCATGTCCCAAATGTAATCATCAGAAACAAATTTTGAAAAGGGACCTGTTCTAGAAACTTGAGCGAGGAAAGTCTTATATCATAAATACCATCCCGCATTTTACTCGAGGTGTTAAATCTATGATAAGTTGGAAACACGTCATCACCAGAGACCCCGAAAAGCTTCTACACAAGCCACCTCTTTAACGGGAATGGAAAAAGACGTGGAATAAATATTACAGGGCTCAATGAGTTAGTCGTCATAATCAATAATATTCCACCGGGAGCCAACAATCTGTCGACTTCAGAGAAATCCTGAGGTATGCACTGCAGATGTTCCACAATCATTCTTAAAGTGATCAGGTTCGCAATTGAATCCGGAAGTGGAATTTTTCGTATATCTGCCTTTAGAAATGGTGCCTCAATCCTATCGCTTCGATCAATAATATCTATCCCAATAGCCGTCTTCGTAAGTTTTCCGAATTCTGCAACATGTCCGTTTATTCCGCATCCGATGTCGAGCCAAACAGTCTCTTTCGTAATTAGTTTGAGCAATACGTCATTATATATTTCCCACCGATGACGATAATCAGGAAATAATTTTTGAAAGAACTTTCTTGCTCGAATTTGATTCATAACTTCTTAGTTATTTGGATTGACGTAATCCAAACATATCATTAAAAATTGATCGAAACAAGTCGTGAGAATTAACCTTGTAATGTTGTAAATTATACCCCATCATCAACCCTGCTCAATCTAGACCACAAAAATCCATAAACTGCAATCAACGCGAAACAGCCCATCGGCATGAAAAAACTGACCGACATATTGTAAACATCACCAAGGTGGCCCATCAACTTGGGCATGATCGCACCGCCAATAATTGCCATAACAATAAAACCCGATGCTCTCTTTGCCTGCACACCGAGCCCATAAATTCCCAGCGCGAAGATTGTGGGGAACATAATCGACATAAACAAAAAGCAGAGAAAAACTGCACTGACCGACACCCATCCGAGTTTAAGAACAACCACACCACAAAGTAAAACATTGATAAAAGCATAAGTGCCGAGCACACGATGCGCTGTCAACTTTCTCAGTATTGCGGCGCCTGTTGCGCGACCTATCAGGAACAAAGGAAAACCGATCGTCCCAAGAAGAAAAGTTGCTCCTTTTTCGTTTACGAAATAACTGCCATCGCGAAACATTACACGATCCTTGAATATCCAGCTGCTCGCGACCGACTGTGATAGAGACGGCATTTCTTCAATCATATAATTAATGAAAAAACTAAAAATTCCCGCTTGTGCGGCAACATACAAGAATTGCGCGATAACAGCTCCCGTGAAATGCTGATGCGACCAGATCGAACGTTTAATCCCCACAGCAGCCGAATCACTCAAATGGTATTCATCTTCCGTATTCAGGTCGGGAACATCAGCAAAATAAAAAATTACAGCCATCACAAGAACAATAATTGCGACCACAAGATATGGAATATAAAGTTGTCCCTGAGCAACTTCTGCTCCTTCATTAGAATAAAAGAATGCTCCACCGATGATCGGTCCGAGAATCCATCCGACACCGTTAAACGACTGCGCAAAGTTGATTCGAGTTGCGGAGTATTTTTTATCACCCAGCACCGTAGTGTAAGGATTGGCCACTGTTTCAAGAACCGTCAACCCCATTGCAATTAAACAAACACCAAAAAGAAAAGCCCAGAATGCGGAAATCCTCGTCGCCGGAATAAACCAGAAACCGCCTAACGATACCAACATCAATCCGGTAATGATTCCACCTTTATAACCGAGCTTGCGGGCCAACCAACTTGCCGGCAATGACATCAGAAGATAACCCAGATAGTGCGCAAACTGCACCCATGCAGATTGTCCTTTTGACAAATGCAAAAAATCCTGGAAGTGCTTGTCCATCACATCTATCATTCCATTACATGTACCCCACAATAAAAATAATGTGCTGACAAGCGCAAAGGTGAAGAAATAATTCTTCCCATCCTCGGTCTTAAATAATCTCGACAATTCCATTTTGATTTTCCTGAGTTTAGATTAGTCTATTGAAAGAGTTATTTAATTTTCACTGAAAATATCACTTTGGGTCCTTCATAGAGAGCGTATTAAACTTTGTGACCTTTGTGGTTTCGTCTTTTTATAGAAAATAACCACAAAGACACTAAGAATAGATGGCATTCTATAAAGACCACAAAGAAAAAACTGCAACAGTTCTACTGAAATGGACAAAATTCCTCCGAAGGAGTCCTTCGGACATTTCGACTTCTAAATCTCAATCTAAATGGAATACCTCTTTCATAATATGCCATTTGGCATTTTCTTTTTCAATCAAGAAAGAATCTAATTTGTCCCGGTAACCAAATGCGAGATCATTCCCTCCATATTCACGATACAAAAATAATTTACCAGCCTTGCAATAAACATGGAAATTCCGAAAATCTCTCAATCGTTCATTTCGAATATTTTCAACTATTCCATGTTCTTTTCCTTCACCAACTTCTGCGGTCAAGCAAATTCTTCCGGCAACAGGGGACATATTTTCTTCCGTATTTTTATGATACACTTCCTCCATCTCCATCCACCATTCACCTTCTTTACGCGATGAAAAAGGTTCTTGCATCGGATCGGTTAACTTCCACCAATCCTGTGTTGTGCGATCGTCGGCCATTGCTTTCATATCGGCATCATAATCTTTTCCAACGTACTCAAGGTGGGAAAAAAGAATTCTGTCTCTCAGAAAAATTGAATAATTCCGAATATTAGATTTTACAATTCTATCGAGGACTTCTGGAAATACATGTTTGTGAAGAATTATGTACCGTTCTTCATATTCAGGTCGTAATTTGATGATGCTACCAAGATGCTTCATAACTTGTCGATTTCAAGTTTTTATTTTGTTGGTTGATATCGTTTTAAAGGGAAAGAATTTGCTACAATTTCTCTTCCTTTTTGAAGAGACGGTATAATGTTCTTGGCAATAGCTTGAACTATAATGTTTCCCAGTGCGGTTGCTTCTACAGGATTTGCTATAACAGGTATTCCGCAGGCATCGGCAGTGAGTTGATTCAGCATTTCGTTTTGTGATCCGCCGCCAATGATGTGCAATTTCTGAATTTTCTTGTGAGTAATCGCATTGATCTTATCAATTATATCTTTGTACTTAAACGCAAGACTTTCAATAATGCATCTCACAAATTCTCCTCTGTCTATCGGAATAGGCTGTTGCGTTTTTTTACAATAATTCCTAATTGCTTCCGGCATGTCGGCAGGATTCAAAAAAATCGGATCATCAGGATCTATTTTGGATTTAAAAGCTCCACTATTATTCGCCTCCGCAACGAGAGCGCCGTAATCCAAAACATCACCAGTACGCTCCCAACTTCTTCTGCATTCCTGTAGTAACCATAAACCTGTCACATTCCGAAGAAATCTGATTTTATTACCAACACCTCCTTCGTTCGTGAAGTCGTTGGTTAATGCATCTCTGGAGAGTTGAGGTTGGTCTGATTCGACGCCAACCAACGACCAAGTGCCGGAACTAATGTAGCCCCATTTTATCGATTCCGCAGGCACAGCCGCTACAGCGCTTGCCGTGTCGTGACAACCCACAGCAACCATATCTATAGATTTTTTAAATCCTGCCGCGTCAGCGATCTCCGGCAGGAGTTTACCGATGATGGTGCCCGGTTGAATAATGGGCGCCATGATATGATGAGGCAATCCTATTTTATGAAATAATACTTCGTCCCAATTCTTGGTAGTTGCATTTAACATTTGAGAAGTTGAAGCGATTGTGTACTCGGAATACTTCTTTCCCGTTAAAAAATAATTGAAAAGATCGGGCATGAAGAGCAACTTGTCGGTCTTCCTTAAAATTTCACTCTGATTAATTACGGCGGAATATAATTGAAAGAGAGAATTGATCTGCATGAACTGGATGCCGGTAAGCGCGTAAATTTCCTCACGTGAAATTATTTTACACACCTTTTCCATCATTCCATCGGTACGTGAATCGCGATACGCATACGGATTTTCGAGAAGTGTACCATCTGTCCCGATTAATCCAAAATCAACGCCCCAAGTGTCGATCCCGATAGATATGATATTGCCATGGCCTTTTTCGACAGCCAACCGCAGACCGTTTTTTAATTCCTGAAAAAGATAATGGAAATCCCAGTGGAGATGTCCGCCAATTTCAATTTGTCTGTTCGGAAAACGATGAATTTCTTCCAAAGAAATTCTATCGTCATTTATAATACCGATGATTGCTCTTCCGCTCTCCGCGCCAAAATCAAAAGCAAGAAATTTCGCAGCCGCCATAATTTATTTTCCGTACACTGGGCCGAAGTTACGGCAAGCTCGATAGTCGGCACCTTCCGGATCATCGGTTCCGAACGCGCTCCACACAGAAGGCCGATAAATTCTTTCCGGTGCGACATTGTGCATGCTCACAGGAATCCGAAGCATGGAAGCCAATGTAATAAGTTTATCTCCAATATGACCATAACTGATTGCGCCGTGATTGGCTCCCCAGTTTGACATTACAGAATAAACGTCTTTGAATACACCTTTGCCCGTAAAAATCGGAACGAACCAAGTCGTCGGCCACGTCGGACTTGTTCTCTTTTGCAGAACCGCATCTATTTTTTCCGGAAGTTCAACAGTAAAACCTTCTGCAATTTGCAGAACCGGGCCTAATCCTCTGACCAGATTTATTCGCGACATGGTAACCGGCATATTTCCTTCAGTCAAGAACTGCGACGAGAAACCGCCGCCGCGAAAATACTCCTGCTCTGCCGGGCACCATCGTGTTGCACTCAAACACGCTTTCACTTCATTTGCGGAAATTTCCCAAAAAGGCTTCATTATCGGCCTTCCACTCTTTCGTTGTTTTCCTGTTCCATCAAGAGACGATGAACCGGAATTGATGAGATGTATGATTCCGTCCCTTGCCATGCCCGATAACCTCAGACCCGTCACCCGTCTTACTGCTTCAGGACTCCAATATGTCCGTACGTCAGAGAATATTTGCGCAGTGTCGGAAACAAGGTGGCCTAATAACATCGCAACACCGTTAAGGCTATCGTTCTCCGTTGCCATAATAAATGGCTGCCTGATTCCGTTCCAATCAAAAGACGAATTGAGAATCGCTTCGAGGAAATCGCCATTGGGAAAATGATCGGTCCACTGTCTTTGACCCTGGAAGCCGGCAGCAATCGCATTGTGTCCCAGCGCTTCTTCACCAAAACCAAGAGTCTCAAGTTTTTGATTTCCGATCATCAAATCACGTGCGATCATCGCCATCTTAACCACTGTTTCCCATTCATAATCTTTCCGCCGTCTTGCAGCTTGTTTATCCGGCGGATTAATATCTTCACCTTCCTTACAAAATTGTTTCACCCACGCCATTGCCAAGGCATATTCTTCTTTATCATAAATTTCTTCTTCGATACGCCGAGTCACTTCACTCATGTCGACATATTCATTTCGCATGCCGAGATAATTCTGGAAGAAAGCGGGGTCGACAACCGATCCTGCAATCCCCATCGAAACCGAACCGATCGACAGATATGACTTCCCTCTGATTTGCGCCATTGCTAATCCTGTTTTTGCAAAAAGCAGAAGTTTTTGTTTGACATCGTCTGGGATTTCGCTCTCACTTTTATCCTGAACATCTTTTCCATAAATCCCGAAGGCAGGGAATCCTTTCTGACTGTACCCAGCAAGAGCAGCGGCCAGATAAACAGCGCCGGGACGTTCAGTTCCATTGAATCCCCACACGGCTTTTGGAATCAGCGGATCGGAATCCATCACTTCAGTGCCATAGCACCAGCACGGTGTCACAGTCAGCGAAACGCCTACCCCCTCTTTCGCAAATTGTTCTGCGGTTTGTGCGGCTTCAGCAACTCCACCAATACATGTATCAGAGATTACGCACTCCACAGGAAATCCATTCGGATGACGCAAATTATCCAGAAAAAACAGCGCAGCAGCTCTTGCCATTTGCATTGTTTGATTTTCGAGAGATTCTCGAACGCCTCTTCTTCTACCATCGATAACCGGACGGATTCCGATTTTCGGCATATTGCCCCGAAGTCGATTGAACGGTGGATTCATCTGAAAATATTGAGTATCCATAATTCACTCTCTCTGTTGATTATTAATCCGTAGTTTTATTTGTGTCATCGGCTACAAGCCCGACATTATCTCTGACGCCGTACACTTTTCTTCGTGCAATCAATTTTTGCACCTGTTCATCATTCAACGTGTTAACTTTTCCGAGACGCTGCGCTATAAAAAGAATTTTTGCAGAATGTTCCAGTGTCTCCATTTTATGATAGGCATCCAATACTGAGGAACCTACAGTAAGCGCCCCATGATTCGCCAAAAGAAAAGCGTCATAATACTTCAGAATTGGAAGAAGCGGTTTATAAAACTCATCTGTTCCCGGAGTTCCGTACGGCACGAGAGGTACCGATCCTAACGAGATGATGACTTCCGGAAGAATATTTTGATCGAGCGAAATTCCTGCCACTGCAAAACCCGTTGCATACGGCGGATGCGAATGACAAACACTATTGACATCCGATCGTTCTTTGTAGACCTGAAGATGCAGCAATGATTCGGATGATGGTTTTCTTTTTCCTTTCACCACTTTTCCGTTGAGATCTATGATGATAAGGTCGGTTTTTTTCATAAAGCCTTTGCTGACTCCAGTCGGAGTTATCAAAATATATTTTTTATCAATCCGGGCGCTGATATTTCCGTCGTTTGACGCCGCATAGCCTCGCTCATACGTCCGCCGGCCGGTTTCGAGTATCGCCTTTTTCAGAGCTTCTAAATTTTGTTTCATCGATTTGCTTCCTTGTATCAATTCATAAACAATTTAAATTTTTCATTCGATTTTTAAGATAAGAAATCGATTTGTGGAATGTGCAAAGATTATGGTTTTTCGATTTTTTTGAACAGTCTTTGCGCTTACTTTCCCCGGATCATTCATCACACGGGAGACAGTCATCACCGAGACTCCAGCCTTCTTCGCGACATCACGAATTGTCGGCATGTAGAAATATTTTTACGAAAAGTTATTCAACGCTTGACAATATGACAATAAACATACGACATCCGGAAGTCTTTATCAAGTGCATTGCATTATAAAAGGACAAAGATTGGAAGGATGAAAATCACCGGCAATTACTTCGATCAACGTGCGTCCACCAACTCACGCATTTTGTGAATGTGTGCCGGACCCGTACCGCAACAACCACCAATGATATTTACGCCCAACTTCAATAACTCCTTGATTTTAGGCGCAATAAAATCTGGCGTTTCACTATACACAGGTTTACCGTCGACAAGCGCAGGAATTCCTGCATTTGGCTGAGCGATTATCGGGAGTGAAGTTAATGGCCGCATCGCTTTAATGATTACTATCATTTCATCAAATCCATTACCGCAATTTGCGCCTATGGCATCGGCACCGGCAGCAGTCAGCCGACTTACGGCAGTCGGAATATCGACACCCCACAACGTTCGGATGCCATTCGGACTCACTTCGAAAGTCATGGTAGCTATAATCGGAAGATGTGTTTTTTCCTTTACCGCCCGAACCGCAATCTCCGCTTCTTCAATCGCCATCATCGTTTCTACATAAAAAAGATCAACTCCGCCGCCAGCTAATTCATCGCATTGTTCGTCAATAATATCGTATACAACAGCAGGCGATGTTTCTCCTAGTGGTTTTAGCATCAAACCGGTTGGGCCGATAGAGCCAGCAACATATTTCCCGATTGGACAGACTTCCCTCGCTAATTCCACCGATCGACGGCATAACTCGGCGATTCGATTTTCCAGTCCATATCGCGCAAGCCGTGCTCGGTTGCAACCAAATGAATTTGTTTCCACAATATCTGAACCGGCAAGATAATACTCGTTGTGGATCGATTTGATCACTTCCGGATGCAAAATATTCCATTCTTCCGGACATGCACCTGACGGCATGCCTCGTTTCTGGAGTTCGGTTCCCATTGCACCGTCGGAGAGAATAATTTTCCCTGCATGAAGTTGATCGAGAATATTCATACTCATTTCCTAAAATTAGTCTACAATAATTATCGGTAATAATCCGTGTGCAGTTTAATCTCGTGAATGAGATCGTCGCAATCATTCAATGATTTTTTCCTTTGATTCTTAAAATCGAAGTCATGTTTGATCAATTCTTCACCTGTTCCAGCTTCGGCAACAATGTTGCCATTTGAATCGATAATTTTACTTTCTCCGAGAAATGACCATACGATGTCGCCTTTCGTTTCACGGCCGATTCTATTTGAACAGATGATCGGAGTGTTGTTCTCGATCGCACGCAATCGAACAATATCCATAGATGTGGCACTCATAATATTTGCAGGATGACAAATAATCTGAGCTCCCTGAAGAATTAATTCACGGCATGTTTCCGGGAACCAAACGTCGAAACAAATAATAACTCCCACTTTGATGCCGCAAATTTCAAATATCCGCACCCGATCTGCGGGAGAAAATATTCCGCTCTCGCCTTTTGTTAAATGACGTTTTCGTTGTTTGCCGACATAACCATTTTTATCGACAACAACAGAAGTTACAAAATAAGTCTCGTTTTCCTTTTCAAGAATTGTGGCTATGATGGCAGTTTGATGAGTAATTGCAAGTTTTATAAATGTGCCTGTCGTTTCTCCATAAGGAATTTGTTCAGCCATTGCAGCAATATCTTCTTTGTATTGGAAAAGAATACCGGTTGTGCATAATTCCGGCAAGACTAAAAGATCGAGATGATTTGTTTGAAGATAGTTTTCAATAATCGCAAGGTTCTCGCGTTGCTTGTAATATTGTACATCGTATTGTAACGTTCCAACAATCATTCTGTGAATCCAAGGAATCGATAATTATGTTTTTAACAAAACCAGTCTAAGCTTACCTCTTATTATAATAGAAGGCAGACGAAAAGCAATAAGGAAGGATATTTAATATAAAATTAAAAGAACTTTACTTACATGCCGCTGCTTCGATCTATTCCGTATACCACTACCTCGACTATACTCGGGTCAATCAACCTCGGTAAGGTTAGACTTTAGTACTCTACAAGTGGTTCGACAGGACTTCGGCGAGCTCAGTCGAGCCGCTCACCATGCAAAATTTCGCCCAACAATTTCCATCTACAATTCCGCAATCATAATCATTCACAATTTTCTTAGTCTCTGGTCTGCGGCCTACTTAAATATTTTTACTTTTTAATTTTTAATACATTCAAATTTCACTCCTATCGGAGTTCTGTCATTCTATTTGATTTTCTTCATCGACCATGATTTCGTCCCCAGCAGGACTCGCCGGTTATTATAATCAAATTTTTAACTCAACAATCTGCAACTCTTTCTTATGTTCTGATGGAGTTGTCCTTTAGCACCATTCCTCCACGGACTTTGTCAAGAAATCCTCCACGGCTATCCCTCCTTCACCGACGAGCAATGTTCTCGCAGACGGATAGTGGGAATGAAACATTTTCATCCCGGAATTATTTTCGCGTATGCGTCCGCTCTTCACTTCTATTGCTGAAATCTTCTTCTCTTGGTGTAACACATAATCGACTTCATACGAACCCTCACGCCAGTACATCACTTCAACGCGTGTACCAACACTGCTATTCACAAGATGCGAACCGATTGATGACTCAACCAACCGACCCCATAAATCTTTTTGTTTTTGTGCTTCAAAAATGCTTATAGACAACTGACTGGTTATCAGTGCATTATTAAGAGCAACAAATTTCGGACTCGATCCACGCTTCCGAATTTGCGAGCCGGAAAATTTCTGCAATCCTGTCAGCATACCGGCCCCTGACAACAATTCAAGATAATGAGCAAGGGTAGTCGTATTTCCTGCATCCTGCAGTTGTCCGAGTAATTTTTGATAGGAAACAATTTGTCCGGAATATGCAGTACCGACCCGAAATAGCTGGCGAAGAAGCGCTTGTTTATCGATACGTGTCATTAGAAGCACATCGCGAGAGATCGTCGTTTCGATCAACGAATCCTGAATATACCGCGACCACCGTTCTGGATCCCTGATGAGACCGGCGGAACCTGGATATCCTCCATAATAAATATATTTATTCAGCGTCCATCCGAAAGCAGCTTGCATCTCCTGAAAGCTCCAATGAGAAAGCGGTATCAATTCAAATCGGCCTGCCAGGCTTTCGGTAAGCCCGCGTGATACTAGAAGTGGAGATGAACCCAGAAGAAGGACTTTCACCATCCTCCGGGCGGCCGTATCTTCATCCCACAACTTCTTTACAACTTCAGACCACCCCGCTATTTTTTGAATCTCGTCGAGAATTAACAACGCGCCCTTCCCTGAATTTTCCTTCGCGAGCGAACGGACGGTTTCCCATTGTTGTTCGATCCATACTGCGTCGTGTGGAGCCGGAGAATCTGCAGATATACTATGGACGGGGATTTTCAACGATTCCGCAACCTGTCCGGCAATCGTTGTTTTCCCACACTGGCGCGGCCCCGCAAGCACTTGAATGAACTTCCGGCGCTCTTCCAGTCGGGAGCGAAGTAATTTGAATTTAGTTCTCTTGTATGCCATAACAAAATTTACTCAATATATTGATTAAAATTACTCAGCATATTGAGTAAAATATAAATCAAGAATGTTTTAAAAACAAGTTTTTGCCGGAACAAATTTACAAAGATTGGTTTAGATAATGTGAAGGATAACTCTCCCGTCCGAAGTTTCGAAGGCGACAACGCCGTACCGTGACTTCATTAGAGAAATTTCGCCCAACAAGTTTCATTTCATTATTCCGCAATTCACCTGCGTTCGACTTTGTTAAATCACGACGAACAGATTAACAATATATTCCGAGAGAATCTGCCAAAGCCATAACTTCACCACCTCGGGGAAATTCTCGATTATCGATTGGATATCAATCTAAGTCTCGTTCCTGGTCTTGATCTCGACCTTATTCTTCTATCTTTATCCTTTATATTTCCAATGGCTATTATTCTCTTTGTGGTTAATATTATTCTTTTAGCTCTCATCAATCATATCTTCTCCTCCGATGTTCCTCTAAATGATTATAATTCAAAAGGTTATATCTCATATTTATGCTATTTATGGTATGCCTTTTGAGCTGTTTACTTTTAATCACTGAATTTAAAAATAATGCGGCATATACACGATGACATTGATGTGGTATAAATTTAATCGAACACAGAAGTGGTGGTATTTCTGTATTTGGGCTATATAAGGAGGAAGATATAGTCAACAAAGAGGTGAAAAAAAAACATCCAAAAAAACAGTCGCAGAACCAACGATAGAACCGAAAATGGCGCAAAAGTTTACAGCAATCAATGCTCATTTGCAGTTGGCCGCACAGCTCGAATGCGAAAAACGGTACAACGATGCAATCAAAGAAATAAAACTTGCTCTTATCGAGGAACCTAATAATGATGACGTATACTACACATACGCACAACTGTTACAAGCCATAGAACAATACGATCAGTCGATCCTACAGTTAGAGAAAGTAGTGTTATTAAATCCACCTCACACTGATGCTCATAATGATCTGGGAGTTCTATATTTTCAGAAAGCCGAGTATGAGAAAGCAATTGAACATTTAATCAAAGCAACGTCATTAGATCGCAATTGGACAGCTCACCGAAATCTTGGCGACGTACTGATGCAATTGGGCCGGTACAATGAAGCATTGCCGGTTTTAGAAAAAATTATCAAGCATGTGCCTGATGACATTGATGTTATACAAAAAATAAATGCCTGTCGGGAATCCGAATTATTTAAGCGTGCAGAAGTGGACAGAGGTTGTCGAAAGGAATCACTCGTCCTGCAGAACACTAATGATCCGTTTCCAGAGATAAACCACAAAAATGTAATTGCCGATGATCGGAAGAAGAAGCCATCCTGTTCGAAGATAGTACGTGAACTAACAGAAACTGAGTTATCAATAGATAATTGTCCTGCCACGCCTGATGTGCAACGGATGGAGGCGCGGGGTCTTGTGACTAGGTACCGGCTTGATCTAGTGCTGAAATACCTATTCTTCAAGAGTCTGGAATCGGGGTCAGAACGAACCGAATGGGAGCCTTTCTATCGAAAACATATCTTTGATCGAATTGCGGGAGTTGAGTTTCCAAAACGGTCAGTGGAAGATTTTGTGAGCAACTGTGAAGTGCTTTTACAAAGCTTAAGATCAAAGGGCTTTGATCCTGCCCAACCCATATCTGTCTTTCCCGACAAAAGCATTCTTAATGGTGCTCACCGAATCGCTTGTGCCCTGGCCACCGGAAATGATGTAATTGTGTCGCCGCTGGAACGAGGGATTAGCCGCACGTGGGATTTTCGATGGTTTCTGGAACGAGATTATCCACAGGATGTTCTTGCGGAATTGCTTTATCATTATTCCCTGCTTACCAGACGAGCACTGGGCATCATCATTCTCTGGGGGCCTCTGGTCAGAGTCTGGACGCGATTGACGAGAGAATTGGAACACGAGATGGGTGTGGTGGGCTGGTTAGATCTGTCGTTCGAAAACCTTCCTTCCGCTTTTGAATCCATTGTCCGCGACATGTATTCGTTGCAATGGGGGAAACTGGAGCAATCCCATATCCGCAGAAAAATTATTATGCTCAACCAATCCCGTCGGGTATTTCGCGTGTTGCTTGTGGAAAGCTTGTCGGAGGACGGTGTAACGTTCACGGAACAACTACAAACTGTACGCGACCGAATTCGATGCGATTATGACCATCACATACCGAACGAAGCATTCTGCACTTGCCATGCCTCAACAAGTGAAGAGGAATCACGTTATCTGATCGAATTGCTACTTAGCAGTGGCAGCAGAAAACACCGGCTGTTGCGTTCTCGAGGACAGCCTCGGACCGAGTTCAATGAATGGCTTTTCAAGTTGGCTGGCGAGTTGTCAAAGCACGGCCTTTCTCGAAACGATGTCTGCATTGTCGGTAGTAGCCCCTTGGAGGTTGTGGGCATTCGGAATTCCACCAATATCGACATCACTTTAGCCCTGCGTTTTCGGAAACGCTTTGGACCGGGGATCACCCATCTGAACGATTGGCTTGATATTGTCACAGAAGGATATCCTCGCTCTAGTAACGACCAACAGATTTCCGACGATCAACTCATTTATGACGCGAGGAACCATTTTTGGTATAGAGGTTTCAAGTTCGCGTCAGTTGACATTGTGCTGAAACGAAAGGCTTTTCAGGCGAGACCGAAAGACCTTGCTGACGTTGAAGCAGCGAAACGCTTTTTTTCGGTAGAGACAGATCGGGAGTATCAAAGTGGCATTGCAAACGAAGATGGGGCCGAACTAATTTCCTTCCTAACCATGCGTGAAAAGGAATTGAAAGGAGAACGACTATGACCCGGATCGCCTCAACTCATTCTGCAACAAAATTATATTGTACTGTCGAAGAGGAACGTCCAGACGAAAAAAGGGCAGTGGCGATGACTACGATTTTTAAACCGACTGCTTCTGTGCGTGCCTGGGCCGGACGTAAAGATGTGTTGTTGATTGTTGGTGGGGATAAAAAGACGCCGGTGAAATGGCGGGCTAAAGGCGTAGTGTTTGTAAGCACTGAAGCGCAAAAGAGGATGGATTCTAAACTTCTGCGAATGTTGCCGTGGAACCATTACTGTCGAAAGATGGCCGCTTATTTGCGGGCGATCTGGAACGGAGCGGACGTGGTGGTGGATACCGATGACGACAATTGCCCAAAAGCCCGATGGCGGATTCCTCCATTTGTGGGGAAATTCGCTACAACAGCCGGTCACGATGGTTGGATAAACATATACCGGGCATACACACGGCGGCACATCTGGCCGCGGGGATTACCATTAGACGTTATAGCGTATTGGCGTGAGCATGAAGTGAAACTCAAAAAGAGAAAGGTGCGAGTAGGAATTTGGAATGGACTGGTGGATTATGATCCGGATGTGGACGCGATTTATCGTCTTACTGATGGACGGCTCTGCACGTTTGAGAAACGTGAATCGATCGTGCTAGAGGAGGGAACGATCTGCCCGTTCAATTCGCAGAATACAATTATGTGCAAGGAACTCTTTCCACTTCTATACATGCCGGCAACGGTGACCATCCGGTTCACAAATATCCTGAGGGGATTCGTGGCTCAACCAGTGATGTGGGCAGCGGGATTTCGCTTGGGATTCACTATGGCGACAGCAGTGCAGAAGCGGAACATACACAATTACATGCATGACTTCGACTTAGAAGTACCGATGTATCGTCAGGCACACGAGGTGGTGCAGATCACTCGGCAGACAGTAAAGCCACGACAGAGTGTAGAAGACAATCTGTTGGAAGTGTATCGGGCACTGGCGGGGGCTGGAATTGTGGCAAAATCGGAAATCAGCTATGTGGAAGCGTGGCTGGAAGATCTACAAAAGACACCCCAGTCGTAGGTTGACGGCTAAATCTGAAAAAATCAACACTTGAACGGTCAATCAGCAATGGAAGTGGCAACGGAGGCAAGATCACCAGAATAAATATGAAACCATGGAACCCAAACCAATCGCTTGATGTACTTGTGTGCGGTTTTTCAATCGCTCGCATAGATCCCTCGCGGCCGTACGCCTTCCTGCACGGCAACGCAACCCGCGCTTTCGGTCTTGCTAATAATTTTTCGTTCCAAGGTTGGCGAACTGGACTCATTGTCGAGCCGGATTGTGTGACTTCATCCTCACCCCTTCTTAGCAACGAATTGTGTGTTGTGCCGCGATCTGCTTTTGTCAGAGCAGCCGCTGCAACCTGCGTATTGGTATTGGCCTGCACAAATCTCAAATCGCTCCACTTGTTCATGCCGGAAGCTTTTATCGTCAATCACCCCCGGAAATGGGTAGCATCCTGTTTCGACAACAACGACGAAGAAAATGTGTCTTCAATTGTAGAGGGTGTGGTAGGTATTTCGTTCGATAACGAATTTCAGGCACAATCATGGAACGCACGAGGATTCGCAATGTCCGTGCACGTCGTTCCTTATGGTGTTGATGAATTTCCATATGTTGATGCAGCTATAATGCCTTCGGTTAGGCCCACCGCACTTTGGATCGGCGTGTTGCGACTACCTTTTGTTCTAGAGCGAATCGTGCGCTTTGCCGAAGTGAATCCTGAATGCGATGTGAAGATAGTGTCCGGTCTAGTTTTTGATGAAAGTCTTATTCCAGGAATGGTCGGTTCGCGTGCTCAACCCTATATCAACTACAAAACGGGAATTATACCACAGTCTCAGTTCGCCGAAGTTGTTAGCCTATGGTGCAAACGTTCAGCTCCTGCTAACCTGCAGTACCTGGGCACATGCTTAGGTCAAGATGCAGATCTTTTGGGTCGTGCCGACGTTGCTTTGGCTTTTTCACGCCGGTTAGGCCAGACGCATGACGATGCTAAAATTCTCGGCTATCTTCGAAGTGGCACACCCGTTCTCTGCGACGATGGTCAGCCATCATATCGTTTTGTGCAGGAGACGGGACATGGATATGTGATGCCGTTCACTGCTGGTGACGAAGTGCTCCGCGAAGGTTTTCAGCGGTGTTTAGCACTTTCATCACTGCAGATGCGCCGTGCTGTAGCTGTTCAGGTGCGCGACCGTTATGGTTGGCCAACCGTGGCACGGCAGGTGCGAGAGTGGATTCTCTCGGACATCAAGACAACCGTGAAAGCGGCTGACCAGACACTTCAGCCTGATGTACTCACTCCCAACTTGATTACGTCTGAAAAAAACTGAAATGGGGACAGATATGAAATCGTGGAATCCAAATCAACCGCTTGATATACTCGTATGTGGGTTTCCAATCTCTCGCATTGATCCACGACGTCCCTACGGTGCACTACGCGGAAATGCAACGCGTGCCTTTGGTCTTGCAAACAATTTTGCACTTCAAGGCTGGAAGACAGGATTAGTAGTAGAACGAGATTGCGAAGCTTTTCCATCTCCCTTTGTGTGTGATGAATTGAGGCTGGTGTCTCGGTCAAATCTTTTTAAAGCGACTGTAGCAGCACAAGTATTATTGTTGGCTTCTACGAATCTCAAAACACTTCGACAGCTTGTACCGGAAGTTTTTACTATTGAGCACCCTCATAAATGGGTGGCAACCTGCTCTGCTCATAATGACTGTGAGGATTTGTCGTCACTTGTGAAGGATGTGATTGGTGTTTCATTCAACAACGAACTTCAAGTGGAAGTGTGGAGAGCGAGAGGATTTACTATGCCGGTGCACATAGTGGCTTACGGTGTAGATGAGAATTCGTATATCGACGATGCGATTGTGCCATCCATGCGGCCGACTGCGATCTGGATTGGTGACTTACGATTGCCAAGAACGCTTGAGAAGATCGTGCGGTTTGCTGAAGTGAATCCTGAATGCGAAGTCAAAGTTGTTTCGGGACTTATATTTGATCAGAGGCTACCTAATGGCACGGAAGGTTCATTAACCCAACCATATGTAGACTATCGAGCGGAGGTAGAAGTTAAAAATGTTGCCACACCTTTTTCAGCAGATTTTAAGATTGATCGATCTCAGTTTGCTGAAGTCGTACAACTTTGGTGTGGTCGTTCCATCCCCGCGAACCTTCAATTCTTGGGACCAAGACCTGGACAAAATGCCGAACTGCTGGGCAAAGCGAATCTCGCTCTAGGATTTTCACGCCGAACAGAGCAAAAACACGACGACTCGAAGATCCTCGAATATCTACGCAGCGGGTTACCCGTTCTCTGCGACGATGGTCAGCCATCATATCGTTTTGTGCAGGAGACGGGACATGGATATGTGATGCCGTTCACTGCTGGTGACGAAGTGCTCCGCGAAGGTTTTCAGCGGTGTTTAGCACTTTCATCACTGCAGATGCGCCGTGCTGTAGCTGTTCAGGTGCGCGACCGTTATGGTTGGCCAACCGTGGCACGGCAGGTGCGAGAGTGGATTCTCTCGGACATCAAGACAACCGTGAAAGCGGCTGACCAGACACTTCAGCCTGAAGCACTTCCTTCCATAAGAGAATTAAACCAAGTGAAAGTGTCCAAAGAAGATAAATTCGACAATAAAGCCGAAGTGCTAACATCCAATGTTAAGCCAGGAATACTTGATTCGCGGAATTCAATTCGTCTGCTCTATATCCCATGGATCGAAGGCCACACCGGCGCACTCGTAAAACTCTTGGAGTCCGCTGGCGGCATAGAATTCGTGCCGTTACCATTGCTTGATATGATTCCAAATCGGAAAGGAACACATCGCTTCGAGATAATGCATCTGGCGGAGACGCAGCCCGCAGAATTTTTCAGGCTGCTTGGGGGTATCATCCACCGACAGGTGGAATCTATGAATGCGTTGTTTCTGACGGTTGATTGGTGTAGTGCACTTCGCGAGACAGTCAAGGCATTCCGAGATAGCAGTTTTCCCACCGTGCTGGTTCCGCATGAATCTGTTTTCGCCAGGGAAGATCTATATTACCGCGATCCGGTAACAGGTACTGATGTGCCCCAGGCGGACATGGCGCTGGTGTGGGGTGGGTTGCAGGAGGACATCTTTCTTCGTCGCGGGATGGATCCGGAGCGGTTGCGCATTGTCGGTTCTCCGAAGCTTGATTTTATTAGACATTATAGGTCTACGATAAATCGCAATGACTTCTATACTCAGTGGAAACTCTGTAGCGAAATACCGGTAGTGCTTTTTGCCACACAGCCACTCGACAATCAATTTGACACACCACAGGCGTTAGCTGCCCAGAACTGTGCCATCAATGATTGCTTCGAACTATGCTGTCGCCATGGCTGGCAGCTTGTGGTTCGTATGCCACCCGCACGCGGATGTGAGATTCTCGAGCCCCAACTTCTGGCGGCATTACAACAGTCTGGTATTGCTGCTGTAGATGGCGACCGGGAAGGCCACCACTTTGCGGCGCCACACGATGCGATGTTTCACGCCGACGCAATCATTTCGATCAATTCGACGATGTTGCTTGAAGCAAGTCTGATGCAGCGACCCGCGCTGTCGTTAGGTTATGTTGAGACTGACCAATTTTGGCATCGAAAGGGAGGGCTGCCCCTCGTCAAAAACCGCCAGGAACTCGAAGCAGGTTTGCAACGTGCCATGAAAGAACGTTGTGCATTATTCACCGAAGGTGGGTGGCGGTGGATTCGCTGGGCGTTTTCGCCAGGCGATTTCGACGGGCAGTCAACACGGAGAATTCGGAATTTTATCGCCGAACGCTGGCACGAGCCTCGATCTCTCATGTCCGTGGCCAAGCGGCTTTTGCCTGAGACGCGATCAGCCCAAAACGCCGTTATCTTCGTTTGGGACAATCCATCACTTGTCGAATTCTGTCTCGATCTTGCAAGAACACTCTCAGATATGGGACTAAATCCTGTTTTTATCATCATTAGTGATAAAGAATGTGATTCGCTTGCGAAGGCCGGATATAAACACGAATATATTCAAAAAGACTTTTTTGATTTGCTTCCCACGATGCAAACGTGGGTAGAGGAACATAGAGGTAAGTCTTTTGATGATCTTGATTATATTAATATAAATCTTTTTGAAGATACGAGGTTTGAGCGTGAATGCCTGAGTAGAGGATATCACACGCCGCTTGGATGGAAATCTCATGAGGAAATATTCGTAAAATCGGCCGTGTATCTTGAGATACTCCAACATTTATTAGACAAGTATAATCCCAGTGTCTGCTTTGTCTGGAACGGTTTATTTTATCCACCGAGAGCGCTCAATTCCCTTTGTGTTAATAGAAACATCCCGATTTGTTTTTTAGAGCGCGGACTTTTGCCGGGGTTACTTGTTGTGGATTCTCGGGGTATTAATTATAGCGGAAGTCTTGGAGGTTCGAACTGGGACGTGATTCAAAGAGAGACTCCCGAACTCGATAAAAAATTGGTTGAAAGCTACATACAAAAATTTTGCACAGATCGAGTGTCTGTAGTGAAACATGGAGAGATTTTAAATCGGACGGAAATCTGCAGAAGACTATGCATTTCTCCAGAAAGAAGAATAATCTTAATTCCTAACCAGATAGATCTCGATAGCAATATCATTTTCTATTCCCCGCTTTATCCTACTAATGAGTCCGTTATTAAAGATGTAGTCGAAATCACTGAGGAACTCCCTAATGCTTTCATTTGCATAAAGACACATCCAGAGAACTCGGGGGAACCTATAGAGAGATATTTGAAGATTCTCGGAAGCAAAGGAAGTATAGTGAGCGATATAAATGTTCATTCACTCATTGATGCAGCCGATGTTGTGATCGTCAGGAATTCGACTGTTGGTCTCGAGTCAGTTCTCTTTGGGAAGTCTGTTATAACACTCGGGCTAAGTGCATATTCAAACAAGGGGATCACCTACGATGTGAGGAACCGGGAAGATTTGGTAAATATTCTTAGGAATCTCTGGAACGAAGAGTATCCAGGACTTCCAGAGCCAGAGAAGCTCCATCCTTTCGTCGGTTATCTTATACATGGTTACCATTACAAACTTGGGGGTTCTGAAAAAGAGTACAACATTCAGTTTCTTAACAAGGTCATTCGGGAAGCAAGAGAGAGAGCAAGGAGTGACAACTGTTCCAATCTGAATAAAGTCACGGAAGAATCAAGTGTAGAAGCTATCTCAGGCATGAATAGAATATGCCAGTCAGCCGGACCTTCAAATAATTTTTCTAGCACGACTAATGGTTCTTGTTTTGAAGAACTAATTCATAATACTCACACTCCTTCTTATCATTTTCAAGCGAGTGTTCAACTAGAGAAAGAAGGACGATATGACGAAGCAATTGAGGAAATAAAACTTGCTCTTGCGGACGAACCCGATAACGCCGACTTCTACTACAAATATGCGCAACTTTTTCAGGCTATTGAGCAATATGACCAATCTTTATTGCAACTCAAGAAGGTGGTGTTCTTCAATCCATGTCATGCTGATGCACACAACGATTTGGGTGTACTATATTTCCAAAAAGGTGATTACGAAAAAGCTGTCGAACACTTCAAGAAAGCAGTATCACTTGGAAATAACTGGACTATTCACCGAAATCTTGGAGAGGTGTTGATGCAGTTAAACCGATACGATGAAGCTTTGCCGATACTTGAAAATATGCTGCAGCATTTACCTGGTGATAGTGAGATTAAGGAAATGATTAAAATATGTCGAACTGTAATTGTTGACAATTCACCAGTGACAAACAACCATGATTGTGGAGACGAAACAATGGAAAAAGTTTGGGTGCTCACATCAATTAAAAATGGTTCTGTTCTGGGAGTGTTTAAATCACATAAGGATGCCAACACATGGACAAACGATCATCGTCAATCTGGCGAGATTAAAGAATACACTCTTAATGATGCTGGAACAGGATGGAAGCTTGAATCCGTAAATCGACATATGGTGAAAAGTCGTACTGAAGCCAAAAGCTACCTCATACGCAGAGCATCTGAAATTATTCAGGAAACACAAAAACCCATTTGGGTCGTAATCGACCAAAGTCCTTTTTCAGAAGAAGTGGTAGCAGAAATACAGAATTCTCACATGAACGCAAAGTTTTTTTCAGTTGGTCAATTACTCCGTCAAAAAATATCTCAAGAAACAAAACCTGGTGGAATTATATGTGCATTAGCGGATGTTCGAACCACAACTTCCCTGGCTACATCGCTTCTTCAAAATGATAATTTAAACAGCATCCCTTTTGAATATACACATCAAATGGTGGAAGAATATAGGATCCTTATGAAACATGATTGGCAAGAAGATTTCCATATGGTTTCTCCTCTATTGAAATCAGATATTGATTACTTTGGGATTTACGAAGAGTCATTAAAAATATTCGAACGAAAATGCCAGATTCGAGATTATCTAGATCTTTGCCAACTCATTCATTCTATTTTATCCAATCGTATTCCTGGAGATATTGCGGAATTTGGTTCATTCAAGGGACATAGCGGATATTTGATTGCTCGAGTTTTGGAAGCTCATCAGGATTATCGACCATTTTATATGTTTGATACGTTTGATCATTTCCCGGATGAACAAAATAGTCTGGATTTCTTCTGGACAAATACCCACATAGTCAATTTTGAAGAGGTGAAAAGTAAACTAAGGTCCTTTTCAAATGTCAAACTTGTTAAGGGAGACTTCACAAAAACGTTTGACCAAACAGGTATACATCAACTGGCTCTAGTTTATGTAGATTGCGATTCTTATCGAGCAACAGATTATTTAATCAATCGCATCTTTGACGAGGTGTTAAGTCCGGGTGGAGTGATGATTTTCGAAGACTATGGTCACGCGGCATTATTGGGGAATCGAGTAGCAATTCATAACAATTTTGACAATCGAAAGGGAAGTTTCCAGTTCTTTTCACAATTTAGCGGTTTTTATGTCGTGGTGAAGATGCAAGGGTTGAATTCTCCCGACAATAAAAGGGGCAGACCCTTGACCGATGATTCCATAGAACACATTCATTCTGAAGAAGTAATAAAATTTTCTCCTCAACAATCCTCGGTTGGTTCTCATTTACAAGCAAGCATCGAGTTGGAAAAAGATGGCCACATTGATGATGCAATCGATGAAGTAAAACTTGCGCTTGCTGAAGAACCCGATAATGCGGACGTATACTATCGATACGCACAACTGCTTCAAACCGGAGAGCAATACGATGAATCGTTGATGCAGTTAAAGAAAGTAGTGTTCTTCAATCCAAGTCATGTCAATGCTCACAACGATATAGGAGTTCTATATTATCAGAAAGGATTATTCGATAAGGCTGTTGAACATTTGACAAAAGCAGCCTCGTTAGACAGTAATTTTACAGCTCACAGAAATTTAGGCGATGCGCTGATGCAATTAGGCCGGTACGACGAAGCACTACCGGTGTTAGAGAAAATTGTCAAGCATGCGCCTGATGACAACGATGTATTGCAAAAAATAAGTACATGTCGGGAATTGTCCGGACAAGTCAAAACTGAAAAACTACTTTCAGCAAAGTTAAAACCAACCGATTTACAAACCAATGCCACTGTGACTGTTAACGATGTGACTGCCCGCGAGGTTGCATCGATAGAAACAGTACAACAGAGACAGGCCCATGCATTGGGATTATGCCAACAGGCTACCGTTCTCATTAAAAAAGGGGAATACTCTTCAGGTATTAAAATGCTGGACGATGCAATCGCGCTTGTTCCTACAATTCAGGAGGCAAACTTTGCCCGAGCGTTGTGCTTATACCAGTTAAATCGTTTCGATGAAGCTGAGACTGCCCTGCTAACCGAACTGGTCGTTACTCCTCATCATTCGGGAGCAGAAGCTATGCTTGATGAACTCCAAAAGAAAAAACAAGTGCAAACCATTTTTGTCAAAAACGATACTTGTCCCAAAGAACCGTTTGAATCTTGTGAATGGCTCGAATACGGATTGGATTTTCAGGCTACCGTTATCCAGAGTTGTTGCTTTGCGGTTGTTGGGGGCAAGCACTGTCCAGTGCTGAGCCGTGAGAATTATCGGGGACAGTTGCTTGACTTTGAGAAGATGTTCCGCGCGAAATGGGCGATGAGACAAATTCAGCGATCTGGTCACACCAATCGGGAATGTATTGGGTGCGAAAACTTGCGGAAGGATAACTGGAGTGATGAGCATATCATAAACCGCATCACATTATGTCACTGGCGGCACTGCAATTCTCGATGTACGTATTGCTATACCGAGCCGCAAAAAGCTTTCAATAATGCATGGAAGCCATACAATATTTTGCCGGTAATCCAAGACATGATTGCACAAGGGGTGCTGGCCAGAAATCCATCCATCGACTTTGGTGGCGGTGAACCCACCATTCTCAAAGAATTTGAGGAGTTGGTAGCATTGCTTATCAATCACGGGGCGAGTCTTCATGTCAATTCTAACGGGATCAAGTTCAGTCCAATTATCAAGGAAAGCCTCAGCCAGAATAAGATACGAGTCACTGTTAGTGTAGATTCAGGCACTAAGGAGGTTTTTCAGAAAATCAAACAAGTGAATGTTTTTGAACGCGTCTGGGAGAACTTACGTCGTTACGCAGAGGCAGACTCCGCTGAACCTGCTCAGATCAACACAAAATTTATTATTGTTCCTGGAGTGAATGATACGGAAAGTGAAATAAATAATTGGCTGGACCTAACAAAGCGTGCAGGCATTCGTGAGGTCATAATAGAACTGGAACGAGAGTGGTATATGGCGAATCGGAACAAAATACCTGAGCACATTCTTGACTTGATTTCATTAGCGCAATCACTCGCGGTTGAAAAGAAAATTAACTTCGTACCGCAACACTATATTGGCCGAATCCTGAGAGAGCGAGCACTGGTAACGGCCTGAATTGATTAATTGAGACTTAAAACAATAGAAGAAGTAGATGGAAAGGAACCTAACGTGACGACACAAAACTATAAAGATGTTGCGCCGAGAGGTGGAATATCGACGTTAGTAGAAGGGGTCGAGAGTGTCGAGCTACCAGCAGTCGTAACTCTTCTGCCGGTGGACTTCAATGAAGCCGATTATCTTTTTTTAAATCCTGATGTGGCCAAAGAGGTTCAGGAAGGACGAATCGCCTCCGGTCGTCAACATTATCTCGAGTTCGGACAGAAAAATGGCCGGCGCTGGGAACTAATCACGTTTTCTGATACTGTGAAACCGTGGCGGGAATCAGAATTATTCAAGCGTGCGGCGGAAAAAGATAATGCGTTACAAGTTGCTGCTGATCTGGCGTTTGCTCAAGGCTGTTATAAGGAAGGGCAGGAATTATATCGGAGACTTTCTCAGCAAGCGCCACATATGATCAATGCCCTACTGGGACAGATCAAGTGTAACATACAATTGGAGAACCGGGAATCAGCAGGCTTGTTTTTGGAAGAAGTATTGCAACTTCAGCCGGATAACGCAGAGGCAAAAGCCTGTTTACAGATCCTTCAAGAGAACTTACCACCTGAAAAGCGAAGAACAAACAACAGTGCATCATTTCCGGAAACGCCGGAAAAACTTCGCCAACAGGCAGAAGCGTTGTATCATCAGGGACAATGGGCAGAGGCGGGCGAACGGTATCAGACTTTAACGCAGTGTTCTCCGGACGATGTTGAACTCTGGCAATGGCGATTAGAATGTTCCAGAAAACAGGGACATGATGTTTTAGCCGATCTGATTCTCCAAGATGCTTTGTCAACTCATCCGGAATGGAAATCCGTCTTGGAAGGATTCTTGGCTGATCCTGACTGTCAACCCGGGATTGAGTTTGCATCCACTCATCCGACTGACGTCGAAGAGTCCCTTGTTTTTCTTATTGGTTGCTTTAAGAAGTGTCCGATAGATAGAAGTTTGGAGCCTTCACAATTGAATGCGTTTCACCAGATGGTTCGTGCGATTCCAGAAGAGAGCGCCTTTCCTTCAAACCACATTGTGAGTGCTAGCGTGATGGAAATAATAGCGTTCCCGCCGAACCAAGCATTGGCGGTTAGCGAATACTGGATTGCCAGAAATGAATTAGCAAAAGCCAAGAACATGCTCCAATGGATGCTTCAGTGTTACGAAAGAGATTGCCGGGTTCAAGACGCTTTTTTCCGAACCGATTGGTACCAGACTCACGGTTTGCCTGAAAAGGTCGGATCAGAATTGCAAGGTTGGTATTGTTTATACCCGTTTAGAAATTTTGAAATTAATCCGACCGGTGAAGTAAGCTTTTGTTGTATGGCGTGGATGCCTGCAACAATAGGTAATTTTTTTACGATGGATAAGATAGATGATATATGGAATTCTGAAGCATCAAAAGAAATTCGAAAAACCATTCTTGATGGGTCTTATCGTTACTGCTACAAAGTCCATTGTCCAGTCATTAAAGGAGAATTGCCGGCCAAATTAAAAAAGAAAATCCCCATCGAGTATATCAAACAAGGGAAAATACAGGACGGTGAAATCTCTATACCTCCAAAGACATTCTCATTACAATATGATCGATCTTGTAATATCTGTTGTCCAAGCTGCCGATCCGAAAAATATATTGCGTCCGGCGCAGAAGCAGAACGGATAATGCGAATCACAAAGGAGGCTGTATTCCCACTATTGCATACTGCCGAACAAGTAACCTTATGTGGATATGGAGAAGCTTTAGTCAGTCCTGCCTTTCGTTGGCTCCTGGCCCAATTGTCTGCGATTGGAAATTCAGGGTTGATGATAGATTTGCAAACCAATGGACTGTTATTCAATAAACGTCAATGGATGCGTATCAAAGGACTTGCCAATCACTTGCAGATCCAGGTCTCGATTGATGCAAGTGATGGGGATACTTATGCAAAACTGCGCGGAGGAGGAGATTTCAATCTGCTTTTACAAAACCTAGAATTCATGAAGGATTTACGAGACGGCGGTTTAATCACAAGACTTACTTTTCGTTTCGTGGTTCAAGACGAAAATCTTGATCAAATGGAGTCATTTGTCTTGATGGCAAAACGATTTCATGCAGACGCAGTCCATTTTCAAATTTTTCAGAGTGTGGGGACTCCCGAAGAAGCGGCCCGTAAACGGGTCCAGGATGTATGCCATCCCCGACATCAGGATCTCCTTAACAGTCTTTCCAAGGTGATGTCGCATCGTTCTGGAATTCAAATAGTAAACGATTTAGAACACCTGTTAAGAGAGCAATTTGTAGAAATGCAATCGAATAATACTCAGGGCGGGTAACTAGGTAAGGCTGTTCCCAAGGAGATACTTATTGTGCTTTTAAACTTGGTAAGGGAACTAAAAAACCATTAATAATCATTTGCACCAATATCCAATGAAGTAATGAGAGATCAACATTGTTTTGAACTACTAAATAAACTCCGTCAACAGGCGGATACTCTGTACCGTCAGGCGAAGTGGGCCGAGGCGGACCAGCAATATCAGACCATAACCCGATATTTCCCGGATGACATCGAATTCTGGCAACGACGATTAGAATGTTCTAGAAAAATGGGTTATGATGTTTTAACCGTTCTAATACTCCACGATGCGTTTTTCATTCATCCGGAGTGGGAAAATATTCTCAAAGAATCATCAGAGAACATTGTTCACCAAAGCGACATGAAACTTGATAGGTTTGATCGATGCGATGAGTTCAACCGGTTGCGGTCGGAAGGCACCAGCTCCCGGAATGAGGAACTGCAAATTGAACGCTCGTTGCTTCCGCCTTCACAACAGATGTTTACCGTAGATGGATTCTGCTATCTTTGTCAAAAAAAAGTGGCATTTAAAGTTGGTTTTGAGTTTTCGGAAAAAGTCGGAGATACGATAGTTCCAAACTGGCGGGAGTATCTCAATTGCCCATTATGTGGTGTGAACAATCGAATGCGTGCTGCCATTCATTTACTCCTTACACAATTTCATCTGGATGCCAATTCTGCAATTTATGTGACTGAGCAAACAGGATCGTTTTGGTATTGGGTGAAGGAGCGTTTCCCCCAACTAATTGGAAGTGAATATCTGGGAGATTCTATCCCCCTTGGCAGCGAAAATTCCGAGCATTTTCGAAACGAAGATTTAACTCAGCTTACTTTTGCGGATAACTCACTGGATTATGTTTTTAATTTCGATGTCCTTGAGCATGTGCCGGATTTAAAAAAAGGATTGGCTGAATGCTTTCGCGTTCTCAAACCCGGTGGCACCCTTTTTTTCACCACTCCATTTTATCCGAATCTAACACAAAATCGGATCATTGCGCGTGTGGATGCAAGTGGGAATCTTCATTATGAAGGAGCTCCCATCTATCATTACAATCCAATTGATCCCAAAGGTAGCCTGGTATTCACCCTTTTTGGCTGGGAGTTGCTCGACGACATCAGAATGGCAGGTTTTCAGAATGTGCGGACTTATCGCTGTTGGTCTCGGGATTATGGTCATTTGGGCGACAAGGTTTTTATTATTTGTGGAGAAAAGATTCAATCTGACTCAGTTAAAATTTCGACTGTCACAATGCAACAAACCAATGCACATTCTAAGATACAAGAGAAAAGGATTAATTCACTCGACTTATTAACGATTTGGACCAATTCTAGATATCAGGATTTTCGGATGCGAGTCAAAGGCAACGATCCACCAGACCCCTACAAACAAAGCAACAATTCAACCATTGCGCACAACATGGATGACATTCAAGCTCGCGTCAAGCACGCATTTCTATGAGAGGAGTCGAAAATGCCGAATTTGGAACAGAACAAAAAGTATTGGGATAAAGTGTATAATTGGAAAGATGGAGGCGAAGAATGGTCAGCCAACTGGGGAGGATCAGATATGGAATGGTACGGTACACTCCTTCCTCGATTACATAGCTACCTTCCGGTAAATACCATGTTAGAAATCGCCCCGGGATTTGGACGGTGGACTCAGTATTTAAAAAACTACGCAAAAAAAATCTACCTGGTAGATCTTTCTAAAACCTGCATTGATCACTGCAGACAGCGGTTTAAAGATGAGATCCATTTTGAGTACTTCCAAAACAATGGCAAGTCTCTGGCGATGATTCCCAGTTGTTCCATCGATCTAGTTTTTAGTTTTGATTCACTGGTCCATGGGGAAGCTAATGTTATTAAAGCTTACATCAAGCAACTGGCTCAAAAATTAACACCGAATGGTGTTGGTATTATTCACCACTCCAATTTGGATGATCTCATAGAGCGGCCGACTCCTGAACAATCACATTGGCGGGCTCAATCGGTTGGTGGTTCTCTTTTTATCGAGATTTGTCGGCAGAACGGTCTCTGTCCTATTAGTCAGGAGATTATAAATTGGGGAGGCTCCTTTTTACTTGATTGCATTACTGTATTCACACCCAATGGCTCTCGCTTCGAACGCGATCTGATTATCCGGGAGAATCCCGAATTTATGGCGGAGGCTCACAGGTTGAAATTAATGTCAGAGCTCTATAAAGATTTTGGAAAAGTGTCATACGAATCTACTGATCCAGAGAATTCTGTTGCGAAGAAAAACAGCCAGTTAATAGTTCACAGCCTCAATCAACCCACGACAAGTATAAAATATGAAGATCAACCTGCTACCGCCATCAACCTCAAAGGGGAAATTGCTCAGGCTGAACAGTTAATCGAGTCCAAGAATTATATCGAAGCTGAGGCAATCCTGGAAAAAATATTGTCAAATTTTCCTCCTACTACCCAAATTATGAACAATCTATCCATTGTAAAGATTTGCCAGAATAAGTATAACGAAGCTATGAAAATATTGAAAAGTATCATATCAATAGATCCGGAGAACAAAATTGCAAATGAAAATATTCGAAATATCCAGCTAAAGCTCAACCAGACTGTTGAAAGCATAAAATCTGACGAACAATATGAGTCAAGCATCAATGTTCTTGAATCGGAACCTGTGAATCAAGCGGCAGGGGACCGACATGAGAATCCAGAGGATCTTTCTTCAGAGTCCCATACCCCTATTGTTTCAATAGACTGTACGAATGTGTCCTCCGAGCCGTCAGAAAAAGCGAAGAAGAAGGTTCTGATAGTCGGGATATACTTATCTGATGAAAGAAACAATATTGACCATATCGTAAAAAATTTATCTTGTTCTTCGCAGGTTGAAGTCACTCAGAAGTGGTTCGCCATGGGAAACCGTCGGTCTTCGTCTCCGAAAGTCGCCGAAGTTACTGTTGATATCATCAATTATAGGAAGCCAAAGTTTCAGATTTTGAATGAGGTAATCGCAAATGAACAATTGAGCGATTACGACTACTTCATGATGATAGATGACGATATATCATTGCCGGAAAAATTTATTGACCGCTTCATCGATCTTCAGTCAAAGTTGAATTTTGTAATAGCGCAACCAGCAAGGACAAGCAATTCCTACATCGATCATCCCATTGTTGAACAGCAGAGAGGCGTGATTGCAAGAGAAACTCACTTTGTTGAAATCGGACCGGTTGTAAGTTTTCACAAGTCAGTCTATAACTTAATATTACCATTCGATCTTCGTTCTCCGATGGGCTGGGGATATGAGCTTATTTGGGCATATAGAATATTCCGGCAAGGCTTGAAGATGGGAATAATTGATTCGATCCCCGTGGAGCACAGTATGAGAAAGCCCGTTGCATATTATGATTGGGAAAAAGCCAATAAACAGCGCGACGAGTTATTAAAGGAATGTGATTATTTATCTCTTGATAAATGCTATTCAGTGTTGAATGTGATTACCAATGAAGGAAATATCCGGCTGGACAGACTGCCCGATGGTTTCTCAAAAGAACCTCTGATCAGTGTTCTTCTCCCGACGTACAACCGTGCCGATTTACTAGTTCACTGTCTGGAGAGCCTTACGTTTCAAAGCCTGCCTGCCGATCAATTCGAAGTTATTGTCATTGATGACGGCTCTACCGACACGACCAGGGAACTCTGTAGAAGTTACAGCCAAAAACTGACATTACGATATCTACGAATAGAAAATTCCGGGATTTCGTCAGCAAAAAACATGGCAATTTTTCTGGCGCGAGCTCCTATCGTATTCTTCTTTGATGATGATGACATCGCCGGCCGAGATTTTCTGGCGGAACACGTAAAAGCGCACAAAGCCAATCCGAAAAATAATATTGCAGTTTTAGGTTACACTCAGTGGGCTCCATCTCTGAAGGTCAATGAAACTATGAAGTATGTCATGGATATTGGCCAGTTTCTTTTTTCCTATGTTAATTTGGAAAATGGGCAGATGTTGGATTTCACATACTTCTGGGGTGGGCGTTCATCATGCAAACGTTCTTTGCTTGTCAGGCATGGGATATTCAATCAGGATCTCCGCTTATACCCAGAGGATATCGAACTCGGTTACCGACTATCAAAATTCGGCTTACAGGTAATATTCAATAAGAACGCTGTGCAATATATGAATCGCTCGTTAACCTTTGATCAGTATTGCAATAGATGTGAGAGGCAGGGAGCAGCGCAGGTCAAATTTGGGTTGCTGCATAACGATCCCATCGTTCAACAATACTGCCAAACAGCAGATGCGCAAGAAAGATGGAAAAGTATTGAACCATTATTGCAACAAGCGATCAACAGGGTTCACGAACTTGAAGCATTACTTGCCTTGCAACAGGAATCAGAAGTTGAACAAACTCTTATTCAAGAATTGTGGAGCTTATATAATTGGGCATTCAATGCTTTTAAGACAAAAGGCATCGTGACCGCGAAGAAAGCCAGGAAAATATTTACTTCAATTTTCATTCCTCTTGAAAAAGGCAACTTCAGCAGGGTTGATCAAGTTGATAGACTTGTGAACGGAGCTAAAAAACATCCGCATGAAATTGTGGTTATCGTTGATGAAACTGAAAGTGATAATCTCCAACAACTAAATCTTTTTCGGGAAAGCGATGCACGGCCTAATGTTATCCGAAAAGCTCCTGATTGCGATTTCGGTTTTCTTATCAATCGTTCTTTAAGCGCTCTGAAGGGAGATGCTGCTGTAATTGTATACGGTTCATCCGCCCTCGATGAGGAATGGCTTAATTGTATGATTGAGGCAATACAGGATTCTGGGGTTGGATTGGAAATTGGAATTTCAAAAAGTACTTTAAATTCAATCAAACAAAAAACGAGTGTTGGACAAAACGATTGTTTATCGATCCTGGATTCACAAGAAAGAAATATTTGTGTTTTTATAAAGAGAGAGGTCATCAGAGAAATTGGCGGATTGGATGATCGATTCAGTTCTGGCAATTATCAACTTTTTGATTATTGTCTAAGGACTCAGGTAGCGGGATACAAAACAATTGTCGTTGGAGATATTTTCACTGAGTCCTATATGAGCAATGATTCAGTGAAAGAAAAATTCGGTAATATCTCGGAAGCAGACAACAACACAAAGAGTTTTATTGAAAAATGGGATGCATCTCCACGTGAAATATTATCTACGAATAAACAATACAAATCTCGAATCATTAAATATCCGATCAACCAGGATAGATTTATCGAAAACTTTGAACGTTCGCTACTGCATATTAAGGAAAATGACTTTGCGCGTGCTGTTAAAACACTGGAGAAGTCATTAGAGGTATATCATGAATGCGAGCGAAGGGGTTATGATCAGATTTCTTATGATGATGTACTTAATCTGGCGGGTAATACTTATTTGACCAATAATGATTTACAACAGGCTCGGAGATTATTTCAGGAAGAACTAAAATTAAATCCTCAATCTTCCCGTGCATGTATGGGATTGGGAAATGTATTTTTCGCCGCAGGAAGCTTCAATGAAGCGAAAACACTGTATGAATGGGGAGTCATAAATGATCGAATGAATCAATTCGCTGTCACAAGCCTGGCGAATGTAAATAAAGAATTGGGTTTAGCTTCGAACGATAATAGAGTTCTCGCTTCCATAGTTCCCGTTGCATCAATAATAATCCTGACGCACAATAATCAAACATATATCAAAGAGTGTTTGCAATCTCTTGACAAGTATACACATGATCCATTTGAGGCTATCATCGTTGATGATGCTAGTACAGATGGAACTCAAAAGTACCTCAAACAACTTGCAAACGATCGGATTGAGTACAAAGTGATATTAAACACAGAAGAACTCAGCTATGTTGATCGCTGTAATCAAGCTGTGAAAATGGCAAGAGCTGGGAATCTTATTTTTTGGGGCCAGAATGCAATTCCACAAGAGAATTGGTTGAAATATTTACTTGAGATCGTTGAGAACGATATGCAAGTCGGGATTGTAGGATCGAAAATAATCGGCGCGGATGGTAAATTAATTCAAGCGGGGGGAGTTGTGTATGCCGATGGCTCTCTGGATAATTTTGGATATGGTGATACCTGGAATAGGCCGAAATACAATCACATTCGTGAGGTGGACTATGTTTCTAGTTCCGGCATTCTTATACGAAAAGCCGTCTGGGACGAACTCGGTGGGTTCGATCCAGACTACCATCCCGGATCGTACATGGATGCCGACTTATGTTTCATGGTGCGAAAGGCTGATTACAAGGTGCTGTATTCACCCTTCTCAAAAATCATCCTCTTTGAAGGCAAGAATGGAGAAAATGAAAATTCGATTGAAGCGAAGCTGGAACGAACTTTCAATCAGAAGAAATTCTGCGCAAAATGGGTCAATGAACTCACACAACAATACAAACACACCAATCAAAATGTTATACGGGGATCATGGCGCAGTTCGGGGAAGCGAGTGCTCTGGTTTGATTATTCATTCCCGTTACCAGATTGTAGTTCAGGCAGTCTGCGAATGAATAACCTGATGAAAATAATGGTGAAACTAGGCCATAAGGTAACTTACGCCGCACTCGTAGGTACTGATCCAAATAATTATTTGGTTGAGATGCAGAAGTTAGGAGTAGAATCAGTCTCTTTGCAATATGAAAATTGGAGGGGTGAAGAAGTATCGAAAAAGGAAATAATAATTGACAACATTCTTGATGCTTTGGAAATAGAAGCAAAAGATTATGAGGTAGTCTGGTTTTCGTTCTATTATGTCGCGCGTCTTTTTATCGATAAAATCAGAAAACGATTGCCGAATGCAATTTTCTATGCAGATTCCGTCAATATCCATTATTTAAGAGAAAAACGCGAAGCTGAACTCAGTAAAGACAAAGAAAAACACCAGCGAGCAAAGCAGACAAAATTAGATGAATTGAATCTCTATTCCAAAGCTGATGCAGTGATTGTCGTAACTGATCAGGATCGGGAAGTTCTACTCAAAGAGCTTCCACATAAATCAGTCTTCATCATGCCCAATGTTCATGACATCGTACCACTTGAACATGGCTTCACAGCACGGAAAGATCTTCTTTTCGTCGGTGGATTCTACCATAAGCCGAATGTTGATGCCATGTTGTATTTCTACAATGATATTTTTCCCTGGGTGAAAGAAAATATTCCTGATATTAAACTCTGGATTGTTGGCAGCAATCCTCCAGATGAGATAAAAGCTTTAGCAAACGAATCAGTAACTGTCACCGGATGGGTCAAGGAAACAAAGCCGTATTTGGATGCTTGCCGTATATCGATAGCGCCGTTGCGATATGGTGCCGGCATGAAGGGGAAAATCGGAGAAGCGTTGGCTCATGGTTTGCCAGTCATTACAACAAAGATTGGTAGCGAAGGTATGGGTATTCAATCGGGGGAACATGCACTTCTAGCCGAATCTATAGAAGAATGGATAGAGGCAATTGTCAGATTATATAATGATGAAACCTTATGGAATAGACTTTCACAAAATGGCCAGTCGTTGATGGCCGAACGATATAGTACCGAGATAACCAGTGAAAGAATGAAACAGCTTCTTAGTTACAATTCATTCGAAGAGGTGAAAGCTCAAGCACATTCTTCTATCATTAACTCGAAACAGGGAATTGCGAAAACCGTCTCAATCGTGATCCTGACATACAACAATCTCGAGTATACAAAAAAATGTGTGGCAAGTATTCAAAAAAATACGAGGCAGCCTTATGAATTAATTTTTGTAGACAATGCCTCAAAAGATAACACGGTGAAGTACCTGAAAAAAATTCCCGATGCTAAACTTATATTGAATCGACAAAATGTCGGCTTCCCTTCAGGTTGCAATCAGGGAATAAAGGAAGCAACGGGCGAATATATCGTCTTGTTGAATAATGATGTAATCGTTCCGAAGGATTGGCTGACTGGCTTAATTGAATGCGCCGAGAGCGATCCCACATTTGGTCTTGTCGGTCCAATGACTAATAACATCAGCGGATTTCAACGTGAGATGGACTTTCATATTCCGGCCGGACAGGACTTTCAACAATTTGCGGCTGCTTATCGAAATAAACACAAAAAAGAATGGCAGCAGGTTTCAAGACTTGCAGGTTTTTGTCTCCTGATCAAAAAAGAATTAATTGAAAAAATTGGAGGACTCGATCCAATATTTGGAATCGGGAATTGCGAAGACGACGATTATGCATTGCGTGCAGCTTTAAGCAGTTACCGATGCGCGATTGCAGGAGATGTTATCGTCGATCATTTTGGCGGAGGAAGTTTCTTGAAAGATGGCCTGGGAGCATATTCGAATACGATAAAGAAAAATGAAGATATTTTCTTTGGGAAATGGGGTATAACACCGGAGGATTGGTGGCGGAAACAAACTTATCCGCTGAAACAGAATGAACTTTACATTCCTATTGATGGAAAAATTAACCTGAAGGATAAAATCAAATTGACGGAAAATTATCATATAGTAGGTGAAGATCAACTGCAAAATTAATATTCTATGAATCAAAATAATACAACTAAAAAACCACTTCTTTCTCTAACCCTTGTCGTGAAGAATGAAGAAAAATATGTTGACGGCTGTCTTCAATCTGTGCATGGTATTGCTGATGAAATTATTATTGTAGACACGGGATCCACTGATCGAACGATCGAGATTGCGCAAAGCCACGGAGTCCAGATCAATCATTTTCCGTGGATCGATGATTTTTCCGCCGCGCGAAATAACGCATTACAATATGCAACAGGAGAATGGGTTCTTGTTCTAGACGCCGATGAGAGGTTGAAGGTCAAGGATAAGGCTGAGTTTTTAAATTTTCTGGATCAACCCAACATCGAGGGAGGGTTCATCTCTATTCATAATAAACAAAATGATGGCGAACTAGTCGAGTACTTAGTTCATAAAGCTGTTCGTCTTTTTCGCCGCCGCCCTGAATATCGTTTCACCGGCAGTATTCACGAAGATATTCTTCCTTCCATCCTCCAAAATAATGGGTGTGTGAAAGAAGTTCCTGCATGGATCGAGCATTTTGGATATAGCAAAGATAATATCGAGAAGAAGAACCGTAACTTATCTCTTCTTTTTAAAAAAGTTGAAGAAGAAGGAGAAAATTTTGTAAATGTGTTCTATATTGCAAAACAACTGGCATCTGCAAAACGATTTTCTGAAAGCATTCTATATTTTAAGAAAACTCTTGAGTTGTTCCGGCCAGGTTATCACGAAGAAAGTATTGCTTTCCAGGCATGTCTGAACGCCGCTCAGGCATCTTTGTCTGTGGGAGATCTCGGTGCAATGGATTATTTCCTTCTTCAATCCAACAATTATAAAAATACCGACCTGAATAATTCATGGCTGCTCGAAATTGTACGTGCCGAATACAACGAACGACGAGGAGACGCAAAATCAGCTCTTGCCGCATTGGACAATGCGATCTCGATAATTGATTCCACACCATCGATAGGATCCGTGAGATACGACAAATTGTTTGTTCGAAAAGGGAATTTATTTTTTCAGTTGCAGTCTTTCGACGATGCACTTTCGAGTTATGAAAAAGCACAAAAAGCGAACACGCAATGGGATGTGCCCGCGATTCTTGCGGGAGCTTGTTACCTCTTGCTTGGAAATATCCGATCCGCGGAAACATGCTATGATACCGCATTGGTTTGTAACCCGGCGTCAACTGCCGGTCGAAAAGGATTCATGCTTTGTCAAGAGTTATCAAAAGGAAAAGTGAATGCCTGAAACATTATCTGTTACAATGATAGTGAAGAATGAAGAAAAATTTCTCGAAGGTTGTCTTCAATCTATAAAAAATGTCGCAGACGAATTGATTATAGTCGACACCGGCTCTACAGATCGCACATGCGAAATAGCGCGCCAGTATGGCGCACAGTTGTATAATTTCTCATGGATAAACGACTTCGCCGCTGCGCGAAATGAAGCGCTGAAACACGCAACCTGCAGCTGGGTGCTTTACGTCGATGCAGACGAGCGAGTCAAACCCGAACAGCATCGGAAATTACGCTGGATGCTCGAAGATAAAAGAGTCGATGCATGGTATCTGAAATTGCGTTGTCCAAACGGCACAGACAAATCGGCGATCGAGCATCTTGTGCCTTATCCGCGGTTGTTCAGGCGAATGCCCGGTCTCGCATTCGTTGGACGGATTCACGAACAAATCACGCCCGCACTTGCCGAACGGAAGGCACGCTTTAAGGATAGTGATATCGTAATAGATCATTTAGGATATGCCCAGAATGAAGAAATTATTCGACAGAAACAGGAACGTAATCTCGTAATGCTGAGCCAACAAGTGACGGACGAACCAAAAAATGCTTATGTCCACTATCAGCTCGGTCAAACATTGATAATATTGAAAAGGGTTGATGAAGGACTCGATCACCTAAAAAAGGCTTTAGAAATAGGCAACCTTAGTCATGCTATTCATGCTTCTATTTACGGAATTTTCGCTGGTCAATCGCTAGAAAATAAAATGTACGGAGATGTCGAAGAACAAGCTGCTCTCTCCTTGAAGTATGCACCCAGACAGCGTCACGCTCACCTGATGTTAATGGAATCCTACATCAATCAAAAGCGCTGGAATGAGGCATTGAAAGAGATCGACCTGATTTATTCTATGATTACAAATCCGTCAAAACAAAATATTTCGGATGTCGCTACCGATGCCGTAGTTCAACCGGAATATATATTGTATAAGAGAGGGAGTTGTTTAGCTGAGTTGGAAAAAAACGATGAGGCAATTCATGCATATGAACAATCCCTTCAGGCACGCCCCGATTATTTCCCATCAATTGCCGAATTAAGCTACCGGTGGAAACAAGCAGGCGATTTATCGAAAGCAAAAGAGTACACCGAAAAAGCTCTTGCAATAAGACCCGATAATGCAAAATTACGCGAGATGCTTGCTAATATTTTGATCGATATGGGTGAGTTTACACAGGCGGTGGATCATTTGAATACTTTGCTTGAGGCTGATCCGGAAAACAGAAATTACTTATTCTTTATCGCTCGATGCAATGTGGAATTAAAACATTTTGATGTAGCTGAGGAATTATTTCTCAAGATCATCGACATTGCTCCGGAAGTCCCGGACACATACCGGCATCTTGCAGGCGTGTACATACGACAGAATAATTATTTTAAAGCACTCGATTGCTTTATGGCATTACACCAACTGTTGCCGAATGATGAAGATGTGAAACGAAAAATGACTGCTTTGTATATGAAGGTGGAACAGGAAAAAGCTGCACAACAAGAGGCTGGTTAAACAGTGTTAAATATAAAGTACTTATTTCTTACATTTTTTGATTAATCCAAAGATAATTTAACGATCCAGCAGAAATATCAGCGCCGATCCGGCGACCATGATCGTCGCTCCAATAAGTTTACGATAAAATGTTCCTTCTTTGAAAAAATGAAAACCGAATAACACGCTTACGATCGCTGAAAGTTGAAACAACGCCAGCGCATATCCCACCTCCATATTTTGAAAAACGTAGTTAGTGCTTAACTGCATTAAGCCGATACATGCTATCAATAACAAATATTTTTGAAATCCACGGCCGGCATAGCTTAATTGTTCGGCTAAGATTATTTTTTTGTCTCCCAATACTAATAAAAAAGAGAAAACGGCACCGAACCAACACCAAATTGCAAATGCGAAGTTCGGAGATGAATCGAGAATTATTTTTTTGATGAACACAGCCTCGGTCGCCGCGCAGACCGTTGCCCAAAGGCGATATTGAATGTCTGCACGTTTAAAAATATGCCAGGAAAATTTCTTCGGTGTAGAACCAAGAACAAAATAACTTCCCCAGATGATAAGGAAGATACCCAAGCAACCTGAAAATCCGGGATATTCTCTGAGAATGAAAATCCCGCCGATGATGCCTACGACAGATTTGTACGCATTGATCGGGCCGAGTACGGAGAGTTCGCCATACTGCAATGCTTTGATGAGAAATCCATTCCCTACCGCTCCCAATAAACCGACAAGAAATGAAAATACCCAGAATTGAAAAGAGAACTGGCACAAATGAACATTCGTTGAGAACAATCCGCAGATTATTCCTAAAGAAAGGTAGGTGAGGAAATTTACAAATAGCGGAGATGTTTTTTCTGTCGCTAATTGTTTTTGAATAACATTCGCGAAAGGATTGGAAAGTATTCGTATGACGACGGCAAAAAAGGATAGCATCTATATCTTATAGCTGAGTATTATTTCCGTTTAATTTATTCAAGATAAACAAAGTGCAATCAAGAGCAAGAGTGAGATTAAGATCAAGGTTAAGATCAAGAACACAAGGGTCATGTGGGGGGAGACGAAGGATTCGTCGTTTCTTTAATTTCTCGAATAAGATTTTCAATGTACTCATTCATCCGCTCATAGTGCGATCCTTTCCAATACACATGATCGCATTGACGGCAATAATAAAACTCCTGATAATATTCTTGCACTCTCGGCGGAAGCCGATGGACTATATCTTCCTTTGGAATTGATTCCAGCAGCATGTTGCAGCAAATACATCTGCAAAATGGGTTAATCATTTCACAGAGATCGAAGCGTGTCATAATTTCAATAAGTTGTTGCCGGGGCTGACAGGAATGAACTTTATATCCTCGCTGTAACGATTCGTGATGGAGAAGTTCTCTGTCTTTGCTTAGAAGCGCTCTTCTTTCGTCGAGGGACGAATTTAAAAGTTCTATATCAGTTGCATCCGCTTTATATGATGTATCGAATCCAAGCATGCGAAGCAATGATGCTAATTTCCCGAGATGAACATCGCATATAAAACGAGGGATTCTTAAAGGTGATGATCGTAATGTACAAATATCGCTGATATCGAATGATTCGAAGACAGGATAATAACTGACGTGATCGCCTTCATGGAGCTCCGCATCAAATGCAGCAGATGAACCGTTGTGCAGAACAAGATCGATCTGGTCGGTTGGAATATTATAGTTAGTAAGAATATTGCGGATAGTTCGATGCGGTTCAATGAAAACTTGAAATTCTTTTCCGCGTTGAGCAGGAGGAAGAAAGTCGTTTAGTTCGGCATAAAATCTCACAGTAATCTGGAGCATAAAGCAAACCGTCCTTTAACGCAATCGCCTTCCTACATGAATTTTATATGGACCATAAACATTATGTTCAAAAAATCGGATATAAAAGTTCCAAATTTATTTTTAAACGGCAAATTCCTTTTTATATTTTTAAAGAGTGGATATTCTGCAATTAATACTATTCTATTATCCCAGCATTGAATTTCTTTCGCAGTTTTAATTCCCCATTTAAGAATTGAATTTTCATCCATGCCGCCGGCTTTAATTACTTTTTCATTTGCCACTTTTACACCGAGCGGCGAGGCTGCATCGAATGCTATTTCACTTCCCGGGAATACGTCCGCAAGTTTACAGAAAAAACTCTTCATTTGGTTTTCTTCAAAATAATAGAGAACGCCTGCGGATAAAAATAAGACTCCATCGTCAACTTTTATCCGTTTCATCCATGCATCATCAAGAAGAGAACATGCAATGCACTTGCTTCGGTCGCTTTCCGGAATTAACGCCTGTCGCAGATCGATAACATCCGGTAAATCAAGATCATACCACAATAATTTTCCATTATCGATCTGCTGAAATGTCGTATCCAGACCGCATCCCATATTTACAACCAATGCCTTCGGATGTTTTAGTAAAAATTGTCTAACGATTCCATCGATATGCAAACTGCGAGCTACCCAGGCTAATTGAGATATATAACTGATGTTTTTTGAAAGTGGTGAAAAATCATGGTTTATTTTTTCAATGATGTCAACGGCAGTTTTGTCGATTAATAAGGGTTTCTTCTTTTGAGTTTCTACGGCACGTCCCCAAAGTGGAAGAAGAAGTGTTTTTTGAACGTTCTGCAGATTTATTTCAATTTTTCCTGGCATACATTCTTTTTTCTATGTTGTTGTAGATAAATTGAAACGTCGCTCATTTCAGCAAAATTAATTTTTTAGTTTCAGTGAATTTACCATCTTGTAAACGATAAAAATAGATACTGCTTGGCAAATCTGCTGCATTCCATGTCCGCGAGTAATTTCCTGCTGACATTTCTTCTGAAACAATTGTAGTTACTTCTCTTCCTTTTAAATTAAATACCTTGAGCGACACGAACGATTGTGTTGGAATGCTAAATGAAATCGACGTCGATGGATTGCATGGATTCGGATAGTTTTGTGAAAGGGCAAACCGACTTGGAATGTTATTATTATCTCTTGCAATATTTGTGAAGAGCTGATAAACTCTCACATAATCAACAAACATCGTATCGGGAAACGACGTAGTGCTATCGGGACTTCCGGGCCAATACCCGCCGATTGCCAAGTTCAAGATGATAAAAAAAGGGAGATGAAATGCTTCGGTACTATTAATATTGTTCTTAATATTTTCCTGCCAGTATTGACGATCATCGACAAACCATTTAATTGAATCCGGATTCCATTCTATTGAAAAAATTTTATATTGAGCAATATCATACGTCGTCTTCCCGCCTGATGAAACATGTCCGCCGCGATCCCAATGAATTGTACCATAAACTGAGTCATTGTTATTTATATGTTCCATTATATCGATCTCACCGCATTTAGGCCAGTCAACCTGTGAATAATCATTACCGAGAAGCCAAAAAGCCGGCCATGTCCCTTTTCCTTTTGGCAATTTAATTCGGGCTTCGATCTTTCCATAAGTAAATGATCGGACTCCTTGCGTTTTTAATCGTGCTGATGTGTAATTCCTTCCACCAAAAGATTCTTTTTTTGCAATAAATAGCAAGTTGCCATTTTCCACAGTGGCATTTTCGGTTCGATCGGTGTAATATTCCAATTCATTATTACCCCAACCGCTTCCACCAATATCGAATTTCCAATTTGATGTATCGATAGTTGTTCCGCTAAATTCGTCTGCCCAAATGAGATTCCAGGTTTGTGCCCGACCAAATGAAATCCCGAACACCAATAGAATGATTATGTATATCTTTTTCATGATGCTGACGTAAGATATTATTTTGTTTTAAAATGATCAGTACATGATCTCTGCATGAATATATGATAGAAAAAAAGCAGGCCGACAAGTAGATATTCAATAACAATCACAATCGGATATTCCTCCCAAACACCTGTAGTTTGATATTGTATTACCGTGAAATTTGTCAATTGAACCAGCAGTACAAATGCAAGAGCGTACCATCTGAATGCAAGCGGGATCAATACTGCAAGCCATGTCAGATACCACGGGTGGACTGTCGGAGAAAAAATGAAAAATGTGAATAGAGCGACAACAAGTGCATCAAGGAAATTCATTCGTTTAAAAAAGAGCACAATGATCGTGAGACCGAAAAGCAATGAGGAATAAAAATGAGCCGGTCCATTGTCGTGTGTGATAAAGTAGAGTAATCGAAAAACAGATCCATTGAATGCCCAGCGTGAAGAATATATGCGAAGCATCTCAAACGGCGAACCGCTAAAAATAAATGGGAAATAGACAATGGCGACTATTCCGGCCGGGATGAGAATTGTCATTATTCTTGTCGAGATCGATTTTACATCCCTGAAAGCAAACGGTATGATCATCAAAGGAAAAAGTTTGGTTCCTGCCGCCAATCCCAGAGAGACGAGAGACTTGTTATGTTTTTTCTCAAGCCACAAGTATATAAAGAAAAGAAGAAATGGAAAACCAAGTCCGTCTTGATGTCCGTCGATCATAAATTGCATAATTGGCAACGGACACAGCGCATAGAGAGCGCTGAATGTTTCAGGCAGGCCTGCCCGGCGAAGAACAAGAATAAGAAGAAAGATGCTTAGTACTTCTGTGAGTAAAAGCGGAATCTTGAATCCGACGACACTTTCGCCAAAGAGAGAGTATGATCCTAAAAAAATCCATTCGGTTATCGGCGGATAGATTGTTTTCATATCCGGGAAATTAACCAGCCTCGGCAATTGTGAAGAATGCAAGAAGTTTAATGCACTATCAGAAGGAGTATAACGATACGGATTGATGCCGTTTGCCTGTACTTTTCCGTCCCAAATATATCTGTAAATGTCATCGGATGCGGTTGGTTTCGAAGGCAGAAGAATGAGCCGGAAAAGGATTCCTGCAATTACCAATATCCAAATTGTTCTGGCGTTCAATTCCGTATTCTTCCGCCGGATAATGAAAACGACAGCGAGAAACAACACAGATGATAAAATCGAGATGCCGACATAGAGCTGGATCGGCAAGCCCAACGAAAAATAAAATGAGAGATAGAAAAATCCGGAAGCGATCAATAATAAGATTATGATGACTTCATATTTATTTCTTTTCAAGAATTCCATTTAATGCACTTGAGATTTTTCTTCAATCGAAATTATTTGAATCAAATCCTTTTGCACATCGTTGTCGGCCGGTTTGTTTGTTAAAAACTTCAAACCCGGCTGTTCATTCTTAATATAACCGTTGCAGAAATTCAATGCATAACGCGCAATCGTTTCATAGGCGGCACGGGCATTGCGATCAGCGATTTTCCAGATTCCTGGAATCAAACCGGTGATCAAACCCATTGACGTAAAATTTGGATGTTGTATGTCTTTAAAGGAAATAATAATCCGGTGTGATGCTTTCAACGAATCGATAATGCCGAGATCATTACGCTGGTTACCGAAAATATTCATGTGCAGAAGAGGAACCGTAAAAACATCAGGATCGTAGAACGGCGATTGTTTGACCAGAGAGATTCTATCCTTGAATCCGATTGAACCGTCGAGGCTGACAACAGCACAAACATCTGCGTTGCGCATTCCGAGAAGTAATGCACTCACGCTTCCAAGACTGAAGCCGATCACTCCAATTTTTTTTGAATCGACATACGATTCTTCGCAGACTTGTGATAAAGCAAATTCAAGATCACGAGTTTGCGCTTCATTACATATTGCGGAAAAATGCATTTCGCGTGAAAACATTCCGATAGACGGCGTTTGAACGACGACGTACCCATGACTTGCGAGATATTCACATATAATAGAGTGTACTACAGGCGCTTCTCCAATACCGGGAGCAAATAAAATTAACGGAAACGGACCTTTTTCTGGAGTCGTATTGATTTCACACGCTGTTCGAGAATTGAGAAGCAATTGTAATCTGTCGAGAGTCGATCCTTGTTCTAAAAAGTAATTGATAAATTCCTCACGGCCGGCTTTTCTTGTGTTTTCGTTAGGATTGATAGATTTTCCTATAATACCTTCTAATTCCAAATATTCGGAAAATGGGATGAATGTTGAGTCTTTTGTTTTTTTTGAAGGATACCAAATATAAATATTAATCGGCCGGCCATGTTCGGTAATTGTGTCGCTTGATAGCTTCCTGCCCGGCTGGCGAAAAGTTCTTGAATAATCGGTTTTCGATATGATCTTAAAACCGACGCCATACGATCCCTGCTCGAGAGAACCCCACAATGGATGTTGCTGTGCCGAAACTAAAACCGGAATAATGGTCAGAAGTATTAAGAACTTGATCCTTTTATACAGAAATCCTATCATTGACATCCAAAAATGTTGTTGAGATTACCATAGTATAATAAAAGAAATTATGAAAGTACAAAATAATTTATATCTTAAGCCACAATGGAAAAAAAATGACAACGCCTTCACGACGCTGTCATTTCGATGGAAAATTTAAATATTTTAAATGTTAATCTACTGATTCTGCAAGCTCTAACATTTCCGCTTGAGGAATAGGCATTGCCTTCGTCATTTTTTTCAATTCATACTTTGCAAGTTCGTTCAGCGGATTATTTCTAACAGCCTTTTCGAACATCGTATGGGCCGATTTAAGATTTCCTTCACGGCAAAGGATTTCACCTAGTCCGGTACACGCCTGAGATGACGACGGATTTAGACTTAACGCATACTCGAAACATTGTCTTGCGCGTTCTATCTTATTCCAATAAAGATAGCAGAAGCCTCGAATGTTGTCTATCGAACCCTTAATATCATTGTCGGATTTTGAATTACTATCCAATTCAATTTCATCGGCATCAGAGAGAACATTTATCGCTTCTTCATACAGATTTTGGTTAAATAATTCATAAGCCTTCGTTGTCATTTCTACAATTTTTTCCCGCATAGCCTGATATTGGGTTTCATTGATCGAATTATGGTTCGGTGAAAGTCCGAGCTTTTCGTTCACAGTCGCGAGGCCATTAATGGCTGCTTTATTTTTCGAATCGTTTTTCACACCCCACTCATACATCGTTTTGGCTTCCTTGTATAGTTCAGCGATAAAAAATGTATCGGCTATACCCGTACATGCAACTGAAGAAGATGGATTGATTCGTAATGCATCTTGATAATATTTTTCTGCCTGAACTAAATCCCCACATAACAATGCCACTGCTCCGCGAAGTTCCAAAATTGTGGCGGCGCTTATTACCAGCACTGTCTGCGGATAATCCGTCGGAACATTCAGTGTTGCGAGAACAGAAACTGCTTCGCGAGGCTTTCCTTCATGAAGAAGCGCGAACGCTTCTGCATACTTTACATTGATGAGAATTTGATCGTCCGGCTTTATCGCATACGCTTCCTTGAAAAAGTGACAAGCGCTTTGCGCGTCTCCTTCCTGCAGAGCAAAAAGCCCTCCAAGTATCAACAATCGGTGGTCGGATTTAAAAATTGTCAATGCTTCCTTGATGTGATTCACAAAATCCTGTTTTTTACCTTGATAAAGATCGCACAAGGCTCGTCCGAATAGAAAATTCAATGAGTCGGTTTTATAAAAACCGTTGTACATTTCTCTTGCTTCGGATATTTTCCCTTCTAGTACTAACTGTTCTGCTTGTTGCAGCAGTGCACGACTGTTTCCAGTCACGTCGACAATATTCCTTTGTTCAAACGTCATATTCGTCCCTCCTCCATATTTCATTCCTTATATTTAGTCTTTAATACTTTCTATATCATATTTTAATTGTTCTCTATATTTTCCAAAATATTCGCCACTTCTTTATCATCAGGATTCATCTCATGAATATTTTTAAAAATGTTATATGCTTCTTCGGGTTTTTTCATCTGTAATTGAACCATCCCAAGATTGTACAAATAGTTCGTTTGCGGATCGAGCACTGTTGCTTCCTGCAGATGTTGGTATGCTTCTTCAAGTTTTCCCTTTTCGTGAAGCAAAACACCGATATCATTATGCGCACCGGCATGGTGCGGATTGATACTTAAAACCTGTTGAAGTTCAGAATATGAATTCTCTGCATCGCCCATTGAATAAAGAAGTTGAGCACGAATATAGTGAGCATTTGGATTACGTGGCTCTTCCTTCAATAATTCTTCTACTAATTGAAGCGCATCATCCGTTCGTTCTTCTTCCAATGCAAGTGCAAGTTTTTGATTAAGCTCGCTATTCGTTTTTTTGATCAATATCGGGTTTGCTCTTTGAGGTTTAACATTTCCTATGGCCGGCAATGAGATAGAGGTTTCATCCGATTTTCTTTCGGAAGAATGAATCTCTTTTGTATATTCATATACCAATTGCATTTCTTTTTCTTTACGGAACAATTCGGACTGTGCTTTGGCCACTGAAAATAATTTTACGTTTTGCAAATCACTCGTCGATCGATTTTCAATAGCACGCCTCACTATAGCACATTGTTCGCGGATTCCATTGACCGAAAAACGCTCGACTTGATTTAATAATACACCGGCTTTCTCCCACATCTTTGCATAGGCATACGCAATTGCGAGATTGTACTGCACCTCACATGAATTGGGAGCGAGAGAGAGAGCGCTTTCGAGCATTTGACATGCATACGCTTTTTGTCCGTAGCATGCATTCATGAACGATGTACCGAGATCGAATAAAGCGTTGAAAAATGCGGTGCTTTGATCTGTGCATGATTTCAATGAGGGATAGAGAGCGTGGAGATCTATATCGCCGTTATGTCGCTTCAGAGTCTTTTGAAAAGTTTTTCGGCCTGATTCGAGAATCATTGCCCTTTTTTGTGAAGTCATGCTCTGATCGTGGAAGCGGTAGTAATATAATATTTCCGGAACGTACACACTTGGATATTTTTCACAGACCCTAATCCACATGTCCCAGTCTTCAGTTCCCTCTAAATCGGGATCGTACAAACCGACTTCTTCCTGAATGCTGCGCCTATAAAGAAACGCAGCGTTCCCAGGATTATCAATATAGACATTATGCAAAGTGAAATCCTGGTTACGCTTGAACGCAACAATACGCATCTCAGAGTCTACCAGTGCAAAAGCGGAATACGCCATACCGGCTTGCGGATACGATTCGAGAGCGCCAACGAGCGCTTCGAGATAATATGGCGCACAATAGTTGTCGGATGAAGTCCATGTTAAATATTTTCCACGGGCGGCCTGGATGCCAGCATTCAGCGCCGAAGGCAATCGTTTGTTTTCCTGTTTGATAACACGAACTCGCGGATCCCTGATTGATTGAAGTAACTGAGGAGTTGTGTCGGTTGATCCGTCGTCAACAATTATCAATTCAAATTCATGGCAGGTCTGCGAGAGAATACTTATAATAGCTCCCCGCAACATATCTGCTTGATTGTATGTCGGAAGGACTATCGATATTTTTGGAAACTGCTCGGCGCGATTATTCATGGAGCGATTCCTTCTTATTCCGGAGAAGTACTTTCTCCAGTTCTGCTATTCCTTTTTTGACATCAACAATATTCGGGACAGGCAAAGAATCATCCGCATCAGAATCGGCAAGATTATTCGCCGTCCGCCGGCACGAAAAATAATAATCACTGCATCCGGAGGGATCGAGTGATGTAAGAAAAGTTAATAAAGGTCCTCCCCATTGCTGGCTTAAAATCCAATAATATTTTTCATCATCACCTACATAATACACCTCACGAAAAATATCTTCGATCACGAAACCGGCTTGTTTAATCTTGCTTCGAATCTCCGGTTCTGTATAGAAATGCACATGATCCGTTTGGAACGAGGCTCCGAGCTTTTTTCGCTGTAATTCGTGTGCAGGACTTCCTTCGTTCGGAGTACCGAGGATAAGCACGCCATCGGAATTGAGAAAACCGCGGACTTTTTGTAATAATGCTCGATCATCATCCACGTGTTCTATTACCTGGCTTAACAGGACGAGATCGAACGTTCGATGCGGTGAATATGTAAAAATATCCGAATGATATATTTCGACATCAGGCAAAGCTTTTCGGGCACGGTCGACACGTATATGATTATAATCCATGCCGTATAATTTTACATTCGGCAAACCATTTAATCTCGAGAGCCAGTAACCATCTCCGCAGCCGATGTCGAGAAGTGACACCGTGCGATGGAGTCTCTGCTGACTTTGTTCGATGATGTTTCGGATAAATTCATATCGGCGATTAAACACCCACCTCATCGATGGCTGATTAGCCCATGAAAATTGATCGTTGAGGTACCATTTGTTGCCGTGTATAATTTGATCAGTGACTGAATCATTGCATCCACAATCATATTGTTCATCCGCCAGTTCATTATGATTGCGATTTGATAGAACGTTTGAATAGAATTCTGCTTCTTTCTGATCGATTATCTCTTTATTATATGATGCAACCGAATTACGGCAATTAGAGCGAATGTGATTTCTGATTTTTTCATTCATACACCCAATCCGAATTGCATCAGCAAGAGCAACGGGATCCTCATATTTATCGACCAGTATTCCGTTTTCGAAGTTTTTGATGTACTCGCTCATCGGTGCAATATTGGATGTTATCGCAATTGCCGAACAAGCGAGAGCCTCAATAAAAATTATTCCGAATCCTTCCCATCGGCTGGGTGTACACATAACATCGGTATATGAATAGTACACAGGAAGCTGTTCATTCGGGACAACAGGAATAAATGTACATTGACTAAGCACGTTTTCCTGATGGGCAAGATTTTTAAAGGGCTGTACATCTCCGGCACCAATGAATAAACAATGATAATCCTCCCCAAGTAGCCGGAGAGCACGAATCACTGTATCGAGATTCTTTTGCTCAACTTTACGGCCAACATGCAGAATGAGATATCGTCCTGGGTATTGTGCACGAAACGCTTCTCTTTCCTGTTTATTGTCTCTTGGATAAAAGATGGAAAAATCGACACGGTTGTATAATAGATGTATCTTGTTCTCGGCGACTCCCTTATCCATACACATTTTCTTCACTGCTTGACTGACCGCCAGCACGTAATCCGCCTGGACTATACTCGGTCGCAACAACTGAGGATTTGTGTCGTGAACAGAAACAACAACGGGAATATTTTCTATCTTGTTGTTGCATACAAAATCACATGTACTATAACCGCCGTATCCGCGTACAACATCAATATCTAATTCGTTCACAAGACGGGAAAAATCTTTCTCCGGTGTGGGAATAAGATGCATTCCATAAGCAAACCGCTCTTGTGTCTCGGAAGGTGAAAGACAATAAACTTCATCGAAGAGACCCGTCGGATTATAATAATCCTCTAGCCAGTTCGCAATTCCACTTCTCTCGTATGCAGCGATCGGATCGGTAGGGACAACAGCGAGTTTTTTCAACGGACGTCGTGTTCCGACTGTAACCAGAAGATATCCCTGATTAAGTCGATAGAGTTCTCCCGGACGAACGTTCTCAAAAAAACGCTTAACGAGTTCAGCCCATTCGTTCAGACGTGCATCTCGTAAAAAATTTATCGAGTGAAACGGCGCTATGGTATATTCATGGACGTTAGATATTCCCGCCCGCTTAAAAAGCCCCGCCATCGAGTATTTCGGATCTTCATACCCGTATTTCCATGTTCCTTCATGCTCCTGCTTCCATTTTCCTATTCGATAGAAAATACTGTTTGCATTAGGAACTATCGAGATTATATATTTTCTGGATATGCGAGCTGATTCTTTTAATATCGCAACGATCTTATCATCAGAAAAATGTTCAAGGACTCCGCTGCTCCAGACTACATCGGCCGATGAACTGTCTATCGGAAGCGGTTTCGTTATATCGGCAAGATGAAATTTACCCTGGAGATTAAGTGCTTCATACATCGCACGGCTGAAGTTAAGACTTTGCTGACTGAAATCCACCAACACTGTGTGTCTCTGCTTATATGCCAGCATACCAGAAAGAACACCTTGACCGCTTCCAAGTTCGATAACCGTGTCCCCCGGTCTGGAGTATCGCATCGGCACGTTTATCCACTCGGGCATGTCGTTTTCTTTTACCTTCCTAGCGCATCTCTCTATCGTTTCATTTTTCAACATCGCGTTATGCCATTCTTCCGGTGATAGTTGCTGGTATTGCTGCCGCTGTGCTACAGTATCATTCGCGGGATTAACGGACGGAGCAATTGTTGCAGAAGAAATTGATTGCGATACGACTGTAGAATTAGATGATATTTTCTGCCGGACAACATTCATGAGACTCCGATACTCGGAATTTGCAGGATCGAATCCCTCCAGCTTTTGCAAAAGAATAAAAGCATCCTGGTATTTATTTTCACGCATCGATGCGACAACCTGATTCTTTAATTCTATAACGGAATCAACAGACATCTCTTTCTCCACGATCATTCCAAAGCAGTAGTATTAGCGGCATAAAAATGGTTCTCCTTTTGTACATTGGAACTCTATCTAGACAGCTATTTGTATCCCCACCAGCAAATGAACAATCCATCTGGTTGAATCACATTATCGTACCCTATAAATTCTGTTCCAGCACGCAAGTTTTCGCTTTCAAAATATTTAATGAGTTCATCGCGTGAAAACCATTTTTCCCATGAGGGCATCTGTAAAACGCCGAGTTTATCTTTATTCTTGTCAATGACAATCAGTACGCCGTTCTTCTTCAAAACGCGGCTCATTTCGTGTATAGCTTCGGGTATCTGGATCGCATGTTCAAGCGCCTCAACACAAATGATGGCATCGAAGTATTGATCGGAAAACGGGATATTCAACAGGCTTCCTTCCACCGCATGAATATTTTCCGGTACGGCCCGAAGCATCTCCGGAGAGATGTCCATTGCGGTTACATCGGACTGAGAAAAAATTGTTTTAAAATATTTCGAATAACGTGCCCTGCCGCATCCAGCATCGAGCAGTCGTTTGCCGTTCAGATCACCGACACGGCGAAGAATCGCCTGGATACGCCCATCATCGCCTGAAATATTTGTCCGATAAATATTCGAAGTCGAATCAAAGTAATTCTTGATCTGCCTCTGTGCTGCATCGACAGCAAACTTCGCCGTCCATGAAATTTCTTCGGACGGCATGTAGTCGGCAAAAAAACCATATGAACCGAAAAATCCTCCGCTCGGATTTTGAAGTTCTGCGACAAATTGTAGAGCTCTATTTCCACGATCTGTATCACCGAGTGTAAACCAAACTCCTGCAAGTTGTGCCAAACCAGTCGAACATACCCACGGCACGTCGAAATATCCGGGGACAGCGCCATTCGGAAGCTGATAGCGGGCAACCGATTCCATCCCGCATCGCGATTCTTCGATGAATCCCAATTCCGCAAGTGCTTCCTGGATGTACGCAAAGAAATGAGAAAACATATTTGGCTGTGCAAAATCAATCAGAGGTAAATCTCGTATATAAGATGATGCGCTCTCGTGAACGAAATCGCAATACTTCTGGACATTTATAAGCTCACCTGCCCGAAGGATTGGCCACAGAGCGTAAAGATTGACACCTTCACTAATTCTTCCTCGTTGTCCCAAACTCCACGCGATATTTCTGAGAGGAGGTACAGCTAATCTTCTTGTTACAGGATCGGCTGTTGAGATCAACCAGTTGCACGCTTTTCGTACAGCACCTTCGAATTCCGGATAATATTCCAGAAGCGCAACCCAGCCGCGCAGAACCTGACCGGTATCGAATGCGAAGCTGGACTTACCGTCAGATCCCGGAATCGAACCATCAGGGAATTGTACAGAAACTAGCCACCGACCAATATCATACGCAATTTTTTTTTCTCCCGACCTGATGAGCGTCGGAATCACATAACCGCTGACTTCCGGATATGGCACTCGCTGGTTTGTACTAATCACAATACCTTTTCCCGATATTATATTATTCTTCAACCATTCTAGTGCCCGTTCCATCATATCTCTATTCTGAACGTTTGCTGAATAATTTGTAGACCCAGAAGAAAATTCTTTTTTTCCTTTTTTATTTTTTTGGACTGCCTCCCGAACAATGGACGTCAAGCGAAGCAATTCCTGATGATGTGGGAATTGCGAGATTAAATATTCTAGCAACAGAAGAGCTTTTTGGGGATTACCTTGTTGAATTTGAAAAACCGCTTGAGCGCGCACTTCGTTAGGATCGATTATTTCGATGTCCTGCTGCACCATGATTTTGGTTCCAGTTAATGAAAAAGCTCTCTCAATAAATAAACCTGAGAGTTTGGACATAGATGATTAATCAAAATTTATACCACAATCTACTTTTTAAAGTTATGTAAGTTATTTATATATAATAACTTATAGAAATGTTTTTTTAATTTATTCATCGCAAAGAAGAAAATGGCCAATATTAACCTACTCGGCAATAATGACCAAAAGAGGGAGAGATAATATTGGAGAATAAAGAATGGAAATTGAAGAGAAAAATATAAAGCTATCAGTGTTCGATAGGATCAGTATTATCGGTTTCCGGAAGGACAAAAAGCGGTTGTGCAGTATCATTCTTCAGAAAAGTAAAGATATATTTTTCAAGTTGGTCAATCTGATTCTTCCATGAAAAATATTTCGCTGTTTCAATTCCTGAGATGATTAACTGGAAACGTAGATCGTTATCATGCAAAAGTCTGGTGACCGCAGAGGCGATCGCTTTCGGATTTTTAATCGGGACGAGCAGACAGTTTTTTTCATGTTCACAATATTCCATCGCGCCGGGAGTATTTGTGCACACAACTGCAATTCCAGAAGCCATTGCTTCAAGCGGCGGCAAAGGACAGGAATCGTAGTGTGATGCATACACCATTATATCTGATTCATTAAAGATTTTTTCTTTCACTTTACTTTTTGGTACCAGGTAGAAATCACATTCAAAATCTTTAAAAATCGAGCGTGCCATATTCGACATTCGGATAACCCGGAATCGTTCTCCCTGATTGTGTAATTGTACGAGAGCTTCACGAATATCGACAATCCCTTTAAAAAGAAGCGGTTCAACTTCAGTTCCCATATCATCCGGTCCGATTATCAAAATCGTCTTTATGCCACTTTTGTGAAATTCATGCGGTCGATAAATGGAATGGTCGATTGCGACGGGCAGAATCGATGCGTTACGATTATAACGTTCTTCGATAATTTTTTGTGTCCCGTGTGAATTTACCAGTATATGTACGGGTATCGTGTATGAGAGATCCGACCATTTCCGCAATTTCTTTCCAAAGTCCGACGTATCATGATCTTCAAATAAATACTGATCGCCCTGGGCAAAGTATATTTTTGTTTTTGCATTGATATGAAGGAGTTCATGTACATTCATGAAGTAAGTACTTATTGCGACATCGCACTCTGGTGCAAATTCACTCATCGATGAATCAGTTGGAACATGCACAATAGTCGCCTGTATTTTCCCGTTGTACTCTTCTCGCGGCGTCTTTGTAATGATAGTAAGTCGATGCCCGCGAGATGCCAACTCCACCACTTGTCGAAGCAACGTCTGATTTCCACCGGTGGCACCAAGGATGTTTGTTATGAGATACACGATGTCTATCGGTCTGCGGTTTTGGGCAATTACAAAATTATTAGAGAAATAGTTGTGTTGCGATTTCCCAATAACAACCTCTTTTGCTTGTTCGAGCCATTCATGTGAAAATAACGTCGGGTGCTTAAGAATAATTTTTGCCCGTAGATGATTCCGGAGTTCAGCCGTGTTTATTGTTTGATTCCGACTTTCAGCTCGTTGAAGAAAGAGCGGCTCTTGAAGATATTCGCTGTCCCATCCTCTTTCGATGCATCCAATCCAGAAATCCCAATTTTCATAGCCAATGTCTAATTTTTCATCATAACCACCCAAATCCTCCCACATCTCTTTTTTAACTAAGACACTTGCCGGCACTGTGTTTTTTGAAAACAGGATAGTTTCCGACTTGAAAGATGAATGTGATATTATATCGTCATTTGTCCCACGTTGAAGGGCATCGGTATAAACAAAACCGGTCTTCGGTTTGTACGAAATTTTTTCGAGGGTATGCGTTATAAATTCTGGCGCCAATCGATCGGATTGATTTAAAGGTATATAATATTTTCCATCACACATCTTGATGCCGAAGTTTAACGCCGCTGATCGTCCGCTGTTCGGGCATCTAATTATTTGAACAGAGATTTGAGAATTTTGTTCGATAAAACTATTTATCATTTTCCTGTCAATCCTTAGTTCTCCAGGTTCGATAATCATGATTTCCATATTTTTATAAGATTGATGGAAAACACTTTCGATAGCTTCTGGAAGAAATTCCATTGAATCAATAAGTGGAATGATAACAGAAACCAAAGCTTCGGATTCTATAAATTTTTCACGATGTTCTGTGGGTGCTGGTTGATGAACCCTTTGTATTTCGGTTTCAAGCAGATGGAGATTTTCTTTATACAGAGAATTATCACTAATTTGAACCGCCCGTCTTAAAAATTCGATCGCTTTTTCAGTTTCACCGGCGTGGTGATACAAAACACCAAGGTCGTTCAACGCCTCAGTGTGATCCGGTTCTAATTCGATAACTATTTTTAACTGTTCGATCGAGGCTGCATAATCTTCACATGATTGTAACGCTTGAGCGTAAAAATAATGCAAGAGTGGCGAGTCGGGGAAATTAGTCAACGCATTTTTTATAATCGGAATTGCATCACTCCATCGATGGACACGGAATAGTTCATTGATATCATCGATGTTCTTCAAGAATGTTGTGAGGCTTGCAAGGGAACCTCGCGGGGTATTCATTTTATGCCGTCTTGTCCGATTCCACTTCCTGTTGAATTTCGGTCATACGATCATCGAGTAACTTCGTCTTTTCTCCAACAATCTCCCATTGTATTTCTTCATTACCAAGCATGGGTTCTATATCAGCGGCCATCTCGGTAACATCTCCGAAGCCGACCGTTCCGGCGCTTCCTTTTATGTCATGAATTATGCGTAACACTTCCCGTCGTTGTTGGGCTGCTATGTAATTTGGCAACATTTTCACTTTTGGCATGAAAAGGATAACAAATTGTTTCCGAAGAAACTCCATCATCTCGTCGTTGTCGTCGCCCATGGTTTGTTCTTCCTCCGTATCCCATTCAGATTTTTCTTGCTCTTCATGATGCTCGCCGACATATCCATCGAATTCGCTTCCGAATATCTCTCTGAGTTTTGAGAAAATAACGCTTTCCTTCAAAGGTTTTCTGACGACGCATGTAGCGCCGTACTTGATCGCATTCAATATTTTATCTTTATCCCCATAGCCGGTAATGACCAAAATGGGAATCGATTTTGTTTTTTCTTGAGATTTCAAAACCTGAAGTACCTGCAATCCGTCAAGGTTCGGCATTAAAAGATCAAGAAAAATAACATCCGGCTGTAATTGTACGGCAAGCTGGATACCACGATATCCGTCTGAAGCAGTTGCCACATCGAAATTCAAACGTAATAGGAGATAGCTGGCCGTTCGCCGGATCAATTCACCATCATCAACGATCAGAGCAATCCTCTTCTTCACGGCGGATGGTGGAACATTAACTTGTCCTGTTGTTTCAATCGGCAAAGTCATTTCTCACCTTTTCCCCTTTGCTGCATTACACGCGCCAGATCCAACAAATTCTCCTTCGTTGTTCGCGCCGCTTCAATATTTTCCTGTTTAATACGTTCGTAGATTTCTGCCCGATGTACTTTTACAGACTTAGGAGCATCGATCCCCAATTTTACTTGATTGCCTTCAATGCTTACAACCGTGATGCGTATCTCATCACCGATCGTTATAACCTCACCTAACTTCCTTGTTAAGACGAGCATGGCACACCATCCTGGTTAATGATTGTTGAATAATGGATGAGCGACTGGAAATCGCTCTGAATTGAGAATAAGTTGTTTGCCTTCCCTAAATTCCCGTTGAATGAGAATTGGACCTTTCAAATTCATAGTTGATTTCTGTAATTCTTTGTGAAGCGTGACGATTGAAAACAATTCTTGATTTTCAATGGAGACCGGTATTTCGGTCGCATAGTCAGGTTTCACTATCCGGGGATCGATGACCGCAAATCCAATTGCAGGTTCCTCAATTGATATTAACCATAGAAATGGAGCCGTTTCTTTTTCAAGGACAAGAATGAACTTTCTCAATTCTTCAAATCCTACCAATCCCTCCGGGAATGTGATGACATTTGACTCTTCATAATCGACAGCGCCAAATTGTCTCGTTTTTAATATTTGCTTTTCCATAGCTTGGCTCACTTTTGTTGCTCCTTTGATAGCTGTTGCGACATCGATCGAGGTATCATTTTGTCGCCACCGAGTTCCGTTTCAAGAATCACAAGATCAACCCTCCGGTTCTTTGATCTTCCTTCACTACTAGTATTATCGGCAATCGGGCGGTATTCTCCATAGCCAACTACCGAAATTTTTTCAGGCCGCAAATGATGCCGTTCCATCAAATAATAAGCAGTTGTCATTGCACGCGCGACAGAGAGGTGCCAGTTCGATGGAAACTGTGCAGTGTTAATGGGAACATTATCTGTATGCCCTTCCATACGCAATTCGTTTGGCATATCGGCGATGATAATCGCAATGGTATCCAATAAATCGAGGGAACTTTTTTTCAGATCAGCTCGTCCGGTTTCAAATAATAATTCTTCTTCCAGATGAACTGTAAGACCGCGTTCATTAATCATAATATTTCCGGCGGTGCTGTTATCCGGAGTGTTTGGATTATTTTTAATACGAGCTGCCTGCATAGCCGCCGTGATTTGACGGCCAATTTCAACAAGAGATCTTCCATTACTTCCGACCATTGGAATTGGGAGTCCGCCTTTGTTGGGCATAATGCCGCCGCCCCCTTCGCCCGTTGTCCCGAACATATTTTCGAAAGCATTCATCAATTGTTGGAATTTCCCCGAATCAACCTGTGATGATGCATATAAAATAACAAATAGACCCAACAGAAGGGTGATCAAGTCGGAATATGTGAGAAGCCACCGCTCTCCATTTTCATGCTCTTCGTGTACGGCTTTTCTGTTCATTATTACTCTTCCTGACCCTTGAGTAATTTAGACGGCAACATTGAACATAATTTTGCTTTGATGATGGAGGGAATTTCACCGGCTTGAATCGCGAGTACTCCTTCCAGCATCATTTCATTGTTCAACGTTTCTGCAGCATGTGCTGCTTTCAATTTATCTGCAAGCGGAAGATAAATGATGTTGGCCGTGAAGATTCCCCATAGTGTTGCAATAAACGCTGTTGCAATATGATGAATCAAATCATTTGGATCGCCGCCTGCATTCGCCAGTGTTGAAACTAATCCCAACACTGTTCCGATTATTCCCATTGTCGGAGCATAACCTCCCATTTTTGTAAAGATACCGGCATTTGCCATATGTCGTTCTGCAATATAATGCAGTTCTATTTCTGCTATGGAACGAATTGTTTCCGGATCGGTTCCATCTATTGCAAATCGAAGCATTTTCCTGAGAAAGGGATCAGGTACATTATGAATTTCGCGTTCGAGAGACAAGATGCCATCTTTTCGTGCTACCGTCGAATAGTGAACTATGACGTCGATCGTTGTAACTGTATCGAATGTCGGAGGCACAAACGCGATTAAAGTGTACTTTGGAAGATTTATCATTGCATTCAATCCGCCGCCAACTGTAGCCGCTGCAATCGTTCCGCCGAATACAATCACCATGGCAGGGATTAAAATTAATGCTGCAATCGAACCGCCTTCCATCAAGAATGACCCGAAGATAGCAACGATGCCCAGTCCCAGGCCACCCACAACTCCAATATCCAAGTTTCGTTTCATATCATGGTGTCAGAAAATTTATTAGTGATTTTTGAATAATACTTGCACCGGAAGTCATTGCAGCATTCAAGATCGTCTGATCCTGTGAAAGCTGAATACCTGCCTGAGCTACGTCTGTGTCCTGTGTATTTGATAGAAGCGCAGTCAAACTGCTGTTCTCTGTATCAAGTTGGGATGAAAGTAAATCAAATCGATTTACCATGGAACCCGCCTGCGAACACATCGCCGAGATATGATCAATGTAATTGTCGATACCCTGCAATTGTGCTGTTGCAGGAACTGTGTTATTATTTAAACTATCGCGTATTTGCATGATTGTCGAAAATATTTGTGTTCCAAAAAATGCATCCTGGCCGTTGATGTTGATCTGTTCCTTTGTTCCTTCCCCCATATCCAATTTAATCGATCCATCAATACCATTCGGATTGGCTGTTACTGCGGTCACAATGCCATTATTGTCGATGCTGGCTGAATAGGGAGCAGTTAGTGTTTGTGTTCCGCCAAAAATATATTTTCCCTCGTAGTTAGTATTTGCAAGTTCGATCATGCTTTTTAGAATTTCGTTAACCTGTTGGCCGTATGTAGAGAGTGAGTTCGATACACTCCCATTATTTGCTGCGGTAAGAGTTGATTTCAAATCCATGAGCAGATTATCGAACGAATCCAGAGTCGATGCCGTGTCATTCATGAAGTCTGATCCGGTATCGGCATTTTTTTTATACTCGGTATTTTTTTGTATCGTGCTTTTATAACGCAATATAGTTTCTCCTGCCGCCGGATTGTCTGACATAGTATTTACTTGCTTACCTGTAGACAATTGCTGTTGAATCTGTGTTTCCTGATTCTTAGTGTTGGTAATGCGATCAAGAAGATTATGAATGACCGTATTCTCTGTAATGCGCATAAATCATCTCCCTGTGTCAAATACCATCCACCATTAAACATGGCAGATTGCATCCGCACACTAATTAGACCATATTCATGAGTGTGTCATACATAGAATTGACTGTCATGATTACCTTGGCAGCAGCCGCGTATGAATTCTGAAACTTTATCAAATTTGTCGTTTCCTCATCAAGAGAAACACCGGAGACAGAATCTTGCTGGTTTTGCAATTGTGTGGTGACGAGTTTCTGTCCATCAGCCGAACTCGCAGCACTCTGACTATCTGCTCCCACCTGTGTCACGAAGGAATCGTAGTATTGTGTTATACTCGTTGAATCTCCATTTAAAACTTTTTTATCCCGCAATTCAGATATCGCCGACGCAATATCATTGTTGCCTGGTGTCCCGTCAATTGATGCAGCAAGATTAGAAAGATTGGACATGATTTTCGGATCTACTTGAATCGTAGTTGCCGAATTTCCATCAAAGAAGTTGTTACCTGTCGGTATTACACCAGTTGCTTGATCCTGTAAACCATATCCAGCTTTATGAAGTGTATTAACTTGACTAATCAGCGTACTTGCCAGTGTGTCTAATTTCGACATATAGCTAGGTAAAGTTGAGTTCTGTATAGTAAGAATTCCGGCTAACTCTCCTGAGCTTATCGTAACGGGAGACTTGGAATTTTTAGTTATGATTTGTGTCGTTTGATTGTCAGTAGATGTTCCAAGTTCCACATAGTCAGAACGCGAAACCACTTGTGTACCGCCGATAGATACGTTATATGATCCGGTTGAATCAACAGACACTCTGACATCGGCAAGCTGCGTAAGTTGATCGACTTCGGAATCACGTTTATCCATAAGATCATTCGGAGAACCGCCAGCTGCACTTTCCGCAAGTATGCTTTTATTCAGATCGGCGATCTGTTCTGTGATTGTGTTTATTGAATTCACTCTATTTGTAATGTCGTCAGATAGACTTGCCTGCATCGACTTCAACGATTGATACTTAGTACTTATTTGTTGGGATAGAGTCGTTGCAGCCTGAACCGTCGATTCTCGGAGTCCTTCATCTTCCGGATTTGCGGATAAGTTATTAAAAGCATTGAAGAAATTATCCAATGATGTGCTAATCGACGAATCCGACGGCTCGTTTATAATCGATTCTACTTGGCTTAGCAATTGAGATTCCATATTGTCACTACCGTATGCCGACTGAGAATTTCTCAATTCATTATCGACAAACGCGTCACGCTGTCGCTGAATCGACTGGACTATCACACCGGTACCTAATCTTCCATCTTTCGTCTTAACCGAATCGGTTTGCTGGAAATTCACATCTTCTTTGCTGTATCCGACAGTATTTGCGTTAGAAATATTATTACTCGTGACGTCGAGTGCAGTTCGTTCTGCCGTCAATGCCTGGTATCCAATATTCAATATTTGAGTGAGATCAGACATATCGTCCCCTTTTCTTAAGCTCGATAATCGATCAGCTGTCGCTCATGGTTCATTGTAATAATTCTTATTAAGTTTTGTACGAACCGGCGTGAATGTTCAATTAGTATTCGATTCGTATCACTGACAGATTTTAATTTTTTCAACAATGTTTTATATTGGCGTTGGAGAGAACGGAATATTCCAGCCTCTTGCTGATTTGTATTCGCAATCAAGTCGGAAATCGAATATCGTTGCGCCTCGTTTTCGGACAATCCAGCAACATCCATCAACAATTGAAGCCTTCGATCTTCCAGATGGCGCAATTTTATCGCCAGGCTTTCTTCCTGCGACAGGTGAGAACGAAGCATGTCGTACTGCATATTAACGATTGCGCCCTGTTTCTCGTGCATCACTTCAACAAGTTGTTGAATAACATCAACCTGTTGATAGAGAACGCGAATTAATTCTTCTTTAGACGACATAAAATTATTCCTTATTTTACCTTATCCGAATTATCAAAAACTTTTTTATATTCCAACACCTTACGTACGTACGCCTGAGTTTCCTTATACGGTGGAATACCATTATGCCGCTCGACTGCTGCAGGCCCGGCGTTATACGACGCCAGAGCTTTCGACATATCTCCATCAAACCGATCAAGTAATTGCCGTAAATATCGAGTCCCGCCATCAATATTATCGGCAGGATTCCAGACATTCCCTACTCCTAATTCGGCGGCAGTGCTATCGCGTAATTGCATCAATCCTTTTGCGTTTTTTGGCGACAGCGAGTCGGCCTTACCAGCTGATTCTGTTGCGATCACGGCACGTACCAAGTTGGGCTCGATATTGTTCATCTTACTAACATTTTCAATGATAGAATGATAAGCCGCAATACGTCCTTTGATCTCGTCGGATGGAAGTTGATCTATCGAGTGTGTCGCGTCTGATTGGTCCGGCGAAGGATTCGTTTGGGATTGAGATGTGGTAACAGGAACTGCTAAAGATTTTCTACTTTCCATTGGCTGGGATTCGTCCGGCGAGTTTACTATTCTCGCTGACGATTGTTGATCGGATGTGGAAGATGGAATTTTGTTCTCAAGCATGTCCATCATAGTCCGCATTTGTTGAGCAGTAAATTTTTTTCTCGGAATAACTGTTTTGATATTTGATGATGTTTGAATATCGATCTTTTTCAAGCTATCGGGTTCAAGATGCATTTTTCGTTCAAGGGAAGAAAGAAGTTTATCGGCCAACCCTATCGAACTTTTTTCAGAGACATACCGCCCGAATTGCTGCTCGAACAATCCATCCATAACATCACCGCCGTACGATTCTCCAAACAGTTCTTTGTCTTGATCGTCTCCCTTCATGGTTTTGAGAAGGTATGAAACGAACACCGCTTCAAAATCCTGGCTCGTTTTTTTCAGCTTTGCTCGTTGCTGATCAATAGATGCAGTATTATTCTGTTGCACCGATTTTATGGTTTTATCATCCATGACGATTATAGTATGATCAATTCTGCTGCCAATGCACCCGATTCCTTTAATGCTTGAAAAACAGCTATAATATCGCGTGGTGTGATTTTTAAAGAATTCAAAGCTTTTGCGACATCCTGCACAGTGGCAGCTCCTTCAATGGCAACCACGCGTGCTGTATCCTGCGCAACACTTGCCGTCATTGCTACCGTTGAAACGGTCTTCCCTTGTGAAAATGGCGGCGGTTGGGAAATGACCGGTGTCGCTTGTATTTCAATGTTCAACGAACCATGAGTAATAGCAACCGGCGCAATGCTGACATTCCCTCCAACTACAACCGTGCCGGTACGTTCGTTGATAACTACACGGGCCACAACATCAACATCGACTTGCAGCATTTCGATTGTGGAAATGAATTCAACCGTTTTCTTCCCTAAATCATCTCGCGGCGGTAAGACAACAATCGTAGCACCATCAATGGCGGTTGCATTATTCGTCTTCAGATATGTGTTTACTGCCACTGCAACTCGATTAGCGGTCGTAAAATCCATCTGGCGCAATACGATTGTCACTGACGAATCTGTGGCGAACGATGCCGGAACCGCTCGTTCTACTATGCCGCCATTCGGGACACGTCCGGCTGCCGTAAAATTCCTTCCGACTTGTGCCCCGGTGCCGGTCCGAATATCGAATCCACCAACTGAAACCGGCCCTTGCGCTGTGGCATAAACATTACCATCGAGTGCAGAAAGAGGAGTAAGCAGTAATGTTCCTCCCGATAAACTTTTTGCATCCCCGAGCGATGATACAATGACATCAAGAGTTCCACCCTCTTTAATGAAAGGCGGAACGGTCGCCGTTACCATCACTGCCGCTACATTCCGCAACCGCAAATTATCCTGAGAGACTGTGATACCGAAGCGCTTTAACATACTCATAACCGATTGGTATGTAAAGGTGGATGATTGAGTATCTCCTGATCCGCTGAGGCCTACAACTAATCCATACCCAATCAGTTGTTGACCACGAAGCCCCTGGACATAAGCAATATCTTTTATTCTTGTTGCAGAAGTTGTTTGGATGATTAACAACAAGAAAATAATATTACAAAGACGTTTCATAAGATCACCTTAAAAAATCCAATGAAGTAACTTCGTTACCCATCCCGGACCCTGAGCGCGTGATACTATACCGCTGCCTTCGAATGTTATCTCAGCGTCTGCGATATTATAGGAATAGACACTGTTGTCGGGTTGAACATCGACTGTACGAATGATCCCGACGAGTTTAATGACCTGGTCTTCACCATTGATGGTTATTTTTCTTGAACCTTCGATTATTAAATCTCCGTTATCTTGAACAGACTTAACGCGGGCGCTTAATTTTGCACGCAGAGTATTCTGACTTGAAGTTCCACCATCTCCTTTGAAATCAGAATTTGTACCAATCTGTCCGGTTCCACCTGTTGCGGCAGCTTTACCAACATTTCCGGAAGCGGCTACTCCGATTGTGCTCTGCCGGGTTGATGTTGTTGTTGCGGAGTTGGATGCATTGTTATCTTCAACGATCAACACTGTCACTTGATCGCCCTCATGGCTAGCTTTATGATCAGAGAAAAGTGATCGTTCAGCATTATTTTGCATTTGCTGTGCGGATATATGCGCCGCCATTCCAGCAATCACAGAACAAGCAAAAATTAATTGTTTCATCATATCCTCCTACGGCAACACGACATTAACGGTTGTGTCGTCAACAATTACTCCTTGCAACAAAGCTCCGGTCGTCGGGATACGTATCATTATTTTATCTCCAATATTTCCGTCATGTTTCGTTTCACCGAAAGTGCTGACAAGAAGATTGCCGCTCTTGACATGAACAGCAACACGGGCACCATTTTTTACGACAGGTATCAATTCCGTCATGGTTGTCGTTAGAACTTTCCCGATGTTAATCATTTGTGTAGATCTATAGTGGGATAGATCTGCCGTGATATTGAAAACCTGATCATGCATCTGAGTTGTCTCGACTCTTTGAACAGCAAAGAAATTTGGTGATAGAATAATGGATCGATTTATTTTTCGTTGGGCGACCAGAACTTGTTCAAATGTGTGAACGACCAACGATACGACTACACGCTTTTTCAATTCACCGTGTGCCAATATCTCGATGGGTAACGCGGTTGTGTTTCTGATAACCGCATGCGAATCGGCGGCGACTCTTAGCTGGACACCGGCAGCATCAACTTCAATAGAATCCGGAATAGATCGGAATTCACATTCGGCTTCGATATGCTGATCTTTCGCCATCTGCTGAATATATGCTTGGATGACTGCATGAATATCATCTCGCGTGACCACACTTTGAGCTTCACAAACGATCACATAAAGAAGAATATTAAACAGAACAATTCTCATGATTACTCTTTCGACAAACCATTTGCCATTTGTTCCATATCTTCTGCCGTCTTGATTGTCTTCGAATTTAATTCATACGACCTCTGTGCGACAATCATATTCACCATTTCTTCCACAATATCTACATTCGATGCTTCAAGCGTATTTTGCATTATTTCGCCATATCCTTCACTACCTGCCTTCGCAACAAGCGGAGTGCCGGAAGCTACGGTTTCCTGAAAAAGATTATTACCCATACTCTTTAAGCCGGCTGGATTGACAAATTTTGCCAATTCGAGCTGACCTATTTCCACCGATTTACTATCGTTACCCACCTGCGCTAGTACAACTCCATCCGTGCCAATTGTAATACTAGCTGTGTCAGCAGGAATCGTGATTGGCGGATCAAGTAGATATCCCTGTGCATCCATCAATTGCCCATCACTCGACAATTTGAAACTTCCATCACGTGTGTACGCGATGCTGCCGTCGGGCTTTTTCACCTGAAAGAAACCTTCTCCATTAATCATAAGATCCAAAGGACCGCCTGTTGGGCGTGCATCTCCTTGTGAAAAATTCTTTTGTGTGGCAACAACCTGAACCCCCGAGCCAACTTCTAATTCCGTTCCGCCTTCTGTCGCGCGCACATCCGACATGCCGGTCGTTTTCAATCGCTCATACATCAAATCCTGAAATTCCGCCCGCGTCTTTTTAAAACCTGTTGTGTTAACATTGGCAAGATTGTTAGAAATAATTTCCACTTGAAGTTCTTGCGCATACATTCCAGTGGCAGCAGCTCGCAATGCTCTATTCATGTTTTATTTCCTTTATATTACACTTTTCCTATTTCATTCGCCTGATCAAGCGTAGACTCCTGTGTGCGAATAATTTTTTGGCTTGTTTCAAATGTTTGTTTTGCATCGATCATTAAAATCATTTCTCGAATGATATCGACATTCGATCCTTCCAGATAACCCTGTCGAACCAAAACCGAAGGCACAGTCACTTCTTCCGGAGAAATTCCTTCCGGTGCACTGAAAGTACTGTTGTTTTCCGACTGTAATTTTTCCAGATCGTTGAAAGTGACCGTTCGAATTTGATCGATTTTTCTATCGCCGAGATAAACTTCTCCTTTATCATTAATCATGATCGAAGATAAGTCTACTTTTTCCGGTTCTGGAATGCTAATGGTTCCCTGTTCACCCTGAACCAGGAACCCATTATTTGTCATCAATTCTCCATTCGGACCGAGAGTGAAGTTTCCATTGCGCGTATAACGAAGACCGTCAGGAGTTTCCAACATAAAAAAACCATTCCCCATTAAGGCGACATCTAAAGGATTTTTTGTCTCATGCATATCGCCCTGTGAAAAATCAATCGACGTCCTAAAATTATCTTTTATCGATCCGGCTCCGGCTTCAAGCGGACTATTAATTTCTTTCGTTAGAATTCCGTCAAAAATTTTCGTCTTTTTGAACCCGGTAGAAACAGCATTTGCGATATTATTTGCCGCAATTTCCAATTTTGTTGATTGCGGTGTCATGCCACGGGCCGATGTATATAAACCTTTTATCATTTCTCACCTCCACATCACGCTGTTATCATCTTTTTATTCATCCGATAGATAAAAGCTAATATCTCGGCAACCACCTTGTATACCTCAGGAGGAATTTCTTCCATCAAATCAACCTTCGCAAGTACTTCAACGAGATCAGGATCTTCATGAATCGGTACATGATATTGTTTTGCGATTTCAAGTATCTTTTCCGCAATATATCCGCCGCCCTTTGCTATCACACGAGGTGCATTGTCTTCTTGCGATGAATATTGCATCGCAACTGCCTTTTGAAATGTTCCTGGTTTTTGAGGTTGTGTCATAGTTATATCTTCACATCGACTACTTTATGAAATGAGTGCAGTGTGCTATCAAAAAAACTTTCCCCATTCTGCTGACTGGATACAATCACTTTCGCTTGGTGAAGTGAAACTCCCTGATTATCAAGAGCCTTGCTTAATTCTTCCAGATGATCTTCGCATATTCGGGCGCTATATTCGTCACGAACACTGAATGTGCATTGCGCTCCATTTTGAACTACTATTCCTTCTACGCTCACGTTGCCAAGATGACTCATGTCGACGGTTAAGCCAAATTGGTAATGCTGCGGTGAAACACCGCCGCCTTCCGCATTCCTGCGTTGTAATTTTAATTGAACGGTGTGCCATTGCCCTTCTAATAATACCGGAAGATGCAGCCAAATGAGTTCCTTGTTCTGAGGTGAAGTATTTAATATCTGATCATACTCAATACTATGTAAAAGTTCTGCGGCATGATACTGTAACTGCGCGCGCTTTGCGTCGGAGAATTCCGATCCGATTTTCGAATTTAACCAGTCGAGAATTTCCAATAAAAATGTTTTTAACGTTACAACATCTGGGTTATATGAATCGCGGGCAAGTTGGTTTTCTAGAAACATTCCAAGCATGGATACGTTGTCAAGAGCCCGATTGCCGCTTTGTGTGGCTTTTGAGATGAACTCCTGCAATCTTTCTTTCCAACCTTCTGGAAGACCGCTTGAGTTTAAAAGTTCTGAAAACTTGTCAAGGTGGTCGGCAAAATTCGGGTTACGGTTTAAATAACGAAGAGCCAGCGCCAAAGTTTGATGGCTTAACGGTAAATCATGTTTGTGAAGAAATATTAGAGCATTCAATTTATTGTCATCCGGTTCCTCTTCAGTTGAACCGACGAGTTCATCATAGAGTTCTCGCAGGGTTTCGACTTCTTTTTTATTTACTTCCGTTCGATGTGATGCAAGAAGAAGAACCATTTGAATATTTAACTTGTCGATGGGAAGTCCGACCATCCGCAGGAATGCCTGTGCCGAATTGCTGGCTTCATCTTGTGAAATCTCAGGCGCCAATAACTGAAGTAAAACTCCTTCATCGGTATTCATGACTTTCAGCGTCAGTGCATCACCTGGTTTGAGATTTAATCCAGTTTGACCCAGCAGCTTATGGCCGTTAAGCATCAACTCGACATGTTCATCGTCGGTAATTGCTGTGACCGCTCCGCGAAGGATCTGCCCAACTTTAAAACGATCGTACAGGTTGACCTGAGCGCTCTGCACAGAAAGGCCCATTCGGAGTATGTTTGATAACGATGTGTCGGTCACGTACATGGCTTATGCGACATTCTGTTGAACAACTTGTTGATATTTTCTGATTTGCACTGCGAATTCAACTTCATCCCGTACACGATGCAATGTCCGTGCAATTTTTTCAGGTGGCTCATTCTGATCGATCATCCGATTGAATGTGGCATCCTTCAATCCTGTTTTCCCGTGTTTTCGAGATAGTAAATTCAACGCCAGCATAACTTCTCCTTGTCCGGTGTGATATTGCCTTGCCAGATTGGCAATCGGTTCATCTTCTGGAACCGGCTCTTCTTCGGTCAAAGGAAGCGGTTCATCCGCACTAACAGTCGCATCTTCAGCATCGATCATCTGTACTTCCAACTGCTGCTGCTCAACAACGTTATGTTTCTTGCGGTGAAAGAAAACTATTCCGGCAAAGATTGAATACGAAATTAGAAGTGCAAGAAAATAATTCCACGGCGAAGATTTGGAATATGATGCTTTTGATGCCGATTTTGATGATGTTCGCATGTTTTGTTCGATCTGAGCCGAGTGAATTTGCTGCTGCACCAAGCTGCGAATGTCGACTGCAGTCGATCCCGATGATTTTGATTTATCGATCTTGGCCGTAATTCTTTTCTGAATATGTTGATGACTAATTATTTTCTGTTGGGCGATTACTGTTGATAACATGCATAATATCGCCGTCAACAACAATATCAACCTTGCTTTTGTTTTCATTTGTCATTCTCCGTATTGGTAACACAACCGTAAACACTGCTCCATTTTCCTGACCATTTTCAACCTTGATTTCACCAAGATGTTTTTTGATGATACCTTTCGTCACGGGGAGCCCCAATCCTGTTCCTTTGCCCGGTCCTTTCGTGGTGAAGAACGGTTCAAACATTCTGTCCATGATTTCAGCGGGGATACCGGAACCTGAATCGGTAACGCGAACAAATACCTTTGCAGAATCTGAAAATGTTTCGATCTTCAATTTACCATTCTTGCCGATTGCATCCTTTCCATTCATGATAATGTTAAGAAACGCCTGTTGTAGATAATTGAAATTTCCATTGATTACAGGAATTGAAGAATCGAGAAACAACTGTAGTTCAATGTCGTTGCTTCTAAATTGGTAACTTGTTAATGCCAACACCTGTTCGATTACTGCGTTGACGGAAACGGGTTCCATAACGAAGTTCTCAGGAACACTGCGTGAGAATTCCACCAGCCGTTTTGTTATCTGTGCAATGCGCCCCACTTGTTCCCGAATAATTTCCACTCGACGTGGCAAGTCTTTTCCGAATTGGAGCAACTGAACGTGGCCCAAAAGAATTTGCAATGGATTGTTGATTTCATGAGCGATGCCGCCTGCAAGTTCACCAACTGCCGCCAATTTTGCGGTTTGCATCATTTGAGCCTGCGATGTTTTAAGGTCCTCATTCGCTTTGATCAGCTCTCTGCGAATTTGAGAATTTTCCACCGCCACGGATGCATTATTGGAAAGAATTGAAAGCAGCTGCAGATCCTGATTTGTGAATTCACGCTGCGGCTTGTCGGTATGAATTAAATAAATTCCAATTCCTTCATTCCTGATGACCAGAGGAACAATCACAAAATTTCGTTCTTCTTCACTTCCAAGAGGATTTTCGAGATCAGGGATGATGACCGTCTTCTTTTCCTGCAACACCCAATCGATGATACCTTCTTCAAGCTGTTGTTGTGCTGCCGATTGGAGTTTCATCGAAGCGTGGCCGGATAAACCTGTGGTAATTGTTCCATTAGAATCAAGTTGAAATATACCGCTCTCGATAACCGGAATAACTTGTCGGGTTAGATCGAGAAGCATCGACATAATCTCCTCTGGCTCGAGCGATGTGCTGATTGCATTAGATAATTTTTGAAGTGCGAGAATCTCGTCGAACGAAACTCGCATTTCATTCCGGGCTTTATCGAATGAGTCGTTTTCTGCGCGCAACGTTTCAATGGTCTCTTCCAACGCTTTGATGTAACTCTCGCGGCTCTCTAGAAATTGCTCGATATGAGGCAATGCATTCTCGAGTAAAGTCAGCTCGGGTTGCGATATTCCTTGATTTTCTCTTTCTGTTGTCATGCCAATGAAGTTGTTTTTGCTGTTTTATCGAACTCTTCTTGAAATTTCGGTGCCCATGTTGCAATCATTTCGTCTGTAACCATTTCCTCGGTTAGATTTAGTATCTTCAGCGCTTCGGGATCAAAGTCGTGTGCAGAATCCAAATCAAGAAATCCTATCTGCAGCCGGTGGCTAAGCACATCCACAAAATTAATGAGTGCAACAAGTTCTTTGTTATTTTCAGCATCTCCGGGATTATGATGAAACTTGATCGCTTCGACAAGTTGTTCCGGCAGGTTCCAACGCTCCGCAAGCCAGCTGCCTATGTCGGCATGTGTAGCGCCAAATATTTCCTTTTCAGCTTCGATGAATGAGATCGATCTTGTTTTCATCATCTTCACCACTTCACGGAATTCCCTTGTAAAATATTGAGTTTCTATGAGAATTCCTATGTCGTGCAAAAGACCTGCAACAAACGCTTCGCCGCTGACACGATAATTAAAATCATGCGAAAATCTTCGAGCTGCTGCACCCGCAGCGACGCAGTGATCCCAGAATGCGCGGGGATCAAAGAACTTGGAATCTTGTTTATTCAACGCACTTAAGAGGGATACGCTTATCACGATATCCTTCAATGCATCGAAGCCGAGCACAACGATTGCAAAATCTATCGTGGCAATGCGACGCGGGAATCCGTAAAAAGGTGAGTTTGCAATTTTTAATAGCCTTGCCGTCAGCACCTGATCTTTGGAAATAACGCGGGCGAGTGAAGCAGCGCTTGATCTGGGATTATCGACAAGATTGACGACCTCCATTGAGACAGCAGGAAGTGCCGGCAAACGAACTATGCTTTGAATTTTTTCTTTTAGGTTGTAAACTTTAGGTGCCACTTGTTCCTCGCTTATGCAAATAGTCGGTCTACCTTTACTCTCAAATTATGAAGAGCTTCTGAATGAATTTGAGAAACGCGCGACTCAGAGATACTCAGCACTCTACCGATTTCTTTAAAGGTTAATTCTTCATAATAATACAAAGTGAGAACAAGACGTGGTTTTTCCGGCATTCTATTCAAAGTTTCAATCAATAATCCTTTTATTTCTTCGTTAGCAATTGAATCGATGACTTCCGAACCATCAGTTGCACTTATTGTGTCGTGGAGTGTAGTTTGGTCGCTTCCGGAAAATGTACGATCCAAAGAAAGGATCGGCATATAATTGGTTTTTTTTGCAAGCGCATGGTATTCTTCGATGCTTACTGCAAGCTCGTCGGCTATTTCTTTCGCATTCACAGAATCGCCATGTGTGTGTTCGAGACGCCGGATCGTCTCGTTCAATTGGCGTGATTTATCGCGGATAGAACGCGGAAGCCAATCAAGTTTCCGCATTTCATCGATGATAATTCCTTTGATGCGCGGGATCGCATATGTCTCGAATTTTATTCCTCTTTCAGGTTGAAATCGATCGATTGCATCACTCAGTCCGATCATTCCAAAATTCAACAAATCGGATTCTTCCAGAACATTCGGAAGTGATAAATTCGATCTGTGAATAACATATTTGACTAAACCCACATACCGAACCATCAATTTTTTTTTCAATTCCGGTTCGCGTTTTGTGGTGAAGGTCTTCCACATATCATCATGTATCGGCGCCATACCCTCTCCTTGAACCTATGCTATTGAACTGATTCTGTGTTTGATTCCTTCCGTTCAACAGGTCTGTTTGCAGCCTGTTGAATGTCATTTTTATGTGCCGACAACCATAAGCCTAACGCAAAAGCTAGTGTCGTCAATACGGTTAGCACAACGAAAATGATGAAAGACCGCAGAACCGCGTTGAGCAAAGGTGTACCATTTGCGATGTAAGCGATGATCGACACACAGAATGATAGTAACCCGATTTGGAATATGAGTTTACTCATCCCTGCTCCACTCATGCAACTTGAATTGTTTTTAGTATAGAACTTACAAAGACCGTACCAAGAGATAGCAATAATTGTAACTATAAGTCATTCATACCAATATAGTTACAGCCCTTTTTTTTAAATATGTTAAGGTCAAACAAAGATACCGTAAAACTAGGCTAATATTAACCACGTGGTCGAAGTTGCAACAGAAGAACAGAATTTTTATTTATAGTCGTGGAGAGCTTCAATGTTGTATTCAGAAACGAGGTATGATGCCAGAGTGTTAATGGCTTGTGCAGAACGGGACGTTGGCGCCTGGATCATAAGTGGGATTTGCGCCATTACTGATTGGTGTATTTGTTGATCATAAGGAATCCCACCGAGGACCTGCATTTCGTGTTGGAGAAAATGTTTGGTAATTATTTGTAGTTTCGAATGGACATCCTTCACTTCACCCGCTTCAGCCTGATTGATTATAAACCTTACCGGAGTCGTTTTGCTATGCATAAGTACTACTTTCAACAGTGCATAGGCATCCATAAGTGCAGTTGGTTCCGGCGTGGTGACGAGAATTGTAATATCTGAAAGGAGTGTAAGAGAAATAACCCAATCATGCAATCCTGCACTTGTATCAAATAAAATGATATCGAATTTTCTTGCAAGAGCATGGAATAGTCGTTCTTGTTCATTCAAATTAAATTCAGCAATCTCGCCTGCGCCTGAATTGCCTGCAATGAGCCAAAACCCTCCGGGCGCTTTCACCAATATTTCATCAATATCTTTTTTACCTAGTAAGAAATCGGCGAGTCGACCGGATGGAGATAAATTCAGAAGTACGTCTGTATTCGCCAGATTTAAATCGGCGTCGACAAGTACAACGGAATTGCCGTGTTGGGCAAAAGCAATTGCTAGATTCAGAGCAATTACACTTTTCCCCACTCCTCCTTTACCGCTTACGAATGAAATCACACACCCTTCAGGACCAATCTCGTTAACTTCAAGAGGTTCATTATCCTGCATTGATGTATCTTTTTTCTCAGAAGCGAGAACCCGTAATCGTTCCGCCTGATCACGCATACGCAGTTACTCCATGCAAGGTCATACGTGCAAGCTGCGGGGCTTCTGCCGGCATGATGTCGTCTGGAACAGACTGGCCAGTCGTTACAAATGATAATGGCAATTTCAATTCTGCTTCTACGCTCAATAATGAACCTGCACTCAATGCTTCGTCTATCTTCGAAAATACCAACCGATTCGGTTTGAGTGTTTTGAAATGTTGAAGTATATCGCGTAATAGTCGGGTGCTTGTGGTTGCGCTCACTACCAGATGTATTTCATCCGGATTCGCGGCCGTAAGGAATCGCCTCAGCTGAGCCAGTTCCTTTTCACCACGCTGACTTCTTCCTACGGTATCGATCAAAATCAATTGTGCTTTCGAAAGTTTTCGAATTGCTTTTTTCATTTCTTCCGGTGAATACACAACCTCCATCGGAATATTGGCAATATCGGCAAATGTCTGCAATTGTTCGATGGCCGCAATCCGATAAGTATCGGCAGTGATTAATGCTACATCTTTGTTATTGAATAATTTATTGATGGCCGCTATTTTTGCAATCGTTGTCGTCTTTCCAACTCCTGTTGGTCCGACAAATGCCATTATCCGGGTTTGCTTCACTTGTTTGACAGCCGGAGCAATAGGAAAAATTTGTTCGAGCTTCTGGAGTACTGCACCCTCAATTATGGTAACATTCGTGAGAGCCTCGCCGCTCAAGTTCGTATGAAGATCGCTCACGATTTTATGCGCTATAGTCTCATCAACATCATGATCTACCAGACGTTTGTAGATACGTTTTAATTCCTGAGGGACTTCGAAGGAATTGGTATACTGTAATTTTTCTGTAGTCGTCATCAACATATGTTTTACATCTTCAAGTTCACCCTTAAGCTGAAAATAATTGGCAACCTCTTGAACATCTGTAGATTTTGCGGAAATAGTTTGTTTCACGGGACTTTTTCTTTGTTCGGTAATAGTTTCTGAAATTTGTCTTAGATGTTCGATGGGTGAAAGATCTTTTGTTTTTTCAGTCTGTGTCTTTAACGAATCTGCTACCCTCTCGTATTCACCAAGTTTAGAAAAAAGAGCTTTCTTTGCTGCCGAGTTCTGATTCGATGAGCCAGCATGTTCATCCAAGGCACCAATAATTTCATAGTATTCTTCAATTCCACCATTCGGTGAGGGAATTCGCTTTGTATTGAGAATGATAGCATTCTCACCGAGTTCCCGTTTCATCAACTCAGACGCTTCTTTGAGCGATGTGCCGGTAAATTTTTTAATTCTCATCGTCTAATCCCAGCTTTCCGATAAATTCTATCTGTAAATCCGCAGGAAGTTCGGTGAACGAAAGTACTGCCACCGTCGGGAATGCGGTATGAATTAATCTGTAGAAGTACGGTCGAACCGTCGCAGCGCAAACGACAATTGGTCTATGTCCTGAAACTAAGGCATGATCGACATTCTTACTCATGTTTGTGTGTATAGTACGAATAACATTTGGAGCCAATCCGAGTGTTTGTGAAATATCTCGTTGATTCTGTAACGCGCTTGTCAGCACTTGCTCCAGTTTTGAAGTCATTGCTATTCCATACAACACATCATCAGCATCACGGTGCAACTGCGAAATTGTATCTGATAATGAGTGCCGGACATATTCTGTGAGCACATCCACATTCTTAGTGATTCGTGCATAATCGGACAATGCCTCAAGAATAGTGACGGCATCGCGAATTGGAATTCCCTCTCGTAACAAATTCTGCAAAACCTTCTGTATTGTTCCAAGCGGAAGAACATCTGCCGCTATATCATCGACAACCGCCGGATAATCTTTCTTCAAATTTTCGATCAACATCTTTGTCTCTTGTCGGCCTAGAATTCTGTCAGCATTTCTTTTTAATACTTCCGTCAGATGCGTTGAGAGTACTGCTGAGGGTTCGACTACTGTATAACCCATAAGTTCGGCCTGTTCCCTTTCGACGGAAGGAATCCAGACGGCGGGAAGTCCATAAGTCGGCTCCTTAACTTCAATTCCTTCGAGCTTTCCTTCTCCGGTTCCCGGATTCATAGCAAGATGATAATCCATGAAGAGTGCACCTTGCCCAATAATATTCCCGCGAATCTTAATCGCGTATTGATTTGGTTCCAGTTGCAGATTATCACGAACACGGATAGGAGGAATCACAAGCCCCAGTTCCATCGCGAGTTGTTTCCGTATACTTGTTATGCGTTGGAATAAATCTCCTCCCTGAGATTCATCTACCAATGATATAAGGCCATATCCAATTTCTAATTCCAGTGGATCTACCAATACATATTGCTCTGCAGGCTCTTCCACCGGTTTCTTCTGAGCAGCCGCTTGCTCTGCAGCCTTTGCCACCGATTCATCAATTTTCGGAGTCGAACGCACAACAAAACCAAGCCCACCAGTCACAAGCGAAAGGACAAGAAATGGGATTGTTGGCAGTCCGGGAACAATAGCGAAAAACAATAAGGTGCCCGAAGTAAGTAATAAAGCTTTGTGTCGGCTGAATAATTGAGTGCCGATTTCGATGTCAAATTGATTACCAGATGCACTTCGGGTAACAACCATACCGGCAGAAGTTGAAACGACAAGAGCAGGAATTTGGCTGACAAGGCCGTCGCCGACGGTGAGTAAGGTATAACGCTGAAGCGCATCGACAAAAGGCAATCCCTTTTGCACCATACCGATTACAAAACCACCAAGAATGTTGACCCCGGTGATAATCAAACCGGCCATAGCATCACCACGAACGAATTTGCTGGCGCCATCCATCGCGCCATAAAATTCAGCTTCACGAGAAATATCCTGCCGCCGTTTTCGTGCGTCATCCTCAGTGATAAGGCCGGCATTCATATCGGCATCAATAGCCATTTGTTTTCCGGGCATTGCATCCAAAGTAAAACGGGCTGCAACTTCGGCAATACGTCCTGCGCCCTTTACGATTACAATAAATTGAATGACAACCAGTATGATAAAGATGACAAATCCGACAACATAATTTCCCTTCACGACAAATGATCCGAATGCCTGAACCACTTCACCAGCATAACCTTCACTCAACACCAATCGTGTTACAGCCACGTTTAAAGAAAGTCTGAAGAGAGTTAAAATCAGCAACAAACCCGGGAATACAGACAATTGCAATGGACTCGTCAGGTATAACGACACCATCAATAAAATAAGTGACATCGTGATGTTTGTGGCGAGCAAAATATCCAATACCATTGATGGTAACGGAATAATCATGACGCTGAGTACAGACATCACTGCAATCGCCAGCATGATATCACCATTTTTGCCAACCCAACGAAGTACGGATCTGCTGGAACCGAGTGGATTTTCTATTTGAAATGATGTTTCCATCTTACTTTGCTCTTTGATTTATCTTACGGTTTTTCATTTGATAAATATATGCCAAAACCTGGGCAACAGCCTGGAATAATTGTTCCGGAATCTGCTGATCGATTTCAACAGATTTGTATAATGCTTGAGCCAGTGGTTTATCTTCCACGATAGGGATATTGTATTCTGATGCAATCTCCTTAATTTTTTGAGCGATTAGATTCATTCCTTTGGCAACCACTGTTGGTGCATCCATTTCGCCGGGGTTATATTGTAATGCTACAGCATAATGTGTCGGATTTGTTATTACAACGTCGGCCTTGGGGACGTTTTGCATCATTCGTTTACGGAAGAGCGCACGCTGTACTCGCCGGATACGAGATTTTATTTCAGGATTACCTTCTGTCTGAATATTTTCTTCTTTAACTTCCTGCTTGGTCATCCGGATATCGCGCTCATACTCACGCTTTTGATAATAAAAATCAATCGCCGCTATCGCGATGTATATGAGGCAAATTTTGAATGCGATAGTAATCGACGCTGAACCTATAAAATTAAAGATGCCGACTACATCGCCATCCATCAACTGGACTGTTTCATTGATGACGTTATTCACTCCAACGTAAGCGACAATTCCGATAACAAGCGCTTTCACGATACTCTTTATAAGTTCTACAAGACTTCTACGCGAAATCATTACTTTCTTTATTCCATTGAATGGGTTAAATTTCCCAAAATTTATCGTCAACGTCTTCATTGTGAATAAGGGTCCAACTTGTAAAAACCCTGCCAGAAAACCAGCAGTCATAAGCCCAAGAATGATAGGTGCAACAATCAGACAGAATGTGACTACTTGTCGATAAAAAAACTCCGGCATGGTGTTGCATGTTATTTGATATGTCCCACAAGACATAAATGCCTGCTGCATGACTTCCATTATCTTCCGCGCCAACGTTCCACCTGTTGCGAACAATAGTAAGAGGGCTGCTATTAGTACTGCACCAGAATTCACCTCCGCACTGTGAGGAACTTTTCCCTTTTGCCGGAGTTCATGTCGTTTTTTCCCGGTTGCTGGTTCAGTTCTTGATTCTCGATCGGTTTCCTCAGCCATTGCTCAATGCCTTTATCAGATCCACAAGATCGCTTTCAAAGCCGACAAGAAGTTTTTGAAAGACATAAACAAAAAAAGGCATCGACGCAATCAACACATAGAACCCGACGCCTATTTTCAATGGAAAACTCAAAAGAAAAACATTCATGTGCGGCACCGCACGTGACAATATCCCAAGTGCTATGTTTGTAAGAAATAATGCAATCAGCACAGGAGCTGAAATTTTCATTGCGACAATGTATAATTGTACAATCAAGTAGACTATTTTACGAAATGCTTGATCCGTTATCAAAAGACCACCTACCGGAATAGCCGAATAACTATAATGAAGCGCCTGAATCAAAAAATGATGTCCATCAATAATCAAAAATACCAGAAACACAATCGTGTATTTCATAGAACCGAGAACGGGGACGTTTGCTCCATGTTCGGGGTCGAACGCAGTTGCCAATGCAAAGCCCATATCAATGCCAATAAGATCGCCGGCAAACTGAATCCCAGAAAATAAAAAGGTAGTTGAAAATCCGATGATCAGACCAACCAATACTTCTTTAATTACAAGAATTGTTAAAGGCAATAGATCGTATTGTGTTATCGACACAGTTTGCGATAAAAGAGGAAACATCAACAAAGAGAGAAAAACGCCGATCCCGATTTTTGTCGGCGTTGGAATTGCCGGATGGCTAAAAAAAACGCTCACTCCGATAAATGAAATTATCCGAGCAAAAATGATAAAAAAAATTAAGATTTGACCAATGTCCGGCATTAACAATTACTGTCCTTTCACAACTGCAGGAATGGAATTAATCAGATTTGTAGTAAATGAAATCAACAACTCGAGCATCCACGGGAAAGCGATAATGAGAATGATCACCGCTGCGATGATCTTTGGAACAAATGTCAGGGTCATTTCATTTATGGAAGTCGCTGCCTGAAATACTGAGATCATCAATCCGATGACCATAGAAACACAAAGAATCGGCGCTGAAATAAGAAACACCAAATAGAATGCCTCGCGGCCAAGATGAACAACATATTCAATCGACACGTTGTAACCTCCTTATTGAAAACTCATGAGAACGGAATTCACAATTAAATACCATCCATCAACCAGAATGAATAAAAGAATTTTGAATGGAAGCGAAACAAGAACCGGCGGCAACATCATCATACCCATCGACATTAGAATACTTGCGCAAATCATATCGATCATCAAAAAAGGAACGAAAATAATAAATCCCATCTGGAATCCTATTCGCATCTCGCTAATAGAAAACGCAGGAATCAGCACATAGGTCGGGATGTCATCTCGCGTCGCGGGCTTTTGCATGTTTGCCATGTTTATAAAGAGTGCCAGATCTTTTTCACGAGTTTGTTTGAACATGAATTGCCGCAACGGTTCCACAGCCTTATTATATGCTTCTTCCTGCGTGATTTGATTTTTCATATATGGCTGCAGCGCTTTATCATTTATCTGATTCCACACCGGTGCCATAATAAAAAATGTAATGAACATTGCCAGTCCAACCAGTATTTGGGCGGGGGGCATTTGTTGCGTTCCCATCGCTTGTTTTAAAAAATGAAAAACGATTATAATTCTAATGAAACATGTCGTCATGATGAGAAGAGCAGGAGCAAGCGACAATACTGTCATCAGCAGAACTATTTGGACCGTCATCGAGACATCGGACGGTTTTGTAGCTTTTTCAATTCCGATTGACACCTTCGGCAGCGGAAATCCTTTTCCATTCTGTGCCGATACCATCATGGTGCAAAGCATTAGCAGAGCAACAAGAACAAGAAATCGTCTCATGAGTTTAATTCGTATGGAGAAATCTTTTGAATATGTCTGCAAAACGCTGTCCGGATTTTGATGCTTCAGCCACTGATAATTCAAATTTTTCAAGTGCTTGAACATCGGAAATCTCACTTAATTTTGTCAAACCATTTTCAGCGCTACCCACGACGAGAATTTTTCCTGGAACACGGACCAGAAAAATTGATCGCTTCGGCTGGAGAGGAATATGCGCGATGACATCGATTCCACTGCCGGATGACCCAAATGCCTTTCCGGGCAGGAGATATTTTTTAGCCACCCATCCTACACCTATCATCAGTAAGGCAATGAATGCGAGGGAACCGATTGTGCGAAATAATAAATCTGCCATTATCTCTTTCCCCCTCTGATGCGTTCAGCGGGATCTATGATATTTGTCAAACGAATTCCAAAGTGTTTGTCGATGACAACGACTTCACCTTCAGCCATTTTTTTACCGTTGATGAGAATATCGACAGGCTCGCTTGCGAGTTTATCAAATTCAACCAATGAACCGCGCTCAAGCTCCAAGAATATCCTTCACGAGCATGCTCGTTCGGCCAAGTTCAATCGAAACCGGCAGCATGAGGTCGAGTAAAAGTTCAAGTTTTTTGTCACGCTTTTCCGGACTAATATTCGGTTTCAAGTTTTCAAACTGAGCTGCTTCAACAGTCGGTTGTGAAGAAGTCTGGTCACTTTGCTCTGCTTGAGGTTTTCCCGAATCTATTTCCGACATCATCTTGACCATTTCAATTTCTTCAGGTGTCAGATTTTCTTCAGCGCCGATATTCTTTAAAAGACCATTCTGATCCGAATTTTGATCTTTTTTCTGATCCTGTTCAGGCTTCTGTCCTTCTGGATTATTAACTTGATCCGTCATGTTGATTCCTCATTGATATCTTCTATTGAAACAAAGCGTGTGACTTTTAGCGCACATCGCCCGTCGACCATTCCTGGACGACCGTAACATTTGTGTAAACCGTTTATAAACACTTTTATCTCACCATCAACATGAGTGTCTAATCGTATTACATCGCCGATCTCCAGATCGATTAAATCCTTCATACTGATCCGGGTCTGCCCAAGAGTTGCTGACAATGGCAACTTTGTGACACCTAATTGACGGCTTATAATATCCGGCCGTGTCTTACTACTCCCTTTTGTCGATGCATGATAGAATCGCTGTGTATTTAGTTTGCCGATTGTTTCTTCGAGTGCAAATATTGGCAATCCAAGATTCATCATGTATGGAACTGTTCCCAGGCTCACCTCAAACGATACGACAAGAACGATTTCACTGGCAGGAGCTATTTGCACAAAGTCCGGCTCGCTCTCAAATCGATCTAGTTTAAATTGGAGATTCCCTATAGATTTCCATGCTGTTTGTAAATCGACAAATATCGTCTCAACGACATTTTCCATCACACCCTGTTCGATGTTCGTGATCAACCGGGATTTTTTCTGTGATTCTCCACTCCCTCCAAGAAGCCTTTCGACAAGCGCAAAAACAAGCGGAGGGCTGATTTCCAGAATTCCGCATCCGTCCGTTCCCTCAATATTAAATACATATAAACAACTTGGGCTGGTTACTGAAAGAATGAACTCCGAATAGAATAACTGATCGACAGAAGTAACATTTACCGTTACAGCAGATTGAAGTTTGGACACCATGTGCGATCCGAACGCTTCCGCAAATCCTTCATGAACGGTATGAAGTGTCCGCAATTGATTTTTAGAAACACGATTCGGAAGTCTGAAATCATAGGTAAGTATCTCACGTTGTTTCTCTGGTTCCGATTCCTCGAGTAATTTATCCAGATCGAGTCCACCGGATGACATTCCAGATAATAATTTATCAATTTCTTGTTGCGATAATACTTCAGCCATGTGTTTTTATTGGATTATGAATTTGCTGAAATAGACATTTCGTAATACACCATCTCTCACAAAAGGAGAAATCTTTTGCCCAATCTCAACTCTCAGCGAATCGCGTTCAACAATCCGATCAAGCTCACCAAGCGATTTACTTGAAAGAATTGTGATTAACGCATCCCGAACCTGTACTTCTTTTCTTTCTAAATCTGCGAGCATCTCGGGAGAAGAAACTTCCAACCCTATCGTCGTAAGCAGGAACCGCGATCCATTTGTGCCGGCTGGATTGACAATAATATCTTTTACCACGTAGACAAAATTTGAATCCGCGACACTACTATTCCTTGCTTTCTGGTCACTCACATCTGTTTTTTCTGATGTCTGTTCTGAATTCAATCCGTCAGGTTTATTCGCAGAAGCCGAACCAGTAAATCTGGCGATGATCAGATATAGCAAGACAAGTTGGACAGCACCGAGAGGAACGCCATAAATTAAAATTTTTTTCAGATTTAATTTCTTCGGTTTTTCAGGCTCAGTAGCTGGAGCAGGTGCAGGTGTAACCGCTGAAGCTGGTTTTTTAAGATTCTCAGCCATTTTTTTCCACCCATTATATTATTGAGTTATTATAAAAAAATGGCAATTCGTGTGCCAATAAGAAGGAACTCAGAAGGACGCAATTTGTTTAATTGCAATATGTTAGAGATGCAATGCTTTCATAAAAAAACTCGATCAGAAAATCAATCTGGCTAAAAATAACCAGATGAATATTATTATGATTCAATGATTATTTTTTCTTTTTCATTCTGTGCGTCGTTGATGTGATATTAAGACAACGCTGTCGATATTCTGACTACCTTATCAATAACTTTATCGACGCTGTCACGAACCATAATTTTTTTCCCTGTGGTTGTGGTGATGATTGTATCGGGGGTTGCTTCTATGAATTCAATCAAGTCGGCATTAATTACCAATTCGGTATTATTATATCGCGTCACAGCAATCATAATCCCTCCAGAAAAATATAGCGGCCTCATTAGTTGAGGCCGCCATTAGTCATTCCGGTTAACGTTTCAAATTCACGAGTTCTTGAAGGAACTCATCACTCGTAGTTATCACTCTGGCATTCGCCTGGAACCCGCGTTGTGCAACAATCATGTTCGTGAATTCCTGGGCAAGATCGACATTGGATTGTTCAAGTGCATTAGACACAACCTTTGTCTGAATCGATTCACCGGCAGCACCTACAACCGGACTACCGGAATTCCCGGAAATATCAAACATGTTTTTGTTCACCTCTTCTAACCCGCCCGGATTATTAAAAGTCGCTATCATAATCTGAGCCAATGTACTCACGGTACCATTTGAGAATGTCCCGAGGATATTACCGTTTGTGTCGACAGAGATAGAACTTAATTCACCGAGTCCACGACCATCCTGGTCATTTGCCGATATTGTTGATGTGCCCTGAAACTGAGTGACACCAGTAGAACTCGCCGCTGTTCCAAAATTTAATTTCACTTCCTGCGTAGAACCAGACCCCGAATTCAACTCAAGACTGTCAGATCCATCAGTATACGTGAATGACTTAAAGGATCCATCATTATTAAATTCGATTTGTCCCATACTCCCCTTTGTTATTGTAGCAGGCGTGGGAACTGTAGCCTTCCATTCCCATGTATTTGTTTGATTCGGATCTTTTGTGAACGACAGTGCGATTGTATGTTTGTTTCCCAACGAATCGAATACTGTTACCGAAGCATTACTGGTAACATCGGTTGCTGGTGTCGTTTGAGTAAAATTATTAAAAACATTATTAAATACCGGTGGTGAAGTCGCTGTATCTTTTAAAACCAGATTTGAAATTACATTAACAGATCCTCCATCACAATGCACAACCATATTCCCGGTGGTTGGATCGATACTACTGTCCGTGTTACTTATTCCGAATGTGCTGATCACCTTGTCAAGAAGATTTTGATATGTGGTTGTACTGCCATCGACAGTTAATGTTTTTTCTTGAACTGCAGTTACACCTTTTGAGCCGTCAATGTCTATAATGTCTGTATCTGCTATGCCAAGGTTTATTCCGTCGCTATTTCGCAAACTGGTCAAAAGGTCGGTACCTTTTGCCTGCGGAAAAACGCATCCGATGATAGAGTGTTGCCTGCACCTTTTGTATATGTACCAGCAAGGCCTGAGAGCGCCGACTGTAGATTCAAGTTCGAGCTTGTAATCGATAATGTTACGTCTGCACCCGTCGTTGCATCAGAAGTGTTTTCAAGAGTTATTTTGCCGCCACTGACATAAACAGCGGTTGAATCTGATTTACCTTTTGAATCTGCTAGACCGAAATCGCTGGCAATTAATGCGGCAAGACCAGCCAATGTGTGAAAATTATCATTCCCTGCCTCGGTAGTATATACATATGTGCCTGTTGTTTTTCCGTCAGTGACACTGACAGTTGCCGGAGCTGCGCTCAAATCACCGATAGTTGTTACCGTTCCGCCAGATGATACAGACTTTAATCCCTCTACGTTGGAACTGCCATCTTCATCTGCATAAATACTTCCCGTTTGAAGAATTGCACCTGTCGGAGTCGCGCCTGCATCGAGATTGCCGGAAAAGTCTACATAAGTTGTCGCTGTTGCTGGAGATGTTTGTCCATTTGGTATCTGAATATTTTGAAGCGCGGTTCCAGCCGGAACCGTTCCATCAACAGCCATCTTCCCCTGAACTATACTCCCATTTGCTGAATCGACCAGCGTGCCATTTGCATCGAATAGAAATTCTCCATCTCTTGTATAGAGATTTCTGCCATCTTTATTTACAATAAAGAAACCGTCGCCCTGAAGAGCAAGGTCTGTATTCTGTCCGGTAGTCTCTATATTTCCTTGGGTGAACATCGTATCAACTGCTCCCAGAGAAACACCCAGACCAACTTGAATAGGATTTGTACCGCCTTCATTAGTAAGAGGTTGAGTTCCAGCACGTAAGGTTTGAGCAAACGTTTCACTGAATGTAACACGACCGGCTTTGAAACCTGTAGTATTAATATTTGCGATGTTATTACTGATGACGTCCATCATGACACCATCATTCTGTAAACCAGAAACACCGGCAAATAAAGAACGAAGTAATGACATAAGTGTACCCTCCTTAGTTTTGATTTGTCTGATAGTGCGTCAGTCGATCGGCACTATCGGAGGGCTTCCTCGGTTTCATTTAGAATGGAAACACGGAGGGCCAGCCCAGAAACTATTATTTTGTACTTGTTGCAATTATTGCGCTATCTATATTTGTAAAAACATTGTCCTTCATCTGATCCTGAGTCATAGCTGTGATGACAGTCTTATTACGGACATTCACGATAAACGCCAGATCTTTAAGAAGAACAAGTGAGTCTTGTGCACCTTTTTGTTCCGCCTGAGAAACAGCTTTCTGAATTGCCTGTTTATCATCGGAAGAAAGTGCAATATTGCGCGACTCAAGCCGCTGTTGTGCGTGATTCGAGAACTTCAGATCATCGAGTTCGTTCTGTAGAATTTCATCGAAAGGTTTTGAATCTTCCGGAAGTTCAACAGGAACACGCGTCTTCAGTCCTTCGACACCGCCAATCGGCAAGAACGGCAATTTTACGCCATCGATTTCAGACATTTTTATGATCCTAATATTTCTTGAACATCAGAGAGTTTTATCGACTGACCGTTGACAATCAACATCGTTCCTGAACTTGTAAACTTTACACCAGTTACAGTTCCAGTAGTGTAGGGTGTTGCACCAAGATCGGTTCCATTACTGTCGTAAGCACTGACTTTGAATGTGTAAGTTCCGGCGCCGAGTGTATTTCCTTGATCGTCTGTTCCATCCCATTCAATCGTATTATCACCGACGGTGAGTTTCTTAGAGTCAATCGTCTTAACAACATCGCCGCTCGAATTAAGAATCTGAACAGTAACTGAATTAGCTTGTTGCGGCAATGTATATCCTATGCCGACCTGATCGGTTCCATCATATGTCAATTGAGTTGAGGCGGATCGGACTACTTTCCCGATGTACGTTGTTGACAACGAATTATTAATAGATTGATTAAGTATCGCTGTCGCACTGACGCTCTCGGTCAATAAAGTATTCATATTTGTCAATTGTTCTACTGTACTGAACTGAGCAAGTTGTGCCGCAAAATCACTTCCTGACATTGGGTTTAACGGATCCTGGTTCTGCAATTGCTCTGTAAGCAGTTTCAGAAAATCGTCTTTCCCAAGCGTACTCTTCGAAGTCGTTTGAGTTGTAGTGTCTTCCATCGAAGATGTTGTTGATGTTGTTGGATACATACGTTCCCTTTCTACATGAGATATTCAATGGTGTTATAACCAAGATTTCTCGGTTTGGCGATATCACCTTCATCATCCTTATTATCTACATGATTTATGATCGTTGTTCCAGACTTTTGTTGTGCCATGTTTTGCTCTCGTTTATTCTTCGGAAGTGAATCTCCAGCTACAAATACATCGACACGATCCAAGGATATTCCACGCTGCTGCATTTCATCGCGTAACCGTGGCATGTTTAGATCCACCACTTGTTTTATATCGCTGTTTGTAACTTCAATGCGGACTCCAACATGGCCTTCATCTGATGAAAAATGCAATGTCATTTTTCCCAGATTCTCCGGTTCAAGTTGCACACGCATATCTGTTACTCCGTTTCGCAATGACGTGGTGGTTTCTTTAGCGAGTGTTTCTATGAATTTTTGTGAATCGATCACACGATCTCCACTGGAAATCGTTGTTTTTCCGTCGATAGTAATAACTCGAACATCCTGTTGCTGTGAGATTTCATGAATTAACGATGCAAATTTATTCTTAACCTCTTTCGCCAAAACCGTTTCTGCTGTTTGATGTACAGTTTGTTCTGCAGTCTGGGTTTGTGGTTTATCGGATTGAGAATCTCTTTGCATTAAAGAGCTATCTTTACTGTCTGCAGAATTAGTCTGCGCTATCGCGTTCAATTCGACTTTAGCAGATACCGTATCCACTTTCAGAGTTATTGATTCATCCGATTGTGGAATGATCGTCACAGTATTTTTATTGTCCGTAGAATTAGTCTGTGGTACTGCGTTCGACTCGGTTTTTGTAAGCACCGTATCCACTTTCTGTGTCATTGGTTGATCCGATTGTGGAATGGTCATCACAGTATTTTTATTCTCTGTAGAATTAGTTTGTGCTATCGCGTTCAATTCGACTTTAGCAGTCACCGTATCCACTTTCTGTGTCATTGGTTGATCTGATTGTGGAATAACAGTCACCGTATTTTTATTCTCCGTAGAATTAATCTGTAGTACTGTGTTCGATTCGGTTTTTGCAAGTACCGTATCCACTTTCTGTGTCATTGGTTGATCCGATTGTGGAATAACCGTCACAGTATTTTTATTCTCCGTAGAATTAATCTGTGGTACTGTATTCGATTCAGTTTTTGTAAGTACCGTATCCACTTTCTGTGTCATTGGTTGATCCGATTGTGGAATAACCGTCACAGTATTTTTATTCTCCGTAGAATTAATTTGTGGTACTGTGTTCGATTCGGTTTTTGAAAGTACCGTATCCACTTTCTGTGTTATTGGTTGATCCGATTGTGGAACGTTCGTCACCGTATTTTTATTCTCCGTAGAATTAATCTGTGGTACTGCGTTCGATTCGGCTTTTGTAAGCGCGGTATCCACTTTCTGTGTTATTGGTTGATCCGATTGTGGAATCGTGGCCTCAGGTTTTTTTTCTGTTTGCCCTTTTAGGCTCACAGTTTTTTCGCCGAACAAAATGTTCTCCAGATCTTGGAGAGCACTTTTCGATATAAATATCGTATCATTCTGCTGATTCGAATCCTTCGATTTCGACGATGTTATCGGCACAGAAAGAGACACGCGATTGACGACATTCACTTGCGAGTCGCTCTTCGGTTCCTCCACCGTCGTCTTCTCAAGAATTGGTGTATTTACAACCTGTTTTGATTCCTGAGTATCAACGGAAGGATTCGAGATGTTCATTTGTTCTTTTACGGATATGTTTTTAAGCTGTGCAGCAGAAAAACCATCTACACTACTTTCTTCAGCTATCCGTGGAAGTGATACCTTTTTTATATCCTGGTTCGGCACTGCCTGAACTTCATCGTTGGAGAGTGTATTCGTCGATGTCAATTCCGGTTTCCCTTTCTCAGTCGTTGCAGTAATATTTTTACCAGCTTCTTGCTGAACCGATGTAGAATTATCTTCCTGAATATTTCCCGATGATGTAACCGACAGAACACTTCTCTCCGATGCAACTTGTTGCCGCAATGCCTCCAGCATTGATCGAGCTTCATTGAATATCGACGGCCTTCCTTCACTGACGGGTTGAGCAGATTGCGATTCTGTTGGCTTTGTAACCTCTATATCATCTACTTCAACGCCTTCACGAATCAACAACTTACGAAGTGCATCCAACGACCTTTCCGACACAATTCCCTTACTCTCCTTCTCAATTTCCTGTGTCTCTTGTGTGGAAGGCGAAGTATCCTCCGATTCAACTTTTAATGAACCCGACTTTCCCGCATCATCAACACCGACACTAGCCAGATCCGAAATTTGTTTCTGCTGAACCTCTGACACAATCGGCTTTACCAACTGATTTGTAGATGTCTTTAGATTCACAGTCGTCGTCGGTTTTTCTTCTCCTTCCTTCGTCTCAGTCGTCAATTCTGTGCTCCCTTCCTGTTTCCCATCAGAATCTAATAATATTGAAGTCATTTCTGATATGAAGTCGGCATTCTTTATCGTTGGAACTGTCTTGGCATCTTCTTTATTATTCTGCGATGTGTTTCCGTTTGTTGGGCCGACAGAAATCGTTGTCACATTTTTCTGTTCCTCACCAATCGGTTTGCCATTTGCAGAACTATCATTTGAAGTTATTGAAGAAGATGATACCGGAGATTTCAACAATCCAGAATGCTCCGTTGCAATCAGATCGGAGAAGATTCCTTTCTGGGATAAAACAGATTGAAGCGTTGCACTTTTTCCATTTTCAGTCCCCGTCAGAAATTGAACTGGAATTCCCGAATTGTTCTCTGAAAATGAAAAAAGCAAGCCCGGAGTTTGCTGGCAGGAATTACCGTCAGCGCTCTGGGGTTGTAAAACAGAAGTCCTTTTTAGGCGGACTTGCTTTTGATCATTCTTCATCACGTTTTCCCCCTGGAGATTTTTGTTTACAGAAACCGACTGTGTTTTGACCGGCGGTGAGGCAGTTGCAGTTGCCGAGTCGTGGGATGCCCCAGACACATTAGTGCTTGCGGTTCCTGTCAACAATTCCAGTAATCGTTCAGAATTCTGTGCTAAAAAATCATGAATTCCTTGAACGATACTTTCACCCTGCGATTTTCCGGAAGATGATGCCTTGGGATTCGACTTTGACGTCTGAATCGCCGAGGCAAAGAGCGAAGCAAATATTTTCGCTGCCTCTGATTGCGCGGCTTGACCAGACATCCCCGGTCCATCCAGTGGGGGAGAACTTCCGAAGAATATCATCGAAATATCCTTCATAGTGTCTCCTAGTTGTTGGTGTTGACTTGGTTAATTAATCTGGCCGCTCGAGTTGGATCGAGTGAAGCCAGTATTTTTGCGGCCTGACGTTTTTGAACACTCAGTAAAATGTCCACAATGTCCTGGTCGCTAAGCTTTTCGATAATGCGTGCCGCGTTTTCCGCATCCATCGTGTTATATATTTTTTGAAGTTCTTTCCGTTTCTGATCCTGAAGCTCGGCCTGTTTTACAGCGATTTTTTTTAGTTGGTCGGAAAGATCTTTCGTTTTTTTCTGTTCATCGGCAAGCGCCGTCAAAAGCAATGCCAGGCTGTCTGATTTCATCTGGTTTATTTGTTTTAATCGGGTTACGAAATCGACGGTATCTTTTTTCTCATTCAATTTTGATGTATCGCGGACAACTTGATTCAATTGTGGAGGTTGTGGTTTCACCTGTTTTTTCTTTGTCGAATCACTTGTTGTCGTTTTCTTTTTATCAGTCGTGGAATTATCCGTTTTGTTCGACAGGAGAAGAATGCCTATTTCGCTCAGAGTTAACACTCCGACAATTGCTGCAATTATGATTGTCTTCTTCTTCATGAATCTAAGTATTTCCTTGCCTGTCATTATGTTGATGACCGATCGAATCGAGCATTGTTTGATCTTCCTTATCGACTTCGTGAGTGTGTTCGAGCTTTTTCTTCTCTTTTAATTTTTCCAACACTTTTTTTTCTGTCATTTTCTTCACGAGTTCGTCGCGTTTTTCATCTTCACGGTTCAGTAATTCATTTACATTATTCTTTTTCTGAGAAATCTGATCGGCGAGTGAATTTAAATATGACTGATCGGTCTGCAGTTCTTCAGCGCTAAGACGCTCCTTTTTTTCCGCTTCAACAATCATCTGCTCCCGCTGATCTGCAAGTTGTTCAAGTTTTTTTTCTTCATGAGATCGTTCCATTATAATTTCCGCCATCTCAACTTGAACTTTCTTTTCTTGTTTTTCACGTACTTGTAAAACTGAATCCAGACGAAATTTGAATTTCTTCATTGTTGACCTCGCCCGTCTCCCGACATCATAGTCATTAGTTGCTGGATACTATCGGCAGCCACTGCTTTTTCATCGATGTTTTGTCGTAAAAACCGTCTTACTTTATCTATCATTGACAAGGCATAATCAATTTTCGGATTACTTCCCTTCACATACGCACCAATATTAATCAAATCTTCTGCTTCCCGATATGTCGCCATCAAATCGAGCAAGCGTGATGATGCAAGGCGGTGTTCTTCTGTAGTGATATCGGGCATGACACGACTGATACTCTCCAATACATCGATGGCAGGATAATGATTAGCGGCGGCTAACCTGCGCGATAAAACAATGTGCCCGTCGAGTATCGATCGAGCCGCATCGGCAATTGGTTCATTCATATCATCGCCTTCGACAAGGACAGTATAAAGGCCTGTGATGCTGCCTTTCCTCGCTGTACCGGAGCGCTCCAGCAGTCGCGGCAGTAGTGCAAACACTGAAGGCGTATATCCTTTCGTTGTTGGCGGTTCGCCTATCGCAAGACCTATCTCACGCTGAGCCATTGCCATGCGCGTGATCGAATCCATCATAAGCATAACGTCATTTCCCTGATCGCGGAAATATTCGGCAATCGACGTTGCAATTAAACTTGCCTTTACACGGATGAGGCCTGCCTGATCGCTTGTGGCAACAACAACTACAGAGCGCGCAAGCCCTTCTTCGCCCAAATCTTTTTCCAAAAATTCTCTTACTTCACGGCCACGTTCACCCACCAAACCGATCACATTGATATCTGCGCTTGTGTTTCGCGCTATCATACCAAGCAAAGTACTTTTTCCGACACCGCTTGCCGAAAATATTCCAACACGCTGGCCTTTCCCGATGGCAAGTATTGAATCGATAGCACGTATTCCTGTTGCAATCTGTTTGTTTATTCTTTTGCGTTCCAACGGACCTGGAGGGATATGGTGAATCGATCTCATGCCTTCGGTAACGAGGGGACCCTTGCCGTCAATAGGACGGCCAAGGCCATCAAGTACACGACCGAGAAGATTTGCTCCTACCGGCACTGCAAATGATTTTCCGGTGGCGATAATTTCGCTTCCCGGGCTAATGCGCGATAATTCGCCCAGCGACATTGATAAAACATGATTGTCCCGGAAACCGACAACCTCCGTCATACATACTTCCTCACCTTTAGGCGAATGAATGGTGCAGACTTCACCAAGAGAAGTTGTAGGACCAACGGATTCTATGACAAGTCCGATTACCTGCCGCACCCGTCCATTAATTTTCAACAGATCGATATGCGGGAGTACGTCAAAGAATTTCTGATACTGTCGTTCTATATTTTTTGTCGTTTGTTGCATCATTTCTGAATGTTAAACGAGCTCTTCCAATGCTGCTGTCAGGGTTCGCAGTTGTGTGCTCAAGCGTGCATCCACATTTCCTGATTCGCTCTCTAAAATACAGTCCCCACGATCAACTTTTTCATCTACCTCAAGTAAAATTTCTTTTAAGCTATCTACTGATGCCATGAGGTTCTCACGCGCTTCACGAATTTTTACCTCATCATCCGGATGAACTCGTATTTTCAAACGTTCAACCCCTAAAACCCTTTTCAATGCTTCACGAACCTGACTTATAACAATCGATGAATCCTCCACGATAGATTTTTTAATAATTTTTTCAGCTATCGCAATGGCTAGGCGGAGTATAATTCGTTCCATATTCCGTTGGAATTGTTGGTATTCTTCATTTATCGATTTAGACAACGCGATTAAACTCTCGCGTGTCTCTTTTACCTGGCGATCGAATTCCTTTTGTAAATAATCGACTGCCGCTTTTTTACCTGTTTCAAAACCTTCGGCATTTCCACGTTTATATTCTTCTCTTAATTGCTGTTCGAAATCTATTTTTTTTTCAATCGGTTGTGGCGAAGTTTCTTTTCCTTTCGCATGATCCTTCACGGCTATCGTAGGCTTCCGGACAACTTCTTCCTCCACATTCCCAGAGTAATCCTGAAAGCGGCGGGCATTTTTCTTTTCATGCAAAGAGTGATCGTGTTTAATTACCCGTACTTTTTTTAGTATTGTTTTAGACAAATACCTCCTCCGATCCGCCACGTCCAACGACAACAATCTCTTCGCGTTCTTGCAATTGCTTCACGATCTCGACGATGCGTGTTTGTGCGGCTTCGACTTCTGATAAACGAACAGGTCCGAGAAATTGAATTTCCTCTTTGAGCAGCGCCTGGGCACGTTCCGACATATTCGAGAAAATCTTGTCTTTCATTTTCTCTTCCGCCACTTTCATTGCCAAAGCCAGATCCTTTTTGTCCACTTCACGCAGGATTCGCTGGATACCGCGGTCGTCGATATAAATGATATCTTCGAACAGAAACATGAGGCGTTTTATCTCATCTGCGAGCTGCGGATCTCTCCGTTCAATACTCTCGATTAAAAACTTCGCTTCAGCATTAGGCGAACGATTCAGGATACTTGCAACAGCTTTCGTTCCGCCAGTCGCCCCGCCGCTTTGCATGATTTGCGATTCAGCCATTGCATCCACAACACTCTCGACTTCGGATAGAATATTTGGTGAAATTTTCCCGAGTGTCGCAATTCGGAAAATAACATCTCCCTTCACCTCTTCCGGAAGTAATTGTAATGACTGCGATGTTTGATCCGGACTCAGGTGAGAAAGAATGAGGGCAATCGTCTGAGGATGTTCCTTTTGTAAAAAACTTACTAGTTGAGAAGAATCTGCCTTTTTCAATGTGTCAAAACCACGAACGGTAGTGAGGATACGAACTTTCTCAACAATTTCGCTGGCTTTTGACAAGCCGAGTGATTTTTCTAGAATTTGGCGCGCATATTCCAGGCCGCCTTGTAAAACATAACCCTGCGCTTGATAGAGAGACTGGAATTCCTCGACAACGTTATCGACAACTCCCGAGTGAATTCCCTGGAGATTTGTAATTTCAATGGTGAGCAATTCAATTTCCGGCTGCGTCAACTGCTTGAATACTTTCGCTGCAGCATCCACATCCAGAGACATAATAAGGACGGCAGCTTTTTGTCGTCCATTCAATCTACTAGGAACAATCGCCCGCATGAAACCTCACTTACATGATATCTTCATTTAACCACACTTTTATTAGTTGAACGGCGTCGCCCGGTTTTTCTTTTACATAACTGGCAACCTGTTGCCGCATCTGATTGCGGATCAGAAGCTCTTCTGGTATTTCGGCTGCATCAGGATCAAAAACATTTGATACCTGGATCTCGCGCCGTTTACGTTCAGCAATTTGTTGAAGCGATTCAACTGATGCTTCCTTAGCAACTTCTCGTTCACGTTGTTTGGAACCTGACTGCACAGTAAATGATTCGCCTTTTTTGGATCGTACACGATTAACGATGGAACGGAGAACCACCATACCGATCACCATCGCGAGGATTACCACAACTTTCTCAACATATCGTTCCGCATCTTCCACAAGCGGTGTCTCTTTCGTTTGGAATTCCTGATCCGGTTTCGAATCGAACGTAATGTTCTGAACACTTATTTGGTCCTGCCTTTGCGCATCAAACCCGATAGTTTGCTTCACTAGATCGGTCAATTGCGTCATCTGTTCAGAGGAACGGGGTTTATACTCGGGCACCTGCTTTCCATCTTTCACCACAATTTTGACAACATCATTTACCAGAACGGCAACCGATAACCGTTTGATTGACCCGACATTATCAACAACATGTTCGACTGTTTTTCCGATTTCGTAATTTGTAATCTGGTTGTTCTTACTTGACGGCGGGAGTGTGTCGGAGATGACTGATTTTTCCTGGATATTCTGTTCACTCCGCACCACAGTGGATGGATCATACTGTTCGATCGTCCGTTGAGCCTGTTTGAAATCGAGTTCTGCGTTTACGCGTACGATGGCATTTCCACTTCCCACAACACCATCGATCAGCGATTGTGCCTTGGATGCGAGATAGTTTTCCACATTACGTTGAAGCTCGTATTGTGTAGATGAAAGAGCGGCGAGTGTGTTTGTGTTTTGATTCGTCGAAAGCAAATTACCACGAGAATCGAGGATGGTTACATTATTGACCTCCAATCCTTCGACACTGCTTGCAATCAGGTGAGAAATTCCTTGAATATTTTCTTGTCTGAGTCTTCCTTCGGATCTTAGTTTCAGAATAACCGATGCTGTTGCCGGTTTTTGATCTTCTTTGAAAAGAGTTTTTTCAGGCAACACGATATGAACACGTGCCCCTTCAACTTCTTCAAGCTGGGCAATTGTACGGGCGAGTTCACCTTCAAGAGCTCTTCGGTAATTTAATTTTTGGACGAAATCGGAAACTCCAAGATTCGTTTTATCGAATATCTCATACCCTATGACACTACTTTGCGGAAGTCCTTCACCGGATAGCGTAAGGCGAAGTTCATAAATTTGATTTTGGGGAACGAGAATTGTTTTTCCACCATCGCTGAGCTCATAAGGAATTGTTTTTTCCCGGAGTTTTTCCACTATCTTGTTTGCATCCTGTGAGGCAAGATTGGAAAAAAGCACGCCCATGCCTGGTTTATTTACCCAGATTACGAGAAGAATCAGTCCGACAACAACGACTGTAGCTACAACTGTGATTGAGATTTTTTGACGCAGTGTAAGTCCCTGAAGCGCCATTAACGGTTGCGCCGATAATTGTGGAGATAGTTTGGCCATATATTATACCGTTGTTCGCATCAGTTCACGATATGCGTCAATCGCTTTATTTCGTATTTCCATCAACAGATCGAGACTCGTTTTAGCTTTCTCGGTGGCGATCATGACATCGTGCAAATCGGTCGCCTCGCCGAGCGTGAATCGTTTCACGGCGTCATTTGCCTCATTCTGCATTGTATTGACGTCGCTTACGAGATCACTAAATACTTCAGCGAATGATGACTTAGAACCGTTGACCGGTTGCGGTGATGGTCCATCAACATCTGTTTGTTGTGGAATTCTGGATAAAAGATCTCCGATTTTCATAATTATCCCCGTCGATCAATGATGCGGCCTAACATAATCGTTTGCGATTTTGGCTGGTAGACCGGTGATTGATATGCGCGAACTTGAGAAACCGCTTGCGGAAACAAATCCTCAAAAGTCTTCTTTTCGGTTTTCGAAATTACCGCTTCGCTCGGTATCGATTGTGAACTTTGATCCTGCTGGGTTTCTTTTTTCAGGGTTCGTTGAAATATTTCTCCCTGATTTTTTAGTTGTTTAATAACCGGCGATTCTTGATTTCGCTCGGGTTGGATAAACGGCAATCTTGTTGTTTCGATTTTCATTTATATCTCCAATGCATCTTTCATCATTCCCTTGTCCGCGTTAACGGCTGTTATATTTGCCTGATATGAGTGGGACGCTGAAATCATATCAACCATTTCGGTGACAACATTGATATCGGGTTTTGCGACGTATCCTTCCGAATTTGCATCCGGATGTTCCGGTTCATAGACCATCTTGGGCGGCCGCGTATCTTCTTGAATCGTCGCATCGACTCCTGAGCCGGTCGACGCAAGAGTTGATTCTTCTTCATCTCCACCAGATATGTGGGAACGATTGTCGGTCGCTAATTCGATTTGGGCTTTCTGGAGTTTTGAGGTAAAAACGCTAATTGCCGATGATTTAAGAATTGCAATCTGTCGCTTGTACGGTCCTCCCTTTTCTGTGCTGGTGGTTTCCGCATTTGCGATATTGCTTGCGATCGCGTTCATTTTTTTTCGCTGCGCCGTTAAAGCTGACGCGCTAATGTCTAGACTTCCAAACAGTCGTCCAATTTTCATTATGAACCCTTTATAGCTTTTTGCATTACTTGCATTTGAAAAGCCATCATCCTTGCTGCCAACCGATACCGGATTTGATTTTTGGCTAACTCAACCATCTCAGAATCTATATCGACGTTGTTTACGCCGCTCATCAAAGGATCGCCATTTGGAGAATTTGCTTCGACGATTCGTGGAGTGACATTCTCCAATGATGTAGAAGAACCAATCGGTATGTGTCGTGGATTGGGTGATGTCACTTCATTGATGGGATTATCAAGTGCTTGTGAAAGTTCTTCTTCGAAAGAAACCTCTTTTTTAGTGTAACCCGGAGTTTCAATATTTGCTATATTGTTGGCAATCACCTTCTGCCTTAGCGAATAAGCAGCAAGTGATTTTTCAAGAACCGGAATTATCGTTTGAGAAAAGAGTTTCATGACTCCAGACTTTTTTGGTATCTAAATGCAAGCCTGATGCCAAGCATTTTTTTAAAAATTGTGGATTTCGAGTGTTTTTTTAAAAAATCAGAAAAAAGAATTAAAGGCGATGGCGAATATTAAACATCTGCTGAATATTCTTATTCAAATCTTCAAGAATTGTGGGTGACTATTCTCGTGAGGATATCAGGTATTTGCTCTAAGGGAACAACAATATTAGACACGCCAGCTTCTACTGCAACACGCGGCATTCCGTAAACAACACAAGTCTCCTCATTTTGCGCAATAATATAACCATTTTTACGCTTGATATTTTTAAGCCCTTCCAATCCATCTTTACCCATACCAGTCATGATGACGGCGAGAATACCTTCTCCAATTACTTCCGCTGCAGAATTCATCATCACGTCGACTGAAGGACGGTGCAAGGAAGTCGAGGGTTGCTCCGAGAGATGAACCTCAACTCCATCACCATTTTTATGAAATGTCAAGTGCAGACCTCCAGGAGCAATCAATACTTCTCCAGACCGAACACCATCTCCTTCTTCCGCTTCTTTAACTTTCACTTCACTTAGGCTGTTTAACCGGTCAGCGAGTGATTTGGTAAACTTTGGCGGCATATGTTGGACAATGACAATGCCCTTTGGAAATGATTTTGGAATTTTAGGAATAATCGAATGCAGTGCAAACGGTCCGCCGGTCGAGATTCCGATCGTAACTATTTTAAAATCGATGTCCGGAATAGTCTCTTTCCATCGAGTCGGTTGAACGACAGAAGGAATTGGATGTTTATCGGCGAGAAGAGCGTTGGTTTTTAAATACAAAAAGCGTGTTCGTATCGCACTGCTTCTTGCAATAGCATGAACTTTTGTAATAAGATCTTCTTTTATTTTCGAGATATCGAGTGAAGCGTAAGCAAGTTGTTTTGGAATAAAATCGACCGCGCCAAATTCCATCGCCTGAATAGTAGCTTCAGCGCCTTCATTCGTCAGAGAACTCACCATCAACACCGGGACAGGACATTCTTTCATTAAAACTTGAAGCGCCGTAATTCCATCCATCCGCGGCATTTCAATATCCATTGTCACAATATCGGGCTTAAGTTTCTTTATTTTTTCTATGCCTTCAATACCGTCGCGAGCGGTTCCGATCACCTTGATTCCCGGATCAGATTCAAGTAAGAGACTAAGTGATTTCCTCATGAAAGCTGAATCATCAACAATAAGTACCTGCACCTGTTCGCTCATTGAACTTCCTTCTTCGACGTTCCGACTAACTTAATAAGCTCTCCAATATCTATTATCATCTTCACTGTTCCATCGCCAAGAATTGTAGAACCCGCAATTCCTTCTATATTTCCCAGATAACCTCCGAGTGACTTAATTACAACTTCCTTTTGTCCGAGTAAGTAATCTGCAACTATACCAACACGTGTTTCGGCAAGACCGACAACGACTACATATATTTTCGATTGGTCAAAAGCTTCTCCATCGACTGTAAAAATATTTTCGATACGAACGAGTGGAAGAACGCTATCTCTGATTCTAATGACTTCTTTTCCATTTATGGTGTCAATATCTTCGCGATCGACCCTGACGACTTCGACAACAGAACTTAACGGTATTACAAAAACTTCACGTTTCACCTGAACAAGAAGTCCCTGGATAATTGCCAGAGTCAACGGTAATTTGATGACGATTTTTGTGCCTTGTCCAACTTGCGATTCAATATCGATAATACCATTCAGTTTTGTAATATTGCTGCGGACGACATCCATGCCAACACCACGACCTGAAATATTTGTGATCTTTGTAGCTGTGCTGAACCCGGGTAAAAAGATTATATTGAATGCATCGTGATTAGACATTTCTATCGCTTCGGCTTCAGTTATGATGCCTTTCTCGACAGCCTTTGCTTTTATTGCTACAAGATCGATTCCCTTGCCATCGTCTTCTATTGTGATTACAATATGGTTGCCTTCGTGTTCTGCACGGAGAAAGACGGTGCCTTTTCGCGGCTTCCCGGCCTTTTCGCGTTCATCCGGTAATTCGATACCATGATCGACAGAATTACGTAAAAGGTGGACAAGCGGATCGTTGATTTCTTCGATGATTGATTTATCGAGTTCTGTTTCTTCACCCGAAATATCGAGTTCAATTTCCTTATTTGTTTCGCGCGAAAGATCACGCATTAATCGAGGGAATTTATTGAACACCTTCCCGATCGGTACCATGCGTGTTTTCATAATAGCTGCCTGCAGTTCGGTCGTAATGAAATCGATCTGTGCAGCCGTGTCGGTGAGTTCTTTTGTAAGTTCTTCGCCTTCATGTACATCGGCAATCATAAAACCGATTTGGGCGAGTCGATTTCTGCCGAGCACCAACTCTCCCACAAGATTCATAAGATTATCGAGTCGTTGAACATCAACTCGAATTGTCGAATCGGTGGTTTTCTGGATTTTCACCTGTGCTTCTTGTGATTGAGCAAGAGTTTCCTGAGAATCGTTTGATTCATCTCCAGTTTGTCCGTCTTCTGCACTTACTGGTTGTCTGGATTCTAGTTTTTGTTTGCCTTCTTCTTTTTCATTTTCATCATCATCGTTATTTTCTGCTACCTGTTTCTGTTCTGGTTTATCGATTTGTTTTTTTGAGGATTTGGTTGAATCCGCCGTTCTTTTTTTAGCCGATGATTCTTTTGCGGCAATGGCTTCGATTTCTGCAATTTTATTTTCGGATAAGAGTTCAAGTTTTTTCAGGATGTCGGAGAGTTCGATTTTAGATAGATCTTTCGATTCTATCTTGTGAAGAAGTGTCTTCATGCGGTCAAAACCCTGGAATATCACATCCATGGTTGCCGTCGTCACGACAAGTTCACGTTTTCGGAGCTTGTTGAGAACTTCTTCAAATTTATGTGTCAGTTCCGACATCTGGTCGAAACCGAGAAAACCGGATGTTCCTTTTACAGTGTGAGCGGCGCGAAAAATGCGGTTAAGGAGATCGTTGTCCGTCGATCCCCTTTCCAGTTCCAGTAAATCCTGATCCAGTCCTTCGAGAATCTCACGAGTTTCAACAATGAAACTCTCGACGATTTCCTTCATCTCATCGTCGAACAGCATCGAGTTTCCTGATGAGTCCGCCATACCGATACATCTCCCGTTTTATTTCATAAACATTTTATCGATTTCAGCTTGTGATGTAACAACATTTTCTGGAGCATCGTTTTCACCGTGCTGCTGAATTACTTTATCAGCAAACTTTTGTCGTCCATCATCATGCGAATAGGTTGCATTCGGATCAAATGTTGCTCGCTCCAACTGAATTTGTTGATCATGAAGAAGGCTTTGGAAATCGGCCTGGTCAAATTGGCCCAAAAGAGTTGAGAGCCGCAGGTGAACCGATTCAATCATGTGGTTTACGGCAGCAATTTGCTGCGCTGTAATATCCTGCACTTGCAATGCAATCATGATATTCGAAGAATCATTTGCTATTTCCTCAACGATTTTCGTAAGAGATGTGATCGTATCCTCATACAACGGTAACATAGAATTTTCCCGCCAAAGAGCTTGTGCCTCTTTAAACCGGGTCAAAAGATCTTGATTGTTTTTATCATCGAATACTTTGTCCAGTTTTTCTTTGATTTCTTTTCGCTCAGCTTCTGCTTTGGAAATCGTAGTCAGTTCGACTGAGATCATATTCGATTTATCGAGAATTTGTTCTACAATATTTAAGATCTCCGTTGTGGCCAACTCGGTTGCTTCAGTAACTTTATTTAATTTGTTTGCGGCATGCGGTATTTTACTTGAACTCTCTTTGATTGAGAGATTAATACCTTCTAACACAGGCAAGAGGTCCCGAAGAAAATGGAAAAGATATTCCAGTAATGGAATAACCCTCTGGACGAAATGAAATAATGCTTTCAGTTCGTCGACTCGCCCCAGCACTTCGTTAAAGTCTTTTTCTTTCATAATTGGCCTCTATCCTCACGTAGTTTTTAGCACCTGCTCGATCTTCTCTTTTAAAACCGCCGGTGTAAAAGGTTTAATAACATAGTTATTAACACGCGCTTGTAAAGCTTCCACAATATCTTGTTTGATACCGCGTGTTGTAACCATAAGAATAGGAATATTTTGAAAATCAGCTTCGGCCCGGACTGCTTTCGTGAATTCGAGACCGCTCATGTTCGGCATATTCCAGTCGGTGATGACGAAATCGATTTTGTCTGTCATGAGTTTTGCCAAAGCGTCCTTTCCGTCCCCTGCCTCTACAACTTCGGAATAGCCTATCCCTCTCAAAGCGTTGATAACAATACGACGCATAGTCGCAGAATCATCAACTACAAGAAATTTCAGTCCCATACCGCCTACTCCTTTGATTCTATATTAATTAAGATATTTTGATACTTCATATTGAATCCGTTTCGGATTGAATGGCTTGACTAAATAAGAATTTGCTCCAAGCATCAATCCTCGCTGGATATCTTCTTCATTCGCAAGTGATGAGAGAATGATTACAGGAATCCAGCGGTATTCTTCGGTTTCCCTTAATGTTCGAATGAATTCAAAGCCATCCACATTCGGCATATTGAGATCGGTAATAATAAGATCGACATGTTCCGAAGGAAGACGTTCGAGTGCTTCCATGCCATCCGCTGCGGTTACCACCCGATAGCCAAGCTCCCTCAATGCAAACGTAACGAATTTACGAATGGATGAGGAATCGTCCGCAACGAGAATTACTTTTTCCATACCTTTCGTCACTCCTTTTTGTACGCGAGTGTTTTAGGAAAATGAACAAGTTTAAAAGCCTTTGTAATACCATGTAAAGATTCTGAGTAACCGATGAAAAGATACCCACCGCGATCAAGACTATTGTACAGATCTGCAATAACCTGCTTTTTAGAATTCAGATCAAAATAAATCAGGACATTGCAGCAAAAGATAACGTCCAAATCGGCCATTAATTTCATCTTTTTTTGATCATATAAATTCATATTCTCAAAGTGTACCAATTTTTTTACGTCGTCAGTCAAGTGATAACGGCCGTCCATCAACTTGAAGTATTTATCGAGATACGGCTTCGGCGTATTGCGGATCGAGTAGTCCCTGTAAATTCCTGCCCGGGCAACCTCCAAGATTTGCGAACTAATATCTGTCCCGACCACTTCCAGATCGATTCCGGGAAAGCGTGGTTTGATTTTTTCCAGATACAACATAGCCATTGTGTATGCTTCTTCGCCGCTGGAGCTGGCGGCGCTCCAGAATCTCAACAAACGTTTCCCGGCGGTTTTTTTCGAGACAACCAATTCATTGATAATCTGTGTTTCGAGTGCCTGGAACTGGGGTTCATTCCTAAAAAAACTTGTTTCATTAATCGTGATCGCGTCGAACAATACTTTCATTTCTTCATCGCGTTTTGACCCGTACTGAATCAGATGCATGTACTCGTCATAATCCTTCATTCCAAGAACTTCCAGACGTTTCGCCAGGCGTCCTTCGAGCAAATATTTTTTGTTGTCGGTAAAAAATATTCCGCACTGAGAATAGATGAAATCCCGAATCGCTCGGAATTTATCATCCGGAAGTTTTGGACCGCTTGATGGAAATGGCGGTATCGGCGTTAATGTCGGAAGGGGTTCAAATGACATATCTCACCTCACCTCTGAATCGTGTTGTGCACGGCTATCTTCCGCCACCTGTTGAGAATCAACCAATCGTTCGAGAGTTCTCAAGGCATATTCACGCACCATCTCTGATTCATCTTCAGTTGCACGTTGGAGATGCTCTCGTAATTCGCCATCACGAGCATGCTCCAGTAGTTCAATAGCATGGATGCGAACCCATGGTTCTTGATCGTACAGTGCATCCCGAAGAATTGGAACCGCTCGTTCTACATCGAGAAGCATCAAGGTGTCTAGAACGGCATAGCGCATTTCGCCGCTAAGTTCTCCCCAAAGCTGGAGAATTATCTCAAATGCTTTTTCGACCAATGGATCAATCACGGTATTTTCCGGATGCTCCTGCTTCACGGCAATAACTGCCGGAGTTAACACGGATAACACTTGAACGAGTACGACTTGCTGAGGCGTTAATTCTGCTTCCAGCATTTCGATGACGCATTTAAACGATTCCACCGGATTGTCGTGAAGAATCTCGGATACAAGTTGATTGACCTCCTCATCGCCGCCTACCATGCGAATGATTGCTTCACAAGCCCGATGCGTATTAAATTGACGCAAACCTTGCAATGCCGAAATTCTGATATCACGTTCTTCATCATGCAAAGCTTCGATGAAGTATTGTTCGAATGTTTCAGGATATTGTAGAGATATGCCTTGTTGCTGAATGATGCCTTCTATAGCGCGTAAAATAACGCGACGCATTTCACCTGTGTACTGGCCGATCTCCTGCATTAGTGGATAAAGCGCTTGTTGGGTTCCGAGATTTCCAAGAGCTTCGACGATGGCAAATTGAACAAGCGTATCATTCCTGGTGAGACTGTTTAATAAAAAGCCTCCGGCAATCTCGCCGCCAATTTTTCCCAATGATTCTGCAATAGGCGCACGTAATAATTCATCTCTGTTGAAGAGAGATATCAGATGTGCAACGGCTCTCTCATCTCTAATATTCCCCAGCGCTTCGACAGCGGCATATCGAACGTTATCATTCGTATCCTGCAACAATTCGATAAGCGGTTCTACGGAAAGTGGATTTTCTATTAGTCCGAGAACATCGACAGCAAATTTTCTGGCATCCACATCCTCGACTTTTAAATAGGGATAAACCGCTCCAAGCGCATTCTCCCCAAATTGAACTAATAATTCTCCGGCGAGATTGCGTACTGCCACATTACTATCAGTAATTGCAAGGACAATTGCCTTCGCAGTTTCCGGAGACTTGTACATCGCAAGGCTAAACGCAACTGCATCTCGGACTCCTTTATTCTCATCATGGAGACATAATGCAAGAGCCGAGATAATTTCAGGCTGAGGGGTAAGATGCGCAAGATTCTCAGCTGCAATACGCCTTTCTTCCGGATCTGGACTTTTTAGTTGATTGATAAAGTCTTGAATAGATTGTTCAGCCATTCTTTGTTTCCTTCCTATTCGATTCAATGCTATGTTTTTCCAGAGCGCCCTCGTGCTCAATCATTCGCACGTCTTTTAACGTTGCTTGCATAGATTCCTTCGTCCCATTAATATCCACAAGAACATTCTCGTACAATGTATCATACACAAATAAACCAGCATCGTAATTTATTTTTAGTTCCTCATTCAACTGGATATATTCTTTTTCGTACTGTTCAAGTCGATCTGGCAACGCCTTTTGCACGGCCTGCAATTTGTTGTAAATAAGATTTTTATCTTCCGGCAATTTTCCACTCAGATCGATCTTCAAGCGTGCGAGTTTATATAGAGCATCTTTGACATCAGTCAGCGCTTTTTTTGCTTGTTCGATTTCTTTTTCTACAATGGCAATTTTCGCCAAAATTCTCCCTTTCCGCCCGATATGAACTTTGGTGAGTGAGTATTGGTCACTGCCGAGAGATTTGACATGAATTTCGGATAAGGCATCTAACGAGCCGCCGACCACAGATGCTTTGGCGGCATTTATTTTGTCGCCTGCGTTAATGGTGCCATTCACACAATATTGAATAATTGTGACATTTTTTTCTGTGTTGATAGTTTGATTTAAAACGAACCCCAAGGTAACATCGCCTTTTGCATTCAGAATACCTTTACTATGTCCGATAAATCCTTTTTTAATTATAACATCACCGCCGACCTCAAGTTGAGCATCCTCAACATTTCCTTGAACTTCAAGATTCCCTTTTACCTTCACATTAAAACCAGTTTTAATATCGCCCCGCACAATCAATGATCCTACAAAATCGATGTCACCGGTAGAAAAAGCAATATCACCTGGAATGGTGAGAACTGTTTCAATTTCAATAGCGCTCGATGTGCGAATAATGTGTCCGTCTCCTGTTGCTACGATTATCGAAGGATCTTCTTCAGAAACCATCGTATTCTTCGCTGCCCGTAAATAAACCGGCTTGCCGGGATAAGGAGGAATCTCTAAATCTGTGACGGTTTTTCCCGGTGTTCCTTGTCCAGGTGGTATAATACGTGCAAGTTTCATCCCCTTGACGGCATTCATAATTTTGAAGACTCTATTTTCTGCATTGGCAGTCTGCTTCTTATCAACCGTCCCTTCAGTATCATAAAGATATTCGATATGCCCGCTCTCTCCTTGAATCGATTTAATACCTTCTGCTAACGCGACGGAACCACCCACAGTCTGTTGTTCGAAAAGAGCCATCAGATTTTCTTTTATTCCGAAAACTACACCATTATCGGTCAGCGATTGTCGTAGATCTTCTTCCGAAATGGCTTCAGTATCTTTTGGATCTGTGCGGCGAACAAAAGCGGCGAGTCCGTCCCGCGAGATCACTACTGTGAGTGATGTTTTAACATTTTCCATATTGCTGTTATATGATTATGCCACTTCCTTGAGAGCGTTATGCTCTTCGAAAGAAAATACTTTTTCAAGATCCAAAAGAATTAATAAACGGTCGTCAAGTTTACCAACGGCTACGATGTAATCGGTATGGATACCGGACACTACCGAAGGCGGTGGCTCTGTAACTCCCTTTGGAATCCGGAGTACTTCACGGACTGCATCGACTACAAATCCGACAACGTTTCCATGCAGCTCGACGACAATGATGCGTGTGTTCTTGTCGTGTTCTTTTCGTTTCATCCCGAAGCGGGTCCTCAGATCGATGATCGGTATTACTTTTCCCCGAAGGTTGATCACACCGTCGACAAAAGCCGGTGCGTTTGGAACTGTAGTGATCGTAACCATACGGTTAATTTCCTGAACCTGAAGAATATTAACTCCAAATTCTTCTTCGCCGATATTGAAACTCACAAGCTGCAGTAACTCGTCCGAGGTGTTTTCAATTTTTTTCTCTGTCATGCTCGCCATCGTTCTTTCACTCCTGTATTAATTACTTTCGTCGTCTTCTTCTTCCTGATAAAAACCGTAATCTGTTTCGATCACAGTTCCTTTTCCCTGGCAGCGGTAGCAAACCGTCAAGAAAAGTCCCTCTTCAGTCTCTACGATTCCCACGATACGCGCCCCTCGACATCGTTCGCAGACAACCTCTCTCTCATGTCTATGTAGATGTTCCATAGTAAACCCCCTTCACTCTCATTATCGGCAATCCGGGAACGAAGCTTTAACGCGGAACGATCTTTCCTTCCGCATGGACTGCGTATGACCCATAGATATCCTCGCCCATCCCTTCCTCATTATTCCCCAATTTAAAACGTGCTACAAGCTCCTGTAAATGACTTGTTAATTTGATTAGGTCATCACCAACCGGTCTATTAATTGAATGCCTTCGGTTGTTTTTTGAATAAATATTGACATTGACTGAATAGTTCGTCATATCAATTTCCGACATATTTTACTTTTTCCTTGTACTCCTCTGGAATCGTGATCTGGAAAAATTGTGCCAATTTATTATTGAGATAAATTTCTAATTTTCCATCGGTAACTTTCAACGCACATAGAGCCCCTTCACCGGCTAAATCGGGTGTCGGAACCATTAATGGAATCCGATCGAGTGCAGCGTTTTTAAAAAGAAATTCTTTGCCGGCCGCACTAAGAATATTATCATCCATTCCTGGAACCCAAAGAAAGTCCAGATGATGATCGCTGATAGCAGATCGGTATTGTGTCGAATAATCCGACATACTTTTCACTTCTATGAGAACGATGTTCAATTGAAGAATTGCTGCGCCCTTTTGGGCCTTTTTCAATAGGGCCTCGTTTTTTTCAGGATTACAAAGTATCCCCACAGTTTTCATATCAGGGACAATAACTTTCATTGTGCCTAACGATTGCATCACCGATGGACCTTCTTCCTGTGCATAGACACAAAAAACAATGCAAGCTTTTATGATCAGAACGAATATAAGCCTGCTAAATATTTTTTCGCAACTCAATATACGATCTCCTCCTGGGATTGCTAACTTTAATAACGGATTTCCGGCCACTTTCTTCATTACGTTACATCGCAGTTCTTCGATCCTGATGTTGACGAACTGCATTAGCAATTGAATCCTCGAGTTGTGTTAAGTTTAACGGTTTAGAGAAAATATTGGCTATCCCTTCACGATGAGCTTCCTCCATCATTTCTTCATCGTTATAACCGGATATAAGCACAGCTGCAAAATCTTTTCCTTGTTTTCGGAGTTCCCGGCAAAGCCGCAATCCATCCATATCTTCCATACGGTAATCTGTTATGAGAACGTCGAAAGGATATTGAGATGCATGTTCAAGCGCTTCTTCACCCGAACATGCGACTTGCACATCATACCCAGTGTAAATAAAAATAGCCTGTAATGAATAGCGTAGTAAATCATCATCATCAACAAGTAAAATTTTCGCCCGACTTGTCAAGTTACACCCCGACTTTGCTTGGATCAATGTCTATTTTATTTGAGTTAACACTCGTATTTATTGTTATTATCGGTGTTAAAGTTGAAGAAGATTAGCTCAAAAGTAATAGTTCAGGCGAGTAAAAAAACCTTTTATTCTATAATTTTCACGCTAATTTTGAGGGATGTTCAGTTAGTGTCTTCTACTAGGTGGTTCATGGTATTATATTTATATATAGATAAGATTTCCGGTAAAAAAATCGGAATTCAGAGAAGCTTAATTTTTTTCTCCTGCAATAAATGATTTTGGTTGAGTTTGGATTCCCATTTGTTCCATCCGATATCGAAGTTTCGAGCGTGTTAACCCGAGAATTTTTGCGGCCTTTACTTGATTCCCGCCTGTAATTTCAAGTGTTTTTAATATAAGAGTTTTCATTATTTTCGACATTGAAATACCAGTTGCAGGAATCTCAAGAACAAAGTCATCACCGCCCAACGACGAACCATTAGTAGAATGGCCGGACTCATGTCGAATGAAAGAAAAATGATGCGGCTGAATGACGTTATCAGCTTCCACTAATACAACACGTTCGATTACATTTCGAAGTTCACGCACATTTCCCTTCCAAAAATGTCGCTCAAGCATATCCAACGCATCGCGATTGATGCCATGCACATGCCGGTTAAACTTTATATTAAATTCTTCAATGAAAGCATTGACAAGAAGAATAACATCTTCACGTCGTTCCCGGAGCGGCGGTATCTTGAACGATGCGACATTCAATCTATAATAGAGATCCTCGCGAAATGCACCTCTCTCAACTTCTTTCCACAATTCACGATTTGTTGCCGCGATCACTCGCGCATTCGCGACTATTTCTTTAGAACCACCGAGGCGATAAAATTTTTTATCCTGCAGCACACGGAGCAATTTAACCTGCATATCGAGAGCAAGCTCTGAAATTTCATCTAGAAAAATAATGCCGCCGATCGCGAGCTCAAATTTCCCCTGTTTCATTCGTTCCGTCGCACCGGTAAAAGCTCCTTTTTCATAACCAAAGAATTCGCTTTCGGCAAGATCCTTCGGTATCGCACCGCAGTTCACAGAAATAAACGGACCTTCAGAACGCAAACTCGATCGGTGAATGAACCGGGCAAGAAGTTCTTTCCCAACACCACTTTCACCTTCGATAAGAACCGTCGTATCTTCACTGTGAGCTAACCGTTCAGCCAGGCGCAATGTTTCTTGCAGCGTTTTACTTTTACCAATAATTTCTTTCGTTTGGAGCTGACCATCGAGTTCGGTTTTTAATCGCCTGACTTCGCGTTGCAACGAAACAGTGCGAAGCGCTTTTTTCATGATCAAATCGAGTTGATCAAGATCGATCGGCTTGACAATAAAATCCTCAGCGCCTCGTTTCATCGCTTCGACTGCAAGTTTTACGTCGGAGTAAGCCGTGATCATGATGACGGGAATCGTGCTGTCCGCATTCTTCATAGCTTGCAGGATATCGATTCCGTTTGCATCGCCCAAATAGATGTCCAAGAGAATGATATCAGGATGAACGGTTTGAACAGTCTGCAGGGCCAAACCTCCTTGTGAACATACCGAGACATCGTAACCAGAATGTTCGAGTACCGGCTGTAACGAACCGGTTAACAACTCATCATCATCGACTAATAATATCCGATGTTTCACTCTTCTTTTCCTCCGGTTTATGGATTATCGCTGGGAACACAAAGCGAAATGTAGTTCCCTTTCCTTGCTCGCTTGTAACATCAATAGTTGCTTTGTGAAAACTCAGAATCTGTTGAGAAACAGATAAACCAAGTCCTGTGCCGCTGGCCTTCTTTGTAAAAAACGGTTCGAAGATCTTTTTCACCTCATCTTTGCTCATCCCTTCGCCGTTATCGGAAACAGTGACGCAGACTCCGGGAACATCGTTTGCCATTACTGCAAGCTGACTTTTGATAACAATTTCACCTTTACCACGAATGGCATCCGCGGCATTACTTAACAAATTCACAATCACTTGTTGAATCTGTTTGAAATCGACCAATATCATAGGAAGATTTTCTTCGAGATCAAGTGATACTTTTGCATTCTTTTTTTCCATCGAAACCTTTGCCAATGGTACCGTGACACGGATAATGTCGTTAATGTTATGCGGTTTAAAAACAGGACGTGTTGGTTTTGCAAAGTTGAGTGTTGCACTCACGATACCATCAATACGTTCAACGCCGACGAGCGCTGTTTCAACGACCTTCCGTTCCTGCTGAAGATCTGCGTTCAACGTTCTTAATAAAAACTGCAGATTGATATTAATTGCGGCAAGAGGATTTCTAATTTCATGTGCAATACCGGCTGAAAGTTCGCCAAGAAGCGCCAGCCGTTCGGCTTGTAATAATTTTTCTTTGAGTTTACGTTGCTCGGTCACATCACGAACGAATGCCATCACGACACTGTGTTCCGAAGTATCGATACGACTTGCAGAAACTTCCGCAAATATTTCTGTCGACTGGAGAGTTGACACCTCGCATTCATAGAACACGGGCATTTCTTTGGTCAGCACTTGTTCGAGCACCGGTTCAAAAAATAAAAACCGCTGTCCGAGAATTTCCGTCCGCGAGGTAAGAAACATTTTTTCGGCTTGCCGATTCGCATCAACAACAACCCAGGTAGACGGTTCCAATAAAAAAGTAGCGATGCTTGAGCTCTCAAATAAATTACGATAACGTTCGCGAGAAATCTGAAGCTCTTTATTTTTCTGACTCAGGATGTCGTTCACCTGTTCCAGTTCCGACATCTTATCTTCAAGCTTTTTTATCAATACTGCATTATAACCTTTCAGGTATTCCGATTCCTCGGCACTACGGTTGGAATCCTGTTCTTCTCTTTTTTCTGTCCCTGAAGATTTTGTTGCTTGGTTGACGGCATCGACCAAAACAGAAATATCGATTGGTTTAATGAGATATCGTTCAGCACCGAGACTTCGGGCAAATTGTTCGTCTTCGGGGTCGATATAATTAGCAGTATAAAAAATGAACGGTATAGATTTGAATTGAGGATGCTTTTTTACTTCACGACAAAATTGAAATCCGTCCATCTTGGGCATCAGAACATCGGAGATGATTAGCTCCACATCGTTCGATGCTAATTGTTCAAGTCCATCCAGGCCATTCATAGCTCGGACAGTGGAGAAATTATAAGTTGTAAGGATATTGTCAAGAAGATCCAAACTTTCTTTAATATCGTCCACTATTAATATTTTCATGTCCCGTCCTAAACCAATCAATTCAGACCAACAATGAATGATCCGAAGAATGCTTAATAATAACCATCTGATTACTTTTATTCAAGAGGAAAAAATAAAAAAGTGAAAATTACTCAAAATAGTTTTTAGAAGGCTATTATTATACAGAAAATGGTAAAAAGCAGGTCAAATGATGTGTGAATTTATATCATTTTAACATCTTTTATCGATTCAACACCCGATAGATCGCATCGGCAACTTTTTCAAGTACTTCTTTTTTCTGGTAGTAACCAGAGTCGATTTTCGTGCGAACATCATTCAACTTTTGTTCGCTTTGTGTTTGATACATCTGTTGCGCTTCAGACGAAATTTGCACGTTAGCGCTCGCCGTCTTGCGATCATCTTTCTTTTGTTTTTCACGACGTTCCGGCACACGTTCTTCTTGCTGGATGCGGCCGTGTAGTATGTCATATATTCGCATTACATTATTCCTTATTTCGAATACTTCAGCACCAATTTTTGCTTATCAATATCTTTGAGTTTGTGAATTATTTCCTCTTTCTGTTGTGCAATAAGCATTTGAGTTTCGTAGTCGAGTTCTTGAATCACTGTGACTAATTCCCTTCGTTCTGTCGGATTAAGTTGATTCGAAACAGGTGAAGCATCCTTAAGGATTTTTCCCCGTGTGGTGATTGCGTCTTCAAGTGCTTCTAATTGTTGTTCACGTGCAGACTGATTTATTATCCGCGTTGCCTCTAAGAGTGAAGCAAACATTTCGCGTGCTTTTTGTTCCTGCGTATTATTATGACCTATCATAATCCATCTTATACATGTTTATCTACCAGTGCACCTATCAACTCTTTCATGTGTTCCGAAAGGCGAAGCATTTCTTCCGGCGGAATTTGCCGAATCAATTTCCCGCTATCATTATCAATAATTTTAATAACATTTTTTCCTGCTTTGTCATCAAAAGAAAAACTCAAGCTGGTACTCAAAGGTCTAACGATTGAATTTGCTTCATCAGCAACTTGTTTAATTATTTCTTCCGGGATCTCCTGGGGCGCTGCCGGTGGCGGCCCTTTTTCCTGGTTTTTTATTTCATCTGTTTTTGTTGTTGATACATCTTTTTTTGTCGGTACCTCGGCAACCGGTACCACATCTACTGCCGCAATATCTTGTATCATGGTATACCTCCCATCCCTAGGAGACATCCTCGTGTCCTTGATGGTTGTTTACTATTATGAAGCGAATAATTTTGTAATCATAGTCATTTGTGCTTGCAAATTGTTAGCCTGTGTGACCATTGCTGAATATTGCTGACGCAACGCGTCTCCTTGTTTACTAATTTGATTTTGTTTCTGTGTTATAGACGACGCAATGTCTGAAATCTGCATGTTAATTAAATTATTAGCTGAATCGAATTGTCCACCGGATTTTGTAAAAGGTTTTAAAAGACTATCGAATTGTTGTGCTATACCATTCTTCGAATTGAAGATATTGGTCACTTTTCTAGGGTCGGCATCCAACGCATCGTCTAATGTAGTTTCATTTGTAATGCTGAGCGTTCCATCCTTGTCAAATGTGATGCCAATATCGGCCATTAAAGATGGATTTCCAGTCTGTACTGAAGATATCCTCTTCAAAAATATCATCTTCATAGACGACCGCAAATTGGTAACCATTGTATCCCCTGCCATTGGACCACGATCGGTACCTGTGGTTTGGATCTGGCCGTTCAGAAATGTCATAACATCGTTATACGAATTCATGAAATTATTAATTTCAGTCTTGACAGAATCAGTATTAGTACTTACGCCTACGGTAACCGGTGTATCGGTATCGGCTTGAGTAGTTTTGAGATTCAGTGTTACACCGCTTAACACATCGGTTATTTTATTGGACGAACGTACAATATCGATGTTATCAACTTTTAGCTTTGCATCCAACGTCGACATGTCGGAATAAATATAACCAGCTTTCGTCGATGATGCAGTTGTTCTGTTTGTGAGGACATCCGATGTTAAACCCATCGATTGTAGCAATGTATTGCCAACACCAGTCTCTGATAATGCAAGTGCATTTGCAGATCCGGAAGAATTAGCGGTTAAAATAAGCTTATCAGTTGTCGCCGTATCAGCAACAACACTTGCTGAAACACCAAAATCCTTATCATTAATTTGTACTGCTATCTTTTTCAAAATCGCATCATTTGTATCACCGTTTGCGATATTGACGTCTATCTTTGTTGTTCCAATTGTAAACTCCTTTGTCCCAACTCCGGTTGCCGTCACAATATCAGTTCCCGATTGTAAAAGTCGTGAACTAAGGACAGTATCCGACTTCGCCAACTGTGTAACCAAAATCGAATGAGTTGTATTTACAGCCGTACCATCGGCAGTTGCAGTAAGGACATCTGTATCTGACGAGTCTACATTTTGCACTGCGAGCGACGATATTGAAGTGCTATCAGTCGTTCCAGCCATTTGTTCAACTTCGGTTTGCAACGCCTGAAGTTTGGTCTTTATTGTATTATAGGTCGATTCTCGAGTCGACAATGTATCCTTCTTTGTCTGAAGCTTAGTAATCGGCCCGCTTTGTTGCTGAGTATATTCGGCAACTAACTGATCGATTTGACTCGATGCTCCCGTTGCTGTTAAAGATGAGACCGACATGATTTCTTCCCCCCTAATTTAAGTTGAAAGCAGTCGCCCATGCATTCCGCAATTCTTCCATAATCATTAATGGTTCCGATTTTTCACCCTTGCGAATTTTTTCCTGTGCATATCTATATAAACGAAAAAGTCCCAGCGCCATTTCCTGGTAATCGAAATTAAGAGATCCGATCAATTCTGTGATCGCACGTGTCGCCCGTTGTTTATCCCCTTTTTTTATGCTAATGATTGTAATATCGTATATTTTCAAAATTAATTGTTCTGGCGACATATTCATAATTTGTTGATACAGATATTGATCTATACCAGTGTTTCCCTTTTTCGAGTATGCTGTAGCATAAGTGGCCATATTCAATCCCCATTAACAGTTGTTCGTGAAAAAACGGGGGAGGAGTTATTCCTCCCCCCGTGTAACTTCCCGACTACTCTTACCTGAATAATTGCATTACAACATTAGGAGCTGCATTCGCCTGAGTCAACTGTGCTACAGCGGTTTGCTGTAGGATATTCAGTTTAGTCAGATCCATTTGCTCCTTCGCCATATCAGCATCGGTGATTTGACTTGCAGCCGCATCCATGTTCGTCACTTGTACGCTCAAGTTGGATTGAGTGAATTGCAACCGATCAAGCAATGAACCAACTGTCTGCAACTGTGAAGAAACCCTGTCGATCGCTGAATCGATACTGGCAAGAGTTGTCGAAGAGCCAATGTTGCCGGTACTGAGATTGTTGAGTCCAAGATCCGCCGAAGTAATCGTTGCGGTCAAGCTGAACGTTAACGTGTCTGAAGAATCAGCACCAATCTGAAACGTTTTATTGGTAAAGTTGTTGTTAAGCAACTGCTGTCCGTTGAACGTTGTCTGGCCAATGATCGAATCGATTTCCTGGGCCAAATCTCCGACCTGGGTGTTAATAGCCTCCAATTCAGTCTCGCCTAAAGATCCATTCGTAGCCTGCGTCACCTTTTCCTTCATAGTGACAAGAATGTCACTTATATTCTGCAAACCACCCTCTGCTGTCGATAAAACACTTTGTGCGTCACCAACGTTGTTTAACGCCTGTGTAATACCGCGCGAACGTGCTTGCAGTTTTGTGGAAATGGTGAAGCCTGCCGGATCGTCAGCTACCGAATTGATGCGCTTGCCGGATGCAAGAGCCAACTGGTGCGTACCCATCTGCTGGTTGATATTCATCAACGCATTATAGGCATTTAATGCCGCTACGTTGGTGTTTATCCGGAACCCTGATCCCTGTGCCATAAATACCTCCTTGTAGATTATTATGAATTAGCTCTCGTTGGAACACATCCCTGCATTCCAACACTGATCATTTACACTTATATTATCGGATGACCAAAGAAAAACTTTAATCTGACCGAATTCCGAAAACAACGAGGGAGAAGGGGTTACCTTCTCCCTTTCATTGTGCTCGTAAATGATCTGGCTTTAATCCATAATCCACAATGAGTATTTGTAACAACAAAAACTCTATGATTATGTCATTAAATTTCAAAATAACAACAGGGGAAATAATTAACTCCCCCTGTTGTTATAATCCCCAACTGTTACCGGAAGAGGGACAGCACAACGTTTGGAGCCGCATTCGCCTGTGTTAACTGTGCTACAGCTGTTTGCTGTAGGATATTCAGTTTGGTTAGGCTCATCTGCTCCTTCGCCATATCGGCATCGGTGATCTGGCTTGCAGCTGCATCCATGTTCGTCACTTGTACGCTCAGGTTGGACTGAGTGAACTGCAATTTATCAATCCAAGAACCGACTTTCTGCAACTCCGTCGAAACCTTATCGATCGCATTATCAATGCTGGATAGGGTTGTTGCAGAACCAATGTTGGACGTACTGATGTTGTTGAGCCCAAGATCCGACGAACTGATCGTTGCAGTTAAGCTGAACGTAAAGACATCCCCAGAATCAGCGCCAATCTGGAACGTTTTGTTGAGGAAGTTGTTGTTAATCAACTTCTGTCCGTTAAACGTTGTCTGGCCAATAATCGAATCGATTTCCTGGGCCAAATCTCCGACCTGGGTGTTGATAGCCTCCAATTCGTTTTCGCCTAACGATCCGTTGGTAGCCTGCGTCACCTTCTCCTTCATAGAGACAAGAATGTCACTGATATTCTGCAAACCGCCTTCTGCTGTCGACAAAACACTTTGTGCATCGCCGACGTTGTTCATCGCCTGCGTAATACCGCGCGAACGTGCTTGCAGTTTTGTGGAAATGGTGAAGCCTGCTGGATCATCAGCTACCGAATTGATGCGCTTGCCGGACGCAAGAGCCAGCTGGTGCACTCCCATCTGCTGGTTGATGTTCATCAACGCATTGTAGGCATTTAATGCCGCAACGTTGGTGTTTATCCGCATACCTGAAGATACTGCCATAATTACCTCCTTGTAATTTAGATGTGTTTTTTAATGACCACTTTCTTCAGCATCCTTGCTGAGTGGTCGGTAGTTTTTCGACTTACATATTGATTATCGACAGAAGCTTAAAAAACTTTAGGATGTTTTTAACTTGTTATATAGCAAAACGTTATATGATCAGTGTAAAAGCTTTTTTAATAGAGGCTACTTTGGATTTTCGGATCGAATTCGCCTGGATATTATTTCTGCAACAAATGCGGTTACGAACGATACGCTGCATCCTATAAATGTGTGCCAAGTGAATGCAATTTGTGTTTCAAGAACAACCCAGGCCATCACAGCAATACCACAACAAAATCCAACAAATGCGGAGCGTTGACAAATATTTTTTAAAAAAAGTCCCAAAAAAAACATCCCCAATAATCCACCGAATGTAAACGACGCAATTTTTAATCCGATCTCGATGACCGGTTTCGTCGTTCCGGTGAAACATATTGCAGTACCGATTAAAATTACTCCCCAAACAAAAGTAAAAAATCGCGACCATCGCAATTCCTGCAATTTGTTTTTTGAATAATCAATTATTGATCCAAGTTGATCGTGAAATGTTGATGACGCGAGCGCACTTAGAGTCGATGATAAGGAGCCCATTGCTGAAGCGAACATTCCGGCGATCACAATTCCTGCAATACCTGCCGGCAGCACTGAAATAATAAATCTTGGAAATATCTCGTCTGTTGTCATACTCATATCTGAAATCCCGAAATATTTATTGTACACAAAAATCAAGATTCCGAGGAAGAGAAAAAAAGCAAATTGAACTATGATCATTGATGCATCGAGAAAAAGGGCTTTTTGGCTGTCACGAAGAGACCGGCAGCCTAATAATCTTTGCACCAACAACTGATCTACTCCGTGTGATGCCATTGAAAGGAATGTTCCTCCCAAAACACCGCCGATCAGTGTATAAGGCGACGTAAAATATCCTAACAACGAATTCCCATCGCGCCAGTGAAATACTGCAAATTTATTTGTGTCATTCATAACTGCATAATTCATTACATCAGACCATCCATTCGGCAAATGTTGAAATATAATAACACAAACAATGACTGCGCCTATGAGATAAATGAAAAGTTGCACGACGTCCATAATCACCACCGCTCTCAACCCTCCCGTGAAAGTATACAGGAGCGTACAGCTTCCGATAATCATAATGGATGTAATGTAATCCAATCCGGTAACTAGATGCAGAGGAATCGCTGTGGCATACAATCGAACCGCCGAGCCGAGAGTTCTCGTCACAAGAAAAACAACCGACGACAAACGGCGTAATCCGATTCCGAATCTGTTGCCGAGAAACTCATATGCCGTGACGAGATCGCCTCGAAAATAAGCCGGAAGAAAAACGAATGCCACAATTATACGACCAATGCAATAACCGATTACTACTTGTAAGAACCTGCAGTCTGTTGAGTAGGCGAGTCCAGGGATACTAATAAATGTCAGCGCGCTGGTTTCGCTTGCAACCATTGAAAGTCCCACAGCAGGCCAGCGGAGTTTTTTCCCACCAAGAAAATAATCAAACGATGATTTTTGTGATCGCCCGAGAAGAATCCCTGCTATGATAGTCGTGAGCAGATAAGACAAAATAATTATTACATCGAGAGAAGTTAAATTCAAACCGTATCTCCAACTTTTTTACTTACCGTTTTTCACTCCTTCTGCTGTAATGTTGAATACGCGGTCAAGTTGAGAAATTTTAATAAGGTTCATCACTTTTTTCCGGACACCGACAAGTCTTAATGTTCCACCATGTTCACGCATCTTTCGTTCGGCAATTAATAGAGCACCCAATCCACTTGAGTCACAAAAATCAATTTCAGATAAATTGACAACAAGCTCTTTCACTTTGGGTTTGCACAACAGAAGGAATTCGCCCTTGAGTTCGGAAGAAACCTCGGGATCAATTTTTTTCCCCTTCAAATGAATTGATGTGGTAGAACCATTTTCTTTTACCACGAATTCCATAATCCCTCCCAAACTAAAACATTCCCAGACATGAAACAACACGCTCATATACAGTTTTGATATTCCGCGATTTGTCTGCAATAATTTGAAAATTAAAAAATGTATCTGCATTTTCATAACCGAACCCGACTCTAATACGCGACCGCGAAGCCTTGCACAAAAAGGCTGAAGGAAGATGAAACTGCAAGTTCAAATCGAGCGCCAGATCATATTCGTTTCTTCGAATCCGTCGCAATACTGATTTCCGCGGTACTGCAAAAGGACTGACATCATCTTTCTTCAACCGAAGTACCTCACACGACACACTATTAAGAAAAGATGACTGTGTATCTTCTTGAAGGACGATCGTGAGTTTGCTGCCGCGAAATTTGTTTTGAAAATAATTCAACAAAAGACGCGCCGATTCACTTTGTCGCTGATCTACAGGCATGAACACTATTGCAGTCCGCGCATGCTTCACAGCGTCGGTAAACGTCATAACCCTATCTGGATCGCGTCGAAAATAAAATCGCGCGTACAGAAGGCCGATATTTTTGCGTAGTCTTGTAAACATCTACATAGATAATGAAAAACTATTTCGAAAAAAGCAAGTTGACCATGAATTTATCCTTTAATAAAATATTACTTTGACTTCCCTATTCTTAATTTTATATGTCCGGTTTTACGATTCTAACAAATGAATGAACTCATCCTCATTTAATATCTTAACTCCAAACGATAAAGCTTTATCAATTTTTGAACCCGGGTCGCTTCCAGTAACAACGAAATCAGTTTTAGAACTGACTGATCCTACAACTTTTCCTCCTTTTTGTTGAATTAATTGTGTTGCTTCTTCCCGCGACCAACGATTTAATGTTCCGGTAAGAACAAAAGTTTTTCCTGAAAGTTGTGTTGATTGTTTTTGCTGTTTTTTAAGTGCTCTTTCCATCACCACACCAGATTTTCGAAGTCGCTCTATGATAGTCTGATTTTTTTTTCCCTGGAAAAAACGAACAATACTCTCCGCTATCCGTGGGCCGATTCCCTGAATCGTCTCAAGTTCTTCCTTTGTCGCTTTCATCAGTACATTAATACTCAGATAGTTGTCGGCAAGGATAACAGCAACGCCGGAACCGACGTATCGTATTCCAAGCGCAAAAAGAAGTCGGTGAAACGGATTACTTTTACTCTTTTCAATTGCGTCGATCAAATTCGATGCACTTTTTTCTCCCATCCGATCAAGAGCCGCCAATTTTTCTTTTCGTAGAGCATAAATATCCGCGACGTTGGAAACCAGATTATTTGCAACGAGAGCATCAACAAGTTTTTCACCCAATCCTTCAATATCCATCGCGCCTCGGTGAGCGAAATGTTCTATTCGTCCTCGAATTTGAGCAGGACATTCAAAATTATCACAATAATATGCAGCTTCTCCTTCGGACCTGAATAATCGCGACCCACATTCGGGACATGTACTCGGCATTACGAATGTGGATAAAGATTTTATTCGTTTTTCTAGAACGACACTCGACACTTTCGGAATTACATCACCACCTTTTTCAACAATCACAGTATCGCCGATGCGAATGTCGAGTTCTTTGATGTAATCTTCGTTGTGTAAAGTTGCTCGACTTACCGTAGTTCCGGCGAGCAAGACAGGCTGCAATTCTGCAACCGGCGTGATGGTGCCGAGCCGCCCAACTTGAAGTGTAATCCCTTTGAGCAACGTTTCAACTTTTTTCGATTCGAACTTGAATGCTACAGCCCAGCGCGGACTCTTTGCTATGGTTCCAAGTTGTTGTTGGTCGTGCATGGAATCTACTTTAATCACTACGCCATCAATTTCATAAGGCAAACTTTCCCGTTTATCTTCCCACTCTTTGCAATAGTTCATCACTTCATCAACGGACTTACATAATTTCGCATGAGGATTGACAGGAAATCCCAATTCCCGAAGTAATGTCAGCGATTCATAGTGATGTGCGACAGGATTGTTGTTGCAATAAAAAAAATAAAAGAATGCATCAAGCGGGCGTTGAGCAACCTGTTTCGGATCGAGCAATTTCAGCGTCCCGGCGGTTGCATTACGCGGGTTGGCAAAAACTTTCTCGGCTAATAGTTCTCGTTCCCTGTTCATAACTTCGAAATCGTGTTTTCTCATGTATACTTCTCCACGGACTTCAAACTCATCCGGAACATTCTTCGCCTTTTGTATTCTCAATGGGATAGATTTAACGGTCGCTAAGTTTTTTGTTATATCATCACCTCTGGTTCCATCACCGCGAGTGGCGCCTAACCTGAAGAAGCCGTCTTTATATTTCAAGCTGATCGCGACGCCATCGATTTTCAATTCACATACATACTCGACGTGGTTGTCGGTAACTATTGAACGAACACGCCGATCAAAATCGTATATCTCATCACTGGAATATGTATTCGATAACGACAACATAGGAACGGCATGCTCGACAGTGGTAAATTCCTTTAACGGCTCACCTCCAACTCGCCGGGAAGGAGAATCGGGAGTTATTAATTCCGGATGTTGCCGTTCAATCTCAGTGAGTTCCTGAAGCAAGAGATCATATTCACGATCCGAAATTGCCGGATCGGCAAGAACATAATACCGGTAATTATGATCGTGGATTTCTTTCTTGAGATGTTCCAACCGTCGCAGTAGAACTTTGGAAGGAGACAATGTTTTCACAATATCTCTCTGTAAATAATGTTAACGACGGTTTCCAGAATGTGATGGAATTGATTCTCTCGTTAGAGTTACATTCCGCGCAACGGTTCCCGTTTTCCCGAACGGCTCCAATGGCAATCCATTCAACTTGAATGAAATTCCACCTGCATTGCCGATAGTGAGAGTAAATTTTTCTTTAGCAGCCCACACATATTTTGTATTTGGGAGAAGAAGATATTCCTCCGTTCGTTTTCCATCAACGATCATGCTAAGCCACACCTTATCGATTGTCAACCCTACAAGAAAGAGACTATCATTTTTCGATTGTGTTGCTGATGGTTGCCTCGACGAATCCGAAGATTTTACGTTTGATTTTGAAAATGCAACTCTTTCCGATTCTTTCACCACTTCGCGGAAGGGAATTTGTTTTACGGAATCCATGGACGATGGCTGAAAAAAAGCGAGATAAAAAAGAATAGCAGCAACAATTACCAGTGCCGCTCCGATACTAAGCCGCCCGATATTCCACCAGGAATGTTTTTCCAGATCGGTTTTTCCCGTAGACTCGTTTTGAATTTGTTCCGGTTGGTGTGCAGTATCATTTACTCTCGCTAGTTGAGTCTCATATTGTTTTATGATCTCATTTGGATCCATACCGACACATTTTGCATACTCACGGAGAAAAGCGCGTACGTATGTTTGAGGCAGAACGGAAAAGTTTCCTTGCTCGAGCGCTTCAAGAAATTGAATGTTAATTCTTGTGATAGAAGCAATTTCGTTCAGACTGATACCTTTGGCAGAGCGCTGCTTATGTAATTCCTCGGCGAACCAGTTCATAATACACTGTTTTCAATATCGATGAAAAATGCCATAAGGAATATTATTGATCCCCATGGCATCGGTTTTTTTGTCGGAACGGCGGGATTCGAACCCGCGACCCCTTGAACCCCATTCAAGTGCGCTACCGGGCTGCGCCACGTTCCGAATTTGTACTGATTAAATTTTCTATGAACTTTCTTTTCTTCCGAGATTTGATCTCTCGTTCTCTTCTGATTGCTTCACTCCGAGTATAAAACTGTTCTGTATACACACAATGCCATGGTGAACCAGATTTTGTTGACAATACCTGGCCGCCATTATGATCACTCAATCGACGGTCGAGATTATTAGTTTGACCGACATAATACGCACCATCTTTTTCACTTTGTAAAATGTATACAAAATATATTTCTTCCATTCGGGTGCGCTACCGGGTCCCGTCCCAATCCAGAATGGATTGGGACGCGGATTCCCGCTATTTGAATTTCTATTGCCAAAGCGGAACTGCGCCACGTTCCGAATTTGTACTGATTAAATTTTCTATAAACTTTCTTTTCTTCCGAGATTTGATCTCTCGTTCTCGTCTTATTGCTTCACTACGGGTATAAAATTGTTCCGTATACACACAATGCCATGGTGAACCAGATTTTGTTGACAACACCTGACCGCCATTTGAATTTCTATTGCCAAGCGGTACTGCGCCACGTTCCGTGAAGAGAATGCTTTTCAGTTTAACTTATCAAGCAATGATATCAAAAAATTTTTAGTATCTTCCAAATCTGCATGAAGCTGTTCGTCTTTAATTTGAATTCGCTTGGGTTGAGGCGCCAGAAGTTCAAGCTGCTCGCCTTCGCTTTCATCCTGATAAGCTTGTAGAACTTGTTTCGCACCTTCAATTGTATATCGTTCTTCCCTGAGCAATTTTTTGATATACAGAATTAATTTAATGTCTCTGTTTGTATAAATCCTGTTCCCTGCCCGATTTTTGGAGGGTTTCAACTGTTCAAATTCCGATTCCCAATATCGGAGTACATATTGTTCCAGATCAGTCAACTTGCTGACTTCACTTATCGAATAATACAACTTTTTTATACCAAGCTGCTTCATGCGATAGACTCTATAAATATTGAATTGAATATATGCAAATACGCATTAATTTGCAAGATATGCCAGTTCGAACTTCCGAATAAAAAATTATTTTCGATTATATAAGTCGATCCCGATCGACTCCCGCTAATATTAAAAAAAACACCAGCGATAATTTCTATTGTTAGTGTTTTTTTAAAAAGAAAATGACAAAAAGTCCGGTTGTTTTTACATTGTTCCGAATGTCACATCAAACGAGCCATTTGTAATAGTAGCCGTACTGTGGTCTGATAATCTTGTGGCAGTACCGCTGAATGTTCCTTTCATACCACTTGAAGAATAACTTGTTACAATGCATGTGCCAGTTGATAGAAGATATTCGCCAGATGTAACGGTGTGCGATGTGGCTCCTTTTATAAACCAGAATACAAATAAATTGTTGCCATTGATATTCCAAGTGTAGGTACCGGGAGTTATTGGAGTTCCATTGGATTCTACCTCCAACCAAGCTTCATCCCAATTAGTAGAGCTATGCCATGCATATCCATACATCGCTGCTACATATTCCGAATTGCTTACTTCGTTCATAGCGTATATTGCAGAACCAGAACTTCCGACAGCAGCACCAGTCCATGCTCCGTTAAAACTAAAATCGCCAAACGAATCGGTGCTAAACGATAACGATCCTGAACCGTAAATATTGCCGCCTGGATTATTTGAGCTGGTAGAACTGCTGGAGTTTCCCGACTTGTCCAAATTAGTATGGCAAAGAATGTGGCTCAAAAAAGAAGGCTAAATCAATCATGAATAGCCAATTATTTTTAAGAGAAGATCAACTTCATTTGGGATGTCAGATCTCAGCGTTATTTTTTCTCCAGTAAAAGTATCAACTAAGGTGGCATCAGTCACACCCTTCAATAATTTCAAAATCGCTTTCGTAGATTTACCAGTTTTGATTTCCAAGTATTTGCACAACGCCAATGCTGCAAAACAAATGAGTGTATGAACTTCAATTGCCTCCTGCTTAAAATGGTAGATGGGTCGAATCTGCAAATCACTTTTTGTAACCCTAAACGCCTGTTCGACACGCCAAAGATTGTGGTAGTGTTCAATAACAAGACGATCACTCGACTCTGATTTTGAAAGATTTGTGTAATACCCTTTGATACCAAGTAGTAACTTTGTTTTTTCAACGAGTGACGAATTGAGTGTGTAGGAATTGTTTTCCGATGTAATAAATTTTACTCGCTTTATCGTTCCAGGATTCTTGAGAATGTTCTCTGCTTTTGCAATTCCTTTTTCCATTTCTCGTTTGTCTTTGGCAAATCTCTTCGCGGAAAATTCGCACACCAAATCACCAAGATCTGTTTCTAAACGAATTGTTGTCGTGTCCTTCTGATTTAGTTGTGCGCTAATTGTCTTGATACACTTCAGCGGTAGGTTTGCTACTCTGGCACCGACAATATACTGGAGTTTTGAAGAGCGAAGAGCTTTGATGTTGTCGGCACTAATCATTGCAGCATCGGCAACAACAGTGAACGTCTTAATCTTGTGTTTTCGCTTAAAACGCTTAATAACAGGCACTAATGTGTGCCCCTCAAATTTCTTCCCTTCAAATATTTGATAGCCGACGGGAAATCCTTTATCGGTAACTAAGAGTCCGAGAACGATCTGTGGTTGATTGAATTTGTTATCTTTTGAAAATCCACATTGTCGCAGTTCATCCGTTTCGGAACTCTCAAAGTACAACGTCGTGACATCATAAAAGACGAGAGAAAAATCGAACTCGAATTCTTTTCGAGCCATCGCAAGAACATCCGATTCAATGGTGGATTTCATTTTGAGAAATGTCGGAAGCTGTCTATATAAATCTTGCCGTGTATGTTCAATGCCGATGAACTCTTTGAGAAATTCTATTGACTGGAGTTTCGATCCCGGTTCAATGATGCGGGTAATTACCAAGTCAAGAAAAAGTTTATTTCGCAACCAATGAAACTTGAATACCTTGCATAAGGTATATAAACTTTCATACACGAGGACATATCGAAATCCAAGATATCGTAATTGTTTCGGTTGGATATTAGTTGAGGGTAATGACTTTGAAAAAAGGGGTTGTTGTTTTGTTTCTTTCTCGATCCAGTCGGTTGCAGCTTCTTTTAATGCTTGTATCTCTTTTTTGTCATGTGCACTACCAATATGTTTGACAACGATTAATTTACGATCTTCGTATCGTACGACTTGTATTGCTGTGGCTTTGGAACCGGTCTTCGTCTCACGAATATGAAACATGCCTGAAATTTACCCTTAGTATGACAACCCCTCATAAATTTAATCATTTTGTTCCATTTTCTAATCCTTTTTTAATGTGTAACTCTATTTGGACAAGTCAGGAGCTGGTAGAACTGCTGGAGTTTTTCTTGCACGACACGAACAATAAGCTCATACAAAATACTGCACAAGCAAATAGAACGATAGCGCTTCTCCTCATATTTCCTCCCGCGTTAAAATAGGATGTTATGAATAACATGGTTTATGTATTCAAAAGACGAACTAATATAATAAACAATCTGGCATTCCACAATATCATCTCTGTCGTGTTTCAATAGTTACCACAGCTATTGTATCGATACGTGTGAGAGATAGATGAATGATTAATTGTGAAAGTGCATCTAATATCCTCACATCCATCCATATCTGATATCTTCTGGAGTTTGTATTTGAAACAAAAATCGTTTGACATGCTTGTTGAAAATGAAGTGACATAGCATATTCTATTATTGAGTATATAAGCTGATCCTCATTATCTTCAGCTTACACAAAAAAACACCAGCAATAATCTCGAGCGCTGGTGTTCTTTGGAAAGAAAATTACAAATAGCCTAGTTCCTTTTACATTGTCTCAGTTCCGAATGTTACATTAAACGAACCATTTGTGATAGAAATCGTAGTTTGATCTGATAATTTCGAAGCAGTGCCACTGAATGTTCCTTGCATCCCGCTTGCAGAATAACTCGTTATAGTGCATGAACCACTAGTCAAAGATACTCGTTCGAATTATCGGTGGCCGATGTGCTTCCTTTTGTAAAAAAGAACAGAAGTCCGGTGTTGGTAGTGTAAGTACCGGGAGCTATTGCAGTACTCGAAGTCAAATCCAACATAGCATTATCCCAGTTGTTAGAGCTATGCCAATCATAAGCATAGATAATAGCAGCATGATCCGAGCCGCTAGTTCCAGTTAACGCTTCCACCGCAGTACCAGAGCTCCCGACAGAAACCCCGGTCCATGACCCGCTAAAACTTAAATTCCCTAGCGAGCCTGCAGTGAATGATAACGACCCTGAACCGTACAAGTTGCTGCCCGGATTATTGCCGCCTGGATTATTTGAGCTGGTCGAACTGCCGGAGCTTTTCTTGCACGACACAAAAAACAAGCTCATACATAATACTGCACAAGTCAACAGAATGATAGCACTTCTCTTCATATTTCCTCCCGCGTTAAAATAAGATTTTGTGAACAACGTGATTTATGTTTTCCAAAGACGAACTGGTTGAATATATTAAACTATTTAACTTTCTGCAACATCATCCCTGATTGGTTTCCACTATTACAACGGCTACAGCTATATTATCGGTGTGTGAGAGAGAAATATTAATGATAACTTGTGAAAGTGCATCTGATATCTTCCCATACGTACGGATTTCGGGCCTTCCGGAAGTCGCGTTCACAACCTCAACATCCTTCCATTGGAATATTCCTGTCCATCCTGTTTCCATCGCTTTGGAAAGCGCTTCCTTGGCTGCGAATCGAACAGCATAATGTTGTGAAGGATTTTTTTTGGCAGAACAGTATTCAATTTCTTTTTGTGTAAATATTTTTTCAAGAAATTTATCGCCCCATCGTACAATCAATTCTTCTATTCTCTGAATTTCCACGGCATCCACACCAATACCACGAATCATCTCAGTTCCACCCATTTTCTTTTTTTACGATTTCGATAATTTGAAATGCATCATCGATGTCGAAAGTTGCATTCGATTGTTTTGTTCCGAATGTGTCGCCATATCGCGCGAAAACCGTTTTCATGCCGACCTTCGAAGCTCCCACGACATCACGCTCCGGCCAATCACCCACCATCAAAGCTTCATCAGGAAAAACATTCAGCAATTCAAGAGCTTTTCGAAATGGAGCTTTATGAGGTTTTCGCTGACCAGTATCGTCGAATGTTATGACGACATCGAAAATATGATGAAAATTCAAATAACAAAGACGCAGCCACGCCTCACGGGCTGGAGCATCAGACACGACCGCAAGCTTGATACCCAACTTGAGTAATTCCATCAGCGTGATATACACATGAGGATATGGGACGAGCGCCGCCTCTCGTGCGCGCCTGTACGCAATAATTCCTGCAGTAAGAATCTTATAATCAACCTTCCGAAATACATCGTACAGAAGTTCATCGAACACATTTTGAAATTCAATTCCTCGTTCTTTATAAATTGCATCAATGCGAGCCCGAATTTCCTCAGGAGACAATTTAAGTCCGGCATCGATCATGGAATGAATTGCCGCCTCAACCGCCTGGCTTTTCATTGCCATGAAATCGACAAGTGTATTATCGAGATCAAAAATGATCGCTTTAATCATGAGTGTGATTCGTCCTGATCGAGAAGCGCACTAACAGCCATGGAATACCCGCGCATACCGAATCCCACAATTTGGCCTGCGCATGCCGCCGCAGTCACCGATCGTGTCCGGAATTCTTCCCGCTTGTGAACATTCGAAATGTGAACTTCGATCGTGGGTACAGGAAGTGACGCAATCGCGTCGCGTATCGCATACGAATAATGAGTATACGCCCCGGGATTAATAACGACGCCATTATATGTTCGGTCCATCGCCTTATGCAGAATATCGATAAGTTCACCCTCACTATTGCTCTGCGAAAATTCAAATTGAACCTGTGGATATTCCTTTCTCAACGATTTTGCCATGTCATCAAGCGTCGCAGCGCCATAGACATCAGGTTCTCGCTGTCCAAGCAGATTTAGGTTCGGGCCGTTTAAAATTAAAATTTTCATAATTGTACTCCCGGAAGATACTATTATACATTCGCTCCGCGGCGCGCCTTCGCGACTTCATCGTCGATAAATTCTCGGATCAACGGTTTGATATAAACGTTGTCGATGCCGAATTCATTCACGCTCAACGCGAGAATAGCCGCTTTCCGTTGCGCGGGCAATTTTTTATTTACAACGATAACTCGTTGATCGAACAAAATACAATATCCACCGTCAAAATCGCCTTTTTCATATCGCACTTTAATCGATAGTTGTTCGCATAACTCTTGAAGATCCTGATTGAGTAACTCGTAATCCATTTATTCATCCATGTCTTCTTCTTCGGCCGGTTTCTCTTCAATCGGCCGGACTAACGGCTTCCATACCGCAAAACCGATGATCGTATAATAAGAAAGTAAGGCTATAACCGGAACACCACGCAACGCCATGATACGTTCTACGAAAAGCGTTCGCAAGTACGTCACATCACCATTCCACCAAAATACTACACCGATGAATTTCCAGTCGAGCCATATTGTATAAAACTCAGCCGGTGAGAAAATAAAAAAAAGAAGCGCACTCATCATTAACCATCCCTGTTCTTTAAAACGGTAGTGCGTTGATCGAAGATACAAAATCGCACAAATAAAGACAACAAGATATGAAAAATCGAGAATGATGGAAGTTAAACCGATGAGTTTGTAAGTATTAAACTCGACTATAAAATCAATATGCGGCAGGAAATTCAGCGTGCCGAATTCAAGCAGTGTGCTTCCTTGCAATGCCCGGATGTCGATTGCACCAAGCCATGTAATCGCTGCTACGATTAGTATTAATAGAAATACTTTTGCAGAAGTTTTTTCTTTCATCATAATGTATCTTTCATTAGTATTGCTCGACTATGCTTATTGCAGGATTCACCCGCAGGATGATTCCCGCTACATAAATATAATTAGAAACCGTTAAACTACAAAACTGAGCACATTGGTAGGCAGAGGGGTTTGTGCGAATTGCTAGTGTGTTTGAATTTGTGCTGGGGCTTGCTTGAATATTTTCGGATATTCTGATCTTCGAATCAATGGCATCCTTTCTTCAAACTATCAATTACATACGTCCCTTTTAGTTTCTGAAAGCACACCGTTTCATCTTCGACATTTGAAATAAAGCCTGCTCGAAAGAAATCGATCTCACGAGGCACATTTCGCAATTGAAAAAGAAACTTGTCGCAAGAGAATTTTTTCGGAGGAGTTATAAAGCAACGCCGGCCTTTTATCACGACCGGCGTTAGTTTCCATCCTTTTACTTATTGAAGTTCCAGTGATTGCTGGTTCGAACTTGGCGGCAACACATAAGGTTTATTCACCACAAGACAACCCGCAATCATGTCGTGCAGTGCTTGCTTCTTCTCAGTGAATCCTGCCATGATATATCCTATCCCAAAAATCAAACCGGAAAGTATCTTCGAAAAGTACCGCGCTGTTGCACGGCCGAAGGTGATACGGCCGCCATTCATGTCGGTTACTACTATTCCCAGTATCATCTTTCCAAGGGTTCCTTGTTTAGAAGATGATTCCATGAGCGCGTAGTACAGCCAGGTCAATATCACGGCGATGAGTACTACCAGAAGATAGGCGCCTAATAACGCGATCAACACAGGAATCATTTCTTCAGAACCCTCCATGTCGATTGCACTCGCGCCAAATCCGATCCCCATCATAATTACGACAGGGAGAATAATAATCATGCTGCATACTCCGATAATAAAACTATCGACGAGGTGTGCCGCAAAACGTTTCCAAAAGCCTGCATAGGTAACCGATGTTGTATCCATGGTGCGGTCTTTCTCTAATAAAGTTATGGTGGTTGTGTGATTATGAGAAATATAGAAGAGTTAGTGGAATTAATCAAGAGGATAATGTATTATTAGAAAGGAAAAAGGAAAAATTAAAAAGTTAAAAATGAATCTCAAAACATACGTCATATCGATGGCAGCGGTTATTGCGATTTCTTTATTTGTTGAATACGTTGGATATCATTTCATTTTCCGGAGTGTCAGAAAGAAGTATCAGGATTTTTTTTCGGAAGAACAGAATTTGCACCACCATATCGGATGGCTGTTCATTGCCGTTTTTTTATTCTCAATCTTTTTCGTTCAATTATACACGCTGCACTTTATCGGCACGGGGCCGATTACCGGAATGAAATTCGGCTTCGCAGTCGGAGTGTTGGTTTCACTGCCGCGGATTTTCCTCAAGCGTTACCAAACCAACGTGATCTGGGAATATGAGATGATGTTCCCGCTGATGAGCATTTCGGAAAGCATGATTGCAGGTATTGTGGTGGGGTGGCTATTTAGATGACTAAAAGATAAAAAAATGATATTACTCGTCGACTTCGCATATTGCAATCATTTCTCTTGTAACTTTTTCTTCGCGAAGTGGCCAAATTAGAATTTGTAAAATGTCAAAAGCCGATGGGCGAATTACCATATGCGCATGACGTAATTTAGAAAGAATATATTGACCACTCATCAAAAATTGAGAATCATAAGTGTTCTATAATAGCGAAAAATAAAAAAGAATTTTGAAGGAATTATATTCAAGGAATTGTGATTAAATTTCATTTTAGTTACATTTCTTGCAAATGTGAGTTGAACTAAGACACCACCTGACGAATGAAAATAACATTAATAAAGTTATTAGTGTGTAAAAAACGAGTTCTGAATGTCAACAAACGTGCGCACAAAGTATGAAGGAAATCGTGTAATTTGTTTACTAATTTAATAATAATATTATTGTGTTTACTTTCAATATGAAGCAAGACGAAATAAAAAATGAATTGCAAAAATTGTTGGCATCCCAAAATTTAGACTATCGATCGATTGTCAAATTATCAAATCTCCTTTCAAAATTAGATCAAAAATTTCAAAGATTCTCCATTGATGCAAAAACTTTAATTCATCTAGGTCGCGATAGTATCAAAGATCATACAACAGCACTCATTGAATTAGTGAAAAATAGCTATGATGCTGATGCTCAAAATGTAGATGTTGAAGTCCTTTCCAAAGGAGAAAATAGAATTATACGCGTTGCTGACAATGGTTTTGGGATGACGCAAGATGAACTTTTTAATAACTGGTTGAGAATTGGCTTTTCCAATAAAAGAGAATCCAGATTAAGCCAACTAAAAAGAAGAAAAACAGGCGAAAAAGGGATAGGGCGCATTTCTACAGATCGATTAGGCGCTTGCCTTGAACTTATTACCAAGACTGAACAAAGTGATCTTGTTGGTTTGAAAGTTAATTGGGATGAATTTGATACTGAAGGTAAGGATGTTTTTGACATTGACGTTGAGATCACCCATCCCACGCATATTAATATACCACCTAAAAATGATTGCACAAGTATATCAGGCACTGAAATAATAATTACAAAACTTCGCCAAATTTGGACACCGAGTAATATTGAAAACCTTTACTATGAATTATCTGCACTGACCCCACCATTCAATGAAGTCGCCGATTTTGAAATCAACATGAAGACTGATATTGCACAGGAATATTCAAAAAAAGTAGATTCTCATTTCTTTAAAGCCTCTGAAATTGAGTTGACAGCTATATATGAAGGAAAAGGCCCAGAAATTTATTATAGCATTAAAGACAAATACCATAACGAAGAAATTACCGAAATAATAAAGTGGCAACAGTTATTGTCGAGATTAACCCCGCGAGATATTTCATCGGATATATCAGAAGATTTGACAATTGGACCTGTTAATATTAAACTTTTATTCTTCCTTAGAGAGGCTGCTTCTATTACCGGTACAGATTTCAAGTTGCAGGACTTAAGAACATTTCTTGATAATAATGCTGGGGTAAAAATTTATAGAGACAATATTGCGGTCCGCCCATACGGATTTCCTTCTGCACCATTTGGATATGATTGGCTCCAATTAGGCGATAGAAAATCTAGGAATCCAGCCGGTATTGGTAGAGGTGAAGATTATATGGTTAATCCTAATCAACTTGTTGGAGCAGCTTTTATTACGAGGGATGATAATCTAAAACTTACCGATAGCGCTGGTAGAGAAGGATTGATTGAGAATGAAGTTTTTGATGAATTAGCTACGTTGGTTATGGGTTCCATTGTAATGTTGGAATCCCATAGAGCTAAAATTTATCCACAAATAGAGAAAAATCGGCAAGGAAGAAAAAAAATATCTCCGCAGAAAGAATCAGAAATAATAATAGGGAAACTCAAGATTGTAAATGAAAATTTAACTGCAATAAAAGATGACATCGAAATAAAAGGCGAAAAATTAGATCCATTCACTCTCATTAAACCTTTGTCAAAAACAATAGATACAGTCGAAATTATATCAGAAGATATTGGTACGACAATTACTGAATTGCTGAATTGGCAAAGAGTGTTAAGTGGATTAGCAACAGTGGGTATATCCTCTGCCGTATTCGGCCATGAAACTGAAAGATCAATTACCCAATTTAAAGGATCAACTACAACTGCAAAATTAGTATTAACAGAATCTCCACCTCAAGTGGATAAAGCCCTAATTGAATTAGAGAAAGCATTAAAACATTCTAATAAAGTTGCTGCTTGGGGAGCTTATGCATTGACAAGAGTACAGCGAGAGAAAAGACAAAAAAGAATAATATCGATAAAAAAAACAATATCAAAAGTGGTTGATGAATTAAAACCAGCTCTCGAAGCAGCATCCATAAAAATAGATGATATCAGAGGTGATAATATTCATAGTAAAACATTTCAAATGGATATAGAATCCATTTTAATAAATCTTTTGACGAATGCTTATACAGCTTGTTTATTGAAACCTGGTCAAAGAAAAATCAGAATTTCGATAGATAGAGATGACAGATCAAAGAAAGAAGGATATTCATTTACAATTGCAGATTCAGGCCCTGGAATAGCAAAAGAATTCGAGCATAGAATATTCGAACCATTGTTTTCAACAAAAATAAAGGGATTGACTAATAGTAGTAGTATGGGAACTGGTCTAGGATTGACAATAGTAAAATCTATTGTAGAAGATTTACAAGGAGAGATATCGTTTGGACATGATAAAGAATTAAAGGGTGCTCGATTTAAAATATGGTTGCCTAAGGAAGATTAATATGTCGAACATCGCTATCTATAGATGATAATATTGAACAAAGTGAAACATTATCCACAGCTCTTTTCCACTACCTTAAAAAATTTAAAAGTTCATTGAGTGTAATTACACAATCACCTTTTAGAGAAATAAATCAATATATTTCTTTCGTACAAAATAGAGATGTTTGTCTCTTTATACTTGATGAAAGACTAAATGATCAGAGCAATGATGATGATGGACCTGTTGATTATAAAGGGAATGACCTTGTCAGTTTCTTGCGAACTAGGCTAAAAAATTTCCCGATATTTGCTGTAACGAATTTTTCGGAAGATGAAGAATTGTTGGAAAAAATGAATCAATTCGAATATATAGTAAATCGTAATTTGTTTATCAAGGAGGGTGATAACTATGTTCCTATTATTATTCGAGCGGCACAAAAATATTTAGATTTGAATGTAGCTGAACTAAGTGAATTTGATAAATTGACCAAAAAAATTGCAGGTGGTGATTCTGATCCCAAATTGATGGACAAATTAAGGGCGTTACAAGTATATCTTGAATTACCTTATGTTGGATTTGACGAGAGACAAAAATGGCTTTCCGAATATGAAAAACAAATTCAGGAATTGGAAATATTAAAAAATATTTTGAAAGAAAAACTTAAAGACAAAAAGAAAAGTACATACAGTACAAAGAAGTCTAAAAGCCGATGAATTGGAAACTCATATATAAGAGTCCCCTTAATCAGCCTCTGAGGGGAAATTATACCGAGTGGAAAGAACAAATTGCGGAGGAGTGCTATCATCAATGTGTTTATTGTGCAATTCACGAATCCTCTTGGGGAGGTATCGATCATTACCAAATTGATCATTTTCGGCCAAAATCGAGAGATGAATTCAAAAATCTTGAAAATGATATTTGTAATCTTTTCTATGCTTGTCCTGTCTGCAATAGATTCAAGAGTGATGATTGGCCAGGCGATCCAGCTGACTTGGAAAATATTTGTTATCCGGATCCAAGTAAGACAGATTATTCTACTTTATTCGATATAGATCCTCATTTTTCTATAAATGGTAAATATGTTTCAGCAAAATATTTAATTCATAGACTCTATTTAAATAGGCCTCAACTTATTTATGAGAGAAGGGAATTTTCATTAAAAAATAGAGGAGAAAATCTTTTACAAGAGGTAAATAAATTAATAAAAAATATAAATGATAAGAAATTGACGAATAGAGCATTTGATCTTATTGTATCAATCGCAACTCATTTGCATAAACGGGATAAAATTAGACCTTATAAACTTTCAGATATCAGAAAACCTTGAAAACAAATAAAAACACTGGCTCGTATTATACACCTTTTTATTTAGCTGATTTTATAATAACTCATGTTCTGCAATATATTGATAAGCAAGATAACATATCAATTTTAGAACCAAGTGTGGGCGATGGTGTTTTTATCAAGGCATTTAATTCATCTAAATTTCTTAATACAAAGAAAAATTATTTCTTTACATCGATTGAAAAAAACAAAATCGAATTAGAAAAAACTATCAATCAATCCTCCATAGAATCCCGCTTGAATACTAAATATTTATTTATCAACTCAGATTTTCTCAAAATTCATGAGTACTTAAATACAAGGTATTCATTAATCATTGGAAATCCTCCCTATATCAGAAAGAACTTGCTCACTAAAAAACAATTAAATAGATGCTATGATATTCATCAAACGGAAGGTTTATCTAATTCTTCAGTAAAGAATATATGGTCAGCTTTTCTCATTAGGTGTTCACGATTGCTGGAGGCGAATGGAATACTAGCGTTCGTTCTACCTGCCGAATTATTGCAGGTAAATTTTTCGCGAGAAATTCGTTCATATCTCATATCAATGTTTGATAGAATAGAAATATTTACATTTGACGATTTACTTTTTGATCAAATTGGTCAGGATACCATTGTGTTAATGTGTTTTAAGAATGCAAAAAATAAAGGACAATATTATACTCGTATTAAGAATAAAGACCAATTAATGAAGCGATCATATATTCTTTCTTCTAATAAATCTTTGAGTAATACAAATGTTAAGTGGACACATCATTCTATAGCATCAGAAGACATAGAATTAATACTACAATTAAAGGGGCAACTTAAGACAATAGATCATTACTGCGAATCAAGACCAGGTATTGTTACGGCTGCAAATGATTTTTTTATTATAAATTCCGCTATTGAGAGAGAGTACAAATTAAAGCGATTCACCAAACCTATAATACAAAAAGGAGTATTCGTTAATGGTAGTGTGGTTTTTGATCAAGATGATTTCAATAAATTAATCTCTGATGGTAGGCCATCAAAACTTTTATGTATCCCCGATAAAAATAAAAACTTATTACCAGAACAATTGAGAACATACCTGAAAGGTGGTGAAGTATCAAGAATCAAAGATAGATACAAATGCAAGGTTCGGGATAAATGGTACGTCATTCCCAATATTGGATCAGCGTCTGATGGTTTTTTCTTTAAGAGGAGTTATCATTATCCGAAAATCCTCAAAAATGACGCTAACGTTCTTGTTACAGATTCAGCTTATAAACTCTCGATGAAAGAAGATTACATGATTGAAAATTTTATTTATTCATTTTATAATTCACTTACTTTAACATTTGCTGAACTTGACGGTAGATATTATGGTGGTGGAGTTTTAGAACTAACACCTAAAGAGTTTAAATATCTACCGTTGCCACTAATCGCTATAAGCGATAATAATTTTGATACTTATAGATATCTCTTTGAAAAAAAAGATACCATTGAGCAAATTTTAGAAAAATATGATGAAACTATTCTTGGTTCCGCCTTACACATAAATACAGAAATCATTCAAAAAATCCAATCTATAAGGAAAAAATTAATTCTTAAAAGATTGAGAATAGAATAAACAAATTCTATTTTGAGTGTACTCAGAAATGAGCTAAAGCTTCTGTATTTAAAATATAACTACTTTTTTAAAGCCCACTCTTCCAACATCCGCTCAAATTCGTCCGGCGAAAACTTCGGTGCGGCATATTGTCCCGCCGCCCACCGCTGGCGGTAAGCTTCGTACATCGACACTGCGCAAGCTACCGAAACGTTCAAACTTTGTATCATGCCGTTCATCGGTATAATAAAATTTCCGTCGGCGAGCGATGCCGCTTCATCCGAGACGCCGCGGTGTTCGTTGCCGAAGACGAGCGCAACGGGTTTCGTCAGATCCAACTCATACAACGACCGTGCCTTTTCACCGAGATGCGTCGCATAAATTGTGAATCCTTCGCGGCGAAGTGTCGCATAGCATTCTGCAATCGATTTGAACTGCCGCCGGTCTATCCATTTGCGTGCGCTTGCGGAACTCTTCTCGCCAATCTTTGGAAATTTTTCGAACGTATACAAAAGTTGTATCTGCATCACACCAACGGCATCGGCTGAACGAAATATTGCGCTGACGTTATGCGGATCGTGAATATTTTCCATCACGATCGTCAGGTCGGGCTGGCGCCGCTTCAGCGCGGTTCTTAGTTTTTGCATGCGGTGTTCGGTGCGGCTCATAGTTCCGCCTTCTCTTCACGCCAAATTTCCAGAACAATGATAGCCGCAATCACACAACACGCACCCACAATTTGTGCTGTCGATAATCCTTCCCCGATTATAAAATATGCCGAGAGGATTGCCACAACAGGTTCAAGCGTTCCAATGATGCTTGCCCGGCTGGCTTCGATAATGTGGAGCCCGGCGTTAAAAAGCGAATACGGTATGAGTATCGATCCCATAGCGAAAAAGAAAAAAATCCACCAATCGCCGGAAGTGTATCCCTGTGAAAATATTTTCGCCGGAGGATTAATGAACAACCAAAATAGCGCCGCGATACCGAAACCGTAAACCAGCATTGTCCAGAGGCTGTACTGTTTCATCACATGCTTGCCGGCGATAATCATGATCGTGAATGAAAATGCAGATGTTATTCCGGTTACTATTCCCCAGCCGTGCAACTGGATTGCCGACCAATGTCCGCCGCTGACCGCTAAAAAACAACCGCCGAGTGAGAATATCAACGCCACACATTTCTCAACGGTGAAATGTTCCTCCTTTTTCATCACCATATAAATCATAATAAAAACGGGCGCTATGTATTGGATAAGAATTGCAGTTGCGACTGTAGAAACTTTCACTGTGTAATAATAAGAAAAATTTGTGTACGCGATTCCGATGACACCGACGAGAATAAATTTCGAAAGATCTTTTATTTGAATTCGGAAAGCCGATCGATTCGTTAATAACAAAATAAACGCCAGGACGAGAAACGCGAGAGTTGAGCGTGTTTGAACAATGATCAATGTATCTACATTATGCGTGAAAAGAAATTTTGCAACCGTCGCAGAGAATCCCCAGAACACCGTCGCAAGCATGATGTACGAATAGCCGCGCAGTGAATTCATGCGGGCTGATCCGGTTGAGTGGGAGTGCTCGGTTCGGACGGTGGTTTCTCCGGCGTTTCACTTTCTTCCGCTTTCTGCCTGTACTTTTCGCTGAGATCTTTTTCGCCAAGCAGAGAATAAAAGTAAGCCAGCTTCTGATATAACGGGCGAGGATTTTTTAAATATTCTGATCCATCCCGGAGGAATTCGATCAACACATCGATCGGTGGAATATTCAAATCGGGTTCGTAACAATCACATGCGTCGAGATACGGTTCCGGTTGAGATGGATTTGAATAGGCAGCTTTTTTATAATATTTCAACGCTAGCTCATAGTTGTCGTAGGTTGAGTACGTGACTGCAAAAACGCTCGCCAGCCATCGATAGATGTCGTATGCAAGTTGCGGAAATTCTTTGCTAAGTTTTTCGCCGAACAAACATAGCTCATCAGGTGTAAGCGAGTGATTCCAAAAAAGGAGACGGTATAATTCTATGTCGTTTAGCCGTTGCTGAACAGCATCTTCGAATGCATCGAAAATTTCGTTAAAATCATTCGAGCAGGCAAACGACCGCCGTATTTCATTACTTGAAAATCGCGCCATGAATCGCGGTATATTTTATTTGAAATTCCCCACACCAATCCAACCGTCCCCTGTTACGGAATGTTTTCGGAACTTACAAAAGAACCAATTAAAATGCAATAAAGTAAGACCTGATGAATTCCCTCGTTTCTATTTTACAAAGAAATATTTTGATAGTGAATCGATATCTGTCGTTAGAGTGTACCTATAAATTCCTTTCGACAAACGAAACGTGAATAATGGATAGGAATACATTCCCGGCCCCTGAACTGCATCGACCAATTTTTCGACTTCATTTCCGGATTGATCGAACACCGTGAGTCTGACATTCAAACGTGATCCCAATTGGTACGTTAGAAATGTCTCCTTTTCTGCTGGGTTCTGATAGTTTTGAGCCAGGAGTGTTTTCATTTGAACCCGTTGACGCATTACTATCGCTTCTTTCATCTCCGCTCGAACTTCGTTCGATGGCTGGCTCTCGACATTACTATTATTTACAGCTGTGACAAAATAATAATAATGCGCCGACTCAGGGTGTTCCATTAAATCAATAAAATAATTTTCTGTCGAAGGAAGCACAGAAATCATGCAATCGGCGTTTTTGATATCGAACTCAAGTGTCTCGGATCTGTACACGATGTAGTGTGTCGGTTTATCACTCGAATTTAATTCAGGAGAAGGATCCCATTCGAGTTTGAAAACTCCTGAACTAGTTTCTGTTATTCGCAAGTTTCTCGGTGGTTCTGCGACAACCGGATGTTTCCATGGCATCGGCGGTATGATCGCTGGAGACGAATAACGATATTGAAAAATCGAACCATCACGAACATCATTGTAAGTGAAATAACATTGTCCCCCCGCTCCGATAATTCGCACGGAGTCGATCATTGCCGGAATTTGAGGCAGCACACTCGATCGGAATGCTCCAATGCCGGCATAAATATGTCTGCCGCATGCATCCGCCTGCCAATCGCGCAATAAAATGTTGAAACGGGGATTCGAATATAATTCCCAATACAATTGAGGAATGATATAATCGATGATTCCCTCCTTCAACCATTGTTTGGTATCCTGATACAATGTTGAATAAGCTTGCCAGCCTGTTACATTTTCGAGATTCTGATAAATACCGATTGGCGCTGCGCCGACTTTCAAGTGAGGCTTTAGCGCAATAGCATGATTGTAAAACTCGCGTAAGAAGCTCGTCACATTGTGTCGACGCCATTCATCGAGAGACATCGAACCGCCATACCGATCGTAGGTCAGTCTATCATCAAACTCCTGTCCCGGATAACGAAGATAATCGAAATTGATTGCATCGATGTCGTATTTTTCTACCAGTTCCATTGCTACATCGACGAGCCATGTGCGTGCTTCAGGAATACCAATATCAATCCACCACTCTACCGAGCCATGACCATTACCGTTTGAGTTTCCATTCGTATTTTTATTTTTCCAGCGTTTGACCCAAGTCGGATGAAGATTTACGACGTGTGCAGGATTCGACAATGGAGGAGGATCATTCCCGTCTGCAACCTTACATACATTCCACCATGCATGGAATTCCAACCCGTATTGATGCGCATGCTCGATGGCAAATTTAAGCGGATCATATTCTGGTTTTCCGCCAATCTTTCCGGTTAACGATGCGGCGAACGGTTCAAATCGCGACGGATACATTGCATCGCCGCGTGCCCGGACCTGAAATAAAACAGCGTTGAAATTATTTTGCCGGAGCCTATCAAAAATTTTTTCAAGGTCCTGACGCTGCAAAACCGGATCATTTGTTTTTGGCCATACTTTACCTCCAAGCGTCGTAACCCACGCACCGCGAAATTCATATTTTGGGGATGGAGATGGCACAGATGGTTCTTCATATGGTATCACTTGGCCGTGAAGCCGCACGGCAAAAAGTCCGAAGAAAAAGCAAATATATATTGTACGATGGCAGACGTTCATGTACTCTCGATGCAATGATCTTCTCTTCAATTATATTTGAAGATGTTTATATCCTGATTTAGTTTTATGATAGATAATATCAAATATTTCCTGGTGACCTGTCAACTATCTTTCCCAACAAAAAACAGAGCACAGTACCGTTCAAACTACTTAAAAACGGACCGAATCATTTCAACATATCGATTTAAACGACACTGGTATGAGGGAACTGCACTTATTAATTAATAGTAATTTTTTCGAGATGTGCAAGAGTCAGCTCAAATTCTTTGTGAGCTTACGCAAACACCCTTGTCATTATTGTGTTGCTAATCAACCTTACTTCAATTTTCCTATTGTTTTCTCAACATTGTGCAGCACCTGACCGGACCGCAGCAATGTTAACGAAGTCTGAATATCATTATAGATTACACGATCGAGATCCAGATGTTCGATGTGCTGGCGGATAGTCCGATAAGCTGATTCTGTTCCCACTCCGCATTTTAACGGCCGATGGAAATCGATTCCTTGTGCTGCAACCATTTGTTCTATAGCAATCACATTTTGTACATTATGCAGAATACGCCAGGCTTTTTGGGCGCTGATCGAGCCCATGCTATTGTGATCTTCTTGATTTGCCGATGTCGGTATCGAATCTACACTCGCAGGATGTGCGAGAACTTTATTTTCGGAGACGAGTGAAGCGGCAGTATATTGTGCAATCATCAATCCGGAATTCAACCCGCCGTTTGCTGTAAGAAATCGGGGGAGGCCGCTCAGCGATCCGTTTACCAATCGTTCGATGCGTCTCTCCGAAATGTTAGCTAGCTCAGCCAATGCGATGGCAAGAAAATCCATCGCGAGCGCTATCGGTTGTCCGTGAAAATTCCCGCCCTCGAGATAATCGCCTTCCTTGGGAAATATCAATGGATTATCGGTTGCTGAATTTATTTCGACGGAAACAATATTATAGACATACTCAATCGCATCCCGCGACGCACCGTGCACCTGAGGAATACATCGCAATGAATAAGCGTCCTGAACTTTATTATGAGGATGTCTGTGCGATTCTCGTATCTCGCTTCCCTTCATCAATTTTAACATGTTGGCCGCAACAGCTTGCTGGCCTGGATACGGACGTAGATCGTGGATTCGTTTATCGAATGCGCGATCGGTTCCTTTCAATGCTTCAATACTCAACGCGGCAGAAATATCTGCCTGCTTTACAAGATTCTTAGCTTCGTGGATGCAGAGCGCGGCATAAGCCGTCATCATTTGAGTGCCATTGATCAATGCGAGTCCTTCTTTTGCATGAAGTTCGACGGGATCGATGCCGGTTTTTTTCAACGCAAGGTTTGCATCCATTACATCATCATCGTACAAAACTTTTCCCTCTCCGAACATTGTCAAAACTAAATGAGCTAGCTGGACAAGATCTCCACTCGAACCGACCGATCCTTGTGATGGAATAATTGGAGTGATGCCTTTATTTAAAAAATCCATAACCGTTTTCAGTGTTTCAACCCGAATGCCGGAGTATCCTTTTGCCAATGCGTTCACCCGAAGCAGCATCATTGCACGAACCACTTCAGGCGGAAGCGGATCGCCGGTACCTGCAGAATGACTCATCACAAGATTTCGCTGTAATGACTTTAAATCGTTTGAATTGATTTTCACATTACTGAACTCGCCGACACCCGTGGAGACACCATAGATTGCGACATCTTTTGAAAGCCATTGGTCTATTAATTTTCTGGACCGTTTGATCGCTTTTATTGCTTTTTGCGTCAGATTTATCGGAGTATGTTTGCATGCTACAAGAAACACTTCTTCGACAGTCAGACTGTTCCCATCTACTTGGATTGTATTCATAGACCTACTCTATTAATAATAGTAGAGATTTGATTTATCTATAATGTTGAATCTAATGAGAAGTGTACAGAGGTTCAAGTAAATCAATATTGTTATTAAAAATTCGGTAAATATTACAAATTATTCTTTTGGGTTTGAAATTATTTCCGATAAAAGTGCTTCTATTGAAAGTTCTACCTGGTTTCAACCATGACTTTTTTACAAAATCGACTAAACTTGGATGCCGGATAAGCCGAAAATGTTTATGAGTAATCATTTAGGTTCGGATCTGCGATGATTCAGCGTAATCGGGTAACTCGAATTCTTGAATGTCTGCAAGGTTTTTTAAGACTGGCCCTTCAATTTCAATTTGATGCCGATGTTCAAGAATTGTCACATGTAAAAGAATCGATAGACTGCGTCAGCGCCGAGAGTATTCATATATGATTTGGATTGGCATAATATTTTGGAATTGAAAAAAACAGAATCAAAAATTCTCCCCTTCGAACAAGCAATTCGGAGTACATCGGAGGCTATTGCCATTTTCAATCACCATGGCAATATCATTTTTGTTAACGATGCCGCTCAAACGATATTCGGCTATTCAGCAGAGATACTGCTTCAGAAAACTTTCGATGATCTGTTAGGCGATGAAAATACTTCCGGTACGGGGCATGATATACTCAAAGCTTCATTCGCCAAAGGATGGAACGGCGAGATTAACTATAATCATCCTTCCGGTATGAAAAAAGTTTTTGCACTTTCCACATCTCCTATTGTCACTAACAAAGATGACAGCCCATCCATTATCTGCCTTGCGCGAGAAATGACACTTATTCGTCAGAACGAACAGGCGCTGCAAGAAAGCAATCTTCTTTTAAATTCGATTTTGAGTACATCTGCATATTATAGCATTATTGCTACAGACCATTCAGGCCTTATCACCATTTTTAATCAAGGCGCCGAACGATTGTCAGGATACACTGCCGAAGAAACAATCAATAAGATTTCGATAGAACAACTTTTTGAACCTGATGAATTGGAACGGAAGAAAAGATTGCTTGAGAGTATATCGGACGAAACTATCGGGGATTTTAGTTCTTTCCTAAAACATGCCGCTGTATTTTATAATGAGGAACAAGGAAGTGTGTTCCGGGAAAAAAATGGATTTCCATTACCTGTAATGATGACAATCAGCGAGTACCACGGCGTATCGGGTGAAAAGCCCGGCTTCTTGATCTTCGCGCGCAGCATTGAAGAGCAGCGGCAAGCAGAGGTAGATCTGGTGAAACGTGAAAAATTCATGCAGAGTGTGATGGAAACACTTGGCGATATCTTGATTACACTCGATACTTCCTGGCTCATTCAAAGTGTGAATAAGACCGGTGAACGCTTGCTCGATATGACTGAAGATTTGTTAATCGGGACAAAATTCTCTTCTTTCTTCGCTCCGGAATATTCTGCCGACAGTGAACGCGGCCCTGCGCTTCTCGAGAATAACAATGTCGCTAGTTTTGAAAGCGCGTGGATAGATGGACGAGGAAGAAAACTTTGGGTTCTAATCACAATATCGGCTCTTCTGAATGAGATGGAATCCAAAGTCGGCTATGTAGTCATAGCTAAAGATATTACCGAGTTACGGCGTAATGAAGAACAACGGTCCATCCTGCTCGAAATTGCACACGTTATCAATATGGCGGAATCAATAGAAGACGTCTGCGAGCAATCGGTGAATACAATTTCACAACTTCTTGATATGGAAGCAGGCTGTCTGCTCCTCTATAATAGTCAAGCGATGGTCTTGCAACTCACACACCAAATGGGCTTACCGGATGAAATCGCGGAACAGTACAAGTTTCATAGTGTCGGGCCTGACGTCGATACAATAGCCTCGAAAACAGCATACCAGATGGAAACGTTCATCGTTGAAGATATAAATGACCTTTCTTCCGACGACATCGTAAGAACTTTGATGGATCAGCAGACCTACCGGACAATCATCAGTACACCGCTGTTCACATCACAGGAGCTTGTGGGGGCGCTTCAACTTATCTCTAGTCAAAAAGCGGAAGCGTTGGAATATGAAATTCAACTATCAAAAATCATTGCGTATGAATTGGCCAACGGTATTATTCGCCGCCGGTTGGAAGAACAAGCCCGCGAACAGGCAGAGCGGTTGAGTGTTGCCAATAACCGCCTTTTAACATTGAACCGTGTTACGTCGGTCTTAGCAAGCACTTTGGATTTAGGTGAGTTATTAAAAAATAGTCTGCAAGTAATTTTATCAACCGTAGGATTCAAAGTCGGCAGAGTGTATCTCAAACATGAGGATCACCTCGAGTTGAGAGCTACATATCCGATGATCGATCGTCCTGAACACCAAAAAATTACAATTGGTCTTAACGAAACAATACACGGACGGGCAACGCAGGGTGAACCTGTCATTATAAACGATTCACATTCTGACGAAGCGACCAGACTTGATCCATGGTTAAAAAAATTTCCACGCTTCTCATTTGGAGTCTTCCCCATCATCCATCACCAGACGGTAGTGGGCGTCATCAACTTAACACGTGCAAGTTATGAGCCATTCGTTCCCGAAGTCATCGACTTGCTCAAGGAAATTTGCAGTCAGCTTGGTGTTGCTATCGAGAACGCACGACTCTATGCAGAAGAACAACGCCGTGTAAAAATCCAGGAAACACTAAATCGTATATCACAATTAATTGCATCTGCCCGCGATCTCGATACGGTTCTTATCACATCATTAATGGAGTTCTGCAAAATCTTAGGAGCCGAGCGAGGAAGCTTATTCTTCTTCAGCGACGAACAACACATGATCGACGGCCAAGTAGGTCTCGGTTACGAGGAAAATGAAATTCAAAATTTACATATTCCTGTAACAACTTTACCGATGGTCCAGCAAGTATTTCTCACACTCCGGCCGGTGTATCTCGAAGCAACAAAAATGCACGAAGCATTGTACGGCCATATCGACGGCGAACGAAAACACTCGGCGGTACTCTCGGCACCGTTGATAACAGAAGATAAAGTTATGGGAATTTTATTTGCTATCTTTGAAACTTATAAACCGATTTCTACCGATACTATCGAAGTGGCACAAAACATTGCACACCAAATTGCCGGCGTCATTACTCGTGTTCGGTTATTCAGAAAACTTACAGAGACAAACCAAGAATTAGAACGTGCGAATAAAGTAAAATCCGCATTTCTGGCAAACATGTCGCACGAACTACGTACACCTTTAAATTCAATCATCGGATTCAGCGATTTTCTGATCAGGAGCAAAAAAGAACCGCTTACCCAGCGCCAGAAGGATTCATTGGAAAAGGTTTTGCGGAATGCGCGCAACCTTCTCCAGATGATCAACGATATTCTGGACATTTCGAAAATCGAAGCAGGCCGAATGGAGATCGTACCGGAGAATTCTTCCTTGCATGATATTATCAGCGCAAGTTTGTCGGTGATAGAGCCATTGGTGAACGACAGGCCGGTCAAACTTCGGGAAGAAACTCACTTCACCTTCCCTCTTATAAAAGCAGATGCAACACGTGTACGGCAGGTTTTATTAAATCTTCTAAGCAACGCAGTGAAATTTACTACACAAGGTGAAATCGTACTCCGAACATCCTTCGAGAAAAATATGATCGTCATGCAGGTACAGGATTCCGGGATTGGTATTGATGAAAAAGTTCAGGGAACGATTTTCATCGAGTTCACACAAGCAGACAGCAGTACAACTAAGAAGTACGGAGGAACCGGACTCGGGCTTGCGATTTCCCGGAAATTCGCACAGATGATGGGCGGAGATATTACAATCAAAAGCACGATCGGAATTGGTTCCACATTTACATTTATATTTCCATTTGTTCCAGTTGAAAAAGGCGCTTTACCTCAGCCGGCAGTGGTTCAACCGGATGTTTCACCGGCGCCCGAACAACAGAATGACACAACGATAGATGAACCGAAGGGAGAGATGAACAATGGTAGATAAACCGAGAACCGTTCTGGTAGTCGACGACACACCGGATAACGTCGATCTGTTGGATGCATTCTTAACCGAGAACGATTATAACGTCGTCACGGCTTTGAGCGGAAAAGAATGCCTCATCAAATCAGTCTCCGATCAACCAAACATGATCATCCTCGATATCCGCATGCCTGAGATGGACGGTTATGAAGTGCTGCGTCGATTGAAAGCCGCTACTCAAACGAAACAAATTCCGGTAATTTTATTGACTGCCGAGCGGCGCGATCCGGGCGATATAGAAAAAGGTTTTTCGCTCGGTGCGGATGAATATCTTACGAAACCAATTAACATGGAAGAATTGCTCGTTCGCGTTAAAGCAATTCTCCAAAGCAAAGAAGCGGAGCAACAGCTCGAACGATACAAAGCTGATTTCACTTCTATGCTTGTTCACGACCTTCGCGGTCCGCTCGGAGCCGTAAGAGGCCTGATCGAATATGCCATCAACGAAGGAAATATTTCACAATCGCAAAATGAAGTTTTAACACTTGCAATAGACGCGAGCAATAAAATGCTCGATCTCGTGAACGATTTGCTCGATTTGTCGCGGTTCGAATCCGGCAACATCCAATTGAACAAAGAATACAACGACATAGACATGGTGCTTTTGACAACCTCGCAGCGCATGCAACCGATGGCCAAACAAAAAAATCTAAAGCTCGAATGCAAATTGGCATCTGATCAACCGGCAATCCTAATCGACGCACGCCGTATCGATCAGGTAGTGATGAACCTTCTTACCAACGCTGTGAAATTTACTAAAGAAGGCGGCAGCATCACAATTCTTTCGGAGCCGACAGAAATGGTCAACGACCTCCAGCAAAATCAAAAAGCGTTGAAAATTTCGGTTGTCGACACGGGAGACGGAATTGCGCCGGAAGAGTTGCATCTCGTATTCGATAAGTACAAGCAGACAAAGACGGGGCGTACATCAATGCACAAAGGAACCGGCCTCGGTCTTGCAATCTGTAAAAGTATTGTGGAAGCACACGGCGGCAAAATATGGGTTGATTCAACCGTGGGAGTCGGCAGCACATTCTCGATTGTACTGCCGTATGTATAAGATTAATTTTATCAGGAAGGAAAAATAAATATGGACTCGAAACATTGTAGTATTCTGGTCGTCGATGATGAAGACGCTTTCCGGGAAGTAATTAGCACATTGTTGACTGAAGAAGGTTTTCCGGTAGTCGCGATGCAGGATGGCGTTTCGGCGATAAACCTTTTGCAGCAACAATCATTCGATGTTATTCTCCTCGATGTAAAAATGCCCAAGGTGGATGGCGTTGAAGTGCTGAAGTTCGCCAAAGAAAATTCAGCCGACTCTCAGGTCGTTATGCTCACAGGTGTAACGGATTTAAAAATCGCGGTTGATTGTATGAAGCTCGGCGCGTATGATTTCATTTCAAAACCGTATTCACTCCCGGAACTTCTTACGACAATTGAACGCGCATACGAGAAGAAACAGCTTCTTCTCGAAAACCGGATGATGAAAGAAGAAATCAGCCGCTTAAGCGGCCCCAGCGATATCATCGGAAAAAGCAATGCACTTCGCGAAGTACTCCGCATCGCCGGTCGTGTCGCGCCTACCGAGTCGACAGTATTGATTCAAGGCGGGAGCGGAACAGGCAAAGAACTATTAGCGCATTATATCTTCACTAACAGTCTGCGAAAAGAAAAACCGTTTGTGATCGTTAATTGTGCCTCGATCCCGGATACGTTGATTGAAAGCGAACTATTTGGACATGAAAAAGGCGCCTTCACGGATGCCCATCAGCAAAAACAAGGCTTGGTTGAAATCGCGGATGGTGGAACATTATTCCTCGATGAAGTCGGCGATGTTAGTCCGATTATCCAGCCAAAGCTCTTGCGCTTCATTCAATCCGGAGAATTTCGCAGAGTCGGCGGGAATACGAGCTTGCATGCAGACGTACGCATTATTTCGGCAACGAATAAGGATTTACGTGATGAGGTCCGCGGCGGACATTTCCGGGAAGATTTGTTATACCGATTGAATGTCATCACAATAACTATCCCGCCGCTACGCGAACGTAAAGAAGATATTCCGGATATTGTGGATTTTTTCCTGCAAGTAAAAGTCCGTTCAAAAATAAAAAAGACTCTCAGCCCCGAAGCGCTGCAATTATTACTGAGGTACGACTGGCCTGGAAACATCCGTGAATTGGAAAATGTAATCGAACGAGCCGCAATTCTTTCGCGTGGAAGTATGATCGAGCCGGCAGATTTTTCGATTGCCGCGACAGCTTCATCATCAACTCAATCGAGCGAAATCATCGGTTCCCAAATATCATTGAAAGAAATAGAGCATCTTCATATCGAGAAGGTTCTTCAGTCACAGCAATGGAACAAAACCACGGCGGCAAAAATACTGGACATTAGTCTCAAAACATTATATACAAAAATACAACAGTATGGTTTGAAACAGGATTAGCGGAACAATTCAAAAAAAGAAAAACAAGAAAAATCACTATATGATTTCTTCGGTTGTTGACTAATTGATCAATGCGAAATATCGAACTTGAGATCAACAACATCCACTAGTGAACATAAAAAGTGCTTGGTTTGATAATAAACCTTGCGAATTTGCTTCAAAAATTTTTCTTCTTCAAATCCACAACTTCTTAACAAAGGGACTTCTTCATTAAAAAACCAATGAAAACGCTATTTTTTCAATCCTTCGATTGAAGATAATTCCCAGATTTAACTCTTATTTAAAAAACTGGAATGACGTCTAATTAAGAAAATTTTGCCGAATCTTCTCCAAGTTACCTTGACGTTTCATTAGCTTTTATGTAATTTCTTTGTACAAAATATTGATGTGTGATTTCTTGGCGAGTTTAAGAATGAAACGCACAATCACCGCGCCTCGAGGTTCGATACTTTCCTGCAAAGGTTGGATTCAAGAAGCCGCCCTCCGAATGCTGATGAATAATCTCGATCCGGATGTAGCAGAAAAACCGCAGGACCTTATCGTCTATGGTGGAAATGGAAAAGCAGCACGCAATTGGAAATGTTTTGATGCGATTGTAAAAAGTTTACAAAATCTTGAAGACGACGAAACACTCCTTATTCAATCTGGCAAACCTGTTGGAATATTTCAAACACACAAAGAAGCTCCGAGGATTCTGATATCAAACGCAATGATTGTCCCGAAGTGGGCAACATGGGATGAATTCCGGAAACTCGAAGCGCTCGGCTTAACGATGTATGGTCAGATGACTGCGGGGAGTTGGATATATATCGGTTCACAAGGAATTTTACAAGGCACTTACGAAACTCTTGCCGCATGTGCAAACAAACATTTCAGTGGAAATCTTTCCGGGAAATTTATTCTCACAGCCGGATTAGGCGGAATGGGCGGCGCTCAACCGCTCGCCGCGACGATGAACGGCGCAGCGATTCTTTGCGTCGAAGTCGATCCATCACGAATTGATAAACGTATCAAACAAAAATATCTCGACCGCAAAACGGCAAATCTAAACGAAGTGCTCGAATGGATTCGCACTGCTCAAAAAAAGAAGGAACCTCTTTCTGTCGGATTGTTGGGTAATGCGTCAGAAGTGATTCCTGAAATCGCACACAGAAAAATAATTCCGGATATCGTCACAGATCAAACTTCCGCGCACGACACATTGAACGGTTATGTGCCTGCCGGCCTCTCGTATGAAAAAGCTCTCTCATTGCGAAAATCAAATCCAAAAAAATATATCGCATTGGCTCAGGCTTCTATCGTTGAACACATGAAAGGAATGTTGAAGCTGCAAAAGCTCGGTTCGGTGGTTTTTGATTACGGGAATAATATTCGCGGCGAAGCGCAATCGAACGGTGTGAAAAATGCGTTCGATATTCCCGGATTCGTTCCCGAGTATATTCGTCCACTCTTCTGCAATGGAAAAGGGCCGTTTCGATGGGTGGCGCTGAGCGGAGACCCGGAAGATATTTATCGCACAGATCGCGCAGTGCTCGAAGCGTTTCCAGATAATGCTCAATTATCAAATTGGATTTTGAAAGCACAGAAGTCGGTGGCTTTTCAAGGACTGCCTGCCAGAATCTGTTGGCTCGGATATGGCGAACGGGCAAAGATGGGCTTGATCTTCAACGAATTAGTGGCTCGTGGAGAAGTAAAAGCTCCGATAGTTATCGGCCGCGATCATCTCGATTGCGGTTCGGTAGCTTCGCCGTATCGTGAGACTGAAGCGATGCTGGATGGCAGTGATGCAATTGCTGATTGGCCAATTCTAAATGCGCTTCTTAATACTGCCGGCGGTGCGAGTTGGGTAAGTGTGCATCATGGCGGTGGTGTAGGAATCGGTTTAAGCATTCATGCAGGAATGGTTGTAGTGGCAGACGGAACCATCGAAGCAGACGAGCGGCTCACCAGAGTACTCACGTTCGATCCGGGATTGGGAATTGTTCGTCATGCCGATGCAGGTTATAAGCAAGCAATAAAGAATGCTAAAATCTGGAATATAAAAATCCCAATACTTTAATAATTCAAAAATCGGAGGTGTTATGTCGTTCATCAATCATGTAGAAATTCCCGTGCTGGATTTCCGGAAAGCAAAAAAATTCTATGGTGCTGTTTTTGGTTGGTCATTCCAGGATTTTCCCGAAATGGATTACGTTCTCTGGCAAGCGGCGGATCGTCCTCACGGTGGATTTATAAAAGTAAAAAAGATTCCGAAGAAGAGTACTGTGAATATTTATTTCGAAGTGCCTGATATTGACGCAACATTAAAAGCGGTGAAGAAGGGACGAGGAAAAGTTTTGAAGCCGAAATTCCCGGTGGGGAATATGGGATGGATGGCTCAATTTTCAGCCCCGGATGGTTGTGTGCTGTATTTGTGGCAGAATGTACCAAAACAAGAAGAATCTCAACCTGCAATTGAACAAAAAGTTGAGCCGATGGTTTCATAATAATTATCGATCTTAAAAGATTAAAAAATTTGTTCAACTGTTTCCCGAATCCCGCTCACGACAGCGTCGTGGGCGGGAAAATGGGAGCGAACCTGCATCTCGAAATTTCTTCTGAGTATCAGATTTATTTACTGATGTTACGCAAAGAGCCATTTCCTGTAGTGGTCACTTCGATACGATCCCGACTTCCGTCGGGATCACTCAGTGACCATGCTAATTTGCTGTGACACCGAGCATAGCCGAGGTGTCGGTTACCGAGTGATCCGCCAGTCTCTTTGGCGGATTCTATCGAGGTAACCCATAAACGCGAAAGTTCATGATTATTATCATTTTGCGTAACATCAGTTACTTAGAAACAAATCATCACAAAATTCCGTATCTTTTAATACGGTACTGAACCTAAAAATTCCATGAAAAAAGGATTAATGTTTTGAATCCAATCCGGTTCCGAAAATATCTCGTCTTTGCGATAAAGCTTGTCATTATTATCGAAATCATTTCTGCGTTCGGCGAGGGATTGAAGCACGATTGGAACAGGTTTGCAGTCGATTTGATCATCGGTGGAATAGTGTACTTAACGTGGGATCGATTAAAGATTGCAATTCAGGCACGAAAACAGGTCTCAAAGAAAAAAGTACAGGAGTCTCTGCAGAATCTGCGTCTATGGGATGCGCTTGTTTTTTCCGTTCTCTGGAGCGATGAAATTTATCAGGACATTCCCGAAGACCGCCGGCGGCTTATCGTTATTTCATATACGCTCATCGCCCTTGGAATAGCGGCAGCCTTTATCAAGATCGGTGTAGGATTGATGCCTCTTGTGGTCACGGCTGTTCTCATTCTTGGCGCGGTAAATCTTTTAGCCTGGGTTGTTTCGACAGAACGAGAGGAACGCGAATCTCTGCAAACAGAATTGCAACTTGCGCACAACGTGCAGGTTTCGTTGATGCCGAAAGAACAACCAACTGTGCCGGGTTTTGACATTGCCGGCATCTCGATTCCGGCGATGGAAGTCGGAGGCGATCATTTTGATTTTACATGGTTGGGAACCGATAAACGATATTTCGGAATTGCATTGTTCGATGTGTCGGGCAAAGGGATGCAGGCGGCTATGTCGGCCGTATTTATGAGCGGCGCTTATACAAGCGAGATTGGCCGCAGTTTTTCGCCGGGTGATATTTTAACACGGCTCAATCGCGCGCTGTACACTCGCTCCAAGCGCGGACATTTCGTGGCATTTCTTCATGCAGTGCTCGATGTTGAAGATAAAAAATTGATGTTCGGCAACGCCGGAGAAAATCGTCCTCTCTTGAAATCATCCGCCGGTATTGAACAGCTCGATGGAACGGGAATTCATTTTCCACTTGGTATGAAGGAAGACAGCGTCTATCAGGACCGGATGTGCCAATTGCATTCCGGCGATTTCGTCTGTTTCTTATCCGATGGATTTACCGAAGCGATGAATTTTCAGAAAGACCAGTTCAGCATGGAACGGATGGAAAAATTGATTTCCGAAATGGACACATCGTTACTTTCCGCCTGCGATATTATAGATAAAATCGTTGCCGCAGTAAGAGCATTCAGTGCAAGTACGCCTCAACATGATGATATGACTATGGTGGTGGTGAAGGTGATGTAGAGAGGTAGATTAAGGTTTAGGTTGTGAGGGAATTGCCCACACCGCCCGCAGAGCGTGACGAGTATCCCCGAAGAATTTAAATGCCGAGAGTTATATTCCTATTTCTTCTTTTGGATATTTGATTTTCTAAAAAAGTGGAGTAATACTCCGCCATACTAATATGCCTCAGGAGTACAACTGCTTCGCAACATGAAGCGATGAATTTTCATAAAGATTTATTCGGCATGAAAGGGATGGAGTTTGATTAATCAATGAAGTTTGATTTGTAATGTAGATGAGCCCATCTAAGCACTATCGTGCTCTTCATAACCCTTCAAGGTTCATCGGAAAGTGGCAGATTAGATTGCATTATTGGATATCATTTTTCAAAAATAGTCTTCAATGAGGACAAATTGTTCTTTGTGAATATTATTTCTGAAAAAAAGATCATGTATCTGTGTATCATTTGATGGCAATTCGGACAAAGTAATGCAATGTTGTTAATCGTGTTCACCATAGAATCAACTATCTCACTCACCGGTATGAGATGATGACCCTCAATAATACTATCTCCATATTTTCTTTCGTTACCAGAATTGAAATTACATATTTCGCAGAACAAAAAACCGTGCTGTTTACGGAATTCTTTCTTTGCCAGCGGTATAATTTTCGAACTTCGTTCTCTTAAAAGATGAGAAACAAGTTTTTGCGTTCCTTCAGAAAATGTTTCAGTTGGAGCCTTGATAATAGAATCGAGATCAATATCAGAAAGCATTTCCAAACCATTGACCGAACGCTTAAGGAATTCTCTAGCAAATCCATATAAATAGACTTCATTCTTAGTATCATTAATTCCGTGTGCTTTTAAAAGTTGAAATGTTGTTAATTCAATTTTCTTAGGATCGACATTGTGAAATCCTTCAACAACTATAGCTATTTTTTTATAACTCAAACTACTCTGCGTTTTTGCTTTGATAGGACTTATTTTAACACGATCGTTGAGAATGTCGGTAATTTTATAACTGCTTCTATTACCACCAGAATAAACGATTTCACCTAAAATAAAATATTGTTGGATATCTATTTGATTAAAATATTTCACGGCATTATTTAGAAAGTTGTGTGGCGCGTTCAGTTGCAATTATTGCAGACATCCAGATAATATTTAATCCTTCATTACGGAATATCTGTTCTTCTCCAGTTTTTTTATCTTTATCAATTGGGATATGATATTTTTCTTGGAAGAATTTTAACGCTGGGTACCGATCAAGAAGTAAAAAACCGTATTTAAGATTCAGATCCGCTATAGACTTATCTAACCCCCCGTTCCTATTGGCGACTTCATCTGGTTTCAACGATTCGTTCCAAAACGTCGATGCATCAACATATGAATCAAGAGCGGTTTTAATAGTAGTTTTTAATTCACAATCTTTCAATTCAATTAGAGCTTCTTCGACAGCAGATTTTAAATCGATAACACGAGTGCTATATTCCATGAAACTAATTCCGACTTCGGTGGCTCCAGCAAATTTGCGTAATTCTTTTAGTGCAGACTTAATTGTTTCTGACAGTTGAGGTAATACTACTATGGAATCTCCAGTGAATTCCCAAGTTCCATCTGTCTTGAGTAATACAATGCGGCCATCTTTAGTCGTCGCAGTTATAGGTTTTTCAATAATAAGAGATTTTTTAGTTATCCTCTCTTGTTATTTTGATTTAGTTTGGGCATGAAGACATTCACATAAAAGAAAAAGGCTACTTGTTATCAAAAGGACAAATAAAAAAAAGGTTCGCATTGTTTTTGCCTTCATTTTTAATGAGTGCAGTCTTAATTAAATTAGCTAATATCGTTCATTCAGTTTGTTATATAACAATCTTTCTACCTTATCAAGGTATTAATCGTATGCACTAAGTAAAACATTAAACAATGAAAATGAAAAAATCAATATCATCGCCGCGCCGGCTGTTGCTGCGTTAAACAATGCAGCGTTCCCTGTCCCAGCACCAGATCGATCGCGTTAAGGCTCCATATGCCTCGGGGGCGCAGAGCTCCCTCGAAACAAGCTGTTCTTTGCTATCCCAGTCAGTTCTGAGGGAGCTCTGCTCCCGAAGAACACACTACTCGCACTCACCTAGTCCGTTTTTCAAAGCTCATTCATATGCATTCTACTTCGATCACTGAATGATCGTTGCAGTTATAGTTTCGTGCGCTTGAATATTTCCAGTCTTCCGGTTTCGTGACAAATCCTTTTCGAACCGGATTTTCATGGATGTATTTTAATTTTTGACGGAGGAATTTTTCACTATTAATCGTGATCGGATGAAAACCATCCTGCCAAACTTTGTACGAATTGCCTCTTTCATTTAATATTGCAGCCACACGAAAAAACTGGAGAATTTTTCTTCTGTCATCTTTTGTCAAAAACTCCGTTATCGCTTTCGATGTGAATGAATGATAATCCCTCATAATGTCTGACAATGAACTTCCATGTGTTGAGAACAAGTAATGCGTGTGGTCAGGCATTATCACATATCCATGAAGATGAAGTCCCTAATGCAGTATGCAATACTTTAATGCATCGATTATTATCTGGAAATATTTCTCTTCCAAAAACACAGGATGCCAATCAACAATTGTAGCTGTTGCAAAATATGTTGTTACATCCGGATTTACTTTCCAACGGCTCATCGGTTATCCTTCTACCTCGGAAGCTCAGCTCCCTCGAAACATTTTATGTCTTTGCTATACTGCCCGTTCTGAGGGAGTTCTACTCCCGAAGATTATCGACATGCCGGCTGCTGCTGCGTCAAGCAATGTAACGTTCCCTGTCCAAGCACCAGATCGATCGCGTGAATCCCGATTACCTTCCGGCCGCGAAAAAATTCAGAAAGAAGGCCAAGCGCAATGCGGTCGTTCGGATCGTTGAATGTGGGGACGATTACCACAGCGTTGCCAATATAAAAATTCGCATAACTTGCCGGCAAACGTTGTCCGTTGAAAACCACCGGCGCCGGCATTGGAAGCGATATAACATTCAGCGTCATACAGTTAGCAAGCTGAATTCCTTGCAAACGTTCTTTATTTTCTTGCAGTGGTTTATAATTGATATCGTTGGATTTTTTTTCTTCACATAAAACCACAGTGTGCGAATTCACAAACCGGCAAATATCATCTACATGCCCATGCGTGTCGTCACCGGCGATTCCATTCCCCAACCAGATGACTTGCTCAACACCAAGATATTTTTGTAACATCGCTTCATAATCTTCTCTCGCAAATCCCGGATTGCGCACCTGCACTTTGGGATCGAGCAAACATTCTTCGGTTGTCAAAACTGTTCCGTCACCGTTAACTTCGATGCTCCCGCCTTCCAACTCCACTTCTTCATTTTTAAAAATCACAGGCACAAGCGGAAGCTTCAGACTCTTAGCGGCGCGTTGATGAATCTGGTCGTCTTTTCGCCAGTCGGAATACTTCGACCATGCACGAAATCGAAACCGGAGTACGGCGATGTCGTTTTCCAAAACGCGTTGAGTAAAAATCGGACCCATGTCGCGCGTCCAGCCGCGGTTAGTCGGGAATCGAAAAAATTCTATTTTTGTTAGATCGACATCGGCCTTCTTTAAAATTTGTTTGACTTTCTTCTCATGCTCCGCCGATTGAACAATGATCCGAACGATTTCTCCTATTGATAATTTCTTCGCCATCTCGGCAAAAACCCAGGGAATTGGTTCGAACTTTTCCGGCCAGTCTTTTCTGTTCGTCGGCCAGCAAAGCCACGTGGCCTTATGCCGCTCCCATTCTGCCGGCATGCGAAATTGTTTTGGAGAAATTATTTCTTTTTCCATTTTTCCTCGTCGAGAAAACGATTTGTGATATCTCCGTATGCATCGATGCGGCGATCGCGAAGGAACGGCCAGTTGCGCCTGATGTCTTCTTGATGCTTGAGGTTAATTTCAGCAATTAGAATTTCTTCTTTATCACTCGATGCTTCGGCAAGAATTACTCCTTGCGGATCGGCGATGAATGAAGTTCCCCAAAATTCGATTCCTGCGGCATCGGCAGACGGTTTTTCCAATCCGATACGATTAACCGCAGCGACATAAACGCCATTCGCGATAGCGTGTCCGCGCTGAATAGTCTGCCATGCGTCGCGCTGCGATTTTCCTTGAGTCGATTTCTCTGCCGGATGCCAACCGATTGCTGTAGGATAAAAAAGAATCGACGCACCTAACAAACTTGTGATACGTGCGGCTTCGGGATACCACTGATCCCAGCAAATCAAAGTACCTATGCGGCCATATTTTGTCGGGAAGGTTTGAAAACCAAGATCGCCCGGAGTAAAATAAAATTTTTCATAATATCCGGGATCGTCTGGAATGTGCATCTTGCGGTACACTCCTGCTAACGATCCATCAGCATCGATGACCGCAACGCTGTTGTGATATAAACCGGATGCTCTCCGTTCGAACACAGGCACAATGAGAACGATGCGATGTTTCTTCGCAAGCGAGCTAAACGTTTTTGTTGTCGGACCTGGAATTGTCTCGGCAAGTTCAAAATATTTCACATCCTCACGCTGACAAAAATATTGTGACCGAAAAAGTTCAGGCAAACAAATTACTTGCGCACCCATCTTTGCCGCTTGTTTGATACGGTTTCCTGCTTTCTCGATATTATTTTTGATATCATTCGAGACCGACATCTGGATTAATCCTGATGTAAACTTTTCAGGCTGGAGGACATTCTTTTTCATAATAAACCCTTCACCATTTTGAAAATTAAAGTAACAAAAAATCATTACAAAAAGTATGCTATTATAAAAGATTCGATTATTTCAAGTTATAGTTTTCATTTTGCGAAACTATGTTCCAATGAATGCGACACAAGGTTTAATAGCTCATATTAAGTAAAAGTCCTAATTCTAATAAACAGAATTAAGTTTCCATGAAATCGAAAGTTACCGGTTTAGTCAACTGTATATTTGCCGGCGTAGAAGTTTTCGTTAAAGAGAGTCAGCCTTCACTCTAATTGCGGCCCGATCCGACTCCAATCAAACTCGCAGATACCAAACGGCTGGTTCGACTTAATCAAATAGATCTCGAGAATTTTAAAAAAGTGCACGCCAGAAGAATCTCTTTAAAAATAAATTCATCCTCGAGAATAGGAATTCTCTCTGCAATCGGATTTGTAGCCGGCGTCTTTCCAGTCCGGAAGGCGGCAAGTGTAGATCCCGTAGAGTCGATGAGATACGAATAGCTTTGTGGGATGATAGTTAATTCTAAAAGAGCCGATCTATTTTATCTACTCGTAAAAAGATAATCATTATTTTTAATAAAAGCGTTTTTGTGATGGGTGTCATTGGCAATCATCGTCATATTATTTAAATTTTTTTTAAATAAATATCCATGTAAGTGGTTTGAATATTTATTTCTGATCGTGTAGTAATGTTTTAAAAAAAATTGATGGTGTCATAAGGTTTTTTCTGACCCTATCAACTTATCGCTTAGAGTTAACAAATAGTAATAGAAATTTACGTATCGGTTGCAATGTGTTACTGACGAGGCGGAGCTATAGGTATATTTAAAGAGCACATTTTATTGAATTTATTTTTCAACATAAACAATCTTTTTTCCCCAATTCTTTTTTAAAAACCTTAGTGCAAAATGCAAAAATGGTATGCGTTATATGTGAGATCCCGGTGTGAGAAAAAAGTACACATGGAGCTCCAACAAAAAAAAATTGGATGTTTTCTTCCGCTCATCAAACAAGTTCATAGATGGCATGACCGGAAGAAAACAGTTGAGGAACCCCTTTTCCGCGGTTATGTTTTCGTGATGACGGATTTACATGATGTACTCGACATTTTGCAAACAAACCACGTCGCGTACATTGTTGGAATTAATGGGAAACCCTCACCAATTCCTGAAGAATAAATCAATTCTTTACGGAAACTAATCCCTCATTCTGAAAAGATCAAATTGAGTAACGTATTCATTGTTGGACAAAAAGTTAAAATAATCAATGGCCCCTTTGCCGGGATCGAAGGATGTATAACGATGGAAAAAAAATCTGCACGCTTTGTCGTTTCGGTTGATGCAATCAGACAGTCTATTGCAGTCGACATCGAACCTGAGCATCTGCAATGTGTGGAAACGGTGTGAGCAAAAAATGAATAGAATGAATCCGAAAAGTTGTGTCGTAAGTAACTGCTGTATAAGATGAATTGAAATATTAGCTTAGTAAAATCAGCTAGAATAAAAAGTTATCAAATATTATTAGTTTCAATCAATTAATATCCAATCCAAGATAATCATCGAGTGCAATACTTGCATCCATTTAAGAACATTTATTAACTCGGATAAAATAATGATTTCAAAATTCTTAAAACATTATTTGTTTTTTTGAACAAGTTCTCAAAAAATTATTTTTTGCAAGCGTGGTAATAATTATTCTCATCTTATTAAACGGAGGTAGTATGAAAATGGTAAAGTACTTTCTATTTCTTAGTCTTGCTTGTTTTCTCATCGCCGGTGTGGCTGAAGCGAAAACCAGAAAGCATGCCAAATCAACATCGATTCCTGTTACAACACCGTATAAAATTTGGAGAACCAACACTGCTCCTATAATCGATGGAAAGATGGATAAAATATGGTGTTCTATTCCTTGGGTTTGGCAAGACCATTATACAATTCAGGGAACTGCTACTCCGGATAGTGAAGATTATATTGGCTTGACGAAGGCAATGTGGGATGACAACAATTTGTATCTCCTGTTCTATTCCGAAGCGCCAAACATTTATGATAACCCCGCAAATCCAGCTTGGAACCAGACTGACGATGAAGTTTATATTTCAGCAACAAATTCTAAAAGTACATCTGGATATACCCCAACAGATTACTGCCTCCAATTTCCTCATTACCTAAAAGGTAAAGGAAATGTTGTTGGTACGGTCATAAGTGGAGGGAACTTTGATTCTACTGGTTGTGCATTCGCAATCCAAGATGATAATTCTAGTGCTACAGATTCAACTGCAGGACTTGGTGGTTGGTTCTTGGAATTGAAGATTCCGCTTTCAGATATTTTTGAAAATTCTGGTGTTACACCTGTCGCTGGAACCGTAATAGGATGGGATTTACAACAAGATATTGTGGAAGATCCTTGGGCCACTGGACGTCAATACATATCATGTTGGTGGGACACTGAGAATCTTAATTGGAGAGAAACCGATACGTTTGGCGAAGCTATCCTTTCGCCTGATGTAAATATCGGGGCAGCAAAAATAATAAAAACTAATCAAGCAATCACTATCGATGGTGTCAAGGACGCTGCTTATGCAGCATCTGAAGATCAGAGTGCAGACTATTGGCGCTTTGTCGATGGCACAACAAGTGATTGCCCGAATCCATCGGATGCAAATGTCATAGCCTCGACATTATACGATGATAATAATCTATATTTATTTTTCGATGTTAACGACAATAACATAACTGATATCCCCTCAACTCCATTTTGGAACCAATCTGCAGTTGAGTTTTTCCTTGGTCCAGATGACAAGGCATATCCATATAGTTCTCTAGATCAACAATATATAATTCCAAATTGGATGAAAGGACAAGAAGCTAGTGAACTTACATCTATTTTTGGTGGGAAAATAGATACTACAGGTTGTGCGTTCAAAATTGCGGATAAAGCTGATGGTACAGGTTATAGTGTTGAAGTGCAGATTCCATGGGCGAATCTGAACCTGGGCCTCCCAATAGCAGAAGGTACTACAATAGGATATTTGTTTGGGATGGATTATTCCAGCAGTGGTAGCTATCGTACAGGTGTTGCTAAATGGTGGGATAATACAAACGGTTCATGGAACGATGCAAATACTTGGGGTGAAGCGGTTCTTGGAAATGGAGGAAGCACTGTAATCACTCCGACTGTGAAAACTATAGCAGCGACATCGGTGACGAATACTTCAGCAGTATTAAACGCCACAGTTAATCCGAACGGAGGAGCAACGACAGCGTACTTCGAATGGGGAACTGATAAAACATTATCGTCTCCAGTAGTTACATCTTCACAAGATTTAGGATCGGGCAAGAATAATCAGCAGGTTGCGGCCAATCTAACAGGACTAAGCCCCAACACTGCGTATTACTATCGTATCGTTGCTCAGGATAGCGGAAGAACGGCACGCGGATCGATTGTTAGTTTTACGACATCCAACACCGACTTGCGGGCTTCAATCGTTAACGGTCATGTTCTCTTGGAATGGAGTTCGATTCCCGGAGCAGTTAGCTATAATATATATCGCGGAACGCAATATGATTTTGTTCCTGATGTTAGTAACCGTATCTCTGAAAATATTCTGGATGAAGATCCTGAAACAGCTGGAATTCAATGGACGGATCCGTCGACAACAGTTGTTGGAGATACCGCTGTGCATCACTTCTGGCGTGTTTCGGGAATGTGTGCAAACACAATGCCCAGGTTGGTTCGAAAATTATCAAAAATTGCAGCCGGTGTAAATCATACTGTTACTGGAAAAGTGTTCAATTCAGATCAAAGCATACCGGAAGATTCTGAAATCCAGTTTGAGGCATACATTGCATCACGGCCTGCAGAAGTACTCAACGAAACGACAGTCGGATGCGGTTATAAATCAGGATATTGGTTCATCAATGTTGGAAATTTACCGACAGCATGGTCGATCGGAGATACACTTCATGTTGATGTCCGAAATGTTGTTAATAATCAATTGGGAAAATTAAACCTTGTGTTGACGAGAAACGATCCGGATATGGCTCCCGATCTAAATTTGAGTATAATTGTCGAGTCAGGTATTTCAAATGTAGCAGGAGAATTTGCTTATCCGTTATACTCAACATCGGGCACAGATATAAATGAAATAGCCGTGGGGATGGATACAAGACTGACCAGGAATCCGATAAATAATGCCGAGGATCTTGTCAATGCGATTCCCCATTGCACAGTCGGTTATTCGTGGAGTGCAACAGGCCAAGGATTCATCGGTCATCCAAAGGGATTACCTTTCAATAATTTTCCTGTTTATCAGGGTTATCCTTATGCAGTAAACGTGCCGGTAGACACTGTTTGGACCGTAGCAGGATGTTTGCCTGATACGAATTTTCACCTTATAACAACGCCTGGAACAGATATCAATCATATCGCAGTACCGTTTTCGAAAAATAATTTAACCAACGCAGATTTATTGGTTCGCGACATTCCGGGCGGAACAACTGTGTACTCTTGGTCGGCAAGCTCACAGGGAGCGATCGGCCATGCAAAAGGATTGCCGTTCAATAACTTTTTAGTGAAACCGGGTTACCCGTATTATGTGAATGTAACTTGCGACAGCACCTGGCCTGCACCGCCAACGTTGGTAAGCAATCCTAACGCTTCTAAAAAGAACTCGAATGGAAGAGCAAAATCTTTGATTGCGTCTTCAAATAAAAAATCATCGTCAAACTCAAACATCAAACTTTCCGGGGGCGTCCCTCACATGGTTTATGGAAAATATAAAGGACGCATATCCGGTGGTATGAAAATGCGCGTGTGGGTTGCAAGTCGGTTGGATGAAGTACTGACCGAATCAATCGTGGGTACTGGATGCGATTCGACATACTGGTGGGTCAACGTTGGCACATTCCCAACACCGTGGAAAGCCGGCCAAATGCTTGAAGTTGAATTGGAAGACTCGACAAATCAACTGGGAGGAACTACGAGTATAAAGCTGACTAATGATGGCGCAGATTGCGCAGACCTGATAAATGTCGACAAACCCATTAGAACTTTGAGAATTGAACAGGATGAAAGTGAGATTCCTAGAGATTATTCGCTTGTTGGAAATTTTCCAAATCCATTCAATCCAACTACGACAATTGTGTATCATTTGCCTGAGTGTACAGATGTGACGATCGAAGTGTTCGACATGATCGGGAGATCTGTAAAGGTGTTATACAGCGGCACGCAAAAGCCGGGAGAGTACTTACTAAATTGGGATGGAACAAATAATAATGGATCGAAAGTAAGCTCCGGTGTCTATTTTTATAAAATGAAAACAAATGCCTACACAAGTACAAAAAAGATGATACTACTCAAATAATGTGATGGATTAAGCAGATAACACAATTTTTCACATCCATTGATGATAGAAATATTTTTTGATGAAGGAGTTATTATGAAATTAATATCAAAGATAATCATTGCTCTTTTAATAACGGCATTTTCCTTTCCCGCATTCGGGCAGGCGCCGCCTCATCCACGGTTACTCGAGAAAATTCGAAATAATAAAATTGAAAAACCTTATGCGTTGAAAAATATTGGAAAGATCAGAGCTGGCGGTGTCGACAAACCATGGACTTCACCCCAATTACATAAGAAAAATGGGGACGTGGCGAAAAATGTGCCTCAAAGAATTTTTGGGCCTGCAAGTTCGCCCTCCGGTTCATGGAAAGCTCTCATGATTCTTGTTCAGTTTTCAGACAAACCTGCTCAAGTTGTGGCTACATCTTTTGATAATTTAGTTTTTAAGGATTCGGCTGGCACGCTCAGAGATTATTATAAGAACATCAGCTATAACACACTTGATATTGTTACAGTCAATCTCCCCAGTTCAACAGGCTGGGTTAATGCTCCTCAATCGTATTCATATTACGTCAACGGCCAAAACGGATTTGGCTCATATCCACAAAACGCTCAGAAGCTTGTCGAAGATGCTGTTGCCCTGGCGGCACCGATGGTAGATTATTCTAAGTATGACAACGACGGCGACGGTTATGTAGATGCGTTATTCATTGTTCATAGTGGTCCCGGTGCGGAATTCACCGGTAGCAGCGATGACATCTGGTCGCATTCATGGGTTACAGCCACACCACTGTCGTATGATGGCGTTTCTATCTATCATTACTCGATGGAGCCTGAGTATTGGCTTACTCCCGGCGACATGACCATTGGTGTCTATGCACACGAATTAGGCCACGCGGCGTTCGGTTTGCCCGATCTTTATGATACTGATTACAGTTCGGCAGGACTTGGTGTTTGGAGCATTATGGCAGGTGGAAGTTGGAACGGGGCGACAGGAATGGGAGAATCACCATCATACCCCGACGGATGGTGCCGTATACAAATGGGTTTTGTATCACCCACAGTGGTAACTGCAAATGTTATTTCTCAAGCGATACCGGAAGTAGAAGATAATGCTACGCTCTTCAAACTTTGGAAGAACGGGGCACCCGGTTCACAATATTTTCTTATTGAAAACAGACAACTGACATCTTATGATCAATATCTTCCCAATGGAGGATTGTTGATTTATCATGTTGATGAATCTGTTGTAGACGATAACAATGATGAGTGGTACCCCGGTCATACTTCGAGCGGCCACTACCTTGTTGCATTAGAACAAGCCGACGGTCTCTTCGATCTTGAACATGGTTATAATTGGGGTGATGCAGGTGATCCCTGGCCAGGTTCTACAAATAATATTTCATTTTCCAATTCCTCGACTCCGGATTCAAAGGATTATAATTTTTCCGCCACAGGAGTGAGTGTAAAAAAAATCAGTTCATCCTCTTCCACAATGAATTCAGATCTTGTGGTGGTACCCACCGATACGACGCTTAGAGTTGTTTCTCCGAATGGAGGAGAAACCTGGGCGGTAGGCTACACAAAACAAATTATCCTGGATGCTTTAAATGCGGGGACTCTCAAACTGGAATATACTGCAGATAATGGATCTACTTGGAATTCAATCGGAGATGTGAATCCCTCCATTCGCAGAACAACTGTATCATCCACTGCATGCCGCTCTCCGAAGTTGAAAAATACTCCCGAAAAAGATCCGGTGTTTAATGGCAGCGTTATCAATTGGGTAGTTCCTAATTCACCTTCAGGACAATGCAAGATACGAGCAACGAGTGAATCCAATCCCGCACTCTCAGATCAAAGCGATTCTACATTTACAATTTTTGCGCCTCCCCCGGGGCAATTCAGTATCGAGTTCAATTATGATGCGCTCGCTGTAACAGGTTCTACCGGAAATTTAGGTGCTGTTTTTATTCCCAACTCGAATGAATTCTGGACTTCGCGTTGGGCTTCCAATCTTTTTCATCGATGGACAAAACAAGGAACTCTTATTGAGGAATTTTCTATTTCCGGAGTGTCAAATACCACGAGTATGACGTACGACGGTACTTATATTTATGCTAGCTCTCTGTTTAGCACAACGATCAGCATTATTGATCCATCTACCAAAACTCTGACAGGCACAATAACTTCACCATTCGCTGCACTCTTCATCACTTATGACCCAACTGCTGATGGCGGAAACGGAGGAATTTGGATTGGTAGTTGGACCACAGATCTTGTTCTTATTAATAAATCCGGTATCACACTAAGGACACTTCCATACGCGAATTTAAATTCTGCTGGAAATATTGGCGCGGCTTATGATAATTTTTCTCCAGGTGGACCGTACATTTGGCTTTCGAGCCAGGACAACGGCCAATTAATTTCTCAAATTTCTCTTGCAACAGGATTACCGACAGGAATTCAACATGATATCACGAGCGATATCGGTACTGGATTGAGCGGCGGTATATTCATATCAACAGGCATCATTAATGGCAAAGCCACGATCGGTGGAATTTTACAAGGTTATCCCGATAGATTATATGGATACCAGCTTTGTGATGTGGCTCCAAATATAACAGTGCTTTCACCAAATGGAAATGAACAGTGGGGAGTTGGTCTTTTAAAAAAGATAAAATGGTCAAGTGGACTAATTGATAATGTAGAGATTGAATATTCAACTGATAATGGAGCAGACTGGACTCAAATAATCGCAAGCACACCTGCCGCAAGCGGAAGTTATTTGTGGACAATTCCAAATACTCTAAGTACTCAAGCTAAAGTAAAAATATCAAGCACAATCAATCCTTCTGTCAGCGATGAAAGTGATGCGACATTCACTATTTACCTGCCGCCAAATATGACAGTTGTTCCTGATTCTCTTGTAGCGACATTGGCAAAAGGCGACAGCACAACACAAACGATGACGATAGGAAATACTGGAATAGGTGATTTGAATTGGTCCGCAACTGTTAATTATTCACTTTCTACGTCAGTCAGAAAGTACAACCAAGGGACACGTATTATACCAACTTCAAATCCTTCTAATACACCCAGCCTTGAGATTCGGAAAAAGAATTCTCATCCCAAATCTTTTGGGTTACATAATGAAAAAATTGCTGCTAGCGGATCATTTAGGGAAACCTTTGAGAGCGGTATTCTTTCTTCTGTTTGGGCAACGAATCCGAATCATTCGCACGAAGTTACATCCGCAACCGCAGCAAATGGCACCGTTTACTCTCTCACACAAACGCGCGTCGCATCGTACCCTGGTCATTTCGATGGTGTCTATGCTAATTTTCCTCCCATTCAACCAGACCATATTTCGTTATGGATCCGTGTAGGCGACGGGATGACGAGCCCTTACGATGCGGCGGCATATTTTGTTCTTGGCGATAGTGCTGTGGAATCGAATTTTGGAGCTTTCTGGTTCATGGCGCAGGGCGATGGTCATTTCGCGGTTTATCCCTTCGATGCTTCTTACAGCTATACTACAAACACATGGTATCATATTCAATTCTTGAATATCAATTGGACTACAAAGACATTTGATTACTGTGTGAACGATACACTCATCGTTTCTGGTTTACCATTTCGTGCCCAGTCAACGGCAAACTTTTCTCAAGTGCATCTATATAGTTATACACCCAATGTACAGGCATGGTGGGATGAAATCAGCATAGGTGGACAAGAATTACCCTGGTTGTCAATCACACCTGCTTCGGGGACTGTTGCACCGGGAGGCTCGGAAAATATTACTGCGAAATTAAACTCAAATGGTTTACAGGAAGGAAACTATCAGTCAGCTATCGTAATAACAAGCAATGATTCCCTCAACAATCCTAAAAATATCCCGGCCCATCTCACAGTTAATGGTATCAGTGTTATTTCACCAAACGGAGGAGAAATTTGGCGAGTGGGCAAGTCAAAACAAATTTCGTGGTCTTCTGCTGGAGTCTCTTCAGTAAAAATAGAATACACAACCGACAATGGAGTAAATTGGAACACAATCTCAGCAAGCACACTGGCAAGCAATGATACTTTAAGCTGGACAGTCCCTGCCGTTGCTTCAAATCAATGTGAGATAAGAATAAGCGATGCATCAAACCCAGCGTTGTTTGATGTAAGTGATAATCCATTTACGATTGCATTTACACCTACAACAGAAACGGAGCCGAATAACACGGCCGCAACGGCAAATTACATCGAATATGGCGATAGCCTTGCCGCAACAGTAGACCCTGTGGGTGATGTGGATTACTATAAATTCACAGCAATGGCTGGAGACACAGTAGAAATATATACGGCTGACCGGGGATCGTCTTCTATAAACGGGATGATACAATTATACGATGAATCAGGAGGTTGGTTAAATTATAATTGTTATTATTCTTCATGGACTGACCAAAGAATGATATCCACGATAACATCATCGGGAACCTTTTACATTAGATATTCTTATCAAGGAAACTGGGGCAGCTTCCCTAATGGTACACGAAAAAGGGACAGCGTACAAAAGTATACGAATATTTTAAACAAACCAAAGAAGAGTCCCTCACTCTCGAGCTATGATGCAGGAGATTATTATATCAAATTAAAGAAGTTCACTCCTGAGGTTCCTACGCTTTCGGGATTTGGATATTATTATATCGATTACAATGCCATCGACTTGTATATAGGTTTGTATCCAAACGGATCAAATACAACCGTTACCCTCGATTACGGTGCTACAACGAGCTATGGCAGTAGCATGAACATGACCGGAAGTCCGGTAAATTCACTTGGTGAATATGATATTTCATATTTATTAACCAGCCTACAACCAAACACAATGTATCATTTCAGAATTACACTCACCAACAGTGTAGGTACGGCTGTAAGCGGAGACATGACGCTCCAAACGCCGGCACCACCCGATGGTTTTGTTTTCCAGACAAGCGGAATAAGTAATTACTTATTTGGCGTGAGTTTCACAGACGCAAATAATGGATGGGCGGTTGGCGATGGTGGAACAATCCTACGAACAACCAACGGTGGTGCAACCTGGACACAACAAACAAGCGGAACGGGTTGGGGGTTGAATAGCGTAAGTTTCACAGACGCAAATAATGGATGTGCGGTCGGTGGTGGTTATGGTGGAACAATCTTGCGAACAATAAACGGCGGTACAACATGGATACAACAAACAAGCGGAATGAGTGATTGGTTCTCGTTGAATGGCGTAAGTTTTACAGATGCAAATAATGGATGTGCGGTTGGTGATGGTGGAACAATACTACAAACAACAGACGGCGGTGCTACCTGGACGCAGCAATCAAGCGGAACAGATAATTTGTTGTATAGCGTGAGTTTCACAGATGCAAATAATGGATGTGCGGTTGGTGAGTGCGGAATAATCTTACGAACAACCGACGGGGGTACAACTTGGACGCAACAGACAAGCGGAACTAACAATTATTTGTATAGTGTAAGTTTTCTCGATGCAAATAATGGATATGCTGTCGGTGGTTATTGTTATGGCGGAATAATTTTACGAACAACCAACGGCGGCACAACATGGACACAACAAACAAGCGGAATGAATTATTGGTTGTCGTTGTATAGCGTGAGTTTTACAGACGCAAATAATGGATGTGCTGTTGGCGATGGTTATGGTGGAACAATATTACGAACGACCGACGGCGGCACAACTTGGACACAACAAAATAGCGGCACAACCAACCATTTAGGAGGAGTGAGCTACAAGAATAATGTGATCACAATCGTTGGTGGCTATGGGAAAATAATTCGATCAATGCAATCTCCTTCTAATTTGCGAGCTTCAATTGTCAATAATCATGTTCTATTGGAATGGACGCCTTTAGCTGGTGCAACCGGTTATAATATTTATCGAGATACTCAATATAATTTTGTGCCCGATGTTGTAAATGGAACAAATCTGATCGCTCAAAATGTGCAAGATGCCGATGAAGGAATCCCTGGTATCCAGTGGACCGATCCGGCCACAGGAGTTATTGGCGATACAACTATTCATCATTTCTGGCGCATCACTGCGATCAGTCAGGGTGCAGAATCCGTTCGATCGAAAATTAGTCAGAAAATAAAATCGATTCCATCAAAAACCAGTCAGAGTATAGAATCGTCTCCATCGAATGTTGCAGGAGAATTTGCTTATCCTTTGTATTCAACATCTGGCACAGATTACAACGAAGTTGTTTTGGGAATGGATACACGACAAACGAGAAATCCAATACACACCGCTGAAGATCTGGCTAATGCAATTCCTTATTGTACTGTTGTATATATGTGGAATCCATTACTTCAAGGATATGTGGGACATCCTAAAGGATTGTCGTTCAACAATTTCCCCGTGTATCCGGGTTATCCTTACGGCGTGAATATACCGGTTGATACAGTATGGACCGTAGCGGGTTGCGCACCAGACACTAGTTTTCATTTGGTCACAACGGCTGGAACAAGTATCAACCACATTGGAGTGCCATTTGGAAAAAGCAATTTAACTGATGCGAATACCCTTGTTGCAGATATTCCAGGTGGAACGGTTGTCTATAGTTGGGTAGCTGGATTACAGGGTGCGATGGGCCATCCGTTGGGAATGCCGTTCAATAACTTCTCCGTAAAAGCCGGATATCCATATTATGTAAACGTAACATCCGACACTACCTGGCCGATTGGGCCAACAATGGCACCAAAATCTAATGTTAATGCTAGCACAAAACTGGCAAAGGAAAACTCGATAAAACCTTCATCTGCAAATACGAAACTATCGAAAGCAACCATTAGTGTTAAATCTTCTAATTTGTCATTGAAGAAGACGTTATCTTCAAATTTGAGTTTGATGAAGACAGATGGAAGCATCAAGTTCTCCGGAGGAATACCACACATGGTATACGGCAAATATAACGCTCGAAACAAAGCAGCATTGAAGATGCGCGTTTGGATCGCAGGACGTGTTGATGAAGTATTAACTGAATCAATTGTCGGTAGCGGATGTGATTCAACATACTGGTGGGTCAATATCGGCGCATTGCCAACACCATGGAAGAATGGCGAAACACTCGAAATCGAACTCGAAGATTCTATCAGCAAATTGGGAGGACGCACAAGTATAAAGCTGACGAAGAATGGAGCTGATTGCGTAGATTTGATAAGAGTTGATAAACCTGTACAAACGTTGGGAATCGAACAAAATGGAAATGATATTCCGAAAGAGTATTCGCTTGTAGGAAATTATCCAAATCCATTCAATCCGACAACGACCATAGTGTTTCGCTTGCCTGAGTGCACAGATGTGACGATCGAGGTGTTCGACATGATAGGAAGATCAGTAAAGACACTGTACAGCGGCACGCAAAAACCAGGAGAGTACTTACTGAGCTGGGATGGAATAAATAATAATGGATCGAAAGTAAGCTCAGGTGTTTATTTTTATAAAATGAAGACACATGCGTATGTATGTACGAAGAAAATGCTTTTGATTAAATAATTGTGATCTTTTCTTCCCCGATAAATAACCAGCGGAGCGACACGTACAAATTTACGTTATGGGTATTCTGATTAGAATTATAAAAAAATTATTATAAATAATAAGAATCTTATTAAAAGGGAGAAACATGATGAAACAAATTTTGCTTGCCTTTTTTGTGTTGTTGATGGTTTCAAGTCCGCTTATCGGTGGTACTCCACACATGGTAACTGGAAAAATATTTAATCATGATGCTAGCGTCCCTGATGATGGAACAATCACATTTAGTGCTTATATCACATCGCGATCGAGTGAAGTACAGACACAGAATAGCACCGGCAATGGATATTCTAGCGGCTATTGGTATTTAGGAGCAGGAAATTTCTCAACAGCCTGGAGTGTCGGCGATGTGTTACATGTAGATTTTACTAACACTGCGACCGGAGTGACCGGATCAATCAATTACACATTAACGTCCACTGATCCGGATATGGCTCCTGACGTCACTCTATCAGCAATCCAATACCAGTTGACGATGGCAGTGAATCCGGCTGGTGGGGGAACAACGGCACCAACAGTGGGTGTACATTCCTATGATGATGGAACAGTAGTAAACATTTCTGCGACTCCTGCTGCAGGCTATAGATTTGTGAAGTGGATTGGAGGAGTGGCTGATTCGAGCAGCGCATCGACAACAGTAACGATGAGCGCTAACAAGACTGTGACTGCGAGTTTTCAGAAAACATACAATCTAACCATGGCAGTGAATCCAGCAGGCGGTGGAACAACAACACCGACATCAGGCGTAACTACTTATGATGATGAAACAATAGTTAGTATTTCTTCGACTCCTTCTACAGGTTATCGATTTGTGAAGTGGACTGGAGGCGTGGCTGATTCGACAAGTGCATCGACAACTGTAACAATGAACGCAAACAAAACGGTGACTGCGCATTTTGTTGTCGTAGACACGTTAACTATGGTAGTAAATCCTGTGAGCGAAGGGACAACGTCCCCGGCAATAGGCATATATACCTATGATGCTGGTACAGTAGTTAATATAACGGCTACGGCTAATTCCGGGTATGCATTTTCAAACTGGACTGGAGAAGTAGCGAATCCTAATAGTGCATCGACAACCGTTACGATGAACAGCAACAAAACTGTGACAGCGAATTTCGTAACGGAATACACATTGACAATGGCTGTGAATCCTGCTAATAGCGGTACGACGACACCGTCTGTAGGAGATCACAATTATGGATCCGGTAATGTGGTGAATATTTCTGCGTCTCCTGCCGCAGGCTATAGATTTGTGAAGTGGCCTGGAGGAGTGGCTGATTCGAACAATTCATCTACAACAGTGACGATAAGCACGAACAAGATTGTGACTGCGAATTTTCAGAAGACATACAATCTGACGATGGCAGTGAGTCCAACAGGTGGAGCCACAACAACGCCGGCAATAGGCGTTCATACTTATGATGATGGAACAGTAGTTAATATTTCTACAACTCCTTCTAAAGGTTATCAATTCGTAAAGTGGACTGGAGGCGTGGCTGATTCGACAAGTGTATCGACAACTGTAACAATGAACGCAAACAAAACGGTGACTGCGAATTTTATGGCTGTAGTGACTATCGATACACTAAACATGGCAGTGATTCCAGCCGGCGAAGGTACAACAACACCAGCAATAGGTGTTCATACTTATAATGATGGAACAGTAGTTAACATTTCTGCGACCCCTGCTGCAGGTTACCACTTTGCGAGCTGGATAGGTGGTGTGGTTGATTCAACAAATAATTCCACAAACCTAATTATGAACAGTAATAAAAACGTGGCTGCCAATTTCGGATTCGTACTCACGGTAACGATCGACTCTTCTGAGTATGCCGATAGCATCACAATTTCTCCAAAGAAGGCAGTTTATTTACCGGGAGATAAAGTTATATTGATTGCTTATGCGAAAGAAAATTGCGTGTTCCTTAAGTGGTCAGGAGATGTCAGTGACACGATTTCTCAGGTACAGCTAATCATGGACAAAGATAAAACCGTGCATGCGTTGTTCGGATCTAAGTCGTTGCAACCGCCATCAGGTATTAAAAATGATCCAACAAGCGTTCTTCCAAAAGATTTTAGCTTGTCACAAAATTATCCGAACCCATTCAACCCTTCGACACAAATTTCGTTTGCGCTTCCAAAAGATGCACAGGTGACACTTGAGATTTACAATACACTCGGCACACGAATCCGAACACTTCTGCATGATATACATCTTCATAACGGCGTTTGGAAAGAAACGTGGGATGGTTTGGATGAGTGGGGAAAAGGTGTGACAACTGGTATGTATTTTTACAGACTTAAAGCTGGATCTTTTATTATGACTAAGAAGATGATTATGATGAGATAGTAACAAGTGTTCACTTAATCGAGGCCTCAGATTAGAAATTTGAGGCCTTTTTTTGTGTGCATCCAGCAGGTAACTTTATAAAAGTAGAGTCATTTTCTTAGAAAATTAATAATTCTAAAAGAACTTATCCATTTTATCAACTTGCAAAAAAATAATTTTTTCTTTTATTTCATAGAGGTGTTTTTATGATGGATAATTTTCCGATTTTCTAAAATCAAGGATCAATCATGGTAACAGAAACTCAAAAAAAGAAAGCGCTTACTTTTTTGTCATTGCATACGAATGGGAAACTCTTAATTCTCCCCAATATCTGGAACCCGATTAGCGCTCGTGTTTTAGAATCAAAAGGCTATCCTGCTGCTGCAACGGCTAGTTCTTCTATTTCTGCTTCACTCGGATTCGAAGATGGCGAAAAAATAAAACGGTCAACTCTTATCGATATCCTGGATCGAATTGCGCATGCGGTCGATATTCCGGTCACGGCAGACATTGAAACCGGTTACGCATCGTCGCTCGATGAATTGGAAGAGTCAATCCATCAAACAATTCAAGCGGGCATCGTAGGTGCGAATATTGAAGACAGCCTTCATGGAGGCGCAACACTCCGAAATATTGAAGATCAATGCAGACGAATAGAGATCGTTAGAAAAGCGGCAAACAAAGAAGGACTGCATTTTGTCATCAACGCGAGGATCGACAGTTTTCTTAGTCCATCAATTAGTGTAAGAGAAGAAAAAACTGAAAATGCTCTTATCCGCGCCAAAGCATATTTTGACGCAGGAGCCGACTGTGTTTATCCTATCGGGCCCGGTGATGAAGAGACAGTGAAAATCCTGCACGACGGGATCAAAGGGCCAATCAATATCTTTGCAACTCCAAATGCAGTACCGCTTGTGGCGATGCAGGAACTCGGCGTCAATAGAGTCAGTTTTGGGTCTGCAGTTTTTCGATCATGCTTGAAAACACTTGAAGATGTTTCCGACGAATTATTTAAAATGGGAAGCTATGAATGTTTCTCAAAAAATACTTTGTCGAACAAAGATGTAAAAAATTATTCAAGACATGATAAAGAATAACACACGATGCAGAGATAATTTTGCAGAACAGATTCTATATTATCAAACACTCACCGCACTTTGCAATACACTCCAATCCTGTTTCCGAGCCCACATTCCGAAGTTATGCCAATTAACTTCTGGGAAGCGTCGGTGTAAATTTTTTATCTCAACCGAGTAACCGACATGATCGAGCCATTCGAACATTGATGCTAAGTCTTCATTTTGTGAACGTAATGCCTGTAGTGGTATTGGTTCGTACGAGATTCGTTTACCCGTTACCAACGATAAAACTTCTGCTTCTTCAATTCCTGTAAGTTCGTCGCCGGCAATGTCGATGCGTTTGCCGAACATTGTTTCTCTTCGCTCAATCACAGCTGCAGCAAATGTTCCGATATCTGCAACAGCTATTTTTTGCACTCGACGGCCTGGCGCTAAAGGACGAACTATTTTTTCCCGACAAAGAGTCTCGATAGATTGAGCTTGCATCACATTATCCATGAAACTAACCGGGCCGATGATTGTATATGGGACTCGTGATTCGACAATGTATTTTTCAATCTGTTGTTTACTTTCAAAATGCGATATGCCGGTATTACGATTTGCACTTGCAACCGACGAAAAAACCAGATGTCCGATAGCTTCCGATTTCACGGCATCAACCATGGCGAAGCCTTGTTTGACTTCTTTGACGACTCCTTCTTCAAATGGAGTTGTCATTGCAAACACCGCGTCAACGCCATGAACAGCTTTCATAACGGAATCCCGGTTGGTGAGATCACCCGGACAAATGTCAACGCCTTTCTCAAGTAACAGACGTGCTGCAGGCGAATCCGGTTTACGCGTCAACGCTCTCAGTTTATGTCCTCGCTTGAGTAGCGCATCGACGACAGCGCCTCCCTGCTGTCCGGTTGCACCGGCGACAAGTACAAGTTTTGATATAGCCATACTAAAATTCCTTCCCAAAATTCATATCAATAAAAAGACAATAATATTCGATCCTTATCAACACAAATTGATAGTGTAAAGTTCTTGGTAATAATGAATTAATAATAAAGAAGGTCGAATTGGTGGTTATTTATTCGAAGATGTTAACTTTTCAAGTATTTCAAGTCGACGCATAGCCTCCAGCGTCGACGTACCGCACATTTCCTCGGATGGCATAAGACTCGAACAAAATGAGGGACGCTCTTCACTACCGAAAATAGTGCATCGATTATCATCCGAAAGATTTATGCATCTCACACCTGCCGATTTTCCATGCGGCATTCCGGGAATCGGAGATGTAATAGACGGAGCAATGCAACACGCACCGCAGCCAATCCTGCAAATCAATTCCTTCATTCCAATCCCATTCTTTCATCCAGTCCGAAAACGATGTTCATATTTTGAATCACTGCCCCCGATGATCCTTTTCCAGGATTATCAAAACGGCTGACGAGCAGAATTTGTTCGTCATTTCCGAAAACGGCAATTTCAATTCATCCAACAAAATTGCATTACAAATGATATAGATTAGTGGATTTAGATGCAATAAAAATTACGACGGATGATTTTCCCAAAAATTAAATTACCTTTACAGATATGATGGAAATTAAAAGTTCATCCACACAAACAATATAAGGGTGGAAACTATGGAACAACCAATCCTTCAAGCCGTCGCTCTATCTAATGCTTTTTCGTCGTTGAAATCGCTTGTTATTAAAATGATACAGCAAACGTAATGTATTTGCGGGAACCGAATGAATTCAATAGGCTGTTGTATTGGAATCAGGGTTTTAAAAAGTGTATCTTTGGTTAATGAAAATTCAGCTGAGGTTAGAAAATGAAAAAAGAATCGGCGGTGTTTGTATGCACGTGCAGTGGTGATTGCCCTGGAATGTTGGGAATTAATTTTATAGAATTAATGGAGCGATTGAGGCTTGAGACACAAATTCAGGTTCTAGCATTTCATCCACATCTATGCGATAAAACCGGAATAAATTTATTGAACGAACTAATCAAACTGGATCGTTATCATCTTATAGCTGCATGCGCGGAAGAACGTCAAATTAAACTTTTGGAAACCGTTTTTATAGAAGCAGGTGTTCCAATGGATGGCGAACATCTTACACCGCTAAACATGATCGGAAAAAATGCAGATCAAATTATTAACGAAATCCGGCTGGCTTTGCAAGAAGCTGGTTTTCCACAGCCGCTCCTTCATAACGCATGAAATATTTTTGATGAAGAAATTATCTACTCATAATTTTCATCCGTTATGAAGTTGCCGGATCCCGAAAATATTCGGCAATACCTCTCAATGATCGAACGAAAGCCTGTTGAAAAAAACGATCTGGTGAAAGCAGCCGTTTTCCTCCCTGTTATTGCACGAAGCAGAGAGTATGATTTACTTTTTACGAAACGATCACGAGCAGTGGAACATCACAAAGGTCAGATTTCATTTCCGGGCGGCGTGTGTGACCCTTCAGATAAAGATTCGATTGCAACAGCTCTCCGAGAGATGGAAGAAGAAATAGGTATTTCTCAATCCGCCGTTTGCGTGCTCGGAACGCTGAACGATTTTGGGACTCCAACAGGATTTCAAATAACGCCAGTAGTCGGGTTAATTACTACCGTTCCGGAATTGCGAATTCAAAAAAACGAAGTTGTTTCCGTCTTTTATGTTCCTTTATCTTTTTTTGTGGACCCAGACAACGTTAGGATTGAGAAAAGAAGAGTTGAAGGAATTGAACACAAAGTTTTTTATTACTATTATGGATCGCATACAATTTGGGGAGCGACCGCATTTATGATACGAGAGTTTTTAAAGACGATCCGTGTTTTGTCTGAGTGAATCTTAATCTCATCCTTTTCCTATTATACTCTACCTCTTGATATCTAATAATTTGCGTCGAATCTGATTTTCGATTTGGAAATGCTCTTCCGCTGAAATCCCGAACCGTTCGCGTAGTCCTGCAAGACGATCGGATTCTTCCAGGCTGACCGTCCCATCGCTCCATGCAACCTCCACTGCGTCCATATAAAAACGCTCCTGAGTTTTTTTCTTCATATACATTGTTTGCTCTGGAGAAATTTTCAATTCATGAGCCAGACCGGTAATTACCCGCGTAATATCGTCATCGTTAACCCCGAGAATTAACAATTGTTCGATTGTCATGGTGAATAATTCTTTTGTCGATTCTGCAAGACGCAGTTCCCGTTCGTCTTCAAGATTCATAAGACGATCTTCAAACATTTTCTGCGCTTCCTGCATCATTTGTTCAACTTCGGATTCCAACTTAACCTGAGACTCCATCTCCAACTTTTTCCGAAATGTAGCAACTGCAACTTCTATTTGAGCCGCCGATTTTGTTTGTGCTTCAGATTCATAAGCTTTGATCTCGATATTGACTTTCTTTCGATATTCTTCTTGAGCTCTATTTTTAGCATCCTCAATTTGGTTATTCGCCTGCTCGTTAGCAACCGCACAAATGTTCGTGAAGATTTCTTCCGTATTTGGTCCCTTAACTACAAAATCTTCATAAAGTGGAACCTGAATCTTCTTATCGACAACAAGTTTTTCCTCTCCTTTTGTTTTCCCTGCGGGTGCGCTACTTGGTTGCGGCTGTGGAGGCTGTTCACCTTCCTTCTCTGACTTGCTTTTTGGTTGTGAAGGAACTTTTTTTTCTTTTTCAGACTCTACTTCCTGGGTTGTAACTTTTTGCGGCTGATCTGTTGATTCTTCTTTTTTCGATTCTTCTTGTTTTTTTTTCGCTTCTTGTTCCTTCACATACTGCATGCGTTCTTCGTAAGCTAAAATATACAAATTGCGAGGATCTGCAAGCCGGGCTTTTGCGATCTCTTCGCTTGCTCTATCTAAGTCACCAGCCTTGATAAGTTTATCGGCGGCTTTCAGGTGTTCTGATGCTATGCGTTTGTTATCGTCAACTAATTTCATTCGTCAATACAAACGTGGAAAAGATCGTGAACTTTTTTATTTATCGAATAAATTTAAGGTATTCTTATTCCATTGTCAATGTTTCCACAATGGGCAATAAGCGACTCAATTTCTCGGACAACACCGGACGTGCTCACTCCGCATCAAAATGCTTTTGGCTGAACATGGCAATTCCCATTGTCGCATGCAAATGAGATATTGCACGACAATTAGCCTCAATTTCAATTGTTTTGTAGGAAAGATCAAACTCAAAATGAAAATTTAACCGTGAACCATCATACCTAATCTAATTTTTTATGAAATCTCAGTACACTCGCGACCAGGATAGTAGAACCCATAAATAAAAGCATGGTTGCTTCGAACCATAAAGTAGATAGGCCGACACCTTTTAACACTATGGATCGGACGATGATAAGAAAATATCGCATAGGACTTACGTATGAAAGGCATTGTAACAAAACCGGCATATTTTCGATAGGAAAGGCAAAACCGGAGATATACATCATTGGCATCAACATAAAAAACATGGAGGTCATCATTGCCTGTTGTTGAGTTCGGGCGAGAGTCGAGATAAACAATCCTAATCCTAAGGTAGTTAAGAGAAAAAAACCACTAAGCAGAAATAAGAGCGGTACGCTTCCTTTGATTGGGATTCCAAAGAAGAAAACCATGACACAAAGAACAACGACTACATCAAAGAAGGCGATGATTATAAATGGAAGAATTTTCCCTAAGATTAATTCAGTGGGTGTGATTGGTGTGACCATGATTTGTTCAAGGGTTCCGATTTCTTTTTCCTTAACAATGGCCATGGCGGTAAGATTCGTGGTTGTGATCAAAAGGAGGAGAACGAGAACGCCCGGCACCATGTAATTGCGGCTTATCATAGACGGATTAAAAAGCGCACGAGTTTCAGCGCTTACACCGCCGATTTTCATCCCACCGCCGATTGTTTCGGTGATAATTTCTGTTCCATACGTCGATGTTATCTGCGTGATGTACGCGACAGTGATCGCAGCGGTATTTCCCTGGCTTCCATCGAGTAATATCTGAAGTTTTGCTGTTTCCTTTCGAGCAATCCGTCTGTCGAAATCTGGAGGGATGACGATAGCGACAACTGCTTTGTGGTTGTCAAGATAATTACCCAACGACGCATAATCATCCGTTGTATATTTTAACACGAAGTATCCGGTGTTGGTAAACCGCTCGACGAGTTCACGACTTGTTTGAGTTTTATTCTGATCACAAACTACCATTACGATGTTTTTTACATCGAGCGACGCTGCATAACCCAAAAAAATGAGCTGCATTACCGGCGCGAGGAACACGAGCGGAAGCAGTTTCTTGTCTTTGAAGAGTTGTGCGAATTCTTTTTTAAGTATAGCGATTATGCGTTGTTTATTCATATGTTACCTGCTCGCTCTGTTAAATCGGCGAATGCTGATCATTAACACCACTGAAGTAAAAATCATCAGATATAAAATTTGATCCCAGATAGCTGACAAGCCGACGCCTTTTAAAATGATACTCCGAAGAATCACCAGAAAAAATTTATTAGGTGTAATATTTGTCAATATTTTTAACCACCACGGCATACTGTCGATGGGAAAAATAAATCCGGATAGAACCATAGTAGGCAGCATGGAAATCAAGGCCGATAATTGGAATGCCACCTGCTGGCTGTCGGAAATCGTCGATACAAAGAATCCGATGCTTAACGCTGTGACGATGAATAAAGTCGTTGTGCAGAAGAGCAAAAAATAATTTCCTTTTATTACCACATCGAATAGAAAATATGCCACGCAGAGAACCAATGTCGCTGCAAGAAGAGAGATAACGGCATAAGGAATCAATTTACCGACGATTAATTCAAACGGATGGATTGGGGAAACATAAATCTGCTCAATCGTATTTCTCTCTTTCTCTTTTACGATCGAAAGTGAAGTTGCAATGATACCTGTAATGGTAAGAATAAAACCGATGAGTCCGGGCACAAGAAATTTTGCGCTTTTCAATTCCGGATTATACCATATTCGTGCTTCTACGCTGATGGGAATATATTGATTCCTACCCATCCTGACGAGATTCGACAAGAGTATCTTCTGCGAATATTGCATCGAGATCGCCTGAGTATAACCGATGATTGTGGTCGCGGCATTAGACTCCATTCCGTCGACGAGTACCTGAACCGGAGCAATTTCATTGGCCTGAAGTTTTCTAGAAAAATCAGGTGGAATGACGATTACCGCTTTCACTTTTGCTTCATCAATAAGTTTAATTCCCCCCTGTGCGCTTTCGATGCGAAATTTTTCACGAAAATAACTCGAGTTAGTAAAAGACAGGAGAAAATCTCGGCTCGTCTGGCTATTATCCTGATCGACAACCGCGAGTGTAATGTTCTGCACGTCGAAGTTCATCGCGAAACCGTTGATGAGAAGCATAAAAGCGGGGATAAAAATTAAAATGCCGAGAACGCGTTTATCGCGTTTGATCTGTCGGTATTCCTTGAGTATGATTGGCCACAATCTTTGAATCATGACAGCTCTGCCTTTTTCGTTTCCTGGTCCAGCAAGTATATGAAAACATCCTCGAGCGAGGGCGTGATGCGTGATATATTGTGCAGTGCGATATCATTCGACTGCAAAATCTGCGGAATGGATTTCAAAGCGTTTGTTTCATCCGCAACGCTTACGTGAACTCGTGTTCCAAATACTGAAGTCTCGATTATCCAAGGTTGTTCTTGTAAAAGCGACATCGCTTCAATCACATTACCACATTGAACTTCGAAGATCGGATATTTAATATATCTTTCTTTCAACTCTTTGGGACTGCCGGTTGCAATAATTCTGCCGGCGTTGATCAAGATAATGTCGTTGCAATATTCTGCTTCTTCCAAAAAATGTGTAGTAACGAGCACTGTTACACCTTCATCGGAGAGAGAATTAATCAATTCCCAAAATCTCCGGCGCATCAACGGATCGACGCCGCTTGTGGGTTCATCGAGAAAAACAATCTTCGGCCGGTGGAGAACGGCGCATCCTAGCGCGAGCCTCTGCTTCCAACCACCCGGGAGTGTCCTAACAATCGTCCCGAGCTTTCCTTGAAGGTTTGCGATTTCCAGCGCCCACTCTTTTCGTTGGGCAAGTTCACTATCATTTAATCCGTAAACCTTCCCAAAAAAATTGATGTTCTCATCCACGGTCAGGTCTTCGTACAATGAAAACTTCTGCGACATGTATCCGATATTTTCTTTTACTTTTTCCGGTTGATTGTTGATGTCATATCCGCCGACCCGTGCCGTACCGGATGTAGATGAGAGCAAACCGCAGAGCATTCGAATGGCGGTGGATTTTCCAGCTCCATTCGCACCAAGAAACCCGAATATCTCGCCTTCCTTCACTGAAAAATTAATCTCATCGACAGCAGTGAAATCACCGAACCGCTTTGTCAAGTTATCTACTTCTATTGAATTCTGTGTCATCATACTATCGTAAAACACCTATTGCTTTCTCGAGTTTTGCTTGCGCTAACTCTAGATCGATAAGCGATGAAGAATATTGAATCTTCGCCTGCAACTGTGTTGTTTCAGCATCGAGAAGATCTGTGTTCGTAGCAAGTCCGGATTTGAATTTCTCCACAGTTATTCTGTAATGCTCGGTTGACTGATCGACAGCCAGTGCGGCAAGTGAAACCTTCTCTTTTGATTGTTGGTAATTGTAATAACTTTGCGACACTTCTAGTGTAACTCCGTCGCGCAGCAACCCTTCAGATTCTCTCGAAATTTCGTATTGTGCTTGTGCTTCCGATGCTTGATATTTTGTATTCAGGCTGTTCCAAATATCAAATTGCAAAGTTATGCCGGCATCCCAGGTATTTTTAAAAACATCTTGTGCCGGAAAAAATCGTTGGTTCGGTTTGGAGTAATAGTAATTTCCGTTTAAATAAACTTGAGGCCACCAGCCGCCATTCATTGCAGTCACACTTGATTTCGCTGACTGGACTCGAAGCGATGAAGCCTTAACATCGGGCCTCCCATTGAATGCTTGGAACAGTAACGAGTCTAATGTCGGAACTTCAGTTTTTGCCATCGATACCAATGTCGTCTGCGATACTTCTGTATTCAACGGAATACCGAGCGTGGAGTTAAACGATAACAATGCTAGTTGGGAATTTGTGCGGGCATCGGTAAATAATATTTTTGAATTTGACAATTGCACTTTCACTTTTAATATGTCATCATCGGTGGCCAATCCCTTATCCGCCATGTTTGTTATATCGACAAGATGCTGTTCGACAACTTCCACATTCTCTTTTGCGAGACGTTCCTGATCACGTGCCCGGTATAAAGTCCAGTACGCTGTGCGAACATTATAGAGTAATTCCATCCGGTCCTTCTCAAGATCGAGGTATGATGCATCGGCAGAAGCAGAAGCGCTATTGTATAATCCTTGAAGTTTCCATCCCGTGAATAGTGGTTGTTGTAACGAAGCTTTTAAGGTATAATTGTCCAGAATGATTGGTGATAATGCAATCGCGACGTTGGAAGGTGGGAATTTCGGGCCGAATGAATTTGCCGGCAATGTCACTACTTGCGGCGGAATATCGCTCAAGTGTTGGTAACCACCATTAAATTTTATCGACGGCCACATCATAGAGACAGCTTCACCGGCTTTAGCGTCGAAATATTCTGCCTTTCGGGTTGAAGAACGAAGTGATCGACTTTGTTCGATAGCGATTGTGATACTTTCATCGATCGAAAGTGATCGTGTTTGTCCGGAAAGTATCACAGGAATTGTGATGATGATAAAAAACATATGAAACAAATTTTTCATGGGTGTTTCCTTTTTCAATCATTCTGACGAACGTTCAGATAATAAAGACACAAATACATTTTCGAGTGATGGAGGAATTACTCTCCATCCGTCGATAGGAATTCCTTCCTGTGCGAGAACCGATGCAACTTCCGGCATTGTAACGCTTGATGAATCGACAAGAATATTAAGGCGATCACCAAATGCCTGTACTTCCTTCACGTTTTTAGATTTTTTCAGAATGCCGAATGCTTTCCGAATTGAGGGACAAACGATTTCGACAATCTCGCCTTTCATAACACCCTCGATATTCGAGGGAGTATCGGCCATCAATATTTTTCCCTGATCCATCAAAGCCACTCTGTTACATCGTTCTGCCTCATCAAGGTATGGAGTGGTCATCAATATTGTGATGCCGGTTTTAAGCAGGCTCGAAAGAACTTTCCAAAAATCACGCCGCGATACCGGATCTACGCCGGTTGTCGGTTCGTCGAGCAATATAATTTCCGGTGTATGAATGAGCGTGCAGGCAAGTGCGAGTTTTTGCTTCATGCCGCCGGATAATTTTTCCGCAAGCCGGTTGCGGAATTTTGTCAGCCGCGTGAATTCAAGCAACTCGTTGCGTCGTTTTTTAAAATCGTACACTCCGTGAATTTGTGCAAAGAATTCGATGTTCTCGTCGATTGTAAGATCCCCGTACAAACTGAACCGTTGCGAGAGATAGCCGATGCGGTTTTTAATTTCTCCCGATTGCTTCTGCACATCAAACCCAAGAATATTGATCGATCCGAGAGTCGGTGGTGCGATACCGCAAATCATCCGGATAGTTGTAGTTTTACCCGCACCGTCGGGGCCGACTAACGCGAACATTTCTCCTCGATTAATCTCAAGTGAAAGAGAATCGACTGCAATCAATTCGTCGAACTTTTTCGTTACATTATTTAATGCAATCGCCTTCATTCCATCATCCTTGTACGTGAACGTAAGCGTCTGCCGGCATGCCGGCTTTGAGAATCCCCTGCGAATTGTTAATTTCAATTCTGACACCAAAGACCAGTTTTGTGCGGTCCTCTTTTGTTTGAACGTTCTTCGGCGTGAATTCCGCAAGCGGAGAAATGTAAGAGACTTTTCCAGGGAACGACTTATCCGGCATCCCATCGATGACAACGTCTGCTGTGTTACCGACTTTAATTTTTGCCAGATCTGTTTCGTTGATATAAATCATAAGCCGCATGATATCCGGTCGAATAATTTTAGTGACCGTTGTGCCTGTGTTAACCAGCTCTCCCTCTTCAACAGGTTTTGATGTGATGATGCCCGGAACAGGTGCAACGATAACTGCATCGTTATACTGTTTTTTCATGAGATCGGAAGATGCCTTTGCTTGTTCGTATCTTGCTTTTGCCGCCGCCAGATCTTCCGGACGGGCAAATCGTTGAAGGCGCTGTAAATTCTGTTTAGCCGAATTAAATTGTGCCTGCGCAATGGTGAATCGCGAATCCGCATCGTCGTATTGTTTTTGTGTAACGGTTTTCGAAGCAAGCAAATCTTTCATGCGAGTAAAATCGTCTTGAGCGCTCTTCAACGTTGCATCTGCCTGCGTCACAGCTTCTTCTGCTTGTTTAATATCTTCCACGCGAGCGCCATTGAGCAGAAGTCGGTACTGAGCTTCTGCTAAATCCATACCTCCTTTTGCCTGTTTCCACTGTAACTCGAGTGTCGATCGATCGAGAATCATAAGCGTGTCGCCTTCTTTGACGATGCTTCCCTGATCGATGACAATTTTTTCAATTTGCGCGGAAACTTTCGAACTTACACTCACTTCGATCGCTTCGAGCGTTCCGCTTGCTTCTATGGTTCCTTCATGACCATTTCCACAACCGATGAACGATGCAACAAAAAGGATTGAAAAAACAAAAATTATTTTTTTCTTCATATAATCTTCCTTATAAGGATCTTTGTAATAAATTATCAAAAGTCGAACTGAAATTTTTCCCGAGCTTCATCTGTCATAGCACCATGAAAAAATATTCTAACAATTGTATGCATCGCTTCCTCTGCAGAGAAGGATGCTTGCCCAAGCACTTCCGGATTGAGTATTGCCTGTATTGCGGCGAGGTATGAAAGTATCATGACTGTATCATTGATATCGGAACGGAAAACATTTTCATCTTTTCCTTGACGGAATAAAAGTCCGAATGTTCGTAGTATTTTATCTTTTCTAAACGATTCTATCTCACCCCAGAGTTCCGGCGTTAATTGATTCGTACGAGGTTGGCTGATTGCAGATAGATATCGCATGTTCTGTTGCATGAACTTCAGAATGTTATTCAATTTTTGCACAACGGAAATTGGTTCAGCCATAACAGAAGTAAGGCCTTGATGTATGGTATCCATAGTATAATGGACACACCATCGAAGAAGGTCTTCTTTGTCTTTGAAGTACTTATAGAAAGTTTTTTTACTCATACCGAGTTTTGAAGCCAATTCATCCAAGGTGACTTTGTTATATCCAAATAGTATAAATTGTTCTCGGGTAAATAAAATAATTTTCTCTTTTTGTTGATCGATTTCCATAATACCTCCTTCTACAGCACTTTTAGAAACTGATTAAGTATTTTCAGTTCCTACAAAGATAATAACTTTTCACTTTGCCACCAAGGATACTATAAAGGTTTTTTTGGTTTCCAATATAAGATATTGAGCTGAATTTGTCAAGAGAAAAAATCAAGGGCTGTATTCGCTCTGTCAACAAATACAGCCCTTGCGGATGGTTCAATCAAATCAAGGAGAGGAGGTACTTGTGAGGATTTGTGTCTTTCAAATCCTCTGCACATATTACCGCAATGAAAATTCAAATTGTGACATAAATTTCACGATTTGTAAAAAAAAGTTGAAATTAGAAATTGTTATACAGATATTGTCACAAATGAGTGTTTAGCAGCGGTATAATAGTATGAAGGATTGATTAGAACAAAATATGTCGGATGAAAAGAAAAATAATGGAAAGAAACATCACTTCTCACCACAATTGATAAGGGATGTCTTCGCCGGGATAGATGAAGGTTCAAGACAAGAAACCGAACGAATTGACAAGTTGATGCGATATATTGTTTATATTGAAAACCCGAAAGATTTATCGTATCGAGAAAATCCATTAAGTCGTGATGAAATAAAAAAAATTGAAAAACTCTGTAATACAGATAAGGAATGGCAATCTCTTTTCCAATCTCTCCAGCAGGAATTTCACCAAATCCAAAAATCAATTAACGAGGGTCCACTAGGTCACATTCACGAACCAATATATCAGGTTCAACCTAAGCGACACCGCTTGTTAAAATTATTCTCAATACCTCAACCAATCCCGCGAATTGCAGTAGTTTTTAGTGTTATTTTATTAATCGGAGTTGCAACATTTTCAGCTCACTTTATCATTACTCCAAACTATTACTCAAGTGCAGTCGTAGATCCGGTTGTTTCAACAACCCGTGGCGGCACTTCGATGTTAACGCAAGGCATTAATGATCTTTACGAAAAGAATTATATATCTGCAATAAAATATTTTGATTCTACCATCGAAAAACCAGTTTTACCGGAAATTGTTCTCGAAGCCCGATATCTTCGGGGAATTTGTTACTTAAGCAAAGCTTATTCGTCATTCTTTGGTTTCTATCCTCGCTTCAATCAAACAGATGTATCGGCAGGTATTCAGGACTTTCACGATGTTATTGCAGCAATTTCTTTGATCGATTCGACATCCTCATTAATAGCCGATTCTCATTTTTATCTTGGTAAAGCTTATATGATGGAAGAAAAAATCTCGCTCGCTCGAAATGAATTTCTAAAATCAATGGAACAAGATAAACGGCATTCGTTGGAGATCAACAGAATACTAGTTAATCTTAACGAAAAATAACAGACTTTGAGATGTACAGCTTTTCATTCCTATTATAAATATTATTAATATACCCTTTTGTTTTTTACCCTTTTTTGTTATTTTCCAATGATATAATTATGTTCTTACATTGATTGGATAACTTAACACGTGTCCACATTTGATAAACAGGCCGCGCGGCAATGTTTACTTGCTGCCGATCGGTTTTTAAAAGAGACAAAAATTATAGAAGCGCGGCGCGAAGTGGAACGTGCACGTGAACTTGATCCTGGAAATGTATACATTCAGGCTTTCGTCAAGCGCATCAAAGAATTTGAATCTTCAAAAGTAAAGAACGATACTTCAAGTTTTAAACCTATCATCGAACAAAGTACCGACCTAGAAAATGATACACATGAAAAAGCATCACGCGGTAAAGAGAAAAAACAATCGACTCAACAGGACGACGCTACCTATCAAGATCTTATTGAACAACGACATCGTGAACTCGAAGCATTAGCGATGGCCGAAGAACAGCGGCGGTTGATGGTTGAAGCGAGACTCCATGAACTGGAAGCCATAGCGGCGGAGGAAGAACAAAAGAGAAAAGAGATCGAACAACAAGCGCTTGCAGAGAAAGAGAAGCGGCTGGAGGCCGAGAAAAAAGCAGCCGAACTTGAAGAAAAATCACGAGAAGCTTTTATCAAAGTTCAGGAAGAAACAGCGCTGCGCCACGAACTCGAGGAGTCGACTCGAAAGCAAATTTTCGAGATTCAGAAGGGGGTAGAAAAAACAGAAGAGGAACTTCGAAAAAAATCGGAAGCACATAAAGAAGAAGAAGAGAAGCGAAAGCAACTTGAGGTATCCGCAATCGCAGAAGAGCTTCGTCACAAAGAGTATGAAGCACGTGTTGAGGAAGAACATCGTAAAGTGGCAGAGATGGAGCATCAGCTCGAAGAATTAAGCGCAGCACTCGAGGCAGGAAAAACGAGCGCGTGAAGAAATCCGAAAAAAACATCTGGAAAATGTATGCCACCAATTACGAATCGAATTCGAGAAAGAATGGGTGAATGGCGCTCCTTCCGCTGAGAAGGAAGCTCGTCTCCATGAACTGGCGCTTTCTCTCGGTATTCCTGATGATGCCGAACAGTCTGTTCGCCGGGAAGCAAAACTCGAGATGTACAGTCGAGCCGTGAAAGAAGTTATCGCAAAAAGAAAACTGCTCCGTAGTTCATCCTCAACACTAGAATGGCTGAGAAAAGTTTATCAAGTTTCGTTGGAGGAATATCTCGAATACGAATCAAAGTTTCTCCTCGACCTTGTTTCCGATTCTTATAAAGGAACAATCCTTTTTATCTCCAGCGACTACGCCGTTAGAAACGATTTACTACAGCGGTTAAAAATTGTAGGATATGCGGTTGTGAGCGCACAGACACCGGAGGAAGCACTGGAGAAAATCGAAATGATAAATCCGAATGTTGTTATTTGTGACCTTGAATTTTCAAACGATTCCATGTCGGGAATAAAACTCCTTCATGTTCTGCGCCAAAGTCAGATTTTTAGTTTTATTCCGTTTATATTGTTATGTAATCCGAATGATGTTACGAATCTCAAGTCGTCTGAATTACGAGCTACGGAAGGCTATATCCAAAAGCCGGTTAATTTCGATGAATTGATTTCTATAATTGATGAAAAATTTACGGCGTTCAGAACATATATTTCGTCATTTTCTTAATGTAGTTCGAGGCAAAGGGGAATTGTTCAAGTATGAAGTACAAGATCTTATTCGCGGATGATGATAAAGCCACTCGGGATCTACTTGCCTTTGTCTTCGAGCGAAGCGGAATGGATTTGCATTTGGTTACAGTCGAAAATGGACAACAAGCAATTGATATTGCGCAGAATCTTCGGCCGCATCTTATTTTGATGGACATGAATATGCCAGAGGTGGATGGATGGACTGCAGTAAAACGATTAAGAGCTGACCCAGCAACAAAGGATATTCCTATCATCGCATTTACGAGTCTTTCTTCTTCTGAAGACCGTCAGCGTGCGTTAGATATCGGATGTAATGATTTTTACGCAAAACCAATGGATCCGGAAGAGATATTAACTTTGATTCGACAGTTTCTTACTCTTTAAAGAGGAGGATGTATTTATGCGTCGTTCATCGTTATTTTGGAGGGTACTGGCATTTTTTGGAAGCTTGCTTATAATTCTTACTGGGACGACCTATATGATTCAATTAAGACTGTCAATTATCGAGCAGAATTTTATTTTAGCTAAATTCGATGTGAAAAATATTAATAAAATTCAAACTATAAGTTTTTTACTCGATGAAGTGACAGAAGAAGTCGGAGACTACGTTTCATCTGGATCGCCAAATATCCGGACACGTTATGTCAAAGACGCCGCCCAAATTGAAAATATCCTGATGGATGAAACTAAAAATTCGGTTGATACTACAATGAGACAGCTGTTTCGCGATTCATATCAGACTTATTCGCGATGGCGCTGGGACTACGCGGATAAGCTAATCCTCCTTGGTGATCAGCGTGTGGCAGGTTTAAACATCGATCCAGCTCGCCATAGCATAGAGGTAAATGAGGTGCAAAATCAATATTTACATCAGTTGAGGCAGCGTTTGAAAGATACTGCACAACACCTCTCAATTTCACATCTGACACAAATTGATACTGCAACTTTGCATTCAAAAATTCTCGGGCAATTTATTTGGTTAGTTATTTTTTCATTTGCTATTTTCGCACTTATTCTCGGTATCGTTCTAACATTATCCATTACAAAACCAATCCAGATTCTGAAGCAAGGAACACAAAAAATCATGAAGGGTGATTTTAGCCCCATCGTCCTTAATCGGACTGATGAGCTTGGCCAGCTGGCAATAGATTTTAACAACATGTCTTCGATGCTCGGGAGCAACTATATACGGTTAAATGCATACTCAGAACTTGTAACCGCACTTAATTCAAGAGCTGCAATCCGTGATGTTGAAGACAAAAGTTTAACGCTTCTTTGCCAGCATACAGCCTCGGCTGTCGGCGCTCTATATTTGCTTAATAACGAACGTGATGTCCTTGAACTGGTGGCAGGATACGCATTAAAAAAAGCCGGAAACGATATTAAGACATTTCATTTAAACGAAGGCATTCCTGGACAGTGTGCATCGATAATGAAAAACATCGAGCTTAAAGATGTTCCAGATAGATCTGACTTTTCCATCGATTCAGGCTTAACTGAAATTAAGCCGAGATCAATCTTTGCAAGCCCGATTATTTTCCAGGACCGACTTCTTGGTGTGCTCATTCTTGGCTCTACACGTGACTTCACGGCGCTTGATAAAGAGATTATTAATAATTCAGTCCCGCAAATCGGTGTCGCGATTGCCAACGCGCGAAACTTCGAAGCCACGCAGAAATTATCAATCGAAATAGCGAAGAAGAATGAAGAATTAAATCACAAGAATTCCGAACTCGAGAAAGCATATCGTGTAAAATCCGATTTTCTCGCAAGTATGTCGCACGAATTGCGCACACCGCTGAATTCTATTATTGGCTTCAGTTCGGTGTTGCTGTCAAGCGGCGCCGAACCGTTGACATCGGACCAAGAAAAAGCGATCGAGAAGGTATTGAGGAACGGCAAACATCTTCTGCAATTGATTAACGATATTTTGGATTTTTCCAAAATTGAATCGGGAAGAATGAGTATTACTCTTGAGACCGACACTGTGGAAAATATCATCGGAAATTCCGTTCTCACGGTCGAATCGATGATTCGACAGAAGAATTTAACATTACGGCAAGAGGTTCAAGAAAATCTCCCCATTTTAAATACGGATGTTTTAAAGATAAGACAAATCCTTGTGAATCTTTTAAGCAATGCGGTCAAGTTTACCGAGGTTGGAGAAATTTGTGTCACGGTTACATCTGAAAATGAATCGATGACCTTTGCCGTGAAAGATTCCGGGATCGGAATTGAGCGAAAAAATTTCGAAAAAATATTTGAAGAGTTCCAACAGATCGACAGCAGTAATACAAGAAAATATAAGGGAACAGGTTTAGGTTTGCCAATCTCTCGACGTCTAGCCCGAATGCTTGGCGGAGATCTCACCGTTCAAAGCGAGATGGAAAAAGGTTCAACATTCTTGTTAACAATTCCGTTTGTTTATAGAGGGGAGGACGCTCAACCAATCAAGAAACCCGTTGCAGTGAAACCCGCACCGATTGATGAGTTAAAAATTATTTCGCCGGTTCCGGGCAAAATTCAAATCCTTTGTATTGATGACGATCAGGATGTGATCGATATTCTGACGAGTTACCTCACACCGCAAGGTTACGTCGTGATTGGCGCAAATTCAGGCGATGAAGGAATCGAACTTGCACAAAAGATAAAGCCGGGATTGATCACGCTTGATATTATGATGCCGGGAAAAGACGGCTGGCAGGTTCTTCGGGAATTAAAACAAGATCCCGCTACTCGCGATATTCCAGTGCTCATCCATTCCATTATAGATAATAAACCGCTCGCATTGTCTCTTGGAGCAGTCGATGTTATTACAAAACCGACGGATCCGAAACAATTGTTGCTACTTGTCGGCCGTCATTGCACTTCAAAGGAACAGTTCGTTCTTATTATTGAGTCCGACAAAGAGTTTGCTGGGAATTTAAAGGAGACGATAGAAAAGCAAGGTTATCATACACGAGTCGCGCAAACAGAACTCGATGCAATAAGTATTTTAGAAACTTCAACACCCGCACTTATTCTTTTTAATGTGATGATTGCAGGAAATAACGATTATTTATTATCACAAAAACTTCAGCAGGATGATAGGTGGAGAAATATTCCAGTCGTCATACTGTCGGAAAAAGAATCAGGCCAGGGAAAGTGGGAAACATTCAATACACGTTTCCGGGAATTCATGACAAAACAGGAATCATCGCCGGAATCGATTCTGAATGTCATCAACCGGATTTTAAAAAAGTAACCGGAATCTGAACCCGATCTTTTTTAAGGAGAATGATTCACTATGGATGATCAAAGCCCAATAATATTGGTTGTCGATGATACGGAAGACAATCTGGATTTGTTGGAATTTGCCATGAAGCGAAAACCAGTGAAAATGCTTCGTGCAACCAGCGGAAAAGAGTGTCTCGCAATTGCCGAGAGTGCAAAACCGGATGTAATTCTCCTGGATATCCAAATGCCTGAGATGGACGGATTCGAGACATTCAAACGGTTGCGTGCAAAACAATCGACTGCAAAGATTCCAGTAATCCTTTTGACCGCACAAAAAAAAGATCCCGACAGTATAGCCAAAGGTTTAGAAATCGGCGCTGACGAATACCTGACAAAACCGATCGATACGGAAGAGTTATTGGTTCGAACAAGAATGCTTGTTCGCCTGAAGCGAGCTGAAGCAAATCTGGAACGTACCCGTGCGGATTTCATGGCAATGCTTGTGCACGATCTTCGAAGCCCTCTCTCCGGAATCAAAAGTGTAATTGATTTTTTCCATGAATTAAATGGACAAACAATCACACTGAGTGAAGAATATTTTTCACTTTTGGATTCGGCGCGTGATGCGGCCAGTCGTATGCTTGTCCTCATCAATAACTTGCTTGATTTATCGAAGTTTGAAGCAGGGATTATTGATCTGGAGAGCCGACCTGTGACGGTGCATCAACTGGTCGATGTCGTAATTCATGAAATGGAATCGCAGATCAAACAACGCAACATTACAATCACACAACATATCGATCCGGGATTACCCGCGGTCGAAGTAGACATACCGAAAATCAATCAAGTCCTCACAAATTTGTTGGGGAATTCATGTAAATTTACAAGGCCGGGTGGGAAAATAATCATCGGCGCTCAAAAAGTTGAACACGAGGAAACTAAAAAACCGATGATCCGCATTACGGTGACAGATAACGGTATTGGCATTAAAAAAGACGAAATCCTCCATCTTTTTGAACGATACAAACAAGGATCATCAGCCTATCATACTGAAATTAAAGGAACCGGTCTCGGTCTCGCAATCTGCAAAGTCATTGTAGAAGCGCATGGAGGAAATATTACCGCTGATAGTGAACCGGGAGTTTATACTACTTTTGGATTTACTATTCCAACAGTTTAGAAAAGGAATAATTTTGCGATGGAACAACAACAAGAAAAAGAAAAAATATTAATTGTCGACGACGAAAGCACTCTCCGTCTCGCACTTAAAGCCCGGCTGGCCGCAGGCGGGTTTCAAACAGATACGGCGGTTGACGGAGTGGAAGCGATGGAAAAATTAAAACAAGATCGCTTCGATGTCGTTCTCCTCGATATCAAAATGCCTCGGATCGATGGTATTCAAGTTCTTCATCACATCCTGGAAAATTATCCGGATACTGAAGTTATGATGATGACGGGCTTTTCAGATTTCACAACTGCCATCGATTGTTTGAAAAGAGGAGCCAAAGATTACCTTGTCAAACCGATAGAACCTACGGAACTGATTACACGCGTACGGTCGTTGCTTCGTGCGCGTACTTCCGAGCGTGCCCTCAAAGCATTGCAGCAGGAGCATATGTCGCTTTTTTTCCATGACCTTCTCGGGCCGCTGGGAACTATTGAATCGACCATCGATCACTTGGCTGATGATCCACTTGCCACCTACTCAGAAGAACAATCTATTCTTCTCCATTACATTGCTGAAATCAGTTCGCGAATGGAAAAACGATTGCGTGATATGATTGATTTGACAAAGTTCGAAGCCGGACAAATCAAACTTGAATATCGCTCTGTAGATATCTTGACGTTGTCGGAAACAACAAGTTTACGCTATGAAATTCTTTCCAAGATTCGCGGAATCTCCTATGTAAAAAAAATACCGGATCATTTACCGGAAGTTAAGTGTGATTACGATCGGATTTCGCAAGCTTTGAATAATCTTTTAGACAACGCAACAAAGTTTACTCCATCCGCCGGTACAATTACTTTAAGTATTGAACACCGATCGACGGACGGTGAAGATGGAATATTATTTAGTGTTGAAGATACAGGGATTGGGATTCCTGAAAGTGAACTTCCGAAGATCTTTGATCGGTACAAAGAGTATCTTTTGAAAAAATCAGTTAGTCAGAAAAAAGCCGCAATCGGTCTCGCAATCACCAAACATATTGTCGAGTCGCACCACGGCCGTATCTGGGTGGAATCGAAAGAGGGAAAAGGAAGTAAATTCTCTTTCATCCTGCCGATCAAAAATTGAAACAGTGTGAAATAAAGAGGGAAAAGGTATCACGAAATAATCCGAGATAATACTCTATGAATATTCTCTCGATTTTATATCAAACGATAACTCTTCTCCCGATATAGACAAAACTTCAATACTGCCCTGATGAAAATTCATTACCGCCAAACACAGTTGAATGTTCATATTAAAAATCTGTGAAGAAGGTTCTACAAAAGTGTTGAGCATGGCTTCTTGTAAACATGACTTTTCCAACATAGTTGTTTACCGTGTTTTTAGATTACACGATGATCCTCTATGATAAATATGAATAAAAAAACTGGAGATTGCAGAATAGAATATTGGAATTCGGAGTAGGAAGCGGCAGAATATCTTTGATTTCGCCTTATTTCTTTTTTCCGATACTATGTTGTTTTAAAGCGCATTATTTTTAAATTATGTAGATAAAATTCGCCATCGGATGGAAATATTTTAGGAGGATAATTACATGAGAAGCGACATGATGAAAAAAGGGACTGAACGAACTCCGCATCGAGCGCTCTTTAAAGCAATGGGCTACACCGACGAAGAGCTCAGCAGGCCGATTATCGGAGTTGTCAATTCATTCAACGAAGTAATACCCGGCCATATTCACTTGCGAACGATTGCGCAGGCAGTGAAAGACGGCGTTCGCATGGCGGGCGGCACACCTATGGAATTTCCGACGATCGGTATATGCGATGGTATCGCGATGGGACATACCGGCATGAAGTATTCGCTCGTCAGCCGTGAACTCATCGCCGATGGAGTTGAAGTCATGGCGATGGCTTATTTGTTCGACGGACTCGTGTTTATTCCGAATTGCGATAAGATAATTCCGGGAATGCTGATGGCAGCCGCAAGGATCAACATACCGTCGATATTTGTCTGTGGCGGTCCGATGCTTGAAGGAAAATTCAAAGGAAAAAATTATGATCTTATTTCCGGAGGCTTCGAAGCCGTCGGCCAATTTACAAGCGGCAAAATAAGTGAAAAAGAATTATTGACAATCGAGAATGAATGTTGTCCCGGCGCCGGATCGTGTGCCGGCATGTTCACCGCGAACACAATGAATTGCATGACGGAAGCCATCGGGATGGGGCTTCCCGGGAACGGCACAATACCGGCAGTGAAAGCGGCGCGCATCAGGCTCGCAAAAGAAACCGGCATGAAGATAATGGAACTCGTCGCAAAAAAACTAAAGCCGCGAGATATCATGACTGTGAAAGCTTTTGAAAATGCATTTGTTGTCGACATGGCGCTCGGCGGATCGACAAATACGATATTGCATCTTCCCGCAATCGCTAATGAAGTCGGACTAAAATTTGATCTCAAAAAAATAAATTCTATCTCCGAAAAAACACCGAACCTCTGCAATCTTTCTCCTGCCGGAACACATTATATTTCGGATTTGGACGGCGCCGGCGGCATTCCCGCAGTGATGAATGAACTTGCAAAATTAAAACTACTGCATCTCGATCTTCTAACAGCAACAGGTTCGAGTGTGAAGAAAAATTTGAGTAAAGTTGAAAATAGAGACACAACTGTCATCCGAACACCGGAAGAAGCGTATTCGAAACAAGGCGGACTCGCAATTTTGTTCGGCAATCTTGCGCCCGATGGAGCGGTTGTGAAGCAATCGGCTGTAGCTCCAGAAATGTTGAAGCGAGAAGGAAAAGCCAGAGTTTTTGATTCGGAAGAAAAAGCGCAAAAAGCGATACTCGGCAAAAAAATTAAACCGGGTGATGTGGTAGTGATACGATACGAAGGCCCGAAAGGCGGGCCAGGAATGCGCGAAATGCTCGCACCAACATCTGCAATTGCCGGTATGGGACTTGATAAAGATGTTGCGTTGATTACTGACGGCCGTTTTTCCGGCGGAACACGCGGTGCAGCAATCGGGCATGTATCGCCCGAAGCTATGGAAGGCGGGCCGATTGGTTTGGTACAGGAAGGCGACATCATCGAGATCGATATTCCGGCAAAGACTCTGAATTTAAAAGTAAGCGAAAAGGAATTGGAAGCTCGAAAGAAAAAATGGAAAAAACCTGAGCCTAATATAAAAGAAGGCGTGCTATTCAGATATTCTCAATCGGTGACTTCAGCGTCAACTGGTGCGGTATTTAAGAAATAAATCTGGAGAAAGAAAACAAGAGACAGAAGTCAGGAGAAAGGAGATCGAATAAGATTTAACATTTTATCAAATGCTGTAGGCACGAAATCTGAATAAAAAAATAGCACAAGGAAAAAGAGTTTCGTGGGTTGCTATATGAAAAATATCGGATTTGGGAATGCGGAATGTGTTTAGGAAAAGCGCGTCTTATTACTCGGAAAATTCTATACTCTTAATTCATGTTACACAGTTTGCAAAAGATGTGAGATAAAAATACATTCATTGCCACGAGCTTTTTCCGAAGGAATGCCTTCGGCAAGCTCGTGGATTAGAAAATCAAACGGGTTCAGGGTTTCAACCCTATTTACAATAATTGTGTTGGACTAAAGTCCGATCCATTTTATTAATTCACTTCCACGACCTAAAGGTCGTGGCAATTTATCTCCTTCGTCAAAATTACCACACCCCCAGCTTATTCAATCCTTCCTTCAAAAACAAAATTGCAAATATTATCAAAGCCACACCGAGAATTTTATTGACAATAACATAGTAGCGATGAAAAATATTATCCGAGGTTCCAATAAGAATTGCAATCACGATTTTCGATCCAACCAGGGCAAAATAGAATCCGATTAAAAATATCGCAGGCGCAATTATGCCCGCCACCGATGCTTTTATAATAAGCGGACAGCCGATTGTCAGCCAAAAAATATATGGATGCGGATTCAGTGCATTAGTAATAATTCCTTTTTGGAAAGATCGTGGTTTTGCAATAGCGAGGTTCGGTTCGAAATCTTTTGCGCTAATGTATTCATAACCGAGAAACATCAGATAAAGAGCTCCGGCAATCGATATAAAACCGGTCATGTTTTCGAAATGTTGAAACAACGAAGTCGCATAAAGTGTAATCAGTACGATTGGAATATCCGCAATAAGCGGCACGAGCGCGACTTTGATGCCGTTCGTTTTTCCGTGCTTCAAAGTTTCGTTGATGAGAACTACAAGCAACGGACCGGGAGATGTTCCCGCGGCAAAACCAAAAAGTATTCCGGCGAATAGATAGGAAATCATACCAACAATAAATACTATTTTATCTTCAGATTCCAATCACAAACAAAAAAAACCCGTGCTCTCCCCTGAAGAAAGCACGGGATCTATTGCTCGATTATTTAAATAACTCGTGTTCCGCAAAAGGAGAAATTTCAAACAAATTCCAATATCCAATTCAAAGAATACGCCAGAATCAATAGTTTTGAAAATTGTTACTTGGATTTTGTTTGTCATTTGTCCGAAGGACCCCTTTGGGGAAATTTGGTTTTTGGTATTTAGTATAATTGCGTAACATCAGTTAAATAACTATTTTGCCGAAGCTTCTATGTCAAAGGCTGCAGGGCGATCTTTCCAGGGTAAATTCGCTGCCCATGCAACTCGTTTGAATAACACCGGTAGCTTATGCCGTAATCCTTCGACATAAGTATAAATAACCGGCACCAGCACAAGAGTCAACAACGTAGAACTAATCAATCCTCCGATGACGACGATTGCCATTCCTCGCCGCATCTCGCCTCCGGCTCCAAATCCGAAGCCGAGCGGCATCATTCCGAAAACCATCGTGGCGGTCGTCATGATAATCGGACGCAATCGAGTTTTACCTGCTTCAAGCAGAGCGCTCCGCATATCCAAGCCGCGTGCTCGAAGAGTGTTTGTATAATCGACGAGAAGAATAGCATTCTTCGTTACAAGTCCCATCAACATTATAACACCGATCATCGTTAACATACTTAACGTAGTTCCAACAAGCGCCAATCCACCCAACGCGCCGACCAGCGCAACAGGAAGTGAAAACATGATTGTGAATGGATGGACGTACGATTCGAATAAGCTCACCATAATCATATACACGAAGAGAACAGCAAGGCTCAACGCTAGCAACATATCGCGGAACATGTCGCGCATGTTTTTTGATTCACCACCATAGAAAACGGTAATTCCATTTGGAATCCCGTTCGACTTAATGGTTTTTTCCACAGCAGCAGTAACTTCGCCGAGCGCAACTTCGCCGGTTAAATTCGTGGAAACAGTAACCAACCGTTCGCGGTCTTTGCGCTGAATCTGAGATGGACCTTTTCCGACATACACATTCGCAACCTGTTTCAATTGCACCGGCTGGCCATAATGATTGAGCAGTGTAATTTCTCCGACTTCATCAGCCCGAACACGATTCTCTTTCGCAAGGACAACTCGGAGATCGTACTCCGTATCGCCTTCTTTATATTTTGTCGCAACATCTCCCTCCAACGCAGTACGCGCGGCCATGCCAATTTCCGCAAGTGTTAATCCAAGTTTAGCCGCTTTCTCCCGGTCAACTTCAATTTTTAATTCCGGCTTCCCTTCTTCCCATGAGGTAGTGACATCCGCTGTTCCTTTTGTTGTTCGGATAATGTCACCAACTTTTTCAGAGAATTTTACAACCTCGTCCATATCGCTTCCGTAAATTTCAACCTGAAGCGGTTTTTGATTCGCTGAACCGAATATGCCGATGACATTAAAACTTGTCGTCAGCCCGGGAATCGATGATGTTTGATTCATGATAGCGGTCATGACTTCACTTGTAGAACGTTTGCGATTCTTTTCTACCAGTTTGAGCTGAATCTGTGCAAGATTCGATTGCTCGATATTCCGATTTTCGGTCTGCTGTTTTCCGACTGTGGTTTGGTATCGTGCTACTTCAGGCATCGATGAAATAATTTTTTCGACCTCGCGAACCGCTTCGTCGGTTTTTTCAATCGTGGTTCCAAGAGGCATATCGATATTCACCGCAAATTCTCCACGGTCCGCCTGTGTAAGAAATTCTGTTCCGATAAAACCAAGCGGAATGAGTGCAATACTTCCGATCAGTAGCGCGGCGCTGATTCCGATGATTGACTTTCGATGATCGAGAGCCCAAGAAAGAATCGAGTGATAACGCTTTCCTAAATTATCCTGCCACACTTCCAGTGCATCCACAATTTTCCGCATGCGTGTTCCCGGTTTGATCTCGGTAATTTTCATCACCCGCGATGCGAGCAATGGTGTCAGTGTGAACGAGACAAACAACGAAAGCAAAGTCGAGATAACGATTGTTATTCCGAATTCGCTGAAGATGCGCCCGACCAATCCGCCAACCATAGAAATCGGGAAGAATACAACAACGTCCACCAGCGTAATCGCAATGGCCGCGAAACCGATTTCACTTCGTCCGTTGATAGCGGCTTCCTTCTGCCCTTCTCCCTTCTCCATATGCCTATGAATATTTTCCAGAACCACGATTGAATCATCCACGAGAATTCCGATCACGAGCGCTAATGCCATCAACGACATTAAATTGATCGTGTAACCAAGAATGTATGCGAAGAAGAACGTCGAGATTAATGACGTGGGAATTGATAACAAGACGATCATCGAATTCCGAAAACTGTGAAGGAACAAAAATAACACAATTGCAACCATCAAGATTGCAAGGAATAAATCGCGTTGAACATCCGAGAGTGATTGCCGCGTGAAGTCGGTTTGATCTTGTGCGATTGTGAATTTAATATGTTGTGTTTCATAACGTTTTTCCAGCTCTGCCATCCGCTCGCGGAGACGATCGCTCGTTTTTACGGAGTTGGCATCCGATTGTTTTTGAATTGCAAGACCGATAGAATTTTGACCGTTCAAGCGGCTCAACAACGCGTTTTCTTTGTACGTGTCCATCACATTGGCTATATCTTTCAGGTACACTACGCCTGACTGAGTTGAAGCAACAACAGTGTTCCCGACATCTTCCACCGATTTATATTTTCCCGCAAGGCGGACGATAAACTGATTGATTTTTTCATCTATCTTCCCTGTGGGGAAATCGAGATTTTCCAGTTTCAACGCTTGCGACACCTGAAGGATCGATAACTTGTACGAGTTTAATTTTTGGTTATCGATCTCGACACGAATTTCTCTTTCCTTTCCGCCGCTGATTGCCACAGTGGATACGCCATCGACCTGTTCAAGCGACGGTTTGAGTTTATCTTTTGTGAATTGATATAATTCACGCGGATAAGGATCACCCGTAAGCAATATCCGTAAAATCGGCGTCGCGTTCGGGTCAGCTTTTGTAATAGTCGGCGCCTTTGCATCAGTTGGAAGCGTGCTTCGCATTTGATCGACACGCCGCTGGACTTCAGCAGTGCACTCATCGGTGTTTGCCGAGAATGAAAATTGCGCAACGACTACCGAATATCCTTCATAAGAATAAGAACGGACATTGTCGAGTTTCTCTACACCGCTGATTGCTTCTTCAATCGGTTTCGAGATGAGCGATTCTATTTCGCGCGGACCAGCGCCGGGATAGATCGTGACGACTGAAACAAACGGCCAATCCATCTTCGGCAAAAAATCAAGTCCCATGTTGCTGTAACCAAAAATACCCAGAACGGCGAGCGCAACGAATATCATGGTCATGAACGCAGGGCGCTTTAAAGCAAGTTCAGTTAATCTCATATTTCACATCCTTATTGTTCGTTCGAATTCGTTGTGTTACTTTTTGTATTGGATTGCCGCACCATCTTTCAAATTCCTTTGGCCGAATGTAATGACCTGATCTCCTTCTTTTAGTCCATCCAAAATTTGGATTTTTTCACCTGAGTGTATTCCGATTTTTATGGGACAGAGTTTTGCCTTATTGTTTTCTGCCACGAACACTTGTGGATTTGATTCGTCACCGGCAAGCGATTCTTTTGAAAGCACAATCGTTTTGTTTGCAGTCATTATCTCAATCGCAACACGCGCGAACATGCCTACTTTCAAGATACCGTTGTTTTTATTTTCCACAATTACTTCCACGGGATACGAATGTCCGTTTGGCGATTCAGACTTCGACCCCACACTGTACACTTTTCCCTTGAACGAGACATTAGGATCCGTATCGATTCGAACTGTGGCCGGTTGATTGAGCCGGATCGACCCGATGTATTCTTCTGGAATCGACAACTTAATTTTTACTTTGCTGATGTCGACAACGTTAGCTACTTGTTTTCCCGGCGACACCATTTCTCCGATGTCAACAGATCGGCTCGCGACTGTTCCTGTGATGGGCGATTTTATTTTTGTATCGTCATATTGCCGCTGAGCGAGTTTGAGCTGAACCTGCGCGCCTTTGTCTTGCGCTTCCGCCGATTGCATCGCAAGTTTATATGAATCGAGTTCCAATGGCGAGATATCTTTTGCATCAAATAATTTTTCCGAGCGTTCATAATCCTTCTTGGCTTTTTCAAGATTTGTTTCTGCCGCAAGCATTTGAGCTTTTGCTTGTTCGACCGCAATTGCCTTCAGCTCGTCATCAACATAGATAAGAACCTGACCGGACCTAACAATATCTCCAACTTTCACAGCCACACGTGTAACACGTCCGGATGTCTCGGAGCTGATGGTGGCATCGGTCAGTGCAGAAATCGTTCCAACAGCGCTCACATTTTCAGTTATGGATAAAAGTTGAACGGGTGCGACTTCGACAGCGACTGGAACATTCAAAACGTTCTCACGACCGTTGGCCGATCCTTTTCGGAGAACAATTCCAATAATGATGACCGCCAAAATGATTGTGATTATAATAGTATAGTTTCTCTTTTTCGTTTTCATTTTTCCCCCGAGTTAGCGATTCATCATCCCGGTTGCACGGGCGTAATCGATTTCTGCTATGTAGTAATCGTAGATAGCGTTGATGTAATTTGATTTCGCGGCTGTGTATGCAGTTTGAACATCCAATAAATCAATCGGTGATGCGCCGCCGGTTTCATATCTATGCGTAATGTGATCGAGCACGCTTTGAGCCTGGCGTAATCCTTTGTATGCAATGTCAGCACGTTTGTTTGCAGCGGCCAAACTAAGTTGAGCATTGCGTGCTTGAAGGAGCAACCCAACCTTAAAACTCTCGACTTGCTCTTCAGTCCGCTGACGTTCAGCATAAGCTTTTTCTAGTTTTGTAACGTCACCGAAACTACTGAATATTGGATAGCTTGCCTTCAGTGCTATAGCCCACGGTCTGATACCGTCGAGAGCTGGAGTTCCATTTTGTTCCCAGCCGTATTGAACCGCGACATTGAACCGAGGTAAGAAATTGGTCCATTCTTTTGAAACACCAATTTCGGATAAACGCAGATTCGATTCCATAACTCGCATTGACGGATGATCGGCAAGTTTATCAAATGTAACCGGCATGGACTCTTGAATGCTATTCCCCGTCAGCGATCCGATTTGAATTTGAGGAATCACGAGCGTGTCGCGGGTGAAGTCTATTGTAACAATCGATTCCAAGATGTATTCTTTATTCATATCGACGCCAAGGAAATTATTCAATTGAAGTTTTGCCATCGCGAGATAGTTTTGCGTTGCAATCTGATTTCCTTCATCGGATGCTAGTTGAACTTCCCATCGTAAAACGTCGGTTTTTGTCTGTGAACCCAATTCTTCACGCCGTTGTGTTGTTGCCAGATATCTTTTCGTACGCTCAATGGACTCGGTCGTCAACGAAACCATTTCTTGTGCTTTCAACACATTCAGGTAAGCAGTCCGCACTCCGGCTATTATCGATTGTTCGGTTTCTTCATAAGAAGATTCGCTTTTATCCTGCGTTGCCATCGCTGCACGAAGTCCGACGATTTCTAATCCTCCATTGAAGATCGGTTGAACTGCAGTAATCGCAGTTGCGTACGATGTCCGATATGCATAAGGTTTGAAATTGGCGAGATCTTCTGACGACATATGAAACATTTTTGCATTTTCCAGTACGAAATCAACAGCCGCGTTGGCACGGGCTACAGTTTCTTGGTCAATTTGTGTGATGCCTTGCGAGAATTCTACTTTCGGTAAAAAATTCGTCACTGCATTCCACTTCCCCCATGTGGAAGCAGTGAGGTCGTGACCCGCACTTTTTAACATGTGATTATTCTCGAGTGCAATGGAGACAGCTTTATCGAACGGCAATTGTTCCTGCGCGTGCGAATGTCCAAGAATAGCGACACCGAGAAATATAAAGGTGATGATGTGTCCTATTGTTTTCATAAGTTTTACTTTAGTTAGTGATTGTGGATTGTGAAAAGAGATTCATCTCTTTGAGTTGTTGCTTCCCTTTGTCCGTCGAAATCATTTCCAGCATTAGTTTCATTGAAAGATAGAGCGTCGCTTCGAGGTCGATATGGAAAACTTCCTTCCATAATTCTTTTTGAGTGTCCATCTCTCGAATAAGAGCCGCTACATCAGCATAGAGAATCATCACTGCCTGAGCTGGTTGAAGATCGTTGCGGATGGTTCCTTCCTCCATTCCCGCAATCACAAGATCCATTATAAACTTCCAGATATGATTGTTTGCCTGCATACAATGCTCGAGCATTTCTTTTGAAACTTGCTTGTGGAAAGAAGAATTTTGAAAGAATTTTATAGTTTCATAATATTCCCTGTTGTCCCTGAAGAAACGATAATACGCATCGCCGATATTAGCCAATTTTTTCAAAATCGGTTCATCGGTAGAAGAGGCAGCTAAAAACATTTTATCTAAAATATCTTCTCCCCTTAGATGAACTGCTAGATACAAATCTTCTTTGCTGGTATAATAAAGATAAAGAGTTCCTTTGCTAAGCTCGGCAGCTTCAGCGATTTCGTCCATTGTTGTTGCTACCAAACCTTTTTCAAAAAATATTTTCTGAGCTGCATCAAGAATTGCCTCACGACGTTGTTCCCTCTCCCGCTCTTTCCGCTCTTGTATGCTCATTTTGGGAATCCCTTTTATTGTCTGACTAACAGTCATTTATTATATCGCAATATAATACATCTATTTTTCTTAAGCAATACCAGAATTTATTAAATTGGTTTAATAATAGAGACTGACTGCGAGTCAATTATATAAAAAAGTATTACGAAAAAAATCTTTAAATGTTACATACCTTGATGTTAAAATTGGTTCAAAAGAATGAATATTATTTGGATGGGATAAATAGCGGAAATAAAAAACCTTTAAAAAAAGATACGCGAAATCTTTTTACGAATTCGGTGGATAAGGAGTATCGAAATCCGAAAATATTATTTTTCAAAATCATTATTCGTTTTCGGTTTATGACGATTTGTAAATCATCAGACAATCTGCGTCGATTCAACGATGGTTAATAAAATAGAATTAGAATGCTCATCCATAAGTAGAAAATATTTCAAATAGAATCTTTATCTGATACGCACTCGTGAAATATTCCTGAATATCGATTTGCAATTTTTTAAGTAAATTCGATAAAAACAAAAACTGTCAAGCCATATTCTTTATTTAGAAATTATAAACAACTCTTGATCAAAAATTAATTTAATTGTTTTCTGATTACCGGTATCTATTAAATTTCTCATCATTTTCTTCTTTCTATCTTCCATTGATTCTCCTACCGTTTCTTCGTATATTTATTCAATGGAACGAGCCAACAAAAAAGAAACTTCTCCAGAGAGGAAAAAAATTCCGACCAGGTTGCCGGTGCTTCCACTGCGAGACGTTGTTGTCTTTCCTACCACTATATATCCTGTTCTCGTCGGACGTGAATCTTCTTTACGGGCAGCGCAAGAGGCAGTTGAACGCAATAAGTTTATTTTTCTCGCAGCTCAACGTAATTCCTCCGTCGACGATCCGAAGAACGACGATATTTATTTGGAAGGAACGATCGCCCGCATCATCCAGATGCTTAAACTTCCAAACGGATTGCTCAAAGTCCTTGTTGACGGCGTGGCTCAAGCGGTGATCAAAAGATTTATAAAGAACGATAACCATCTCGAAGCGGAAATAACCGTTCTTCCGATAAAATTGCATGAAGACACCGAGCTTGATGCTCTTGTTCGTCATACGTCATCATTGTTTTCTCATTATGTTCACCTGAATAAAAATATTCCTGCCGAAGTGTTGGTTGCCTTTGAAAATATTAAGGAACCACAACGCCGGCTATATTATGTAGCGGCGAATATTCTTATCGGCGTCGAACCCAAACAGCGAATTCTTCGGTTATTCAACATCCGCGAACAATATTTTGAAGTTATTCGCATCTTAAATGCAGAGATCGATGTCCTGAAAATTGAAAAGGAAATCGACGTAAAAGTTCAGGATAGTATTCAGAAATCGCAGAGGAAATATTATATCCAGGAACAAATCCGCATTCTTCAGGACGAACTCGGTGAAGAACAAACTTCTCCGGAACTTATAAAATTGCGCGAATCGATAGTGAAGTGTAAGATGCCGAAGTATGTAGAGGATAAGGCTCTCGAGGAATTAGAAAAAATTTCTAAAACTCCACCGATGTCTCCGGAAACAACCGTCAGCCGTAATTATCTCGAATGGATGATCAATGTCCCATGGCATAAGAGAACCAAAGATAATCTCGACGTCGAACACGTAAGCAAAATTCTGAATGAAGATCATTTCGGGTTAGAAAAACCGAAGAAAAGAATTTTGGAACATATTGCGGTTTTGAATTTAGTCAAAGAAATGAAAGGGCAAATTCTCTGCTTCGTTGGGCCGCCGGGTGTCGGGAAGACTTCTCTCGGTAAATCAATTGCACGCGCGCTTGGTAGAAAATTCGCACGGATTTCTTTGGGAGGAATTCGTGACGAAGCCGAAATACGCGGCCACAGAAGAACATACATAGGATCGATGCCGGGAAAAATTATACAATCGATGAAACGTGTCGGTGTCGTAAATCCTGTGATACTTTTGGATGAAGTAGATAAAATGAGCATGGATTTCCGGGGCGATCCTTCGTCTGCGCTCCTTGAAGTGCTCGATCCTGAACAGAACGTCGCGTTCAACGATCACTATCTCGATGTCGACTATGATTTGTCACATGTTCTCTTTATCACAACAGCGAACGTGCGTTATCAAATTCCATTGCCTCTCCAAGATAGAATGGAAATTATCGAACTTCCAGGATATCTCGAACACGAAAAAATGGAAATTGCTAAACGACATATTATTCCAAAGCAGTTGGAAGAACACGGGCTCAAAGATAAAAATATTCGTTATTATGATGAGGCAATCACAAGTATAATCAATAATTACACTCGAGAAGCAGGCGTACGAAACCTGGAGCGTGAGATTGCCTCAGTTTGCCGAAAAATAGCAAAAGATATAGTCACAAATAATAAATCTATCGCCGGGAAAAAATCTAAGTCTAAACAAGAGATCGCAATAAAAAAATCTACCGTTGAGGAATATCTCGGTGTTGCGCGGCACAGACGGCGAGAAATTACCAAGGAAAAACGGATAGGTTCGGTAACTGGATTGGCGTGGACGAGTACGGGTGGAGAATTACTGGATGTGGATGTGACGATCATGAGCGGCCCCGAACGTTTAACTTTGACTGGAAAGCTGGGCGACGTAATGAAAGAATCGGCGCATGCGGCGTTGAGTTACATCCGATCAAATGTGAAAAAGATGAATGTCCCTGCAGATTTTTTTGTTAAGCGTGAAATCCATGTGCATTTGCCCGAAGGCGCGATTCCCAAAGACGGTCCGTCTGCCGGCATAACGCTTACAATGGCAATAATTTCTGCAGCTGCGAATAGGCCAGCGCGTGCCGACATCGCATTAACGGGTGAAATTACATTGCGCGGGAAAGTTATTGCTATCGGCGGATTGACGGAAAAACTTCTCGCCGCACAGCGTGGCGGCATATCCACTGTATTGATCCCGAAAGAAAATGAAAAAGATCTCACCGAAATTCCGGCTGAAGTGGTTAAAGGATTGACGATCATTCCGATTGAAACGATCGTCGATGCATTGCCGCACGTTTTTTCTGACGGAAAATCGGCGAAGCGCAATAAAAATAACCGGCGGAAAAAATCATGAGTTATCAAGTCACAGCTCGCAAATGGCGGCCGATGACATTCGATGATATAGTCGGCCAGTCACATGTTTCGAATACATTACGCAATGCAATAGCACAAAATAGATTAGCGCATGCTTATTTGTTTAGCGGCCCGCGTGGTGTCGGAAAAACGACAACAGCTCGATTGCTTGCGAAGGTGATAAATTGTGCCAGTCCCGTTGATGGCAACCCGTGCAATAAATGTGAATTCTGCACGGAGGTAACCGAAGGACGCAGTCTCGATGTACTGGAAATCGACGGCGCCTCAAATCGCGGCGTAGAGGAAATTCGTAACTTACGCGAATCGGTACGGTACGCTCCGGCGAAGGGGAAATATAAAGTTTACATCATCGATGAAGTGCACATGCTCACCAAGGAAGCCTTCAATGCGCTTCTAAAAACACTCGAAGAACCTCCGCCGCATGTTCTCTTTATTTTCGCGACCACCGAACCGCACAAAGTTCCGCCGACAATTTTATCGCGCTGCCAGCGATTCGATTTCCACCGAAATTCTATCGATGAAATAATGACGCGTCTACGATTCATCGCTTCGAAAGAACAAATCACTATCGATGACGATTCACTTCTGATAATTGCAAAAAAAGGCGACGGTTCGATGCGCGACAGCCAGAGCATTTTCGATCAGGTTGTTGCATATTGTGGAACAGACGTTCAAGCCGGCGATGTTCTCAAAGCATTGAACGTCGTCGATCAGGAATTATTCTTCCTCCTTACAGATTGTGTTCGAACAAAAGATGGAAAGAGTGCAATTCTTTTTGTTGACGATTTGTTAACACGCGGTTATGACATTAAAGAATTTCTCGTCGGCCTCGAGGAGCATTTGCGCAACATGCTGGTGGTTCGTGTCACCGGCGAAACCAATCTTCTCGCCGTCTCGGAACCGTTTCGTAAGCGATATGCTCTTGAAGCTAAAACTTTTTCTGAAAGCGATTTACTCAGGCTAATAAAAATTACATCGAAAACGGAAGCAGAAGTAAAATGGAGCGTCAATCCACGTTTGAAATTGGAAGTTGGTTTGCTTCAAATGGCAAAGATGAATCAATCTGTTGAGATTTCCTCTTTGATCGATCGTATTTCGGAATTACAAAAACACATCGAGGGAACAGGAATCAAAGTCGTCGGCACAGTGTCCGCATCGATGCCGTCGAAAGCACAGCCGCTTTCCAGCATTGGGAAATCTTCGGCGGCACAAATCCAGAAGCAACAAGAAAGATCGGAAACCGTTCAATCTTCCGGCGGGCAACACGTGCCGATTCAGGAAATCAAAGGACGATGGGAAGAATTCGTGAGCGAAGTGAGCCGCCAACGAATCAGCCTTGGCTCTGTGCTCAGCCATGTCGAGCCGGCAGAGAGCGGACAGGGCATTGTGAAGCTCAGTTGTTTCGATGCATATCATCTCGATTCAATCCGCCGCAATAAAGAATTTCTTTCCGACATGACACAAAAGATTTACGGATCGCGTTTGCGGCTTGATGCGATGATAGGATCTTCCTCGTCAGCTCCAAAACCGGCTCTTCCCGAATCGGATCATCCGATTATTGAAGCCATCAAACGAGAGTTGGGTGGTGAGCTGCTGGAGTGAGGAGAATATAAAAAGCAGTTCAAAGTTCAATGTTCAAGGTTCAGGGTCTCAACATTGAACTCTGAACTTTGATTCATGAGTCTTCCAATTTTCGATTATCAAAACCTTTTCAATATTTCTACAATTTCTCCAAAATTCTCTATTTTCCCCTTGACAACTTCACCGCATTTTCATATTTTTGAAAAGTAATCAGCACATCAAGTTTTACAGCAACAACCTCTGTCAAAATAAATAATGATGTTTGACTTCTTACTAAAGAGGAGAAGTATGAGTATATGAAGAATTGCAAATTTTACACCCCCATTAAATTATTAGTCGTAATCGCATTATGCGCCGTTAACTTGTTTTTAAATCAATCAAATTTATTTGCTCAGGTGAAAATTCACGACCGAGTAGAAATTAAACCGCGCATTATTACTCCGCTGAAACTGTCTTCGATCGACGAGTTTACACTCGAAGTGGATGCCAAAGTAGATGCAGAGGTGGATTTGATCCAGTTAAATAATTATTACAGTGCGATATGTTGCATAAACCTGCTTGGACAATCTTTCGGGAATCCAAATCCGTACACACCATCAGACGGGCCTCTTATCACAAGTGCTTTAATTCCCGATGCGCCTGCGGGAACTGAGCTTACTCCAGCAGAATTTACGACGATTGAATCGGTTTCTTCTGATGGGGTGATAACGAGATTAGGTCATTATACATTGACTTATTTAAATATATCGCGTGATTCGACTACATTTTTTACTATACTAAGTTACAGCACCTATGATAATTGGAATCAGGTGTTCCTGGGAGTTTATCTCACACCCTTTGGATCTGGAATAGGACTCGCGCCGGAAAAACCGACAATAGATTCTACAGAACAGGTGTCGATAAGAGGGTCGGTGGTCCCAATAGACAATTTCACAAGAGTAACTAATCTACCGGTAGGGACTCCGGTGAACATGTTGGATAATATAATGTTCCATGTATCATTATCCAATCTCCAATTTCCCGACGGCAGTGCAGAAAAAGATTTCGATTGGGGAACGATACAAAGTGGATTTACGGTTCAGGCAACGCCGGATGATAGTTCATTCGGCGATAGGATGGGCCATGTTGAGGCATCATGTTCGACCAACGGAATTTTTAAGTTAAAATGGACGGGGACATGTGATTTGGATATCAAAGGTAAGTACGATCTGAATTTAGTTGCAACTCCCGACACAATCAATTATGGAGATACAACACATATAACAGCCGAGATGTTAGATAAGAATGGAAATGTTGTTGTAAGGAATGCACCGGAGAATTTAGATGTTTCATTCGGGGTGTCTGGAAGTTGTGGAAATGACGGAGGAGGTGGTGGTGGAAGTCTGGGGAATATTATTGGAAGCAAGCCGATAAAAAAAGGAAATATGATTAAAACAAAATCGGCAACTCTGCCGAAAGTATCATCTGATTGGCCGAATGGCTATTTTATATTGCCGGACGGAGAACAAATGGATTATATTTCTCAAATTCCATTTGTGACTTTAAGAGATTCAGGGATCAATTATGTGGCGGATGGATATGAATTGAAAAACAATATGGAATCAGGGAGCGTGGATAACGATCTATATATCTCTGCAAATCGATGTCAGAATTATCATCCGTCATTTATTAATACTGATTATAGTGTGTCAACAGACGTTTTGATTGAGAGCTACGAATTAGATGTACAGGTGAAACCTGATACACTTCATCCTAAGCAAAAGGCAAAGATTACGGTACAGAAAAAATATAAGAATGGAACAACCGAAGCATTCCCACCCGGCCAATTATTCGAGATTGGAACTGTAGAAGGCTGTATGGCCGGACATTTCAAGATAGGTGGAGACTCCGGCAATTATTTCAAAGATGTTAAACAGCCATTTACCTTTATTGCCGATTCGACAGAAGATACCACAGCAACGGAAGTAAAAATTCGGGTTGGAGTGAAGGATGAATGCAACGGCAGCGGTGGAGGCGGAATGTTAGGTTCTGTCCGTGATAAACCCGGCGATAAAACAAAAAAACAGAATGCGCTTCAATTGTTGATGACAAAAAAGTCTGAGAAGAATAAAATAAAGGATGGTGAGACATGCGGCTATGTACCATTTCAATATTATAAGATATATATGATTTTTAGTCTTTTTACAAAAAATAAGGAACCGAAGCTTATTATTACATTAGAACAAACTGAAAGTCCATCATATATAACGGGAACTCCCCAAATGCCAAATGTGAAAATTAAAGCAAAACTTATAGATTGTGATTATAAAGGAGAAATAATTTGTCAATGGAAATTGATTATAAAATGGACAGATCCATTTGGTAAAGTATGGACAACAGATAATCCTTATGAAGCAAATAACAAGATGGATAATTATGAGGATGTTTGGAAAGTAAATTGGAATAGTGATTTTATTGGTGGAGACGATAGCTGGATAGAAGCACATGCAATAGTTGATGGAAAAGATATTGTTGCTGATCCTCTGGATAATAAATTGATAATACTCGGTAAGAATCCAGACCCTGCTGATGCTTATTCCGGATTTAATATTTATGAACGCAAGATTATGAAATGGGAAAGCTATTATCAGCAGTTCTATAACGATAATGGTTATCCTAAAGTAAACGTAAATCACGATTCGTTAGGAAAAGCAATCAGCGCAGATTATGGTATTATGATGATAAATACCACAAATAATCCGATTTTAGAAGAAGTTTGGAATTGGAAAAAAAATAAGGATCATGGCATTATACTAATGTATGATGCTGAAGACTATGCAGAAAAATGGCCTGCTGCTATTAGAGCAAACAAATTTGATAAAGATCAGTGTGTTGATGCTTCAGCGGATATCTATAGAAAGTGTCCTGATTTTTCATCAGACCAACCAGAGCAACTCTGGAAAGAAACTTACGCACGGTATAATGGTTGTAGTTACAAAATACATTATTGGATGTGGTATCCACCAGATAAAAATAATCCTGATGCTCCCTCAGGTTGGGAAAGTGATGGTAACAGTGCGCGTGCCACCGATTATGCGGATAAAGTTTGGAAGGTTGTACCCTAGAATGAGATGAACGATTGTTGAATAATATTTTAGCGAAAGAGAGAATTGGTCATGAATAAATTAAAATTATTTTTTAAATTATTTCTATCAGTATTGAACATTTTTTTTTATGTTAATGCCTGGGCTCAACCGTATAAGTACGAGTGGAAAAATACATTTCCTCCTGAAGGTGGTAATTTTTCAAATCAAGAAATCTTTCGAGTTAATTTACAAACAAATGAAGTCGACACAATTCTTTCTGACATAAGCGGATATGAAAAGTTCATTCTGAATCCCAGCCAGACAAGACTTTTTTTGGAAATTAGCCATTCAGGAAATTTGGCAGTTATTGACCCTGAAATGCCGGATTCGACATTGAAACTATTTAATACTCATGATGGAACAATTATTGGAGTATTGGATGGTCCTAATAATACAATGTACGTTTCTGGTTGGTTTGGTCATTTTGATGGAGATACTGTTGGGCTTTCCGGTAGTTATATTCTTGATCGAAATACACTTGCAATAATCGACTCAACCTCAGATTCTGAAATTAACCTCAAGCGGGATCTTGCGCTACACGGTCTTCATAATAATCTAAGATCATTTTTATCGAGTGATAAATCAAGCTTCTATACATTTGTCTACAACGATAAGACTGGCATATATTTCGATGTTGCGAGTACAAAAACAAATCGACATACAGGTAGAAAGCAATGTGGAACATTAGGCGGATTTGTTTATGGGCCATCTATCGAAGATGAAAGGAATGGATATGCCATTATCAGTTATGAAACTTCGGCAGGATTTGCGTACCAGCAATTCGTGATTTGTGATGTCGATTCAGGTATTATAAGGTCGATAATTCCGTTTACGAAAAGAGCAGATGTCTATCTTTCTGCTGACAACAAATATACGTTGATTGAAGAAGCAAATTGGGATCCGAGTGCAGCTTCAAGAAATTATTTACCCGGAGAATACATCACTGGCAATATTTATGTATACGAATCCACGAGTGGAAAATTTATACAACATTTAAAATTGCCTCCACAAGGTGAGGTTTTACTTTTTGACAATTACCCCAACACGCTTTATTACTATTTACCAAAGCAGCATCGCTCAATCAACATCGATCTCTCTAAATTAGGACCCGATACTTGTACCATAAAACTCCTCTCAAGCACCGGCACACCGCTTACCACCGGCACGCTTCAATATAAAGACAGCACATGGCAAGACGCCACAAACAACAACGACGGTACATTTACAATCACTACTACACGTAAAAAACTAAGTCTCCGTATGACTTACGAGTACGGCACACAAACAAAATCGAATATCACGGTTAAGAATGATACAACAATAATCTTTCAGACAAAAAATGTGTCAGTTAACCTGCAAACCAGCGGCGGCAGTCCGTTAGATACAGGCACGGTGCAATATAATGAAAGCGGTTGGCAGAACTTTGGAACAACAACAAACGGAGTTGTAACGAAAGAACTACTTCCTGTCAAGTACAAATTTAAAATGACATACAACAACGCCAGCAATGAGAAAACGCAAAACATCGACTCAATCGCAACGGTTGTGTTTCAAACCATTCCTGCAAAAGTGCAGTTATTAACAAGCGCAGGTGTTTCGTTAGATACAGGTATTGTACAGTATAATTCCGGCGGTTGGAATAATTTTGGGACAACGATGAACGGCATTGTTAGCAAAGAATTGCTTCCGGCAAAATATACGTTTCGAATGACGTACGCTTCTGCCAGCAAGGACAAAGCGCAGGATTTGGATTCTAATGCTGTCGTTGTATTCCAGACTATAAATGCAACGGTTCAGTTGCAGAATAATATGGGCACTCCACTCGATACAGGTACTGTGCAATACAACGCAGGCGGTTGGAAACTGTTCGGAACAACGACAAACGGTACAGCAACAAAAGAATTATTGCCAAATAATTATTCATTCAGAATGACGTACGCGTTTGCGAACAAGGATAAGCAACAAGACATCGGGATAAACTCAGCCGTGATTTTTCAAACGGTCAATGCAATAGTCCAATTGCAAAATAGTCAAGGCACACCGCTCGATACAGGTGTGGTGCAGTACAACGCAGGCGGATGGAAACCATTTGGGATAACTATGAACGGAAGTGCATCGAAACAATTATTATCAAACCAGTATAACTTCCGGATGACGTATGCTTCGATCAACAATGAAAAAGTTCAGAATCTTGATTCGAGCAATACGATAAGCTTTGCCACTGTTCTTTGTACAGTCCGAGTTACCAATTCATCCGGACAATTAGTAAACAATGCGATTGTAACGTATAATTCCGGGAAACCATTCGGCACGACGGTCAACGGTATTACGACAAAGGAATTATTACCGGCAAATATAACTTTCAAGGTTCAATCCGGCAAAACGAAACAAGATAAGATCCAGGATATATCGACGAATAACGTGGTGGAGTTTGTAGTGCAGCCATAAACAATACAAACGAAATGTCATTGCCCCGTTGGTCATGCGCGTTAAGTTAATTTTATTTTAGTAAAGATTTCAATTTTTTTAGGCGTTTTAGAACAAAAGTATTTCTATCCTGCACCACCCACTCAAAAGTTTCACTTTTTTCAATATTTGATGATTCTGCAAGAGCAGCAGGGAAATTGATGTAAAAGGACTTATTTGTTGGCCGTTCTACCTTCTGCATTTTTACCTTATACCCCATAATTCACATCTCCTGTATATGAGAATATAATTGATTATTATCATAAATACTTGTATGTTGTAATATAGTATATATACTATATACATACAAGGAGAAATACTCATGGAATCAATATCACTTCACAACTTATGTCCGGCATTATCCACCGAAGAAATTAAAAGAATAGCCCATGAATGTAGATTTTCAAAACGTGTGGAAAAAAAATTTTGCCCGAGAAATATCTCTCATTTCTTTGTCAAGAATCTATCAAAGGTACTGTGAGCTATAATGATTTAGCTTCTAAACTTTCTTGTGACACGAATTGCGATGCAAGTCGACAAGCATATTATTATAGGACTAAACAAGAAGCCGTGGAATTTTTTAAACAGATACTGGAGACGGTTATAAAACAAAAATATCACCTATCCGACATTTGTTACTTTCGATCTACTTTCAAACGGGTTCTCATACAGGATAGTACGATAATCCGGTTACCCTCAAAATTATATGAAATTTTCTCCGGAGTACGCAATGGAACTACGCATGTATGTAATGCCAGAATTCAAGGCGTATATGAGTTACTTTCCGGAAAATTCATTTCATTTTCGATTGATTCGTACAGTGAAAATGATGCAAAAGTTGCCCAAAAACTTGATGTGCAAGAAGGCGATTTGGTTTTACGAGACAGAGGATATTTTATTACTTCCTGCATTGAATCTATGAAAGAACAGGAAGCCGATTCAATAAGTCGCTACAAACATAAAATACGTTTCTATGATCCGAATACTTTGAAAGAGATTGATTTGTTGAAGCGATTGAAAAAAGAAGGATCATTGGACATTCGGGTAGTATCCGGTAATAATAAGAACGTTACCCTGCGTATTTTAGCCGCGCCAATCCCCGAAAACATTGCTAATGTCAGAAGGATGAAGACAAAAAAAGAAGCAAAAGGAAAATCATGTTCATACGATGTATTGCAATTACTGGGCTGGATCATTTTTCTCACCACCATTACTGATGAATCTCTTACCATTCAACAGGTATCTCGGCTGTACGCATTACGGTGGAGAATAGAGTGTATATTTAAAACGTGGAAGAGTGAATTTAGCTTCGATAGAATTCACACCGTATCAGATACTCAATTGCGAGTATTGTTGTATGCGCGTCTTATTATGATAACATTGCTTTATGAATATGTTTACAAACCACTGGAAATATCGATCATGGCAATGTACGGCAAACAACTCAGTCTCATGAAATTCATGAGGTATATAAACCGCAACCTTTTTTATGTTGTTCAGCAATTATCGGTGTTCCCTATGTGTGAAGCAGCTGTTTTTAAAATCATTCGCTACTGCTCATACGAAAAAAGAAAAAGAAAAAACTTTATCGATTTGATGAGTTCTTTAGACTTATCTTAACGCGCATGCCCGTAGGGGTCACTTTGTGACGAACAAGTGAAGGATGTAGGACGAAATGTTTCATGGTGAGTTTGCTTGCCCCTAGCATAGTCGATGGGTCGAACCATATTTCGTCCATATTATCATAAAGATGCCACCCCGCCGTCGTTACGGCATTTGAAAAGAGCCGAAAGATTTTTTAAGGCGGGGTTCTGAATTTTTATTATGCTGTTTCTATAAAGATGTCGTCCCCCCGGCAAAGAAAAATGCGAAGAAGGGGGACTCTCCGCCTGGAAAATGGTTGACGGGGATTATCAAGTTCCGTAAGGACGGAATATTTTGCCAAAGGCACCACTTCGTGGGTAGATAATGGAATTACAAACAATGAGAGAACTCCGTTAGGAGTGGAATATGGAGAAAGAGAAAATGAAATCAATTATCATCACGATGTTTCTCCCGCTTATTCTCATCGCCGGCGAAACGCAAAAGACAAATCAGATTCCATACAACTCTAAAGGAAACGTTATTGCGCTGACGGTGGAGAATTCCGCAGATATAGCAGCAAAGAATGTAACCGTCAGAATCGAGAATACGCCAAAATGGATTCAGTTTGATTCGACCACAATCGTTCTCAGTGATATTCTCGCCAAAAAAACGAAGGATGCCGAATTCACATTTTCAATTGAACGAGGCGCACCGGTCGGCAAAGAACAGAAGCTTAATTTCAGAATCACAAGTATCGATAAACCGGTTTTGCAAAAAGGCGCAAGCAAGGCTCGCGTAAGTTCGAATAATCCGATTATTCAGGAATGGACAAAGGAGATTTCGATAACAGTCGAAGCCCCGAAGGAATTTTATCTTTACGATAATTATCCGAATCCGTTTAACCCGAGCACGAAAATCACATTTGAGATACCGAAGCAATCGGAGGTAAGAGTCGTTATTTACGATATTCTCGGAAGAATCGTGAAGCAGGTCGCAGATGAAACCAAGGAAGCCGGTTATTTTGAATACACTTGGGACGGAAGAAACGATCATGGAGCGACGGTGTCTTCAGGGTTATATTTTTGCCGGGTGAGTGCTGAGGGCTGGCATAGTGTGAAAAAGATGGTGATGGCGAAGTGATGTATCTGTTCAAAGTTCTGGGTTCTGAGTTCAAGGTTTAAAGATTCAAAAAGTCCAAAGATTTGCGCGTTTAACCCATAACTCTGAACTTTAAGGTCATAAACTTCTGACTATACTAATCCTCGATCATCCAAGTATTTTATTTTTTTCAGATTTTTTGTAACCTACATCAATTTCATACTGACTAATTAGAAGACCTCAAATTTATTTGAGTATGTAATTATTTCACCAAGTGAGAGTATTCTTAAGGTACGCGACGGTATGCTCAAGGATTTGATCTCGTTGCTTGACAAATATGAAACTGAACTCCGATCCCTCCGGGTACAGACCTTTTTCCATCGGCAATCTGAAGAACACTACGAAAACTTTCTTGCCTATCGTGAAGAATTGTGTATTTTAAAAAATAGACTATCAAAAATAGATACCGGAATATCTACGGCAAAATTTAATCGTCTTCTCTTACAATTAAAAAGCAAAATCGACATAGCGCAGCAAAGCCTTTCCGTTCTTCACAACTCATCGCGTATAATCCAGGATCTTGCTTCCGTCCTCGACTTTCTTTCTCGTCTGGTAACGTTGAGTAAATCGATTCCTGAAGTTATCGAGAAAAATTCGGACTCGAATTCGAATTACACAATTGATTGAACTCTAAGAAGTAAATCTTTGTTCTAATATTTTAAATGCAGGATTTATGCACAATCCTTTTCTATCAGAGTGCATCGAATTGGTAGAAATAAATAGCAACAATAAAATGAGGAATTGATATGAGTAAAAACATAGTCGCGGCAACGGACGAAAATTTTCAGAAGGAAGTTTTAGAATCTCCCATTCCAGTGATGGTCGATTTTTGGGCTCCCTGGTGTGGTCCGTGCCGTATGGTCAGCCCGGTTGTGGAAGAATTAGCCGATAATTATGCAGGCAAAATAAAAATTGCAAAGCTCAACACCGATGAAAACCAAACAACGGCTTACCGGTACGGTATTCGCAGTATCCCCACATTAATGTTTTTCCAAGGCGGACAAGTCGTTGACGCTATTATCGGTGCAGTCCCGAAAAAAACGTTACAGGCAAAGATCGAAGGATATTTAAAAACAAAAACGGTTTTAAATTAAAAATTTTAGAAAGCAAGGATGTCGATAGATCGTCGTTGTAGGATATGGAAATGAAAATAATTTCTTACTTTTATTCTTCATCGTGATCAACTTTAAATACTGTTGTTGCACCCTGGAGTTCGGTGGCAATATTTACAAGGCTTGAAATGACATTACCGACTTCAGAAGTTTGAGAATGTACAACCTCTGTGATCTTTGAAACTTGCTCGGTGGTAGCCGAATTTTCATGGCTGATTGCAGCAAGGTTATCTATTGTATCCAATGTATGTTCAACATTCGTTGTCACTTCTTGAGTATTCGTCAGGTTATTTTGTATCACGGTAGAGACTTGATCGACCGCTTCTTTCAAATCATTCATCGCTGGAATAATGGATGAATTAGCTTTTACCATTTCGTCAATTGGCTCCTGAAGAGAAGCTTCGGTTGTAAAAAGCTGATCCAACGCAGAACCGGACCGAGAAACCAATTCGCTTCCTTCCTGAACACGTTTTATGGTTACTTCCATCGAGTCAACCATACTGTTAATGTTATTTTGAACTGCCTTGATGATATTTGCGATTTCTCTAGTTGCCGTTTCAGATTTTTCAGCAAGCTTGCGAACTTCGTCGGCTACGACAGCAAAGCCTCTGCCGTGTTCTCCCGCACGTGAAGCTTCGATAGAAGCGTTGAGGGCAAGAAGATTGGTCAGTGACGCAATATCTTTTATTTTTATAACAATCTCTCCAACTTGCTGTGAGTACGACGCCATCTGTTTAATAGTCGCAGACGATTCACCCACGGTTGTCTGAATGTTTTCCATATGCTGCAGAGTTTGTTTGATTGTTTCGGCTCCGTGTTCCGCAACCTCCCTTGATTTCATCACTGCATCGGCAACGTATTGTATTGATTTCGAAGTTGTTCCGATCGCATGAGAAATATTTTCAGCGGCCGTCGAAACACTCTTTGTTGCGCGCGTTTGATTGTTCGAACCTTTCACAATATCGTCGATGGAATGGGCAATATTATGGACTGTCGTATTTGTATTTTCTACGGCAAATGCTTCGTCATTTGCAGTTTTAGCGAGTTCTTGTGCCGCACAGGCAATTTGTTCCGTCGAATCTGTAGTTTGTTTTGCTATCGCCTCTAATTCCTGGCTCACATTATTCAAAGCTTTAGCGCGCAAAGAAATATTTACGATGAGGCTTCGAAGGCTTGTAGGTTCACTGTTGTATGTGGCAACCGATATTCCATCGGCAATTATTCTGTTGATGAAGGGAATAAGCTGATCCTCGAAAATCATTGTTGAAATTGCATGATAACCTTCCTCGACTAAATCTTTAATTATATTTTGCTGTATTTTAAGTTCTTCCGATTTATTCTCGAATAGAGGAACAATCCATTCCGCACTGCCGTTATACTGGCGCAATTTCTCATTAGCCATTTCGACACCTCTTTTTACCGGATCCCAAAACTTACTATCCGCTCTGCCAATGACTGCAATTCTAATTGGGCGCTGAGATTGCTTAAGAGGTTTGGGCCGGTTCGCCATCATCGAGTCTGTTTCGATCAATCCTTTTTCCGGACACCAGAAATCTTTGTAATTCTCTTTTGTAACCATAACCATTGATGTCAGGAGACGCGGCGAAGCAGGAATCCAGCCTGCTACAAGATGATTAAATAGATGTATGACGGGGTCATATCCCTGAGCAAATGCGTCCTGATTTATTGTCGCTGTTATAATTCCTTTTTCAAGATATTTCATAGTTTCGTCTGAAAGATCGTGAGTAATGATTTTCACGCGTCCTGTCGCCCCAGCCTCAAGCACTCCCAAAGCGGCACCTGCAGGACCTCCTCCTTCGGCAACATAAATTCCTGCAAGAGCCGGATGTTTTTTAAAAAAATTCAGCGCCATCAACCGAGTTTTTTCAGGTTCATTGAGATTTTCTCCAAAATCCACAATTCGGACATCGGGAAATTTTTCGTGTAGTAAACTTTCGAAACCTTTACGACGTAATTGCATATTTAGGAAGGCGGCATTCCCCACAATCACAGCGACCTCGCCTTTCCCATTTAAAGCTTTTCCCATCGCCTCGCCGCATTTTCTCCCTTCAACGTACGAATCAGCTCCGACATAGAAAAGTCGGTTGCACGGTTCGCTTGTCACCGTATTAAAATCAATCGCGCTTTCACGTAAATTCGTTTTGATGGAATTGAATACGTCACCTAATTTATTCACTTCAGTCGATGCAGTAATTTTCACCGTTTGTGAATTGATCACCAAACGTTTTGTTAAATTACCATTAGCCAAAGCTGCTAAAGCATCTGAAAAATCTTTAATATCTTTTGAAGCAAGTTTTTCGCTCTCTTCAATTATTTGATTCAATGGTTTTATTATTGTATTTCGTATCAAAAAAAATATTAAAACAATGAGAACTGCAGTGCCGCACAATCCCCAGGATAAATATTTTTGAGCTTTGCTTATTGAATCGACAGCTTCAGAAATATCGTTTACTTTGGTGAGCTGAAAATATCCATAGCTGGCAAAAACAAGAGAAAAAAGAGTTATTATTAAAGAAATATAAAGACTATGCTGCTCTATTTTTTTTAGCCACTTTCCAAACATATTCACATCCTACTTATTTCTTGTGCGGTGAAAATAAACATCCTCAACACACGAAAAACCCTCCAAAAATTATTTTCGACATCCAAGTATAAAAACTTAAGAATCATTTAAAAAGAGACAGCAAAATAATTTGCCAGATCTAAATGTGCGGAAAATAATATTTTGGGGGAAAGTGGGGATAAGTTCGGGAACTATTCTAAAAACCCTCATTTTTCTGAATCACATAAAATCCTTTAAATACAGGCTTTTTTGTATTTTTCCCTTGACTTTCATGCGTAAAGCATTAAATTTCGAAGCAAGAGTGGGTAAAAGTGGGTAAACGGGGGAATGAGATTCTAAGAGGGTTTATTTAAAAGGAATGACATGTCATCTTTTAAAGGTCGGTTCAATTATTCTGTAGACAATAAGGGAAGAATAAATATTCCCGCAAAACTTCGGAAAAATATTTCACCCGAAGCAAATGATACGTTTGTAATAACGCGAGGATTTGAACAATGTTTGTTCATCTACCCTCTCGATGAATGGAATAAATTGGAAAACTCCATTCGTGGTCTGTCACCCTCGAATTCCCAACATAGGTTTTTTGTTCGTACTCTCCTCCAATGGGCTACTGAATCTCAGCTAGATGCGCAATTTCGAATTTCGATTCCACAAGAACTTATACAATTTGCTGAAATTGATAGTGAAGTTATCATCATCGGTGTCTTAGAACGAATTGAAGTGTGGAAGCCGGCTCGCTACGAGGCATACATGAGTAATCAGGCAGCATCTTACGAAACTGTAGCTGAATCCGTTTTTGGATCTAAGGAATAATGAATGAACGTTCTTTTTGCCGGACACAAATTCACTCTTACATTGTTATACAGAGCAATGATATGGGTGAATGTCGGCGGCGATGGATGTTCGGAGATCGGCAATGAATGAGGATGAAACTTTTTATCATTCTCCTGTCCTATGTAATGAAGCGGTTGAAGCATTACTAAACGATCCGGATGGAGTTTATATCGATGGAACATTGGGAGGCGGCGGGCATACGGAGGTATTATTGAGAGCATTGTCTGCCAAAGGACGTGTGATCGCTTTTGATGTCGACGAACAGGCTATCACTCATGCTCAAAGTCTGGTGGAATCGTTCGGAGACCGGGTGATGGTTGTGCGTGAAAATTTTCGGAATATACATGCAACATTGCACTCTTTGCAATTACAATCTGTTTCCGGTATTCTTCTCGATCTTGGACTTTCGTCGCATCACATCGATGATAGTGCACGTGGTTTTAGTTTTCAATCACACGCCTCGCTGGATATGAGAATGGACCAGCGGTTAAGTCGAACTGCCGCAGACGTCATTGCTGAATTCGATGAGAAAGAATTGGCCGATCTTTTTTGGAAGTTTGGAGAAGAAAAATTATCACGGAAAATTGCACGCGCAATCGTCAAGATTAGAAGCCGGCATGAAATTAAAACGACTGACGGGTTATTCGGTGTGATAAAATCAGTAGTTGGAGATCGATTCGCAGTCAAATCTGCCGCTCGTGTTTTCCAGGCATTGCGGATTGAAGTGAATGAAGAGTTAAAAGCACTCGAAGAAACACTGAGTCAAATTCCGGAGATCCTCGTAAAAGATGGCCGCATCGTTATTATTGTTTATCATTCTCTGGAAGATAGAATTGTGAAAAATTTTTTCCGTGCCGAGGCATCAAGCGCTATTAAATCGAACAACAAATTAATACCGGATACCCCGCATCAGCCTCGGTTAAAAATTCTGACAAAAACTCCGATCGTGCCGGACGAGAATGAACGTAAAAAAAATTCGAGGGCGCGTAGCGCAAAAATGAGGGTTGCTGAACGCATATAACATGTCAAAACAATATCGTAATAGTGCCGAGTTTCTGGCGGAACACGCGCTCTCCGAAGATCAGGAATCGGCTGGCCGCATCGATCCAACTGTTGCGCCCAGCGAACGAACAGATCGCAAAGATGAGTTCCGCCCGCGAAGAAAACCGTCGAAACGAAAATTATCTGTTCTCAACGTTACCGTTACGATTGCCGGATTTAGCGCGGTTGTGGTTCTATACGTCTACAATGCGATAAGGGTTGGGGAACTATCAAGCGATATCGGTGATTTGCAAAATGAAATGTCGAAACTTCAGCACACGAATGAAGTTCTCCGTGCTGAGGTGAATCAGAAGTCGACGATGGAGAGAATTACAACTCTCGCAGGGTCGGAACTGCAGATGATATATCCGAAACAACAGCTTCAATGGTTTGTAATGGATAATGCACTCGAGCAAAAAGCTCGTGAGTTACAATCCGGAGAAAAACAGAAATGATGCAACAGGAAGAAACGATCACATCCGGCCGACCTGTCAATAGTACCGGCCGCATTCTGATCGTTAAAATTACATTACTGTGCTTCCTTGTTGTAATCGTTATTCGTCTTACCAAGATACAAATTATTGATTCATGGAAGTATCAGGAGATCGCCAAACAGCAGTACCAAGAGAAGGTTCCGCTTCCTGCAAATCGCGGCAGCATCTATGACTGCAATGGTAATATACTTGTTTCCAATACACGATTGGTTTCTTACGCTGCCGATCCAAAAATGATCGGCGACGATGCAGAAGCTGTGGCTTCTCAATTTGCTTCGATATTCCACAAGCCCGCTGAGTCTTATCTTGCAAAACTGAAAACTGAAAAACGTTTCGTCTGGCTCGAACGAGAATTAATGCCTGATTTAGAACGGTCCAAGCTCATCAATAAATTCGAAGGCGTTGTGGAGCTCGATGAGCCTCGACGGTTGTATCACTATGATGATTTTGCCACACAAACAATCGGATTCACGAGCATCGAGAATACCGGCTTAAGCGGAATCGAATTGCAGTTTAACGAATATCTTCAGGGACGTGACGGTTACGTCATTATGCAGCGTGACGGCCTCGGCAGGAAGCGTCCTTCTGTCGATTATCCGCGCATCGATCCTGTGGATGGCAATATGATTACGTTGACACTCGATTTTCAATTGCAATCAATCGTTCAAGAAGAATTGAAGCGCGGTGTAGAAACAAATAATGCTCTCGGTGGAATCGCTGTGATGCTCGATCCTCATACCGGCGAAGTGCTCGCGATGGCATCATATCCTACAATCAACCCGAACAAATTGGAAAATGTCGACATGGCGGCTACAAGAAATCGCCCATTAACTGATATGTTCGAGCCCGGAAGCACCTTTAAACTCGTTCTCACTTCCGCCGCGGTTGATCAAAAAATTCATACAGCAAGTGATAAAGTATACGCCGAAAAAGGAGTCTACAAAAAAAACGGCCGCATCATACGTGATACAGAACCTCATTGTATGATGACCTTGCAAGAAGCGTTGGAAGCATCCAGCAACATAGCAATGGCAAAATTTTCAGACGATGTCGGCAAAGAAAAATTTTTCCGCTATGCTCGCGATTATGGCTTCGGTATGCAAACCGGCATTGAACTGCCCGGCGAGATCAATGGTAAATTGAAAAAGCTTTCACTCTGGTCTCCTGCAACATTGAATTCTATGGCGTATGGTTATGAAGTTGGCGTGACTCCGATTCAACTGGTGTCTGCCTATGCCGCTCTAGCAAATGGTGGTGAGTTGATGAAACCGTTTGTCGTTAAGAAAATCGTAGATAAAACAGGAGCATTGTTGTACGAAGGAAAACCGGAAAAAATCCGGCGCGTAATCTCGGAAGAAACAGCACGGCAGCTTCTTCCGATGTTCGAAGGAGTCGTCGAACGCGGAACAGGAAAAAATGTAAAACTTCAAAGTGTTCGGATTGCAGGCAAAACTGGAACAGCGTCAAAATTAAACGATCAGGGTTATTCGAAAGAAAATTATCTTGCTTCATTCATCGGATTCTTTCCTGTCGAGAATCCGAAAATAGTTTTGCTTGTTATGATCGACACGCCGCGTGCCGGAAAAATATTTGGCGGACTCGTAAGCGGTCCGGTATTTCGCGCGATAGCAGAAAGAATTATTAATACATGGGAACCTCAATCGTCTAACCTTCCAGAAAACATTATCGCAAAACAAAATGTGGAATCTTCACAACAGGGAAATGAAATTACGGTTCCGGACGTTAGATATCTCGATCGAACATTCGCGCAGGAAATTTTAGCATCATCAGGCATGACCGTTGATTGGAAAGGCGAAGGAAACTTAGTGATCAATCAAACACCGGCGCCAGGAGTCCGAATCGCAAAGTCGGACCATCTGCAGGTTATTCTTGATTCCAATGAAGAACAATCGACACAACCATCGATCGCCAGAATGCCGGAGCTCCGTGGGTATTCAATCCGCCGTGCAATAAATGTGCTTGCATCCGATGGGTGCGATATTTACGTGAATGGCTGCGGTGTGGTTGTCCGGCAATCGTTACCATCAGGTGAAAAGATGAAACCTGGAAGTCGAATCATTCTGTGGTGTGAACCTCGAATGCCAATTGCAATGGAGGCAAAATAATATGAATCTCAGCCTTCTTTTGGAGGGAGTTCCAGTTGCAAAAGTATTCCAAACTGTTTTCGGACAGATGGTGCAAACGCACGATGTTCACGTCAGCCATATCGTCTATGATTCTCGGAAGGTCGATGTTGGCGACTTATTTGTTGCAATCCGCGGATCCGAAGTAGATGGACATCTTTTTATCAAAGATGCCATCGATAAAGGCGCAAAGGTCGTCGTCCTGGAAGATGATTCGGCGCTTCCCGATTCGTATTTCATGCATACGGGTGTGGTGAAGATCGTCACGTCGAATGCGCGGAAAACTTTGGCGTTAATGAGTAGAAATTTCTATGGAAACCCGCAATCAAAATTGCGGCTGATCGGGGTCACGGGAACGAATGGAAAAACAACGACCACGCATCTGATTAAATCGATCCTGGAAGAAAGTGGAGAGAAAGTGGGATTGATCGGAACGATCGCTTACGTGATTGGAAACAAGGAAATTCCCGCAACACATACGACACCGGAATCACTGGAGTTGAATCAGTTGCTGGCAGAAATGCTTTCAGAAGGATGCACATCGGTTGTGATGGAAGTTTCGTCACACTCGCTGGTTCTTGATCGTGTTTACGGATTCGAATTCGACGCGGCGGTTTTTACAAATTTAACGCAGGACCATCTCGATTTTCATAAGACCATGGATGAATATGCAAAAGCAAAAAAAATATTATTCGATTCATTATCAGATCAAGCGTTCGCTGTTGTCAATGCCGACGATGAATGGAGCGAAAAAATTATCACATCTACAAAATCTCCGGTGATGCTTTATGCAATCAGTAAACCGGCAAAACTTCAGGCCGTCGATATCGTTCTCGGATTTGATCAGACGACCTACACAATTAAAACAACAGAAAAATCGGTCAATATCACTTCGCCATTAATTGGACGTTTTAATATTTACAACACGCTGGCGGCGTATGGTGTTTGCTCCGGTTGCGGAATTTCGGATGCTGTAATTCTTCGCGGCCTGCAAAAGCAAGAAAATGTTCGCGGCCGTTTTGAACGTATCCGTTCGCAAAAAGGATGGACGGCTGTTGTAGATTATGCTCACACACCCGACGCGCTTGATAAATGCCTCAGGGCAATTCATGATATATTCCCTGAAAATCGTTCCGGAAAAATAATAACCGTGTTCGGTGCCGGCGGTGATCGCGACAGAACCAAACGAAAAAAAATGGGCTCGATCACGGCAGAACTGAGCGATGTTGTTATAGTCACATCCGATAATCCGCGCACCGAAGATCCCGAAAAAATTATCGATGATATTATGGAAGGAATTCCGGCAGCCGCTCATTGCATTCGTGAAACTAACCGGCATAAAGCGATTGAGATGGCGTTAACGATGGCTAAGTCCGGCGATGTTGTTATACTTGCCGGTAAGGGTCATGAGAATTATCAAGTGATTGGAAAACAAAAACATCATTTCGACGATAGAGAGGAAGTTCAGAATTTTATTAACCGTACGTGACATACTTTCGATTCCCCATCGGGCATTTCATAACCGGAGAAGTTCCGGTCTGTTTCGCGGAGTGTCGACCGATTCGCGTGCGATCGAAAACGGAAATCTGTTCATCGCGTTACGGGGTGAAAAATTCGACGGACATGCTTTCATTGAAGCCGCGTTGAAAGCAGGCGCCGCAGGTGTGGTTGTCGATGAACAAGGATTCAATGAATATTGCAGTAAGCTCACGGTTCCGACGCTTGTTGTCCGTGATACGACAAAATATTTCCAACAATTAGCGCGTTTGTACCGGCAGAAGTTTTCTCTTCCAATCGTTGCGGTAGCTGGAAGCAATGGTAAAACAACAACAAAAGATATGATCGCTGCAGTCCTTAAAAAAAGATATTCGGTATTGAAGACCGAAGGAAATTTTAATAACCACATTGGAGTGCCGCAAACGCTTTTCCGGCTGAACCGGTCTCATGATATCGCCATCGTTGAAATGGGAACGAATCATTCCGGCGAACTTGAAACGCTGGCGGAAATCGTTAACCCGACACATGCAGTTATCACATCGATCGGACGCGAACATCTGGAATTTTTCCACGATCTCGATGGAGTCGCAGCCGAAGAAGGTGCCGTATTTTCAGGTGGAAACTTAACCAAAAATAGATTCGGATTTGTAAATATTGATGATTACCGCATTCGTGCGCAAGCTTCAAAACTCAGCCGGAAATTAAAGTATGGATTTAATTCTTCGTGTGCCGATGTGTGCGGTAAAATTATCGAAACTGATTCTCGCGGTTGCGCCGTATTCCAATTTACAACACGACGAATGGTGCAGCCGCTGACTGTGCGATTACAGGCTCCGGGAATTCATAACGCCGCAAATGGGTTGACTGCTGCTGCAATTGGTATTTCATTTGGAATCCCGAAGAAACTTGTTGTTCAAGCTTTAGAAGAATTTTCCGCAAGTTCAAAACGTACTGAAATAATTCAAGCAGGAAAAGCTACGATTCTGAACGATACATACAATTCCAATCCGGACTCAGTCATTGCGGCGTTGAAGACAATGTACAGCATCGCTACTTCAGGGAAAAAAATAATCGCTCTCGGCGATATGCTCGAGCTCGGTTCGCACGCCGAACATGAACATGCAAAAATCGGAGTTGAAGTCGCGGATCTCGGATTCGAATTTTTATTCACGTACGGGCCGCTTTCACAATTTACTTATGAAGCTTCGAAACTGGCGTTCTCGAAACATTTTAAAAACAAAACAGAGTTAATCGATGAACTTTGTTCGATTGTTGAACCGGGAGATGCCGTGTTAATTAAAGGTTCTCGCGGAATGAAGATGGAAGAAGTAACAACGAAACTCGTTGAATATCTAAAACAACGGTGATACGATGCTTTATTATTTTTTTAATTTGATTGAAAAATTATATGCACCGCCGGGATTCAGTCTTTTCCGGTATATAACATTTCGTGCGGCAGCGGCTGCTATCACAGCTTTGTTAATTTCTTTTATCGCAGGCCCAAAAATAATTGCTCTTCTTAAAAAACACCAGATCGGGGAAGCGGCAAAAACGGAAGCCCCGAAAAGCCATTTGAGCAAAGCGGGTACTCCGACAATGGGAGGGCTCATTGTTCTTCTCTCAGTTTTAGTTCCGACTATCCTATGGGCTGATCTAAGAAATATGTACGTTCTACTTATTGTTCTCGTCACCTCCGGGCTTGGCGTGGTAGGATTTCTGGATGATTATCTTAAAGTGGTCAAGAAAAAAAGAAAAGGCCTTATCGGCATTTATAAAATAATCGGACAGGTAACGATCGGAACGATTGTCGGCGCCGTGCTATATTTTTCTCCGGAACTGAAATCGGCTGCGGCAAATACGATTACGACAGTTCCATTTTTTAAAAATCTGGAATTCAACTTCGGAATATTTTATATCCCGATGGTGATTTTTGTTATCACATACACTTCAAACGCTGTGAATCTTACGGATGGGCTCGATGGCCTTGCGATCGGGACTGTCGGCATCGTCGCTCTCACATTGGCGGTCGTCGCTTACATCAGCGGCAATATCGAGTTCAGCAGGTACCTGAATATAATTTATCTGCGTGGTAACGGCGAATTGACAATTTACTGTTCAGCGTTGGTCGGAGCCGCGCTCGGTTTTTTATGGTACAACGCTTATCCCGCACAAGTTTTTATGGGAGATACAGGTTCGCTTGCGCTTGGCGGTGCGGTTGGTGCGATATGCATTATGATAAAAAAAGAATTCCTGCTGCCCGTTCTTGGCGGAATCTTTTTAGCGGAGACGATGTCGGTCATCATTCAAAAAATTTATTTCAAATACACAAAACGAAAATACGGCGAAGGCCGCCGGGTTTTCCGGATGGCTCCAATCCACCACCATTTTGAAATGTTGGGATGGAGTGAACCGAAAATTGTCATGAGATTTTATATCATTGCGATCATGCTCATGATTTTAAGTCTCGCCACATTCAAGGTACGTTAATGCAAGCTGACGATATCAAAAAATATTCTTACGCAGTCATCGGTGCAAAGGAAAGCGGTTTAGCCGTGGCGTTGTTGCTGCAATCGCTTGGAGCAGTTGTGTTCGTTAGTGATACAAGTCAGGAAGAAAATATTCAGGCTGAGATATTCTGTTCTGTCGCGTCAGGAAATACCGTTTGAAACCGGCAATAATTCTGAAAAAATACTTGAGTACGATATTATAATCGTCAGTCCTGGTGTTCCACTCAAGGCGGCAGTAATTCAAAAAGCTCGGTCAATGAAAAAGAAAATTTTGGGTGAAATCGAGGTTGCAAGCTGGATATGTAAAGGGCCCATCGTTGCTATTTCCGGCAGTAACGGAAAAACAACCACGACCACTCTCACCGGACGAATGTTCTACGATGCGCGAGTGCAACATTTCGTAGCTGGAAATATCGGGAAGGCATTTTCTTCGTGTGTGAGTGAGAGTAATGAAGAGACCACTTCAATTTTGGAGATCAGTAGTTTTCAACTCGACACCATCGACACATTCCATCCAAAAATTGCAGTGTTGTTAAACATAACTCCGGATCATCTCGACCGGTACGATCACAAATTTGAAAACTACATTGCTTCGAAAAGCCGCATTTTCATGAATCAGACGATGGAAGATGTTCTTATTTATTGTGACGATGATCCGGTCACAAAAGAAATCGTGGAAACGAAAGCAATCAACAAAGTCCGACTTTTGCCATTCAGCATACTGCATGAAGTCGGTGAGGGAGCTTTTGTTTCTGCGAACAATATGATCGTAAGGATAGGAGAAAAGGATTACAACATCATCCCCATAGAGCAAATCTCCGTCAAAGGGGATCATAACATTTATAACGCGATGGCGGCAACGCTTGTATCCATGGTTTGTAAGATTTCGCAAGCGTCCATACGTGCAACATTGAAAAATTTTAAAGGGGTTGAACATCGCCTGGAATTTGTACGTGACCTTGACGGCATCCGCTATATCAACGATTCAAAAGCGACCAATGTCGACGCTGTCTGGTATGCGCTTCGCAGTTTCAATGAACCTCTGGTAGTACTTTTAGGCGGGCGCGACAAGGGAAACGATTATCGCCGATTATTCGAACCGGTCCGGGAGCATGTTCGAGCAATTATCGCTATCGGAGAATCGTCAGAAAAAGTTGCGGATAATTTCAAAGGGTATGTGCCGGTTGAAAAAGCAGATACAATGGAACATGCCGTAAATATCGCCCGGACGCAAGCGAAACCGGGTGATGTCGTACTGCTTTCTCCCGCTTGTGCGTCATTCGATTGGTTCAACAATTATGAACACCGCGGCCGTGTGTTTAAAGACATTGTCCTCAGATTAAAGTGAGCCATGGAAACACAACGTAGTCATATCGATATTTTACTCTTCATCGCAGTGTTGCTCTTGCTCGGTGCGAGTCTTGGTATAGTGTATAGTGCCAGCTCCTCGATCGCGTATGAGAAATGGAGATCTAGTACTCATTTATTGAATCTTCACTTGATTAAAGTCGTCGTTTCAGTGGGAATAATGATTATTGCCGCACGTGTTCCCTATACCGTTTATCCGAAAATCACAAAAATTGTATTGATCATTGCGCTGATTTTCCTCATTGCGACTCTGGCGTTTGGAGGCGAAGTGAAAGGTGCAAGCCGCTGGCTTCGATTTGGTGGAATCGGATTTCAGCCGTCGGAATTTGCACGATTTGCGCTAATCTTCCACCTCTGCGCATTTCTTGCGCAGAAAAAAGATCGGTTGGACGATTTTAAAAACACTTTAGTTCCTACTCTCATCTGGATTGGCGGGACAACTTTGCTGGTGTTTCTGCAACCCAATTTTAGCACAGGTGCTATGATTCTTCTAATCAGTTTCATCTTGCTTTATCTCGGTGGAGTACGTTTGCGACACCTGTGTGCGATAACAATATCGGCGATACCGCTCATCGTTTTGTATGTCATCAGTGCGCCGTATCGATTGCAGAGAGTGATCGGGTTCATCCACTCAACCACGAAAGGCATTGAGCTAAGTTACCAAGTGAAACAGGCAATCGTTGGATTTGGAAATGGCGGTTTATTCGGTGTCGGGCCGGGAAATAGTTTGCAACGTGATTTCTTCCTGCCTGAGTCGTACGGCGATTTTGTATACGCGATAGCCGGAGAAGAATACGGTTTCATCGGTGCAATACTGATTTTGCTGATATTTGCTTTTATCGTTTTGCGAGGATTCCGGATTGCAAAAAAAACTCAGAACGACTTCGGGCGGTTACTCGCACTCGGTATCACAGTTGCTGTCGGACTCTACGGATTGGTCAATGCTGCGGTGACAACACACCTGCTTCCGACAACCGGCCTTCCGATGCCATTCGTAAGTTACGGTGGCTCGTCATTACTTTTTACAGCGTTTGCGATCGGAGTGTTGTTAAATATCTCGACATATACCGACATTCGTTTGCGTGAACCGGAAGAACAACCGCCGGCGATTTCAGAACAATATTCTCAGATTGGAAGAGTCTATTCTTCGGAAAATACATTTTCAACTGAAGGAGATATCAGATGAAAGTGATATTTGCAGGTGGAGGAACAGGCGGACACGTATTCCCCGCTCTTGCGATCGCGGATGAACTTAAAAAACTCGATGCCGGAGTGGAAATATTATTCGTCGGGACAAAAGATAAAATTGAAGCTCGGCTTGTTCCTCAAAAGGGATATCTGTTTCGGACAATCTGGATCAGCGGGTTTCGGAGAAGTCTTGCCCCCAGAAATCTTTTATTTCCTTTGAAGGTAGTTGTGTCGTTTCTTCAATCATTCATCATCATGAAAGGGGTAAAACCGGATGTTGTTGTCGGAACCGGCGGCTACGTTTGCGGTCCGGTGTTGTATGTTGCTTCGTTGCTTGGAATACCGACAATAATTCAGGAACAAAATAGTTATCCTGGTGTAACCACTCGGCTGTTAAGTTCGCGTGCTCAAGAAGTATATTTGATGTTCGAATCGGCTATTCCGCATCTGAAACGGAAAGATAATGTAATAATTTCAGGAAACCCTACGCGGGATAATCTTGGAACAGTTTTAAAAGCAGAAGCATTGCAGCGTTTCGGGTTTTCCGATCGGAAAAAAACATTATTGGTACTCGGCGGCAGTCTGGGCGCCACATCGATCAATAATGCTATTCTAAAAGATATTCAAAAATTTCTCGATGCAGGAATTCAAATTTTGTGGCAAACAGGTGAACAAGATTGCGACAGGATTCAACATGCGGTGAAATCATATCCTGATGTTCACGTCTACGCATTTATCGAGTCGATGGAATATGCATATGCTGCTGCTGATTTGGCGTTTTGTCGGGCAGGAGCAATTACCATTGCAGAATTAACCAGACTTGGTGTTCCCACGGTTTTTGTCCCATATCCGTATGCCGCGGCAAATCATCAGGTGGAGAATGCGAAGGCGATTGTGAAAGCAGGTGCGGCGGAAATGATCTTCGATTATGAAGCCGACCGAAAAGCGGGAGAGACAATATTAAACTTGATTGCCGACGATACAGCATTACAACGAATGCGGAAAAAAAGTTTCGAGTTGGGTAAACCTGGCGCTGCAAAAGCCATCGCCCGTTCTGTTTTACAAATAGGATTGAATCATGAGCGAAGATAAAAATACGTTCAAATACAAACTGGATTTTTACTATCAGCAATCGCTGATCTATCTTCTCACCTTCATTATTTATACTGGTGCACGAGGTACGATGTCGGAATCTGGTTTGAAAGTCGTTCTTCACGATCCTGTGTTGTATATCATTACAATTTTTGTTTTGATTTCACTCTTGATTCTGGTATTGAACTATATTCGTGACAGAAAATTAGTTATTGGTAAGAAGGAATTTATTTTCCATTCTCGATTTCATGAAATCATCATCCCATTTTCGGAAATCGAATCAATGCATGTGGGGCTGGAACGGTTGATCCAGACCAGTGGACGATTTCAGGTTATTGTCATCAAACTAAAACAACGCCGCCGGACTCTTCGTATCCGTGTCGGACGCTATGAACGCGAAAAAGAATTAATATCCGAAATGCAAAGAATTGCCGCAAAATTCCCTTCGTTAAAGATGCGGCGATTCCGCATGAGATGAGGGGACTATGTTTACCAGCATAAAGAAATTACATTTTATCGGAATCGGTGGCATCGGCATGAGCGGAATCGCCGAGATTTTGATCGATCAAGGATTTCAAATAAGTGGATCGGACAAATCTTTGTCCGAAGTAACCATGCGCCTCGAACAGCTCGGCGCGCGCGTCTACGAAGGTCATAACGAAAAAAACCTGGAAGCTGATGTCGATGTTGTCGTTTATTCTTCCGCCGTGACACCGGATAATCCCGAATTAACCGAAGCGTATCGAAAAAAAATTCCAGTCGTGCGGCGCGCCGAAATGCTTGCCGAACTTACGCGGCTAAAGTACAGCATCGGAATCGCCGGGACGCATGGAAAAACAACAACAACATCGATGATTAGTTTAGTCCTGATGGCTGGACATCTTGATCCGACAGTCATCGTGGGTGGAAAACTTAGCGGGTTGGGCGGAACGAACGCACGACTTGGGCGCGGTGAATTCATCGTAGTCGAAGCCGATGAATTCGACCGATCCTTCCTTTCCCTTACTCCATCAATTGCAGTACTGACTACTCTCGAGACTGATCATCTAGATTGTTATCGAGATCTGGATGATATAAAAGGCGCATTTCTGCAGTTCGCGAGTAAAGTTCCCTTCTACGGATTCGTGGTGCTTTGTCTGGATGAACCGGCTTTACAGGACATCATGCCGCAATTGAACAAGAAGAAAATAATCACGTATGGAATAAATCCGCAAGCAGATCTTCAAGCGATCGATATCGTCGCGCGCGAAAATAAATCAACCTTTACCGTTGTCCGTCAGGGAAAAGAATTAGGAAGCATCACCATTCAATCTCCAGGATTGCATAATGTTCGGAATGCACTTGCAGCAATCTCCGTTGGACTAGAACTTGAAATCTCGTTCGAAAAAGTTAAAGAGGGATTGGAAAAATTTTCCGGTGTTTATCGCCGGTGGGAATTGAAAGCCGAAGTCGGAGGTATCAGTATCTATGATGATTACGCACATCATCCGACGGAGATCAAAGCAACATTACAGGGCGCAAAAGCTGGTTGGAAACGTCGAATCGTTTGCGTATTCCAGCCGCATTTATATTCTCGCACTCGAGATTTTCAAGATGAATTCGGCCGGTCATTCTTCAATGCCGATATGTTAATCGTCACCGATGTTTACCCGGCGCGTGAGGACCCGATTCAAGGAGTGACCGGACAATTGATTTCTGACGCTGCAATACGGTTCGGTCATAAAGACGTACATTACATTCGCGATAAAACAAAAGTACCCGGCTTCTTGAAATTAACAACACATCCGGGTGATATCGTCATAACAATGGGTGCCGGTGATATTTGGAAAAATGGATTGCAGTTTATCGATCTGCTGAAAAAACAGTAACTTTAAATGATCTGCGTTGAAGGCATTAGAAGATAACGGAATGCTCGTCTCGCAGAGCGGGCGACTTCCTTAAAACATGAAACATGGAAGAAAAAGAAAACATAAAAAAAGAATCTAAAAAGAAAGAACTCATAGGTTTCATACTGCTGGTAATCGCCATCATTGGTGTGAGTAATCTTGCATTTCGCTGGCATGATGCGCTGCTTGTCAAAAAAGTAATTGTGGAAGGTAACGAAGTGATCACGACAGATCAAATTGTTGAAATGTCCGGCATCCGATTCGATGTAAATTTATCGACGGTAGAATTATGGACATTGCGCGCGAGAATGCTTCAGAATCCTTATGTCAAAGATGCTATCGTAAGCCACGAGTTGCCGGATGGTATTTCGATCGCGATCAATGAACGAAAACCTGTAGCGCTGCTGCATACCGGAGAATTATTTGGGATTGATAAAGACGGAGTACTATTACCGCATGTCGTGTCGAAATATTTATCAAATCTTCCTGTGCTTTCCGGATTTCATGGAATCGAAAATTCAGCTCCAGGTTCTATCGTAAACGACTCGACAGTTCGTGAAGCTTTGCAGATCATTCGATTCTCTTCCGCACTCGGAACCGTAATCGGACAATTGATTTCTGAGTTGCGGATTACGGATGATGGTGAATTCGTGATGTACACGGTAGATTATGGAACTCCGGTTTTTTTAGGCCGCGGATGTTATGCAGAAAAAATTGCGCTGCTAGCTTCCTTCTGGAAGGAAGTAGTCCGACCGGAAGTTGCGCGCCGTTTCGCGTCGGTTGATGTGCGATTCAAAGATCAGGTGATTGTACGATGGATATAACAAAAGTAAAATTGAAATCCTAATTTCTAAATACTAAACAATTATGAATGACAGAAATTTAAAATCAAAATGTTTAAGAAAAACCAAAGTTTGTTATCTCGCTGTCGCGCCAAACGTAGTTCAGCAGGCGGGATGTTTTAAGAGAAATTGTTACAAAGGAAGTTTAATCGGCCATTTTGGATTTCGAGATTAGAAATTATGATTTATTACGTGGAATTTACTTTAAGGAATATAAATGGAAGATATTATTGTAGGCCTTGATATCGGCACCACAAAAGTGTGTGCTATCGTTGCTTCGGCAGAAACATCAAGCGAGGGTGAAGTTTATTCTTCCAAACTTGGAAAAATTAATATCCTTGGAATCGGACGAAGCGCTTCGGATGGATTGACGAGAGGAGTTGTCACGAATATCGACAAGACCGTCCGTTCCATTCAAAATGCTATCGTCGATGCCGAATCACAATCGGGCGTGAAAATCACAAAAGCAACCGTAGGAATCGCCGGAGATCATATTCAGAGTTTTCAAAGCCGCGGAGTTGTCGCGATCAATAATCCGGAAAAAGAAATTACGCAAGCCGATGTAGATCGATTGATTGAAGACACGAGACGCATTGCGCTGCCGTCCGACAGAAAAATTATTCATGTGATTCCTCAGGAGTTTATTATCGATGGACAGGACGGCGTGTACGAACCGGTCGGAATGTCCGGTGTGAGGATGGAAGCAAACGTACACATCATCACCGGTTTGATTACAGCGGCACAAAATATTTATAAATGTGTTCAGCGTGCAGGACTCGAAGTATCTGATATGGTACTCGAACCGCTGGCATCTAGTTATTCGGTTCTGGATGAAGAAGAAAAAGAAGTCGGCGTCGCACTGCTCGACATTGGAGGAGGAACAACAGACCTTGCAGTATTTGAAGAAAAAACTATCCGCCATACGGCAGTGATCGGGATTGCCGGAAAAAAAGTAACCGACGACATTCGTAAGGGACTCGGTATCTTAATCGATCAGGCAGAAAAACTAAAAATCCAGCATGGATTTGCATATCAACCGGCAATCGTAGATAACGAACCGATAGTCGTTCCAGGAATCAGCGGCCGGGCGCCGATTGAGTTGGACAAGCAACTGTTATGTCAGATCATCCAACCGAGAATGGAAGAAATTTTAGAAATCGCAGCAATGGAGATCAAACGTTCCGGTTACTCGCGGCATTTATCCGCAGGTATTGTGTTGACCGGCGGTGGTTCTCTCATCAAGGGCACGGCAGACCTCGCACGCGAAGTGCTCGGCATGCAAACAAAAATCGGAATTCCATCAGGTCCTTATGCTGGTCTCGTTCGAGAAATCGAAAATCCGATCTATGCAACCGGAGTAGGGTTGGTGCTCCATTCCCTGCGTACTCGCGACCGCTCATCCTTGAATGCATTGAAGAACGGTAAGGGCGGCAAATCAAGTCCAAGTATTTTTAAACGCATGAAAGGTTGGTTCGACGAATTGTAAAATGATTCCCACAAAATACACGAAAACTACTAAATTTATTTGTGTCATTTAGTGTATTTCGCGGATCAAAAACTTTTTGGTTTTCAATTATACAAATTGGAATTTTATTTTAATTAACAATCACATAAAAAGGAGAGAAAAACGTGATCGAATTAGCAACCACATTTGACCGCGGAGCGAAAATCCGCGTTGTTGGTGTTGGTGGTGGCGGTGGTAATGCCATCAATGGGATGATCGACAAAGGGTTGGTCGGCGTCGAGTTCATCGCGATTAATACCGATGCCCAGGCCCTTGAGCGGAACAAGGCGCAGAACAAAATTCAGATCGGGAAAAATCTGACGCGCGGACTCGGCGCCGGCGCCGATCCCACAATCGGCCATCGCGCTGTGGAAGAGGATCGCGAAGAAATCGCTCGTATGCTTACAGGCAGCGATATGGTTTTTATTACGGCCGGCATGGGCGGTGGCACAGGAACAGGCGGCGCACCGTTAGTGGCAAATATCGCCAAGAGCGTCGGCGCGCTTGTGGTCAGCATTGTAACAAAACCATTTAACTGCGAAGGAAAAAAACGGCTTCAGCAAGCCGATGTAGGATTGGAAGATTTGAAGAAACAGGTTGACACATTGATCATCATCCCGAATCAAAAATTATTGTCAATCGTCGAACGCACAACTCCGATCAACGAAGCTTTCGCGATAGCCGATCAGGTGTTGTATAATGCAACGCGTGGAATTTCGGAATTGATTACTGTCCCCGGTTTGATCAACGTCGATTTCGCCGACGTCCGCACCATCATGCGTGAGATGGGTGATGCGTTGATGGGAACCGGCGTCGCGACCGGTGAACACCGCGCAACCGAAGCGGCGAATAACGCTATTTCGAGTCCGCTTCTGGATGGCGTTTCCATCGTCGGTGCACAAGGTGTGCTGGTGAATGTGATGGGTGGATTAAACATGTCGCTGGCCGAACTCGATGAAGCCACCATGATTATTCACGACGCCGCCGGTGATGATGCGAATGTTATCCTCGGCGCTGTGATCGATGAAAATCTAACCGACGAAATCATGGTGACCGTAATTGCAACTGGATTCAACAAAAAGGCCGCGCTTGCCCGTCCGGTGAGAACCGGCTCAAAAGTGCTCGACCGCATTCCGAACGGTCTGCAGGATTTACAAAGACTCGATGAGCCGACGTACATCCGGAAAGGAATTCCGCTTTCAAATGCGTACAGCATTACCGAAGTGGTAAACCAAAAGATCGACAAAGCCGATCCGGAAAAGCCGGCATTTTTGCGCAAGATCATGGATTAATGGAGTTTTAAAAATGTAATTATTACAAGAAGGTTATATTTGTTCTAATTAATAAATAATCATTTATGCTTGCAAATGAATGTAAGTTTTATTAAAATTATTTTTTTGACTAAGGAGAATAATAATGGATGATATGGGATCGAAAACTAAATTATTCGAGATTAGTTCAAAATTGCAGAATGCTTCTATTTGGTTAAAAAAAATTGCAAAAAATGAACAACTCGATGCTAAAGGGACAGATATTCTTTACTGGGCTGGTCAATTTCTTTGCGAAGTGGATTGGTCATCTAAAATTGCTGCGAAGCCAAGTGTATCTGGATGTTTGACAGTTCAAGCAACCTCAGTTCGTCCAACTTTTTATTCATCTTTGATTCGTATCGCGCCAAAATTACAAGCTGAAGGGATGAAAACAGAAACAGATATTTTAAAATTTGTTCGTGTAATATATTCTTTTTTGTTATCTGTGAAATCGTCTACAAACGATACAAAAAAACCCTTGCCAAGAGAATGCGATCTCGCGGCTATGTTTCTATCAGAGATTTCAGATTCAATTCTGATTCAACTTAATAATAATGGACTACCTCGTAATTCGGTATCTCTTAAAAATGAATGGGAATTGAATCGAAATGGATATATTGAGCATACAGTCTGATGTTGATGGATTAAAAGAGGAAGTTCAGAGGAGAGAGCTGCATCGTTTTGCATTATCAATTCATTGGCTGGCACAAAAAATTCAAATAGTAGAAGATTTTACATCGGCTACACCTTGTAAACTTGCTCGTCTCATATCTGAAACCGCCAAACTCGTTGCACAAAATTTACACGCTGCTCCGATTGAAAATTTGACATTATTGAATGACTTTCTCACGTGGATTGCATCCCACCTTCGTTTTGTCGATCGAGCACGAATAACACAAACTCCGTGGAGTATTATTCCTATAGCTGAATCCTTTTTGAAGGAACAGATAGGACCGGCAAGCAACTTCATAATTAGACCGACCTGGTCATACAACTATTCAATCATTGGCGAGTTTTGGGATAATTATTCCAATATGCTTAAAGATTTCTCTTGGTTTCCATTGGAAGAATTAAAGGAAAAGGTTGGATTAAATAATGAGACCATTTATTGCATTTCATTTCCACGAGTTGAACGTAATAATAGTCTCATGCATGTTAATTGGGGCCATGAAGTAGGTCATATTCTTGCTGATAGATGGGAAAGAAGTGATTTTGATGATATGTGGCAGAGTGTGCAACCTCAAATACAATTAAAAATAGAAACAAATGTCAGAACTGACCCTTCCCCATTTCTACCTTTATTTCAGGAATTTGCTATTAAAAAATTTGTTTCAAGTTCAATGCAACAGATCAAAGATACCACAATTGGTGGTATAAAAGAACTTGTTTGTGATATTATTGGTGTGCATCTTTTTGGTCCTGCAGCGATTGCAGCAGCTTTTGAGTTTTCTTCACGTCTTAATTTTGATGTTTCACCTCTGCAATGTCCATATTATCCTCCTTGGCGATATCGATTGAGAAAAATGATTCAATATTGTAAAAAAGATATCGACTCTAATCTTAACAATTCACTCGATTCATTTACCGATTGGCTGTGCAAAGTTGAAAAACTCACGGAAAGTCAAGAAGATATTGAGACTCTTAATTCTTCCATTATCACTGAAGAAGCTTATAATTTTATCGCTATAAATTATAATCATATTATAAAGAAGGTAATTTCATATTTGCCCCAGACGTCACAAATACAATATAATTTTCATGGAAGATTTGAAATAATAGAGAAATTAATACATAGATTAAATCAGAAGATTCCACCTAATGAAGTGAGTAATCTAAGTGACAACCCAGCCTCATTTCAGGATATTATATCTGCAGCATGGACTTACAAAATAGCAAATGAATATGGACATACGACTGACAAGTCAGAAGAAAAAACTATTGAAGATTTGAATGTCCTTTATAATCTGATTTTAAAAGCTTGCGAGAGCAGCTATGTTCATAGAACATTTGGTCCAGCATTGCGTGGTGAGAATAAATGAGTACTATAACCATAAGATTGATTGAAGAATGTCTTAAAAGAGAGAGCGACCCTTTAATTGTTTCGCCTATACTTTGCCAAAAACAAATTGGTGAAGCTTCTATTGATGTCCGTTTAGGAAATCAATTCATTGTGTTTAAGGCTCACAGATTTGGAATAGCAGAACCATTCGGAAAAAAGATTAGTGATCCGCGAAAAATCCAGGAGCGATATATTTTGAATTATGGAGAGAATTTCGTTTTACATCCGGGTGTCTTAATACTTGGAAGCACTTTTGAGTATGTCTCAATTCCTGGTGATCTTGAATGTCAAGTTGAAGGTAGATCATCATGGGCGCGTTTAGGTTTGCAAGTTGTAACAGCGAGTTCTGTTGAACCTGGATTCAAAGGTGTTATAACATTGGAGTTATCAAATGTTGGCATCATTCCATTGGCTCTGATGCCTGGAACTCGAATTGCTCAATTGGTCTTTCACGAAGCTAAACCATCAATCGAGCATCCATATGCTGGTGTTAAAAAATATCGTTATCCTATTGGTCCACAATTCAGTGGATTATTCGATGATCCTGATTGGAATATTTTTTCTGATCAATAGAAAATAATTACTCGGCATTCCATAAGGATTAATAAAGTGCCAATCCCTTTTAAAAATGCGTGATTCGCAATTTTACTTCGAATATTTCAAATCGATATTAATGTTTTTTCAGGATTGTTAAGAAAGCATTACCGGAATAGATTTACTTATTATAATATTACAAATAGCATCGTTTTGTGTTCAATTAAATATTATTGATTAGCTGGAATAAAATTAAAAACATTCTTGACATTCAAATGATATCTTAATAAGATTGTTTATTATTACTATTTCATTTGATCCCGTTATAATTTGATTCAAGCACCATTGTTTTATAGCTACAACAGCATCATCTTTCTATTCAGAAAGGAGTGTTACTAATATATAGACTGGAATTCTAATTGTGTCAACAAGGATAACAAGTGAATAATAAAATAACTATTTATGAACAAATTATTATAGGAGACAGATATGAGACGCATTTTTCTTTTGTGCTTGTTGGGTCTAATGGTTATTTATTGCGGCTGCCAGATGTCCATGTATACTTTAACAAATAATGAAAGAAAGTATCCTACTACAAGGGCAGAAAATGTCAGAGTGACAACGAATGAGAAAATTGAGGGTGAATATACTGAACTCGGTTATGTTTTTGCCGGAGGTGGTTCTGTTCAGGGCAGTATTGCCAACTTGAAAGAGAAAGCTGCGGATATGGGAGGAACAGCTGTGATTAGACTTCAAACAACTGTAATACGCACTTTTATCGTTATTATATTCATTCCAATTCCGGTTGATAATTTTTACAGTCAGGGTATTGTTGTTAAATCATAATTACGTTTGAGACATCTTTGAAGGAGTCAAATAATGAAAACTATATCAACACAATTATATTTCTTAATAGTAATTATTATTGTCATTTTATTGTCAGGCTGTACTGCAAGCATGCATTATATCAATGACGGAGCGAAAATATATCCCGCAATTAATCCCGAGAGTGTCCTGATAGTTTCTGAAAGAACAATAGAAAATAAAGATTTTGTAGAGATCGGATACGTGGCGATTAATATTACGAATGCGAATAACGGCGATCAGTTGAAGAATGCGATGAAAGAAGAAGCGGCCTCGATTGGCGCCGATGCAGTCATCGATTTCAGGATTTTTGGATTGACCGCAGGTGGAATCGCTGTGAAGTATAAATAGCGCAAGTTTTCAACTAGAGACGACCTAAATAATATTTTGGCCATGAGGCCTAATTTTACTATTAAAGAAAATAAAGCATCGTTGCGTAACCGACGGTGCTTTATTTTATCTTCAATTGTTTTAACTTATGCCAAGTGTGTTCGAGATCAGTCGAGACACTATTTATATCGAGGAATATATGGAAACTTGTGTAACACTTAAAGACATTCTTTTCAACGAGGCAGAAAAAGTCTACTCAATTACGGAAAAGCTTTTTCGGTGTGTGGATGATGCTGAGTTATCGTGGAAACCGCCGACTGGCAAGAACTGGATGACAATAGGACAATTGATGATGCACTGTGCCTGCTTCGGGTGTGGCAAAGCATTCGTGGGGTTCGTCAAAGACGATTGGGGTTTTGCAGAAGGAAGCTTAGAAGAAACATCCGAATACGATCTTCATGTCCCTCCTGCCGAAGTTCTTACTTCTGTCGAGAGTGTATCTCAGGCGCTGGAACTACTTTCGGTCGACAGAAACCTTACGATGAATTGCATTGCGGAAGTGGAAGAAAATAAATTGTTATCGGTAAGACTTATTGCGCCGTGGGGTGGATCCGAATTATCTTTATTTCAACACCTCACACTCATGATCGCGCATCTTAACCAGCATAAAGGCCAGCTCTTTTACTACCTGAAATTGATGGGAAAAGATCTTAACACAACTGATCTCTGGGGTTCGTGATATGAAAATAGCAATCATCGGCACAGGCGGAGTCGGGGGATATTTTGGCGGGAAGATCGCGAGCGCCGGAAACGACGTCACGTTCCTGGCACGCGGCGAACACCTGAAAGCTCTTCAATCAAACGGAATGACAGTAAAAAGTATCAACGGGAATTTTCAGATTCAACCTATCAGAGCGACAGATAAAATAAAACATATCGGGAAATCGGATCTTATAATTCTCGGCGTAAAAGCATGGCAGGTGAAAGAAATAGCTTTAGAGTTACCAGAGATCATTCACGAGAAATCTGTCGTACTGCCTTTGCAAAACGGCGTTCTGGCTGTCGATGAATTAGAAGAAAAACTGGATCGGAAAAACATTATCGGCGGTTTATGCAGAATTATGAGCAAAATCGAATCACCGGGCGTGATAAATCATTTCGGAATGGAACCAACAATTATTTTTGGAGAACTGGATAACAGACAAACCGATAGAATGAATGACATAAAAAACTTGTTCGATCAATCCGGAATAAAATCAAGAATTGCAAATGATATTCATGCGGAACTCTGGAAAAAATTTATTCCAATTTGCGCGGGAGGATTGTTAGCCGTAACACGATCTACATACGGCGAGATTCGTGAACACGAACCGACGCGGAACTTGCTCATCGATTTGTTGAATGAGATTTATGTATTGTCTCAAAGAATTGGCATAAAAATAGAAAAAGATTTTGTTTCGAAAACGGTCGCGTTCATCGATACTTTCCCGCATGACTCGACAGCTTCGATGACCCGCAATATCTGGGAAGGAAAACCTTCAGAAATCGAATACCAAAACGGAACAGTTGTTAAGCTTGGCGAACGATACGGAATTGAAACGCCGATTAATAAATTTATTTATACTTGTATTTCACTGTTGGAAAGAAGGGCGAGGAAATGATGATACTTCATTCTTTACTTCTGACTCAAGACAAAGCTGGATTGCTTCCTGCATTCGCTTCATAAGTTGGTAAAGAGATTTTGCCTGTGTATGACAGCCCGGTAGTTAGGGCACCGATCCAACCAAGAAGCCTTCTGAGTCTCGTTCTATTATAATATCAAATTCTTTCTTCATGAAATCTCCAAGTTAATTGAAAGAAACCTACTTAATTCGTCTGAACAAGTCAATACATATGAAGAACGTGAGATCAAAGATTTTAGTGAAAATTTTAGTGTGTACTTTATGTTCTATTTAACCTTCAACGTATCCTTCAAGAATTCCACCGAGTTTTCCCCAACCATGATTTCAAAATCCCCCGGTTGAACAACTCGTTTCATATCAAGATTGTAAGCTTCAAGTTTATCCGGCGTGATCTTGAATTTAACAGTCTTTGTTTCTCCCGGCTGGAGTGTAACTCTTGCAAAATCTTTCAACTCTTTAACCGGACGCGTCGGCAAACTGACAACATCATGGATGTACAATTGAACAATTTCATCACCTGATCTTTTTCCAGTATTCGTGATATCGACCGACACCTCGGCGGTTCCGTCCGGTGGAATTACAGCCGGATTTATTTTAAAATTTCTATAATCAAATGTTGTATAGCTGAGTCCAAAACCAAAAGGGAAAAGCGGTGAGGAATCATCGAGCACGTAATCCCGGAAATTGGAAGGCTTCTTGTCATAATAGCACGGCAACTGTCCCACAGACCGCGGAAATGTAACTGTCAGCTTACCGCTAGGATTCACTCTTCCAAAAACTACATCGGCCACAGCGCGGCCTGTTCCCTGGCCAAGATACCAGCATTCTATAATTGCCGGCGCTTTTTCTTCTAACATATTTATAGTTATAGGTCGTCCGTTGATCAATAAAACAACAATCGGTTTTCCTGTTTTGAGTATGGCTTCAGCTAATTCGTTCTGCATGCCGACAAGATCGAGATTGTCGCGATCGCCTAAATGTATTACATTCCAAGCTTCACGATTTATCAATTCATTCTCACCAAGCACCAAGATTACCGCGTCGCTCTTCTTAGCAAGCTTCACCGCCTGAGCGATCAATTTTTTATCATTCATTGGATCGTTTAAAATTGGGTTTTCCTCTATCTTCCAATCACAACGCTTGTTCAATGTCAGTCTACACCCTTCGGCAAACTGTACTTTGAATTTTCCTTCTGCAAATTCCTGAGTTCCCTGCAGGACACTGATTCCTTCCATCGGAATCGCCGAGTAACCGCCCAAATGGATATCCGCAGCGTCGGGCCCGATTACTGCCAGTGTTTTTATTTTTGAGGAATCGAACGGAAGTGTATTCTTTTCATTCTTCAGAAGAACCATCGCCTCATGAGCGGCTTTCAACGCCAGCGCTTTGTGTTCTGCGCAATTCGCCACTCTTTCATAAAGATCGGGATCGACGTAGGGATTATCAAACAAACCGCATGTGAATTTTACGCGTAAAATATTTTTCGCGGCTCTGGTAACGTCTTCTTCGGAAACTATTCCCTTCTTCACTTGATCGACTAAAGATGCGAAGCACGCTCCGGTTCCGAGTTCATAATCGATTCCCGCCTTGATTGATAGCGCTCCAGATTCAGCGGAATCGGCGGCGGCATGATGATTTTTATATGTGACTTCCATTCCACCACCATCACTCATCACATATCCATTAAATCCCCACTCACTTCGTAAGATATCAGTCAGCAGTTTATGATTGACATGATTCGGAACACCGTCCCACTCATTGTACGATACCATAACCGACTGTGCATGCGCACGTTTGACAGCCATCTCGAACGGATAAAGATGAGTTTCCCGAAACACCCGCTCAGAATAATTTATCGGTGCAATGTTCTTTCCGTTTTCCGGCTGTCCGTGTCCCGCAAAATGTTTAAGTGTGACGGCAAGATGGTCACGGCCGATCACGGCGTTTCTTCCTTGTAAGCCGAAGATTGCAGACATTGCAATTCGTGATGTGAGATATGGATCTTCACTGTAACACTCTTCAGTTCGTCCCCAACGGGGATCGCGTGCGAGGTCGAGCACCGGAGACAAAACCTGATATGTATTTTTTGCTCGACCTTCGCATGCAGCAGCGGTGAATACTTGTTCAACTAGTGTCGTATCCCAAGTACATCCGAGAGCAATGGCCTGCGGAAAACTTGTAGCGCCGTTTTCCATCAATCCATGCAATGATTCGCTGAACGTAAGCACAGGAATTCCTAATCTGGATTTTTCGATCAGATATTTCTGGAGTCCGTTTATGCATTGAATGCGATAACGCATTGACTTGCCGATCCAGAGAGCTCGCGATGAAAATGTTCCCACGCCTTTATTTAAAGCGGCAGTATCTTGAATACCAATAAAATTTCCATTCTGATCGAATGCCAGAGTATCCAACGATTTGTACGGTTTTAATTGCGCAACCTTCTCTTCCAATGTCATGCGGCCGATGAGATCGTCGAGCCGTTCTTCGATCGGCAATGACGCATTTTTATATTTTGGCTGGCCAAAGGAATTGGCTGTCAGTAAAAGAAGCGCAAGTAAAACCCAAGAATATTTCATCAAATCTGTCCGTTCAAAATGTTTTAATTAGTTCTCGCTGAGAAAGTCATCATACGGTCATCTCGACTGGCAAATGATATGGCTCTTCATATATGCTCGATGACCGATCTGTTAAAATAGCTCGGTTACCGAGCGACCAGAGGGAGTCGAGGCAACCGATAAAAAACCAAAGGAATGATTTCACTTCTTGAAAGCACTTTTTTAATTGTGAAATTATTTTTCTCTATTTTTAAAATCGTATCCCCACTATAAGGTCGAGTGATTCATTCCTAACGTTCACACCATCACTATCATAGGCTTTGTTCAGACTTGTATTGTATCTAACTTCCGCAAGAAGATGCAACGGACACCACGATCCGATTTCCGCTCCCACGCCGACTGTAAGGCCGTAATCGGACGATTTGAATTTATCGACTACATCAGACATCGCGTCCCCTGATTTTGAGAGAAGCACGTCGACTCTTGGGCCGGCCATAATATACGGTTCGATCAAAGGATTTGAAAAACGAATTTTTACCAGAATTGGTATCGATAAATAATCGACTCGCGGACTGATAGTTTCAGTTCCGATTATGGCGGGATCTTCGGGACCTGTTTCAGGAATCAATATTTTTGTTCCTTTTTGGGCGTATTGAAGCTCTGCGACAATACTGAAATATGGAATGTCGAGCACTTCGACAAAACCACTCAGTGTAAGCCCCCAACGGCTTTCTGTTGAAAGATCAGAAAGGGTTGTATAGTTCCACGTTTGGTTCGCGGAAACCGTCCCGACTTTTATTCCGTACCCGCGAATTAGCTGTGCGTTGATCGTCGTAAAACACCAAAACGATGCGATGATAATGAGAATTAATTTTTTCTTCATGATTCCCTCTCCTTGTTTTAAGATAAGATAGTTATTTTAAGATTACGTTTAGTATTTTTACTTCGTTTGCTTTCAGTGTTAAATTTTTCAGAACCGGCTTGTTTGAATGGAAATCGAAAATTTTTATCTGTACGTTTTTGAAAGTCATCTTTACTTTTTGCGTTGAAGGTTCATGATTGATAAGAAATAGAATATTTCGATCATGTTTCCCTGTCATATACCCGACTTCAACAAACGGATTGTCGATTGAAACCTCCGGTTGAATATTCGAATGCAACAGAGCCAGCGAATAAAATTTATAAGCCGGAATTTTTTGGAATGCATCATCGGTGCGCGCCATCACCATTTCAACCGGGAACATACAGCTTATTGCATGACCTTTGCCATAATTATTTACGCAAAGCACGGGTTGTTTATTTTTATCTTTTGCTGCAACTTCAGCGCTTGTGGGTTCAACTTTATAATATGTGTATGTTGATGGAGCCGGCTCCATTCCCTGGAATATTAATTTCTCTTTGTGTTTCTCCGATCGATTTTTTTTATTGAGAAATACTTCGAAGACGTTTGGCATTCTTCTGTAATCGAGAAGTTTGAATCCGAAAAGTTTCTGTAAATAGCCCGGCGCCATACAGTGAATGTATTTATTAAAGGACATAAACACGGTTCCGCCCTGTTCTACGAAGGAAGTAATTCTATCCATCTCTTCGATAGTCAGCAAACCGTTTGGAACGAATAATAATTTGTATCGGGACAAATCCTCATCATGCCTGACGAAATTCACAGGAATATTTGCGGCGCGTGCCATCATGTAGGCGTTCGGATAAATATTGAAGTTCATTGACAACCGATCGTAATAAGCTTTATCGACATAGATGGCAGCTTCCGGTTTTGAGAATGAATATTCTTCAAGATCGATTGCATTGATTACATTGAGAAAATCTTGAAATTCTTTAGCAGCCGGTTTTAAAGATTTGTCGGATCGAATCAAACCGAATTCTAATTCCTGCTGTGCGTAATTATTATAAAGTTGCCTGACCTTCGGATCGAAATCGCAGAATGCCCACGGAAGCATGCTATGCGCACCGGCGACGAAGCAAGAATATGATAGAATTCTCTGGTAAATTGCCTGGTTCTCTTCCGATATTTGCATCGTACTGTTGCCGAACTCGAAGCACGCAAGCGGTTTATCGTTACGCTGACTAAATTTTATAATGTAAGTACCGAAGTACGTATCGCGAAACGAATTGATATTTTCGAGTTTAAACAAATCGTAATTGTACTTGCTGTAGAAATGCGTGCTCACAAAATCGGATATATCCATAAGCTCTACGATGTCTGCGCCGACTTGCTGAACGATCGCGGCATGATCGGCGCCAAAGGTTATCGGTTGTTCGAAACCAAGTTCCCGGAATTTTGAAACCAATTTTTTCGCGTATGCAGAAAGAATGTTTCTGTCCGGAACCCCGGCATTATTTTTGGGCGGAAATCCTGCATGCCACCAGGGTTCGTTGCCGACATCCCACGCGAATATCCGGCCGTCGGTTGAATATCGTTCTGCAAGAATTTCCATGTATTTTGTTATGAACGAAAATGATTTATCGCTTGTGTAGTAATTTTCCGGTTTCGTCCATTCCGGGCGCAAAGCGTTTGGGTCTTCCTGGAATGAAGCAAGGTGAAAGAAAGTGAGAATTACTTTTAATTTGTTGGCATCGCAAAGCGAAATTATTTTTTCCAGGTTCGCAGTGATTATTTTGTTTTCATTTCCATCATTATCGATCAGATCGAATGGCAGGCCGAATCTCACGGCTTTAAGTTGCATAGAAGCTATGAGTTTGAAATCGTTTTCAATTTCGTTAAAGTCTGGTTCTGTATAGAATTTTATAGAGTGTCCTGTAGAGGCAGGCAAATAATTTATTCCCATCAAGAATTGTTTTTTATTGTCGATGATCCGGTAACCGTCTTTAAAATACATGTTCTATAATTCTTCCTGTTTTGTTGATATTAATATTTTCGAATAATGCTTTAAAAATACCTCATATTGAGGTAGAATGCAAGGGTTTACTACCAGTAAGAGAGAATGATGAAGAAATAATTATTTTGATTGCCGATAAATGTGTTGTAGGTCGAAGTTGTACTTCGATTTTATTCGAATCGATGATTGAAAATAGAAAAATAAGAAATATCACCCTTTACGAGATCGTCTACGAAAAAGCTCCTTGAATTATCTTCGGCTATCCTGCTTCACATCATTCAATATTTCCATTAATTCGTCCGAGAAAAAAACAATATCTGCAAGTCAATTTTGGTTAATATTACTTAATTTCATCAATAATTACAAATGATGATATTATTTTCCTTGCCTTGTAATTTTTATTTTGGTAAATTATGGTCTGTAAGGAAGTCAGTAGTGGTCAGGAAAAGATTTAATACGAAATTTTGTAGTGCGGTCGTTGAAATGACGTTCTATTTTTATCATAGAGTTTTTAATTGTCGTTCGCTGTTCCTTTCACCTTTCCGCATATACATTTTTCCTTTAAGAACGCTTTTTAGAAAAATTCTTTTGTGGTTCTGTCTCATGAAGTTTATGTACCTTGATTCCGATAATATTTGGAAGATCAGGGTAATTTGAATTGCCAGATTACACTTATAAATGAAAATATAATTTAATAAAGGAGTTTTCTGTAATGCAAATCTTTGTCATTCTTAAAATGGTGCCTGATGTTGTGGAAGAACTTGTCATCGGCAAGGATGGTAAATCTCTCGATGAGGAATCCATCCGGTTTAAACTCAGCGAACCTGATGAACATGCGCTCGAAGAAGCCGTGCTCCTAAAAGAAAAATGCGGCGGTTCGATTACCGCTTTAGCGCTCGACGCGCCGGATGTCAACGATGCACTGTACCTTGCGCTGGCGAAAGGCGCCAACCAGGCATTCCGGGTCTCCGGCGAGTGTAAAGGCTGGCAAACATCCGTTGTTGCGAATCTTTTCACATCATTCTTGTCTTCACGTTTCGGCACTCTTACAAATGAAACAATAGTGCTGACAGGATCGCAGGCAATTGACGATGTTGAGGGAGAACTTGGCGCTTGTCTATCTGAGCTGCTGAAGATTCCTTATATAAGCGTTGTAACAGGATTGAGTGTAGACGGAGGAGCGAAGTCGGCCACAGTACTTAAGGAATTTTCAGGAGGACTTCGCGGTGAGTTCACATTGCCGCTTCCTGCGGTTATTGGAATTCAATCGGCATCGAAGCCCCCCCGCTATGTTCCGGTTGCAAAAGTTAATGCAGCAAAAAAAACTGCTAAAATCGAATCTGTTTCAATTCCTGCTGCAAATGCACAATCTACTTTGTCGATTCGAAAGATGTTTACTCCGGTAGCTACAGGAAAAGCTGAGATGCTTGAGGGATCACCGAAAGATATCTCGGCTCGCTTAATTGAAATAATTACGCAACGTGGAATTTTATAGGGAAGATAAGATCATGGCAAAAGAAATTATTGTTGTTTCAGAAATTCTTCAGGGAAAAATTTCCGATATCACTTATGAAATGCTTGGTGTCGGACGAAAACTTGCTGACGGCATCCAGAAACCCCTGCTTGCATGTGTTGTTGGAACCGATGGTTCGGCTCTTGCAAAAAACCTTGGAACAGCCGATAAGGTTTTGCTTGCTGAAGATCAAGCGTTTGCCGCTCCTACATCAGAAGCGATTGCATCTTTCATTGTCGAAATTATCAAGCAAAGAGAACCCGCACTTGTGCTTATTGGCGGGACAAATATTGGCACTGGCGTCGGTACCATTCTTTCATTACGCACAAATTTACCTCATATAAATTTTTCAAAAGATATTCAGTTAGAAAATGGAAAAATTGTCGTCACCAGTCAATTATTTGGCGGTAAAATTCTTGCCGAGGTAGAAGTACCAGCCGGTGGAGCTATTTTAAGCGTTGTGCCCGGCGCGTTCCCAATAGAAGCTGGAAAAAGCACGCGTTCGCCGGAAGTTGAGAAGTTGACAATCCCAGCCGGTGAATCGAAAATAAACTTTAAACAGTTCATAGAACCTGAGACGGGTGATGTTGATATCACCAAACAAGATGTACTGATATTTGTCGGACGGGGAATTGAAAATGAATCGAATCTGGAACCTGCAGAGGAGTTGGCAAAAGTTCTGGGAGGAGCTGTATGTGGATCACGTCCGGTGATCGATCAAGGATGGTTGCCCTTGAGCCGACAAGTCGGAAAATCAGGAATGATGGTGAAGCCGAAATTATATCTAGCGTTGGGCATTAGTGGGGCGCCGGAACATATTGAAGGGATGAAAAATTCGGAACTTATCGTCGCTATTAATAGTGATCCTAAAGCTCCAATTTTCAACATAGCTCATTACGGTGCAGTTGCCGATATCCAGGAACTCATACCTGAATTAAAGGATGCAATCGAAAAGAAAAAGGGATAATCGATGGAAAACGCTGTCATTACACCTATACGACCTACTTATTGGAATATCCCTCACTGGGCAGAAATTGGCCAGTACTTGTTTGGTTTTCTGGCCATTGCTATTTTTATTTATGGCTTGTGGATACATCTCCAACGCTGGCGTTCAGGTAAATCGGAAAAAATCGAATTGACTTTGGGTCAACGTATCCAGGCATTTTGCAAGTATGCCCTTCTTCAAGCTCGACTTTCCACAGAGCCGCGTGCACTCATTATGCACTTGGGTATTTTTTGGGGGATGGTGTTCCTGGCAATAGGTACGGCGCTTGCAACCGTTGATTGGGATGTTACACATCTGTTCTTCGGTTTTCAATTTCTCGTGGGTCACTCCTATATATTATTTGAATTAGTGTTGGATATTGCCGGTGTTGTATTGATTGTCGGTCTAATTATTGCAATTTATCGGCGTTACATTTTACACCTTGAAAAACTTAAAACCATTTCACCTCCAACTTTCCCATTAGATTCTTTCTACCTGCTAGCCATACTTCTTGTAGTGGCAGTCACCGGATTTCTTATCGAAGGATTAAGGCTCGCGATAACCGACATTCGTTGGGAAGAATCAAGAAGCTGGGCATTTGCAGGAAATGGATTGTCAAAATTATTCAGACTGATGTCGGATGATGCCATTAGGAGTTCTCATCTCTTTTTATGGATTGTACATGCACTTTTTGCGTTTGTATTCATCGCTAGTATTCCTTTCTCCAAAGCATTCCATATGGTAGCTTCAGGCGTAAGTATCTTTCTGCGCAGGATTTCAAATCCAGGTATACTTCATCCGGAAGGAACGAGCGTTGAAAAGATCTCCGATTTTACATGGCGTCAACTTTTACAATTTGACGGTTGCACATGGTGCGGGCGATGCCAGGAAGTATGTCCAGCAAATATCAGTGGATACTCTCTTTCCCCGAAAAATGTAATCCTCAAACTCAATGGGCAACCGGTAGAGAGGCAAAAAAAAGAAAGTAACGACAAAGATTCACAGACAAATACATCGGCGCTTCACGGCTCGGCGATTACTGCCGAAGAACTTTGGGCTTGCACAACATGCATAGCTTGCGAAGTTGCATGTCCTGTTTTCATCGAACAACCGAGAGCTATCATAGAGCTTCGTCGCCATCTTGTTAACCAAGGGGAAATTGACAAGAACCAGCAAGAAACGCTTGCTCGTATGCAGCGATACGGTAATTCTTTTGGTCAATCCGACCGCATGCGCGCAAAATGGACAGAGGGATTGGAATTCAAGATCAAAGATGCCCGTAAAGAACCAGTAGAATATCTCTGGTGGGTTGGCGATTACGCTTCATACGATGCACGCCTGCAAGATATCACACGGATGACAGCAAAGTTATTTAACCTCGCGGGGCTTGATTTCGGAATTGCTTACGAAGGTGAACGAAATTCAGGTAACGATATTCGTCGCATCGGTGAGGAAGGATTATTTGAGCTTCTTAAGGATAAAAATCTACAGACTCTCAACAAAGCAAAATTCCAGACCATCGTAACAACCGATCCGCATGCATATAACGCACTAAAAAATGAATATAGCCTAAACGGTAACGGCAACACGTTGAAAGTAAAGCATTATACAGAAGTACTAGATGACATGATTAAACGTGGCCAACTGAAACTCACAAAGAAATCATCATTACACGTAACCTATCACGATCCCTGCTACCTCGGCCGGTATAATGGTATCTATAATGAGCCGCGAAATATACTGCGAGCAATAGGAGTTAATCTGATAGAAATGAAGCGGAATGGTGATAGAAGTTTCTGCTGCGGAGCCGGCGGTGGAAGGATTTGGATGGAAGAGGATGCAAGCATTAAGGAACGTCCCTCGGAAAATCGTATTCGTGAAGCAGTAGCTGAGACACACGCAGAGATATTTGTTGTCGCATGTCCAAAGGATATGGTGATGTTCCAGGATGCTGTAAAGACAACTGGTAATGAAGCTAAAATCGTTGTTCGTGACATTTCCGAACTTGTATGGGAAGCATTAGAGCATTGATAGAAAGAATGAATGCAATGAAAACAAATGAAGTGACCGTAGAATCGGTAGACAACTTGACGTTAGAAAACCTCTTCAGTACACCTGAAGGACAGAAGGTTCTCTCATGCATCCAATGCGGAATGTGTGCTGGTACATGTCCTTATGGTGAATATATGTTGTATCCGCCGCGTCGCATTATAGAGATGCTGCGTGCAGGATTGATCGAGGAAGTGTTCGAATCGAACAGTCTTCTCAATTGTGTTGCTTGCTACGCGTGTATGGCAAAATGTCCCCGCGATATTCATCTGACAGAAGTTTTATTGCCTTTTATTAAAGAAGAGATGTTTGCACGATTGACTGAAGTACCGGCGGAATTACAAACGGCTCTGCAGAACATGTTGCGCTACGGGAATCCGGATGGATTCTCACCGCGAAAGCGTGCAGATTGGGTGAAAACAATCGATCTTCCTGTTCGAATTTTACCAGATAATCCGAAGCCGGTGGATGTTTTATGGTTCGTAGAGTGTACTCCTTCTTACTATCCTCGCGGGCAGGAAGCAAGCCGTGCAGTTGCAAAACTTTTTCACGTGATCAACACTGATTTCGGAATTCTCGGCAACGAAGAACGTTGTGCAGGCGAATGCGCACGACTTGTCGGCGAAGCAGGTCTTTTCGATACGCTTCGTGAACGTAATATGGGCGTTTTCAAAAAATTCCAATTTAACCAAATTGTCACGAGTGATGCACATGCATACGATGCCTTCAAATATATCTATCCTATGCATGGATTCAATTATCCATTGGAGCATACCACAACATATTTCGTTAAACATCTTGCAGAATTGAAACCTCATCTAACAAAGAAAGTAAATTACACCATCACATTTCACGACAATTGCTGCCTCAGCCGCCATAACGATCTTTATAAAGAACCGCGTGCATTGCTTTCGGCAATTCCCGGCGTAAAACTTGTAGAGATGACACACAATCATGTGAATTCACAATGCTGTGGTGGAGGTGGCGGGGGAATGTGGTTGGATACATACTATAAGAGTAAAGGAATGGATCGTCTTTCCGATCGACGGATAAAAGAAGCAATCGCTACTGGAGCTGATGTTCTGGCTGTTTCATGTCCTTATGAAGTCTCACGATTTGAAGACGCTCTTAAATTGATCGGATATGAAAACAAAATGATCGTAAAAGATATAATGGAATTATTGGCGGAATCTTTAGGAGAAATTTAATATGGCAAAAGAAAACGGAGAAATACGAATTGGATGTTACATATGTCATTGCGGTGTAAACATCGCTTCTATAGTTGATGTCAAGGCTGTCAGAGATTATATGACATCGATTCCCAATGTCGTGTTGTCCCGGGATTATAAATATATGTGTTCAGATCCAGGACAGGAACTCATCCAGCAAGATATTAAAGAACATAAGCTCAATCGTATCATTATAGCATCATGCTCACCATTGCTTCATGAACATACATTCCGCGTAGCTGTGGAAAAGGGAGGACTCAATCCTTTTTATTTTCAGATGGTAAATATTCGTGAGCACGATTCATGGGTTCATACAGATAAAGCGGCTGCAACAGAAAAAGCAAAGGCACTTATGTATGCTGCCGTTCAACGTGTAAGATTGCATAAACCTCTTTCACCAAAATCTGTTCCTGTCGATCCTCATGTATTGATTGTCGGAGGCGGAATCGCTGGTATTCATGCCGCATTATCACTAGCAAATGCCGGCAAGAAAGTTACGCTTGTTGAACGAGAGCCTACTATCGGCGGACACATGGCAAAATTCGATAAGACTTTTCCAACACTAGATTGCGCAGCTTGTATCTTGACTCCTAAGATGTCTGCTGTTCGTTCTCATCCAAATATCACTTTGTGGACATATTCAGAAGTTGTTAAAGTAGATGGTTTTGTTGGCAATTATAAAGTTACTGTAAAACACAAACCAAGATATGTTATTGAAGATTTGTGCATCGGCTGTCTTGAATGTATCGAGGCATGCATATACAAAGAGGGGAAATATCCGGATGAGTTTAATGAAAAACTAAGCAAACGAAAACCGGTTTACATTCCATTTCCTCAGGCGACGCCACAGGTTGTGCTCATTGATCCGGATACATGCATCGATTTCAAGACAGGTAAATGTAAAAAAACGTGCATTGAAGTATGCGGCGACCGGAATGCGATCGACCTCAAACAAAAAGAAAAGATAGAAGAAATTCAGGTTGGCACTATTATACTTGCAACCGGATTTCAGGTTTTCGACGCACATAAAATTCCGTATTACGGTTACGGTACCTATCCTAACGTTTATACAGCTTTGGAAGTTGAACGCCTGATAAACGCCAGCGGCCCGACTAGCGGAGAAATTGTACTGCGTGACGGCCGAAAGCCGAAGACTATCGGCATTATTCATTGCGTTGGTTCACGAGATGAGAACACAAATCGCTGGTGCTCGCGCGTCTGCTGTATGTATTCACTCAAACTGGCACACCTAATTCATGAACGAACAGAAGCGGAAATATATAATTTTTATATCGACATGCGCGCGCCCGGTAAATTAATGGAAGAGTTTTACAATCGCGTCGCGCAAGAAGGTGTTCATCTAATTCGCGGCAAGGTTGCCGATATTTATCCGGACACTACCGACGGTGAAAGTAAACGTCTCATCCTTCAGGCAGAAGATACACTTCTCGGCCGCATATTGAAAATTCCCGTTGATATGGTTGTGCTTGCAGTGGGACTTGAACCGCATGCCGATGCGCAGGATGTGCGGCGATTATTTAATATTTCGTGTTCGACGGAGGGTTTCTTCCTTGAACGCCATCCGAAACTTGCGCCTGTGAATACATTCACCGATGGTATTTTCATCGCAGGCTGCTGTCAGGGACCGAAAGATATCCCGGATACTGTTGCACAAGCCGGCGCTGCTGCATGTGAAGCATTGGCTCTCATAGACAAGGGTGAAATCGAACTTGAACCAAATACTGCCTTCGTGGTGCAGGAGGAATGCTCTGGCTGCCGTACATGCCTCACGATCTGCCCATACAATGCTATCTCGCGTGATGAAGCGAAACAGAAAGCTTTTATTAATGAAGCACTCTGTAAAGGTTGCGGTACTTGTGTAGCAGCATGTCCGTCGGGTGCCATTAAGCAGAATTTATTTGAAGACGAGATGATTTTCAGTGAAATCGATGGCTTGCTGGAAGTAGAACAAGAAGCGTGTTGCTTATAATGAAGTAAGAAAGGAAAATCAAGTACAGGTTTCTAATGTCGAATTTGGGCTAACGTACTTTTCTGCCTCTATGAAAAGTGTCTTTTAGCTTAAGTGAAGATGACAAGAGTTCTTATGAACCGTTAACGAAGTCCTGATACAACAATCTCGGCAATATCTTTGACGCGAACTTTTTCCGACTTTTCATCTTTCAATCCATCCTCGAACATTGTTAAGCAGTAAGGACAGGTAACGCACAGCGTATCAGGATTTTGGGCAAGAGCTTCTTTAACCCGAGTGAGGTTAATCCTAGTTCCCAAGCTTTCTTCCATCCACATCCTGCCACCACCGGCACCACAGCAAAATGAGTTATTCTTGTTTCGTTTTATTTCACCGGGAGCTTCGCCTGTAGCAAATTTTATTGCATTGCGCGGCGCATTATAAATGTCATTATGCCGACCCAAGTAGCATGAATCATGAAAAACAATCTTTCCAAGGTTGGTCACTTTTTGATCAATTTTTAATTTTCCTTCTTTAAGAAGAATATTAATCAACTCGCTGTGGTGGATGACTTCGAGATCTAAGCCGTACTGTTTGTAATCGTTTTTCAAGGAACTGAAACAGTGGGGACATTGAGTGATGACTTTCTTGACTCCTTTTTCCTCAAAAAGTTTTACATTCTCTTTAGCCATTTTTTCAAAAATAAATTCATTACCGAGTCTTCTAACACTGTCCCCGCAGCACTTCTCGTCTTTGCCTAAAATTCCCCATGAGATTCCGGCTGCGTCAAGAATAGCGGCCATGGCTAACGTCACTTGTTTGTTGCGCGAATCAAACGCACCAGCACATCCCACATAAAAAAGATATTCTGTATCGCCAGCAATAAACTGCTTGACATCATGTCCGGATGTCCATTTCGAGCGTTCTGTAGGAGCGATTCCCCATGGATTGCTTCGCTGTTCCATGTTTTCAAAAAGGTTAAGAAGCTCATCAGGAAATTTGGACTCCATCTCCACGAGATGCCGTCTCATCTTGACAATTTTAGGCATTTGTTCGATGAAAACCGGACAAACTTCCATGCAGGCGCCGCAGGTCGTACAAGACCAGATCGCGTTCTCCGGATTGCTACCTTCGCCATCATTACCTATTAGAGGGAGTTTGGTAGTACCGCCCTTTTTTAGAATCGGACCGTTTTCCAAGAAATTGATCTTGATATCGTGAATAATTTGGCGGGGATTGAGAGGTTTTTCCGTGTTCGTTGCCGGACAAACATCTTGGCATCTTCCACATTCCGTGCAGGAATAAGAATCAAAGAGGTCTTTCCATGTGAAGAGATCCACCTTTCCCACACCAAAAATATTTCCTTTTTTAAATTCTTCCCTTGGTTGCGTGTTCGGCTTTTCAAGGCTTTTAAAATAGCAATTAGGGATTGCGGTCATGATGTGCATATGTTTGCTAACCGGTAGAACATTTATAAAAACTAAAAGCACAAGAGCGTGGAGCCACCAGAAAACACTCTTCAATAATTCCAACTCTGATGAAGGAATACCTGCTAAGGATCCTGCAAAAAAAGAAGAGACAGGTCTGCAGTTGCCGGCAGATTCTTTACTTAAAGCAATTTCAGCCGCATGCATTCCGAAGAAGGCAATCATTAACGTACCTATAAAGGACAGAATCAGAAAAGCTTCGAAGCCTTTAGCTTTCACATAGGGAGTGCTCAGATATTCGGGAGGGAAAAAAATCCGCCGCGTAAAAGCAATAAGAATGCTGAAGAAAGTTAATAGAGATACGATTTCAAAGAGAAATGACAATGGTTGATATACTTCCATAGGGAGCTTGGTGAGGCTGATTGATGGAAAAAGGCCGCTTAAAAGGAACTCGCTATTGGCGATGAGCAGAATGATAAACGACCAGAAAATGATAAAATGGTTGAGACCGAAAAAGCGGCTTACCACTCTTTTTTGGCCAAAGGCATAGAGAAGCATAGCCCAGATTCTTTTAAAGAAATAGTTAAAACGGTCTTCGGACTTCCCTAGAGCGATCAAGCTGAAGCGTCTATAGCAACTCCATGCGAATATAACTATAGAAGCTTCAAACAATAAACTGAAAATGGTTGTATTAGATGACATGTACTTCTCTATTAATTTCAAAGTTATTTACTAATGATTTCTTTTTAAGTTCCCGGATGTGGTTGGTAAGAGCAGGAATTACTTCAAAAAGGTTTCCTACGATTCCGTAGTGGGCAACATGAAAAATTGGGGCGTCCTTATCGCGGTTAATTGCAATAATCATATCGGAGTCCTGCATCCCGACTAGATGTTGAATGGCTCCAGAGATTCCACAGGCGATGTAGACCTTTGGCCGGACAGTTTTTCCGGTCTGACCAACTTGGCGTTCTACAGGCATCCAGCCGGCATCTACTGCACTGCGTGAAGCTCCGACGACTCCTCCCAATTCATCCGCCAATTCCTGAAGAATTGTAAAGTTTTCCTTTGCCATCATACCTCGACCGCCTGAGACTATGAAATCAGCGCCAGCAATATCGACGAACTCTTTGTGCTTAGCATCAGAGAGAATCTCGAGAACTTGGACTAAAACATTCTTTTCTTGAATAGGGCAGGTTTCTTTTATAATTTCTCCCTGTATACTGGGTTTATGTTTGGGCATCCGCATAACGTGAGGTCGCACTGTAGCCATTTGAGGTCGAAACTTTTCGCAGAGGATACTGGCCATTATATTACCACCAAAAGCCGGACGTGTTTGAAGGAGGTGCCCTTTATCTGTAATGGAGAGGCCGGTACAATCGGCTGTTAGACCGGTTTTAAGCTTGGTTGCAACAGCTCCCGCCAAATCTCTTCCAAGTCCAGTAGCGCCCATAAGTAGGATTTCAGGTTTGTATTTCTCCACAAGGTAGCAAATCCCATTGAGATATGATACTGTACGGTAATGTTTAAAAATTGGCGCATCAAGGAGGTAAATCTTCTGTACGCCATAAGCGAACGCTTCCTGACAAACGTGTTCGACTTTATGACCTATAACGACTGCGGCAAGCTCGACATTTAAATTTTTAGCAAGGTCAGCGCCTACTCCAAGTAACTCCCATGACACCTTTGCCGGATCCCCTTCTGTTTGTTCAATGAAAACCCACACTCCCTTATAAGGAGCAATTCTTTTAGTTACAATTGCTTGCTCGTCATCAACTTCTTCGACATGTGCGGCAGGTTTGGCTTTCTTTTTGAATTCTTCGAGGATTTTTAATTCTTCAGGGGTGAAAAACATTTCTAAGGCATCCGAGGGACATACTTTAACGCACTTGACGCATCCGATACACTTGGGGAGATCGATAATAGGCTCGCCCAATTCATTCATCTCAATAGCATCAGTTGGACACACGCTCTGGCAACGTGCACCGCAGGCGATACATTTGACCTCAATTAATCTAGCTTTACCTCGAGGCTTTTTTATCGGTTTCGGTTTATCTATCATAGATTCTTAATATTAAAAGCTAAAAAGCAAGAATTTCATTTTGAATAAGCTTTTGAACTAGAAGCTCAACAGTTCCTTTAGGATCTTTGATTCCATCTCCAATAATTTCTCCTTTTTCGCGTTCAGGGGAAAATATTTTTGTAACCACGGTAGGTGATCCCTTTAAACCGACAGCAGATGAATCTATATTCAACACTTTATTGTCCCAAAGCTTAACTTCTGCTTCTTCAGAGAGAAGTCTTCTCGGAACCGTAGGATAACGAGGGCGATTGATTTCTCTGACTACTGTGAGCAAAGCCGGGAGAGGAGCTTCCACGATCTCATGCCTTCCTTCAAGCTTTCTTCTAACCCGGATCATCTTGGCTTTAGTATCGAGATGTTCAATCCTGTCTACAAGAGTAAGTTGGATATAGTTAAGGCGAGTGGCGATTCCAGGTCCAACCTGTGCTGTGTCGCCGTCTATTGTCTGTTTGCCGCAGATGACAAGTCCCACTTCTTCTTCTCGAGATAGCCTTTGGATGGCTGCTGAAAGAACATAACTTGTGGCTAGTGTATCTGCTCCCGCAAAAACACGGTCCGAAAGGAGAATCGCCTCATCTACTCCTAGAGCAAGCGCCTTTCTTAAAGTTATTTCTGTATTAGGCGGGCCCATCGAGATAACCGCAACTTTGAATCCAAATTTATCTTTCAATCTTAAACTTTCTTCAACAGCATGGATATCATAGGGATTGATGATAAAGGGAATTCCCTCGCGGACTAAAGTATTGGTCACGGGATCAATTTTCACTTGCGTTGTATCTGGGACTTGCTTAATACAAGCTACGACTAACATCGCTTTTTCTTTCTTTTCCTATATAATATCACTCTTTTTTATTACAAAACGAAAGCTCTATTCCATTTTGGATTAAAAAAATTAAGTGTATTTTAACAAAATGTTGAATGAAAAGCAAATTATTTAATTCATTTAATTTACGTACGAAAATTATAAGATGAAAATACAAGATTGCTATTCGACAGAATTTTTGTTAATTTTACTAATAATTTATATTTCAGTGGCATGAATTATATCGAGAAGTGTGCGTATACTGAGGCAAAACCTCGGATGAGTTCAACGCTGGACTAAATACGGTCTGCGGATAATTCAATAAGCAGCCGTTATTTAATAATGAATTGGAGAAAATGAGATGTCAACAACGGTAGAACAACATAAAACTAACGGCTGGGAACCGCGCATAGTTGCTTTCTTTTGCAATTGGTGCACCTACACTGCGGCAGACCTGGCCGGTGTATCAAGAATCCGATATGCGCCGAATGCGCGTATCATACGTGTGATGTGCTCGGGGCGCGTCGATCCGCAATTTATTCTTGATGCTTTTTCCAAAGGAGCCGACGGTGTTCTTATTGGCGGCTGTCATCCCGGCGACTGTCATTATATGGAAGGCAACTACAAAGCGCTACGTCGCATGCAATTGCTCAAACGGATGATGAAAGATATGGGAATCGAAGAAAACAGATTTCGTCTCGAATGGATCTCTGCATCCGAAGGCGAACGAGTAAAAACCGTTATTAACGAAATGACAGAACAGATACGCACACTCGGCCCCCTTGGACTGCCGAAGAAGTTTGAAGAGTGGGATGAGGAACTGGAATCTCTTGAACACGAAATCAACGGAAAGGGGGATACAGTCCATGCCTGATAAACCTAAAGTTGCTTTCTATTGGTGTGCCTCGTGTGGGGGCTGTGAAGAATCAGTTGTCGATCTTGCAGAAAATATTCTTGATGTGGTTGCTGCGGTTGACATTGTCATGTGGCCTGTTGCGATGGACTTCAAGAAAAAAGATGTCGAAGATATGGCAGATGGTTCTATCCTTGTTTCTTTGGTGAACGGAGCGATTCGAACTTCCGAACAGGAAGAGATGGCAAAACTCATGCGGAAAAAGAGTAAACTTATTATTGCCTACGGCTCGTGTGCGCATACGGGAGGCATTCCCGGACTTGCCAATCAATTCGAGCGAGAGGAAGTGCTCAGATATGTGTACGAAGAATCTCCGTCGACGATAAATCCGCAAAAGACACGACCGGAACTTAAAGTTATCACGAACGGAAGTGCGGTCACCCTTCCAAATTTTTTCAATGTCGTTCGCGCACTCAATCAAGTAATCGATGTCGATTACTATTTGCCTGGATGTCCGCCGACACCGAAGTTATTAAAGCAAGCCATTGACGTACTTCTTTCCGGAAAATTACCTGAAAAAGGAACCGTACTCGCTCCAGATATCGCATTGTGTGACGAATGCCCGAAGAAAGATTCGAAACCGAGTGATTTGAAATTCACAGAATTCAAACGCCCGCACTGGACTGACATTGATCCAAAAACATGCCTGCTGGCCCAGGGCATAATCTGCATGGGACCGGCAACCCGTGGAGGATGTGAGGGTGTTTGTATTTCAGGGAATATGCCATGCACAGGCTGTTTCGGACCTACATCTCGAATAATAGATCAAGGTGCAAAAATTCTTTCTGCTCTCGCTTCACAAGTCGAGGCAAAAGATGAAAAAGGAATCGATGAAACGTTGGCAACTATCCCCGACCCTGTTGGAACATTCTATCGATACGGTTTACCGGTATCACTCTTAAGAATAAAAAATTTTAAATAGTACGATTTGAAATCAAGGAATAAATATGAAAGCAACATTCACTACGACACGACGTGTAACAATAGAACCTATAACTCGCCTGGAAGGTCATGGAAAGATCGATATCTTTCTCGATGACAAAGGTGAGGTGACAAAAGCATACTATCAAATTCCTGAGTTGCGCGGTTTCGAGATTTTCTCAAAAGGACGGCCCGCCGAAGATATGCCACAAATTACAAGCCGCATCTGCGGTGTCTGCCCGACAGCGCACCACATGGCAGGCACAAAAGCGCTCGACGATTTGTATCAAGTCGATCCTCCAATTCCAGCAAAAAAAATTCGTGAACTCATCTATAGTACCTTCATGCTGGAAGATCATGCCTTGCATGTCTACATTCTTGGTGGACCCGATTTTATCGTCGGCCCGGATGCACCGAAAGAACAACGTAACGTAGTTGGTGTGATAGGAAAAGTAGGCATCGAAGTCGGAAAGCGAGTCATTACTACACGAAAACGGCTGCGTGAGTTTATTGCGTATGCCGGGGGAAAAGTTATTCATCCGGTATTCGGACTCCCCGGCGGCGTAGCAAAAGGAATCACGTCGGATCAATTGCCGAAACTCAAAGAGCTTGCAAACGACGGACTCGATTTTGCACTCTTCACCCTAGAGGTGTTCAAGAACATCGTGTTGAAAAACGATGAGTATGTCAAACTTATCACATCCGACACCTACACACATAAAACGTACTACATGGGTTTGGTGGATGAAAAGAATCAGCCGAATTTCTACGATGGAATGATTCGCGTTGTCGATCCGAACGGAAAAGAGTTTGTAAAATTCCGGCCGCAAGAATATTTGAATCATATCGCCGAACATGTTGAACCGTGGAGTTATGTGAAATTCCCTTATTTGAAAAATGTCGGATGGAAAGGATTTGAAGAAGGGATTGAAAGCGGGATCTATTCAGTGGCGCCGTTAGCTCGGTTGAATGTCGCCGACGGCATGTCGACGCTTCAGGCTCAAAAAGCATTCGAAGAATATTACAGCACGTTCGGCGGTAAACCTGTTCATCATACGCTGGCAAATCATTGGGCTCGTGTTATTGAAATGATCAACGCAGCAGAGCGCATGGTCGAACTTGCAAACGATCCTGACATCACAAGTACGAACATCCGTTTGATACCGACTGCAACACCTCATGTCGGGGTCGGTGTAGTTGAAGCTCCGCGCGGTACGTTATTCCACCATTACGAAACAGATGAACGCGGTATCATGACAAAAGCAAACCTGATCGTTGCGACCCAAAATAACTCCGGCCGCATCTCGATGAGTGTTGAAAAAGCTGCAAAAGGTTTGATTAAAGGCGGAGTGGTAAATGACGGGTTGTTGAATATGATCGAGATGGCATTTCGCGCTTACGATCCGTGCAACGCCTGCGCGACGCATTCACTTCCGGGTAATATGCCGTTGCAAATCCGGCTTCGAAATCAGAAAGGAGAAGTGGTCGGCGAGATTAAATCATAAGGAGTTACTCCGATGAAAAAAATCGCATTCCTGGTTTTCCTGTTCATAATCGGTGATCTAACTTTTATTCAAGCACAGGATCATCGACACCTCGACACGGCAATATTTATTAACAAGCAAAATGAATTTTTTGATTCTGTAAAAACAAGTCTCGAAAAATTTTATAAGAAAGATACTCTTGCTAAAAAAGAGATAAGCGTTGATTTCACAAAGTGGAATCCGCCGATATCGGTCGATAATTTTACAACATACTGGCATAATAAACTTATCTCACAGGCAGTTACAGGTACGTGTTGGTGTTTCTCCACTATCTCGTTTTTCGAATCAGAAATTTATCGTCTGACAAAACGCGAAATAAAACTCTCGGAACTTTACACGGTGTACTGGGAGTATGTTGAAAAGGCTCGCGGATACGTCCGCACGCGCGGCGAACAAGAATTCGGAGAAGGTTCCGAATCGGATGCTGTGATCCGCATCTGGAAAAATCATGGAATTGTTCCTGCCGGTGCTTACCCTGGATTACTCGGCGGCCAGCCGTTTCACGATCACCGGAAAATGTTTGCCGAATTGGATGCATATCTCAAATCATTGAAGACGACTAATGTATGGGATGAAGATGCAACGGAACATGCTGTTAAATCGATACTCAATCATTACATCGGCGCTCCTCCCGAAAAGATTACAGTAGATGATCAAGAAATGACTCCGAAGGAATATTTTGCAAAAATTGTAAAATTGAATCTCGATGATTATGTGGAGCTTGTTTCACTTTCCGATCGCCCATATTATGAATGGACGGAGTATGATGTTCCGGATAACTGGTGGCATAGCAAAGCATATTTCAACGTTCCGCTTAGTGAATTTATAAACGCAATAAAAAAAGCGATTCGCAATGGCTATACGATGGCGATTGGCGGCGACGTGACTGAACCGGGCATTTATGGGCATGCCGGCATAGCAGTGGTACCCAGTTACGATATTCCTTCAGAGTACATCGATGAGAGCGCTCGTATTTTCCGATTTAAGAATGGAACAACAGGTGACGATCATGGAATTCATCTCGTCGGGTACTTACAAAAGAACGGAACGGATTGGTATCTTATAAAGGATTCCGGTTCCGGTTCAAGAAATAATGCTCATCCGGGATATTATTTTTTTCATGAGGATTATATAAAATTAAAGATGTTGGGAGTGATGCTACCAAAGAGCGCCATGCCCGAGATCGCAAACAAAATGAAATGACAGTTGATCCATCAAACATAAACCAAAATTCCGGTTCAGGGCGCACAGAAGACGCGCCCTGTTCCATTTTAGTACTGGCTCTCGGCAACGACATCATGGGTGACGATGCCGTTGGCTTGCATGCCGCAAAAGCGCTTCGCAAGAAGTTTTCGAACCGAATTACAATAATCGAAGCAATGATTGCAGGTTATTCGTTGCTCGATATTCTCGACGGATATTCTCATGTTCTTCTAATCGATGCCGTTACAACTGGAAAAAGCCTACCGGGCGCCATCCGTGAATTTTCGAAAGAAGAGTTCGAAACATTATATGCTGCTTCGCCGCATTATGTAGGAATCCCGGAGGTACTCACTTTAGCAAAACGGTTAGGATTACAAATGCCGGTTGAATTCCGGATTTTAGCGATGGAAATTTCCGACACACATGAATTACGAGAATGCTTAAGCCCGAAAATAAACGAAGCGCTTCCGAAATTTATTCAATATGCTGAAGATATTATCCGAGGGTGGTTGACTCAGTAAACAAGAAGTTTTATTTTGCATCCAATTTCGAAATTAGAACACCTATCGTTATCATAAAGAATCCTATCAATCCATAGATCAAATGTAAGTAGTGAAATGATCGAATGATAATTACCTCGCCGACAATCCATCCGAGTGATATGCAACCTTGATAAATTATAAAGAGATAATATTTTTCCCAACGAATTATTGTGATTACGGAGATAATAAAACTGGATAATCCGTTCATGACCAACAAAATTATTGCCGGAATCAAAAAATCCGGGAAAGGCGAATATTGAAGAAGTGATAACGGTATCTTCATAAAATTCCCGCTAGGATCGTAGAGCAATGCCAAACCACCAAAGAAGGCTGATATGCCGTTGAAGATCAACAAAACGATTGCGCTTGTGTGAAAGATATTTTTCATTGTATACTTTTTTCCAAATAGCAGACTTCGAACGGTAAATGATTAAATCGCTTTGTTCCTGTTTCTATGAATCCATATTGTAGATACCATTTTTTTAAGATCGAGTGGCCGTTGATGATTGCAATACATACTTTCTTGCCGCCCCGGTTTTTAACATTATCAAAAACGAAATCCATTATCGATGTTCCAAACTTTTTATGGCGAAATTCAGGAAGGACTGCTAATTTTTCCATGTAATACTTTTCTTCATCAGCTTTTTCGATTGCAACAAATCCGATTTTCTGATTATCGGAGGAGACACCATAAAGTTCAATTCCTTTTTTCTGCATGCTCACAAGAGTGCTAAGCTCGATAAACGCCGCGTTTGTCGGCGCATTTTGTATCGTGAGGTTAAATTTATCCGCGACTGTTTGGAATGACCTGCGGATGATGTCGACCCATTCACCCATTTCATCTATACTTCGGATTTGGATGATATTTAACATAAAAAAATATTCCTTTCCATTCCAATTCTCTCAAAATATTTTAATTCAGATTTGTCATTAGAGAATTTTCTAATGGCCGTCATTAGAATAACTCATTAATTCATAAAGCATTAACCATCACCATGGTGGTTTCGATACATCCAAATCTGATTTTCAGATTTGGATTACTCAACCACCGGCTTATCAGCACGGTCGGTGAGTAGTCCTTCAAATCGCCATAAAAAAGGGACGTATCGAACCGACCATATGAGAAAGCTTCAGAATCTTAAAATATTTTTTTCCTAATAACAAATTTGGGTTTAATTCAAGCATGCGGTTCTTGTAGTTAGTTGATTGTCGTTCATACTGTTTTTCTCTTCAATGGGATCGTTGGAAAGTGATTATTATATTTTCTAATCGCAAGACTCACCCCGAGTAAAAACCAAAACATAGTAATGGTGATCTGACTGCCGAAATTCCATTCTCCTAATCCATTTACAAGAAAAGTAATTGTTCCTCCAACGGCACCAAGTACGGCATCTGATAAAATAGTACCTGTTGCTACCGATTGGAATATCTGTATTTGCGTTCGGAGAATCTTACCTAATAAAAATAAAACCGCACATGTACCTACAAGACCGAATATTACCAGGAATTGGATATAATTATTGTGAAGATGGCCGAAGTTTTCTTTCTCGTATGGCCGCCTGAATTGCGCATACGTGTTGGCAACATCTATATCACCAATGCCGAATATCGGGTGTGTCCGGAAAATTCTCAAACCTGTTTCCCACATCTGGAGGCGCTGATAGTTTGTCGGATAATCAAGATCGAGCAGGCTTAGCAATCGATTGCGTTGACGCTCCACCGTCAGTACGGTGTTGCCGGAAAGCATTACGTCTCTCGGTATATAATCGAGCGGAATTCTCATTTGAATAATAAAAGAGTTATCTCTATCAAGCGACACAACGGTAATTCCCTTCATACTTGCAAAAACTATCCTTACAGAATCCGATGAAAAATCGAGAATACCGCCGAGGTCATTTCGCTTTTCGATGAATGTCACTGTAGATGAATCGATTCTATATCGTTCAAGCCATTCCGTTGTACAAATGAATAAATTATTGTCGACGGTGAATGCCGTTGCGACTGTAGAATTGATATGCCGCCGAAATATTTCTCGATTAGGAATACCATGTTGAAGTGTGTAAACACACACAGTATCATAAAAAGAGGAGAGAGACATATATTTTTTATCGATATTCAATATTTGAAAATTGACAAGATTGTTGTAACGAAGAGTATCTTTCATGTTCAAAGGATTTCGGAAAATCGTGATCCCGCTGTCTTTATCTAGTGCATAGAGCATATTGTTTGCACTCATGGATGATCGAAGCCTACCCGGAGACCAAAAAATATTATTCAAGTTGAATCCAGCGGCATTATTTCTCTGAAGCAAAACCATTCGTGAATCGATCAACGACGCAACGAACATACTATCCCGCCATGGTATACATGAAATTACAGGCGCAGGAAGATGGACAGATGAGCTATTCCCGTTTTTATCAACCAGGACGAGACTGTTTTCATAATCACTGATGATGACGGTGCTATCAATTGATGATACTTGATAAGCTGTTCCCCGGGTTGAGATCAATTGTGTTTGTGTTAACTTTCCGGATGATAAGTTGTAAACGTGAACGTTACTTTTTCCTTTTGTGAGAAGAAGAAAGCCTGTCGTAATAATTATAAGAATGGCAAATGAAGACCATTTTTTCCTGAGCAGCGTCAGGCTAATTACTCCGGCCAACGCACCGAGCCACGCCGCGCGAGAATAGGTTGCCGACAACGCAATGACCGAGATAAACAGCCCGACAAAAATATGGCTTCGCTTAGAAAGACGAACCTTTTCGTCGATTGCAAACGCAAAAAGCATAACCACAAGTATCGCCAGCACACTTCCGGTCGCCATAACATGGCCAAATGGAGATGGACCGTTGACATGAAGCAGATACAGGTTTTGAGTATAATGATACCAGGCAACACAGAGATATGCCATAGCAGTCAACACCCCGGCGAACAGAAATATTTTAAGGAAGAGGATAAGTTTCGGAATATTTTCTACTGCATAGAAAAACGTATAAGCAACAGGAATTAATAGAGCGCGTTTCACCGGGAATATAAATGCAGTTGCCGGGTGGGCAGAAAAAACAGAAGAAAGAATTTCAGCGGCGAGAAAAAATAGGAATGCCAATTCCATTCCTGTTTTTTCAATTCGGCCTTTACCATAAGCGAAACGAATAGTAATAAGGATTAAAGCACCGAAATAACCAATCTGATTTATGAATATTGAATTTGTCAGTGAAACAACAAATAGACAAATTAAAAAGAAAATCATTTTATCTATGATTTGCAGAGCAGACGATGACAAGTATGCCACGTTCCCGTTTTTAAAATTATTACTGCATGGAAAATCTTATACAAGATAAGTATTCAGTTGGATAATTACTACTTATTTTGCAGAGGCTGTTACTCTTTTTTCGCCATGATCGCTGCGTAACAAACATTTTTATGAAGTATATCAATCTTTTTAAAACCGACTTCGGCTAATGTTGATATGATGAATGTTGAAGATTCCGGCGTGTCCTCCTTCTCAATAAAGTCGAATACTGTTTTTTGAAATTCAACCCCGCCGGTTTCAATCAGATATTTTTTATATCGATCTTGCTGAACTTGTTCGATCTCATCGATTTCGTGCCGGATGAGATCCCAATACCAATATGTGCCGTTTGGTTTTAAAGAGTTGTAAATTTTTTGGAAAACATTTTTCCATTCCTGCCGGACACGAAGATGATGCAATACCGCCCCTGAAACTATAATGTCGTAATAATTCTGTTCCAGAATTGCCGAGCGCACATCTTCCTGAATAATCCGGTCGACGACTCCATCCGCCGCACGAACCCGCTGTGATGCGCGTTCTATCATCTTACGACTTAAGTCGAGAAGCGTGCAATGCAAACCCGGTATCTTTTGCAGGATTCTTATTGTGAAGTTTCCACCGCCGCAGCCAATATCGAGAAGTGTTTGCCCTTCAGTATGAAGCGCTTTTACTGATTCTGCTATCATGTCGAGCACAATCGGTGCATCGACGGTTGCTATTTGGCCATTTTTTTCATCAGTGAAACGGTCTACGTCGTCATCGAACCGTTTTCGAATTTCATCAACTGAACTTTTCATTTCTTTCCCTTCATCGATGAATAACAAGTGAAAACCAAACACTATCTTGGTCACCGGCATTCTCGAACTGAATGAATCCATTTTTTTTAAGAACACAAATCGAGCCGACGTTGTCGATGGTTGTTTGTGCGTCAATGCGCACGACACCGTTTTGTTCTCGCACCCACCGGATTAATCCACCCACCATCTCCGTGGCAAATCCCTTCTGTTGAAATTCCGGTAAAACAGAATACCCAATTTCAATCTTGCCTTCATTATCGGGCGCACCCTTAAATTTCACACTTCCGCATAGTATACGTTCATCACAATCTATTTTTATAGCGTACCACAAAAGCCACTGACCTAATTCCGGATTTTCTATAAGAAGTTTTCGAAAGAATGGGAGAGCGTCCTTCAGGGTTTCCGGCGGCCATGATAAAGGAATATTCGCCCGGAGTAATCGTCCGAATTTTTCACGGTCCTCAATTTCCGCAGTTATAATATCTTCTGAGCCGCTGATAAGCTCAAGCCGTTGAGTTTGAATTGCAATCGTTGATAGAATGGACAAGTTTCGTGAAGACATTCTTTGTTCATCTCATTAAATTCACAATTGATGTATTCTTCTTTCTGTAATTTAATTTTTTTAATTTCCGAGAGAAACTCGCAAGCTTCCTGAAGCGCAAGATACGTATCGCGCTTGCAGCAGCGCGGCCCTCCGTGCATGGCAATCGAGTGTAAACTTTTCGAAGTCATGAGGTTGCTTAACTTCCATTCCTCTATCGAGAGAGGTGTGGCATTTGTGATGACACTGATAAATATTCCCGTGCCGACACCTGCGCCACAATTTCCGTAAAATCCGCAGAACCCGCCTAAAATATTTTCCGCTCTTTTCTTAGCGATGGCTATTTTAGTAGGTTTGCTTTCGGCATCTTTCATGAAATTATAATAGGAACTCAACAATACGGCAGGGACTAGGAAATGATGTTCAGGCCCATGCATTTTTATTTTTGAATTCTTCATTATTGCAGTTGCCATTTCAATCGGATTGACTCCGTCGGCATGAATGCAGTACTGCTCGATATACTCGTTCGCCGGCAAACTATGACAACCATCGCAAACGAAATGTCCTTTTGAACACTGAGCGTTTGAAGAAAAATAGCCTCCGCAAATGGAACATTCCATTGATTCAATAACTTCCGTATATAATAATTGCGAACCGCAAAGGATGCATCCGCTTTTATACTCTGCCATTTGTACCTTTCGAAAATTACTCTTCGTCTCACTGGAAATATCAAGATAAGTTTTAATTTCTTTATCTTCCAATATTTATTAAAAATGGAGGAAGAAGAACTTTGGTCTACGCAGGTTTTACTTTACCGTTATTCCCGGAAATTTTTTTCCCGTACAATTTTCCCATGCAATCCGGACAAATACCGTGCGTCATATTCGGGGCTCCCATTTCGGATAGGTATCTTTCAATCGGCAGCCAGCGGTTGTCGGTCGTTCTGAATCTTTTACAATTCGAACAGAGTGGAAGCAATCCTTCCATCTCGACAATGCGTTTCATCTCTTTCTGTTGGAATCTGATAATTGATATAAATCCAAAAATGAGCATTGCCGCGCCGATAGCATCGGCAAGATTTCCATTGATTGTGAATATTTGATCGAGTTGTTCCGGTCTAAGACCGGCGATGTGAGACAATCGAATATTGGGATGTTCACCCAGCATGTCCGATATTCGTCCAATGCCAATTAAAATTATCGCCGGTATAAGCGGGCGCAAGGAAAAAAATCGATTACGTTCACGCCATAATAATATCAACGAACCGAGAAGAAAAAGAAAAGCCGCGAGATCGAGAGAGAAAATAATATTCATAAATGATACCTCATCATATACTACTTATGATTCGAGCTTCGGGAACACTGACGCAGACATATAGAATGTAACCGATTCCAAATATTGGACGAACCGAATAGATAATAAGTTTAATGAATGAGAATTAAAAGAGCGGTACTAAGAACATGCTAAGCAGAATATAGTGACCGGCGACGAAATATAGAATCGCTATTTCAGAGGCATTCACAGTATTTTATCGGGAAAGATTGAACGTCATACCGGCAGCGAAAATCAACATGAAGACAAAAAAGATACTTTAAATATGACTTAACTTATGCAAAAAATATATTTAATTTATTTCTTCCAACCAACTCCTTTGAAGAAGGTATAACAAAATGTACCGTCGGATTGAGTCGTACGATAAAGATCTTTGATTCCCTGTCTCCATGTATTTTCATCGATGAGATTGTTCTCCAACGCAGAATGTTCAACTCCTTCAATCATTGCTGTAAAAGTATTCTTTATGAACCCTTCAACAAACGCAGGCCTGCTTGCATCAACATAAACCATGCGAGGCGAGATAACACAATTTGAATATCCACTTTCGACCAGAAGCGGAAATAATCGTCTTCCAATCAACGCATCGCCGCCTTGGCGGGCTTGTAGTTCAACCTGACATCCGATTGCCCGGTTGGCTGCTTCACTCGGCGGATAAAAATAGGCCGAACCGTGATCGCCTTCGATAAGAGTGATGCTACCTCCTCTTTTCAAGACACGCGCTAACGCACGCAATGCATTGGCTGGATATGGGAGATGTTCTAGTACAAAACAAATAAAAATGTGATCGAATGATTCGTCGTCGAATGGTAAGTGGAAAATATCGGCTGTTTGGAATTGCACGTTCCGCAAGCCGAGTTCGAGCACACGTAATTTTGCCTGCGCAACGGATTCTGGTGATATGTCAATCGATATGAAATTGACTTCGGAATTCTTGGGAGCGATTATGCATGTTTGTGCGCCGACTCCGCACCCGGCTTCGAGCACAGTCGATCCTGGCGGAAAAATTGTATCGTGATGGAGCAATTCGTCGAGGCATTGGGCTTGATCGTCAAGTCTGCTCGCTTCGCGTTCAGAATAACCGTGAACATAATCTTTCATAGATAAAAAGATAATGTGTGCGCCGGATAAGTGCAAGAAAAAACGCCAATCCGGGTTCAGTCCAAAACAATTATTTTTCAGCGAACCGCGACAACAGTGATAATAACGTATCGGCACGATACGGTTTTTGAATGAACCCCACCAATCCGAGGTCGTGAAACTCCTCCGTTGCTTCTTCCTCCGTGTATCCCGATGAAAGAATAATCCTGACGTCGGGATTGATTGACTTCAATTGCAAGAATGTATCCTTACCGCTCATACCCGGCATAGATAGATCGAGAATTATGAAATCGATTCGTGTCGAGTATTTCTTGAACAACTCTATTCCAGTTGTTCCATCAGGCGTTGTGATAGCAGAATTTCCGGCCGATTCCAGAATGTCTTTGACGATTTCCCGGACTGGTTCTTCATCATCGATCACCAGAACAGTTTTTTGGGTGAAACTAAGAGGCACATTCATACCCGGTTCCGATCTTTGCTCGATCGATTTGCCATGATAGGGCAGAATGATTCTAAAAGTTGATCCTTTTCCTATTTCACTTTCGACTTGCAAACCGCCTTTATGCCCGCGAACAATTCCGAGCACTGCTGCGAGTCCAAGTCCGCGACCGGTAAATTTTGTGGTGAAGAACGGATCGAATATTTTTGATTTTGTCTCAATTGACATTCCGGAACCATCATCACTCACTTCCAACAATGCATATGTGCCAGTCTCTATAGCATTATCCGGCGGGAACCAACCTGCCGTATCGTTCTCGTCAAGTGTAGTGATGCTGGTGGATACAGCTACAGTTCCCGGCCGTTTGCCGATTGCTTCCGATGCATTGATAATCAAATTCATTGTAATTTGTTGAATCTGTGCCGCATCGGCATGAATATTTACCGGTTCAGCATACAACCGTGATTCCAGCCTGACATTTTTCGGGATAGATAATTCGAACAGGTGTAAGTTTTCATGAATGAGTTTGTTGATATCTAACGGTTTGATGTCGAACTTGCCTCTGCCTGAATAAGCCAGGAGCTGTTGCGTTAGGTTTGCAGCACGCTCGGCCGCTGTCATTGCTTTATCGATATTGCTGCGCGCCGGATTCTCTTCAGGAAGCTTACTTGCTGCGAGCGAAGTTTGCCCGAGAATTGCATTCAGCAGATTATTGAAATCGTGCGCTATGCCGCCTGCCAGAATTCCAATGCTCTCCATTTTTTGTGCTTGCCATAAAGCTGTCTCGACAGCTTTTCGATCTGTGAGATCACGGAAAACGCCTAAGTTATTTTTGAAGATTCCATTGGCATCGAATTGAGGAGTTACCGTTACAACAAGATTGCGTTTTTCGCCATTTGGATGTTCAATATCAAGATCGATTGATTTTTTCGCATGGTGCACATCAGTGAAGTAATGGATTAATTCTATTTGGTCAGATGAAATAAATTCGGATATTTTTCTCCCGTTTAATTCAACTCCGAATATTTCTTCCATTGCAGGATTCGTAAATAAAAATGATCCATCAGCATCGACAATCGCGATTCCCTCACCCATACTTGTGATTAATGTGCGGAAGCGTTCTTCGCTTTCACGCAAAGCTTTTTCTGTCGCTACTCGCTCGGTAATATCACGAGAAATTCCGAGTATCGAAGTAATCTGTTGTAAAGAGTCTGGCAAAGGCACAAGCCATGTTCCCAGCCAAAAAACCTTATCCTTAAATCGTGAAGGCTTTTCGACATATAAAGGCTTGCCACTTTTAAAAACAGAAGTTATTGATTCTATTTGTCCCCGTCCAATTTCCGATGGGAAAATATCAACCATTCGTCGACCAACTAACTCCAACGATGTAAGATCAAATTGACTTGCAGCAAAGTTGTTGGTGTATTCAATAATTCCTTTTTTGTTAATAACAAATATCATATCATGTGAAGCTTCAGCAAGCAATCTGTATCGTGATTCACTTTCTCGCAAGGCATCTTCGGCTATCTTTCGTGTAGTAATATTTGTGGTTATTCCCACCATGCCGGTAATTTCACCATCTTTATCACGGAGCGGTATTTTTGAGACAAGAATCCAGCTTTTCTTGCCGGCGGTATCGAAACCAATTTCTTCTTGGTTCAGTATCTCCAGGCCTTTCTCTACTACACGCCGATCATCGATGAAAAATTTTTCTGCCAATTCTTTTGGATAGATGTCAAAGTCAGTTTTCCCAAGAATATCCATTTCCGGATTCAAACCTAAAAGGCCGAGATGGATTGAAACCGCTTGCATGTGTGCCTTGTTAACCAGAGTCTTTCGATATTCCTTATCTTTTATAAAAACACCGCTTGGTAAATTATCGATCAACGTTCTGAGGAGGATGCGCTCTCGTTCTCTGGCTTTTTCCGCTAGCTCCATCTCTGTGATGTCGCTGACAAAGTTGAGAGTTGCAGCTTCCCCTTCCCAGTCTATCAACACTGTGTTCAAATCCAAACTTCGAACCACACCATCTTTCCGTATGACGCGGAAAGTATAATTATGGGGGAAATCTTCTTTCTTCAACCTCCTTCTGTACCGGTCGAAAACAATACCTCTATCTTCGGGATGAAGAAATTCGACAAAAGGCTTTGATAATAATTCAGATATTGGATAACCGATTATTTTGATGCCCATCGGATTTACAAACACCAATTTTTCTTTTTGAACAACAAATATTCCCTCATTTGCATTTTCAAAAATGTCGCGGTGTTTTTGTTCGCTTTGTTTTAGCGCAATTTCAGCCGCTTTTCGAGCCATGATATCGCGAGCAATTAGCTGTGTAGCTGGTTTTCCGTGAAACATTGTCGGAATAGAAACCACTTCAGCATCTATGACTTTACCGTCGAATCGAATGAATTTTTCTTCCATTAACGGCATACTTTTGCGTTCTCTCATTCCTGTAAGAACACGCTGACGAACAATCTCTTTATAATCCGGATGCATAATGTCGAGAACCGGCAATCCGATTAATTGCGATTCATCTTTTGCACCGAGAATTCTCACAGTCGCAGGATTGACGTACACGAATTTTCCTTCCATATGAACTGCAATGGCATCAGGTGAATATTCGACAAGACGACAATATCGATCTTCACTTTCCTGAAGAGCAATTTCTGCCTGCTTGCGTTCAGTGATATCCGGAAAAACTATGTATCCAGCTATTATTTCGCCTGCGCTATTGCGAACAGGGGAGGCACTGATCGACTCCCATCGGTAAGTTCCATCTTTCCGTCTTACTTGAATTTCTCTGTTTTTCGTTTCAATACCGCGTAACGCCATGGGCAATGGCAGTTCAGCAAGAAGAATTTGATTGCCATTCTCATCCAGGTCCTGCCATGTTTGTTTAAATTCCAACAACGATTCGCCGATATGGCTGGGTTCGTCTTGCACTCCCAAAAACTCCATACATGCAGAGTTTCCAAGCCGAAAGACGTAGTCCGGTGCAGAAGCAAGAACCATTGGAATTGGTGTTTGCATAAAAGCAGTTTCCAGTATTGCTTTTGTATCGGCGATTTCTTTTTCAACTTTTTTTCGTTCTGTGATGTCGCGGATGATTACTTGTGTTGCGGGTTCACCATGAAATAAAGTCGGCAATGAAATCGATTCTACGTCCAGTACTTCGCAGTCAAATCGAACTATTTTCATTTCTTCCCGCGGCAGTGTAATTCGATCACGCATTACTAATTGAAGCCGCTGACGTGCGATCTCCTTGTAGTCCGGATGGATAAAATCAAAAATATGCATACCAATCATTTGAGATTCATCTTTGGCGCCAGTGAGTTTTATAGCGGCGGAGTTGACATAGACGAATTTTCCATTCACATGAATACCGATAGCATCCGGTGAACCCTCGACAAGCGTGCAATATCGTTCTTCGCTTTCCTGAAGAGCAATATCGGCTTTTTTTCGTTCAGTGATATCTCGAACAATAATCTGTGTCGCTGGTTTTTCTTCGAATAATGTCGGCACTATAATAATTTCAGCATAGACTATTACGCCGTCAAAACGAATCAGTTTCATTTCGATCGGAGGCGATGGCTTAGCATTTTTTATCGCTACATCAAATCGAAGGCGAGCGATATTTTTGGCGCTTGGATGAACCAATTCGATCACAGGTTTTCCAATCAATTCCGATTCATCGTTTGCTCCTGCAAGGTGGACTGCGGCAGGGTTTACATAAACGAGTTTTCCATTCCTTTGAATACCGATAGCATCCGGTGAAACATCCACCAATCTGCGATAGCGTTGTTCACTTTCTTTCAGTTCAATTTCCCATTTTTTACGCTCGGTAATATCATGCAACACCCCATTCACTCTAACAAGGCGATCACCTTTATAGATTGGTACCGAGCGATCTTCGATGAACATGAAAGAGCCATCCTTGCATTTCCACAAATGGTCCCAGACCGGTGTTGATCTCATTTTCTTTTGCGGGATTTCATGGAGTATTGGATCAAGTTTAGGAGCACCATCATACTGAACCACTTGCGAGATAAAAGACCAACGGCCGCCCATTTGCTGAATGTCAGATAGCGAATAGCCGAGTTTTCTTTCAAATGCAGGACTTAGATACTCAAACTCTCCGGTTTGTCCATCGATGCTGTAGATGATGTCGTCGATCGAATTTGTAATAAGTGATAAAGTCTCTTTTGATTTCTGCAGATTTTCTTGAACATTCTTTTGCGATGTAATGTCGGTGGTGATTCCCATCATTCCACTAAGCTTACCTTCTTCATCCCGCAGCGGAATTTTTAATATCAACGCCCAGTGTTTCTGTCCATTTGGGTCAATGCTGACTTCTTCCTTATTAAGAATCGACTGCCCTTCCTCAATAACCTTCCGGTCGTCTACAAAATATTCTTCTGCCAGCTCTTTTGGATAAACATCGAAATCTGTTTTGTGGAGAATGTCCACCTCGGGATCTAAACTCGAACACCCTAATTGAGTTGAAATCGCTTGTATATGAAATTGATTGACGAGAGTTTTTCTATATTCCGAATCCTTGACGAAGATACCATTCGGCAGGTTGTCAACAAGTGTGCGAAGAAGAATCCTTTCCCGGTCTCTTGCTTTTTCAGCATGTTTCCGTTCACTGATATCGCGGATGATAATCTGGGCGGCCTGGTTTCCATGGAATAATATCGGCACACAGAGTACTTCAACGTCGTTGATTCCACCGTCAAGTCTTACTATTTTCATTTCAATGATAGGCAGTGCTATCTTGTTTTTCATAACTTCGTCAAGACGTCGACGTGCGAGCTCGATGTAATCAGGATGAATGACATCGAAGGTGCGTTTTCCGATTAGTTGCGATTCATTCATAGCGCCAGTAATTTTGACAGCGGCGGGATTGACATAAGCGAGAGTCCCATCCGAATGAATAATTGCTATTCCATCCGGTGAAAATTCCACGAGTTGTCGATAGCGCTCTTCACTCTGAAGGAGAGCAAATTCCGCTTTCTTGCGCTCGGTGATGTCATTGCTGATGCCCACGAGACCTATGATTTCGTCGTTCTTATTGCGTAATGGAATCTTCGATATTAAATCCCAGTGAGCCTGGCCATCTGCGTCTGTTGACAATAATTCCTGATTCACCACAGACTGGCCGCCCTCAACAACTTTTTGATCTTCAGCGAAGTAGCTTTTTGCAATTTTTTTTGGAAATATTTCGAAATCCGTTTTACCCATGAGGTCTTCTTCAGAAAAATCATGTACTGGACCCAAATTTGCTGATACCCGGCTTACATGTTTTGGATTAACTATAAGATTCCTATAATTTTTGTCCTTAACGAAAATTCCACTGGGTAAATTGTCAATAAGTGTTCTGAGAAGGATACGCTCCTGTTCTCTCGCTTTTTCGGAACGTTTTCTTTCCGTGATATCCCGGACAATAAGCTGTGATGCCTGCTTTCCGTAGAATAATGTCGGCACACTGAATACTTCAGTGTCAACAATTCCTCCGTCAAACCGGAGAATTTTTATTTCAACGGGAGGCAAGACTACCGACCTGTCTTTCATAATTGAGACAACACGCTGACGAGCAATTTCAATACAATCGGGATGGAGTACATCGAAAATGAGTTTACCGATTAGTTGTTCCTCCTTTTTAACACCAATGAGTCTCATGGCGGCAGGATTGACGTAAACGAGAGTTCCATCGATATGGATTGCTATTGCGTCCGGCGAAATTTCCACGAGTTGTCGATAGCACTCTTCGCTTTCGCGTAATGTATCTTCTATCCGCTTTCGTTCCGTTATATCTTTTGAAACACAAATAATCGATATGACTTTCCCTTTTTCATTAAAGACCGGTTTCATCGACGTTATAAAATAGAGATCGCCGGTAGATCGTGATTGACGAAATTCGACAATTTTTGTTTTTTTGTTTTTGAATACCCATTTAACCGCATCAAATCGTTTCTCTGCTTCTTCCTTCGGGAAAAGATCACTAATGTTTTTTCCTATTATTTTATCCGGCGATTTCCCGAATGGTTCGGCAAATGCCTTATTTACAAATTGATAGGTTCCATCACGCTTATAGCTAAAGATCGAATCGGCAGATTCGTCGACGAGAATTTTATAATTCTCATCTTGTATTTCTATTGTTGCCGGGTTGGGTTTCTTTTGTATGCGCTTTTGTGCCATACCCGGGGAATCTTTTTTTCGATTGTAACTGCTCTTGATGGGATGTGGCGCGGAGTGCCCTGTGGACTGTTTTTTTGTCCTCATGGAATTTACCTCTTTGTTGAATGAGAATTCTGAGATTCGGTGTGAATAAAAAAATATCAATGCCAATGTTGACAGAGTAAAATTACTCTCACCAACCTCAGGATTTATTCAGAATGATAAATTGTATTATATAGAGGGAAGATGTAAGAATCAATAGACAAAATCATAGTTGTAAAAATTACAACTTCACATCCTTAAAACACTACTATTCCAAATGATTATCATTAAGCACTGAAATAAAGTTTTATAAATCAAAATAAGTTCTAGAAAATATTTATTCGAACAAATCTGGAATGAAGCTGATAATTACAATCCAATGAGTTAAAAGTATGGAGGAATGTTCATAGCCATCTTTGCAACTCAATTATATTTCCTTCAGGATCGGCAACATATGTGAAAACAATTGTCCCGGCTCCTTCGATCGTCCGTCTTTCCAAACTTCCGACACGTGACCCACCGTGTGCCAGAACCTCATTCATCGTTGCCTCGACATCGTCAACACGAAATGCAATATGCGCGAATCCCGGACGATTGGTAGTTTTAGAACTGTGGCCGGATACTTTATTGTATTGAAAGATTTCAAGCGTAATTAATGAATCGTTTTTTGTGGGAAGAAGAAGGTGCATGCCTTCTATGGCCGCTCCAGGAACATTTGTCGCATTCTCTATCCATTCGCCCCGCAACTCTCGTTTTGGCGGAACTTCGACACAGTGAAATACATCAAGATAAAATTGTGCAAGCTTTTTCCAATCATATGCAACAATGTTGATATGTGCAAATTCGAACATCTGAGTAATCCTCATATAATTTTCATTTTAATAACGATTTGACTCTTTGTTTCAATAAACGGATTGCTTCATGTGCACGGGCAATTCGTGTTTCTTCTTTCTTGGCGCTCATGATCCACATATCATATCTATTTCGATATGAAGGTGAGAGGGAAAGATAAAAGTCGTACGCCGATTTTTCTTCCAACAATATTTCTCTGATATTATTTGAAAGTGAATAATCTAAAGACTGTACGCGATGATTCTGTTTCGCTTTTAAGATTGATTTGGGTATTTTCGCTAATCCAGCCTCAGTCATTCCACCTATCTTGATCAATTTTTTTACACGTTGGATGTTTGATCCAGACCATTTCATTGTATTTGTGCGTGGTGTGAATTTTCGTTTGTAGGTTTCATTATCAATTCGTTTTATAATGCTGTCGATCCAACCAAAACAAAGAGCTTCTTCAACTGCGTCGTCGTAAGAAAGTTGTAGTATTCCAGATTGTTTTTTATAGAACAGCAGCCAAACCTCATTTTCAGAATCGTGATGTTTCTTCAACCACGTTCGCCATTTTGATCGTTCTAAAAAATGTATGAGTAGAGATTCCTTTTTTGAATGATTCACCTTTTCTACCCCACAATCAAAAAGTGTACCGCAGAGTTAAGGATGAATAATTCCGATCTAGGGTTGGTTGGACGCTGATTCCACCGATAGATGAATTACGATGCAGTGCGGGTATGGCATATCCAATCGCGCTTCCTACGATCGCACCTACAATGATGTCGCTCGGAAAATGCATTCCCGATTCATATCTCAACAATCCTGTAATCGATGCCGCCGTTAGAGAAGAAACCCAGATGTAAGGTTTCCATCGTGAATCGGGATAATAATCACCATAGACAGTTGAAAGAAAAACTGCAGAGGCAAAAGCAGTAGAACTATGACTCGAAAAAAAAGACCTCACCGCATCCGGACTTGTTTTCTCATTAATAGGCGCATTCGCGTTGTAAACGAAAGGGCGCGGGCGATTTACAAAATCTTTTGCGGCATAAGGAAGAAGCACGGAAAAACCCATTGTCTCTGCATACATACACGCCAATGTTTGTACGTCGTCACGCATCCGGTTGTCGAGAAAAAATAGAATGGGAGAAATAATGATTCCTCCGCATAAAATGTCGCTCGCATTTGAAATGGATACCGAGTAATAATTCGTCGCACTACGATCAAACCAATTGATAGATTGGCGGTTAAGTCCTTTGACATCGTCAATTGTTAAAGGATTTATAGTTGGTTTCGCAATCGCTGAAACTCCGAAGATGGCCACCCCGCTTCCACAAATTACGACATCCGTTGTCCAATCCAGTCGATACGGAGATTGGCAAATTGCAAGAACAGGAATGAATAGAAAAAAAATGAGTATAAACAGTTTCATCATCCGATAAAATTTTATTGTTAGAATGTGAATCCGATCCCACCGGTGATATAAAGCATTCCGCTTTTTTCCGATGTACTTAGTGAAGTGAAATAATATCTAGCCGTCGCTTGTAAACAGAACCAACGTGTAAGAGCAATCTCAGCGGAAGGGCCGATAAAGCCAAGCAGGCCTTTTTCAGTTTGCTGTATACTCGTGGATATCATCATCCCATTAATATCTGCCCGTGTTTGGTACAGCAAGCCGATACCAACGCCCCCCTGCAGTGATAAACTGTGATGCCCTGGTGCACCGACAAGCCGCCATTGTGCGATGGCAATGAGCGGAAAAATTCCTTCCACATAATCATTCGTAGGGTATGCATTGCTGACAACGTCAGTAATGAAGTAACCCGTTTCAATACCTATTCCAAATTCTTTATCCAGGTGGAATAAAAGATCCATTCCCCCGCCAAATCCGCCAGCGCTGGTGTGATTCCCAAACGACGATGCCGATCCAAAAGATGTCGTGGTATTCACATGCCCGTTAATAAGATCGAATCCTCCCCAAAAATGGAGCGAGACTGCTTCGAGTTCGGATTGTGCGAATCCCTGGCATGGAATAAAGCCAAGAATAATTATCATCACAATAAAATATTTCATTTCAGGATCCCTTTCGAAAAATTAATGGAATATCAATAAGAAAATATACGAAAATATTTTCCAAAATATGTAACCACATTTCGTTCTATCTACTAGTGCCGAGTACCGAAAAATACTTGAAATAATTTTAGGATTAAATTTAGCTGAAATCGCACGGAATAACATTGTTTGACGCCCCGACTCATCCAAGTCATTTTTGAATTGAGACACTGGAGGATACAAGGTTTATGTTTCATGTCAATGAACGCTTTCTCCGTCACATCTGGAGAAAACAGTATTTGAAGCCCTTGGGACTTGTAACAATCGACGGCGAGACAGTCGAGATTCAATCTGCCGGTGAGCAAAATCAAGATGCGGGCCCTGATTTTCTGAATGCAAAAATTCGAATCAGCGGCGTGACAATGACAGGTGATGTTGAACTCCATGGCCGGAATAGCGATTGGGATAGGCATCGCCATACTAATGACGCAAAATATAATCGTGTAATACTTCATGTAGTTTTATATAATGATTCATCGTCCGATGCAGAACGTCCAAGGACTAAAAGCGGACGTGTACTTCCTGTTCTTTGTTTGGAACGATTTTTAGACGACTCTTTTCGGGCTGTTTGGGACAGATCAATCACGGATGATCGAGTGGAACGTAAACGTGGATTAGCCTGCCGTGATTCATTTCATGTTTTATCGGAAGATGAAACAGCCGACTGGCTTTCAAAACTTGCACGCGAACGGATGGAATTGAAGATCCGAAAATTCGAAGGACGATTAAAGGAACTGATCGATGAGGATCGGATGACGGTAAAAGAACCACGTTTCCGATATTTTGGGAATCCAGATGAAATTCCCATCCCAAACTCTGAATATTCTCAACACGATTTTAAATCTAGGTGGATATGGGGACAAGTAATGTATGAAGGAATATTTGAAGCTCTTGGATATTCGAAAAACAAGCTCCAGTTTTTAAAATTGTCGCGTGCGATATCGTTGAATTATTTGCGGGAAAAGTTAATATCTCCGGAGAATGATTGTTCGATTGCAATCCGTGCTTTTTTGTACGGAGCGGCAGGATTCCTTACAAGCGATGCTGATATTCCTGCCTGGGATGACTTGTTCCACATGTCAGGGGAGAACGATTCGGAAAAATTCAAAAGAAAAATTATTCGTTGGTGGATTCAGAACGAAAAAAATTATACACATGAACGTTTGCTTTTGTCGGAATGGACATTTTTCCGGCTGAGGCCGAATAACTTTCCTACAAAACGTCTTGCCGCGGGCGCATCTTTAGTCGAAAAAATGCTCCGGCAGGAAATCATGCAGGATTTTATAACGATATTTCGTTCCGAGACGAGCCCGAGAAGACAACACAAAGCGCTTCATGAATATTTTTGTTCTACTGAAAGGAGAACACAGCAGACAGAGCGAATCACCTTCGATTTGTTAGGCCATAACCGGATCAATGAAATAATCATTAATGTTCTTATCCCCGTTCTGCTTTTGTACGTGCGCATTTTTAGGGATATTGATCTGAGAATGATTCTCTGGAATTATTACGGTGAAATATCAATGTGCTCTCAACATCAACTGGTGCGATTCATGATTCAACAGATTCCATATTTAAAACCTTATGCCTTAAAAGCATTTGGGCAGCAGGCTTTGATACAACTGCACCATTTCGGATGTGAAGAGAATAGATGCAGTGATTGCCTATTACAAATAAAAAGAATGTCGTCTGTATCTTGAAGCTATTCCTTTCACTTCAGTCTTTTATAAATCACATATTGATCTTTAACTGGCAGAGGATCTGTCCATGCACCGGGTACTAACTGGCTAACCGGCGTAAAGAGTTCTTGAGAGAGATCGTTAAGATTTATTTTCCCGATCATTCCTCCAATCTTGCTTGACTCAGCGGTAGAATATTCTTTTGCAAGAATATCGAAATCTTTTCCCAGACGAAGTTGTTGAATAATCGAATCAGCTAATGAAACTCTTGCCACCACAATTTCTGCCAGATCGTAAGATACTGGCTGCTGGAATTGGATCATGATCTTCTGAGATATCAAGATGCTGATCGGTTTTCCTTTATATTCGGCGGGAGAATATTTCCATCGATATACCGAATTCTTGATGGTATCGTCAAGCGCTGCCGAACCGCTGCTTTTCGGCAAATCAACTTTAACAACATCGCCATGATCGGTGATGGACAGCAATGCACGAACCGTGATTTCTTTAACTGCTAAATCTGTCCCGGGATAATAGATGCTGTTGTAATTTTGGAGACGGGGATAAACATCGGGTAGTAAAACCTCTGTTTCCATCGCACATCCGATAAGTGTAAGACACAATAAGAATACTAAAAGATATTTCATGATCTTCATTCCTCCCATGTATCGAAAAATATTAAGTTAAAAAAAATTTTCTCTTTTTGAGTTTTTAGCCGTACTTTTAAAAATGTTCGGTAAACTATAATATAACATTATACGTATAAATCATAATTTCTTCCTATCCAGTCTTGGGATGAATTTAAAACTGCATTTTTCGTTAATAACTGATGTTACGCAAAGAGCTATTTTCCGTAGTGGTCATTTCGATATGTATGTAAAACAACTGTTACCGATCTTTTCTTATTGATGGAGAAAATATTAAAAACGAAATATTATTCCAGCACCGGGCATAAGCAAGACATCGTTGTACGTTTTATTATTGATGCTTACAAATGTCGAATAATATTTTACTGAGAAATCGACGCTTAAAAACTTTGAAACCGGCACCATTATACCACCACCGGCCATTGCACATCCGCCAGTCCATGTGTCAGTACTTGAGATCGATTGAAGTTCAGGCCCGGCATTATTAAATGTTATAAAACTTTTGTAAATGCTTAATCCAATTCCACCTTGAACGAACACATGGCCGAAATTCAGTTGGAGTAATCCTATCAACGGAGAAAATCCTATCGAGTGTGCAGCATCTGTAGGTATGCTGTAATATAATAATGATGAATGTTGTTTAACGCTGGTAAGAATAAATCCGAATTCGCCGCCAAGATTGACGCGAGGACTAAGTGGTACTAACAGTTGAATACCACCGCCATAACCTCCTTTAATAGAAACAACGGAAGAAATTTTTGAAGAAAGGATGGCTTTGGATGCTTCTGCTGCTGAAGTGATATCAATACATCCATAGAATTTCAATAATGTCTCTTCATTTTCCTGTTGGGCACATACAAAATGAGGCATGCACATTTGCAAGAAGAAAAAGATATACCCACAGAGTATTGCACGCACATGCACACGAGACATTCAAAGACGTCCTACGAATTCTCTATATCTGCTGATTTTATCTTGTTTCGGGGCAAGACACCAGCATAGTTATTTCAGTTTACTAATAACTTTTGTGAGACGTGATTTCTGATTGGAGGCTCTGTTCCGATGGATAACGCCGCTTGCTGCCATTTTATCGAGCATCGTGACGGCATTTTTGAGCGCTGCCTCCCCATCAGGTTTTACGGTTGCTGTTCTGACCTTCTTGATTGCGTTTTTCATTGCGGAAATTTTAGCTTTATTTCTTGCACGCCGGCGTGCGCTTATGCGAACTCGTTTTTCGGCGGATTTGTGTTGTGGCATTACTTCTCCAAAAGTTCAAAATTTGAGTTAAATTTGATATAAAATTTACGAAAAGAAAAAATGATAGTCAATGTCTTTTTTAGGTGGTTTTTAAAGTAAAATTGACGAGATTTTGTTGTACCAACCTCTCTGCTTGAATGCTACAATCAGGCATCTACAATTATTGGGCTCATCTCAATTTACTTTTCATAATAAAAAATCATCATTCTTTCTTCACAATAATAAACCTTGAGTTAAATATTTTGAAGCAGGAATCTGAAATTGAAATTACTATTCAAATGTCGTATGTTGTAATTCATGAATTTTGAAATTGTTGAAGCGAAAATATCTGATTTGCAGGCGATATTAAAACTTTACGCGGTTGAAGACCTCGACGATGGATTTATTTTACCTATCGATGAAGCGAAGTCTACATTCGATAAGATGCAATCATATCCGAATTATAAAATATATATCGCTCGCTTTGATGGAAAAACCGTCGGAACTTTTTCACTCTTGATTATGGATAATCTGGCACATCTTGGGAAATCGTCGGGGATTGTAGAAGATGTCGTCGTCGCGAAGGATATGCGGTCGATGGGTGTCGGTAAAAAAATGATGGAATATGCAATGAAAATATGTAAAGAAAATAAATGCTACAAAATGTGCCTGTCAAGTAATTTGAAAAGAGAAGCGGCACATCGATTTTATGAGAATTTGGGATTTAAAAAACACGGTTATAGCTTTTTGATTGAATTGTAAAACAACTTTATAGAATTCAATGGAGAAACATTATTATGCAAACCGGAAAACAAATCAGAAAATTATTTATCGGAATTTTTATATTCACAATATTTACACTAATGACGACTTCAACTGTAATGTCAACAAACAATCAGGTGCGAGTCGAAGGTGGAATTCTCGAGGGTTCAACCGGGACAGATTCGAGCATCCGTATCTTCAAAGGAATTCCTTATGCCGCACCGCCGGTGGGAAATCTCCGCTGGCGCGAGCCTCAACCGGTTAAACCCTGGATAGGAATTCGAAAAGCGGATTCGTTCGGGCCCCGCAGCATACAAGCACGTGTATTCGACGATATGATTTTCCGCGATACTATGAGTGAAGATTGTTTGTATTTGAACGTGTGGACACCTGCGAAATCCGACACTGAAAAACTTCCGGTGATGGTCTGGATCCATGGCGGTGGATACATTGCCGGCTCGTCTTCAGAACCTCGACAAGATGGCGAGAACCTTGCAAAGAAAGGCGTGGTAGTGGTGAGCATGAATTATCGCCTTGGTATTTTCGGATTTTTCGCGCATCCTGAATTGTCGAAAGAATCTGGTCATCACTCATCAGGTAATTATGGTTTGTTGGATCAGATTGCGGCTTTAAAGTGGGTTCAAAAAAATATTTCAGTATTTGGAGGAGATCCTAAAAAAGTTACAATCTTTGGTGAGTCCGCCGGCTCTCTATCGGTAAGCGCTTTAATTGCCTCACCTTTAGCAAAAAGTTTGTTTATTCGAGCCATCGGCGAGAGTGGAGCATATTTTGGCCGGCCACCCGTAAAGTTGAGTGAGAGTGAGGCAACAGGGGTTTACATTGCATCTTCATTAGGCGTAAAATCTATTGCAGAACTAAGAGCAAAATCAGGTGACGAAATACTCACCGCAACGCCAAAAGAATGGTGGTCAATCAGCACTAATGTCGATGGATATCTTTTCCCGGAACAAATTGATAGTATTTATATTAAAGGAAAACAAAATCATGTTCAGCTCCTGTCTGGATGGAATGCTCACGAAGGAAAAAAGTCTGTGTTGCTGGCGAATGAAAAACCCACAGCAAGTAGTTTCACTGCGCAAGCAAGGCGCACGTTTGGAAATAAAGCAGATGAGTTTCTCAAATTATATCCAGCCGGCTCTGATGCAGACGCTACTGCGTCCGCAATCGATTATGCAGGCGATCAATTTATGGGCTTCGGAACCTGGAAATGGATTGACACGCATTCCGCCACTGGAAAGTCAAAGGTGTACCAATATTCTTTCGACCAAACACCGCTCGTTCCTCGAGATGCAAAAATTGGCGGAATTCCTCTCAGAGAATTCGGCGCCCGTCACGCATGTGAAATCGAATATGTGTTCGGTGCATTCCCGCTGTTAGGTATTCCGTGGCAAGATGAAGATAAAAATTTATCCGATCTCATCGGTACATACTGGACTAATTTCGCGAAGAACGGAGATCCGAACGGAACGGGACTGCCGACATGGCCCGAATATTCTTCCGGCAATGGTTATCAGGTAATGCATCTTATCGGTGTAAATTCTCATGACGAGCATGATGCGAACAGATCGCGATACTTATTCCTTGATGCTAATCAGGAATGGTGGAGAAAGTGAAGATTTAAGAATTTAGAATTAAAACGGGCGATGGAATATGGATCACAAAGAAGAATACAAGGAGAGAATGTAGAGATGAAAACAAAAGTCATAGGAATGATCGGCGGAATTGCTCCTCCTTCCACAATTGATTATTATCAAAGCATCATAACCGGATATCAGAATAAAACCAGAACTCTCGATTATCCGTCAATCCTCATCAATAGCATCAACATGACGCGAATGTTAGAGTTGGTCGGAAGAAAAGATTTCGATGCGCTTGTAGAATATCTTTCCCATGAAATCCAAAAATTAAAACATGGTGGAGCCGATTTTGCATTCCTTGCTTCCAACACGCCGCACATCGTGTTTGAACGGCTGCAAATGCAATCGGAAATTCCGTTGATCAGTATCGTCGAATCAACAATCCAATATGCTCAATCGCTCGGCTTCCGAACTTTGGGACTATTTGGAACGAAGTTTACCATGCAAGGCAACTTTTATCAGAGCGGTGCGGAGAAAAAAAACATCAAGTTGATCATTCCGGATCTACAGTCTCAGGACTACATTCATGACAAATACATGAATGAACTTGTTATGGGAATATTCCAGGAAGAAACAAAGCGGGAATTAATAAAAATAGCCCGAAAATTAAAAGAAGAAAATGGCATCGAAGGTTTAATTCTTGGCGGAACGGAGTTGCCGTTAATTTTGAAACAATCCGATTTCCAGGATATCAAACTGCTAAACACAACTGCAATTCATGTCGAAGATATAATTAAGTTCTCACTTACATAGACGGAGTTCTGTAAGCACAAGCCAATGGAGTTACAATGACTTTCCCTGAAAGTGTCTCTTTTACCTTAACGAACGCATGCAATTTGCGCTGCAAGATGTGCGGTCAGTGGGGTGAAGAAGGCTACATGAACAGTAAAATGGTGCCGGTGAAAAATCTAGAATTGGAAAAATGGAAATCGCTGGTCGATGAGTTGGTGGAAAATAATGTAACATCGGTGCTGCTGCGCGGAGGAGAGCCGTTTCTTTTTCGCGGCATTATGGAGCTGGTTAATTATATCAATTCGAAAAAAATATTCATTTCAATCGATACAAATGGTACGCTCCTCCACAAGTATGCAGACGAATTAGTGCAATTGGGAAATATCCATCTTACAATTTCCATCGATGGCCCAGATGAAATTCACGACGAAATCAGGGAAGTGAAGGATTGTTTTTCGACAATCAAAAAAAACATCCAACTTTTACGAGAAGCCGAAATCAGACATAACAAAAAAATCAGTACTTCATTGACATTCACTATCACTGAAGATAATTATCAATATCTTGGACAAATGCCCAATATCGCGCGCAGCCTGGCGATTCCGACAATAACGATTGTTCCTTGTTACTGGATATTGAAACAAGCAGGAGAATTGTATCAACAGGAAATGAAAGAATTCTTCAATTGTTATCCATTTTCATGGAAAGGATTTCATCACGATGATCATCAAGTCGATGGCGAAGTTTTGGTCAAGGAATTAAGAAAGTATCATGAGAATCTAAAAGAAATTAAAAATTTTCCTTACATGGAATTAACCACAGAACAATATCGTCAATGGTTTGCAGATTATCATACTCAGATAGGACCCCCCCATTGTCCGAATGTCAATCGGTTATTGGATATTCAACCGAACGGTAATGCAAATTTCTGCGTCGATTTTCCGGATTACAGCATCGGGAATGTGAGAGAATATACGATCAAGGAATTATGGAATAGTGAACGGGCAATTAAATTTCGAGCTTACAGAAATTCAAAACCGCTTTCAGTTTGCATGCGTTGTGGAGCAAAGCACATGGGAGAGATTCCGGATAAAGTCTAGAAAATATCGAATGAAGAAGTGCGAAAATGAAATATTAGCTAATCATAACTGAAAATGATAAAAGAATGTTCTTTTGTTGAGATAATAGTAGGTCGGGCAGACTGCCCGACCTACACGGACCAAATAATTTGCTGCAAGACAATATTCCTATCGATCATTATTATGGTATGCATCTTTCTCGCTTGTGGTTGTGCTAAAAAAACAACTGATACAGAACTCCACTCCATATTCAAATCCGATTCTTCTAAGGAACGGTTTTACAAAGCGTACGACAGTTGCATGGCCGCATGGAAAATTAATTTTGATCATCTTGATGTTCATACCTCTTATGGGACGACTCATATCAACGTCTGTGGTGCAAAAGAAAATCCCCCATTAATTTTGCTTCCGGTGATGACATTTGCTTCTATTACCTGGTATCCAAACATTTCGGAACTCAGCAAACATTTTAGAATCTACGCCGTCGATATCATTGGAGACCACGGCAAGAGTGAAATGACGAAAATAATAAACAGCAAAGAATCCTATGCAGATTGGATGAGAGAGTTATTGGATTCGTTACAAATTCAAAAAACAAACATCGCCGGCGAATCTTACGGGGGCTTCATTACACTCAGTTTTGCCCTTTACCACCCGGAAAGAATCAATAAAGCCGTCGCGATTGCTCCTGCTCCAAGTATAATCGGTTTTAAATTTAGTGTTAGGATACTCATTGCATTGATCAAAATATTTCCGTCAATACTTCCGACCGATATTGACAGAGCTTTTTCAATGTTTTCGGAATACCCTGACCGCATCGATCCACGGATGAAATATTATCTCCAAACCATTTATCATGAATGCGATGCCGCACAATTAATTTCACCTCAGGCATTTTCGGATGAAGAATTATGCTCAATCAAAACACCGACATTAGTTATCGTGGGTGAGCATGAGCCGAATTACGATTGTGACGACGCTTTAGAGCGAGCGAAAGAGCTTATGCCGAACGTCGAAACAGTGAGGGCAAAAAATGCGAAGCATTTTGTGAATATTGATCAGACGGAACTTGTAAATAAAATGATTGTCGATTTTTGTTCTAAGTGATTCGGTTGTATATCCAAACAGAACCTCTCAATTAATTTAAAATAAAATGATCCTGCGAAGCTTGACAATAAAAACTATTTTCATTATCATATAAACGTTTGTTTATATATATTGGTGTTTATATGGATGATGGAATTAAATTGCAGATCCTTTTTCAGACGCTTGGAGATGCAAACAGATTAAAGATTATTAAATTTATCGGCAATCAGCGGCGCACGGTTTCAGAAATAGTGGCATCTACAGGCTTATCCCAACCACTGGTGTCCCATCATCTCAGAGTATTAAGAGAACAAAACATTCTAAACACAAAACGAGATGGGCCGTTTATCTATTACGAGTTAAGCGATGCCAGAATTCTCGAAGCTCTTGGTTTATTCACACAAATTCTCATAAACTCTAAAAACAAAACCGACATCAAAGTAAATATGTTTTCGTGCAGAGAACAATTGATTAAAGCTTTTAACAAGAAATAGGAGGAATCGATAATGAGTATCAAAGAAAGAATGATGGAACAAATGATGAACAATTTCTTCGGTAAGATGAAACCCGAAGAGAAACAAAAAATGATGACTGAAATGATGGAAAAATTTATGGGGAACATGACTGCTGAAGAGAAACAGTCCATGATGCAGAATATGATGCCACAGATGATGGGTTCAATGATGGGAGGCGGGTCAGGTTCACCGATGATGAATATGATGAGCATGATGATGGGAGGGCAGAGTAACCAGGATGGTTCGACCGAAATGCCATGGGACATGTGCAAAAAAATGATGTCCTCCATCGGCAAAGCGAATGAGCTTGCATCGTTCGCAACACCCGAAATCCGCGCACTCTTTGAAGAATGGGCAACACAAATTGAAGAAGAAATTCTCGCTTATGTCCGGGAATCTAAAACGGATACAATCGAAAGGATTGCCGAACATTTCAAACTATCCAAGGAGAGCGTTACTTTTTTCTTAACGCGACTATCGAAAAAAGGAAAAATAAATCTGCATGCACAAAACGCAGAATGAAGATACCGATGTTCGGTATCACATCTGAATTCTAAGCATTATATCATTGACGGGATGATATCACGACAATAGCACATCTGAATTTGCTTTTTTCCAGTTGCTTCTGTTCAATCTAAACCAATTCTTCCATCTTCTCATTGTGCATTTCATCCTATTATAAGTACACTTCATCAATATCTTCTTCTTTTACCGTAGAATCTTCCCTATCTTGATTCGTGAAATTCAAAATAATCATACACCAATTCGAGAGAAAATATCCGATGAACAATACGATCACATTATTCCTGATGATCTGGTTTTTGTCTACAAATATCGGTGCCGCACAGGAAACACACAAAGAACTTGCGGGAACAACAATTGCTACTCCGCCCTTGGAAATTATTCATACCTTTGAAGACAGCCTCAGCCGTAATCCGAACAATGTCGATGTGCTTGTTCGTCTGGGAAGACTATATCACGATCAGGCGGCTCTTGGAAATGAAGAAGCGGTCGATAAGAGTTTTACCTGTCTCGATAAAGCGCTGGAGCTTGATCCGCGCAATGCAACGGCGCTTGTATTCCGGGGAAGTCTCTGGACAATAAAAGCCCGTGACGCGTGGTGGCCATTCACGAAAATCAGCCGCGCAAATCGAGGCATCGATGAAATCGACAAAGCCGCCGCAATAGATTCTTCAAACGCTACAGTGCGTATGGTTCGGGGAATACATAGTCTTCACTTGCCTTCGTTTTTCGGACGTCTCAAGATTGCTCTCGACGATTTTCATTATTTGTTGAACTTGCCGGATCTGAACCGATGGGATTCATCATCTCAATCAATGATCTATTACTGGTCTGGCATTGCATTTGAGCGCGACGGACAAGTCGAAAAAGCGAAGGAATTATTTCATAAAGCCGTCGATGTTGCGCCGAATTCGCCGACAGCTGTATTAGCCGAACAAAAATTGAATGCGAAATAAAAAAGGGAGACGAAAAAAGTGAACGCATTAATTCAAGCTCAGGATTTACAAAAGACTTATCAACTCGGGAAAGTGAAAGTACAAGCGCTTCGAAATATATCAGTATCTATTGATCGTGGTGAGTTTGTCACTGTGTGCGGCCCTTCCGGAAGCGGAAAAACAACATTGTTGAATCTTATCGGATTTCTGGATTCACCGACTTCCGGAAAGATTCACTTCGATGGAATAGAAATGAAATATAACGGATACTCTAACCTTCATCGCCTTCGCCTCGAAAAACTTGGATTCATTTTTCAATCATTCAATTTAATGCCGGTGCTGACGGCTTACGAAAATGTGGAATATCCACTCCTCTTGACGCGGAAGAGTTCCGGCGAACGAAAAATAATGGTTGAGCGAATTCTGAAAGAAGTCAATCTGTGGGATTGGCGCCGCCATAAACCGCATGAGCTTTCCGGAGGCCAGCGCCAACGAGTAGCAATTGCCCGCGCATTGGTGAATCGTCCACAGCTCGTTCTTGCCGATGAACCGACGGCAAACATCGATTCTGCTACCACGGAAGACCTGCTTGATCTCATGCGCACGTTGAACGAAGAAGAAAAAGTCACATTTCTTTTTTCAACGCACGACCCGTTAGTGGTGAAATATGCAAGGCGCATTTTAAAACTCCACGATGGTGTGATGACAGACGATCAAAAAAAATGAAGAGGAAGGAATTATGTCAATATTCATGAAACTTGCGGCTAAAAATGTGTTCCGCAACCGAAGAAGAACTTTCATCACCGGATTGGTGCTAGTATTTGGGACCTCAGCTTTGATTCTCGCCGGCGGATTTGTGGCCTTTTCATTTAGAGGCTTAAGTGAGATTACGATTCGCAGCCAACTTGGCCATATTCAGGTTTATCGCAAAGAATTTTTCCAGTTTGAAGAAGAAAAACCCCTGCAGTACGGATTGGAAAATGTAGACGAATTAAAATCAAAAATACTCAAGCAGAACCATGTTCGTTTCTCCATGGCGAGAATAGAATTCATGGGACTTATTTCCAATGGCGATAAATCAGTTGCCTTTCTTGGCCGGGGAATCGAACCCGATAAGGAAGTCAAACTCGCTGGTTCTATTCTTGATGTCAGTAAAGGAAATTTTTTGAAAGATTCTACGGGAAACAATAGTGACCCCGAAGTTATTCTCGCACGGGGTATCGCTAAAACAATGAATGCTCAACCCGGCGATTATCTCACACTCATGACAACCACATCGGCGGGAGCTCTTAATGCTCTTGATGTGAAAGTTGTTGGTATTTATACTACCGGAATTCCCGAATACGATGAACGATCGTTAATGGTCAACCTGCAAACGGCTCAACGACTTCTCAAAACTCAAAAAGTAACGAAGCTCGTTGTCGCTCTTGATAAAACCGACAAGACACAAGAGGTCGCAATGGAACTCGAAAAAAATTTGCCAAACATTGCTTTGAAGCGATGGGATGAATTGGCGACTTTCTATAAAGCGGCTGTCCAGTTATATAATACTATTTTTTCATTTTTAGGAGTCATCATTTTCATCATTGTGGTTTTAAGCAGTTCGAACACGATGATGATGTCCATATTTGAGCGGACAAAAGAAATCGGTACACAGCTTGCAGTAGGAACGCCGCGAATTCGTCTCCTCATTAATTTTCTATATGAAGGATTTACTGTGGGTGTACTCGGCGGAACACTCGGGCTTATTGTTGCTTTCGTTCTCGCTATCATTATTAATCATTCCAACATCGTTATGCCGCCGCCGCCGGGATTGTCTGGAGGGTATGCAGTTATCATCGACTTTGTTCCTCAAATTTATGTTGGTGTTTTTATCCTCATTGTCTGTACGACAGTAGTTTCCACGATCTTCCCTGCATTTAAAGCTTCACGCATGAAGATTGTCGATGCTCTTGGACATATATAATATTGAAAGGAATTTTTATGAAACATTTTTTTGTCTTCTTCTTTTTTTCCACGCTCATGCTTTACACAGGCATAAATGTTCGTTCTCAAACCATTAATACTGATCAACATCAAGAATCTGCGGCTTTAAAATTGGCAGAGGAACTCTTGAAACAATCCGACCAAAGCCGGAACGATGGCGGAACCTATACGGTCATGACACAAATTAAAAGTTTTGAAGATGGTGAATTGACGGATGAAGGCAGCTTTGAAGTTTTTTTAAAAGGAGCAAATAAAACATTGGTGAAGTTCCTGAATGCCGATGTGAAAGGCCAGTATTTACTCATGCTCGATGATGCAATGTGGATTTATATGCCGGGTATCCGGAAACCAATTAGAATTACTCCGATGCAGCGCCTCATGGGCGATGCTGCTAACGGAGATATAGCCCGCACGAATTATGCGGAAGACTATAATGCGATGATGGATGGCGATGATATTCTCAATGGAACTCCCTGCTATGTACTTCTTCTCACTGCAAAGCGCGACGGAGCAACTTACCAAAAAATTAAATACTGGATTACGAAGCAGGACACATTGCCGAAAAGAGCAGAAATGTTTTTAACTTCCGGCAAACATTTTAAAACCGTTCTATTTGATAAATATGCCAGCGCCAATGGCAGATTTATTTTACAGCAAATTACTATTCTTGATATGCTTCGCGAAGGAAGAATAACCAAGATGATCTATTCCGAATACGCACCGAAGGAAATTCCAGAAAAATATTTTCATAAGGATTATTTAGAGAAGATGAGATGAAACTGTCGTTTCAACAAACATTTTTAGTATTCATATTCCTATCATCATCACGAATCATTGCCCAATCGATCGAATATCGATGTTCGATAATGGACGAGGGATCATATAATGTTCTCAATAAAATATCCCCTTTGAATTTCAATAATCAAATTGTGCCGCAGCCTGCATTCGGCCACACAAGTTCAGGAAATCTTTTTCTGGAATCCGGGGTCTTTTCATCTTCTCTCGGAATGATAACGAATGCAAATAATTTGTCTGCTCCAACATATAATTACTCCATCCGCGAGTGTGCGCTGGATATTTCTCTTTCTGATGAGGTGGACATTCTTGCCGGGAAAAAAATCCTCAAATGGGGAACCGGTTATGCTTTTAATCCGACAAGCGTCGTCGAACCTAAACGGTCTCCATCGGATCCAGCGGACCGGTTAAACCAATTTGAAGGACTCAAATTAATTGCGCTGTCGATCTTCCATCAAAAAAATTCATTGGCTTTTGTTTATCTTAACGATGTTCAAATTAAAAACTCTTCAATACGCTGGAACGCAGGTGAATATGCTTTTCGCGCCTACACGTTTATCTCTGGAATTGACTTATCGTTGATCGGACATTACAAAGAAGGCGACAGATTTGAAGCTGGCGGGAATTTCTCATATGTTGTCGGAGATCAACTTGAGATTCATGGCGAAGTTCTTGCAAAGAAGGGCTCTTCGATGCCGTACCACCTAAGCATAACGGACACCGAAAACCCTCAGGAATATTCATCGTATCCGTATGTTTCGTGCTATGATGGATCGAGAAAGATATTTTACAAAGCGATTATTGGAAGCCAATATACATTCGACAACGGCATTAATCTTGCGATCGAATATTATCATAATTCGGAAGGATTGAATAATCAGCAATGGAAAAGGTGGATGAATTTTGTTATGTTTCAGGATGAAATCCAGAAAGGGATTATCATAGTCCCAACAGAAATTGATAAGCTTTCTTTTATCAATTTACTCTGGTCGCTCAATACCCTTTCACCACAAGGAACAATGTGTGATTACCTTTTTGGCCGGGGATTTTATTCAGATGGAAATTGGAGTATTGAATTGATTTCTTTTATTAACGCGGATGATTGGAGCGCCGCATTGATCCCGACCGTCACTGCGAGGATTTCACAATATTTTTCTCCTTATATCCGCTATACGATGTTGCTTGGTAAAAACGATTCAGAATTCGGCTGCTTATTTTTAAAAGGCACATTGAATCTCGGAATAGGAGTTCAATTTTGAATAATAAGGATATTATTCGCATTACATTCCTCTGCCTTTGCGCTGCAATCTCCGCTTCTTCTTTGATGATATTCATGGATCCTGTTCACTGGCGCAACTTGCTTGCTGCTGTTTTCATATTTACATTCTGCATCGGATTTTCAAGTATCGGCTTGTTGTATTTGTTTCATAACTATATTCCGCGAGGTAAATCTATAGCAAGCTTTTTCTTTTTCTTCTTTCTATTTATTGTCATCGCTGTCGTTGGAACCGAACTCGGATATTTCATTCAATATCTTCTCTTCGGCTGGAAGCCTGATTATGATGGCCAGGTTCACCTGCTGAGTCTTAACATCACACTTACAGAATTGGGCGGAAGCATTACCGCGATGTATTCTAAACTTCAGGCGAAGACGGACAATATCGCAAAACAATTGAAGGAGAAGGAAATTAACGAAGAGAAACTTTTACGCTTAAAAGTTCAGGCGGAACTCGACGTCCTGCAAGCAAAAATCAATCCGCATTTTCTCTTCAACACTCTCAACTCTATCGCAAGCCTGATATCGGTGAACCCCGATGCTGCAGAAGCGACTGTTGAGAAGCTTTCAGAATTATTCCGGTATACACTTCAACAAACCGCAAACAGTACGGTTAAACTTAACGATGAATTGGAAATTATAAAGTCATATCTCGAAATTGAGAAAATCCGGTTTGGAGAGCGATTAATGTACGAGATTGAAATTGATCCTCGACTTGAGAGCATGCATATTCCGGCGCTCCTCATACAGCCATTGGTGGAAAACAGCATTAAGCATTGCATTGCACAAGAAGTAGATGGAGGGAAGATTACAATCGGTGCATCTCTAGTTGGGAAACAGTGCCGGATTTCCGTCTCAGATTCAGGTAAGGAATTTAAAGCCATGAAAGAGGAAACCGGGGAAACAGGATTTGGATTAAGAAGCATCCGGGAAAGATTGAGATTGATGTACGGAGAAAATGCTTCATTCAACATCTCCAACACAGAAAATACGCGCGTCGATATTATTATTCCGATTTCATAGGAATTGTTTATGCACATTCGTACAATTATTATAGATGACGAAGACCTTGCAAGACGGCGCCTGAGAAAATTGCTCAACAAATATTCGACTGAAATTGAGATCATTGCTGAAGCGGGAAATGGAGAAGAAGCTGTAAAGCAAATTTCAGAATTGAATCCGGATCTTATTTTTCTCGACATACAGATGCCCGGATTTGACGGCTTTGAAGTTGTGCACCGGCTGCGGACCAAGCCATTTATCATTTTCGCAACTGCCTATGATGAATATGCCGTCAGGGCATTCGAAGAGAATTCCGTTGATTACCTGCTGAAACCCATAGAACAAAAGCGCCTCGATAAAGCGATAGACAAAGTGCGGCAATTTTTTCAGAGTTCAAAACCGGCGCTTCCCGACAACCTTGAACGGGTTCTCGCACAGCTTGCTGCTTCTTCATTGAAAAGGCTGAAGGTTCATATCGGTGATAAAATACTTTTCATCGATCTTGATGACGTTGTTTATTTTGAATCAAAGAATAAATATACATTTCTCCATACCTCGGACAAAGAGTATTTACTTGATGGCACACTCACAGAGCTTGAACAAAAATTAGATAAATCAATCTTCATTCGAATCCATCGTTCTTACATTGTAAATGTTAAATTCATTCAGGAACTCGTAAAATGGTTTGCCGGGCGGTACAAAGTAAGGCTGAATAATAAAAAGGGAACGGAGTTGATAGCAAGCCGAAGTTATGCAAATCAGATACGGAATTTATAAGAGCAAACAGAAATACTCAATCTCTGAAAATCCATCAGAATCACAAATTGTTTCATTTTGTTATTCTTCCTCTCGTAAAAATATTCAATAGGACAGTTGAATTTTAGGTGACCTTAAATTATTCGGAAACAAATATATACCTGCATTGTATTAAGACAAAAAAACACTGGAATATCCGGTTAGAAAATATTAACTTCAAGCTATCATTTTATCTTTCCGATAATACATGATAGTGTTTCATTTTATTTGAATAGATAAAAAAGAGGTTTTTAATCGAATGAAAAAACCGATTCTATTCCGACAATTTTAATTATGTATTCGATATGAACGCACGTGATATTGCCAAAATGATTGATCATTCGATTCTTCATCCTGCTTTCACAGATGAAGACTTGAAGAAATATTGTGAACTCGCATTGCATTATGATACGGCATCGGTTTGCGTAAAACCATATCATGTTAAATTAGCTGCAAAGCTAGTGACTGGAACGAACGTCGCAGTATGTGCTGTAATAGGATTTCCACATGGCAATAATTCGACAGCTATTAAAACTGCAGAAGCGCTTCAAGTTATTCATCATGGAGCAACTGAAGTCGACATGGTCATCAATGTCGGGAAAGTCATACAAGGAGATTGGATTTATGTCTTGGACGAAATTGAAATTATACAGAATACCTGTCAGAAAAATACAGCAATTTTAAAAGTTATTTTCGAAACAGATTTCCTCCCCACCGATGATTGCAAAATAAAACTTTGTGAGATATGCAATAAATTTCAAGTCGCGTTCGTAAAAACATCTACAGGCTACGGTTTTAGCAAAGGGAAAGATGGAACGTACGCCTACCAAGGCGCCACTGAACATGATATAATACTAATGCGCAAACATTGCTTGCCTGAAATTAAAATTAAGGCTTCCGGTGGAGTTCGAACCCTTGATCAATTATTACGATTTCATGAATTGGGAGCAACGCGTTTTGGGTCAACTGCTACCGAAACAATCATGGAAGAAGCCTTGAAAAGATTTCAAAAATAAATTCCAAAACAAACTACCGATACAGAAGAAAGATGATATGAATAAATACATTTTGTCCATTGCAGGACTATTACTCCTCGCAATTCAATTTTCAATTAGTCAAACTTTCTTTGAAGAAAAGATTATCGCCGGAAGCGAAAACGATTTCATGATCGTCCGCTATATTAAAATTAAGGGAACTAATAAAGAGATCGGAGAAAAAATCGGACAGCTAGCGAAACAGTTGAAACAAGAGATTAATTCATCATCCAACCATCTTAGAAATAAACTTCAAGTAAAGTTCATGGAATTTAATTATCCCATTCATTACAAAAGAATGATGGGAGTTGCAGAAGAATACGGCACTTCGTTAAAAGATTATTCTAGAGATTTTTCAGGAATTCCTTATTTACCATCGCGCGGCGGTTGCTCGGTGGTTTTTTATCCTGCCAGTCATACGGAAAACAATCATAACATTGTGAGTCGAAACCAGGATTTTCCTGTCGATTATAGTTTTCTCCAGGCAAGAAAAGAACTGCATATTTGTTCACGGCCGACAGTTTTTGAAATCTATCCAGACACCGGTTACTCGGCGATCTATATTTGTGCTATGGATCTCCTTGGTGGAGTAATTGACGGTATGAATTCAGAGGGATTGAGTGTAGCAGTTCTTGGTGAAAGCGACGGCGTCAAAGGATTTCAGCCGGAGCCTTCTTCCGAAGTCGGATTAGATGAATTTTTGATTTTAAGATATTTGTTGGATAACTGTAAGAATGTTGAAGAAGCGAAAGAATGCTTGTTGTCTGTAAAACAATATTATCATTTCGCACCGATGCATTATATGATAGCAGATAAGGAAGGACATTCGTTCATTTTCGAGTTTTCCCGCCACAGAAATCAATCACGTATCATTGATGGCAAAGGTATTCAATGCGTCACAAATCATCTGGTATCTGATCCCGATACAATCAACATATCACACGAGAGTCTTGAACGGTTGAATATTTTAAATTCACTTACGCAATCAAAAGAAAAGTTTTCAATAGATGATTTAAAGAAGATCAATAGCAGAGTTTCACCATGGATGCCTGATTACCGTCCGGCATGGCCGACATCGCGGACATTGTGGCATTCTCTTTATGATTTGAATTCAAAAACTTTAACCGTGAAATTTTATTTGGGTGAACAAAAAGATCCGAAAGATTCTGATAGGATTATTACAAGATATAGTGATTATATCGGGTTCAAATTCGATAATTAAAATCAAGAGGTTATTATGGCAAACGATTCGGAAGGATTAATGACTGCAAACAACATTGCAAAAGATTTGGGTGTTTCTGATGCAAAAGTAAAGAAAGTCATCCAGGAACTCGGTATTAAACCGAAAGCAAAAAAAGGTGTCTGTAGTTATTACGCGAAGGATTCTATTCCGAAAATTAAAGCCGCTTTAAAATAGTTAAGCATGTTCGCTGATGTTCCGACAAGAATCGAATTTCTGATTTAAACCGAATTCAAGCAGGCAAAACGCTTAAATATTTTTTCTGCAATTCGTATGCAAGCTGATGATATTTCTCATGCGTTCCTCTGCCCATTTCTTCCCGTTCAACCTTTTCAAAATCTTTTTCCAATTCTAACTGATCGTGCGGTATCAATACCTGATTACTCATCGGGAAGAGGATATTATTCTCTTTATAAATGTGCCCGCGCAATAATTGAATATATCCGTCTAAATTATCTTTTACTATGCCGATAGCATTCTTGTCGCCAGTTTGCGCTAATGGAAGTGCTCCAAAAATTGCTCGAATAAATTTTCGTCCGATTTCATGCTCATGAAGCATTACGGCGACGGGACCTTGATCTACCGAGAACCCTCGCTCTCCCAATCGTACAAAGAAATATTTTTCCTCCTTCTTATGATGACAACCATCGGCAAAATATTTTAGAAAATTGGCTATTTTTTCGACATCGTCGAAAGGAAATTCATCCGACTGTATAATCGCCTCAGCTGAATTCAAGACAAGCATGATGATTTCGTGTTCATGCATCAATGTTTCAGTAGGTCTCATGTTTGTTTTTCCTCATAAAGTTTTCTTTGCATGAAAGAATGGCCGCTAATTGACCCAAACATAAATTCATCATTAATATTGCATCAACTTCTAGAATAGTAACATTCTAAGTGAAGAAAAAAGTTCCCAAAAAAATTTATTCATTGAATATGCCTGAGAAAATCGATAAGTTGATGTGTCAGATCGAGAAGTGATTACACAACGTATGGATTATTTAAAAACGAAGTATGAGGATGTATGTTGAGTAGAACTGTCATCAAAGATTTTTCTATACGGCTCGCTAAAGAAAAAGATGTTGATATCCTTCTTCATTTTATCAAAGAATTAGCCGAGTATGAAAAACTGCTCCATTCAGTAACTGTAACAGAAGAGCTGTTGAAGAAAAATCTTTTCGATAAAAGAATTGCCGAAGCCCTTATTGCGGAATATCGATCGGAACCGGTCGGCTTTGCGTTATTCTTCCACAATTTTTCCACTTTTTTGGGAAAACCGGGAATTTATTTGGAGGATATTTTTATCCGTCCTCAATTTCGAAATATGGGATTCGGAAAAGAGATTTTTCGATTTCTCTCTCAGCTTGCCGTTGAACGCGATTGCGGGCGGATGGAATGGTCCGTTCTTGATTGGAATACATCGTCCATAGAATTTTACAAAAAATTGGGAGCCTCAATGTTGAACGAATGGAAAATATTTAGATTGTCCGGCGAGGCTCTTCGTAAAGTAGCAAAATGAATTTATACCTTTAATAATCTATCGATATGCCGCAAAAGATCATTACAGTTACTCTCAACACCGCCGTCGATGTGGCGATTGCAATTTCGCACTTCACTCCGAATGATGTCATCGATGCCGAATCGGTCAATCTTACAGCCGGTGGAAAAGGAATCAACGTCGCCCGTGCACTCGCTGCGTTGGATGAACCGGTGATTGCTCTTGGAATTATTGGACAAGAATCGCGCAAAATATTTTCTTCTGTAGCTTCATCCTTGATTAAGACCGATTTCATCGAAGTATCCGGTTCATCGCGACAAAATTTCACAATCATCGAAAAAAACACCGACGCAACCACTCACATCCGATCAAAAGGATTTACGGTTGAACCGGATGCGGCAACCATGATCAAACAAAAACTAAATGATTATGTTGATGAATCCGATTTCGTTGTTTTTTCCGGAAGTTTGCCTGATGGATTAGATGAATCTTTTTATATGGAGTTAATCCAGTTTTGTAATTCGCGAGAAGCTTTCTCATTTCTTGATTCTTCCGGCTCAGCGTTGGTCCGTGGTTCCGCGGCCTATCCATGGATGATCAAACCGAATATTACTGAATTCAATACAAGCTTCGGTTCATTTAGTGGTGAAGATGTTGAAGATATTCTTCAAAGAATGAATGAACTGAACAAAAACCAAATACATTACATTGCCGTCTCAATGGGCGCTCGGGGAGTGTTGTTTACAAATGGAAAGCAAAAATTTTGTGGCCGGATAAACGAGAGAATTATTCTTCCACAACGCAAACCTGTGGGTTCAGGCGATGCTATGCTTGCTGGATTTGTTTATGCCGCAAAACATTTATTCGACATTGACGAAATGATTCGATACGGTGTCGCCTGCGGTACAGCTAATCTATTTGCGACAATTCCCGGTCAAATAAATACTGAAAATTTTAAAGGCTTTTTACCTCAGGTTATGATAGAAGAGCTATAAGTTTTTGCAGATTGTATGAGTATTTTAAAATAAAGCTTTTTTACTGCACAATAGAAAATTGCTTGTTGTTCCTGCTATACACTTATAATCACTTGCACAAATCGAAACTTCTTCTTTTATTTGTAAAAGTTTTCAAATAACTATTTCATCACAACAAAACCTGGGAGAGACCATGAACCGTCTAAGAGAGTTACTCGCCATCATTTCTGCAATGTTGTTGTTCACATTCTGTCTCCATGCTCAAACAATCGATCAACGATTGTCTGCATTTTCACAGGACTATGCGAAAGGATATGTACAACCGTTTGTAGATATTTTTGGAGCAAATTTAAACTCCGGACTTTATCACAGCGCGGATGTTTCAAACGGACTGAGTATTTATGTCGGAGTAAAATTCATGGGTGCCGTTGTTCCTTCTTCTAAGCAGTCATTCGATGCTACTTCACCTTTTAACGGTGCAACATCATCAGAACCGACTATATTCGGCGGAGATGGTTCTACGATTCCCGGATCCATTCCCCCAATGTCGTATTTGAGTGGAGCATCAGTATTTAAATCAGTCAAACTTATTCCTCTTCTTGTACCGCAGCTTGCTGTTGGAAATCTTATGGGCACGCAATTGATGGTGCGATATTTCCCGACACAGAGTTTTAATGAAATCGGTAAAGTATCATTCATCGGAGTCGGCTTACAGCATTCAATCAGTCAGTATATACCTGTGCCTGCGTTTCCAGTCAACATTTCGGCACAAGCTGTTTATCAATCGTTAACTCTAGGAGATAATTTTAGTGCGAAGGCTTATTCGGTCGGCGTACAAGCAAGTAAAAGTTTGATGATAGTATCCTTCTATTGTGGTTTAGCTGTTGAAAAAAGCACGTTCTCGCTTTCTTACAATTACACAAATCCTTCACCGATTGCGGATGCGGTTGGTGCACAAAAAATCTCCATGGATTTCACAGGATCGAATAATTTCCGGGTTACTGCAGGACTCGTATTTCATCCATTACCCATTTTGGCCATTAATGCTGATTACAATTTTGGAAATGTCTCAGTGTTCTCTCTTGGGATTGGAGTATCAATATAATGAATAACGGAAGGTTTCCTTCTGCCCGGTCTCAGCAACGTAGAAGGAAACCTTCATTCGTTACATCGTTGCTCTGCGCTGTATCGTGCCTTGCTGTAGCATTTTGTTTTCAATCGTGTGGCGGATCCAGCGAAGAAGAATTGCGTTTGGCCAGGTCATATTATTCCAGGGCTCTGGTCGAAGAACAGCTTTTTCATTCCAAAACCGCTGATAGCCTTTTTGAAATTTCCACTCAACTGTTTCAATCTAATAATTCTTTAATAGAAGCGTCGGATGCCGGTGATGCCCGCGCGTTGATGCAATTCTCTCTTGGTAATTATAATGAAGCTTTGAATTACGCCACTCGTGCATCGGAATTTGCGCAGCAATCTGGAAATAAATCTGCATTTGCATCGACAATTCTTTTCATCGGCACGATGCAGAATCAACTCGGGAGAATGAACGAAGCACAAAATACCGCAGAACAGAGTCTCACAATCAGCCAGAGAGCGAAAGATACGCTGCGAATGATCAAAGCATACTCGATGCTTGGAACTTTGTCGATGTCGCAGGGCCGTCATAATTCTGCCGCTCAGGCATTCACACAAACCCGTTCACTTGCCGAAGCAATAGACGATAAAAGTGAATTTCTGAACGCCGGATTAAATTTGTGTCAAGAAATGATGGAAGAAGGAAAAATATCGGAAGCGGTCCAATTGCTCGATTCTTTGAAAAATCAAATTGATGTCGATTCTTCTTTACAATATCAATGGCATATTCTCCAGGCAAAATGCTACGGCAAAGCAAATAATTATGTTCGATGTGCATACGAATATAACCGTGCGTTTGAAATCCAATCGGACGGACCGCCTGCAATTACAGCGCTGATTGGCTGTGCTTACTCAAATTTGAAAGCACGACAAAATACCGACGCGTTGCGGATCTGTTCTTCGCTGCTGGCTCTCGATGAAGTCAAGTCCGATAGATTGATCATGGCAGCCGTGCTTCTTTGTAAAGGAAGAGTCGAGGCCATTCATACACCTGTATCGAACGCCGATCTAAAAACTGCATTAGAGATGTTTTCGTATATGGAACATCCAATTGGAATTATTCTTGCTTCAGAATCGTTGGGAATAATTGCCGAAAATTCCGGCAATTTAAACCTGGCGGCAGAATATTATCGAAAAGGATTTGAAGAGCAACAAAAAAGTATTTTTGAATTCTACGATCTTCATCACCGCACTGAATTATTCGGCGATTTTGCTTCATCACTTCCTGATATGGGCGACAATCTTGCGCGTGTACTTATTCTTCTCAAACGAATTCCTGAAGCCTTTATCGCTCATGAACAAGTACTGCTTCAGCGCTTCGCAGCTACGTCACGCGTCATATCATTGCGGCCGAATCAATCTTCTCTTCAATCGGAATATGATCAAATACAACAACTTTCGGGAGAAATATTAGCGTTACGCCGACAAAAGACCGACGAGATCGGAAAAACTGATTTATTACGCGATGATAATAAAATCGAACATCTTTCAACATTAATCGAAGAACGAATGTCCAGTTACAAGCAGGCAGCTGAATCTATTGAAAAACTCGAACCAAATTCTTCCCTACTTTTCCATCCTTTAACTATCCCAATCGAACAGGTTCAGCAACGATTAGCTGCGAACACAACATTGCTGGAATATAGTGCCGCAGACCAGATAGTTTTTTGTTTTGTCCTTACTAAAAATTCTCTTACTGCTTTCCGCTTGACGGCACAATATCAAACAATTTTACAACAAGCCGCAGAATTGCAAAAAAAAATTTCCACTCCAGTTCCGCCCCGCGATCAAGGAATTCCGGCAAACGACACATTATTTGGGATTGAAACGATCCTACGGACACTTCATTCAGAATTACTTGCGGCGATACCCGTTTCGACTCAACGCCTCATCATCGTGCCCACTCCGGAATTAAGCCTGCTGCCATTCCATGCGCTCGCCGGTTCATCAGAGCAACAGATTCAATTTGCAGTTGAGCGATTCATGATTCGGTATTTACCATTTGCACAAGCGGCGCTTTTTCAGGCAAATCAAAAACGTACCATTGCAGACATCAGCGAAGTGGGATTCACCGCGGTATCGCGATGGGAAGTAGATTATGTGCTTCGTGATGTTCGGTCTTTCTATAAAGATGCGAAATTCATTTTCGACCTCGAAGCAACGCCGGAAAATCTCTTAAACCAATCGGGAGATGTATTGCATCTTGCCACTGAATTTTATTATGATGAAGATTATCCATCAAATTCTTTTATTGCTTTGTCCGATGGAAAAATTTCGAATGGCATCATCTATAAACCGATCGGATTGTTACATTCTCTCAATCATTTTCCGGTTATTATTCTTATGAACTCAGGATCGACAATTGAAGGAATAAACCAGTTTCATCTTGGATTGCTTCTGATGAACGGATCGAGAGCGGTTATCGGGACATTCTGGTCGCCTGAACGGGCATCGGTCCGTTTATTCGATGAGCAATTGTACAATTCGTTTGTCGGAAATTTCGAACCCGGAGATGCATATTACCAAGCACAACGTGAAATGATTTCAACACCCACCTTTCGCTCACCACACCAATGGGCGCCATTCTTTTTCTACGGGATTCAATAAATAATTACTTTAACAATTCTTCCGATATTATTGGTTTGTTTGTTATTCTCAACTTTTAATTCTTTATTATTAAAGAAGGTCTTGTTCAATGAAATTTATTTTAATACCTTATATTTGAAATGCGTAATCATTTTATATGTTCCGGCGTCATATAGAAATGAGACCGTTTCGAAAACGATTTGCTACAACCATGGGAGCTTAAATGCGTAAATTGTCTTTTCTTTTTTTCATCAGCATAAGCCTGACATTTTTTTTGTGGGGAAAAAACTTACCCACATCGTCACATAAAAATGTACTCCAACATCTTGAACAACTTCGACCATCCGATTATCAGCAGGGTGAGGTTATCGTTAAACTCCGATCTGCTCTGACAGGCAATTTGCAAAAGTCAGCATTCGGACGAAAATCGATCGATAAAATTCTTCAACAATATACCGGAGTAAACATAAAACCAATTTTTTCTTCGGTGAAGAATAAACATGCCCTTGATGGAGTCGATCTCTCAAAATATTACAGCGTGTATTATGCCGGCCCGATTGATGCTAAAGAAGTTGCAAAAGCTCTGCTTCGATCTGAAGACATCGAATATGCCGAACCGCGAGTGCGCTTGCGCATTTTTTTCCACCCAAATGATTCTCTTTATGCGGCTCAATGGCATCTTCCGATAATTATGGCCGACTCGGCGTGGAATATAACCCAAGGTGACTCTACGATAATTATTGCTATTGTCGATACCGGTGTTGATTGGCTGCATCCGGATCTTGCCGCAAACATTTGGAATAATCCGGGTGAAATTGGACTCGATGCACAAGGAAGAGACAAAAGATATAATGGAATAGACGACGACAATGACGGATATATCGATGACTGGCATGGATGGGATTTATATCAGGATACAAATAAACAGACTGACAACGATCCGAGGCCAGGTAATCCACACGGAACTCATGTAGCTGGAATCGCCGCGGCAGTTACGAATAATCACATAGGTGTAGCGGGTGTAGCTCCCAAATGTAAAATTCTACCTGTAAAAGTAGCGTCTGATGATCCTTCTTCCAACAATATCCCATTTGGTTATGAAGGGATTGCATACGCAACTTTGATGAACGCAAATATTATTAATTGCAGTTGGGGTGGTTCATTTTCTCTTTTTGGCCAGGATATGGTTAGTGCAGCAATAAACCATGGATGCACAGTTGTTGCGGCTGCCGGAAATGACACTCTCAATTTATCGACATCACCGGAATATCCTGCATGTTACGATGGTGTGCTTTGTGTCGGAGCTACAGATTGGAATGATCAGAAATCATCGTACTCTAATTATGGATACGAAGTTAGTCTATCAGCTCCTGGCGATATTATTGAAAGTACTATTCCAACAGCGGATGGTTCTTATGCGCAATATTCAGGCACATCAATGGCAACGCCCGTTGTTTCTGGTGTCGCGGCTTTGGTGAAATCGCTTCACAAAGATTATACTTCGGAGCAAGTTGCTGAACAGGTACGTGTGTCGGCAGATCCTATAGATATTTGGAATGGAGGATTTCAACATAAATTAGGTTTCGGACGAGTAAATGCTTATCGCGCACTAACGGTGCAATCTCCGGCAATTCGAGTAAGCTCATCATCTGTTTCGGATTCAGTCACTGGAAACGGAAACGGTATGCTGGAACCAGGTGAAACCATGAGGATCTCTCTTTATTTTACAAATTATTTACAATCGACTTCATCGATGTCAATATCGATCACGGCTGATCCGCAACTTGTCACTTTTAAAAACTCTGCTTATTCTGGTTCCGGACTTGGAACACTTGAAACCAACTCTGCCCCGATCACATTCGATGCGGTGATAAATTCAAACATACCGGAAAATTCCATGGTCGAGTGTTTCATCACAATTTCATCAGGATCGTATTCAGATTATAGCAGTATTCAATTTCGCGCCAACCAAACATTTTTTGATCAGAATATTAACAACATCACAATGACGATAACCAGCGCCGGGAATATCGGCTATAACGATTATCCAAATAATCAGGAAGGATCAGGTTTCATTTTTACTCCCACAGGAAAAAATAATTACCTATTTGAGGGAGCTTTCATAGCAGGAACCGATACTGTCCATTTAGTCGACTGTGCACGTGGTAACAATCAGAATTATGAAGATAATGATTTTGAGTCTGTTTCGAATTTCAAAATATCAACCCCTGGCTCGGTTGCCGATCAGCAAGGAATCGGTGAATTTGCAACAACTCAATCGGCATCGGCAAGAAAACTCAATCTCGATATTAAATACGCTTCATATGCCTGGAAAAATGCTCCAAATAATAATAGTGTCTTCGTCAAGTATTTGGTCATAAACAGATCTCAATCCGTAATCACCAATATGTATGCAGGATTATATCTCGATTGGGATCTCGGTTCAGCCGCATTCAACATCGCTGCTGTTGATACTACATTACGATTAGGATATGCATACGACACAGAGGTTGGGGGCATTACTTCTTATGTCGGCGTTGTAATGCTGGGAGACAAACCTCTTGATTATCACGCTATTGATAATGCAGCAACAGATAGCACAAATTGGGGACTATATGATGGATTCACAAAGAAAGAGAAATGGGATGCGCTACACAACGGTATTTCATCTTCTATGGCCGGACCATCTGACATCTCGATGGTTGTGGGATGTGGACCTTTTACTCTTGCGCCCGGTGATACTGCTATGGTACCTTTTTCGTTTGTTGCAGATCAATCGCTTGAAGCATTAAAAGCAACGGCAACGCAGGCTCGATCACAATGGAACAGTGTTCATTCAATGGGAATTAATAATAATTCCCTGCCGTTCGTCTTTAAACTTCATCAGAATTATCCGAACCCATTTAATGGAAGCACACACATACATTATGAAATCCCATCCGCAGGAAATGTTACCCTGAAAGTGTATGATATTCTCGGCCGTGAAGTTTCAACGCTGATTAATGGTGTTGAACAACCCGGTTTATATGATGTTGCATTTCCTTCAGGAAAAAACCTTGCTAGCGGTATTTATTTTTATCGGTTAACCGCAGCCGGTAAATCTGATGTGAAGAAAATGGTTTTGATTAAATAGTGCCATTTGCCACCTCAAAAACGATTCAAAGCACCGTGATAGTCGCATAGCTGTCCCGATTTGTAACTATCCTCAATAATAAAATCTTCACTTTTTATATTTTTTCCTTGACTTACGAAGAATAATTTATTATCATTCGCATATAAAGTTTCAATGTTCAGCTTTATTTGCGTATATATTTTTCTTATTGGGCAACACTATAGGCAGGATTTGTAATGTGGTCAGGATGGCTATCAAGGATGTGGAGAGTTTTTTAGCATCCTAAAATACCTGCCGTAACTATAAAACATAGTATTACTTCCTCTTCAACGAGCCTGATCTTGCTGATGAGCTTGGTAATTATACTTATACAAAGGAAGTGTGCGCCTATGAGAGAAAGAAATAATTTTACCTACCGCCATAATGATGTCAGCTGTGGAAAACAAATTCGAAAAATAATTATCGGCAGTCTTAATTTATTCGTCGGGATAATCATTTTTACAATGTTACTCTCGGCAGTTGCCCTCTGTCAAACACGGATACAAAAGAGTATTCGAATCAATCCGGGGATATCTACCGACGATGCACCGCCGACCCGTTTGCATTACAACGGTTATCTTCATGATCTGTATGTTGAGTTTACGATTACACCTGCTGATCAAGACTTTCAACCATTATTGTGGTTATGGTGGGCTCCTGAATGGACTGATTATTATGGGGTACCTATTCCGGGTCAGATGGATGCAATTGAAGAATATAGACCGCAGCTTAATACGTATGTTGAAGAATATTTAGGTCAAGGATATTTTGCTGTAGCACCGGAGCATGGAGGGGGAATTGCAGCAAACTATCCTTATACTCTTTCATGGAGAGCGTTTGTCGATGGCATAAGAATATGGGGTTTGGGGATGCCCGGCGATAGTCTGATTTGTGATAGTGCGAATTTCGATGTTTATTATGATTATTATGACAATGGTATGCCATGTCATAGTTTTTGGAATGTATGTTGGGAATTCTATATTTTCAATTTAAGCACGTTCGACAAACCTCTAACAGATAGAATAACGCAGGGAAAGGTGAATGAGATTAGGTTCGATGGTGAAGTGATCGACCATAGAGTATCAACACCGCCACCGTATTGGTGTCCTGTAGTCGATCCGGTAACGGCGACAATAATAAAGGGAGATAAATACGCCCATCTGTGCACGGAGACCGATACTGCATCGCAGATAACCGGGTTGGCATATCAAGAAGCATTATATCTTGAGGTAGACAGAGACGTACCCGATACAGCCGATCAATATTGTGTGGTTCAAACATCGACAAGAAATTTTACACGAACCGATACGGTTTATTATCTGCCGCACGATACACTTTTCGTTACCTGTGAACCGAAACAGTTATACACAGGTGATACGGCGATAATTCATATCCATCAGAGGTTCGATGGGGTTGTCGATACGAATGAGTATTTTCAGTCAAGAGAAATCGGTATATTGGGAAACGATTATTACGGGACGTTGCTCGACGAGTGGGGCGATACTGCGACATATTTTCAAAATGTTACGGGTCAGTTATGGTTTATCGCTGCTCAGGATCTAGACGCCGACAGTGTTTGCGCAAAAATACGAGTTGGGCTTGCACCATCAATACCGATGTGTTCTGTTGTGCCTGTGCCGAAAGAAGAGAAGAAACCGATGCCTGCAATGGTTATCAAAACGAAGGACGGGGGGAAGAAGTATGTACCGGTTATTAATAAACAGTTTAAACAGAAGACAAAAAATGCATCGCCGCAGACCACGGATATTGCAGAGAGAGTAAAACCAACAAATCCCAAAGGGACAAGGGGAGCGAAGCCAGCAGGATTGATAAAAAAATCGGGGAAGATAAAAGACATTCAATTTCAATATACACAGGCAGGTTCGGATAGTATACCGATAAAGAGCTGTGATATATTGCTGGGGCAGACGAAATATTACTGGGCAGAATCGGATCCGACTGATGATAAGAGATTGATTATTAATGAAAGTGAAACAATTCCGGATACATCGACTCAACCGAATGCACTCGAGGCGAATTTTTCAGTAACGAAGGATAATAATGATGATAAACTTGGCGTGTATTACGAGTATAAAGATTCGACAGGAACTGCAATAGACAGTACCATGTTCATTCGTTTTATTGGTAGGTACTGGACACCAACAAAAGATTACAAAGTTCATCTCTATGCGACGGCACTGGATAGAAGACAGGGGGATATTGCTATAGAGGTGAAGAAACCGAGTAAGTTAGGAAATTCTCATCCGACAGTTAGGGATGTATTTAATAATCGTTGTAATCTGGATTCACTAATAATAAAATATGCTGGTGAAAATGGAATACCGCCTCAACTAATAAAAGGGCAAATAGAACGTGAAACTCACTTTAATCCCGATTGGAGATATGAACCGGCACAAGATTTCTCTTACCAATCTCCTTCTATTAATACTACTGTGTTCCCAACTAATGCACCGTTTTGGAAAACGATTGAAAATCCAAAAGCAGAAAGTTGGCCGTATTCACATACGCATGTTACACCGACTTCTTATATTGATAGCGTTATTTCAATTGGAGCTTATATCGCTGGTGATAATAATACATTTTCAAAGTATCGAATTATAAATACCGATAGCATAATGGGATTTAAGGATTTGACAGATAAATTGAGAAAAATAAAACTCTATTATCAAAGAGAAGAGGCTTTAGAATTGGATGATGCAAGAAAAGCGGCCTATGATAGTTTGGGGAGAGAAATAAAAGATACGAGTGATGATATAGGGAAAGAATATAATATCATTGCCCAAACGCGAATCGTATCTTCATATGGGTTTGTTCAAATGATGTATACAACAGCATTTGGTACTTCATTTGGAGTTGAGACAAACAATAGATATGGAACGACCGGTACTATATATATGGCACGAATGGATAGCACACTTTATCCTGAAAAGTTAAATGAAATTGACTATGCAATGCCCCGTTATTGTGATTTTCTTTTGACAAAACTTAATTCGTTGTTTCCTTCTTTGATTCCAGAATCACAATGGAGTACAACAAATAATTGTAATGGATTTGAGGCGTGCTGGAAAAAAGCCATACAGAAATATAATCCTCGTGATGTAACATACAGCACTGGCGTAATGAACAATTCAAAAAATTATTTACCGCATTAATGATAGAAGAGGATACGATGAAACACCTACATGTCAGTTTATATGCAATTTTTATCTTATTGATTATTTGTTATGATGTCTCAAGAGGTCAAATATATCCACGCTCATATGACCAAAACAAAGAAATCAAAAACCGGATCGCTCCCTTGATACACGGAAAATATGGAGCACAATATGATTTTACATATCATGTGTTTGATACAGTCATTCAATACTCAAAAAAGTGGAATGACGGCAGGATAGAGGATCCTTATGGGACGATAAAAGGATGTATTCTGTTTTCCGTAATTATTCCGTCACATTATGATAAACAGAATGCATTGGGGCCACCGCAGGACACGAATATTGTTGGAATGATTAGAGACGGGCGGATTATTTGGGATAATTTTCCGGGTGAAGTAAAATCAGGAGCGGGCTTACTTTATGCGCAGGATTTAAATAATGATGGAGAAATAGACCTTGTATTTTCAGAAACGGACAAAACATCTTTATATCTCGGTCGATCTGGACCATTTTTAAGTTATTTACATATTCTTAGCTGGAATGGAACGAGAGGAAGATTTATTAGCGCCGAAATGGAGGGATGCGATAGAGATTATTATCCGATTGATATCGATGGGGACGGTATTATGGAGATACGTGCGAGTCTCCCGCCGGAAGTAGAAACCTATGATGAATTTCAAAATGGTACTTATAAATTCAAGACCAGTACATATCCGCTCGTGACATACGGTTGGAACGGAAGTCAGTATGGTTTGTGGCCCAATGTGCGGCAGATTAAAATGGAAGAATTTTTACCAGCTAACAGAATGAAGGTTGCAATAAAATGTTGTGTTGAAAAACAAATTGACAAATTTAATTATTCTTATACGGTAACCAATGATAGTACAAGTAAACAAAAAATATCGCAGATTTATATTGGTGGACTTGAAGACACAACACAAGCACAGGCTCCTCTATATTGGTTCTCTTCAAGCTCAAGATATATTAAATGTAGATTATTTATTCTTAATCCAATACATGAGGAAGGTCTAATTAATCCCGGAACAAAACGTAGTGGATTTTATACTTTAAGCCCCGTATTACCCAATATTGTGAAATATTATGTGCAAGGATATAATTTTATTGTAGCATTTGGAACAGATGAACAACAGCGTCAAGATATTTATAATAATTCTGTGATTGGTTTTACCCTTGGTACTCGAGATACTTCAATTAAAATAGATTCAATCGCCTGGTGCGACACCCTCGCTTCTTTCACCGCCCGCTCCCGCGATCTTGGCTGGATAAAGCAACAGCCTACATCGGATAAATATACCGGCTATTTTTCAACTGCAAAAACAGCATTGCAGAAGAACCAAATCTCTCTAACACGCTCAACGCTCACACAAGTGCTTCACGACGTCGATGTCGATAGTTCATCAACATTAACTAGTGAAGCTTATGCACTCATAAAATATAATACAGAATATCTGCTTGCACATCTGCCAATTACAATATCAGCCTTGGATATGCTCGATACACTGCGAGTGCGGACAGATCGCACAATACCGAATAACACTCCATGCAGCAGAGATTTTAAAGAGGATTTACTGGAGAATATCCAAAAAGCGAAGCAGGAACTCATCGAAGGCGATACAATCCATTGCGCAATGTACATTGTAGCGTACGAGAAACAACTGGAAGCGAAGAATAACCATAGAAAAGGAAAGCCATGCGTAACAGACGATGAGTATAATTATCTTTATCCTTATGCAAAGTCGATTGTAGAACTCCTTCTGCAGCTTCCGCCTAAATGCGGCGGCTCATGCAAAGATAAACTCATCGACCTGAAAGCCGAAGTAGGGAAATGTGCAGGTAAAGGATACTGCAGTAGGGGAGAATTTGAGAATGGAATGGAAGAACAAATCGGCAAGGCAGTGAAATGTATCGAGAATAAGGATTCTACAGGTACGGCAACGTGTCTCGGTTTATTCGAGCAAGAGGTACAACAGACGTATGAACAGACGAAGAAACGGTACGACGAGAGAAAGTATGTGAAACCTGAAGGATACATTACGTTGTATTACAAAGCGGAATATATACTCGAAGACCTCGAGCATTAAGAAATTGTATGTCCAACTTTGTGATCTTTATAGAAAGCAAAATAACCTTAGTGTCCTTTGTGGTTTTGCTCTTATTAAAAAAACCACAAAGGTCACAAAGTAAAATGTTTAGTCGGAACTAAATAGAAATTGGAGAAATACAAAATGAAATCATATTTAATGATAGCGATGTTTCTGCCGGTGCTTCTAATTGCCGGCGAAACCGAGCAGACGAATATCATTCCGTACAATTCGAAGGGAAACGTTGTAGCGCTTTCGATAGAGAACACATCACGGCTGACGGCAAAAGGAGTTAGTGTTGAAATTCAGAATGTACCGAAATGGATAAGGTTTGACTCGACAAAGGTGCAGTTAAGCAGTATTGCAACTAAGAAGTCGAAACAGGCTGAATTTACTTTCTCAGTCGATCGTAACGCGTCGGTTGACAAGGAACAGAAGATAAAAGCGCTTGTAAAAACAGCCGACGGACAAAAGTGGACGACAGAGATATCGGTGACGATTTCTGCGCCGAAGGAATATCATCTTTATCAAAATTATCCGAATCCGTTCAATCCTTCAACAACGATTGCAATCGATTTACCGAAACAGACAAAGGTGAAGATAATCATTTATGATGTTCTGGGAAGAATAGTGAAGCAGTTGTCAGATGAAATCAGAGAAGCCGGGTACGCTGAGTTTTCATGGGATGGAAGGAATGATCATGGATCGGCGATTGCTTCGGGCATGTATTTCTATCAGGTATCGGCAGGAAGTTATCATGCCGTGAAAAAAATGGTGATGATGAAATAAGGACATTTGTCTTCCCACTTTTGACCTTCTAGAGGTCAAATTTCTTTAAAATGCAGAAGGAGGTAATTATCTTTAACTGCAGAGTAAGAGAAGAGAACAGGAGGACACATGGAGACAGAACAGAAGAGATATTCAATACATCGAGAGGCAGAGTATAATCGGTTAAAGAAGAAGACAAGAGAACATGAATTCGTAGATCGATTAGAACGGGAGTTTGAGTTTTCGCCGCGAGAGAGTCGCGGAGTATTAGAAGTAGTAGAAGAGATGTTTTTTGACAATCGAGAGATAGGAGCAGGGTAAGTTGAGTATACCTGTATCAGTGCGGAAGAAGGCCCAGGCAAGCCGATAGACGAGTTGAAGAAAGTAAGAGTGAAGCTCACGAAAGAACTAACGAGTGACCGAGATGTACAAGTTCGCTTGGGCGATAGCGCAATGCGAAAAGTACAGATATTGCGGATGACAGAAGAAGCATATGATCAAAGTGGATTGTTGACGCAAGAAGACTTGGGACGCATCTTAGGAGTGAGCAGTCGAACGATCCGCCGTGATGTTGAAGAATTGATGACACAGAAGATGAAATTGTATTTGCGGGGGTTGCAGCGAGATATAGGAAAAGGAATCAGCCACAAGGTATGGATTGTAGGATTATATCTTCAATGGAAAACATACAGCGAGATTGAACGAATAACCGGCCACAGTGTTGGAGCGATCAAAGCATACATGAATGATTTTAGTCGCGTACTAATGGCACGAGAACGCGGCATCAAGAGTGGGAAAGAGATCGGCTTTTACATTGGACGAACAGAACGCTTGGTGGGTGAATATCTTCAGTTGATCAGTGAAGCAGAAAAGGATATCCAGCAGAAGAAACGGATGGAAAGCATCAAGATGCAGATGCGTCATTTAGAGCGCAGAATTCCTTTAAAAAAAGGGGATTTTGGTATGGTAAGGAGGCTGGTATGACACACAACCAGCAGATACGAGATCGATATGATAGCATTGGAAAGAGAGATTTCAAAACGTCATTGATACGTTTACTGGAGAAGGACTACAAAGTTCTGGGCAGTCGGCGGGTATTGATGATGTTGTCTGATGACATTGAGCAATTCATCAAGAGTATTATCCAATGCAGAACCGGTTGCAGTTTGGTGATGTAGTCTGGCAGACAACGAAGGATGACGGTCAGCGACAGAATTATGGAAAGAAGACGGAGGATTATGCGGTACAGACAGTGATCTTGCCGTTGATACGGAAGGAAGATATTGAGAGAAGGATTTACTTTAAGAAAGGAGATCGGAACTCGAATTATCGACACCGAGAAGTACGTGACATTGAGTTGATGGTTCGATTACTCAAGACAGCGAAAGCACAAGGTGGATTACTCAGCGGAGCAGAGTTAAGTGTATTGATGAATCGCACATTAAGTACGATAGGAAAATATTTGAAAGCATATTTTGAGAAGACTGGTGAAGTGCTGCCCATGAAAGGTTACGTGTTGGATCAAGGCAGCAACCCAACACACAAAGGAATCGTAATCTCGTTGTATGAGCGAGGTATATCCCCGGCAGACATTGTGTTGAAAACGGGACACACGCAGAATGCAGTTGACCGGTATATCAAAGGGTACGACCAGGTTTTGGCTTTGGTTCAGAAAAAACATGATGCGATCTCAATTTCTCAAATCACAGGACGTTCAATGAATACCGTCCGTCAGTATCTCCGATTGGTAAATGACTTTCATCCGAAGTTGAGGGTTGTGGTACCTCGGAAGGAACAAAAGAAGAAATAATGAATAAACATAAAAAAACAATTAAATCACTAACCGGACAAATGTCCTAATAGTAAATGACCGCCGAAATATTTTTCCATTCTGCCTGGCATCCGGCTATTATCATTTTCATCATTATACTCGCCGGAGCGGCGTCGATATATTCATATAGAACTACAGTACCTCCTGTTTCACGCAATAAGCGTATCATGCTCACGATTATTCGAGCTGCCGGACTTGCATTGCTTGGAGCTGCGCTTGCAGAACCTGCGTTAACGCTCCTTTCTTCCACCGAGCAGCGGCCGTTGGTGGCAGTGCTGATTGATGATACACAAAGCATGAATATCGCTGATGTATCAGGGCCGCGCTCTTCGATTATCCGATCCCTCCTTTCAAATTCTTCTCTTCTCTCCGGCAAAGACATTGAAACCGCTTATTTTCGTTTTACGGATAAATTAATTCGATCCAACAAATATCAACCACTTACTTTTTTAGGGAATGAAACCGACATCGCCGGTTCAATCCAATCTTTAAAAAAAGAATTACAGGAAAAGAATTTGCAGGCAGTAGTATTGATTTCAGACGGCAACAGTACTATCGGACAAAACCCGCTTTATATCGCTGAAGAGATGAATCTGCCATTTTATACAATTGGCGTCGGTGATTCAACTGAACAAAAAGATATTCTCATCAGCGATGTCGTTGCAAATTCAATCGCGTATACTGATAATGCGTTTCCAGTCGATGTTACATTAAAAAGCATCAACATGAATTCAGTCGCCACCAATATCAGCATCAGTGACGGAACCACAATAATTGAGAAAAAAAACCTGTCGCTTTCTTCGGGCACATCAAACACCAATATTCAATTTTCCGTCGTGCCGAAGGAAGAAGGAATTCACAAATATACAGTGCGGGTTTCACCGGTTGCGGGTGAATATACCACTAAAAATAATTACCGTTCTTTTTTTGTGAAAGTGTTGAAATCGAAAATGCATGTGCTCATCATTGCCGGCGCGCCAAATCCTGATGTTGCGTTCGTCAAACGTGTGCTTGCACTCGATAAAAATATGAGTGTTGAATCGTACGTTCAAAAAAATGAAACAGAATTTTATGAAGGAGATATCACCCGCCGTCAATTGGATTCGGCTGAATGTATTCTCTTCATTGGATTCCCGACAACACAAACATCAACTACAACACTAAGCATGATTCGTTCGTCCATTGAACGAAATGGACAACCTCTTTTATTCATTCCATCGCGGACTATTGATAAAGAAAAACTTTCTATTCTTGAGCCTTTTCTTCCCTTTACGATACTTTCAACAAGCTCGGATGAAAGAGAAATAGGTTTGCACATTACAGACCGGTACGCCGAAAATGCCATTTTCCGTTTTGCGTCATCGGATCCAAAAGCTTCCGGCTCGCTCATAGAACGACAACAACGTTGGAGTACGCTTCCTCCGATCTATGCAACAGAATCTCATTACAAACCGAAACCGGAAAGTGAAGTCCTTGCAACCTCTTCAATGCAAGGTGTTCCCATGAACGAACCGTTGTTGATAACAAAAAATCTACAGCACCAAAAGTCGCTGGCCATCCTAGCTTATGGTTTATGGAGATGGGAACTAATGCTGCGGCCCCAAACAGACGACCAGGCGATGCTCTCGGCATTTCTCGGAAATTCCGTCCGTTGGCTTACAACCCGTGAAGATACTCGAAGAGTTGTGATAACCCCGAATAAACCAATCGTTCCAATGGGAGAACCTGTTCTATTCACTGCTCAGGTTTATGACGAAAATTATCACCCAATTGAAAATGCAGATGTTCAGGTAACGGTTAACAGTCAGGGAATCTCAGCGTCGCCTGTTTTTCATTCACTCGGTGCGGGTCGTTATGAAGCCGCCTGCGATGGATTGATGGAAGGCGATTATTCATACGAAGGCTCGGCTCAATTTGGAAATCAGGTGCTTGGAAAGGATCGGGGAAAATTTTCGGTTGGTGAGATCAATTCTGAATTTATTACCACTTCGATGAACGCTCCTTTACTGCGCCAAATTGCAGATTGCACAAAAGGTGCCTTTTTTCCCCTGATCGATTCATCATCGGCTTCGTCCTTGCATATCGTGTTGCCGGATCTAAATAAAGAAGTAAAGCACCATGCGGCCGAATTCACACTCTGGAATTCATTTCTATATTTGCTTCTTATGTTGTTTTGTTTTAGTATTGAATGGTTTCTTCGAAAATTTTACGGGATGATTTGATATCCTGTATTGAATCGTAGCCGGAAATTCTGCAAAGTAGAAAGGGTTGACCATGTACGGCGATGAACCACTCTATGACGTTCCAAAAATTTCTTCGATCCAGGATATGCTGTTGCGCTCGGCAAAAACTTATGCATATACGCTTGCTATGCGTGATTTACAGAATACTCCAATCCCTCAGCTAACATACAATGAATTGTTGCATGCAGTTTTAAAATTCGGCGCCGGCCTCCGATCATTGAAATTAAAAGAAAGATCCCACATTGCTGTTCTTGGCGATAATCGAATCCAGTGGGCCATCACCTACCTCACCTCAATGTGTTTTAACTACGTGATAATTCCCGTTGACAAAAACTTAGGCATTAATGAAATACTAAATATACTGCATGAGTCGGATTCAATTGCAGTTGTGTTTTCAGAATCGTTTGAACCGCTTTTTCTTGAACGGCGCCGTTCCATGAAAAAACTGAAATATTACATCAGCATGGACCGTAAGGAGCATTCGAAAGAAGTATTTTCAATGACCTTGCTGATGGAAAAGAACAAGGAATGGCCAGTAGAAAAATTTCCTGAAATAAATCCGGAAGAAATGGCGTTGATTCTATTTACATCAGGAACCCTCGGACGGGCGAAAGCAGTGATGTTGTCGCAACGAAATATCGCTTCGAACCTGGTTGGAATGACAAGCCTGATAAATATTACTCCGAAGGATCGATTTCTTTCGGTACTTCCTATTCATCACACGTATGAATGCACATGCGGTATTTTGTGCCCTCTTTTTTCCGGTTCATCGATATTTTTTGCCCGCGGGTTGAAAACAGTTGTGGAAGACCTGCTATCATCCCGTGCAACGATACTGCTTGGAGTTCCACTGTTGTACGACAAAATGTTCAAACGAATTTATAAAAGCATTCACGAAAATCGCATTCAGTCTTTTCTCGTCCCCTCGTTAATGAAAGCCGGGAAATTGTTCGAATTTTTCGGATGGAAAAGTTTTTGAAGAACAATTTTTAAGGAACTGCATAATCGTTTCGGAGGATCGATTCGTATTTTTATTGCCGGAGGAGCGGCGCCAGATCCTTTAGTTGCAAAGGGATTGCGAGAATTCGGATTTACATTTATTCAAGGATATGGACTGACTGAAACTTCACCGATCCTTGCATTAAATCGCCTGACAAAATTTAAAGACGATGCGGCTGGTCTACCTTTACCGAATGTACAGATTCGAATTAGTAATACGGATACAGATGGAATCGGCGAGATATGTGCAAAGGGTCCGAATATTATGCTTGGTTATTATAATAGTAAAGAGGCAACTCAAGCCGCCTTCGATGACGGATGGTATAAAACCGGCGATCTTGGTTTTATCGATAGCGATGGTTTTTTACATATCAGCGGTCGAAAAAAGAATGTCATAATTTCAAAAAGCGGAAAAAACGTTTTTCCGGAAGAACTGGAAGACTTGCTGAATCGCAGTCCTTTCATTCTTGAATCTCTCGTTTATGGTGAAAAAGACGATAAGCATTCTGAAATCATTGTAGCTAAAGTCGTTGTCGACGGAGAAGCGTTCATTGAACTTTCCGAGACTCGCGGTATCCCAATAACTCCCGAATTACTTAAAGAAGTGATTGCAAAAGAAATTGCAAAGATAAATAATGATATACCGATTTATAAACAGATCAGGAAATATAAAATTCAGGATGAGGAATTTAAAAAAACGACAACACAAAAAATAAAACGATACGCGAACACTTAAACAATTATAAAATACGTTTCTTCTTCACGTATAAATTTGGTTCCGCTTTGCCTTTCGACAGAGACAACATAAAGAATATTTAATAATATATTTCTTGTTTTTATCTTCTGCCAGATGTATTATTTAATATGTGATTTCACTTAAAAAATAACGTCGTAAAAAAGTATATAGAAAGAAAAACATGGATCGTTTGTCTATTAGAACTCCACTTGTTGAGTCGCATCCGATAAGTAAAAATAGCGGAAGAAAAGTATTTCTTAAGCTAGAAAATGTTCAGCCTGGAGGATCATTCAAAATTCGAGGTATCGGTCATTTATGTATTCAAGCCAAAAAGGATGGCATAGAGCACTTTGTATCATCTTCCGGTGGTAATGCGGGATTTGCCGCTGCATTCGCAGGCCGAATTCTCGATATTAAAACAACAGTGTATGTACCGACAACGACTGGCGATGAAACGATTTTAAAAATTAGAAATCAAGGCGCCAATGTAATCGTTCAAGGAAATGTTTGGGATGAAACTCACGAACATGCAGTACAATTCTGCAATTCCATAAATGGTCTCTACATTTCACCGTTCGATCATCCTTTAATCTGGGAAGGACATTCAGTCATTATCGACGAGATTGTTGAAGAAATTCCGGAACCCGATGCGATTATACTCTCGGTCGGTGGCGGCGGACTTTTATGCGGCATAGCAGAAGGATTGCACCGGAATCATTGGAACGATATCCCGATCATTGCCGTTGAGACTGAAGGGACAGCATCGCTTGCAGCATCAGTTAAAGCAGGAAAATTAATTACGCTAGACAAAATTTCCGGTGTGGCAAAAAGTCTTGGAGCTAAAACAGTTGCAAAAAAAGCATTTGAATGGACTATGAATCATAATGTTCATTCGTGCGTCGTATCCGACATCGATGCAATTACTTCTTGTATGCAGTTCGCCGCCGATCATCGTTATCTAGTAGAACCGGCATGTGGTGCTTCTCTTTCGATTGCTTATAATAACAATCCAATCTTAGAAAAAATGAAGTCAGTGGTTATTATTGTATGTGGTGGAATTGGAGTCGACATACATCAGCTTCTGGAGTGGTCGCATTTATCATAATACCAATTTTTATCAGGAGAAATTTTTATGAATATAGATTCGTTTCGAGAACTGGTTACCGTTTTTTACAGTGAACTACAATCGATCCCCGAAGAAATTACATCGGTTAAACTTACACCGGAGAAATGGTCGTTGAAAGAAATTGTCGGCCATTTGGTTGATTCAGCTTCTAATAATCATCATCGTTTTATTCGATTACAAGAGGTTGAACAATTAACCTTTCCTGGTTACAATCAACAACAATGGAATTCTTTACAACATTATAATGATTTCGGATGGTACGATTTACTGCAGCTCTGGACAGGTTATAACAAACTGCTGCTTCATATTATTTCACACATTGATAAAAATTTTTTAAATAATGTATGGTTAATCGAAGACAAACAACTGTCCCTGGAATGGATTATCAATGATTATTACCGACATGTAAAGCATCATTTCGATCAATTTAAACAACGAAGCGAAGAAATTTTAAATCTTCGCGTGTAGGATGACAGCGAATCACATCGATCATCCGCCATCATCGGTATAACGTTGTTTATTGTCGCTCGAAAATTTGTCGTGCTTGAATTCTTCAAGCGACATGTAAAGGAAACCGGTTATTAAAATTCAATACCAGCGGTAACAAGAATAATATCTATCGTCTGTTTTCCATTTACCGATGATGATGCTCCACCCGCGCTAAATCTTCTTTCGAATTCTAAATCACTGGCATGCATGTACCGAGCAAAGATTTTAAATGAGCCAAACCCGACGCCAGCACCGGCTGAAAAACCTAATCCAGTAACGGGGTCGGATGTCATGTCTACATTTCCTTCACTATATTTTAGTGTATAATCAGGTGCCTTTGCGAAACAAGCCCCTAACTGAACTTGTGCATAAATTGGTGTTACAGGAATACTGGCTCGTAGCCCTGTCATCAACCACCATGTTAACCACGGAGTATAATCAACACCGTTATATGTATAGCTATCTTCTGATGCAACTATTTCGGCAATTTCTTTCATGATTTTCGGATCAACATCATTATAAATTACTGAAAGACTCGTCACCCATCCTAAACTAGATGCCAATGGAACATTGCACTCTATTCCACCGCCAAAACCGAGCAATGCAGATCCGGGCTCACTGTTATTCGGATCACTAGACCCAAAATCTGACCCCGGTAAAGCCAGTCCGCCAAAAATTCCAATCCGTGTTCCTGTTTCGCTTTCCGACGAAAGTATTTCAGCTTCCACCTCAAAATAATAATCGTCTCCCTCAAGTCCTTGTGGAAAATCCCTCAAAAAATCCCAAATGATCTGTCTACCTTTTCCGCTGAATTTTCCCTGCCCAAAATCACCGCTTATCGATCTCGGAGTGTATTCAAATGATGACATTTGTCTTCTCTTAAGCGTTATTGTCACTTTATATTCTGTATCGGGTGTTCCCAGCAAATCGTACGTTATCACTATCTGTTTTTCCGTCATTTCGTATTTCACATTACGAACATCAACCCAACCTCCCGCCTTTGCTTCCGATAAGGACATCCATTCAATGATCAAAATGAAGAAGATTAGACAATATACAGGTTTGCTCATTTGCATTATTGTTCCCATACTTAATCCCTCACTATTTAATAAAATTTTTACTACGGATGTTTTTTCCACTACATCCACATAGTATAATAAGTGTCAATCTAGTAGTGTTTTAGTTTGAAAAGAAGACTATCATACATTATCAAATTAATAGGAAAAATGGATAACTGTTTGCTTAATGTCAAGAGAAAAAAAATTCTTTTGAACAAATAACCTCTCTGGCAACTCTTCTTCCAGAATACTATACATCTCGTTCCTTTTGTCTTTTTAATGTAACTCTTTGTCTCTAATCAATCTTAAAGTATATTCTAACAAATAATCTTCGTTACTAAGCAAATCATCTAAGGAAGGTTTTACACTGTAATCAGGCATTACTCCTGTTTTGTCATTATTATTATTGCATGGCATATAAATTCTTGAAAGGCTTGTAAAACATGCTAATTTCGTGTTTGTTAAAATAAATCTATTTAAGTCTCCATTGCTCAATAATGGTTGTCCGGTTTCTTCACCTACGATAAATGCGCTATGATAGCATTTAGCAGAAGCAGGAAAACATGTCCCGGTAGAATACGACAATGGTCCTACCAAAATGTATGTTGTACCTACAAACCGATTGTTGCGAATTGCGTTATGGACTGAAAAATCTTGAATAAAATATCTGTCTTTTAAATATCCTTCATTTTTTTTACTATCGATAAAATCTTTTGTTAACAGACTTACTTTAGTCATCTTTTTCTCGAACATGCAGAATGGCTTATCTGTAAAATAAGTCATCAAAGAATCTGCAAGGTCAGTCATTCCACCGCCAATGCGATTATCTATTATTAGATATTTAATCTTTTTTTCAGAAATTACTCTGAATGCTGAATCCATGAAAAAGATAAAATCCTTCGGCGGTTTAAAACTTCTTTTAAAGATGTAAGCTATATCATGATCATAAAAGCGCAATTCAAATTTTGGCCTTGAAGGTTCCTGAAAGCCGTCACTATTTGCTCCTTTCACTTTTAGTTCGATACTATTTATAACGATGTTGAATTCGGAATAAGAGCCATATACTAATTGGTAAAATATATGGAATTGAATTTCAAGTGACTTTGTTTTATATGATTCCTTTTCACCCGGCATGTATCTGATAAGATTTTTGATAATTGTGTTTGAAGGAATGCCATTTATTTTCTCAATGATTGCCCCCTTTAAAATCGATTTATTATCCGAAAGATTTTTTTTTATATATAAATTATTGTTATGGATAACAATCTTAAAAGGAAAAAATGGATTATCTATTTTGGGATATACTTCTCCAGTATATGTTAGCGTTGTGTGTCCATCTATACATATCATCGGCTGCATGAACCTAAAGAAATCAAGAGAAGATAATGAGTCTTTGATATTATTTTTAATACTATCAATCTTGTTTTGCAAATTATTCTCTTTGTAATAGTTTAGAAATGTTGGATGAATATTTATCAGGTTAGTAATCAAAGTATCAATATCAACTTTTATTTGAGATGGTCCAAAAAGTTGAGCGGTATTATTTTGGCCCAATATGATAGCAGGAATTAACAAAATTAAAAGGATGAAAGACTTTCTTGTTTTTTTCATTTTTGTAATTAATCCAAGATATTGTGGAGTAAGTTATAATTATGCTGCTTAATATGCAAAAAAAATCCCATCGATATGATCAACGGGATTTTTATGGATAGCAAAATCAGCTATTAAAACTCAATACCTGCAGTAACAAGAACAATATCTATTGAATGTTTTACTTTATCAGAACCTGATTCTCCGCCTGTTTTCATTTCAAATTCCAAATCGCCGGCATGCATATATCGCGCAAAGATTTTAAATGGGCCAAATCCAACGCCTGCACCGGCTGAAATACCTAATCCAGCAACTGGGTCAGATGTTACGGCTATGTTTTCATCACTCATCTTATATGTAACATCCGGTGCTTTTGCTATACAGGCGCCTATCTGAACCTGTGCATAAACCGGAATTACGGGAATATTCGCTCGCAGCCCGGTCATCGCCCATCCTGTTAACCACGGAGTATAATCCAAACTGTAATCTTCATTTTTAATATTTTTAATATCAAGATCGTTATAAACAAATGAAAGACTCGTCACCCATCCAAAAATAGGTGGTATTGAAAGGTTGTACTCGATCCCACCACCATAGCCAAGCAATGCAGATCCGGCCTTGCTATTGTTAACATCATTAGATCCAAAGTCCGACACGGGCAAAGCCACTCCACCATAAATTCCAAACTGCGCTTTTACCGGAACAGCAAATATAATAACCATCATCAAAATACTCATGATCTTCAAAGCTTGTTTCATACGACCTCCATTGTTAATTATTTTTTGGAATTTGTTATTTATCAATTTCTTTTCATCAATTATTTTATTTTTTACCTTTTTTCTTTTGATTCTGTTTTTTTGGTTTTGTTCGTTTAATCTTTTTTAAGAAAGCTTTTTTAACACCAGATTTCTTTACATTTTCTCTTTTTTCAATTGGTACAGATATATTTTTCTTTCCTTGTTTTTTTCTTGATGTTTTTTCGTTATCGGATAAATTTATTTTTTGCTTATTATCTTGCTCAATATTATTTTCGTTTTTATTAGGTGTCAGTATTTTTTTTTTATTATCGGTCGATTTATCTTCATTCTTGAATAAAGAAGGTTGATCATCTTCGTGTTCATTTGCTGGTTTTATTTCGCTCGCTTTCTGATCAATTATCGCATCTTCATTTTCCTCTGCAACTACAGCAGCTACATCGGCAATAGAATCGCCGCTTTGCAGCCGGATTAAATGAACACCCGAAGTATTACGACCTGCCAACCGAATTTGAGAAGTGTGCTGCCGTATAATCATGCCCTGAGATGTTACTATAACAATATCGTCACTCTCGACAACTTCTTTGATGGCTATCATTTTTCCGGTTTTTTCCGCGGTCTTTACCGTTATGATTCCTTTTCCGCCGCGATGGCTGATTCTGTATTCATCAGTTTCACTTCGCTTTCCGAAACCTTTCTCGGTTGCAACAAGTATGCTCGTTCCACTTCTCTTCAACGCAACAGCGCCGATTACCCGATCGTTACCTCGCAAACCGATACCACGAACACCTGCGGCACCGCGGCCCATCGCTCGAATTTCTTTTTCATGAAATCGTATTGCAATTCCCTCATGCGTTCCGATAACAATATCTTGATTGCCATCCGTCAATTTAACATCCTGCAGTTGGTCTCCCTTCCTTAATCCGATCGCGACAATACCGCCCTTGCGTGGATTGCTGAATTCTGAAAGAAGAACCTTTTTTACAAGCCCTTTTTGTGTGACCATAAAAAGAAAATGCTTATCGTCGAATTGCTGTACAGGCGCATAGGCAACGATATTTTCATTTTGGTCTTTTCCGATTAAATTGTTTATCGATTTTCCTTTTGCAGTTCTTCCTCCTTCCGGGACCTCAAACACTTTCAGCCAGTAACATCGCCCCTTATCACTGAAGAACATTACATAATTATGTGTGCTCGCGATGAACATGTGCTGGATAAAATCATCTTCGCGAGTAGCAGCTCCAGTCACACCCTTTCCGCCGCGAGTTTGCCGCCTGTAACCCGAAACAGGGAATCGCTTGATGAAACCGCTGTGACTAATCGTAAGCACAACATCTTCTTCCGCGATCATATCTTCGATTTTGAATTCCTCAAAATCGTATATGATTTCCGTCCGTCGTTCATCACCGTATTTTTCTTTCATCGCAAGAAGTTCATCTTGAATTATTTGCATCTGCAGATCTTTACTTTTTAAAATCGCTTTTAGCCGCTCGATAAGTTTTATTGTCTCGCGGTACTCTTGCTCTATTTTTTTACGTTCAAGGCCGGTGAGCCTCTGGAGCCGCATATCTAAAATTGCTTTTGCCTGTATTTCTGAAAGCTTGAATTTTTTCATCAAGCCTTGTCTTGCGTCTTCAACGTCTTTCGATTTTTTAATCAACTGGATCACTGCATCGATGTTGTCGAGTGCAATTATATAGCCTTCGAGAATATGCGCCCGCTTTTCGGCTTCGTCTAGATCGTATTTTGTCCGCCGCACAATTACTTCATTACGATGTGCGATGAATTTTTCCATTATTTCTTTCAGCGTTAGAATTTTTGGGCGTCCGTCGACAAGAGCAAGCATAATAACGCCGAATGTTGTCTGCATCTGAGTATGCTTATAGAGATTATTGAGAACAACTTCAGCGTTCGCTTCACGTTTCAACTCGATAACGACGCGCAATCCGTCTCGATCCGATTCATCCCGGATATCTGCTATATCTTCTATTTTCTTTTCACGGACAAGTTCGGCAATTTTTTCAATCAAACTCGCTTTGTTAACCTGATACGGAATTTCCGAAACAATAATTCTCTGGCGATCATTTTTTCCTGTCTCAATATTTGCGCGCGCTCTTACAAGAATACGCCCGCGGCCCGTTGTGTAAGCATCTTTTACTCCTTCGTATCCATAAATAATTCCGCCCGTGGGAAAATCAGGTGCTTTCACAAATTTCATCAACTTTTCGTTCGGCACTTCCGGATTCTTTATCAGGGCAACCAGACCATCAATGACTTCAGAAAGATTGTGCGGCGGCATGTTCGTCGTCATTCCGACAGCGATACCGCTTGTGCCATTCACCAAAAGATTCGGAATTGTTGAAGGAAGTACTGTAGGCTCTTTTAATGTTTCGTCAAAATTTGGCGCAAAATCAACCGTATTTTTTTGAAGGTCACGCAACATTTCTTCGGCGATACGAGACAATCTCGCTTCCGTATAACGCATTGCTGCAGGTGAATCGCCATCTATGGATCCAAAATTTCCCTGTCCATCAACAAGCGGATAGCGTAGTGAAAAATCCTGCGCCATGCGCACCATTGTGTCATAAACTGCAGAATCACCATGAGGATGATATTTTCCAAGAACTTCACCGACGATACGCGCACTTTTTTTATATGCGCGGTTGGATGCAAGGCCGAGTTCATTCATACCGAACAGCACTCGCCGATGCACTGGCTTTAATCCATCACGCACGTCTGGTAATGCACGAGCAACGATAACCGACATCGAATAATCGATGTATGATCCTTTCATCTCGTCTTCTATATCAACAGGAATTATTTTTTCATTTACATTTGCCATTATTACTTTCTTTCTAAGAACTCAATGACTGAAATAGATTCCACAAATCAATTCCATTAACTTCTTTGAACTTTACTAACCATTTCTGAATTATTTCTTTATTCACATCTGGATTTAAGCGAAGAATAGATTTGACATCTTCTAGGTCTCTTGGCCTTGATGCCATGATTTTATGAATAATAAGATCTTCGATTGAAGCATAAACAACTTCCACACCATCTATTATAAAGCGCTTTGCACGATTAATTGCTTCTTTTTCATATGGCATAAAAGAAAAAATAAAATCTACACGGACTGATGTTTCTGGATCATTGGCAGGTAGAACAGAATATTTCTTAACAAAAATTTCAGGATTTTTTACTGCTACCTGAAATCCAATTTTTTCGATGACCCGGAAAACGCTAGAGATTTTATCTATATCGACACCGAGTGTTATATCAATATCTTTTGTAAAGCGCGGTTCCCCATACATTAGTACAGCTTGTCCACCGATAATCATATACGGAATTTTTTCTAATTCAAGTGCATTTGCTATTTCAGAAATCTTTTTTTTAAACATTTTTATTTAATCTTTTTGCAAGCATGATAACATTATCTATTCCATCCATTATTTTTTCTGGTGTAAAATGTCCGAATTGTTTAGCAAGATCATACATCGAATCATACAGATTAAATTTTTGTTCAAGGTTCATTGGATGTTTACGTTCAAAATCGTGAATGAACTTTTCATATTCCGCTGAATTTTTTATCATACATCGAGATTCCTGACATATTTCGCATTTTTTTCAATGAAATCTCGCCGCGGCTCTACCTCATCGCCCATAAGGATAGAAAAGGTTCTATCTGCATCGGCTGCGTTTTCTACCGATACCTGCAAGAGTGTACGAGTTTCAGGATTCATCGTGGTCGACCAAAGTTGTTCAGGATTCATCTCGCCGAGTCCTTTGAATCTTGAGATTGTAATTCCACCTTTCATTGCTTCTTCTTCACTAATTTCAGCAAGCTCATCAGTTGTAAGTTTTGTTTTATCGTTCTTCATACGCTTCAAAATTTCGATTCGTTCTTCATCGTCATATGCATAAAATTCTTGTTTACCTTTTTTTACTTTGAACAAAGGCGGCTGAGCAATATAAATATGCCCGAGTTCTACTAACTCTTTCATGTAGCGGAAAAATAGAGTTAACAATAATGTTCTGATATGTGAACCGTCAACATCGGCATCGCACATAAGAATAATTTTATGATATTGAATTTTTTCCGGATCGAAATCTTCACCAACACCGGCGCCGATTGCCGTAAAAATAGAACGAATTTCCTCGTTTTCTAATATTTTATGCAGACGAGCTTTTTCAACATTGAGGATTTTTCCCTTTAATGGCATGATAGCCTGGAATCTCCGATCTCTTCCCTGCTTTGCACTTCCGCCGGCCGAGTCTCCCTCAACAAGATATAGCTCGCATAATTTTGGATCGTCGATTGAACAATCCGCTAACTTTCCCGGGAGACTTGAAGATTCGAGTGCATTTTTTCTTCGTGTAAGGTCGCGGGCTTTGCGCGCAGCTTCACGTGCTTCCGCAGCTCGTAAACTTTTATCGATGATTCTCTTTGCATCGGGTGAATTATCTTCCACCCATCTCTGGATACCTTCACTAACGATGGAATCGACAATGCTTTTTATTTCGCTATTTCCAAGTTTTGTTTTTGTCTGACCTTCAAATTGAGGTTCAGAAACTTTTATACTGATAACAGCTGTTAATCCTTCTCTAAAATCATCTCCTGTAAGTTGAATTTTTCCTTCTTTAATCAATCCACTTTTATACGCATAATTGTTTAATGTTCGCGTCAACGCTGTGCGAAATCCAACAAGATGTGTTCCGCCTTCATGTGTGTTGATGTTGTTAACATAACTAAAAACGTTTTCTGCATATTGATCGTTATACTGGAATGCTACTTCAACTTCGGCTGGACGTCCATTTTCATCTTTTGTTTGTTTATATACATAAACAGGCTTCTTAATTAGTGCAGGACGATTTGCGTCAATGTATTTTACGAACTCGATAAGTCCGCCTTCGAAATGAAATGTGTCTTCATTTTTACTTTGAAAATCTTTCAGGTGAATTGTTATTTCTTTGTTAAGAAAGGCAAGTTCTCTGATTCGTTCTGCAATTGTGTCGTATTTAAAATTACGATTCTTAAATATTGTTCCATCCGGCATAAATGTAGTTTGTGTTCCGTTTTTTGCAGATTTGCCTATGACTTTTACTTTTTCAACTGGTTCGCCTTTTTTATATTTTTGATAGAAGATTTTTCCTTCACGATAAACCTCCACCTCCATCCATTCAGACAAAGCATTTACAACCGACACGCCGACGCCGTGCAAACCTCCGGATACTTTATATGTATTTTTATCGAATTTTCCTCCAGCATGTAGAACAGTCATAACGACTTCAAGTGCTGAACGTTTTTCTGTTGGATGAATATCGGTAGGGATCCCTCGACCGTCATCGCTGACTGTCACACTGCCATCTTTGTTGACAATAACTTCAATGCTCTTTGCATAACCAGCTAAAGCTTCATCGATACTGTTGTCAACGACCTCATAAACGAGATGATGCAAACCACGCGCACTTACATCTCCGATGTACATAGCCGGTCGACGCCGAACAGCTTCTAATCCTTTCAGCACTGTAATATTTTCAGCACTGTATGCGCTGCTGTCTTCAGCTTTTTTCTTTTTTGTTTCTTCCGTCACGTTATGATCTCATTTCTATTAAATTTTCAGCGAAAAAGGATATCATGAATAATATTTTCTTGAATATTTATTTTTTTTAAAATTTCCGGTTTTATCATTGTTAATTCATTCCGCCATTCAGCAGTACGAACCCTCACATAAAGAATACTGCCGTCAACCTTGTAAGGTTCCGTTTCTTTAGCTATCTTGTTTCCAACTATTGATTGCCATTCAGATATAACATTATATTGCCGAAGTTTTTTTTTCAAGCCCAATTCTTCGAGCATTGTTTCTAGTATCGGTCCAATTTCTTGTGGATCAGTCGCTTTCATAAAATCAAACCTTTACTGAACCGTTTTGAACTGCCACTCGCACAATATCTGTTCCCGTTGCAACCCATTTGTCGGGAAGCGAAATATCGGTTGTTGTTATAAATGTCTGACCTAGTGAATTTAAACGAGTTAATAATTTATTTGTTCTTTCTCCATCCAATTCGCTGAATACATCGTCGAGTAAAACTATTGGAGTTTCACCTCGTAATTCTTTGAGATAAACGAATTCCGCCAGCTTTAAGGCAATCAAAAAAGTTTTGTGTTGCCCCTGTGATGAATATTTCCGAACATCAAGTCCGTTTATCAAGAGTTTTAAATCGTCTCTATGTGGACCTACAATTGTTGTTCCTAATCGAATTTCTTCTTTTCTTTTCTCTTCAAGTAATGTTTTTAAAGAAGAAGTTATTTCTTCTATTGTTTCACCTCTTATTGTTGAATCATAGATAACGTCCGGTTTTTCATCTGCTTGCGTCAATTGTATATATTCTGACTTAATTATCGGACCAAACTGATTTAGAAATATTTTTCTTTTGTACACAATTTTGCTTGCATACTTTATGAGAGATTCATCCCATGCTGTAAGTAAAGCTTCATCAATTGTATTGTTTTTTTTTGCTTCAAAAAGAATGTTGTTTCTATGACGGATTATTTTCCTATATTCAATTAAATCTTCTAAATAAACTTTACTCGATTGTGAAAGTACTAGATCGATAAATCTTCTGCGTTCGAGAGGACTGCCAATTGTTATTGCTGAATGTTCCGGGGTTAGAATTACGACTGGTAAATGTCCAACAAGATCTATTGCCTTTTCAAGTTGAACACCGTTGATAGTAACTTCTTTTTGGTTTGTTTGATTGAAATAACGTACTGAAATATTCCTTTCCGCACCGCTTTCAAGCTTAAAAAAACCTTTTATCTCGAAAGAAGGCTCACCGACCATTACAACCGTCGCATCGTGAGTTGCATAAAAACTTTTTGTTAAACAAGTATAAGAAATTGCTTCAAGTATATTCGTTTTCCCTTGGCCGTTTTCGCCAATAAGAATACTGCTATTTTGATTGAAATTTATTTTTGTATCTCGGTGATTTCTGAAACACCTGAGATGGATCATATTTAACGTCATGCTTCGATCTTAGTTATTCAATCGGATCGGCATAACAAGCATCAGAATGTCTTCCGATTCTCGTTGTGTTAACGGTTGAACGATAGCGGCGCGCGTAGGGTTACTGAACGTAAACAACACTTCATCGCTATCGATATGTGTTAAAAGATCAGCTATATAATTTGCGTTAAAACCGATTTCTAATTCATCTGCAGAATAATCACATGGAATTTTTTCTTGTGCCTCACCTCCAAAATCTATGTCTTCTGCGGAAATTTTTAAAGTATCCTTCTGAACATTGAATCTGATTTGACGTGTGGTTGAACTTGAATATAAAGCCACACGATGAACGGATGCAATAAGTTGTTCTTTTCCGACAATTAATTTTTTATCGTTTTCAAGAGGTATAACACTTTCATAGTTTGGATATTTTTCCTGAATTAATTTAGATATCAGCGTAGTATTATCGAATATGAATCGAATATGTGATTCGCTCATAGACATTAAAACAGTTTCTTCTTCAGAAAACTTAACGAAAAGATTTAACGTTTTAAGTGGAATGACTATTTCTCGCTGTTCTTTTTCATTTTTTACACCTTTTCTAATAATTCGAACAAGACGATGTCCATCGGTTGCGGCGGCACGTATCTCTCCATACTTTAATTGAAGATATACACCCGTCATTGCAGGACGTAATTCATCGTTACTTACCGCAAACATTGTTTTTTGGACAAGTCGCCGGAGAACGTCGTTATGAAATGTAACTCTACCGCTTTCATTAAACTCGGGATCAGAAGGAAAGTCGTGGCTAGATTCGCCGGTTAATTTATACTCACCTGTTGTTGTGATCATTTTTATTTTATTATTATTTTCATCGGCTGTAAATAAGATCGGCGAATCTGAGAGTGATCGAACTGTTTCAAGCATTCTCTTAGCTGGAATAGCTATTTTACCATTACCATTACCTTTAACATTTATTTTCATTGACATTGAAACATCAATATCGGTTGCTGTTACAGTTAATACATTTTCATCAAGTTGAAAAAGAACATTTTCAAGAATGGGAAGTGTAGATTTTGTTGGAACAACGTTGCTTGTCCGAAGAAGAGCTTTTAACAAATCAACTGTTTCAACTGAAAATTTCATTCTGACCTCCAATGCAAAAGTTAATATGAAATATACAAAAAATTTTGCAGATTTTACAACATGTGATCTTATTATAATAATTAGTTTTTAAATAAAAGATAATCATTATAATAAACTCTGTGTGAATGTTGATAAAAATAAAAAAAACCGATAAATGACATTTATGAATAGAAATAAAAGAAAATTGAAAAAGAATGAATGAAGAAATTGTGTGAATAATTTAAATCATTTGTGGATAAGGTCAATCTTTTTTTAAATAACTGAAATAAAAAAATCTATTCAACAATTAATTCACATGAATTCACAAAGGATCAACTACCTTCCTAGTAATTCAATTTTCTTTTTTATTTGATGAATTATCAACTGGAATTTTTGATCTTTCTCAGTTTGTTCTTCTACAGTCTGGCAAGCATGAATAACAGTGCTGTGATCACGACCACCAAAATGCAATCCAATGGTTTTTAATGAAGAATTGGTTAATTCTTTTGAAAGATACATTGCAATCTGGCGTGCATTTACAATTTCCTGTTTTCTAGTTTTTGCGCGGATAAGATCTTCAGCAATATTAAAATATTCACAAACAATACGCTGTATTTCTTCAATAGAAATATGGGTTTTAATTTCACCGACTACAATTTTCAAGACTTCCCTTGCAAGGTCAACATTTATATCTTTGTTCTCAAGAGATGCTTTTGCAAGAAGACTTATTAAACAACCTTCAAGTTCTCTGATATTTGATGTAACATTAATAGCAATAAATTCAATAACATCCTGGGGAAGATCAATACCATCATCTTCGCTTTTACGATTCAAAATAGCGATACGAGTTTCTAAATCAGGTGGTTGAATATCGGCTGTAAGTCCCCATTGAAACCTAGAAATCAAACGTTCATCAAGTCCCTTTAATTCTTTTGGCGGCCGGTCACTTGAAAGAATAATTTGCTTTCCAAGTTGATGAAGAGCATTAAATGTATGAAAAAAGCTATCTTGCGTTTTCTCTTTACTGGTGAAAAATTGGATATCATCGACAATTAAAAGATCCATGCTTCTATAAAAATTAGAAAACTCGCTAGTTTTATCACTTTGAATTGAATCCACAAATTCAATAGTGAATTTCTCACTTGAAACGTACATTACACGTTGCGCCTTCTTGCTAGACAACGCATGATTTCCAATTGCTTGAATTAAATGAGTTTTACCAAGACCAACGCCGCCATAAATAACAAGTGGATTAAAAGATGTTCCACCAGGATTATTTGCGACAGCTAGTGCAGCAGCTCTTGCTAACTGATTACTCTCACCTTTAATAAAATTATCGAATGTATATCGGGGATTAAGATAACTTTGATAAGGTGGAAGGGATTGAATTGCTTGAACAAATCCCTTTTGATTTGATTGTTGTTGAAGGTTTTGGACATTTATTGTCGAATGACGATATTCATCCTGAGAAAATGCCTTCTCGGGCTCAATTGAATACACAAGGTTGATGGTTGTTCCAACAACAGTTGTAACTGCTTTATTTATCAAACCATAATAATGTTCTTCTAACCACTCATAGAAGAACTGGCTTGGAACATGGACTACCAACTGGGTCCCATCAAACGAAACAGGAATAATTGGCTCGAACCATGTCTTATAACTTTGACTATTTACATCTCCCTTGATGATTGAGAGGCATTCACTCCATACCTTCTCTGCCGCTTTTACTTCACTCTGGTTATCCACATCTGTTCGAAGTAAAGTTTCTGATTCCATTGGGTTATTGATATAGTTTAAAAAGTTATAAACACATATTAACATTTTTTAAGAATAGTTATAAACCATTCTTTTGTGAATTATCAAAAGGATTCTTTCGGAAAAAATATTCACATGAATGCAAACTAGTTAAATTGTTCATTTTCAATGGCAAATCGTATTATTTTCAACATTGCTAACAACTTATCCACAAATAATATCTACAAAGAAACTGCAAAAAATTCACCAAAAAAAAGTAAAATACAATTAAAACTTATTCACATATTATAAACAAAACATAATCATGAAATGGGCGAATTATTATAACACATTTTTGCACTGAGCGCAAGGGGAAAAATTAAAAAATATAACTTTATTTTCTAAGAAAAAATTTTTATATTTTATAACTTTAAAAGAAGTATGAATTCAGACACATGGAGAATCTATGAAAAGAACATTTCAACCAAGTAATCGAAAAAGAAAAAATAAGCATGGATTTCGTGAACGAATGAAGACAAAAAATGGAAGAGAAGTATTAAATCGTCGCCGCGCGAAAGGTCGTCATAAACTCACCGTCAGCCACGAAAAGTAAACCCACTTTAATGTGAGGCGTTAATATGCGCCACACTCTCAGGAAACAAGATATTCTTCGAGGATACGGAGATTTTCAAAAAGTATTCAAAAAAGGCGAAATATTTGCTGAAAAATATTTGAAAATAATCGTTCTTCGAGAAGAACAAGCATCTAAACAGGAAATGTTAAAAATTGGCTTTGCAGTTGAAAAGCGTTTTTGTTCTGCTGTTGATCGAAACCGTCTAAAAAGAAAAATGAGAGAGATTGTTCGTATTAATAAAAATAGATTGGTAGAACAATGCAAAGAAGGAAAAATAACAAATTTAATTCTTCTTTGTAGACCAAGTCGAAATAAAAAAAGTGGCCAAATATATCCAAATATTCAAGAAATAGAAAAAGAATTCTTTCATCTTCTTACAAAGTTAGTGTAGATGGCGGAAAAAAAATGAATATTCTTGCAAAAAGAATAATCGAATTTTATCAACATTATATATCGCCGTTATTTCCGGGAAAATGTAGATTTTATCCGTCATGTTCAATGTATGCAATTGAAGCATTTCAAAAATATGGATTTCCAAAAGCTTTATATTTGACAATTTTTAGAATTTTAAAATGTAATCCTCTGCATCCAGGAGGATTCGATCCAGTTCCATAATTATTATGATTGAAAGGTTTAGGAATGGATAAACAATCAGTACTTGGTTTTATTCTTATCGGTGTGATCTTGATGATGTGGATTTATATATCCACACCAACAAGAGAAAACAATTCCCAGACAATTAAAAAAGATACAATAACAATACAACCGCAAAAAAAAGAGGAACCGGTTGAAACAGTAAAAGAAGATACATTAGGAAGATTTTTTTCAAGATTACCTTTCGAAAATGAATCGACGATCACAATTGAAACGGATCTATACAAAGCGATTTTTACAACAAAAGGGGGATTGTTAAAAGAATATACACTTAAAAAACATGCAGAATGGAATGGATTTCCAGTCGAGCTGGTAGATTATAAAACTGGCGGAGATTTAAGTTTGTTGTTCATGACCACAGATGGAAAATTGATCAATACGAGAAATTTTTATTTCAAAACACGAAGCTACAATCAAATTCTGAAAGAAAAAGAAGAATATGATCTAGAATTTGAGCTCTCACTTGCGGATGGGCGATCAATTATAAAGAGATTTACACTAAAGAATGGTGGTTATTCGTTTGAAACTGAATTTAAATTGATAAACATGGGTGATGTAATCGCGAACTACGAATACCAAATCGTTTGGGAGAACAGTTTACGGTACACAGAAAGAAATTCAGTTGATGAATCCAATTACTCGGAAGCATACACATTTATCGGTCGTGAACTAACCGAACTAAACGCATCAGCTTACGATAAGGAAGACAAGATTGATTTAACAGGATCAACAGATTGGATTGCAATACGAAATAAGTATTTTGCTATGGCAATGATTCCAAGATCAGAAAAAGGATCGGGAGTAGTTCTTAATGGTATAAAACGCGGAGCGCCAGATAACGGTTTCACAAAATTATACTCTGCAGGATTGAAAATTCCATTTAAAGGAAACACAAGAGAGAACACAGTAGTAACAATCTTTCTAGGGCCACTGGATTATTATTTATTAAAAAGTTACGATGTCGATCTTCAGAGAATAATGAAATTCGGGATAGAATGGTTAGTCCGCCCAATAGCGATTTATTTCATGTTGCCGTTATTTACATTTCTAAAAAGTTTCATTCCAAATTATGGAATTATAATAATCATCTTTACGTTCATCATTCGTTTACTTCTTTACCCTTTAACAAAGACTTCAATGAAGTCGATGAAAAAAATGCAAATGCTTCAACCAATGATGGAAGAAATAAAAGAAAAATATAAAGATGAGCCGGAGAGAATGAATCGTGAAGTAATGAACCTTTATAAAGACTACGGAGTAAATCCTGCAGGAGGATGCTTACCGTTCCTTTTACAACTTCCGATTTTATTAGCATTATACAATGTGTTCAGTACGGCCATTGAATTACGCCATGCAAGTTTTATGCTTTGGATGACAGATCTTTCTGCGCCAGACGTAATAATGCATTTACCATTTACAATACCAATTTTTGGAGGAAATCATATAAGCGGGCTCGCTCTCTTTATGGGAGTAAGCATGTTTATTCAACAAAAGATGACTGTAAAAGATCCAAGACAAAAAGCAATGGTATGGATCTTTCCTATATTAATGACGTTAATGTTTAATAATTGGCCATCTGGATTAAATCTTTATTACGCAGTCTTCAATATAACAATGAGTGTTCAACAATTATGGACAAATAAATTTAGTAAAGATGAACCACTGAGAAAAATTGAAAGAAAAAAGAAAAGAGGAGGCGTATTTTCTAAATGGTATGATACATTGCCTTCTGCATATAAAAAGAAGTAAGTATTAATGAAAGAGTCCGCTTCGAGCGGACTTTTTTATTTAATAACTGACTAATTGCGATGAGATTAAAAAAATGTTAGATTTAACAATAAAATTAGAATGACAGCTATTATTAAAAATAATGACACCATTGCAGCAATAGCAACTCCAATTGGAGAAGGTGGAATTTCTGTAATTAGGATCTGTGGACCTACAGCATGTAAAACAATCGATAAAATATTTAAAGGAAAAATAAGACTTGCAGATGCAATAACTCATACAGTACATTTCGGAATAATTTTAGGAAAAGATAATATTCCAATCGATCAAGTTATAGCGACCGTATTTAGTGAAAAAAATTCGTACACAGGTGAAGAAACAGTTGAACTTAGTTGTCACGGCGGAATGTACGTCACCGAAGAAATACTTAATACCGTTATTGCAACAGGTTGCAGGTTTGCAGAACCTGGCGAATTTACAAAGAGAGCATTCTTGAATGGAAAAATAGATCTCGTTCAAGCAGAAGCAGTAGCAGATTTGATATATGCACGTAATGAATTATCAAGAAGGAATTCAATTGAACAAATTCAAGGATATCTATCAAATGAAATAAAAAATTTAAAAAGCGAACTACTGAAAATATGTGGACTTCTAGAACTTGAACTTGATTTTACCGAAGAAGATATTGAGCTTGCAAAAAAAGAAGATATAAAAGAATTTCTTGAAAAAACAATTAACAAAATAAAAAATCTTATAGAATCATTTAAAGAAGGACGAATATATCGTGAAGGTGTAAAAACAGCAATAATTGGAAAAACAAATACAGGAAAATCAAGTTTATTAAATAAACTATTAAAAGAAGATCGTGCAATAGTAAGTCATATAGCAGGAACAACAAGAGATACAATAGAAGAAAATATAACAATCAATGGTTTATTATTTAGTTTAACTGATACAGCTGGATTGAGAATTGCGGAAGATGAAATTGAATATGAAGGAATAAATAGAACAAAGAAAATGATGAAAAAAGCCGATCTTCTACTTTATTTAGTTGAAAGTGTAATGAGTGAAGATGAATTAAAAATAGAATTCGGAGAATATAAAAAAATAAAAAATGAATTTAAGAATGCAGAAACAATATTCTGTATTAATAAAATCGATTTAATCACAGATAAAAAGATTAGTGGTTTAAAAGAAAAATTTAAAGATTCGGTACAAATTTCCGTTAAAAACGAAATTGGATTAAATGAATTAAAATCAATTATGGTAAAAAAAATTAAACCTGGAGGCAACGAGTCAAGTTTGGTGATAACGAATTCACGACATAGAAATATTCTTCAGAGAACAAAAGAGAGACTTTTAATATCTCTAGAATCATTAAAAACCAATAAAGGCAATGAATTGATTGTAATCGATATCAGAGCTGCTTTAGATATAATAGGAGAACTTATTGGAGAAACAACATCTGAAGATATATTGAATGAAATATTTTCAAGATTTTGTATTGGAAAATAATATGTTTCACGTGAAACAATGAAGGAAAATTTTGATATTATAGTTGTGGGAGGTGGTCATGCGGGAATCGAAGCATCCATAACTGCCGCAAGAATGGGTTGTGAAACGTTGTTATTAACAATGGATAAAAACGCAATTGGAAGAATGTCTTGCAACCCAGCAATAGGCGGAACGGCCAAGGGACATCTCGTAAGGGAAATTGATGCTATAGGTGGAGTAATGGGTCAACTTGCCGATAAAACTGGAATTCATTTTAAAATGCTTAATAAATCAAAAGGTCCGGCAGTTTGGTCACCTCGTTCACAAAATGATAGAGCTTGGTATTCAAAAGAAGCAATAAGATTGGTTGAGAGTATTAATAAACTGGAAATTCTTGAGGATTCTCTTTTAAACATTGCTGTTAAAGATAAAAAAATAGTGGGTATTAAGACGAAAACGGGTAAAGAATTAAAATGCACAGCCCTCATTCTTTGTATGGGTACATTCCTAAATGGTTTGATGTATACAGGACTAGAAAGTTGTGTAGGAGGTAGATATGGAGAGAAAGACTCGACAGGAGTTACGGAATCGCTTGTAAAAATTGGGTTTGAGTTTGGAAGATTAAAAACTGGTACACCGCCACGTATTGATTATAACAGTATAGATTTTGATAAAACCGAAATTCAGATAGGGGATGATCCTCCACAACCATTCTCATTTCGTACAGAAAGAATATTACAAAAACAAATTCCAATGTATTTAACATATACAACAAAAAATACACACGAAATCCTTAAAAAAGGTTTCGATCGATCACCGATGTTTACTGGAAGAATAAAAGGAATCGGTCCAAGATATTGTCCTTCCATCGAAGATAAGATAAATAGATTTACAGAAAGAGAGAGACATCATATTTTTTTGGAAAGGGAAGGATATGATTCTGAAGTTGTTTATGTGAATGGGTTTGCAACTAGTTTACCGGGTGATATTCAACTAGAAGGATTGAGAAGTATTCCGGGGCTCGAAAATGTTAAAATGCTTCGTCCTGGTTATGCAGTTGAATACGATTATTTTCCACCTCATCAAATAAAATTAACTCTTGAAACAAAATTAGCAGAAGGTCTTTATTTTGCAGGACAAATAAATGGAACATCAGGATATGAAGAAGCCGCGGCACAAGGATTGATTGCAGGAATTAACGCAGCATTGAAAATAAAAAGGGAAAAGCCTTTTGTTTTAAAAAGATCCGAAGCTTACATTGGAGTTTTAATTGATGATTTAGTAAATAAAAGTACAGAAGAACCATACAGAATGTTCACCTCTCGAGCCGAGTATAGACTTGTACTTCGTCAGGATAATGCTGATCGTCGTTTGATGGAATATGGGAATAGATACGGTTTGATCTCTAATGATAATTACAAAAAAGTTAAAGATAAAGAGAATTCAATTTCGAAAGCATGGATATTAGTGAACACAAAAATAATAACACCAAAAAAAATTAATGTTTATCTAGACACAATAGGTAGTTCTACAATTGAAGAAAATGAATTTATCGTAAAATTATTACGTAGACCGGAAATCTCTTTGAAGGAATTTATTAAAAATCTTGATGAACAGGAAGAGTTAAAAAAACTGTTGGAGAAATATGAGGTAATTGAACAACTCGAAATTGAAATTAAATATGAAGGATATATCAAACGTCAATTTGAACAAATAAAAGATTTCGTAAAACAAGAATCAATAATAATACGGGAGGACTTTGATTACAATCGGGTCAAATCTTTAAGTACAGAAGGAAGAGAAAAACTTAAACGAGTTCGACCAACTTCAATCGGACAGGCGTCTAGAATTGCAGGAGTAACTCCATCAGATATTTCTGTTTTATTAATCTATTTAAAATCAGTATAAGGTTTCACGTGAAACATGATTAAAAATTCAACATGGTTTGAATTACTTCTTAATGCAAACGGTATTCCGTTATTGCGTAATCAGGTAGAACAACTTGAGTTATATGTTAGTTTACTTCTAGAATGGAATCAGAAAGTAAATTTGATTTCACGGAAAAGTGAAGAAACAATTTGGGAAGAACAAATTTTACATAGCATTTCTTTTTTATTCAAAAACAATTTACATTTTTCTACTTCCGTTATTGATGTTGGCACCGGAGGAGGATTACCAGGAATACCTCTAAAAATAATAAGACCGGATTTATCGATAACGTTATTAGACTCTATATCAAAAAAAATTGATGCTCTTAATAATATTTTATCTAAGTTAAATCTATCAAATATTGAAGCACTTTGTTCGCGTGCAGAAGACCTTTATAAAAAAAAGGATTTCTCGAAAAGGTATGATTATGTTATATTTCGTGGAGTTGGCCCACTACTTGATTTATGGAAATATGGTGCTACTTTATTGCGCCATGTGAATAATAATAATATGAGAGAATTAATCACGATAAAACCAGGATTTGAAGTCCATAATATTCCTACGAATTCTATTTTAGCTTTAAAAGGAGGAAATATTGATGATGAACTTAGCTTGTTTCGTAAAAAGAAACCTGATATTTTAATTACAAAATTAGATATTGTTTTCCGAGGTGATGCTGATATTGCAAATCGAGAGAAAAAAATAATAATCCTACAAAAAAAGGTTTGATATGACAGACAATATTCAGCTTTTTAAATATCTCGAGAATTTAAATACAGAACAACGAAATACGAAAAGTATAGATGTAGATTCATATTCTGTGTTAGAAATATTGGAAATTATTAATGATGAAGATAAGACTGTAGCTGATGCTGTCAGAGCTGAATTACCTTATATCGAGCAAGCTGTTACCTTTATTGTCAATGCATTAAAACATAATGGAAGATTCATTTATATCGGAGCCGGAACGAGTGGTAGATTGGGAATTATAGATGCTGCTGAATGTCCGCCAACGTTTGGTACAAGACCGGAATTAATAATAGGTTTAATCGCTGGAGGTGAAAAAGCTGTATTTCATTCACAAGAAGGCGCAGAAGATAGAGAGGAATATGGAGAGAACGATTTAAAGAATATAAATATTTCTGCATCAGATGTTGTATGTGGTCTGGCTGCAAGTAGTCGAACACCATATGTCATCGGTGGTTTACGTTATGCTCACAGTATCGGCGCTAAAACTATCTTCTTGACAACCAATCCTCGTCATGATTTTAATATCGATGTTGATATTGCAATTTGTCCAAATGTTGGTCCGGAAGTAATAATGGGTTCGACGAGAATGAAATCTGGTACTGCACAAAAAATGGTGATCAATATGCTTACTACAACTTCGATGATTCGACTAGGAAAGGTCTATGAAAATATGATGATCGATTTACAGTTGACAAATAATAAACTAGTCGAACGAGCGAAACGTATACTCATGATGATAACAAATGTAACTTATGACGAAGCAAGTCGTTACCTGGAAATTTCCGGCGGTCATGTAAAAAAAGCGATTGTGATGATCAAAGCCGGAGTTTCATCTGAAGAAGCGGAAGCTCGATTGCTGCAAGCTGATGGTTTTGTGCGTGCCGCTATCGAAAATAAAAAATATTCTATCGGTTAATGATTGTAACATTCATGCTTACATCGACTGTCACCATTCAAGATGTTTCTGCCCTTCTTTCAAATTATCAACCGATAAAATTAATTATCGAAAGATTCAAAACAGATAACTCTGTTCTTCTTTCTAATATCGCCGGATCATTTAATTCATTTCTTTCAATTGAGTTGAGTAATAATTTTTCATCAATTCTATTTATTGTCGATACACGTCATGAAGCAGAGCAATTAGCCGATGATTGTGAAAAGTTATTTTCCGATGGCCGTGTAATCTTATTCACAGAATCTGCACATCAACCACACGCATTGGATATTTTAGGAAACAGGCAACAACTGGAAGCGTTATGTAATCTCCAATCTTCAAATCACTTTATTCTTTGTACACATATATCTGCATTAGTTTCAAAACTCCCATTGCCAATTGAATTTTCTAAAAAGGTATTAAGAGTCGAACAAGGGAATGAAATTGGATTTTCAAAATTGATTGAATCGTTACAAAGTGTTGGATTTCAAATAGAGGATTTTGTTGCTGAGCCGGGTGACTATGCCGTTCGCGGAGGAATTATTGATGTTTTTCCATCCGTCGGTGATAATCCGATTCGCTTGGAATTCTGGGGTGATACACTTGAGTCAATTCGCGAGTTCGATGTACTCTCTCAACGATCAATTCGTGAACTGACTGTTGCAACAATTATTCCAAATCTTTTTTCTTCTTTACTTCAGAATGATTATGCAGGTTCGATTTTTGATTATTTACCTGAGCACACTCATATCATATCTCCAGACGAACGTATATTGGCTAGTTTATTTAACGAACTTCACATGGAAATGGATCCACAATCTTTCACTCCTGAAGAAATTATTACCAGACTGAAAAAGTTTCATATTGCATGGATTCTTCCGTTCACGCAACAGTCGGATGGAATGATAGATCTTGGCGCTAGACCACAACCTGCGTTCAATGGAAGTGTTCACAATTTTAAAAAATATCTTTTGTCGCTCTCAAACGATGGATATAAAACAATAATCTTTTCTGATTCACCGGATGAAGCAACACGTTTGCAAGAATTATTAACAGACATCGACCAAGAAAAAGAATTGTCTACAATTTATTTTTGTACAGATGCACTCCATCGGGGTTTTATTCTTCCGGATCTACGATGTGCTTTTCTCACGGAACATGAAGTCTTTGGTCGTTTGATACGGCGCGCAGTCACAAAGAAAAAACGTTTTAAGGGATTGTCCCAGAAAGAATTTTCACAACTTCAACGGGGAGATTTTGTCGTTCACGTCGATCATGGGATCGGTAAATTTTCTGGCCTACAAAAAATTTCGATACAAGATGTTGAGCAAGAAGTTGCTCGGCTACTCTATGCAGACGACGATGTTCTCTTTGTCAATCTGAATTATATTAATCGAATTCAAAAATATTCTTCTCAAGAAAGTCATGTCCCAGCTCTTCATAAATTAGGTGCCATGGATTGGGAACGACTAAAACAAAGAACGAAACGCCGTATAAAAGATATAGCTCGTGATCTGATAAAATTATATGCTAAGAGAAGGTCGGAAAAAGGTTTTGCGTTTCCCAGCGACTCGTTATGGCAAAAAGAACTAGAAGCGTCTTTCATGTATGAAGACACAGCAGATCAAGCAACTGCAACTGCCGACATTAAGCATGATATGCAAGCCGACTGTCCGATGGACCGGTTAATTTGCGGCGACGTCGGATTCGGAAAGACCGAAGTCGCTGTCCGTGCGGCATTCAAGGCTGTGATGGGAGGGAAACAAGTCGGCATATTGGTACCAACCACGATTCTAGCTCAACAACATTTTAACACATTCAACGATCGTCTGAAACCCTATGCGGCTCGTGTCGAAGTCATTTCAAGATTCCGTACTAAAAAGGAACAAAATGAAATACTGAAAAAACTCCAAGAAGGATCAATCGATATCATTATAGGAACTCACCGGCTTCTTTCGAAGGACGTGCAGTTCAAAGATCTCGGTTTGTTGGTTATCGATGAAGAACAACGATTCGGAGTTTCTGCAAAAGAAAAGCTCAGAGTAAAAAAAGCTTCTGTGGATACTCTTACACTTACTGCGACACCGATACCGAGGACATTACATTTTTCTTTGATGGGCGCCCGCGATCTTTCGATTATAAATACTCCGCCGCGGAACAGGTTGCCCATCATAACAGAAATTGCTGAGTTAGAGCCAGGATTAATTCGTGAAGCAGTGCTGCGTGAACTACATCGACATGGTCAAGTTTTTTTTGTTCATGACCGGATTGAAAATATGATGAACGTGGTTCAATTTCTTCAGCGCCATCTTCCGGAGGCACGTATTCGATTTGCTCATGGACAAATGACCGGACATGAACTCGAGAAAGTAATGTTGGATTTTCTGGAACGGAAATTCGATCTGCTTGTTGCCACAAAAATCATAGAGTCCGGCCTCGACTTGCCGAATGTAAACACAATTATCATCAATCGTGCCGATCGATTTGGATTAGCGGAATTATATCAACTTCGCGGAAGAGTCGGTAGAGCGAATAGACAAGCTTACGCATATTTTTTAACTCCACCGATTTCATCGCTTCCGAAGCATGCAATTCGTCGGCTTCAGGCAATCGAAGAATTCACCGAACTAGGTTCAGGATTCAATCTCGCCATGCGCGACATGGAAATTCGCGGTACCGGTAACATCTTAGGAGCTGAGCAAAGTGGATTCATCATGGAAATGGGTTTTGAGATGTATACCAGAATTCTTGAAGATGCAATTCAAGAATTGAAACAGGAAGAATTTGAAAAAGTATTTGATCAAGTAACCCTTCACAAACCTTCCACTGAAACGTTGATTGACGTTGATATCGAGGCATTGATCCCTGATATTTATATCGAGCATGATTCCGAGCGATTGGATGTCTATCGGCGTCTGTACGCGGCGACTGAGCAGTCTGTCGTTGATGATATCCGAAATGAACTCCGCGATCGGTTTGGAAATTATCCGGAGGAAGTCGAGAATCTATTCCAAATTGTCCAAGTAAAATTACTGGCGGCAAAAGCAGGAATTGTGAAAGTAGATCTTTTGCAGGATACATTGTTTCTTACATTGCCTTCTGATGCGGAGAAGGATTTTTACGAGGTGCGTGAAGGAGTGATTCCGCCGTTCCAAAGAATTATAGATCGTTTTCCACTATTGCAAAAATATAAACCGCTTTTGATACAAGATAAAATACAGTTGAAAATTCGATTTTTAATTCGGGGCAAGACGCCGGAGGAACGATTGAAACAATTACGTAGCGTGTTGGAGACCTTTGAATAATCTCACGCTGCTCTTTGTGTTCGGTACCAACGAACGACTTGTTGCGATTCCAATCGAACTATCTTACATTTCAATATATCTACAAAAAACAATTAATCAGCCCGCGAACAACACGCGGAATAAAGCATTAAATAATTTTTGATAATTGCGCTCATGGTAAAAACATTTGGTTTGACAAAAATATTTGATCATAAAGAAGCTGTTCATGATCTTAATTTGACAGTTGATGCTGGAGAGATTTTTGGTTTCCTGGGACCAAACGGTGCAGGAAAAACCACAACAGTAAAGATGTTGACCGGGTTGATATTACCATCGACTGGAACAGCGACTATTGAAAACTTCGACATTATTAAAGACCCGATCGAAGTGAAAAAACGTTTTGGTTATGTCCCTGAATCCGGTGCACTATTTGAAAGCCTGACCGGCTGGGAATATTTGCAGTTGATTGCCGATCTTCATCATCTCGATCGTAATGTTGCCCGAAAACGGATTGAAGAATTTCTTAATTTGTTTGGATTGTGGGACGACCGTTCGGGAAGACTAGGTTCTTATTCTAAAGGAATGAAGCAGAAAATTGTGATCGCAGCGGCTTTAGTCCATAATCCGAGTGTTTTATTTCTTGACGAACCGCTGAACGGACTCGATGCAAATTCGGCTCTCGTCTTCAAAGAACTCTTGAAAAAATTAGCTCAACAACAAAAAATTATATTCTTCACTTCTCATATTCTCGAAGTTGTAGAAAAAATTTGTACCCGTATTTCAATTATTAATAATGGAATAATAATATCGGAGGGAACTGCGGTTCAAATAGCACAATCGGTTGGCGAGGAATCTCTTGAAGGAGCATTCAGCAAGCTTACCGGAGTCCGGGATGCAAAAGAATCGGCACAGGATTTTCTGGAGGCGCTGGGCTCATGATGCGCCGTTTGATGGAAGCGTTTGGAGTTGATTATGCTCAATGGAAAGTGATGACCGCTCTCGCTTTTCGATTGGCAAATCGAGAACAAGTTATTTATTCCACATCACACTCGAAGAATCTGAATCACTCTCTTTGGATGATGATTGCGATGTACGGATTCCTTGGATTGATGCAATGCATTTTTGTTATCCGGATTAGCGATCCTTTCTGGACTTCATTTGTAGTTTTTTCTTTTCTCGTAATTATGATAGGTTCGTTAATAATGTTTGAATTTGGAACACGTGTTGTCGCTCCTGAAGATTATCAAATATTCAGTGTCCAACCGGTTTCTTCAAAGACTTATTTTGCCTCAAAAACTGCGTTTGTACTTATCATAGTTATTTTCACAACTGCAGTATTTGGATTACCAACCATACTACTAATGAGTTCTGTGAAATATCTTAGAATAAATCGAATAGATTTGGATCCGGCGCTTTTCTTTTGTGGAACTGTAGCTTTATTTATGACGGCTATTTTCATCACGATGGTCATCATTTTGTTATATACTTCTGTGCTGCGATTTATTCATTTCAGGAAATTGAAAAATATTCTTTCTTACGTTCAATTAATTTTTTCATTTGGTATCTTTGGCGGATATGCACTTCTACCGGGTTTACTCGAAAAACTCAGTAGAGCGCTTCCGTCACAAAAACCATGGTGGGTATTTTTAATTCCGACGAGCTGGTTCAGTGCGATTGTAGATATTGGCGCTGGAAACTTGAATTACCAAACAGTGATTCCAGCTATCGGCGTGGTTTTTATATTTATCGTTCTTATACCGCGGGCATTGTCAAAAATTTCTCTTCAATATTCCGAGAATCTTTCGAAAGCGATTTCTATTCCTGAGGCTATTAATCGAAGTACTCAAAACTCTGGTGAACATTCGTCCATGTTTGTTATGAAAGTCCCTGAGGATCGCGTTATTACTCGATTGATTCTTTGCCAGTTTAAAAATGACACACGATTTCGATTAACGATTCTGGCAATAATTCCTCTGACTGTTTTGTATATTTTGATGGGGCTCCAAAACAGCGGCGGCTCGTTCAATCCATTTCATCCGCACTGGAAGGGCGGCGGCAATTCTTTCTTGCTTTATGTAGCTTTGATTATATTTCCATGGATGTTGAAAGAAGCAGTAACCCAATCTGAAACATATCAAGCAGCATGGATTTTTTTCGCGACGCCGTCTGACCGGATATCATTGATACTGTCGTTGAAGAAAACACTTGTGCGCTTTTTCATTCTTCCGTATCTTTTTTTGCTCGGGTGTTTTTTTGTCTGGCAATTCGATTCTCTTCTTCAGGTAATAATGCATCTTATCGTTCTATTTCTCTTAAGCCAATTGAATCTTCAAATACTATTTCTTCTTAAACCACGATTGCCTTTTTCTTCGCCGCGAGTGATCGGTGGAAGGATAACGCGGCTTGGTATTATTCTTTTTGTTGTGCCTGTTTTTCTTATTTGCGGGATATATGTTTTTTCATTTTTTGTGTATCCATATCCGATTGTGTATATAGTTACAGTGATCACTCTTGCCTGTTTGATTAGATTACTCGAATGGTGGTTGGAAAAAAAGATTGAACGGAAAATATTAAATTTAGAATTCTTGGGTTAAGATTATGAAAATAATTGCACTGACGGATATACACGATGCTATCGGAATGGCAACAAGAATACTGTCGGCAGAATCAGATGCCGATCTAATAATTTTGGGTGGTGATATAACAAACAACGGCGGTTTAAACCAGATGAAGAATGCTTTAAGACAACTTCTTATTCCAAACAAAAATGTTTTTGCTCTCGCCGGAAATATGGATCGGCCTGAAGCAGAAGATGCCATAATTGAAAAAGGAATATCAATTCATGGCCGCGGAGTGATAATTGGTGAAGTTGGTTTTTTTGGAGTTGGGGGATGTCCTGATTCGCCAATGAGAACTCCGAATGAGCTGAGCGAAGAAAACATTGCTCAAATAATAGTTGATGGATATAAATTGGTGAAAGATGCAAAAGTGAAAGTTTTCGTCACTCATACACCGCCGGCCAAAACAAAACTCGATCGCATCAATTCCGGATCGCATGTCGGCAGTATTTCGGTCAGAATGTTTATCGAGTATGAAAGTCCCAATATCGTGATATGCGGTCACATCCATGAAGCACGCGGTCAGGATGTTCTAGGAAAATCAAGAATGATTAATTGCGGCCCGGCCTTTAAAGGATGCTATGGAAAAATAGAGATAAGCGAAGGAGATAAAATTCAAATTAAGATAGAGAATTGTGAACTCTAGCCATAATATAAAAAGGAGCCGCTTTAAAATTAAGCGGCTCCTTTTTATATAAATGAATTATTTTAATTAGAAATAATAACCACTCTCACCGTGCTGACTTAGATCCAATCCTTCCATTTCTTCTTGGTCATCAACACGAAGTCCCATAGTTTTTTGCAGAGCCTTCAAGATTAACCAGGTCATGCTGAACGAAAAAACGATCGTAACCACCACACACAGAAATTGAACGCCAAGCAGAGAAGCATTGCCATAAAAAAGACCGTTTGAGCCGTTAACATTTATTGCAGTTGTTGCAAAGAAACCTATTGCTAATGCACCGAATGAGCTGCCTACTCCGTGTACACCAACAACATCGAGTGAATCATCGTAACCAAATCGGTTTTTAAGCGTGACGCCCCAATAACATAAAACACCGAGGCACATTCCGATCAGAATTGCGGCAAGCGGTGCTACGAATCCGGCTGCTGGTGTTATGCCCGCAAGACCTGCAACTGCACCAGAAGCTGCACCAAGGACAGTCGGTCGATCACGATGCTTCCATTCCATAAACATCCACGATAATGCAGCAGCAGCAGCGGCACAATGTGTATTAATGAAGGCAGTAACCGCTAACGTTCCTGCCGTCAATGCACTACCGGCATTGAAACCGAACCAACCGAACCACAAAAGTGCTGCACCTGTTAAAGTCATTGTGAGATTATGTGGAGGAGTGAGTTCACCGGGATGACCACGCCGTCGTCCACAGACGATTGCAGCCGCGAGGGCTCCAGCACCGGAACTGATATGTACAACAAATCCACCGGCAAAATCGAGCGCACCAAGATTTCGCATCCAGCCTCCTAAACCCCACACCCAATGTGCAATGGGTGCATACACAAGAGTTGACCATAAAAGAAGGAAGACAAGATAAGTTTTAAATTTGAATCGTTCTGCAAATGCACCAGTTATGAGTGCGGGAGTTATAATTGCAAACATCATTTGAAACAACATAAATGCTTGATGTGGAATCGTAGCAGCATAATCCACATTTGGTTGAAGCGTTACATTGGTAAGGCCAACCCATGATAAATTTCCGATGATATGTCCGAAGTCAGGTCCGAATGCTAAACTGTATCCCCAGAAAACCCATTGTAATGTAATGACTCCGAGCGCGATAAAACTTTGCATGATGGTTCCAAGAACATTCTTACGGCGCACCATACCACCATAAAAAAGAGCAAGCCCTGGTGTCATGAGCATAACGAGGCCTGTGGAAATCAATATCCAGGTCGTGTCGGCCGCGTCGACATGCGCAGGAGAAATTGCATTGCCCTCCGCAAATGCTCTTGAAAAGAAAAAAACAAACTGTAATACTATTCCAACAAAGATAAATCGGAAAATCCGGTTTCCGCGTTTTGTTTTAGACATGACGATCCCAAAAAGTTATTTAAGTTATAATTGATTAATAGCTTAGAAATAAATGAATATATAAAGATATTATAAAATAATTAAGGATAATACAAGTATTTTATTAATATTATTAAGAGGAAAAATAAAAGAAGAAAAAAGGCGGAAATATTTCCGCCTTTTAAACTTCATTGAATAAATCGGTTTCTTAGAAATAATAACCGTTTTCGCCGTGCTGGCTTATATCCAAACCTTCCAATTCTTCCTGATCATCAACACGAAGTCCCATAGTTTTTTTAAGGATCTTCAATATCACCCATGTCATCACAAAGGAAAATACGATGCATACAACGAGGCTTAAAACTTGTGCACCAAGAATTGATGGATTTCCATAGAATAATCCGTTAGCACCCGCAGCATTGATGGCTGTAGTAGCAAACAGACCGGTTGCAATGGCTCCGAACGAACCGCCAAGTCCATGAACACCGACAGCATCAAGCGAGTCGTCGTAACCAAAACGACTCTTCATTGACACACCCCAATAACATAAAGCGCCGACACAGAGACCTATTACAATTGCGGCGAGCGGTGTTACAAATCCTGATGCAGGTGTGATGCCGACAAGCCCTGCGACCGAACCGGATGCCGCTCCCAAGACAGTCGGTTTGCCGCGGTGTGCCCATTCAACGAATGTCCACGATAAAGTTGCGGCAGCTGCAGCACAATGGGTATTGATAAATGCTGAGCCGGCCAATGCACCAGATGCTAAAGCACTGCCTGCATTAAATCCAAACCACCCAAACCATAACAATGCTGCTCCAGTCAACGTCATGGTGAGATTATGTGGTGGAGTGAGTTCTCCAATATGTCCATGTCCGCGACGTTTTCCGCATACGATTGCAGCTGCGAGCGCTGAGACGCCTGAACTAACGTGCACAACAAGTCCGCCCGCGAAATCAAGAGCTCCAAGATTACGCATCCAACCGCCGATGCCCCACACCCAGTGAGCTATTGGTGCATACACAAATGTTGACCAGAGAATAAGAAAAACGAGATAAGTTTTAAACTTAAATCGTTCTGCGATTGCACCGGTGATAAGTGCAGGAGTAATAACCGCGAACATCATTTGAAATATCATAAAAACCTGATGTGGAATTGTCGCGGCGTAATCTGGATTTGGTTCGACACCAACTCCAGAAAGTCCAGCCCATGAGAAATTGCCGATGATATGTCCGAAATCCGGTCCGAATGAAAGACTATATCCCCATAAAACCCATTGTATTGAGATCACGCCAAGAGCAATAAAACTTTGCATGATAGTGCCAAGAACATTTTTTCTTCGCACCATGCCGCCGTAGAAAAGAGCAAGACCTGGTGTCATCAGCATAACAAGAGCAGTTGACATTAACATCCAGGCTGTATCTCCTAGATCTACTTTTAGAGGAGGAGAAGCAGTTCCTTGTGCAAATCCTTGTGAGGCCATTAAGCCGTATTGGAATATTATCCCAAGTGAAAGAAATAGCAAAAAACGCTTTTTGTTTTTAACCATAGGTTTGGCCTCCGAATCTATAATGAATGATTTTTAAGTATATTGCTTTTATATTTTAAAGTATTATAATGTTATTATATTACTTTTTAAGGTTAATGTCAAGTTATACATAAATTATTTAAGTTAGAGGGGTGTGAAGGATGAATTATAAAGTGAAAAGCTTGAAAATATAAAAATGTTACTCTTTTTTAAAGGTGCAAAATAACATCGGAACAAAAGTCAATCTTTTCTAAATACACATAATTTTCATAATAATAACAGACATCGACAATTTTATATTAATTGATCTTCTAATATCGAATTCTTTGTGTACCAATGTGATGGTCGATGGATTGTATAAGGTTTTCTACCCGGAAGGAACTCTAATATCCTTCTGACTCTACTTTTACTTTTCCATGGAATATCCGGTAGACAAAAATAAAATATCCAGCCGTCAGGATAATTCCGATGATCCACCATGCAATTCCAACACTCAATCCGTAATTATTTGTCAGTGTATTGTAAACGGTTAGATTATATTGAGAACCAGTGGAGGCCGGTAAAACATTTGGAAACATGCCAAAGGCAGTCCCGCCAAGCGTACCTGCAATGAATATTGTGGAAGATAAAAAGGCTAAGAGATCATTTTGTTTGCGATTGAAATATATCATTCCGTCAACTCCAATTACTGCCAGAACTAAAAATATTGATCCAAAAGTATGATATGTAAAATGTTTTAATACTTCTGGACGAATAGTAATAACGGATCCTAAAGCTATAATTGATAAAATGACCACGCCGATGATTCCTTTGAACGCGATCGATCGTGCACGTATTTGTAAATCACCGCTTGTTTTTAATGCAACATAATTTGCTCCATGAGTGGTCAACGTAAATAAAGCGACAAGTCCCATAGTAACAGTAAACCAATCGAGTACGCCGGCTTGCGGAACGACCGTAAATGTTGTCCAGAGCGGAACGAAAAAATATCCGGTTTGATCGAGCGGAACACCGCGAATTATATTTCCAAGCGCAGCACCGAAAAATATTGCAAGTAAAATACTCGAAATCGAAAACGAAGTATCCCAGAAAGTTTTCCATATCGGATTCTGAACATGATGTCGAAATTCGATGCCCAGCGCACGCAACATGAATAACCATAACACAATCATGAGCGGTAAATAAAAACCGCTGAAGCTGGATGCATATAAAAGAGGAAACGCAAGAAATAAGGAACCACCGGTTGATAAAAGCCAGACCTCATTGCCATCCCACACCGGACCAATTGCATTAATAATCATACTGCGTTCTTCTTCAGTTTTTGCAATGATCAAGTGGATAATGCCTGCTCCAATATCAAATCCATCAAGAATGACGTACATCGTTAACATAAAAGCGATTATCCAAAACCAGAGAATTTCCATTCTTTTCTTCCTTATCTCTTAACTAATTTTTAGCCGATTCCGGACCATGATTTATTTCTTTGATAACAAGAAATAAAAATAAAATACCCAATAGAAGATACATTCCAAGAAATCCGATTAAGGTGAAAATACCGTTACCCGCAGAAACATTTGTCGATATCCCATTTGCGGTTCTCATCAAACCATACACGAGCCATGGCTGGCGACCGAGTTCTGCTGTCATCCAACCCGCCGTGTTTGCGATGTAAGGAAACGGGAATGACAGCATCAAAATCCATAAAATCCATCTCGTCTCGAATAATTTTTTTATTAAAAGATAAAAAAGAGACACGAACAATATCGCAATAAAAATTGTTCCCAGTCCGACCATGATATGGTAACTATAATACAGTAATGGTATATTATCCGGCCAACAATCATGCGGAAAGGCATTTAGACCTTTCACTTCTGCATTCCATCTTTGATATGTAAGAAAGCTTAATAATTTTTGGACATACAAAGGATTATCAATTTGTTGTTTGGTGATGTCGGGCTGACCGATTATAATTAATTCTGCGCCTTGTTTCGTTTCAAACAAACCTTCCATTGCCGCGAGCGTAAGCGGTTGTTTTTCAGCAATTAATTTTCCCTGTCCATCACCGGTAGGAAATATAAGAAGCAATGAAAATAATATTCCTGTGATGACACCAATTCTGATAAAAAGTTTTGCATGTTCAATATCTTGCTGATTAAGCAAATAATAAGCACCGACAGACGCCATGACAAACGATGCAGTTACAACTGCGCCTGCCATTGTATGAGCGTATTGCCAGAGTGCCCATGGATTTATCAATAGAGCCCAGAAGTCTTGAAGATAAACTGTTCCGTCGGATGTTACAGAATATCCGATCGGATTTTGCATCCAGGCATCCGTAGCAACAATAAAATATCCGGAGAGCCACGAGCCAAGCCAAACTGCAATAGCTGACAGAAAATGTCCTATTTTTCCGACACGTTTTTCACCAAAAATAAGTAATCCCAAAAAAATTGATTCAAGAAAGAATGCAAACATACCTTCCATTGCTAATGTTTGACCTATTACTCCTCCTGCGAATTGCGAAAATTTCGCCCAATTTGTACCAAATTGAAATTCCATTGGAATACCGGTAATCACACCCATCGCAAAATTGATAGCAAATATTTTGGTCCAGAATCGTGCTGCAATGTTAAAGCGTTCGTCTTTCTTTATTAGATGAAGTAATTTGAGGATCACGATGAGCAGTGCAAGTCCCATCGTGAGTTGTGGAAAAATATAATGATAAGTGATGGTGAACGCGAAATGAATTCTGTGAACGGTTAATGCATCCATATAAGAGATTCCTTTTTAAGAATGCCGATTATTAGAAAATATATTCAATCACTCTGACGCTGTCGATTATATATTCTAATCTACTCGATCTTCTTGTATTTATCGACGCGCACTTCATAGTGCTGTGAACGATCATAAAAGTGCGAGAGAATTTTGCGCGCGGCAGGAGGAACTACAGCCTGCTCGTAATCTTCACCCGCAAATACTCGTACGGAATCCAGAGAATCGAACCACATTATTGTAATGAACTCTACTTCATTCTCAAGAGTCCTACGGTAGAGTTGTATCCCTTCGTATCCCGGAATGTGCCGATTTTGAATACCGGTAAAAATCTCTGTTTTTAGTAACTCTTCGTACGCGTCTGCCTTCGCATGTGACGTCCATCCATGCCATATCCTGCTTACCATTATTTTTGCCTTCAATATCTTTGAAAAATATTCTATAAATTTATTGAGTTGCAAAATAAATTAAAATAATCGATTAAGCAATAATGAAGTTAATTTTTCAACTTACAATTCTGAAAATCCTGCTCGTTGCAATCTCCTGTATTCTGACCATGTCAATCCAATTAAAAGAATATCAAGGAATGTAAAAATTAAAAGCCAAATTGAATGACTGTGAAAATATCGTTCCATCTGATAAAAAATAAATATAAACAAAAAAACTATAGACAATGGATATGACCATAATTTCTTTTTATAGAGTAGATAGATAATCACGAGTTTCGCGATCCCATGAGAGAGAAGATACAATACTCCGAAATGCTGCATACTTGTCGTATATGCTTGTCCGAAACGAACAAGGTAACAAGCCCAGGCTTTATCAGGATTTGCGACGAGTTCATGCTGAGTAAGAGCGACAATAATATGATTGACTGTTTCAGGTTTCATGAAAATTAGAATGATGCCGCCGGCAATTTCGAGCAAACCGTCGATTGCTTTCAATAGAATCCCGGTCTCAAATCCCATATGAAGGATTTTGTCCGTTTCCTTTTTATTCTTAAAACTTTTTGGGATCTTCATTACTAGATAATCTTAAATTATTATCGCGATGGCTTTTTATCTTAAATTGAAAATCTTGTCATCTCGAGAGTTTTACAGTATCGAGAATTTCTCTAATTTTAAATAAAACATCACATGCCTGTAACGGTTTATTAATAATATCACAAATTCCCGATTTTATCAATTCTGCTTTTTTCTCAGGTTCAATAAAGCCTGTATAGATAAGAAACAAAATTTGAGGATTGATTTCTTTTATCCTAAAATAGACTTCTTCACCGCTGACTTTTGGTAATCCAAAATCGGAAAGGATAAGCGCTATATCATTACGATGAGCGGTATAGGATTCAACTCCTTCATCACCGTTTTTTGCAGTAATGACTTTGTATCCTTTATCTTCGAGAACTTCGACAAACATATCTCGTATCAATTCTTCATCTTCAATTAGAAGAATAGTTTCGTTTCCTGCGGGAGCCGAAGATATTTCGACACTTGGAAGGCTTTGCACATCTAATTTTTTTTCAGAAGCAGGGAGATAAATAAAAAACGTTGTTCCTTTATTAACTGCGCTTTGTACGTCGATAAAACCGTCATGGCTTTCAATGATTCCGAACGTAACGGAGAGGCCAAGCCCTGTTCCTTTTCCCAATTCTTTCGTTGTGAAAAATGGATCGAAGATTCGTTTCAATGTCAATTCATCTATTCCGATTCCTGTATCGGTAACGGTAGTGAGAACATATCGTGATGCAGAAGCGCGGGGGAACTTTGCTTTAACATCATTCAAATGCAACTCTTTCGTTTCAAAACTTAGATTCCCTCCCGCCGGCATTGCATCGCGGGCATTGACGCATAAATTTAGAAGGACTTGATGCAATTGAGTCTGGTCGCCAATAACAGGAGGTAAATTCTTAGCAAGGCTATTTGTAACAATGATTTTTTTTGGAAATGTTTCTTCTAATAACCTCGAGATATCCGTGATCAACTCGTTCATGGAAACAGATTGGAGATTCGTCTCTGTCTTCCGCGCAAACATCAATAGTTGTTTCACCAATTGCGTTCCGCGGTTTGTGGCTTTCGTCATCATCTCAAGTCTGTGGAGAAGCCTTTCTTGATTGTCCTTTTTTTCTGCAATCAAATTAATATTTCCGGATATGATGTGAAGAATGTTGTTAAAATCATGCGCGATGCCTGCGGCGAGAATACCGAGCGATTCTAATTTTTGTGCCTGCATCAACTGATCTTCCAGATTTTTTCTTTGTTCCTCAGCTTTTTTCTGTTCTGAAATGTCGATGAAAAATTCAACAAGATGTTGACGCCCGTACAGCATTATTGGAACCACGGTTTTTATAATCGGGATTGAAGTACTATCGAACCTTAAAATAAAGTGTTCCGAGTTATCAATATGTCGTTCGAAATCAAGAATAGGACATTTATCTTTATCGGCAGGACAAACATTATGATGACATGGTTTTCCGATTACATTTTCGCGGGCCGTGCCGATTAATTGAAGCGCATACGGATTCGCGTCGACGATAATATGTGATTCAGCATCGAGAATTAATATTCCTGCTTGAATGCTATCGAGGATAACTTTCAAGCGGGCTTCGCTATTTCTCAATTCCTCTTCCGCACGCTTTTGGGAAGTTATATCGCGGTCTATTCCGATGGTATAATGTTTTCCATGCATCCTCATTGCAACACCGACGTATTCGATAATATTATCTTTTCCATCGGGCCGAATCCATGAAAATGTTCCGCGAAATGATTTACCGTCTTCTAATCCTTGTATAGATGCATGATCGATTTCACGTGTTAGAGGTTTTAGTAATTGATACGGGTATTTGATCTGTAGTAATTCTTCTCGTGTGCGTCCAGTCTGTTCTGCAAAACGATCATTGAAATCCACCAGTTCTCGTTTATATGGATCTGGATTTTCTTCCACGACATTGATCCCGTCGTACGCATTTTCGAAAATCATTCGGAACTTTTCTTCACTTTCGCGTAATTCAACTTCTGTACGCCTTGGTTCTGTTACATCGCGATCAATTCCGATAGCATACAATTTTCCTCGAATCCTTAAAATTACGCCGATGTATTCGATGATATTATCTTTCCCGTCAGGACGAATCCACGAGAAGGTTCCCCGAAATACTTTTCCGTGCTCCATCGATTCAATATTTGTACGATCCAATTCCTGCGTCAATGTTTTCATAAGAGGAAATGTGCAGCCGATTTTTATAAGTTCTTCCCGGTTGCGGCCTGCTTGTTCGGCATATCGTTCATTACATTCGAGAAGTCTTCGTTTCTCGGGATCTGGACTTTCTTCGAATAGACAGATTCCATCATATGCATTTTCAAAAATCAAGCGGAATTTTTCCATTGATTCTTTCAATGCTTCCTGTTGAAGTTTCCGTTCTGTTATGTCGCGACACAAAGAAAGAATTCTAGTCTCAGAACCTGATTGCAGTACAGTTGCATTGATCTCAACCGGCACGTAACCGCCTTCTTTATTTATATAATCAATTTCGAGATTTCGAATATATCCTTGCCTCAGGCATCGAATAATCTCGGAAGCATTTCGCGCTCTGTCATAAGGAGCGGTCCATTCAATAACATTTTTTCCTATTATTTGTAAAATTGATTCATGGCCAGTAAGACGAACGTATTCTGAATTGGCGTCGCATACCCACCCTTCGTCATCGAGAATTACAAATCCTGTGCCTGTTGTCTCGATGAGTGTGCGATATTTCTCTTCACTGTCGCGTAGTTCGGATTCTATGAGACGCTGTTGCGTAACATCACGGTCGATTCCGATGTTATATATTTTTCCGCGGATATCGACAGATACGCTTGTATATTCAATAATATTTTCTTTTTTATCAGGCCTGATCCAAGAAAATGATCCACCATACGGGATTTCAAGATGTGTATGGTCGTTTGTCAGAGGAGTAATTATTTTTATATGGTTTTCAATAAGAAGAGAGATTAAGCCAATACGAAGCAATTCTTCTTTTGAATGGCCGGATAATTCTGCATACCGCCGATTGCAATCAACAAGCCTCCTATCTTTTCCGTCAGGCGTTTGTTCATAAATACTGATACCGTCGTAGGCTTGTTCAAAAATCATACGGAATTTTTCAGAAGAAGCCTGAAGCTCTTCTTCCATTTGCTTGAGCTTGGTAATATCGTGAACAAGGACAAGGAAATGGCTACCCGGAGATTGGCTATCTCCTATTGCACTGATGGAGAGCTCGTACCAATGCGGTCCATCATGTAAATCTAATTTAAACGATCCCCCACGGTACCAACCAAGTTGAGTTACCTTTCCGATTGCTTCATGAATAATTGCCGCCGCCTCGGTTGATAAAACATCTTCCACGATCTTTCCGGAAAATTCACCACCAGGAATTTCGATTTCCGAATGTTTAGGAATATGGTAATCGTAAATAACACCTTTTTGATCAACCTCAAGCAATAAATCGGGTATTGCTTCCAATGTTGCATGAAGTTTATCATTTGATTCCTTTATGGTTTTCTCAGAAACTTTTCTGTCTGTTATATCTATCACGTTTGTTATGCGATACTGAACATGATCACGATTATTCGTTATGGTTATAACATCAACGAGTGCAGGAAAACGAGAACCATCTTTTCTGATGTGCATGGTCTCAATAATGTGATGTCCCTGTTTTGAAATATTCTTTAACTGTTGATCGGCTCTCTCTCGATATTCAGGTGCAAGGAGGTTGCTAATGCTTTTGTGCATTAATTCATCTACACTAAAACCGTGCATTTCTGCAAATGCATGATTCATTAGCTCGATTGTTTGTTCTGGTCCGCTATCGATTACAATGCCCCACCCGGCATTTTCCGTAATTTGTGCCCACTGTTGCTGGGTATCTTTATGAAGTGAAATTTTTTTAAAATTCTCTCGTAATTTATTGATGAAATAACCTGCAGCTAAAGAAGTCACCACAAGAATAACAACGGCGTCGATAAGATTTTCTAGAGAGGTGTGCCGACTCATTTTCGTAATCAAAACACCATTGAGCTCAGCAATAATGACGCCGGAGATACAAAAAATTGTTACAATAGTAAGAATAATAAATGGACGTTTTTTCAAAAGTAATCCCGCTATCAGAATTGTCGCAGGATAAATTGTGATGGCAATATCATGGCTTCCCTCGCCACTTGTAATCAAAAGAAGAGTTGTTGTTATTAACATTGTGATCGATAAGAGATAGACAGCTATAGATGTGAAACCGCGTCGATTTAACCATGCAGTGATGAACACGCAAAGCACTTGGAAACAAAGTGCCTGAACTGCAAACCAGTGATTAGATATCGCATTATGGAAAATCGGAAATATAATGAATACAGCTATCCCCACGCAGAGAATGAAGACAGTTCCGCTTATCAGATTTTTTTCTTCATCGTCAGTCGGTGTTGGACCGAAGCGAATATAAAATCTATTTAACATATAAAATTCATGCCTTCTATCATAATCGGAAATCTATGAGAAAGACTGAAGAAATGTATGAAGAAATTGCTCTATTTCCTTGCAACTATTTCAATTGTACATTTAATAACTTATAAAGACTAGGAAAGAATATATCTGTTCCTGCTTAATTTTATTATCTTTTTTTATATTATCGCTTGATTATCATGCAGAAAATTCTTAATTAATATAAGAAATGAAGTAATTAAGATCGAGATCGGTGAAAAAAAAGTATTCTGAGTATTCCGTAGTACCAGTTTACTCGCAACAACACCATGGCTAATAACAAGAGATTGATATGCGGACCACCGACTAAATATTGAATCTCCTGCAATTAACATCCTACTTGGTGACACTCAGATCTACGATCGGGTTTAGAACAATTGAGGTGTAGAAGTACCAGTTTTTTCTTTTTACACATCAGTACCATCAAGTCAGTAGAAAATCCATATTTCAGATTTGTACTATGCATCTATGGAATCATTCTGATTGAGGTATTTTTTTCATCATCATTGTTGTTCTTTTAAAAAAAAGTGATACAAAATAAGGAAAACCGCCATGGCTAATTTTCTAAAATTTTGGATCACACATTTTAATTATTCAATAAACTGATCCTTTGGAGGTTCTTATGTCGAGTTATGTGAAAGATCTTGTTAATGATGTAAAATCGAAAAATCCAGCGCAACCTGAATTCCATCAGGCTGTAGAGGAAGTTGCTGAGTCGCTTGCTATAGTCCTCGATCGTCATCCGGAATATCGCAAGGCCAAAATTCTTGAGCGCATCATCGAACCCGAGCGTGTTATCATGTTTCGAGTACCGTGGGTCGACGAACAAGGTGAGGTACAGATCAACCGTGGTTATCGTATTCAAATGAACAGCGCAATCGGACCATATAAAGGCGGCTTACGTTTCCATCCTTCAGTTACACTTGGTATCCTAAAATTTCTTGCCTTTGAACAAGTATTCAAAAATAGTTTGACAACATTACCAATGGGTGGCGGCAAAGGCGGTTCTGATTTTGATCCAAAAGGAAAAAGCGATCTGAAAATTATGCGGTTCTGCCAAGCTTTTATGAGCGAGCTGTTCCGTCACGTTGGTCCCGATACAGATGTGCCAGCCGGCGATATCGGTGTAGGTGGTCGAGAAATCGGATATCTTTTTGGTCAATATAAAAAATTGCGGAATGAATTCACTGGAGTACTAACCGGAAAAGGTCTTAACTGGGGCGGTTCACTCATTCGTCCCGAGGCGACAGGATATGGTGCAGTTTATTTTGCAGCCGAAATGCTGTCAACTCGTAATAAAACAATGGAAGGAAAAAAATGCCTCGTCTCCGGAAGCGGCAACGTGGCTCAATACACCGTTGAGAAAATTAACCAACTCGGAGGAAAAGTAGTAACACTTTCCGATTCTAATGGTTATATTTATGATGAGGCGGGGATTGACGAGAAGAAACTCGCGTTTATCATGGATCTGAAAAACGTTCGGCGTGGCCGCATATCGGAATACGCCGATAAATTTAAGGGCGCGGTTTATACACCCGTTGATGCAAAACTCGACTACAATCCGCTTTGGAATCACAAAGCAGAGTGTGCATTTCCAAGCGCAACGCAGAATGAAATCAACGGCAAGGATGCACAAAATTTACTGAAGAACGGTGTCTATGTGGTGGCAGAAGGCGCTAACATGCCGACGACACTTGAAGGTGTGAATCATTTTCTTGATGCGAAAATTCTCTATGGTCCGGGAAAAGCAGCAAATGCCGGCGGTGTGGCGACATCGGGATTAGAAATGTCTCAAAACAGTATGCGCCTACCATGGACACGTGAAGAAGTGGACAACCGTTTACACCAAATCATGAAGGACATACATAAAACCTGCGTGGTGATGGCTGAACGGTTCGGAACACCTGGTAATTATGTAAATGGTGCGAATATTGGTGGGTTCTTGAAAGTTGCAGATGCGATGATGGATCAAGGCGTCGTCTAGTCTACGAAAGAGGTGTTGTACAATCAACGCAACCGTCTCTCTCGTTTATAGAATTATAGCGAGGAGACGGTTGTGTAGTTAAACGGGTAGGGTCGTATGAAAAAAAGTCTCGATCAAACCGTCAATCCGTTAGAATACCCCTCAGTCGAGCATGGATATGGTAACCTGTTTTATGGTATCCAAAATCCCATGCGCATTCGTATCAGTAATGTCTTATTGGTTTCAAGCCTCTATGATCTTTACCTTCTTGAAGAAAACGGTCAATTATATGAATTGACCCGTGGCGAGTATGAAGGAATCAATCTAAGTCAGTCTCCAGAATTAACGTGCGTCTCAAGCGGCAAAGAAGCGATGATGCTTGCGAGAGAAGAGAAACGTCGATTCGATCTCATTCTCACAACTCTGCATATTGATGATATGGCGGCGACTGATTTCGCGAGAATGGTGAAGGAATCAGATTTAAATATTCCTGTTGTTTTGCTTATGCACGATACTCATGAGTTGAATCAATTCATATCGAGTCATGATACATCGATTTTCGATAAATTATTTATCTGGCAGGGCGATTTCCGAATCATTATTGCGATAATAAAATTTCTTGAAGATAAATTAAATGTAGAGCATGATACGCAGACCGTAGGAGTACAGTCGATCATCGTCGTTGAGGATAATGTTAAATATTATTCTTCCCTTCTTCCAATTATTTATACGGAAATCTTGCGGCAGTCGCAGCGTTTGATCTCTGAAGGCATCGATTTTGGACATAAATTCTTACGGATGCGTGCGAGCCCAAAAATTCTTTTATGCAGTTCATACGAAGAAGCTTGGTCGTATTATAAAAATTATAAAAACTTCGTGCTTGGAATTATTTCTGATGTTGACTTTCCCAGGAATGGCGCTCAGGATCCTCAAGCCGGTATTGTGCTGGCACGAGCCATTCGAGAAGAAAAATTAGATTTACCTATACTCCTTTTGTCTAATGTGAAGGATAATCAGCACTTGGCGGAAAAACTTGGAGCGTCATTCGTATTGAAAGACACGCCTTCACTCATGAATGAAGTTCAACAATTCATGGTGTATCATTTTCAGTTTGGTGATTTTATTTTCCGAATGCCGGATGGAACAGAAGTTGGCCGCGCGACCGACATGAAGACTTTAGAAGAAATGCTCCGGATAGTTCCCGAAGAAAGTATCCGCTATCATGCGGACCGTAATCACTTTTCCGGCTGGCTCAAAGCGAGGACGGAGTTTTGGCTTGCCGATAAAATTCGGCCCCGCAAAGTTACAGATTTTTCATCCGTCGAAGGATTGAGGAAGAATCTTGTAAAGTCACTCCATCACTACCGTAATTTATGTCAACGGGGTATTGTTGCCACTTTCTCCAAAGATATGTTTGGTTCCGAAACGAATTTTGCTCGCATAGGGGGCGGTTCACTTGGAGGAAAAGCACGCGGTCTCGGATTCGTCAATATGCTTATGGACGATTATAATGTCCGGGACATATTTGAAAATGTAAAAATTTTCGTCCCTCCCACAATTGTCCTAGGCACGGATGTCTTTGATAAATTTTTGGAAGAAAACGAATTACGCGAATTTGCTCTAACGTGTGACGATGACCGGGAAATCGTTCGGCGATTTACTTCTGCGGAGAAATTTCCTACGGAAATGTTAGCCGATCTCGCATCGTTTCTAGAACTAGTACGGACACCCCTCGCCGTGCGTTCATCAAGCATGTTGGAAGATTCACATGATCATCCATTCGCGGGTGTTTATGAAACTTACATGATTCCTAACACACACTCGAATTCTCTTGTGCGGTTGAATGAACTGCTGAACAGCATAAAACGTGTGTTTGCTTCAACGTTCTTTCGAAGAGCCAAAGATTATCTTCGCATTACATCCTATCATCCTGAAGAAGAAAAGATGGCGGTTATAATACAGTGTCTTATAGGCAAGAAACATGAAAACCGCTATTATCCGTATATCTCCGGAGTTGCAAAATCATATAATTTTTATCCTATGCCGCCACAGAAATATTCGGATGGAATTGTAGCCATAGCCTTGGGACTCGGGAAATGGGTTGTCGACGGAGGCAATACAGTTCGTTTCTGCTCAAAATATCCAAAAGATATTGCTCAGTTTTATTCGGTTAAGGAGACACTGAATTCTTCACAGCGATCTTTTTTCTCCCTGGTTCTTGATGCGAATTCTGACTTTGGCACTGAAACGCACGACGTGATGGTTCAACAGTATGGATTGGATGTTGCAGAAAAGGATCAAACGCTTCTTTGTGTCGGCTCAAGTTATCTGCCTGAAAACGATGCGATTTACAGCGGGCTTGGCCGAAAAGGTATACGTGTTGTGACATTCGCCCCGATACTGCAAGACGATCTTGTTCCGATTGCCGAAATCATTGAATTGTTGTTGGATATGGGTGTCTGGGGTATGGGAACGCCTGTAGAAATAGAGTTTGCTGTCAACATTCATCTTAAGGAACAACCGGTGATGGAGTTTGCGTTGCTGCAAATGAGACCCTTAGTGGTTCACCGTGAGCCTGAGGAATTGTCAGCGGATGAATCCGATCAATCCAAATTGTTATGCCGGAGTAATCAGGTGCTTGGTCACGGACTGATCAGTGGTGTCCATGATGTTGTCGCAATCGATTATCATCTATTCAATCGTGCGGATAGTCGGGAAGCAGCTGCGGAAATCGCTGCATTCAACGCCAAACTTTTACGGGAGAAAAAACCATATCTGCTTATCGGTGTCGGGCGGTGGGGCTCGCTTGATCCATGGCTTGGTATACCGGTGACATGGGAACAAATTGCCGGAGCAAAAGCAATTATCGAAACTGGGTTTAAGGATATGTCTGTAAAACCGTCGCAAGGTTCGCATTTTTTTCAGAATATTACGTCGTTCAGTATAGGATATTTTACCGTAAATGAATTTGAGCAGCAGGATTTTCTAGATTGGAACTGGCTTCTCGCCCAAACACCGTCGGAGGTAAAAAAATACACGAAACTTTTCCATTTTGATAATCCTCTTATTATTAAAATCAATGGTCATCAGAATAGAGGAATCATACTGAAGCCGGAGGTCTAAGGTGGCAAAATATATAAAAGTATTCGAAGCATGTCCGCACTGTGGTCAGAAGCTGAGTCCATGGCAACAAATATTATTGAGTGTCGACCGGACGCTGATGTGTAAGAATTGTTGGTACCGGATTCTTCTGAATAAAAAAGGTGAAGTGGAAAAGTCCGACAATCAACCAGTGCAGCCCGAGGAGGAATAACAAATGCAATCATACAACTCGTTTGAAGTGCTTCAACAGCAGGTTGGCGAGGCGGCAAGAATTCTTAATCTGGATCAGGCGACAACAACACTATTAATGTGGCCGCAACGGGAATTTAAATTTACGATGCCTGTTCGGATGGATAACGGAGAGGTTAAAATATTTCACGGATACCGCATCCAGTATAATACCGCACGCGGACCGGCAAAAGGTGGCATTCGTTTTCACCCGCACGAAACAGCTGATACAATTCGCGCCCTCTCAGGATGGATGACATGGAAAACAGCTGTGTTGGATTTACCTCTCGGCGGTGGCAAAGGAGGTGTTGTATGTAATCCAAGTGAGATGTCGGAAAGGGAACTAGAAAATCTATCCCGAGCATACGTCCGCGCTGTAGTCCAGCACATCGGTATTGATAAAGATGTGCCTGCACCGGATGTCTACACGAATCCACAAACGATGGCATGGATGATGGATGAATATGAAACGTTGCTGCAGAATCATCATCCCGGTGTATTTACAGACAAACCACAGCAAATCGGAGGTACTGAAGGGCGCCGTGATGCGACGGCACGGGGTGGAGTCATCGTTGTCAGGGAAGCATGCAAGACGTTAGGTATCGATCCTACTGGAACATTTGCGATTCAAGGATTTGGAAATGCCGGACAACGTACCGCGTTGTTACATCCGGAACTTCTCGGCGGAGGTAAACTCGTTGCAGTGTGCGATTCACGGGGAGGAATTTTCAATTCCGAAGGTTTGAACGCGGAAGAATTAGTGAAACACAAATTGAAAACAGGAGCTGTTAATGGATTCCCTGGTGCGAAGAGTATCCCGCGGGATTCAGTCCTTGAACTCGATGTCGATACTCTGTATCCTGCTGCGCTTGAAAACTCTATTAACAAAGACAACATGGAGCGAATAAAAGCAAAAGTTATATGCGAACTCGCCAACGGTCCTACAACACCCGAGGCAGATCTTTTTCTGCATAAACGCGGCATCCATGTCATTCCCGATATCCTTGCTAGTGCAGGTGGGGTCACAGTATCATATTTTGAGATGGTGCAGGATAAAAGTTCATTTTTTTGGGATGAACCAACCGTACACTCGCGGCTTGATGAAAAAATGCAAAAATCCTACAACACGATTCAAGAAGCAATGCGAGAAAAAAAAGTACATCCGCGCTTAGCAGCTATGGTGGTCGGTGTTGCACGCGTGGCAGAGGCATGCAAGCTGAGAGGATGGGTGTGACAATTATTTTGGAGAAAGGACTACAGAACTATAAAAAGATTCCATGAGATATTCCGTTCTTTCATAGTGTCATACCTATAGTTTATATATCACTTATCGTTCTCAATTGTCTATTATTTATTTATGAAAAATCAGTGCAAAATGTTTTTTTCAACAACCTGCTAAACAATCGGCTTTTTCAGTATGAACTCAGTTATACTCTTCTCGCCAAAAAAATAAATTAAAGAAATAGCACATATTCACCTAATATCTTGAATTCCAAATCATTTTTCACTTGACATATTCATATAAATTTCTTAAATATATTAAGTAAATAAGGAGACTGGAAAACTAGATCGAGATGGGTTGAGGGAGAATGTCCAGCGCATTCCGTAATATTAGCGATAAATCAGAAAGAGCACGACTAATCACAGGTGCTTTACAAGCGGAAAGACCGACTAAAGAATAAATCCATTCTCAGCCATATCTCAAATTTCTAATTAAAATGTAACATAGAATTCTCTAGATGGTATTCTGTGGGGCCAAGTGAATCTATGAGGATGAAACTGTCTCTTAGAGATTTGGGGATATGATAGCATCTCCAATTTATGTCGGTAGATCTTAAACTCAGATTAAGAATAATTTTCAGATTATATCAAAACTGTAAAAATATATGAAACGTCGATCAATAAATATTTCTTTTTTTCATTGTTCAAATTCAATTTCTATTGAAGAGATGAATCGTGTTGCTTCAAGATTGGAAGAAGTTGAATTAAGTCCCATTAGTGTGCCTTGCTCAGGGAAAGTGAACATTCAGTACATTTTAAAATCTATTGAGACGGGATCGGATGCAGCGATTCTTGCGGGTTGTAAAATAGGCGACTGTAGATTTCTTCAGGGAAACCTGCGTGGCCAAAAGCGGATAGACGCAGTCAATGATTTACTTAACGAAACTGGGATAGGAACGGAAAACGTAAAATTCGTTGAGATTGATCCCAGCAAGAAAATTGAACAACTTATTAAAGAAATAAATAATTATGCCCGGCAAATGAAGCTCGAACACGGCATGATAAAAGAACCATTTTAAGAAAAAACACAATGGATAGTTTGTTATCAAAGAAAATTGAAGAAGGGGACTTCATTATTACGGCCGAATATCTCGCCGGTACAAATATTGAATCCGACCCAGTCAATAAATCTAAACTTTCAAGCGTCATAGCAGTGAATGTTGCCGACAATCCCAACGGTCCTGTTATTTCAGCTCTTGCATCCTCAGTGAAATTGATACAGATGGATATTGAACCAATCTATCAACTTGCGACCCGCGATCGGAACAGAATCGCTCTCCAATCCGATATATTGGGAGCCGCATCTCTCGGCATAAAAAATATTCTTTGCCTGTCTGGTTATCATCAAAGTATTACCGAAATGCCGGAATCGGCTAATGTATATGACCTCGATTCCGTGCAGCTCATTGATGTTGTTTCACGTATGAACAATGAAGGAATTCTTTTGAACGGCAAAAAGATCGAAGGCAATTTTTCAGTCCTTGTCGGTGCTGTTGCAAATCCTTATTTAAGGCCGTTGGAATTGAATATCATCCGTCTGTCGAAAAAAATAAAAGCCGGCGCAAAATTTATTCAAACTCAGGCGGTCTTCAATACAACCGATTTCCAAGAATGGCTCAACGCGGCATACAAACAAGGCCTCACCGAAAAAGCGGCATTCATTGCAGGCATTTATCCTCTTGAAAGTTACGATGAAGCGATTAATCTTTTGAAGAAACATACAGACTTTTACATCCCCGAATCGCATATCAACAATATGAAAGATGCCGATAGTCCTGCTGAGCAAAAGAAGAGAGGGATAGCAATTTGTGTGGAGACGATCAACAAGATCAAAGAAATGAAAGGCCTGAGTGGAATTCATATTATATCCGGCGGAAAAGAAGATATAATAAGTGAAATTATCGCTTCAGCAGGATTATAAGTTAATTGAGAAAAAACAGATAAAAATCCGAATCACTAATATTTAAATTCTAAAAAATACCAAATGCTTAAAATCGAAAATTCTAAACTTGAAAAAACCATAGCGCCATAGGTCAATGGAGAGTCATTCGATAAATGTTTTGAAATTGGAATTTTAAGATTAGAATTTGTTTGGGATTTGGATATTAGAATTTAGGATTTGCATTTAAATTTATGCCGGAAAAATATCATATAAATACGAATCATGTCCAACCACGGCTTCCTCGAATTGGAAAATGCGGAGTTGTCGACTGGCGCGAGGATTGTGCACGATGTCATAATTGTGTGAAGAAGGCGTGCGTCTATGACAAGTATCGGGAAGAAAACACATTCATAAAAGACCTCGATGAGGTGCACACACTTTTTTACGAATGTATGGGATGCTTTTCCTGCATTCAAAATTGCACGAAGAATTTATTAACAATGTCTCTCAATCCTGAGTATCTGAAACTCGGCAACGAATATTGGACTCCTAAAATTATCAGTACAACATGGCTTGAAGCGGAAACCGGAAAAGTGCCGGTATCGGGCGCGGGTTACCGTGGAAAATTTTCCGGCAATGGATTTGATTCTATGTGGACCGACATGTCAGAAATCGTGCGGCCTACACGCGACGGAATCCACGGGAGAGAATATATCAGCACGTCGGTCAATATCGGCAAAAAACCGTCGTATCTGTCTTTCAAAGATAACAAACTTGAAACTGTTCTCCCTTCTCTTCTGTCTCTACCATTTCCTGTTATTTTCGATTTACCTTCTGAGAAACACACATTGCCCGTTCTCGAATCATGTATTATCGAGACTGCAAAACAAACAGGCCTCATTGCTCTTATCAACTCGAAGAAATGGCATTCGATTGTACTCGAAAATAAAGAAGAATACTTAGACAATGTGGCATTCTTCTTAAGTTCAGATGGACCTGATATCCCCCAAAGAATTCTTGGTAAAACAAAATTAGTCGAAGTTCATGATAATTCAGAGATAGAACAACAAATCGCTTCTATCAAAAACAATCACCCCGGAATGATCATCGCTGTGCGGGTACCAATGGATAGCAAAGCAACGAAGCGTGCGGAGGAACTTGCCCGACTCGATCTCGATGTCATTCACCTTGTTGCCGATTTAAACGGAAATGAAATCGGCACAAAGAACCCAAGGTTCATGAAAGATATTGTGCGAGAAATTCATGTTTCATTGATTAATAATGAGAAGCGAGATGAAATAACATTGATTGCCGGCGGCGGTATCGGTTTATCGGAGCATATAGCAAAAGCGCTTATCTGCGGCGCCGATCTTGTGTCGATTAATTTACCGCTTCTGATTGCGATCGAATGCCGCTTATGTGAGAGCTGCAAACCTGGCGATTACTGTCCATCCAAATTGGATAATGAAATAGATTTGCAGTACGGAGTCGGACGCATGACTAATCTCATTGGTGCGTGGCATTGGCAGCTGGTGGAAGTAATGGGAGCAATGGGTATGCGCGAAGCACGAAGGCTGCGTGGTGATGTTGGGCGCGCCATATTTAAAGATGAAATTGAAGAAGAAATTTATGGCCCTATCTTTGGAAAATAAAATAAATCTGGAAGAAATTTTGCCGGAGAACACATTTAAGACGCGTGTTCCTCAGGTTCAGATTGAGCGAAAGATAAAAACTGCGCCATCGCGGTATCGCAATGAAATTGCAAAATATATCGTCTATCGCGATGAAGAAAAATGCAAAATGTGCGGCACGTGCGTACAAACCTGCACGAAAGGCGTCCATGTTTTAAAAAAAGGTTACAAACTTTTTGCAACTCCTCAGAGTCACAAATGTAACGGAATTGTCTGTGAAAAGACCGGAAATTCTTGCATAGCAAAATGCCCGGAGGGCGCTTTACGTTTGGTAAAAAATCCGATGATGGATGTGCTCGGCGATTACAGATGGACTGCCGATATGATTCTCGCAACATGGATGATGGCGGAAACAGGTGAATCACTTCCATCTGATTGTGATTTCGAATATGAGACCGGAAATTCAGGCGGCGGCTTCGATCGAATTCGAATCAGATACCCCGAGAAGCCTGCAAAAGTTGAAGTGGATAATATTGATATCAGTCTCGAGTTAAATCGAAGAAACGACGATCGCCCTGTTATTAAGATCGATGTTCCATGGTATGGCGGCGGCATGTCGTTCGGTTCAATCAGCAATGTAACGCAGTTGTCGAAAGTGCGGGCTGCATCAGCTTGGAATACTTTTTCCTGTTCAGGCGAAGGCGGTTACATGGAACGCTTGCGGCCGTACGACGATCACATGATTACACAAGTTGCAACCGGACTCTTCGGTGTCAGAGAAGAAACTATTCAGCGTGTTCCGATTGTAGAATTTAAATATGCACAAGGCGCAAAACCGGGGTTAGGCGGACATTTGCTCGGAACAAAAAATACGCCTGCCGTTGCAAAGATGCGCGAAGCGGTTCAAGGTATTCCTCTATTCTCACCATTCCCGTTTCATAGTGTTTACTCGATTGAAGATCACATGAAACACATCGATTGGATTAAACATATTAATCCTCGTGCGCTTATCTCGACAAAAGTTTCAACGCCGACCGATGTCGACATGGTAGCGGTTGGAAGTTATTATGCAGGAACCCATATCATTCACATCGATGGTGGTTATGGCGGGACCGGTGCGGCACCCGATATTTCAAAAAAGAATATAGCAATGCCGATCGAGTATGCAATTCCGAAAGTACATAACTTTCTCTCTGCAGAAGGAGCACGTGATGTTGTCGTGTTGATTGCTAGTGGAGGAATTCGAAACTATTTTGACATCGCAAAAGCAATAGCTCTCGGCGCCGATGGTGTTGTTGTTGGAACTGCAGAATTGGTGGCACTCGCATGTGTGCGTTGCACCAGATGTGAAAGCGGCCGTGGCTGTCCGCGTGGTATAGCAACAACTGACAAAGAACTCGCCGCTCAAATGTCGCTTGAATGGGGAACCCAGCGAATCATCAATCTCTACAATGCATGGGCAATCGGACTTAAGGATATCTTGAAACGTCTCGGAATGAAAAGCATCAAAGAGTTACGTGGACGAACAGATTTGTTAAAACATTTGGATATCTCGAAACAATAGAATTATGAATTACGATGGTATTAAAAATATTCCGGAATCTAAATACACCCGCTCGGGCTTAAGTAATGTTGCACTTTTGAACGAAGCGAGGAGAACATTAATCCGGAATTTAACATTTCCCGCCGAGCCAACTTCAATGGAAGCGGAAGGCGGATGCGGTGTTATCGGATTTTGCTGCACGGAACCTGTTCCCGGAAAACACATTCATGAACCATCACGGCTAATGCACAACCGCGGAAACGGCAAAGGCGGCGGTATTGCGGCAGTAGGTTTTATTCCGGAACAGTTGGGTATTTCGCGGGAAGTGCTCGATGATTGTTACATGCTCCATATCGCCTATCTCGATTCTGCTTCATGTTCCGATGTTGAGAAAAAATATGTTGATCCGATATTCGACATCACAACTTCATCAAGGCTGGATACCGTAGACGATTGGAAGAGTGTCCCAGGTCTTGCAGTAAAGCCGCCGGATGTTTATAGGTACTTTGTCAGAGTGAAGAATAATATTCTAGACAAATTTATCGCTGAACATAAACTCGAAAATATTGAACGCAGAGATGCTGAAGATGAATTTGTGAACCAGAACAGTTTCAAACTTAATCATGAATTTTACGTGTCTGCTAAAAAACAAATGGCGTTTGTGATGTCGCAGGGACGGAATATCATGATCCTGAAAGTTGTAGGTTATGCAGAAGCTGTCACGCAGTATTATAAAATAGATGATCTTTGCGCTCATGTGTGGATCGCCCACCAGCGTTATCCAACAAGAGGCCGTGTGTGGCATCCGGGCGGCGCACACCCGTTCACTGCAATGAATATGGCTCTGGTGCATAACGGCGATTTTGCAAACTATCATTCGGTTACTGAATATCTTAAACAACGAAATATTTATCCGCAGTTCATCACCGATACAGAAGTATCAGCGCTGATGTTCGATTTGTTGTCGCGAACATACAAGTATCCTGTGGAATACATAATAGAAGCTCTGGCACCGACGACGGAATTAGACTTCGACCGTCTGCCGGAAGAAAAACAGAATATTTATAGGGCAATCCAAGCTACACATATTCACGGCTCACCGGATGGTCCATGGTTTTTCATTATTGCCAGGAATGTTGTTGAGGATCGGAAATTTCAATTACTCGGTATTACCGATACTGCAATGCTGCGGCCGCAAGTATTCGCTTTTGTCGATGGTGAAGTACAAGTTGGGTTAATTGGTTCCGAGAAACAAGCGATCGATGCAACGCTTCTAAGCCTTGCGAAAGATGACAAGCGAATATGTCCGGTTGCGGATAAATACTGGAACGCTCGCGGTGGAAGTTATTCGGATGGCGGAGCTTTTCTTTTCGACATCATTCCGGACAAGCAGGGCGAGTACAGACTGGAATGCAAGGATAAATTTGATATGAAGATCAACATTCCTGAAAAAACAGAAGGTTGCGACTTCACAATCGAAAATCCGGCTTCGGTCACGGAAGAACAAATTAGAAAAATAATTATAGAATATGCTGCGGCTGGAAAATATATTTTTGAATTTGTTAAAGACAACATTCCAAAGTGGTCATTCGATGAAATCCGTGTGGCTATAAAAGCAATTAAGGAACTTGCAAAAAATAATGAGTACACGGCGTACACGATCGATACACTCACCCTGTTGAATGATCGCCAATATCCGACGGGAGAAAAAAGACGTTCACACATTCTCCACATCATCCAGACCGAACTTAATTCGTTATATAAAAATATTCCAAAACTGAATGCTGCAGAATCGGAAGGATTGATGTATCGGTTGCTCGATTTTGAAACCCGCGGCGATTTGCGAAAACCGATAGCTGAAGAAAAAACGCTCGTGATCGATTCTAAATTCTTCCCTCCGGAAGGAAATGAATGCGATGCAGCATTTCTCGTTCGCGCGTATAAAATGGGTTGGAGAAATTTCATTCTTTTTAATTGTGCCGGCCAACGATTTATCGGATGCGGCTTAGGTCCCGAAACGCAAGATGTTCATATCGACGTGTATGGAAGTTCAGGCGATTACCTCGGTTCCGGACTTGATGGTCTGACTCTTACCGTTCATGGTAATGCACAGGATCAATTGGGACAGATTATTAAAAGCGGCAAATTAATCATTCATGGCGATGTTGGGCAGACATTTTTGTATGGTGCGAAAGGTGGTTCGATATTCGTCAAAGGAAACGCCGCCGGCCGTCCGATGATCAATTCTGTCGGAAGGCCACGAGTAATAATCAATGGAACAAGTCTCGATTTTCTCGGTGAATCGTTCATGGCAGGCGACCCGCACAAGAACGGCGGATTTGTGATTGTCAACGGTATGAAATTTGACGAGGAAGGAATGGTTGTCCCTTTACCTGAACCATATCCCGGAAGTAATCTATTCTCACTCGCTTCAGGCGGTGCGGCATTTATACGGGATCCGCATAGACAATTAGTTCCCCAACAATTAAACGGCTGTATCTTTTCTCCATTCACTGAAAAAGATTGGGAATTGATCCTGCCATATTTAATGGAGAATGAAAAATTATTTGGAATTACGATAGACGATTTACTCACTGTAAACGGCAAGAAACTTGATCCGAAAAAAGTTTATCGTAAAGTGGCTCCGAGCATCAAAGGAACACCTTCCAAGCCGGAACAAGATGTGTACGGCGAGGAAGACACAGTGGATGATTTGGTTGAAGAAGAAATAATAAAATAAACTTATGGTTATCGTCATCGGTAAAGAAAAGAAGGACTCCGGCGTACTAAACGCTGTTGAGGAAATTTCTGGTGTCAATATCAGAAGTTGCCTTCAATGCAAGAAATGTACAAACGGCTGTCCGGTAACGCCGCTGGTCACAACTCCACCATCGGAAATCATCAGAAGATTACAATTGGATGTCGGCGATTCGATTCTGAACAGCGATCTTATCTGGATGTGTGCTTCATGCGAGACATGCTTTTCACGATGCCCGATGAAAATCGACATGGCATCGGTGATGGATGCATTGCGGATAATTTCTGTCAAGAAAAATACTGCTAAACAACAAGGCAATGTTCCATTATTTAACCAATGGTTCTTAAGAACCGTGCGCATGTTCGGCCGAACATTCGATTTAGGAATGATTGCAGCATACAAAATCGGCACGCGAAATTTTATGCAAGACACGGATAAGTTTCCAATGATGCTCAAAAAAAGAAAGATAGCATTATTTCCTTCTTTCAAAGCTGATAAAAAATATATAAAGAGAATATTTAAATAATGAAGTACGCATATTACCCTGGATGTTCGGCGGAATCGACTGCGCGCGATCAACACATGTCGGTTTGTGAAGTATCGAAAGCGTTAGGTATCGAACTTGTCGAGATCGAAGGATGGACTTGCTGCGGTTCGACCCCGGCACATAATACCGATAAAATGTTATCGATAGCATTGCCTGCTGCAAATCTTCTCATGGCAAAAAAAATGGGACTTGAAATGGTTGTGTTTTGCGCGGCATGCTATAATAGAATGAAAGTCGCTAACCACGAGATTCAAACAAACCCAAAGGTACGAAAAGAAATCGCGTCAATGCTGGGTGATTACGACGGAAGTGTGAAAGTCCATCATTTTGTAGAAATATTAATGAAGGATATTGGTGCGAAAAAATTACAGGAGGCTTTCACACATTCATTGAATGGATTGAAAGTGGCAAGTTATTATGGATGCCTTCTCGTTCGGCCGCATGACGTAACAAATTTTGATAATCCTGAGAATCCCACACTTCTGGATAATCTTGTGACGATTATGGGCGGCGAAAGTCTTGACTGGCCGCATAAAGTAGAATGCTGCGGCGGCGGTTTTGCGCTGACACGAACGGATATCGTCATCGAACTTTCACATTCAATTCTTGACATGGCAAAATTGTCTGGCGCGCAATGTCTTGCGGTTGCGTGTCCGATGTGCCAGGTGAATCTCGATTTGCGGCAGAACGATATCAACCAATTTAAGAAAAGTAATTTCAATTTGCCGGTAGTTTATATATCGCAACTTGTCGGATTATGCCTTGGTATTTCTCCTGAAAAACTCGGCATGGATAAATGCGTTGTCTCTCCAAAACCGATTGTAGAGTTTATTAGTAAAGAATGAAACATTTATGAGTACGAATAAGAAAAAAATGACGGGCGCTGTATTAGTCGAAGGCGGAGGCATTGCAGGTGTTCAGGCTTCTCTCGACCTCGCGAATTCGGGTTACAAAGTATATCTTGTAAACCGTTCAGCGACAATCGGCGGCATGATGGCTCACCTCGATAAAACTTTTCCGACTGGTGACTGCGCAATATGCAACATCTCGCCGAAGCTTGTTGAATGCGCAAGAAATCTTAATATAAACATACTCACACTTTCGGAACTAGAAAAAATTGAAGGTGAACCGGGAAACTTTACAGTCACAATAAAAAAATCGCCGCGATACATCAATGAAAAGATTTGTAATGATTGTGGAGATTGCACAAAAGCTTGTCCGGTGAATTTGGATGATAAATTTAATCGCGATTTGAACACAAGGAAAGCGATTCAGAAATATTACGCTCAGGCTGTACCCAACAAGCCAAACATTATCAAGCTTGGCCATGCGCCGTGCAAAATGAAATGCCCGGCGAATGTCAATGTTCAGGGTTATGTTCAGTTAATAAAGAAAAAAGAATACGTAAAAGCTGTCAATCTTATCAGGGAAAGAAATCCGCTCGCAGCGATATGCGGCCGCGTTTGTCCGGCTCCATGTGAAACGGCTTGTTCTCGCGGAAAAGTGGATGATCCCGTCGCCATCAGACAGTTGAAAAGATTTGCTTCAGATCAGGAAATAAAATTATACAAAAACGGTGAATTAAAATTACCTGAGCAAAAAAGACCGTTGAAGGATGCAAAAAAAGTTGCAATCATAGGCGCTGGCCCGGCTGGACTGACAGCGGCCGGCGATTTAGCTGATAATGGTTTCGCAGTTACTATTTATGAATCTAAAGAAACTGCAGGCGGAATGTTGTACTATGGAATTCCTCAGTACAGGCTTCCGAAAGATATTCTCGATTATGAAGTAGAATTGATAAAGCGAAAAGGTGTCGAGATAGTTTTAAATTCAACCATCGGAAAAGATAAATCTTTTTCTGAACTCAAGAAAGAAAACAACGCAGTCTTCATCAGCGCCGGCGCACACGTAAGCCGAAAACTCAGTATTCCGGGTGAAGATAAAAAGAATGTTGATTATGGTGTGGAATTTCTTCGTAGGGCGGTAAAATCTGGAAGCGCTCTGAGAGTTAAAGAAAATGTTATCGTCATTGGTGGTGGAAATGTTGCAGTCGACGTAGCGCGCACGGCATTAAGGCTTGGCGCGAAGAAAGTGGAACTCGTCTCGCTTGAACAGCGCAATGAAATGCCCGCTTACAAAGAAGAGGTCGAAGCTACTCTTGAAGAAGGAATTGTTGTCTGGAACGGTTGGGGGCCGAAACAAATCTTTGGGAATGGTTCCGTCGCCGGCATCGAGTTGAAACAATGTGTGAGTGTTTTCGATGCGAATGGAAAATTCAATCCTTCCTATGATGAAAATAATACTATCTCGATAAAGACCGACGAAGTTATTGTCGCTATAGGCCAAATGGTCGATAATGATTTTCTGAAACACGTCGGCATCGAAACCGAACGAGGATGTTTTAAAACTGATCCTGTCACACTTCAAACATCAATGCCGGGAATTTTTGCAGGCGGTGATAACGCGGCCGGTCCCGGAAGTGTTATCCAGGCTGTTGCAGCCGGAAAACGTGCCGCAGAATCTATAACTCGTTATCTGAACGGTATCGATATGCTGACAGACCGGTTCGAGCAATCGCTCAAGCCGATACCGGAAGAACTGCGTTCACTTCCGAAAAATATCGTTAAGAATAAACGCGCAGTTGCCGCAGAACTTTCAGTCGTGTATCGTATAAATAATTTTAGTGAGATTGAATCTTCTTTTTCTGTCGAAGATGCGGTTGCCGAAGCCGAACGCTGTTTAAATTGCGCAAAGTGTTCCGAATGTATGGAATGTGTTGCTGCTTGCGAAAAGAAAGCAGTCGACCATTCAATGAAAGAAGAAAAGCTGGTACTGGAAGTAGGCGCGGTCGTTCTTACAACCGGATTTGATGAATTTAATGCAGAAGGCAAAGGCGAATACGGTTTCAACCGGTATCCAAATGTTCTTACGAGTGTTCAGTTCGAACGGATGCTCTCCGCGGCCGGCCCGTTTGCAGGCCATGTGCTGCGAATAGACAACGGGAAAGTGGCCAAACGAATTGCGTGGATACAATGTGTCGGATCTCGCGATTCGAAATGTGGAAATGAATATTGTTCCTCTATCTGCTGCATGGCCACGACGAAGCAATCGATGATCGCGTCGGAACATGTCGATGAATTGCAAGGGACAATTTTCAACATGGACATCCGGGCTCATGGAAAGGATTTCGATCAATACTACGAACGTGCCCGTGCGATGGAGAACCTGACTTTCGTCAAAAGTATACCGTCAAGAATTATCCAACTTCCAGGATCGAACGATCTCCGGTTGATCTATACAAATCCCGCAAAAGGTCTAATGCAACAGGATTTCGATCTGGTGGTGCTTGCCGTCGGCATCGATCCGAAAATTTCAGTCACAGAAAGTATACGCAGTCTCGGTATTGAAATCAATGAATATGGTTTTTGCAAGACGGATAGATTAGCGCCTCTTCTCACATCGAAACCGGGTGTGTTCGTCGGAGGTGCATTCCAGGAACCAAAAGATATTCCTGAAACTGTAATGCAGGCAAGCGCAGCAGCTGCAATGGCAATGGAATTGCTCGCACCTGTAAAAAATACGTTGATGATTTCGAAAGAATATCCTTACGAACATGATGTCACTGATGAAAAAGTGAGGATAGGAGTTTTTGTTTGCCATTGTGGTATCAACATCGCCGCAACAGTAGATGTCGAAAGAGTCACGGGATCGATCAAGAATCAGCCGGGTGTTACATTTGCATCGCATACTATGTACACGTGTTCGGATGCGAGCTTATCGAATATCAAAGAGCAAATTGTTAAACACAGATTGAACAGAATTGTCGTAGCCTCATGTACTCCACGGACTCACGAACCGATTTTCCGCGAGACATTGCGTGAAGCCGGATTAAATCCTTATCTCTTTGAATTGGCAAACATTCGTGATCAATGTTCATGGGTGCATTCATCCGAACCGGAAAATGCAACGGAAAAAGCAATCGAACTCGTGAAAATGTCCATCGCACGGGCGAATAGGTTGTTGCCGCTCGAGGGAGAAAAAATTCCAATTCATCAGAACGCAGTTATCATCGGCGGTGGTGTAAGTGGAATGACGGCGGCATTATCACTTGCCGAACAAGGTTTCGATGTCGACTTGATCGAGAAAGATTCCCATCTTGGTGGAAATCTGTCTTTCATCAACAGTACGCTTGAAAATGAAAGTCTGACAAAATTTAAGAAAGATTTGATCGAGAAATTCAGCACTCACAGAAACATAGATTATTATTTGAATACAAGCGTTGAGAGCGTTTCGGGTCACATCGGAGAATTCAAAATAAAAACCATCAAGAATAGCAAACCGAAAGAATTCACGTGTGGAGTAATAATAATTGCTACAGGGGCCAAGCCTGTTGAAACGAAAGAGTATACTTACGGTACAGTCCGTAATGTACTGACGCAAATAGAACTCGAAAATATTCTGACAAACAAAAAGAACGGGAAAAAAGGTCAGACGTATGTGATGATTCAATGTGTCGGCTCACGCAATTCGGAAAATTCTTATTGCAGCCGAATCTGCTGTTCGATGGCTGTCAAAAATGCATTGAGAATTAAAAGAGAAGATCCAACCGCGAGCATATATGTCTTGTATCGCGACATCAGAACGTACGGATTCAGAGAAAAATATTATAAACAAGCACGTGAAGCAGGCGTGGTATTCATTCGATACGATGAAAATAATCCGCCGGTAGCATCGGATGTCAATGGCGCGCTAAGTTCGGTAAAACTCGATAGTCCCGATTTTCCGGAAACAATTATTATTGAAACCGACAAACTAATTCTCAGCACTGGTGTTAAAGCGAATGAAGACAATAAAGCAATTTCGAATATGCTGAAGGTGCCATTAAATGCGCACGGATTTTATGTTGAAGCTCACATGAAATTGCGTCCGGTGGATTTTGCTACGGAAGGATTATTCCTGTGCGGGCTGGCTCATTCGCCGAAGATGATCGATGAGAATATTGCGCAGGCGAAAGCGGCAGCCGCAAGAGCCGCCACAATTCTTTCGAAGACTCATCTTGAAGTCGGAGCGGTGGTTTCGAATGTGGATCAGAGCAAATGTATTTCGTGCATGACCTGCGTCAAGGCTTGTCCGTACGGAGCGCCGTACTGCAATTACAATCAAAAGGCAGAAATTGAAAGAGCAAAATGTATGGGCTGCGGCATCTGTGTTTCGGAATGCCCGGCACATGCAATTCAGCTCAATCATTTCAAGACGGATCATTTTGAAGCTATGATCGATGAATTATTCACTGTGAGTGATCACTCACTGGCCTAATAATTTTCGCCACGAATTTCACTAATTATCTTATTTAAGATTCGTGTAATTCGTGGCTCATATTTCATAATGCTTAATAATTAACAATGAACGATAAAAAATTTGAACCAAAGATAGTCGCTTTTTGCTGTCACTACTGCGCATATGCATCGGCAGATTTAGCAGGCTCGATGAGATTGCAGTATCCATCCAGCATACGGATTATCCGAACGCCATGCACCGGAAGACTTGAACCGGAGTTTTATTTGCGAGCGTTTGAAAAAGGCGCCGATGGAGTTTTGGTGGCTGGATGTCTTGAAGGCGGATGTCACTACATCGATGGAAACCTGTTTGCGAAAAAACGGGTGAATTCTGTCAAGGACATTCTCGAAGAAAGCGGCATTGAAAAAGACCGCCTCCGTATGGTAAACGTCTCTGCAGCAATGGCACCGAATTTAGTTGCAGTGATTAAAGAGATGGTGAACACGATCAAAGAATTGGGTCCGAATCCGATAAAAATAAAAAATGTGAATCAGAATTAATTCGGAGTCAAAGAAAAAATTAAATGGTTACACTGAGTGAACGCTGATCAAATCAACGTGAATCGAAGTGTAAAAATAATATAAAGTCCCGTAGGGATGAAATCTTGGTAGAGGGTTTATACAATGATTGTTGCTCAGAGAAAAAAGATTCCGGAAATATTCGACGTCATCAAGGAACATAAAAGTGTTCTCGTTCTTGGATGCGGCACATGCGTGACGGTGTGTCTCGCAGGCGGAGAACGCGAAGTTTCTATTATCTCGTCGGCATTGAGGATTGCCTCCCGAAAAGCAGGCAAACAAATTGAAATCAATGAGTACACAATCGAACGCCAATGCGACAATGTTTTTATAGAAACAGCAGCCGACGAAATCAGGAAAAACGACGCAGTGATCTCGCTTGGCTGCGGTGCAGGCGTTCAGGCGATTGCAGAACGTTATCCGAGTACACCGGTCTATGCCGGACTCGACACGGCATTCCTCGGAATTCTTGAATCGCGAGGTGTCTGGACAGAAAAATGCATGCAATGTGGGGAATGCGTTTTATCAGATTTCGGTGGAATTTGTCCGGTGACTCGTTGCGCAAAACATTTACTGAACGGTCCATGCGGAGGCTCACGCGAAGACAGATGTGAAATCCGAGCCGACCAGCCATGTGCTTGGCAATTAATTTATAAAAGATTGAAGTCTATTGGTCAGCTTGAAAAGATTACCAAAGAACATCCGCCAAAGAATTGGAGTAAGAGCATCGACGGCGGAAGCAGGACGATAATAAGAGAAGATCATCGAATATAATTGCAAAAGGATTTTTCTAAAGAAAAGTACATAAAACAAAAAAGCCGAATCTCTTGGTTCGGCTTTTTTGTTTTTTTAAATCAATTACTTTGCTGTCAACGGATATGTCTTAATCTCAGCGAGTGCTTTCTGTATAGTTTCTCGATCGAGTTCGTGATCTACAAGCTTTCCGGCGAGGTATGCATCGTATGCCGACATATCGAAATGTCCGTGTCCGCTCAAGTTGAAGAGAATAATTTTCTTCTTTCCTTCCGCTTTCGCTTTTTTTGCTTCATTGATTGCGACGAGGATAGCATGTGAAGATTCGGGTGCAGGCACGATGCCTTCACTTCGTGCAAAGATTATCGCTGCTTCAAATACTTTATTCTGCATGTGTGCCTCGGCTTCGAGGAATCCATCTTTATAAAGACGACTGATGATCGGAGCCATACCGTGGTAACGAAGTCCTCCAGCGTGAATTGGTTCCGGAATGAAATTGTGGCCGAGCGTGTACATGGCCACCATCGGCGCCATTTTTGCTACATCGCCGTAATCATATCGGAATTCACCACGAGTCATCGACGGACACGAAGCCGGTTCAACTGCAATACAACGTACTTTCTTCCCATCGATTCGATCTTTCACAAATGGAAGTGCAAGACCGCCAAAGTTTGATCCACCCCCGACACAACCGATTACAACATCTGGATAAAGATCCACTTTTTCCAACTGCTTCTTCGCTTCTAATCCAATGACTGTTTGATGGAGCAGTACATGATTAAGAACGCTTCCAAGTGAATAGTGTGTGTCGTCTCGTTGAAGCGCATCCTCGACAGCTTCGCTGATGGCAATGCCGAGACTTCCGGGTGAATTCGGATCCTGTGCGAGCACGGCTCGACCGGCGGCAGTGTCCTGACTCGGGCTTGGCACAACTTTGGCGCCCCACGTTTGTATCATCGATCGACGATACGGCTTCTGATCATAACTCACACGCACCATATAGACTTTTAATTCCAGTCCGAACCTGTTGCATGCAAAACTTAGCGCACTACCCCATTGACCGGCTCCTGTCTCTGTCGTTAATCGCTTGATTCCTTCCTTCTTGTTGTAGTAAGCCTGGGGAATTGCTGTATTTGGTTTGTGACTACCTGCCGGACTGACGCCTTCGTATTTATAATATATTTCTGCCGGAGTATCGAGAACGCGTTCAAGATCCAATGCTCGGATAAGCGGAGTCGGGCGATAGATACGATATGCGTATTGGATTTCTTCAGGGATTTCTATATAACGTTCGGAACTCATTTCCTGTTTAAGAAGTTCCATCGGGAATAATGGAGCCAGATCTTGCGGACCCATCGGTTGACCGGTAGCCGGATGCAGCGGTGGATCTAGTGGATGCGGCAAATCGGCCAGTATGTTGTAATAGTGGGTCGGCATCTCATTTTCGTCAAGAAGAATTTTGCGTTTTTGCATGATGCATAACCTCCGGATTAAGTGATGTGAATGTTTGTCATGGGTTAAAACCACCTATCGTGATTCTTCCCAAAAACAAAAATGGGAACTCTGACATCGCGTTCCCACTTTATTAATTTAATTTTTATAATTACCGTTCAATGTAGGGACGTCTGGTAAAACCAACGCCACCACATTTGTAGATTCTTTCTCATACCAATTTTCAACATCATTTTCATACTTTTGAAATCTACAAAACCATCTACATTTTGTCAAGATGTAGTATTCGAAATAATTCTTTTATAAAATGTAACGGGATAGTCAGGTTCATGGTTATGGCCTTCGATGAACGGCAGAATGATATATCCATAATCAAGCATTACTCGTGTAAAAGTTGGTTTATGAATATCAGAGATGCAGCGTTTTCCGTTTTTATTCTTCCAGAAGGGACAAATAAGAAGATGACAGTCTGGAGATGCAACTCTTTCAAGCTCCGTCAACAATTCCTGCAACGATGACATCGAGTGAATTTCCATCAATTTAAGGGCACGTGATAATATTGTAGGATTTTCGACGATCGAATCAACACACATCGCTCCTCGTGTCCATACTAAATCATATTTCTTAGCAAGAAATTTGCTAATGCCCTGCCATTGATCAAGATAATAAGCGCCGGTAAATCTTTTCAAACGATTCCAATTGTAAAAAAATGGATCGTGTTCTATAAAATCAATAACTTGAGCACCTTGCTCATGGCATATATCGATTGCGTCTCCGTACGCCGGTCCAATATCCAAGAAGTTCTTACCGTTAACGGAAATATTCAAATACGCTAAAGCCGATTTAAATTCAACCTTTTTTTTTCGGAAAGTTTTTCGTAGACAGTAAAATATTTTACTCTTGTATGATCGAGGTACGTTTTAAAATTATCCTGGCTTTGTATAAAATCGAGGCGAGGTTTGTAATACAAACGTACTGCTCGTTCTTTTAATATACCGAGTATTTTCCTTATCATCCGGATAATTCTATATTCAGTTTTGAATAATTTTACATTCTTCTTTATTATCCACTGTTCTACAGTTTTTATAATGATAAAAGGTCTGTGTTGTTTTATTGTAACAGAAATACTTTGTCCACCCAATGTTTTCTGATTTAGTTTTCTTTTGAGCTAAGAACACCATTAAAGAATCACTATTTTCTTTCAGTGTTAACTCTTCTCCTGCAGTTACCACAACAACTCCTTTTTTATCAATGCGGGTCAATTTATTAATCTTGGGATCATAAGAAAATAAATTGAGATAAACTAAAGTTTTTGTAAAAGTATAAATTATTGAATCATTTTTTTCTTTTATATTACACATCAATGTTATATCGGCTTCTTCAACCTTACCGTATTTTTTTATGGTTTGCTGAATGGGTTCGGACAAGGCAGCACGCAAATCGCTGCTGGATGCTTTAATCATCTTGGCGTCTGCGTTGTCTATTTTATTTTCTTGGGTCAAAAGCGATAAAAATGGTTTGTACCAACTTTGGTCTTTGAAATGTTCTTTAGGAAAACAACATTTTTGCTCTTCTCCTGGATTAGTAAATGAACATAATAAAAAACATATTATCGAAACGATGACAATCAATAAATGTTTCTTCATATTTTTTTCTCCTTTCACCTAAGGTTGTAATTACGCCATAAATTATTAGTGTGTCTTAATTTAATGTAATATAATTAGAATGAATAAGAAATATGAAGCGTCGGGAGCACGGTGTACGATCCATTTGTCGGAAGCACCTGCATCGATGCCTCACTGTGTAATTTATTGAACGAACGGGCGCATAAAGCGGCATCGACCGCGCTAAGTACGTGATTGACGACGACTAATTCAAGCATGGTGCTGGCAACATCATAATAATCATTTGCTTTACCACGCATTGCGGCATAATCGAGAAATTGTTGACAGACTGGTTCGAAGAATGGACTCATGGGATCGCCAGAGTAATACCAACCTTTGTCAAATTGAGGATACTTCCCTATTAATTCATAGTATTGCTGGGTTCCATAAGTAGGAAGAACATGTGAAAAACCTCTGCCAATTTCATCTTCAACTTTGTTCAAGTTAGCCCAAATTACGTTGCCGTTTTTATCGAACATACTTGATGGAGAGATCGAAGTATCACTAGGATTGAGTTTTTGGAAATTATTTTTTATCCAGGTCGCATATCGTACTACACTCCAGCCATGATCGGCATTGGCATAGCTTTCAAAGTATGTGGTCTGGTTATTTCCCTTGTTGTTGTACTTGATATTTACAATCCACAGTGTTGCTTCAACTGCAACAAAGATTCCGGTTCTCCAATAACTTTCTGTATAGAATTCACCTGCGCCAGGCACCACGGCGGATAATGCAGTTGCAAGCAGCACAGATTTTTTCCCAACTGGTGTATTATTATCCTGCATCAATGCAAGAAATGATTTTTCAGAACTTGTAAGAAAATCTGTTTTAAGGTCGCCCGTTAACAAAAAAGTGGGTTGCTTTGTTTGTGATGTGCAAATTGAAATCATTCCAAGGAATGCAATAGTAATAATCATCAGTTGTTTCATAGAGAATTACTCCCATATATTATATTTCGAAATCGAAAAGTAATGTCAAATAAAATCGCCATTCATGTCCGTAACTAACTTGAGTACCGGTCGATAGGGCGTCACTTCCGACAAATTTATCCAGTCCGTATGCTCCGCTGATAACAAGGCACGTTGGCAGCGCATAAAATGAATACGATTGAAGCCGCAATTCGGCTCCAATATCTTTCTTAAAATCTTTCAACACAGGGCGTCCTTCGTTCCACGCATCGCCTGCGTCGAAGAAAATTCCTGCAAACAATTTATCAAAATAAATTTGAAGAAATCTGGTATCCAACGCTTCAGAAATCGGAAAACGATATGTGGCGTTTAATGCAGCAATGGAATTTCCTCCTAAGGCGTACATTGAATATCCCCTCATTCCGATTAATCCTCCGGCGTAATAATCGAAGAAATCAGGAACCGGCGGACCAAATATTTTACCTGCATGCAATCCAAATGACAATGTATGCCGCCATCCGGGCAATTCCATATTATGCTGGATTTCCACTTCCGCACGATGGAATTTATAATGATCGAATATTGGTGTCACGAATCCATCGGACGAGATTTCATAATTGCCGGTCGAATTAAATTCATTAAATTCATATTCATAATTCAAACGAATGTTTGTGCCGACAGGGCGTATTCCGGATGTTTTTGAAGGCACGATTCCATTATATTTCCACTCTAGAGAAAGGCCATTCCCAATATAATAGTATGAACTTGATCCGGGTATGGTGTTATAACCAGAATCTATGATGTCACCCATATCGGTGCTATAACGGCTATGACGAAAATTAAATTTTAATGTAGATAATTCGGAGAAAACCGGCTGAGTGAATGATATATCGAATTCAGTGAGATTGTACACGACATCGACCGGAACTTCATCTAATCCGAGTTCGATTTGCGCGCTAGTTTTTCTTGTGATATTAAATGCTTCAATAGTTGCTGTCGGCGCCAGGCCGAGTTGATAGAACAATGGAATCTTTCCGCGGAATTCAAAACCTAAATAAAGATCGCGGTCCAAACGATCGTTTACTGCTGCGGTTCCGAACAATGATAACTTATCCAAAATTTCGGATGAATAAATATATATTCCCGGCTTGAGCGCATCAATGCCTGTGTTGCTCTTGTTGTAATTATCTACGCGGAGATAAGGGAAAAACATTGTGCTTGAAAATGTATTTTTGTAAGGTTTGATATCTGCATCCGGAAGTTGGGTGTCGTCGAATTCCCGCAGTTGTTTCCATGGAAATGGCGGCGGATCAGATCCATGCGTCAACGATGCGAGCAAAATATCTTTTGTGTAATATGGCAATCTATGATCATAATTGATTGACTGGATTGGTTGAGCGGATACAGCTTCGGTTCTGGGTAAATAAGCCAACTTAAATCCTGAAGATTGATAAGAACTATATGCGAGATTACCCAGCGAATCTATTGACGGCATAAAAGCGCCTCCCACAACATTTGTTAATTGTCGGAGAGATTTACCCTTTGTGTCGATTTCATAAAGGTTGAAAATTCCAGTCGAATCACAGGAGAATATGATATGAGAACCGTCGGTGCTGTATACCGGTGTTCGTGCATCGAAGTAACCTTGAACAAGCGGCTTTAATTCTCGTGATTGAATATCGATCGTCCAAATGCTTTGTCTATCGTTTATGCCGAGAGCAAACGCAATTTCTTTTCCATCTGGCGACCAACGTGGTCCCGATATTTGTTCACCATGAGCGTATGATGTGATAAGTTCTGCTTTTCCTGAAACTGCATCGACAAGGGAAATGTTTTGTGTTCCATCTTTTCCGAAAATTGCGGCTAATGTTTTTCCGTCCGGCGAAATATCCGGCGAGCCGAGTCGCGCACCTTTTGTGATGCGGCGTTCTTTTTCGGATGCGATATTGTATTCGTACAAATCGGAGAGATTAGCATAGAAAGAATTATCCCGCGAAAGACAGGCGTAATATAATTTTGTTCCGTCCTTCGACCATGATAATTGCGATGTCGTTTGAATCGACAGCTCGCGGTCGGTTTTTGTTTTACAGTTATAGAGAAATATTTGAGCCAGGCTAAAATAGTCTCCCTTTTTATTTGAAAGGTACGCGATAGTCGAACCATCGGGTGAAAATGCCGGAGACAAATTCGCAAATCCGACGGAGTCAATTATTGATCCTTCAACAAGCGATGATCGGATCTTTTCTGTTTTTTCCTGATAGCTGTGCGTCAGTGTTTCGCGCCACTCATTATAAATTTGAAGTGCGGGTTTATGAAGAGCCCGTTCGATCGCACCATCTATACTCAAAGCATCTAATTGTTGAATGTTTTTTGAAATCTCGAGCAGTTTATCATTGCCGTATGTTTGGCCGATATATGTGACGAAAGAAAATCCGGAATTATATACCGATTCGTTTCCGAGGCTGTTTTTTCCGAACACCGCCATTTCATTCCAGCTTAACATTTTATTTTCAAGCGCGTACATTCGGAGAATCATATCGCGATGTGAATCCCAATAATCATATTCCAACTCCGGACGGCTATACTGAGCGACGCCTTCCGCAAACCATCCGGGAACCACAAAACCGGAAATAGGATATGATGCAATCACATTCGGGAAACCATAGAGAACATCAGGCCGTCGTTCACGTTCATAATTCAGAACCTGTAAATATATTGCCGGTATACGGCGTCCGAATTTTAAGGAAGTTTGAATTTGCACCACATGTGTAAATTCGTGTGCAACGACGTTGCGAAGCCAGTTGTGCGTTCCTCTTAAATCGAATTCCAGAGCCGGCGCCCAGAACTCAATTTTATTATCGAAAAAATACGCGCCGCCATTCGAATAATCGTCGTAATCTTTTATGATAAGATTGACTTTCTGATCCGGTTCGTGTTGGTAAAATTGTGTGATAGGACCGTATACTTCTTCAGCAATCTTTGCAACAGTACGTGCCGTTCGTTCCGTTCCCGTATGAAAATGAACTTTGAAATGAGAGGTTTCAATTGTGAACCACTCGAGTTCCGGATGATTGATTTCTTCCTGAGCTGCAACCGGGATAACAAGGAAAAAGAAAAGAAAAATATATTTGTTCATATTCACGTTATCTCTTAATTGATTCTCTCACAATTGAACAGTAATAGTCCGCGATGCATATTATAGAGGAGAGATTTTTTTTCAAATATCTCCACTGCGCAATTTTTGTTATCGAACAACCGCTATCTTAATGTACTTTAAAGCGTTTGCGTTCTGACCGCGTGCATCTATTTTTGCAAGATAAATTCCGGACTGGACCTTGCTTGTATCCCACAGTACTTCATTATCGACACCGGCCATTCCCGGTGCGTTAAATTGTGTTACTTTATCACCAGAAAGATCATAAATTGTAATTGTAACTGTTGCCTGAGAGCCCAAATAATAACGAATGTAGGTCTTTCCATCATAAGCCGGATTTGGCCAGTTATATGCTCGTGATGCGGGGAAAAATTCAGAGATCGGCGGAGTTGGAGTTATTGAATTTGAAACCAGAAGTGCGTTTGACCGCGCCGTTGATCCAAACAACGCAGGCCACGGCATCGAACCGTCTTGATATGTTGAATTATATTGCCATGCTAATACATTACCGTTTGTAGTCGCAGTTGCAAATGCTGTTTTACCCAGATAATTAAAGATGACAGGTGTTGTAATTGCGGATGAACCGACGGTGACCGGGAATCCATTCAATATTTTTCCTTTTGAAGAATACGCAACTAGTTCTCCTTCCGCCCGGCCAAATATTATATCAGGATATCCATCACCATCGATGTCGCCAATCACCGGTGATGTCAGTCCATTTTGATAAGCGCTGCATCGAATCGGAAAATTATCGATCGGCACTCCGTTGTATCTTACAGCATAAATGGAATTTCCCGATGTGAAAATTAATTCAGGTTTGGAATCAAGTCGTAAATCTGCAAGTGCAACATTAGAAATTGTTCCTGTAACACCAGTAATTCCGGCTTGACTAAGAAGCGAGCCGTCGAGAGAATAGACCAGGACTTCATTCGACGTCGTTACTATAGTAATCTCATTATTCCCGTCACCATTGATATCACCATAAACAGCCGCTCGTGCTTCTCGCGAACCGAAATCAATTACAGTTCCATTCGCGAATTTACCTTTATCACGTGTACAAGCAAACCATGGATTACTGCTTAAACTTGTTCTTATTAATCCGATAATAGGTTTTTGGGATACCTGAACTGGTTCTCCTATCGCTCCACTCCGGCTTATAATTGTAACGAAGCCCTGAGCATCACCGACTAAAAATTGTTCATTGTTGAAAGCGCAAAGACATGTTATATTTTTTTGAAGATCGATCACAGCACCGGTAGTAATGGGAAGATTATTGTCTCCCGAACACGGCTGTGTACCTGCATCAAAGAAAATAATATGTGTCGAATCGATAGCTGCGAAAGTTTTTGTGGTATCGGTTTGTACGAATGCTGTTTGCGTAATCGAAGAATTATTCGTGATCAATCCGGTTGTGTCGCATACCCAACCTGAAGTCGGCGAACCATTTGATAATCCGGGAAGATTTATTCCATACAGGCCGAGTGTCGTGGGAAGGAGAAGAATAGGTTGCGCATTCAAAGAACCAAATACATTTGTGATAGTTTGATTCGAAAGAATATTCGGAACTCTTTTTGGCAGTCCTGCGATCGGACCGATCAGATCGTTTCCGATGCGAACAGAGCATGACATGATTGGGCCGGGCAAACTAAAATCGGATATTGCAATGTGAACGGGAGATCCTGATGTTGATCTTGCAGGCGGCTGTGAATTCTCATCGAATCTGTTTGCATAAGTCGGCACAGGATTTCCCCGATACCAAAAATCAAAAACAGAACCGTATTCACTGCCTGCCGCGGGATCAAATGTGCCGTACGTTTGTCCGATATCGGTAGCGCCGTCCGCTTCAACCACCGATACTCCGCGATGATGGATATCATTATTAATTGCATCTGCCGCCAATTGACTGGTGATAATATTTTCATTAATATGCCAGATGACGATTCCACCGTTAAAAATTTTATTATTCTGATCGATTCCACCCGGCAAACTCCAATCATAATCCTCAACATCGACTACCACACCATGGATGGCTTCAATATTGTTCTCATTAAAAATTGCAATGTCGGATGAGTCGTCCTTAAATCGTATTGAATCGAGCTTGCCGTTTACCACCATCTTCAAAAGTTGTCCGTTGTTGTGAGGATCACGATTTCTGTTTTCAATCAAATAATATTCGGTCGGTGAAATTGGAACTTTAAATATTATACTGTCACTGCCATCATGTAAGCCAACGGCATGTGCCTGGAGTAAAGAAGTGCCCGGTGGCAATTCAATTGCATGCGCCCAGCCAAGGTAGATTCGCTCCCAGGCCGATGGTTCCGGTGGAAATAAACCGGAGTAGCTGAAAATACTCGCGCCATCCATCAATCCAAATCGTCCGATTCCTGACGCGCCTGTTGCTGTATTGTACAAATCGGGCAGGCCTAGATAATTTCCAATCATTGCCGCAAGAAGTCCATTGATGCTGTAACTAATCTCCGATGCAAATGCTCCTTCGCCAATTGTAAAACTTTCTGTTTCAGGAAGAATAATGACTGAAGGGATATTAAAAGAACCATTCTGCACGGGAATTCCGTTGAATGAAGAACCATAAATTTGTTGTAACGATTGAAGACTTAAAAAAATTGAAGGAATATTATAAGGAAGAGGATTCCCAATATCGGCCAGTGCAAAATCTCGCCCGGCACCGGCATGGAAAATTATAAACGCGTCATATTGTGATAAATCTACATCCTTCCGCAGTGAATCTACCATTTTCCAGGAATCATACGCCATCTGAGCCAAAGGTGTATTGTTGTTTGCTTTTATCGAAGGGGAATAGCTTTCCATATTTTTTTGCAGTGTGAACACTTGATTGATGACTGTGCTTCGGATATGCAATTTGTGATTGGATACCCGTTCGAAATAGTTTTCTGCAAACTGCAAATGGTTGCTAAAATAATTTTGATCGTGAGGCGGAGGATCAATCATCGTGTCGCTCGAAGATGCCGTCAGTTCAAAAGTGCCGTCACCGGTAGTTTTAGGATCGTTGTCGGTTTGAAATTGAACCATGATCGCTAAAACTTTAAGTGTATCACCGTGAACTGTCGCGGCATGCGGAAAAAAAGAGCCACCCTTGTAATGAAACGAAGGGTGACTCGACTTTTGTGCAAATGATGCTGATGCCACGACAACTATGCTTAGCAACAAAACAGAAAAGAATCTCATGTTATTGCCAACTAATCACTAGAGTAAACCGTAATGTATTCGCTAAGGGGCTGGATTCGTTAGCCGATAGATAACTGAAATCAAATCCATAAATATCATATCGGATTCCGCCGCCGAATGTCATGAATTTTCTTCCGCCTTCATTTGGATCTTCATAAAAATAACCGACGCGCAATGCAATCGTTTTATCGTACCAATATTCAAGCCCTGTACCTATTGTAACAGGACGCAATCCGCCATCACCCCATGCAGTGAAGATTGCTTTGTAGAACGGATCGTAAGTATCTTGACTGGTTTCTCTTACAAGCAGGCGGTTGAAATCGAGCGTATAGGTTAACGAGTTATGTTCCTCGTCGAGTAATTTAGCTCCGAAACCAAGTCGTATGTTGGTTGGTACAGGTGAAGCTTGCGCCGCATCTATGTAAGTAATTTTTGGTCCCATGTTTGATAAATTCGCACCGATGGAGAGAAAATCTAAACTTTTCGGTTTATATAACGCTGAAATGTCGAAGCTTACCGATGATCCGGTTCCGTTGCCTTGTTCTTCTCCAGCGCCCATGGGAGCCAGTCGACTGTAAATAAAACGTGCACTTGCTCCTAAGCCAACTTCATCGGAGACTTGTGTACCATATGCAACAAGCGCTGCGAGTTCATAACTTTTAAAATGGCCAATTACTGTAGCATCGTTTGGACCGGTTTGATCTATCGTTCCGTAATTCATGTAGATGAGATTCGCACCGATAGTGCCGGCAAGATCAGGAAATTCCGCTTTAAAATAAAAATTCTCATAAAAAAGATCCGATAATCCCAATTGCGGCAACCAGTTTGAATGAGTAAGGCTGATTTCGTATCCTTTTTGAAATGCCAATCCTGCCGGATTATAAAACATAGCCGATGCATCATCGGCAGTGGCAGCGCCTGATTCGCCAAGTGCACCTTGCCTGGCAGTCGGTGAAATTTCGACAAAGGGTACTGCGGCCTCTGCTTGTGTTTGTGCAGCGACTCTGCGTGGAATTAAACTAGCAATGAGTAATAGCCCTGCAAGGATTAGATATTGTTTTTTCATTGTTCTTGTACCTCCAATACAACACTTCGATTCTGTGTTTGATTATAATACCATCGACTTAAAAAAAAATCAAAACCTTGAGTCAAATCATCGGCAAGAGCAGCGCCAACCAGCCCAAGAATCGGGATCAAGCATACATCAGCGAGCACATTCAGACCAGAAGTCCACATTGAAATATTTCGCATCGCTTTACCTTCTCGTCGGGCCGATAAAAAACTGTGATATAACTGATTCCATCCTGAAAAAGCCATGCCGATACATAATAATGGAATCACCCACATACCGGCTATGTACCTCTCAGAAAAGACGAATCGTACAAATGTTTCGTTACCTACTGCAATAAATATTGCAAAGGTGAGTACCCAAATGTTCACAATCCTTAATAAACGTCGGGGTATTCTATCACTATGTGCAAATTTTTTAAAAACACTAAAACTAACGGCCCGGCCAAGCATCGAAATCGGCATTGTTAAAGATTGTGCGACACTGTACAATCCGACTCGCGTTGCACCCAATATATATGTTATAACCAGCTTATCACTGCCTACTGTCATGTTATCAACAATTGATCCGGCGTATACGTGCATACCATATTCACGTGTTTCTTGAAACAGGATCTTCACCTGTGTGCCTAATTTTTTGAAAGAAGGTTGGGTTGTCAATATAAGAATGACAAACACAAGAGCCATCGATGCAAAATTCATGATGATCGAAACCTTCATACTAAATATCCCGAACAACAGCGCAATTCCTATTGCGGTAACGTATAGAAGCCTTGGCAAAAGTATGTGAATAGACAGCTTCCCGATTTCGTTCGTTCCCCGGAAGATGAAAGTCAACATATTTTGTAATGGAACGAAGGCAATAATCGGCGTCAATATAAACAACAACGATCCTACATGCGTTCCAAATATTCTGTCGATCGCAAAACTAAAACCAATTAGTAATAGGCCGAATGACAAACAGATAACCGCTGCAACCACAATGAGCGCACCTGTAATATTTCGTTCTTTCAAACGCTCAGGTGTGAAAGGCATTGCTGCTAGCAGTCGTGATCCTGCAGAAAAAAAACCAAAGTCAAAGAACAAACCCAGGAATAACGTAGTCGATATGAAAAACGAGTAGATACCGAATTCATCTACCGTGAGCAATGACGTATTTAAAATAACGACCAGAAATCCCAGCAAGGCATTTCCAATTTGTGCTGAGAAAAGTAGTGCACTCTGTCTTGCTGTTGAGTTTTGAAACAAATTCCGGAACACTGGTGGTTGTTCTCCAAACGTAAAAGCCGAATGTCAATCGCTCTCTGCATATACAGAAGCAGCCTTTAACATTCGGCCTTGAGCAATTATATCGCTATAGTTCCTGTATCCGATTTCATTAAAGGCATGAATCTCACTGCCAGCATGCATCATCTTACATTGAAAATTTCAGGAACAAACTAAACCCTTAACAAAATCGCGATATAATTTCTCCTATTATAACTTTTTAAAGATATGAAAATTCCTCGTTTTTGTCAAGGATTGGTTATTTTTGTTGGAGATGTTTTATTATAGTCTGAAGCAGATATTCTGGTTTATAGGGTTTTTGGATGAATCCCGCTAATCCAGTCTCTTTAAATTTTTTTGTAACTTCTTCTTCGGTGTAACCTGAAGAGAGAATAACCGGAATTGCCGGATTGATCTCGCGTAAATGTTGAAACACTTCTTCGCCGTTCATAATTGGCATGGAAAAATCGAGTAAAACAAGACCGATTTCTTTCTCGTACTTCTTAAATAATGAAATTCCTTCCTCCGGATTTGTGGTCGATAAAACAGCATATCGACGACTTAGTAGTGTATCCACAACCACTTCGATTACCATAGGCTCGTCGTCGATTACAAGTATTTTTTTAAATGATAAATCAGAAGGAGGGAAAGTTGAAACAAGTGTTGGTTCCGCTTTCTCTTCGGAACTGAAGAAAGGCAACACGATCTCAATTGTTGTACCTTTCCCTGGATTGCTTTTAACACCAAGACCGCCATTATGACTTCGAATAATCCCTAAGGCAGCAGGAAGACCGAGGCCCCGCCGGTGAATTTTGTGGAAAAGAATGGATCGAATATCCGATTCAATATATCCGGCTGAATACCGAGTCCAGTGTCATCAATCTGAATCAGAACATACGGACCTGGAGGAAGCGGTATATGTGTATATTTCCAATAACGAACATCGTCTCGATGAAGTGAACAGAGAGAAGTCCTTAAAAAGATTTTTCCTGCATTGTCTTTAATCGATTCACCGGCGTTCGTGATGATGTTTAGAAAAACTTGTTCTAATTGTCCCGGATCGCCTCTGGTCGTCAACCGAGATTCTTCAAAATTAGTTGAAATGATAATTGATTTCGGAAGTACGGATGAATAAAGTGATAGGTTATTCTTCAATAGTGTGTTTATATCAATTTCTTTAACTACATATTTTCCACGTCCTGCATACGCTAACAATTGTTGCACTAGATCTGCCGCACGTTCAGCAGCCTTCATAGATTTTTCAACATGTTTATACGACGGATGGTCGGTTTTCATCTTTTGCAGCGCCAATGCCGCCTGACCTAAAATAGCGTTCAGGAAATTGTTGAAATCGTGAGCGACACCGCCGGCAAGTGTTGCAATACTTTCATGCTTTTGAGATTGGAGCAAAGTTTCTTGCGCCATTTTTCTTTCCGTAATGTCATGGATGATAGTAAGAATATTTGTGGGTTCTTGTTCAAAATCAACTAACACCACACTACTGACTTCTGCGTTGAATTGAAAACCGTCGGCTTTTCGTAAAGTATATTCATGAACTCCCGATCGCCCATGCTCCAACGTAATACGGAGTTGTTGTTGAAGCCGTGATCGGTCTTTTGGTGCGAAGAATTCAAAGCCGTTTCGACCAACGTATTCTATTTTTGAAGAAACACCGAACAATTTTAATGTCGCCCGATTCATATCGCATAGTATTCCTGTAAGATCCGTTGTTATAATTGCATCCGTAATCGATTCGAACATAACCATCAGTTTGTCTGCCGCTTGACGATAGTCCCGTTCTTCTCGAAGGCGTCGGAGTTCTGCTGTAGCTTTCGATTCAAATATTCTCAAGATCGATCTGATTTGTTGTAGATTCGTGATCGGTTCTGAGTCGGCGAGTACGATCATTCCTAAAAAATTGTCAGGCGGACTGTACAATGGCAAGCCAATAAACGATGAAGCCTTTATGTTTCTTAAATAAATATCATTGGGAAATAATTGTTGAACATCGGAATTGTAAATTATTTCCGATTTCATTTTCCGAGATACGTCTTCACACGGTGTGTTTGAAAGGAGATAAGAAAAATTATTAGTAAACTGACCATCAAAATAAACAACAATTGTCTTAATTGTCTGGCTGCCCGGGTTGAATTCACCGATGAATACGTGCGACATATTAAGGATGCGCGAGAGGTGTTCGGCCAGCGAATGGAAAAAAGCATCCCCAGTCATTGATGATATGCCGATAGCTAAGCTTTCAAAAGAATCGGTGTGTCGCTCATGATTGTATGAGTTGTCTTGTTTTTCAAGATTTTTTTTTCGGATTACCATAGATAAAATAAAACTCAAGGTAATAAAAAGACACGATATCACGAATCGAAATAAAAGGCGATAATCGTGCATTGAGAATAACAACTGGGAAAACGATTGATGAGGATTTTGAAATGCCTGCAATACAATATCAAAAAACCAGAATATGCAGATAATGATCGCGGTTACAAATAATACAATCGTATGACGATATGACGACAAAAAATTTTTCATGATGTCGTTCTGTTCTGGTTGCGACTTAATACCTAATTTTAATTGAGTTCTCACACGCTGAAGAAAAGCCAGTAAAGAAAGTATCAACTCTTTCACTTAAATTACCGGTTTCAGGGTCTTTGAGAGGAGGTTTGACCAAATCAGGTCTTCTTTTTGTTTTTCTGCCGATAAGATAGAGTAGTTTTTAATTGAACGCAAGTGCTCTTTTAAAAAAAACACCATGCCATTGACAAATGTTTTAATTAATAGATAAGTAATATATTGCGAATCAAAAATAATTATTAATAATTTTTTTAATTCGTTTGAGAGTTATTTTTTCACGCGTATACGTTACTTGGAATAAACCGCGGAACGAATAAATAAAGAAAGTATATCATACCGTGTTTTCAAAATTCAATTTCTACACCGCCAACGGGGAAAAAAGCGAATTGATATACCGTTTGTGTCGTCCCATCGCTTCGGTATTCTACATAAAAAATATTTTTCCGGTTGAGTAGATTTTGAACGGCAAGATAAATATTTATGTTCCAGCTGTTAAAGTAATAACGACTTATCCATTGCAAATCGACGCGGCTGTAGTCCGGATACCGTTCAGAAAATACATCATTGGACGACTCCCAATAACCATTCGACCATGTTGTATTACCAATTCTATCCTGGCGCCAGGTCACAAATTCCATTGGCGTATACAGTCGACCGCTCTGATATTGAAACTTCAAACTTAATTCCATTTCATTTGAAAAAGGAAGAATATAAGTCGGATATTTAACGAAGAATGGCGCATCGTCTAATATATCCCGAAAACCTCGCACAATACGCCCGCCGATAACTGTCAGAATAATTGGATAATCGAATTCAGATCTGTACCAATCAGTTTGCTTCGGGATACGAGGATCGGCATCCTTGGTTTGCGAAAGCGATAATGCGATAGTTCCATAAAAATCCTTTACTTGCTTCTGCTCCAAAAAGAATTCAACGCCGTAGGAACGCCGTTGGCCGACTGTTAATTGTTTCTCGGATAAAAAAGTGTCGATTGCGGAATAAATGAATTGCTCGCTCACGGCGATTTTAGAATATTTTTTATAATACGCTTCCATACTCAATTTTGAACCTTCACCAAAAAGATGTTCAAATCCGACGACATAATGATCGGCACACATATTTTCCAGATTTCTGTTGATTCCGGAATCATATCGATCTCCATAAGTTGGAAAAGGATGCGCTTGATAGTATCGACCAATCGCAAAACTAAGTGTCGTAACCATTGGGATAATTTGATACGAAATATTTGCTCGAGGTGAAAAATTGCCCTTGCCGGAATAAGTAAAGTGATCGTAACGTCCGCCGAGTGTGACAAAAATATTATCCATTACATTGATTTTATCGCTCGCATAGAAATAGTATTTCGAAGCATCGCCGAATTTCAATTCGTGGTTGACACGTCCTTCGGGCTGGATGATCATAATCGGATTGTTCATTCCTGAATGACTGATATCGATGCGTGAGGTATCGGCTGTCATCCATTCATCGTTTTTCCAGAGGAGTGTAGTCAGGATTTGAGTACCAAGTGATAATTCATGTCGTGGATGAGGTTGTAAAAAGACTTCGTACTTTGCCGCAGCGAATGATTCGGTGGAGTAATTATAAAATTCCGGATATGAATTTAAAGTTTGATATTGTGTAACGTCCCCATTTTGATCTCTTACTTGCCGTGTAAAATCATTGCTGACATCTTCGTCATATTTGGAACCGGCAGAATACAATGTCAATACCGAGTAGCCAGTTTTTCCCCACAAACTTGTTAAATTAAGACCGACCACATATTGATCATCCGTTGGGATGATGGTTTCAACAGATGCTGAATCAATAATATTTTTTCGTTGATTGTCTTTTTCTTTTGGGTCTCCCTTAATATCAATAGTACTATGTCCATAGAGGTAGTTAAAACTCAACTTTTGCGACTCGCTTAAATCATACACGACTTTAGCCTGTGCATCCCAATATTTCGGGACTGCAGTTAAAGAAAGTTTTGACATTCCAAAAAGCTTGTCGACAATTTCTAACAAACTTTTTCGGTACGAAAAAATGTATGATCCACGCTCGCCGGCAAATCCCCCCTCAATTAAGGTACCCAATCCTGCCATGTTGAATCCTGAATTCGAAGAAAATAATTTATGCCTGTCGCCTTCTCGTACACTAATATTCATTACCGAAGAAACTTTGTCGCCATATTGTGCCGGAAATCCTCCAGCAGAAAATTGTACATCACGAATCATATCTGCATTCAACATATTAATCGGGCCGGCTGAATTATAATCATTTGCATAATGATTAATCGATGGAACTTCCATATGATCCATTATCGTCAGGTTTTCGTATGGGGCTCCGCCGCGAACAATCAATTCGTTGACATTGTCGTTCGAGCTTGCAACACCTGGTAGATTTTGAACGACTCTCTGCACATCTTGAATACTTCCGGGTGCACGAAGAATTTCGGAACGATCGTAAGTGTTCGCACTCAGAGGCGAAAATGTTTGAGCGCGGCTGTAGTAACTCGTACTGACAGTAATTTCGTTTGTCTCAACGGCCTTCTCTTCCATTTCAACAAAAACAGGAGTTGCCCTGCCGGTTGAGACAACGACGTTGGTTATTATTTTAGAAGCATATCCGATTACCGACATACGAAGGCTGATCGTACCGACTTCCAATCCTTGAAGAATAAATTTTCCTTGAAAATCTGTAGTAGTTCCTATCGTCGGTTTCTCAATCACCACAACGTTAACGCCCGGCAGAGGCTCTTTTGTTTTTCCATCGATAATTGTTCCGCGTATATCGCCTTTATAAGACTGACTGAAAAGAGAAGCGATTGGAATAAAAATAAGAAGTAAAATTTTAAAATATCTCATAAACTGAATCCTTTTTGAAAATTATTATTTTTTCCTGATGCAATTTGCCCATTCTTCAAATGCGAGTGAAATAGTTTCTATGACATTTGCTTCTGGTACCATGACGAATCGATTTCGGATGTGGAGTGATACAAGTCCATGTAGATACGCCCAAGCCGACAAAGTGAATAAATCAACGTTGAGACCCTCTGGCAAAGAACCTTCTTCAATGCACTCAGAAATCAAATTCTTTAACATCATGAATGATTTCATACCAAAAAAATCAGGAGAGCTTTTCGATCTTTCTCGAGTTTGAAGGGTAGGAATCTTAATAAGAAACATAACTTCGTAGTAATTTGTATTTGTGATGGCAAATTCGGTATATTTTTTTCCTGCTGCGAGTAATTTCGTCCAGGCGTTACCGGTTGCCGATTGATAAAACGTCTCAAAATATTCATCGAACTTTTGAAACGATATTCTCGCTACTTCCAGCAAGATTTGGTCCCTATCAAGAAAATAATGATAAACAGAAGCAGGACTGTATTCGATTCGACTTGCGATTTTCCGGATTGTAACGTGGTCGGAACCTTCAGTCAAGATTATATCAAAAGCAGCCTGAATGATATGCTCCCGCATTTCGAGAATATCTCGTTCTTTTCGTTCAATTATACCCATGAATATACGTTTTATTAAACATTGTTCATTATTTTAACTTAATTTAATAATTAAACACCGAATAGTCAAATAAATTTATCGAATTTTGTAAGATTTTTTGCAGATGCCTTTCGAGCTGAACAAAAAATTGATGGGTATCATAAATACCCATCCCTAAGGAGAAAATCGGAAAGTCGACGTGTCCAGGTATTATATATAGAGTTTCAGAATCGTTTGTTTCTGTTGATCCAGCTGCCCATCAGTCTGTGGGCAAGAATTTAAAATGATTCTGAATTATTCTTGATATAATCGATTAATTCATCGACCTGTGTAAAAGCGAGAGCAGTACACGTGTCGGCTGCACCATAATAGATGGCAATTCTTCCGGTTTTCGCATCATACAAATTAGCACATGGGAAGATAACATTTGGAACAAAGCCTGTAGTTTCATAAAGTTTTTCAGGTGTGAGAAGATAATCGCGAGTTCGGTATAAAACTTTATGTGGTTGATCAATATCTAAAATTACTGCGCCAAAACTATATACAAAACCGTTGCATGTTGTCGACACACCATGATAAAATAATAGCCAGCCTTCTGTAGTTTCGATTGGAACAGGACCTGCGCCTATCTTTACTCCCTGCCACCACCCTTGACCGCCTCGGCCCATCACAAATTTGTGATTCCCCCAATGAATAAGATTAGGACTTTCACTCAAAAAAATATCGCCGAATGGCGTATGTCCGCTATCACTTGGGCGACTCAACAACAAATATTTCCCGTTAACTTTTCTTGGGAACAAGACACCGTTTCTATTGAAAGGCATAAGAGGATTTGACATCCGGATGAAAGTTTTAAAATCATTCGTCCTGCCGAGTCCGATCGAAGCTCCTCGCATGTCATCACACCATGTTATAAAATATGTATCATCGAGTTGAACGAATCGTGGATCGTAAGCATAACTCGTCGGGTTTGGTTTTCCTTCTTCATCTACCCACTGAATTGGATCGGGGCCAATATTCCATTTTAATCCATCTTTGCTTCTTCCAAAGAAAAGCGTCGCTCGGCCATTCTTTTGGTCTGCCCTAAATACACCGATGAATCCTTTTTCATATGGTAATACAGCGCTATTATAAATACGAGCAGCTTTTTGTATCGGGTTCCAACCGATAATTGGATTGCGTTTAGATCTCCATAAAACATCCTGGCATCCCCGCGGCCTCTTTTCCCAAGGAATATTCGGCAATTGCTTTCCAATTATTGTTTTTTTCATAAGTGTTTCCTTCATCAAAATGATTTTATATTAAAAAATAAAAACTGCCGAGTGACATTTAAATATCACTCAGCAGTATCGTTCTTATTTTTCGAATTATTTTCTGCTGACTTATTTAACTGTAACGGTTTCACCACTGATCTTGCGGCGTTCTTCAAGCTCAGTGGAAATTTTCTTCATTGTTTTTGTATCTAATCTATAAAAAATTACCAAAATAATCGAGATGAGCGCAAAAAATGAAGGAACCACGCTCATCAACATAACAAGCGATTTATTTGTTTCGGGTGATTGAGCTTTGTCGGCTATAAAACCCGACCAGGATAAAAGCAAGCCAGTGAAAGAGGCCGCGATTGCCCATCCGAATTTTTGAGACATTGCCGATGCTGAAAATACCAAACCCGTTGCTCTTCTTCCCTTTTTCCATTCCGAGTAATCGGCTGTATCGGCGTACATCACCCAGATAAGAGGCGACAGCGGGCCTCCAGTGATTGAACCAAGAATTTGGAATATGAAAATCAATGTCATATTCGCAGGTGTGAGAAAATAGAATGCCAGCGTACTGACAAGAGCAATAGAAAACAGAGAGAGAAAAGCTGTTTTCGTTCCAATGCGTGCACACAGTAGCGGCACCAAGAGTGTTCCGAGTATTGCGCATCCCTGGCCTAATGTGTTGAAAACAGAAGCCGCTTCTTCAAAACCCCAGTTAAAGTTCCAACCGAGAAAAGAATAATTGATAGTGTTATGAGTGAACTCGGAAAAATTTGTGATGTAATATTTGAAATAATAATTCGTAACGCCGATTCTGGTCGCAACAAACATAATCATGGCTATTGTTGCGAATAAAAGAAGAACCCACGGCCCATTCGTCACTAAATCCTTTATATCTTTTTTCACAGATGTTTTCTGAGCCTTTTGGGGTTTCACTCTTTCTTTTGTAAACAAGAATGTGAGGAAAAAGAAGACTAATGCAATTGCGCCGTAAAACATAATTGTTTTTGTCCAACCAATCGGTTCTGTCGTGTCGACTCCATTACCGAAATGCTTTGCCAATATAAGAGATGTGGCCGATACCGTCATTCCGCTTATGTAAGCGAATGTAAATTTAAAAGATGATGCGCTTGTACGTTGAGTCGCATCGGGTGTTAGTACGCCCAACAATGAAGAATATGGAATATTAATTCCAGCGTAACAAACCATGAACAGAAAGAGAGTCACATAGGCGTAAACGAGTTTTCCGCTTGGGTCAAAATTCGGAGTATAGAACATGAAAATAGCAGAGATTGCCAGCGGCAGAGCCATCCATAGCAGGTACGGCCTGAATTTGCCCCATCGTGTTTCGGTGCGGTCGGCAATCATACCGATAACAGGATCGATGACAGCATCAAATAATCGCGATACCATAATCATCGTGCCTGCTACTACAGCGGCTTTTGCCGCATCCGCAATTTTAAATACATCGGTATAGAAAAACAGCATGTTCATAGTAATACTCTGCCAGAACAGTACCGACGCAAAATCACCAAATCCGTAACCGATCTTTTCTTTCAACGGAAGTTTTTGGGTATCGTTGTTCATAAAATAAACTCTTTCTGTTATTTGATAATTATTATTAAAAGAACTTTTAAATCATTTTTCAAGACTAATACATTTTATCACTCAGATCTAAACGGAAAAAACATTGAATTGAACAGAAGACTGAATTAGAAAGTACGAAATCTCCTTTATTGCTAACAATGATGAATATCAATCGTTGTTGCATACGTCAATTTCGCGTGCGCGTTAAAGCAGTTCTTCTCATTACTTTATCCAACTCAATCTATCTATGAAGTTAAGTGAAGCTCTACACCTCTTCTTCGAGGTAATATTCATTCACTCTTGCAATTTCTTGGATAGAATAACATCTTCGTGTTTTAAGCAACATCTGTACCATTTTACAGATGTTTTTTTTAAATGTAAAATAAAATATAAAGAAAAAACAATTATTATTCTAATAAATATTTATTATCGATCTTGATAAACGGCGTAAAAGACTTCCTCTATTATATTGTATCGCGATAAATGCCTTAATACAAGGATTAAATTTAATCCTTTAACCCGAATACATTCTATAATAATTCGTAGACCCGAGACCGAGCTTTCGGGCGGCTTCAGCATCGGAAGAAGAGTTTCTTCGAATAAATGTGATATACTTTTTTCTAAATATCCGCTCCATTTGATGGAGATTATGAGAATCGTTATAATCTTTAAATAGAAAGGTATCATTATCGGTCATTTGTTGAGATGTTGAAAAAGTGTATAGGGCATTCCGGAGAATCTCTGGATTAAAAGTGTTGCATCCACCCTAATCCAATGATGATCGGCATGAGGAGAAGCGTCAACGCAAATAAGTCTCTTGTTCATTTGCACATTCTATTCAACATGTATTTATAATTCACACCAAGATAAGATGCAATTTTCAGAGTTCCAACTGGATTCTAGTGATTCCATAATTCAAATTGCTTTTGAAAACGCCCACCTTAAAATTTTTTTTAATTATCTGACTATTCTGCATACAAATTCTATTAACGTAGTATTTCCTTTTTCAAGTGTAATAATTGAAGTGAGAGTTGTTACTATCCTGTCGAACAAACTTGACAATGTCATCAAGGTGGATGTATATTATCAACGGATGCCCTTTCGAAATGATCACATGATTGAAAGAATGAGGAAGGAATGAGAGAAATTTTCGCCTTATTAAAACGGCTGTGGTTATCGTTTGCACACTTACTCGGCCGTGTTAACACGATTATTCTTCTGACGATTGTTTATGTGATCGCAGTCGGCTTAATGTCGATCATAATAAAAATTCTTCGGAAAGATTTATTACTGAAAAAAATAAATCCCGCACTCAATTCATATTGGCTTATGCGAAGTTCAGGTGAGCAAACGCTCGAACGCCACAAGTTTCAATTTTAAAAATCGTGCCATGAATATTCTTGGAATTTCCTGCTTTTATCATGATTCGGCAGCCGCACTCGTAAGAGATGGCAAGCTGATTGCCGCGGTTCAAGAAGAACGATTCACCCGGAAAAAACATGATCAAAATTTTCCGACAAATGCAATTCGTTATTGCTTGAAAGAAGGAAACATTCAGGTTGAAAATATCGACTATATCGGTTTCTACGATAAGCCGCTTATAAAATTTGAACGGATCCTTGCTACGTACATCGATACATTCCCGAGGAGTTTACCTTCGTTTCTGAAAGCGTTGCCTCTGTGGCTGAAAGAAAAATTGTGGCTTCCTCAAAAAATCAGAGAAGAGCTTGGTGATGCCGGGCAACTATTGTTCGTCGACCATCATCTTTCACATGCTGCGAGTACATTTTTAGTTTCACCATTTTCCGAAGCTGCAATTCTTACAGCAGACGGAGTTGGTGAATGGGAAACGACAACAACCGGCATGGGGATCGACAAGAATATTACTCTCGCGCAAAGTCTACATTTTCCACACTCGCTTGGACTTCTCTACTCCGCGTTTACGTATTATCTGGGGTTTCGAGTCAATAGCGCTGAGTACAAAGTGATGGGATTAGCGCCGTATGGCAAACCCGTCTTTGCAGATCTTATCTTAAAAGAACTGCTGTCGTTGAAGGACGATGGTAGTTTCCGGCTTAATATGAAATACTTTGCGTATGACTATGGTCTCAAAATGACTAATAGGAATTTTGATAAGTTATTCGGCGCTCCGCCACGCGCCGCGGAATCGACATTAACGCAGTTTTACAAAGATGTTGCCGCATCGATCCAATTCGTTACCGATGAAATCATGGTGAGGATGACGACAGACCTGCATAAAAAAACCGGATGCGATAATTTATGTTTGGCCGGAGGCGTCGCGCTCAATTGTGTATCGAACAGTAAAGTACTTGCTTCGTCAGGATTTAAAAACATGTTTATCCAACCCGCGGCGGGTGATGCCGGCGGGTCGGTCGGAGTTGCATTCTATATATACAACACATTGCTTCAGAAGGATCGATCTTATTCGTGGAGTCACAATTTTCTTGGGCCGGATTATAGCGACGAAGAAATAGAAAATGTTCTGCAGAAGTTGAACTTATCGGCAGAGAGAGTAAGTACAGATCAAATTTTAAAAAAGACAGCTCAATTAATTAGCGAACAAAATGTTATTGGTTGGTTTCAAGGGCGAATGGAATTTGGGCCGCGATCATTGGGTGCTCGAAGTATAATTGCGGATGCAAGAAATCCAGAGAACTACTCACGAGTGAATTTAAAAATAAAATTTCGGGAAAGTTTCCGACCGTTTGCACCAACTGTGCTATTGGAACGTGTGAGCGATTATTTCGAGTTCGACCGTCCGAGCCCTCATATGCTCTTCGTTGCCCAAGTGAAAGAAGATCATCGAACAATTCCCGCGGTTACTCACGTTGATGGATCGGCACGTCTTCAAACCATATCTCGCGAGGACCACCCGCTATACTATGATCTAATTGCCGAGTTTGAAAGACTTACTGGTTGTCCAGTAATTATCAACACTTCATTCAATGTTCGAGGTGAGCCGATCGTGTGCACGCCGCTCGATTCAATAAAATGTTTTTTACGAACCGATATGGATTATCTCGTGATGGGTAATTATATTCTGGATAAGCGAAAAATAAAAGAATCGGGTTATCAGATGCAGATTAATGATAAGTTCGAACTTGATTGAAGTTCAGTCTACGACCCGTAGGGCCTACGACTCGTAGAGACGGATGAAAGGATAATAACAATGATAAAAATATTTAAAAGCCTAAAGTCGATGGGTTCGCTTCTTCGCGAATTCTTTGCCTTTATGCGGATGAGAAAAAAATGGTGGCTTGCACCGCTTATCATTATCTTGGTTATGATGGGTATGCTGATAATCTTTGCGGAAGGTTCTGCATTAGCCCCATTTATTTATGCTTTGTTTTAAAGTGGCCGAGGTCTACCACCCGTAGGGAGAAATATTGTCGACAATGATAATGATTTGTTATTAGTGATGATAATTCTCAATTAAAAATTTTGGTCTTGTAGCATACAAAGATCCATTCATTAAATGGCATGGATATTGTGAAAGTAAGCCAGACTATAGCTGTTTATATCTTAGGTGATAAAAGATGTAAAATTTGCTCAAATTTTGACAGAGTTGATAAACATTGTGTAACCAGGGCTTAAAATCGACCATGAACCGTCTGAAATGTTTTTTCATGATTGATAAATAACTTGTATTGAGGAAATTTTTTAGATAAAAGACTTGACATTGAGAATGTTTAATCTTAGATTCAAAACGTGTGAATTTTAGTACTCATCAGCGTAAAAACCTAGATTTGTTTCGATCAGGATATTTGAAATACTTTTGATTTTTAGTATTTGTTTTTATAATAGATCGACCGTAGTTTCCATCAACATTATATTCAATCAATTAAATTACAAATAATATTAAGATAGAGCGGACTTAAAGGAAAAAGTTCGTGTGTAAACGTATACTAATCGTCGTTAGCAGTAAAAGTTTTGATATAGAAATTTAACAATACAAGAAAGTACCTAGTAAAGGAGAAACTCTATGTCATCAGGTAAGTTAAGGATTTATGTATTATCTATCACGCTTATTTTATTATCGGTAAGCATGGTAATTGCAGGAACGACTGGAAAAATAGCCGGAAAAATAATTGACAAAGAGACTGGTGAACCTCTGGTAGGTGTAAACGTTATTGTCAAGGGAACCACTCTTGGTACAACTACAAATTTGGACGGCTTTTTTACAATTCTTTTTGTTCCTCCAGGAGAACAAACGGTAGTTGCGAGCTTGCTCGGTTATGCTCCTGTAACTGTAACACATCTGGTGGTTCGCATCGATCAAACATCTCCAGTGAACGTTGCATTAATTCCGCAGGCAATTGAAACAGGTACAGTTGTTATAGTTGCCGAGCGTAATATCGTGAAGAAGGACGTTGCCACAAGCGTAAGTTCTGTTGCGTCTGAAGAAATTGCTACATTGCCTGTTGCTTCCGTTTCAGATGTGATGAATTTACAGGCAGGTGTTGAAGATGGAATGATTGTTCGAGGCGGTACATCGGATCAATTGCTATTCCAAATTGATGGTATCACCCAGCGTGATCCGAGAGATAATTCCCCCATCTCTCAAGTACCCCTTACATCTGTTCAGGAAATCTCAATTGAAAAAGGTGGTTTCAATGCTGAGTATGGACAAGTGCAATCGGGTATTATTAACATTGTTGCGAAAGAAGGAAGCCTTACCGGATATACAGGCGCCTTGCAAGTTAAATATGCTCCAGCGCAACAGAAGTATTTTGGTACATCAGTATTCGATCCAACTTCTATGTGGAACCGTGTCTATTTAGATCCGATGGTGTGCTGGACTGGCACTGATAATCCTGTGGATCCAACAACGGGGTTGCCATCTGCGGCGACTGATTCATTGTGGAATATGTATACAAAAAGACAATATCCACATTTCGAAGGTTGGAATTCTATTTCAAAAGGATTTCTGCAGGACGATGATCCAAGCAACGATCTCTCACCAGCTGCGTTACAAAGAATCTGGGAATTTGAGCATAGACGGCGGCCGGAAACAAATCAACCCGATTACAACATCGATGGTAGTTTTGGCGGCCCTGTACCGTTTGTGAGTAAGGCGCTTGGAAATTTGAGATTCTTTGCCAGCTATCGTCAAGACAGAGAAATGTTTTTAATTCCACTCACCCGGGATGACTATAAGGAATATAACTGGTTTATAAAGGTGAATTCGGATATCAATTCCAGCACGAAATTAATGTTGACCGGTTCAAGTGGGAAGTTCTATACGTCAGCGGTAAATTATGATGACGGAGGTGTTAGCGCTCTGAATTATAATCCTACGACTTATTTCCCTCCGACTGATTATTATAACTCACCAATTACTATTGCTCAAGTAATGGGTGATCAACGAGCAAGTCATATATTTACAAACTCGTGGAATAGTGCGGTTGAGGTAGGCAATTCGGCTTTTTCCGGAAGATTGACAAAACTGTTATCCGCATCATCATTCTATGAAATTGGCTTCGAGTATATGAATAGAAAATACAATACTAATCCTATAGCAGCTAGAGATACTTCAAAAATATATCAAGTGTTGCCGGGATATTATGTAGACGAAGCTCCGTATGGATATTCTTCGGCGACTGATGCGGCGGTCGGTGAGCCTACTTTCTTCTTTGGTGGGCACTCTTCACAAGTTCGTGATACGTCAAAAGTTGGTTCTTACAAACTCAAGTTTGATCTTACCACGCAAGCGACGAATGAACATTTAGTTAAGTTTGGCGTTGAACTTACTTCGTTTAATCTTGATTTAAGATTTGGAAGAGTCGAGCCGATGTTCGGTTCTGTTATAACAAAAGAAAATTACAAACCATATCAGGTGTCAGGTTATATTCAAGATAAAATAGAAATGTTGGGATTTATTGCTAACCTTGGTTTTCGATTGGATGTAAGTAACCCGAATGCAGAATGGGTTGCTGTTGATCCCTTCAGCGCAATCGGCGCACAGTATTATTCTGCCGCTTATAGTCCCGACTCTGCTTATCCAAAACAGAAAGCTAAAGTAGATGTCGCATTTAGTCCGCGTCTTGGTATATCTCATCCGATAACTGAAAATTCTAAATTATACTTTAACTACGGTCATTTCCTGGAATTGCCCGCATATCAGCAAGTCTTTAATATCTCACGTGGAACAACCGGGGCAATGACAACATATGGCAATCCAAATCTAACACTTGCAAGGACGATTGCATATGAATTAGGTTATGATCATGTTTTATTTAATTCATACCTATTACAAATTCAGGGTTTCTATCGCGACATCTCAGATCAACAGACCAGTGTGGCATATACCAGCGGTAGGAGCAGTGTTGGTGTGAACGTGGCTTCGAATGATGGTTATTCCGATATTCGAGGGCTTGAAATAACACTGAGAAAATCTGGTGGCGATTGGATCCGTGGATTTGCATCATATACATATCAAGTTGCGACATTCGGACAATTTGGGAATATAGTTATTGATCAAGATCCCGCGCAACAAAGGATAAATGATGCTAACACTCAAGTTTATTATCAGACAAAGCCAGTTGCTCAGCCTCATGCACATGCGGGCATTACATTCCTCACACCAAGGGACCTTGGGCCTTCTGTCGGAGGACTTCAACCAATTGGCAATTGGTCGTTAAACTTATTGGCAGACTGGAGAGCAGGTGCGTATATCAATTATAACCCCAACAATGATCCTGAGTATTTCAATATTCCTAATGTCCAGTGTGCAGATTATTGGAATGTCGATCTCCAGTTAATCAAGACGTTCAGCTTTAAGTATATTGATTTATCTCTCTTGGTAGAAGCTAAAAATTTATTCAATTTTAAATTTCTATCAGGAGCTGGATTCTATGATGGTTCCTTCGCATCGGGCGGCGGGTCAAATAGCGGAGATGCAGGATACTATATCCAATCATTGCACTTGCCTTCAAGCCCGGCATATTCCGGCGTCAATATCCCCGGCAGCGATCGAGTAGGCGATTATCGCAAATCAGGTGTCGCATTCCAGCCAATAGAAATGATGGACGTTGCAAGTGCGGATCCATTACAGACTTCATCTAATTTCCCTGGCGCAATTATTTATGACACGAAATCTGCGAGCTACTGGAGAGTTGATAAATCGGCAAAAACATTTGTACCGGTTTCATCAAGTGAAATGAAAAAAATATTGGACGATAAGGCTTATATCGATATGCCTAACGATGCTTCAGTAAACTTTCTCAATCCAAGACAGATTTTCTTCGGGTTAAATCTATCATTCAAATTTTAAAAAAGTGTGAAAATAAAATGAGAGGTGATAATCACATGACTAAAAAGTATTTGGGAAAGATATTAATTATTCTGTCTCTTTTCAGTGTGGTTTCGATTCTGAATATTCAACAAGTGAACGCACAAAATGGAAATCAAGGCACGGAAACTCAACAACTCAGATGGATGGCGGTTAGCGCATTACGTTCCTGGTTTTGTAATTTTGGTGCAGAAGTGGAATATGGAAGACGCGATAGAACCACGTATTTAGGTGTAGATCAGATAGATGGATTATGCTGGCCAAATGAGTATAATCTTAGAATGAAAGGAGTCAAATGCGGAAAGGGATTGTGGATCGGTACAACAAACTTTCTTGATCCGGTTACGAACATAACATATCCTCATAAAGTTGCATGTATTGGAGCAAGAGCAATATACTCGGGAACAGAAATTTTTGCCGATGATTTCTGGATGAGCGGCAAATTCGATCATCCACTTGTATATGTGGATAATGTCAGTAGTTCTCCACTTGATTATATCGATCAGGTTGATAGAAAAAATGCAGGACAGGCTCCCGATCGGTTGATTTATGATACATTTCACACAAGTATCGGCATTTCAGTAACGAGAAAAGTGCTGGCATTTTCGCAACAGTATCACGACAATTATTACATTTATGAGTATACTTTTAAAAACACCGGTATTATTGATGAGTCGGGCCAGAAAAAAATAAATAATCCTTTGACAGGCGTCGTGTTTTTTTGGGAAAATAGAACGTCGCTTGCGGGTGAATCTTATACAGGCTTAGGCACTGCAGGCACAGGTAGCTGGTTCCCTTCTACAACTTCATGGGGTCGGAATACATTAGATGACGCTGTGGGACAAGATGCGGCACGTACGCTTCCAGCTCCAAATGATTTCCGGGCGACTTTTCAATACTGGGGACCTCAATCTGCAACACAGAATGGCGGAGTTAGCGGAGATATCGGTCTTCCAGGTCCAGGTAATTTAACAAACAATCAAGCGAATGTTTGGATTCTAGGAGGATATCAATTCGCAGGGCAAGTTGTTTTACATGCCGATACATCGCCTTCTGACACAACAGACGATATAACACAACCCTCCTCAAGTCTGCGGCCGATGGGTTGCGACGCTGATGCTCAAACAACTAACCAGTACAATGCAGCTCTCATGGATCAAAAATATGGTTTTATGACAGCTGGTAAAACTATGCCGACACAAGCGGAACAGGTTGGAAAAGATGCTAATGGCTGGCCAACTAATTTTTCAAATACATTTGGTTCAGATGCAGGTGGTTATGCTTCTTCTCAAGGATTTGGCCCATATACCATGAACCCCGGTGATAGCATTCGAATTGTCGTCGCCGATTGTGTTTCCGGTATTAATCGTGATACATCGATCATGATTGCAAAGAATTGTGCAAGTAATAATACTGCAAGTTTCAGATTACCTGCAGGATACAAGAATGGAGCAATGACTACTGATTTAAATGAATATAAGAATGCTTGGGTGTTTTCTGGAAAGGATTCTTTGTTCCAGACTTTCAGAAGAGCTCTAGCAAATTATAAGAGTGGTTATAGTATTCCACAACCGCCCCCACCGCCAGATCAGTTCCTGGTTAATTCGGGTGGTGACGCAATAACATTATCATGGTCAAAATCAGCTGAAACATGGCCACACTTCAATGGATACAGGATATATCGGTCTCAAGGTAGAACTGATACAACATTTACAAAAATATTTGAATGTGATAAGAATGATATAGTAAACACCTATCTTGACAAAGATCCAAAACGTGGTTTCAATTATTATTATTATATACAGACGAAGGATGATGGCTCTACAAATCCTGGCGATCCTGTCCTGAATATTACTGCTAACGAACCTTTAGTGAGCAGTAAATATTACACAATGACAAATAATGCGGGATATTTAACGCGTCAAGCAGGTATGGCAATGACAAAAATTGATAGTAATGTAGTTCAAGTTACTAAAAATATATTTGCTGGGAATGGTAGTAAAAGTATTTTCAAATTATCAGCTCCGCAAAAACCCGATTATATAAACAATATAGTGTTTGATGGTATATTAGTGTATGTTAAACCTAGTAATGGGACTGCGGAAGTTTTACAAGATGCTTCTACGTATTCAGTGTCGGGTGATACTCTGGTGACTTTTGTGACGGCTCCGAATAACAGAGATACTGTTGATATAAGAGTTTTGAATAGAGTTGTATTGATTGGGAATAATGTTGAATACGTTGGTGATAGTATAAAAACTAGGTTTAAATTACCAGTATCGGTGGTTGATTCTGCGAACAATTTAATTTATAGTGTGTTGGTAGATATCAAGGGGGTCAGACAAATTCCTTCTTCTTATTCAGTGAGTAATAATATTTTAACTTTTCTGAATGCTCCTGATAAGGGTGATTCTATTAATGTCCAAATAATTAAATTTGTTTACGACCAAAGCACACCGCCAAACGTAAAAAGAAGTTATGCTCTTTCAGATATAAGGATCGTCCCAAATCCATGGAACATAAGAAGCAGGAATATCCAATTCGGCACAAACGATAGAACAACTGTAGATAGACTCGCATTTTACAATCTTCCGCCAAAATGCCTGATTAAAATTTATACCGAGGTAGGTGATTTGGTAGCCACTATCAATCATGTAAGTACGAGTGGCGATGATTATTGGAACTCACTTACTTCTTCGCGGCAGCTTGTAGTTAGCGGATTATACATTGCGTATTTTGAAGTCACAGAAGATAAGTTAGATGACACTGGAAAGTTGATTTATAGAAAAGGCGATACTATTTTCAAAAAATTCATTATTATCAGGTGACATTATTTATATTATGAATAAAAGCTTTTTAAAAAAGGAGAATTAAGCGTGAAACGATTAAAACAAACATGCTTAACCGCTATTATAATAATTGGATTATTGACTTCTCTATCCTTCGGTCAGACAAAGATAGCTCAAACAGGATTTAACTTCTTGAGTATTACGTCTGATGCGAGATCTAGCGGTATGAGCGATGCAGTAAATTCATTATCGGGATTTTCGGGATCAATGTTTTCTAACCCGGCTTCAATGGCTAAAATGCCAAATTTACTTAATGCATCTTTCAGCATGAATAATTGGATTGCGGATATTAAGTATATGTCATTTAGTACAATAATATCGCCATCATCTGGAGACTGGGGTACAATTGGACTCAGTGTTCAAACAGTTAATTATGGTGATGTTGAAGGTACGATGGTTGATAGAAATAATTCAGCCGGCTATGATGATATTGGAATCATAAAACCTACTGCGTTTTGTGCAAGCCTGGGTTATGCTACAATGTTAAACGACAAATTTGGAATTGGCGGTCGGATTAAATATGCAGCGCAATCCCTCGGCAGCAGTTACTTTCAGAGTGATGCAGGCGATGTAACATCGAAAGAAAACAAAGCTCATTCGTATGCATACGACTTTGGAACAATTTATTATACCGGATTCAGAAGCATAGCGTTTGGTATGTCGGTAACAAATTTTTCCTCAGAAGTAACATATGAATTGGAAGGATTTCAATTACCGTTACTCTTTACTATAGGAATCTCTGCAAATCTTTTCGAACTGATTAATAGCCCTCAATCGAATCAGGGGTTATTAGTTTCTCTTGATTGGACGCATCCGCGTTCGCATCCTGAGCAGTTGCGTGTTGGTCTTGAGTATGAGTTCATGAAAGTGTTGGCGTTGCGGTTAGGTTATGTAAATGGTAGCGATGAAAATAAATTTTCTTATGGATTAGGTCTTACTTCATTAGGCTTTGGGATTGATTATTCTTATGAGCCGTATGGAGTGTTCGGTCACGTTCAGCAATTCACTGCACGCTTTTCAATGTAAAAGTTTAAAGGTATAAAAATGAAAATGAAAAAAGTAGAACAAATTATTCGCCTTAATAAGACTCTAAGAAAAAATTGGGTCTCTTTAGGTTTGACTTTTTTAGTTTGCTGTACTATTTTTACACTCTGTGCATTTATTTCCTGCACGAAATATCAACAACCAGGAATGATATACGATACATCTGTAAAAATTGATACAAGTACCAGCCCTGTCATCACTCGTGTATCACCTGGAAGTATAGCGGTTGGTGGTGTGAGGGAAATAAATATATTCGGAAGAAATCTTGGCCTGAAGAATGGAACGGATACTAACTGGATATATATTGCCGGCTTAGATCTTAAATCGTCAATAAAAACAATAACTGATACAATGATTTCTCTTTACAGGCCAGCATTGGCGACCAGTAAATATGATAAAGTGGTTGTGCTGAATATTACCGATCCAAAAGCAGTTGCAAAATCAGCAGCCGTTCAGTATACTATTGGAACGCCGGGAGGTGCTTTTGGAGCTTATGGTGGCACTTCGGGGACATTTAATGCAAGTGTAATTGGAATTCTAGATTTTGATAATCAGGATAATGCATACGTACTGCAAAGTGCACTAATGGTTAAAATTGACGCGACTGGAATTTCACAAACTATAGTATATGGAGTACCTGCAAAAAGTCCTGCATTAGCTGATTATAGAGCTGCTACCGATTTTAAATTTGCGCCATCTGGAAATGGACCGATGGGTTTAATTGCAAGTAAAAAAGCTTCTTTATATTGTGTTCGGCTTGATTCTGCTATATTCCAAAAAATATCACCGACGGGATTAACCGGTAATATTATTAAATTCGATTATGACAGTGACGGCTTGATCTATGCCGCTGATGCTGCGGGAAGTATCTGGAAAATAGATATGACTGGCGCTGATACTACTGCTACAAAATTAGGAACAAGCGATTATACAAATATTAAAGAGGTTCACATCACTGGCGGTTATTTTTATGCGACAGACGGAGTTACCATTAAAAAGAGCCAAATTAGCAATGGCGATTTAGGCACAGCTTCAATACTAGTTGATCTTACAACATTACCAGATTTAAGCAATCTAGCAATAAGTTCTTTTGCAATAGATGAAAATCAAAATCTCTTTATTTGTTTAGGAAATAGCGGAACGGCAACTGGCGGTTTGCCAAATTATTCTATATATTATAAAGAGAATGGTAGTAGTATAATAGAACCATATTATCGTGATCAAACTATTTTACCAAACACAGTTGAGCACATAATTTGGGGACATAGTAATAATCTTTATCTTTTAAGTAACTCATTGAAAGATAATTCAGGTGCATTTGCAGCAGGAAGAATATTCAAAATGGTACTTGATCGTAATGGAGCACCATCAAAAGAAAGAACGTTCTAAAAAAATAATCCGGTAAGAAAGGAGGATACAAGGGAAAATTAAGAAAGATCCGTGTATCGTTGTAAGATGTAAAAAAATTATTGTTTACCTAATTTAAGGAGAGTAACATGACGATAAGAAGAATTTTGTTACTATTACTTTGCCTAATTGTTATCGTTGGCATGGTTGAAGCAAAAAGTGGTCAAAAGGCGAAAACACAAGCTGTGGTAACGCCTTACAAAATTTGGAAAACTAACACTGTTCCAGTGATTGATGGTAAAATGGATAAAATATGGTGCGCTATTCCATGGATACCATTAACAAAATATACAACCGGCGGAACCGCTATCCCGGACAGTGAAGATAATGCATGCTTGACTAAAGCAATGTGGGATGCTAACAATTTATACATCCTGATGTACACTGAAGCTCCAAACATTTGTGATGTTGATCCAGGCAATAACTGGAACACAACTGCTAATGAAATATTTATTAGTGCAACAGATTCAAAAACAACTCCATATCTCGCGACAGATTACTGTTTCCAAATTCCTCATCTTCTACAAGGAACAGAAACTGCTGTTGGAGTTCCTACTCGTATTTTTGGCGGAAAGATTGATTCTACAGGTTGTGAATTTAAAATCAGCACAGATGTCTCTACTACAGCCGATTCAACTGCCGGTCTTGGTGGTTGGTTCTTAGAATTGAAACTCCCGCTTGCGAATTTAAGTATTCCAGCAGTTGCAGGAACAATACTCGGATGGGATTATCAATCGGATATCGTAGAAGATCCTACTGCAACCACACGTCAATACGCAGCAACTTGGTGGGATACAGATAATAACAATTGGAAAGAAACCGATACATTTGGCGAAGCAATTCTTTCAGCAGATGTAAATATCGGTATGGCAAAAATCTACGGCGGAACAGCAACAATCGATGGTGTTGAAGACGCAGCATATACAGCGAAACCTGGATTCCAAAATGCAGATTATTTTCGTTTTGTTGATGGCACATCGGATGATATTCCAAATCCAACGGCTGGAAATGTTGTATGCACATCCATATATGATGCTACAAATCTCTATATGTTCTTCGATGTCAACGATAACAACATAACTGACATTCCAACAAATCCGCTTTGGAACCAATCTGCTGTTGAGTGGTATATAGGTCCGGATGATAAAGTAAGCCCATATGGTCCTTTAGATCAACAATACCAGATTCCAAATTGGATGAAGGGACAAGAAACCGGAAAACTCACAACAATCTATGGTGGAAAACTTGCAGATACTGCAGGTGCTGCATTTAAGGTTGTCGACAAAGCGGATGCTTCAGGTTATACTGTTGAATTGAATATTCCGTGGACGGCTCTAAATCTAGGTCTTCCAATAGATTCAGGTACTGTAATAGGTTATTTATTCCAGATGGATTATTCCAGCAGTGGCACTGCACGTACCGGTTGTGCTCAATGGTGGGATAACACAAATGGTAATTGGAATAGTTCAATTACTTGGGGCGAAGCAATGCTTCAAAAACCAGGTACTGCTGTAAAACAATTACCGACGGTTGTGAATAGATTTAATCTCGACCAAAACTATCCAAATCCATTCAACCCGGCAACACAGATTCAATACACAATTGATAAAGCCTCGAAAGTTAAATTAACAGTTTATAACGTTCTTGGAAATCAAGTTGCTGTGTTAGTGAATCAGACACAACAAGCAGGCACATATCAGACGACATTTGATGCAAAGAATTTCTCCAGTGGTGTATATTTCTACAAACTGGAAGCAGGTTCAAAGACAATGTCGAAGAAGATGATGCTTTTGAAGTAAGCTTTAGTTTTGCATAGTTAAACACAAAAGCGTCTGTGGCAGACATGCAACAGACGCTTTTTTTTAATTTAAATCATCGGGTGAAAGAAGGAGACGTTCGAGAATGAATCTTCATATAGTTGATATCGGAATTATCGTCTTGTATATAGCGACGACAATTTTTATAGGTTTTTATATTTCGAAGAGAGCTTCTAAAGATATTAAAAACTATTTTCTCGGAGGGAACAGTCTTCCGTGGTATCTTCTCGGTGTTTCAAACGCGTCTGGAATGTTCGATATCGCTGGTACCATGCTGTTGGTTTATTGGTTGTCGGTTTATGGATTGAAAAGCGTTTGGCTGCCATGGGTATGGCCGGTGTTTAATCAGGTATTTTTGATGATCTATCTTTCGGCATGGCTTCGTCGGTCAAACGCGATGACAGGTGCGGAATGGATTAAAACACGGTTCGGATCAGACAAAGGCGCTACTTTATCTCATCTTATTGTGGTCCTCTATGCACTTGTCGGAGTAATCGTATTTCTGTCTTACGGCTTTAAAGGAATAGGAAAGTTCGCGGTTTCATTCCTTCCGCCGTTGATAAGTGATCCTACAGTTCTCGCAAAATACCCGCAAATAAATGTAAATCTATATGCACTCATTTTAATGGCAATTACGACAATATATGTCGTGAAAGGCGGAATGTTCAGCGTTGTTCTGACAGAGGTTGTTCAATACTGCATTCTCACAGTGGCATCTATCGCAGTCGGGATTATCGCGATGTACAATGTTTCTCCAGAAATGATACACAAAGTCATTCCTGAAGGTTGGACGAATATGTTTTTCGGATCGTCTCTGAGCCTCGATTGGTCCACAATCAAGTTTGAGATGGCAACAAAAGTGAATGCATTTAACCAATGGATACAAACTGACGGTTATTCAATGTTCGGATTATTTTTCGGTTTGACATTGTTTAAGGGCATTCTCGTTTCTGCCGCAGGACCGTTGCCAAACTACGATATGCAGCGAATTCTTTCAACTAGAAATCCAAAAGAAGCTTCAAAGATGAGTTCTCTGGTTAGCATCGTTCTTAATCCAAGTCGTTATTTTTTAGTAGCTGGACTAACTATTCTTGCCCTCACAAATTTTAATGCACTATACAAAAGTTCATTAACGACGCCAGATTTTGAATCGATTTTACCTGAAGTTATGGCACATTACATGCCGGTAGGTTTATTGGGACTCTTACTGGCGGGACTTCTTGCAGCGTTCATGAGCAACTTCGCTGCGACTGTTAATGCAGCACCTGCTTATATTGTAAACGACATTTATAAAAAATACATTAACCCAAATGCCGCACCAAGGAAATATGTAGTAATGAGCTACATTGCTTCGATAGCAGTTGTAGTCGTAGGTATTGCAACAGGTTTCTTTGTAGAATCTATAAATAAAATTGTGTTATGGATTGTCGCCTCATTATGGGGCGGATATACTGCTGCAAATGTTTTAAAATGGTACTGGTGGCGTTTTAACGGTTATGGGTATTTTTGGGGTATGATAAGCGGTTTTATTGTTTCAATCGCCTTATTGGTTTTCGATCAATTGGGATTGGTTCCTTTCCTGCAAAACTGGCCGTTGGCGAATAATCCAAGTATGAATTCTTTTCCCATAATATTTGTCATCTCAATTCTGGGATGTATCATTGCAACGTTTATGACAAATCCTGAAAGTGACGAAGTTTTAATGAAATTTTATCATAACGTCCGTCCGTGGGGTTTCTGGAAACCAATCAATGAAAAAGTTATGAAACTCGATCCTAAATTTGTGGCAAACAAGGATTTCAAGCGCGATATGTTTAATGTTCTTATCGGAATAATTTGGCAAGTCACATTAATGGCGCTACCAATATTTCTAGTCATACGCGAATATAATTCACTGGGAATTTGCATCGGTGTATTTATTGTCACGACATTGATTTTAAAATACAATTGGTGGGATAAGCTTGATAGGACATTCGACATTCAAACGAAAGAATTAATAATCCCAATAAAAAACAATCGAAGTAAAGGAAAGAAAAAATAATATTATTATTAATCATAAAGATGTATATGTGTGCAAATTCGTGGATTATTTTATGAAATGCTTTCTTATTCATACGTTTGAAAATATATTAAGCATACAATTGATAAGAAAAATATTATTATATCATAAACTTCATTATCACTTATGTTAGGTATATTGGAATGTGATTTCTGTTTCTTTTCAAATGACGATGAACGAAGATTATTTATTGAAACTAAAGACATATCGTATTATCAGCAGAAGATTATTTTTATTTAGATCATAAAATACGAAGGAGAAGTTTTAGAGTGAATCTTCATATAGTTGATATCGGAATTATCGTGCTTTATATAGCGACAATAATTTTTATAGGTTTCTATATTTCGAAAAGAGCTTCAAAAAATATTAAAAACTATTTTCTTGGAGATAATAGTCTTCCGTGGTATCTCTTAGGTGTTTCAAACGCATCAGGAATGTTTGATATAGCAGGAACGATGTTGCTAGTTTACTGGCTATCGGTATATGGATTGAAAAGTGTTTGGCTGCCGTGGGTATGGCCGGTTTTTAATCAAATATTTCTTATGATTTATTTGTCGTCGTGGCTTCGCCGGTCAAATGTTATGACTGGTGCAGAATGGATTAAGACTCGATTTGGTTCGGGTAAAGGAGCGGAGCTTTCACATATTATAGTTGTTGTGTTCGCACTTATAAGCGTTATAGGATTTTTGTCTTATGGTTTCAAAGGTATCGGAAAATTTGCAGTTTCATTTCTTCCACCGTTAGTAACAAATTCATCAACACTCACACAATATCCACAAATCAATGCAAATTTATATGCTCTAATTTTAATGGCTATAACAACTTTGTATGTAGTTAAAGGCGGAATGTTTAGCGTAGTTTTTACGGAAGTTGTTCAATATGGAATTCTTACGATTGCATCGATCGCAGTCGGTATTATCGCGATGTACCATGTGTCTCCTGAAATGATTCATCGTGTCATACCAGACGGTTGGACAAGCATGTTTTTCGGATCTACACTTAATCTTGATTGGTTGACAGTTCATTCTGAAGTAGCGACAAAAGTGACCGCATTCAACAAATGGATACAAACGGATGGTTATTCAATGTTCAGTCTATTTTTTGGAATGATGTTATTTAAAGGTATTTTTGTCTCAGCAGCGGGACCGGCGCCGAACTACGACATGCAGCGAATTCTATCTACGCGTAATCCAAAAGAAGCTTCAAAAATGAGTTCGTTGGTGAGTATCGTTCTAAATCCAAGCAGATATTTTATGGTCGCAGGCTTAGCAGTACTTGCATTAGCGCATTTTGATGTGCTCTATAAAAGTTCAATCACAACTCCAGACTTTGAAACAATATTACCTGCCGTTCTTGCGAATTATATGCCGATAGGTTTACTTGGGCTTTTACTTGCCGGACTTCTTGCTGCATTTATGAGTAACTTTGCAGCAACTGTGAACGCAGCACCGGCTTACATTGTCAATGATATATATAAAAAATATATTAATCCAAATGCAGAACCAAGAAAATATGTTGTGATGAGTTATATCGCTTCTGTAGCTGTAGTTGCTGTCGGAATTACGATAGGCTTCTTTGTCGAATCGATCAATCAAATTGTTCTTTGGATTGTGGCTGAATTATGGGGTGGTTATACTATATCAAATGTCTTGAAATGGTATTGGTGGCGTTTTAATGGTCATGGATATTTCTGGGGAATGGCGTGTGGTCTTGTAGGATCAATACTCATGCCCTTATTAAATAATTTAGGATTAATCCCTTTTTTACAAAATTGGCCACTTTCGAATAATCCGAGCATGAATTCATTTCCAATAATTCTTATTCTATCACTTCTTGGTTGCATCATTGCAACATTGATGACGGACCCGGAAAGTGATGAAGTATTGATGAAATTCTATTATAACGTACGGCCATGGGGTTTTTGGAAACCGATACATAAAAAAGTCGTTAAAATAGATCCGGCGTTTGTAGCAAATAAAGACTTCAAACGTGATATGTTTAACATTGTTGTCGGAATCATTTGGCAGATTACACTAATGGCTTTTCCTATATTTCTTGTCATACGTGAATACAGTTCATTCGGTGTCTGCATCGCTATACTAATTATTACATCAGTGATTTTGAAATTAAATTGGTGGGACAAACTCGATGACACATACGATAATAATAAAAAAGAATTAATAATCCCGTCGACATAGAAATAATTTGCGATTGCGGTAAAATTGAATAATATATTTTTTAATTAAAATCTAAGCTGCAGATATATGCAGCTTCTAAGAATATTTGAAAAAAAGCTTTTCTATTGGTAAGCGTGAACATATATTATGAGCACAATTGAAAAAAGAAAAAGAATCTTTTTTTATATCATATTGTTCATTGTTCCATATCTGATGTTAGGTTTATTGGAACTAGGACTTCGTTTATTCTCGTATGGAGATGATCTAAGATTATTTATACAAAGCTCAGATTCATCATATTATCAACCAAATCCTAATGTAGGGAAAAGATTCTTTAACCGGTTTCAGCAAACAGCTCCTCTCGTTGAATATTTCTTAAAAGTAAAACCTGCGAACGGATACAGAATATTCGTTTTAGGAGAATCAACTACACAAGGTTTTCCGTACGACGCAAATGTGGCCTTCCCGAGAATATTAAAAATGCGTTTACAGGATATTTTTCTTGAACGCAAGATCGAAGTTATTAACTTAGGAATGACTGCGGTAAGCAGCTATACATTACTCGATTTTACTGATGAAATATTAAAACAAAAACCTGACGCGATCTTGATTTATACTGGCCACAATGAATATTATGGAGCATTAGGCGTTGCTTCAATGGAAAACGGCTCAATACCAAGCTGGTTGAAAAGAACTCATTTAAAATTAATTCATCTAAAAACATATCAATTAGTTCAAAATGTAATTAGTGGTATAAAATATTTAATAAGTCCGGCTACAAGAAATGATGATAGAGCAACACTGATGGAGAAAATAGTCGGAAAGAATATAATTCCTTATAAATCAAAAATATACTCTGAAGGATTAGTTCAATTTTCAGATAACATGTCAAAACTATTGACGAAATTTAAAAATGCTAATGTTCCTGTAATAATAAGTGATCAGGTGAGCAATGTAAGAGATTTGCCGCCATTCCGATCACAAGTATTTGAAGAATATCCTTCTGCGGATTCAGTGTATGCAGAAGCAAAAATATTTGAATCAAAAAATCAATTTGTTAAAGCAAAAGAAGAGTACTTGAGAGCAAAGGATTTAGATGTCATTCGATTTAGGGCAACTGAAGAATTAAATAGCATTATAGAGCAACTTGCAGATTCAATAGGTGTATATAAGTATTCGATGAAATCATTATTCGAAAAATATTCTGTCCATGAGATAGTTGGAAATAATTTGATGACAGAACATCTTCATCCTGATATTGACGGATATTTCTTGATGTCGGAAGGTTTTCTTAAAGCGATGAAAAATCATGGTATGATAGAGAACAAGTGGGATTCTTCAAAAATTAAGTCGTGGAGATATTATCGCGAGAATTGGGGTTTTACAGAGCTTGATAGCACAATAGCGGCATTGCGAGTGGCACAATTGAAAGCCGGGTGGCCGTTTAAACCAGAAACATCAAAAAATAATTTTATATATGACTATAAGCCAAAGGGAATGATAGATTCACTGGCATTAATGAATGTACGATACACGAATATAACGCTCGAAAAGGTTCATAAGCAACTTGCTGCATATTATGAATCTGTAGGAGATCTTAAAAGAGCCTCGAAAGAATATCTAGCACTAGCGTATGCGATACCCATTAACAGTTCATATTTCTATCAGGCGGCAGATTTAGCTTATAAATCGCAAGATTACAACAACGTGATTCTTTATCTGAAGGCATCATCGAATGCCGATACAAGTTCGTTTGCTCAATACACACTTGCTTCTATATACACTTCTCAGCAACATTATTCAAAAGCTTTAGAATGTATAGAAAAGTTTCAAAAATTATCGAACGATAAAAATTATTCTATGCAAGTATTGCGATTGAAATACAAAATTCAACAGGATTCAGGTCTAAGCCAAGAGGCAGAACAAACATTAAAAGAGATAAAACAAATCAGTCCTGATTTTCAAGAAAAAGCAGATGGTAAGAGTATTGTGATTCTGATTCCGACGAAGATTAAGCCTTATATCGAAAAAGCTGAAGCTCTTAGAAAGAGCGGATTATTTTCAGAATCATTGATTACTCTTCAAGAAGCAAATAAAATCCAAGAAATTCCATATACCGATCTTCTTATTGGAAAGTTACTCCTTCTTCAGAAAGATATTTCGGCTCTTTATTATTTAGAAAAAGCGCACAAAGAGATTAAGAACGATCCTTCGTTGGTCTATGGTTTGTGTATATTATATATAATAAAAAATGATGCTAAGGAAGCAAAAAACGCGCTAGATGAATTTAATAAGATTCAAGGCGTGAATCATCCTCAGAGTTTGCAGTTAAAGTCTTTTTTTGAAAAACGATTTAAAGCAAAAAAATAAAATATAAAATGATATACATAGATAACAAAAATCGTAAAAATAGAAACATTCAATTAGAATAGGATAATTTCTAATTAATGTTTAATTTATATTTAATGATTTCAAAAATACACTTTTATTAATATAAAAATGAGGTAAGTCTATGAGTTACGGACATTTTGATGATGATCAAAAAGAATACGTCATAACAAGACCTGATACACCACTCCCATGGATTAATTATATGGGTACAGAAAATTTCTTTGGAATCATATCCAACACAGGAGGCGGATATTGTTTCTACCAGGATGCTCGGATGCGCCGCTTGACGCGTTATAGATATAATAACATCCCGATGGATAGTAATGGAAGATATTTATATATCAAAGATGGTAACACAATCTGGAATCCGACCTGGAAACCGATGCAAGTCGAACTTGATAAATACGAATGTCGTCATGGTTTAGGATATACAAAGATAACTGGACAAAAAAATGGATTAGAAGTTTCTACATTATACTTTATTCCGCTTGAGTCTAGAAATGAAATCTGGCACGTTCAGATAAAAAATCATTCAAAAAAAGTCAAAAAAGTTAGACTATGGGGATATATTGAATGGTGTTTGTGGGAAGCGCTAGACGATATGACTAATTATCAACGAAATTATTCGACAGGTCAGGTCGAAATCGAAAATGGTTCAATCTTTCATATTACTGAATACCGTGAACGACGAAATCACTACGGTTTCTTCACATCGAGCAAGCCGGTGTCTGGTTTTGACAGCAGTCGTGATGCATTTGTCGGTGTTCACAATGGATTAAACGCGCCGCAAGCGGTATTGGAAGGAAGCTGCAAAAATAGCACGGCTTATGGATGGTTGCCGATTGCCGTCCAACAAATCGACCTTGAATTAAAACCCGGTCAATCAAAAACAATCAATTTCTTATTAGGATATGGTGAGAATCCACAGGACAAGAAATTTCTTGAAAATGGAAAAATTAGAAAAGATGAATTCGAAGCAGTAAAGTCAAAATATCTAAAGACTCCCGATGTCATGTCTGCATTTAAAGAACATCGAAAGTATTGGGAGAATCTTGTTTCTTCATATCAAGTCAAAAGTGAAGATCAGATTGTGAACCGTATGGCAAATATCTGGAATCAATATCAGTGCATGGTTACATTCAATTTGTCTCGTTCTACATCGATGTATGAAACTGGTATCGGCAGGGGTATGGGCTATCGGGATAGCAATCAGGATATTTTAGGCTTTGTCCACATGATTCCATCGCGTGCACGCGAGCGAATTCTGGATATTGCTTCAACACAACTTTCGAACGGTACATGTTTTCATCAATACCAACCTCTTACAAAAAAAGGAAATGCGGATATTGGCGGTGGATTTAATGATGATCCTCTTTGGTTGATTTTATCTGTTGCAGCTTATATCAAAGAAACAGGTGATTACAGCATACTCGAAGCGAAAGCAGGATTTGCTGATGTCCAAAACTTTGAAGCAACTCTGATGGATCATTTAATAATTTCGCTTCAATATACATTGAATCATCGCGGCCCACATGGATTACCATTGATTGGGCACGCTGATTGGAATGATTGTTTGAATTTGAATTGTTTTTCGACGTCTCCTGGTGAAAGTTTTCAATTAGCCGGACATATAGAGAATGATAAGGTCGCTGAATCAGTCATGATTGCAGGATTGTTCTGTAAAGCTTGCGATGAGATGGCTGGAATATTAAAGAGTAAAGGAAACACGGAGAAGGCAGATGCATATTTGAAGCATAGTCAAGATATGCGTGAAACAATTTATAAGCAGGGTTGGGATGGAGAATGGTTCTTAAGAGCGTACGATTCATACAGTAAGAAATTAGGTTCGAAGGAAAATGATGAAGGTAAAATCTTTATCGAAAGTCAAGGTTGGTGTGTTCTCGGCGGAGTCGGGTTGGAAAACGGTTATGCGATAAAAGCGCTTGATAGTGTGAAAAAACATTTGTCGACTCCAAACGGCATCATTTTACAGCAACCAGCATTCCAGAAATATTATGTTCATCTTGGTGAAGTCAGTTCATATCCGCCGGGATATAAAGAAAATGCAGGAATATTTACTCATAATAATACTTGGATTCAGATCGCGGAAACGATTATGGGGCGCGGTGATCAGGCCATGGAATATTACAAGAGTATCTGTCCGCCGTCAAAGGAGAATCAAATTGATATCTATCGCTCTGAGCCTTATGTGTACAGTCAAATGACAGCAGGCAGAGATGCACCTACTCCAGGAGAAGGAAAGAATTCATGGTTAACCGGAACTGTCGCATGGTCTTTTGTAACGCTATCGCAATACATCTTAGGAATTCAACCTGATTATGACGGATTAATTATTGATCCATGTATTCCGACGGCGTGGAAGAAATTCAGTGTTATTCGAAAATTCCGTAATAGTACATATACGATCACAGTTACTAATCCGAAAGGCGTTAGTAAAGGTGTGAAGGTTCTTACTCTGGATGGAAAAGAAATTGAAGGAAATAAAGTTCCGATTTTAAATGATGGAAAGAATCATAGCGTTGGAGTTGAACTCGGTTAAATGAAAGAAAAAAAAAGAAGAATAGTCCGGGCAGTAATAAAGCAAAGATAAAACTTTCTCCTGCAAAGAAGAGATTGTTTTGGATTTTAATGCTTTCATTACCGCTTTTGTTGTTATGTTCTCTAGAAATTTGTCTGCGTACATTTAATTACGACGGGAACCTCGATGTTTTCATCGAGGGTCCCGAAGGGCACAATGGATTTATACGATGTAATCCAAATGTAGCACGCAGATATTTTTCAACGCAGATGATAAATTTACCAACCCCTCCAAAGCAACTATTTCTCAAGCAAAAACCGAAAAATGGATACAGGATATTCGTTCTTGGTGAATCATCGGCGGCAGGATTTCCTTTTGGAAATAATGCTTCCTTCCCGAATATTTTAGAACGAGGACTTTCTAATGCTTTTCCTGAAAAGAAAATAGAAGTAATAAATATTGCTCTGTCTGCTATTAATAGTTATACATTGCTGGACATGTTCGGGGAAGTACTTAACCAATCTCCCGATGCAATTCTGATTTATACCGGACATAATGAATATTACGGTGCACTTGGTGTTGGATCTGTTCAATCTCTCGGAAAATCGCCATGGTTGGTTCGTACCTATCTCAAACTTCAATCTTTTAAAATATTTTTATTGATGAGAGATTTTATCAGTTTGACGAAATCTGAAATCAGTGAAATATTTTTTGGCGGGAAAGATTCAGATCCTTCTGCCACTTTAATGGAACGTATTGTTGCAGAACAAACGATCTCTTATGGTTCTTCACTTTATGAGGCCGGTAAAAAGCAATTTGAAGAAAATATGGAAGCTATTCTTCAAGAAGCTAGAGAGCATCAAGTTCCAGTCATTCTCGGGGAGCTAGTGAGCAATCTACGCGATCAGGAGCCATTCATATCCGTTGCCGATAAAGATGGACAATCCGCGAAATCTTTTTTCGGGCTAGCGCGTCAGCAGGATCAAAGAGGTGAGTTTGAAAATGCAAGGCAGAATTATATTAAAGCAAAAGATCTAGATGCATTGCGTTTTAGAGCATCAGAGGATTTTAATCTTATTTTGCGAGAGCTGTCAAGAAAATATTCGGTACCGCTTGTTCCAACGCTTTCTTATTTCGAGAAAGAATCACCCGATGGAATTCCCGGAAATACACTTTTTCTTGAACACCTTCATCCAAATATGAAGGGATATTTTCTGCTGGCGAAAGCTTTTTATGAAACAATGCAAAACAACGGCATGATTAGTACTAAATGGCCAGGCGATTGTATATCTCAAGAGATAGGCCGGGGAATTACTGAATTAGATAGCGTGTATAGTGAGTTGTCTATTCGGCAGTTGAAAGGAAGCTGGCCATTCCAGCCAAAGTCTTTGCCAAATCGTTTTCTTAATAGTTATCATCCCTCTAATCGGCTTGAAGAAATTGCTTTTCATGCTATAATAGGAAAGAATTTTAGCATCGAGTCAGCACATATGGCTCTTGGAGAATATTATGAAAATCTGGGCAATTACGAAAAAGCCTTTTTAGAATATAATGCTTTAATTATATCGATTCCGAATGAGATTGAATTTTATAAGAAAGCGACAAAAGTCTTGCTGGCTCAGAAAGATTATGACAAAGCTTTGTCTTTACTGAACAAGTATTTGATGTACGGTGAAGATGATTTTTCCTATAAGTGGATTGGTCAAATTGAACTAATGAAAAACAATTACAAGGATGCGATTGTCTTTTTGAAAAAAGCGAATTTGAGAGATCCTCAGGTATTATTTAATTTGAGTAGGGCATACTACTTCGATAATCAATGGGACAATGGTCAAGAATATTTTCGTATTCTGCAAAATATTTCCCCGCGTTCTGAATTCATTCCATACTTGAACAATTTGAGTATGACTGAGCAAAAAGAGCGCGACTCTTCCAAAGCGCATTGATGCATAATCCAGGCGGTTTGATTAATAATTGTTGCGCGAACTTTTTCTAATTGATTACTATTCTTATTTGATTGTGTAGAAAAAGATTTCACATACTTATATCCGGAGGATATATGAAAATAAAATGTTTTCTTACCGTTATTTTTCTAATAGGATGTGTGTTTTCTTCTGCATTAGCTCAAACATATCCATATCAGGATTCCACATTATCGGTTGATCAAAGAGTCAATGATCTGTTGGGCCGGATGACGTTGGATGAAAAACTTGGCCAGATGATGCAGCTTGAACGGGCGCTTGTTGAACCAAATCCCTATCTTATTATAACATACAACATTGGTTCTATGCTCAGCGGAGCCGGTTCTGCTCCAAATGCCGGAAACAACGCTACTGATTGGGCAAACATGACGGATACTATGCAATCTTATGCTTTAAAAACTCGATTGAAAATACCGCTTATTTATGGCGTTGATGCAGTGCATGGTCATGGCAATGTGCTTAATGCTGTCATCTTTCCGCACAACATTGGATTGGGATGCACACGTAATCCTTCCCTAGTGAAAGAAGCTGCAAGAATTACCGCCTCGGAAGTCCGGGCAACAGGAATTCATTGGACGTTTGCTCCATGTATTGCTGTTCCTCGCGACGAAAGATGGGGACGAACGTATGAAGGATTTGGAGAAACGCCTGAACTAGCTCAGCTTCTTGGTCCAGCTGCTATTCGAGGTTTTCAGGGGGACACGCTTGCAGGACCAGAAAATATTTTGGCATGTGCAAAACATTTTCTTGGCGATGGAGGAACAACAGATGGAGTTGATCGCGGTAACACAGAGTTGGATGAACCGACGATCCGCAATATACATTTACCGGGATATATTTCGGCCGTCGATTCGAATGTCGGAAGCATTATGGTATCGTACAGCAGTATCAATGGAGTGCCAATGCATGAAAACAAATATTGGATTACCAATGTTCTAAAGAATGAACTTGGGTTCAAAGGAATTGTCGTGTCGGATTATACTGGTATCGATAATATTGGTGGTGATTATACAACTGATGTCGACACTTCAATCAATGCGGGAATTGATATGTTAATGGTACCGCGCACTACCTTCCCTTCTATCATGAAAAACCTCATCAGTCAGGGAAGAATTGATACTGAGCGAGTTAATGATGCTGTCAGAAGAATTCTCACTGCTAAATTCAAGCTCGGATTATTCGAGAGACCTTATGCCAACAGAACAAATCTTTCGCTCATTGGAAGCGACGCTCACCGTGCTGTGGCTCGACAGTGTGTTCGAGAATCAATGGTGTTGTTGAAGAAAAAAGATGGTATTCTCCCGCTAAGAAAAACTAATGCGAGAATACTTGTTGCCGGCTCTAATGCAGATGACTTGGGTAATCAATGTGGTGGATGGACAATCTCCTGGCAGGGCCAAAGCGGTACCCCAACTGCCGGTACAACTATCCTTCAAGGACTAAAAGATATTGCACCGAATGCTCAGATCGAATATTCCAAAACCGGTGATTTTACAAATACAACAGCCGATTATTCCATCGTCGTGATTGGTGAAACTCCTTACGCTGAAGGTGCTGGAAACAAACTAGATTTGGGTTTGCCAACAACTGATGTGGAGTTAGTTAAAAAGATGAAAAGTTATGGCGCGCCTGTAATCGTTATTATAATCTCCGGCAGGCCGCTTATTCTCGACAAAATCCAGCACTATTCAGATATCATCATTGCAGCATGGCTGCCAGGAACCGAGGGTGATGGCATAGCCGAAGTATTATTTGGCGACTACCAACCTACAGGACTTCTTTCATGTAGCTGGCCTAAAAATATGTCTCAGATTCCGATAAACTATGGTGATGCGAATTATTCTCCATTATATTCGTACGGATTTGGAATTACATCATTAGCAAACTCAGCCGCTGGTTCAGCGCCACAATGCTTGTCGGCAATTGTAACTCCAGACGGTAAACATTTTGAATTGACATTCAACAAACAGATGAAGAATCCTTCTACTGCAAGCGCAACATTTTCTATCATGAAAAATAATTTTCCGCTTTCAACAACAATTAAAACTTCTTTAAAGACATCCGACAGCACTACGCTTCTTCTTGAACTCGATTCAACTTTCTTTATAAGAAGCGATATTGTGACAATATCTTGCAGCGGCGGGACGATTCAATCTTTCGATGATGGAATGATTCAGCCGTTCGGTCCGCTCGATGTTTTTAACGCGTTTAGTCCGACGCTGATAACAATACCCGGAAGAATTGAAGCTGAGAATTATAGTGATGTGTTCGGCAGTATCCAGATAGAATCGACAAGTGATATTGACGGTGTGTCGGATATTTCAAGCATCGATTCACAAGATGGTATGGAGTACATAATAAATGTGCCGGGAAAAAAGGATTATTATTTATCATTTCGGATTGCAAGCGAATCAACGCAGGGACGGGTTGCAATAACTTATAATGGAAAGAGTGTCGCGGCGATTATTCCTATTACAGGCAACTGGCAGACATGGCAAACAACATCGAGTGTTAAGCTTAATCTTAATGCTGGAGTAGATACTATCCTGATAAGAGCGGTGACGGGAGGTTTCCATCTTAACTGGATTCTTATTGGAACCACTCCGAACGATATTAATAATATTGGAACAACGCCGTTAATTACAAAATTGGATCAGAATTATCCTAATCCCTTCAATCCGGTCACAACAATAAAATATCAACTATCATCTGACAATCATGTGACTTTGAAGGTGTACGATTTGCTCGGAAGAGAAGTTTGTACACTAGTCGATGAAAAAGAAGTTGCCGGTATTTATTCTGTTTCCTGGGATGCATCTCATCTTGCCAGTGGCGTATATTTTTGTAAATTGCGGGTTGGAAATCTGAACGATACGAAGAGATTGGTTCTCTTAAAATAATGAAAAAAGATTTTTAACTTTGGTCTTATAAAGGGATTCTACAATGTAGAATCCCTTTGTCTTAAAAAGCACGTCTCGAAAGTTTTTAGAATTTAGTTCCCATCACGACATTGATCGCAACGACACTGACTATATCCAAAACACTACATCCTCGTGAAAGATCGAATGCGGGTTTTTTCAAACCTTGTGACAACGGCCCGATTGCCTCAGCTCCGGCAAGACGCTGTGCAAGCTTATATCCGATATTTCCTGCATTAAGATCCGGGAAAATAAAAATGTTTGCATTTCCTTTTAGAGGACTTCCGGGTGCTTTCGAATTTGCTACCTTTGGAACAATGGCAGCATCAACCTGTAACTCACCATCGACACAGAGATCTGGTTTTCGCTGTTTGATCAATAACGTAGCTTTTTGAACTTTCTCAACAAGAGGATGGCTTGCACTTCCTTTAGTCGAAAATGATAACATGGCAACTCTTGGTTCCTGACCGGTAAGTTTTTGATGATTGATCGCAGTGGATATTGCAATGTCAGCAAGTTGTTCGGGTGTTGGATCGGGAATGACGGCGCAATCGGCAAATGATATCAACCGGCTATCCGGGAAAGCCATCAGGAAAAAACTGGATACAATATTAATGCCTTCCGCTAAACCGATAACTTGAATTGCCGACTTCATCACATCTCCGGTAGTAGAAATCGAGCCGGCTACGCTTCCGTCGGCTAATCCTTGGCGAACCATCATTACACCATAAAAAAGTGGATGCTTCATGATTCTTAGCGACTCTTCAAGTGTCATTCCTTTTGCTTTTCGGAGATTGTAAAAGATTTCTGCAAAGCTCTGAATTTTTTCAGATTTTTCTGCTTCGATTACTTCGATGTCGTTCAGGTTGATCGACAGGTTTTTTGCTTTGAGTCGTATTTCTTGTTCATTTCCGAGAAGGGTTATATTTGCGATTTTTTCATCAACGATAATTCTTGCTGCCTGAATAGCCCGTTCATCGATTCCGTCTGGCAAGAGAATATGTTTATTAAGGCTTTTTGCCTTCGATTTAATATCGGTCAAGAAAATTGGTTCAGTCATAAATTAACGATGGAAAAATTAATAAATGAATTTTGTTTATTAAAAATGCGGTTAAAATATATCTCAGAAACACCTCAAATGCAAGGGATTTCCGAAGAATTATTCTGCCGATTTGGCAAGCCATTATTTTGAAAAATGGTAAAATACATTCTTAATTTTCAATTAAAATAAATTAATTGTCGATATTTCATTGAACATCTGTCATACTTTCAGTATATTTTTTTCCACGTTAGGGTCGGGTATAGGGATGAGAAATACGAAGAGAGTGTACATTGAGACGTATGGTTGTCAGATGAATGTAGCAGACTCGGAAGTTGTTTCGAGTATTCTCCATGGACAGGGTTATGACCTCACATCTGATATTGGAATAGCAGATGTTATTTTTTTAAACACGTGTAGTGTTCGTGAAAATGCAGAAGAAAAGATTCATCATCGACTCAAGCATTTGCGCCATTACAAAAAGAAAAATCCTGATGTCGTCGTCGGTGTCCTTGGATGTATGGCAGAACGTCTTCGGGAAGAATTAGTTGGCGAAGGTGGAATAGTCGATGTTGTTGTTGGGCCGGATGAATATCGAAAACTTCCGGGGCTGGTTGAAGGAGCTTTCCGCGGCGAAAAGGGAATCGCAGTCAAACTTTCGCGTGCGGAAAATTATGATGATATCGAACCGCTGAGGACCGATGGAATCAGCGCCTGGATATCGGTGATGCGTGGATGTGATAAATTTTGTACGTTCTGTGTTGTTCCATTCACGCGAGGCCGTGAACGTAGTCGGTCGGTTGAATCAATAGTGAATGAAGTTAGAAACCTTGTTTCATACGGCTTTAAAGAGGTGACGCTTCTTGGGCAGAATGTCAATTCGTATAATGACGGTGATCATGACTTTGCCGCGCTTCTTGCTCAGGTGGCCAAGGTAGATCCTCAGGTGCGGGTACGATTTACAACATCCCATCCTCAGGATATGTCTGATAGGATGATAGAAACAATAGCTCAACATCGCAATCTCTGTAAGTACATTCATTTGCCTTTACAGTCCGGGTCGGATCGAATTCTTGAGTTGATGAATCGGAATTATACTATCGATCATTATTTACGATTGGTAGAGAAAATAAAAACGGCAATTCCCAAAATCGGTTTATCGACGGATATCATTGCCGGATTTCCCACTGAAACGGAAGATGATCATCAGCAAACACTTGCGGTTATGGAAAAAGTAAAATTTGACGGAGCTTATATGTTCCAATATTCTCCGCGAGAAAATACAAAAGCCTGGCAAATTAATAATGATGTAACGGAAGAAATGAAATCACAACGCTTGAACGATATTATCACACTTCAACAAAAGATTTCGAAACAGATTAACCAAAAAGTTATTGGAACAATCGAAGAAGTGCTGGTCGAAGGAGAGAGCTTGAAGAATTCTGAAGAGTGGCAGGGCCGGACTGATTCGAACAAAGTAGTTATTTTTCGACGGAAGAATGTTCAAACAGGCGACTATATTCATGTCAAAATCAAAAAAGTAAATGCTGCAACGCTATTCGGGGATATTGTAATCACAGCGTGAGAGGTGTTTGATGAAGAAGTATCTGATACTATTTGTGATCGTAATTTCCTGTTCAATTATGCGTTCGCAGGATTTGAGCGACCTCGATATTCAAACGAGGCTTGATATGATCAAAAACGGGAATGCAGAAAAGGTTCGGTTAGAATTGCCTAGATTAGAAGTGCAATACCCGAATAATGCTGGCGTATTGTATCTTCAGGCAGTATTGACTTCCAATGGAACGGAAGCCGTAAAATATTATCAGAAGATTGTCGATACATATCCGAATAGTAAATGGGCAGAGGATGCCTTGTACAAAATATATCAGTATTATTATGCGATGGGCTTTTATCGAACGGCAGAACATAAATTGGATTTGCTGCGTCAAAATTATCCAAATTCTCCATATGTGACAGGAACAGCTAAAGAAACTGCAACGCCATCTAACTCTACGATTGCACAACAGCCTGCAGCCAAACCGTTATCAAAGCAAGAGCCAGTTGTTACTAAGCCAGACACAACCAAACAAGTTCAACAACCGAAAGCAATATCGCAAACTAGCGCCATGGAATCTCAGCAAAAACCACAGGAGAAAAAAGCGGTAACGACAACGCCGGCGGTCCAGCAGAAGCCCAAAGCCGCAGTGTCGAATTCTTCGACGGGATCATTTACAATTCAAATGGGAGTGTTTGCGGTAAAAGAAAATGCAGAGAAGATGCAGGCTCAATTATCGAGTGCCGGAATAACCGCCGAAGTGAAACTTAAACAACTCGGTTCGAAAGAAATGTATGCTGTTTATGTTGGTGTGTTTTCTTCGCGCGAGGAAGCTCGGCGACAAAACGAAATATACAAAGCAAAAGATATTAGCGGAGTGATTGTAAGTAAATAACATGATCGAACAACAAAACATAGATCCAGCGAGGTTCCAGGCGGACCAAGGAATTATCGGTTCCTCGATAGAGATACAAGAAATTATTGGTGTCATCATGCAGGTTGCTCCGACCGACATTACTGTCCTGATAACAGGTGAAAGCGGGGTAGGGAAAGAAATTATTGCGAAGGCAATTCATCAGGCGAGTAAGCGTGCTCAAAAACCTCTTGTGACGGTCAACTGCGGAGCGATTCCTGAAGGAATCATTGAGAGTGAATTATTCGGCCATGAGAAGGGTGCTTTCACTGGAGCAACCGAACAGCGTAAAGGATATTTCGAACTTGCAGATAGTGGCACCATTTTTCTGGATGAAATTGGAGAGTTACCGCCTGCTACGCAAGTAAAATTTTTACGTGTCCTCGAAAATGGGGAGTTCATGCGTGTCGGTTCTTCACAAACGAAACATGTAGATGTCCGTATTATCGCAGCCACAAATCGGAACCTGGAAGAAGGGGTCCGGATAAATACATTCCGTGCCGATTTATATTACCGTCTTCGTACGGTCAACATCCAGGTCCCACCTCTTCGTAGTCATCGGGAGGATATTTCGGAACTTGTTGCGAGATTCATACAAGAAATCAGCGAACGAAATCATGTTCCCTCATGTGCTCTAAGCGGTGAAGCAATGGCGATCCTTCAGAATTATTCATGGCCAGGCAATATTCGGGAATTAAAAAATGTTATCGAAAGTTTGCTCGTCATGCATCCGGGGGGCGTCATTTCCGCTGACGACGTAAAGAAATTGTTGCAAGGATATTCCTTAACGGCGGGTGGAGATAGTCACCTTCCTGTACTCGTTAACAGGACATCGGAAGAAGTAGAGCGGGAATTAATATATCGTGCCTTGTTGGAAATGAAAACCGACATCATGGATATCAAGTCTTTATTAAATCGTCAGGCAGGAAATATTTCTCTTCCATCATATGGTGTGTCCGAAGTGAACGAAACGCATCATGGAGACGATGGCGAATCATTGACTATGGACGAAATGGAACAAAAACTGATCACAAATGCACTTGATAAATATCTCGGTAACAGACGCCGAGCAGCACGTGCTTTAAAAATTAGCGAGAGGACATTATACCGTAAAATAAAAGAATACGGTATTCAGGGATAAGATATGAAAATTGCAATCCAATGGATAATGCTTGTGGTTTTCTCTTTCATGTTATTTGGAGTCTGTAGTTGTTTTTATTCGTTCCGAGGTACATCGGTTCCGCCGCACATGAAAACGATAGCGATCCCGACTTTCGACGATCAAAGTGGGGCTGGCGTTTCAGGTTTGCGCGAACGCGTAACCCAGTCACTGATTCAACTGTTTACAACAGACAATACCTTGCGTGTAGCCGAACGCGCGAATGCAGATGCCGTTTTAGAAGGTTCGGTTACCAGTGTTCAGGATCAGGCAGCGTCAGTTTCACCGGGCGAACAGGTTCGACGAATGCAGGTGACTGTTATAATTCATGCTTCATTTTACGATGTAAAACTCAGGAAAAAAGTGTGGGAAAGAGATTTCTCGAATATGGGGATTTATGATTCCGGCGGATTGTCGAAACGCGACGCTGGAATAACCGATGCAATAAGAAAAATTTCTGATGATGTTTTAAACGCTACAGTTTCAGGATGGTAAAGTAATGGAAATGCGTATTAGTATTTGAACTTAACTTTTTGAGGTCTCGAAGGAACACATGGAAAAAGTAATTCTCATCTCGTATATGGTCTCATTGACCATTCTCTTTTCTTTCGGCCTTCACGGCTTCGTGATGGTCTATTATTATCGCAAGACTCGTCATCTTCGAAAAATTATTCCACCACCGTTGAAGGAATTTCCGAAGGTAACAATTCAGTTACCGTTATTCAACGAGATTTATGTCGTTGAAAGGTTGATCAACGCCGCTTGCTTGATGGAGTATCCAAAGGATAAAATGGAAATACAGGTTCTCGATGATTCGACGGATGAGACTATCCATCTCATAGAAGAACTTGTAGCTGAAAAACAAGCGAAAGGTTTTAACATCGTTCACGTCCACCGGAAAAATCGAGAAGGGTATAAAGCCGGCGCCCTGAAGGATGGATTAGAGGTTGCTCAAGGAGAGTATATCGCCATTTTCGATGCAGACTTTGTTCCAAAAACCGATTTCTTGATGAAAGTTATTCCTCATTTTCAAGATCCTGCCATCGGAATGGTTCAAACTCGTTGGGAACACATCAACAGTGAATATTCTCTTTTAACCCGTACACAAGCAGTTGCGTTAGATGGACATTTTGTGATCGAACAAACCGTACGCAATAAAGCAGGCTTCTTTATCAACTTCAATGGCACGGCAGGTGTATGGAGAAAATCATGCATTATAGATTCAGGAAATTGGCAAACCGATACACTCACTGAGGATCTTGATCTTAGCTATCGAGCACAACTCCGTGGCTGGAAATTTTTATTCCTGAACGATGTAACATCTCCTGCAGAACTGCCGGCAGAAATCAATGCGCTAAAATCGCAGCAATTCCGTTGGACTAAAGGCGCGATTGAGACTGCACGCAAAATGTTGCCGAAGGTATGGAAATCCAACCTTCCGTTACGCGTCAAACTTCAATCAACCACTCATTTGACGAGTAATATCGTTTTTCCATTTATCTTACTCGCGGGTATTCTTAATGTTCCGCTCGGTTTCATAAAGAATGAAGGGGGATACGAATCATACTTCATGTTCATGTCAATCTTTGTGTTCGCATTTATCGGTTCCTTCCTATTCTTCCTCTATTCTCAGATGGATATCTATAAGGATTGGCGCCGTCGAATTTTCCTGTTTCCTTTATTTATGGCCGGAAGCATGGGGCTTGCAGTGAACAACACAAAGGCAGTTATTGAAGGATTATTTAATAAAAAGAGTGAATTTGTGCGCACACCGAAGTATATGATACAAGGGAAGCGAGACCGCTGGGTCGATAAAAAATACGTTCCGTTAAAAATTCATTGGACGGTCATCATTGAAGTATTTCTTGCACTTTATTGTTTGTTTGGAGTTGTTTCTTCATTATATTTACTTGAAATAGCGGCGGTGCCTTTTCAATTATTATTTACTTTGGGATTCGGTTTCGTTGCGTTTTTATCAGTGCGGCATGCGTGGGAAGCACGCAAACTTCGAACAACATATGAGTGACCATGGAAGAACAATTGCAGGAAATTGAATTCTCTGCGGAAGAACAACCGCAGAATCAATTGCTCGAAAAACTAAGGAGTAAGGTAGCATCACACCCTTCATCACCTTTATTCGCGAGACTTGCTGCATTAACTCTCGAAGATGGCGATGTGGATGCTGCGATTGCTTTGTGCGAACAAGGAACCAAAGAGTGGCCGGAATATGTGACCGGTTTTTTGGTTACAGCACAATGTTACCTTGTCGCCAAGAAATATGATTTATCCGATGCTGCACTTACTCACATATTGTCGCTCCATCCCCGGCATCCAATGGCTTTACAATTAAAAGAAGATGTCACGAGCGCAAGGGCAGGCGGACCAATATCGTTCCAAATCACACCAAAGAAAAAAAGCGAAAGCGCTCCGACCGTGTCGGCTTCGATAGAATCATTCGAGGATTTTTCGAAACGAGTAAAAAAGGATTTAGATGGGATGGAGAATACACTCGCTCTTGATGCGTATATTTCATCAAGCGACGATGGTCAACATTCCATCGAACAAATAGCAACGCAATTGCAGAATGCTAAACCAATTCAACCGCCGCAACAGATCCCGCCGAGCAATCCATCGCCCGGTGTACGGCAGGCTCCGAATCCAACAATAGCGACTTTAACGCTTGCAGAAATTTATTCACAGCAAGGACAATATACCGAAGCCATTGCGACGTACCAAAAATTAATGGATCAAAATCCTGCTGATCGTGTGAAATATTCTACAAAGATAGAAGAGCTGAAAAAATTATTGGATGCACATGGATTTGGAAGCGTGTAATTTTTTTTATAAAGCCGGATTATCCATCCGGCTTTTTCATCACTATTATTTCTTTCCTTCTATCTCATCAACCAATTTCCCTGCATCATATAATTTCCGCATCGCTTCCGACATTGCCGCAGTGTGAACTGCGACTGCACGGTTTGTGATTTCGTCATAAACAAATTTTCCCACAAGGCTTTCAATATTTCCGTCAAAAATTAATCCTACAATATCGCCGTTTTTGTTTATAACAGGTGAGCCGGAGTTGCCGCCGATTATGTCGCATGTACTCACAAAATTAAGCGGGGTTGATAGATTTAATTTATCATATCGGTTTATATATCGTTGCGGAAGCTGAAATGGTTCCTGCAAATCGAAACTATAGGCACGATCATATAATCCGTAGAATGTAGTTTTTGACGGAGCTTTTGTGCCGTTCATCGGATATCCCTTTACCGTACCGTATGATAAGCGTAGTGTGAACGTGGCATCGGGGTTGACGGTCTTGCCATACACGGCAAATCGCGCTTTCCCGATTTTTTCTTTTGCTGCAATTATCGCGCTGACTACATTATCATCCATCCATTCCTGCAATTCACGAATCATCGGATCTACAGTACGCATCACGACTATCATAGGATCGCTCGATTCCATAATCGCTTTTTCTCCACCATCGGCCAGTTGTTTCCGAATGTTCGGATCAGCAAGTTTTGTTCCTTCGATAAGTTCTTTAGCAACTTCAACCGGATTTTTGGAACCAATTACCTTTTTGATGAATGGATCGTCGGGGCCAAGCTGTTCAAGCGATTCTTGTAAAGCATCGGAGAGCGTCATTTCTTCTAACTCGGGATAAAAAGGCGCCGGCGAAAACAGGCGATACTTTAACGACTCCAACTGAGAATCATGATATCCTTCCAAACGTTCACCATCTGGCTTTTTTATCTCGGCGACAAAACGTACGAGAGACTGCGCAATGCCTGCTAACCGCGAGTTTCTTAGTGCACGATAACGATATGCTTTCAGGTTCTCTTGTTGCTTCTCCAATCGTTGCTCAATGATATTCCACGCATCTCCGTAGGCTTTTTGCCATTTGGAATTGCCGCTGACTAATTTTCTGAAAGAATCTTCATCAGCTTTTTTCTTTGTCATAATATCTTTATCACGAAGTCCCCGATATTCGCCTTCCATCGCTTTTATTGAATTCTCGAAATAAAATATTTGTGATGCGGCCTGGCGCGCCTGTTCGGATCCTTGCGATGAATATTTCTTCAATAATTCTACCCGATGTTTTAATGAAATGATTCGGAATGGGTAAACATTATCGCGCTGACTTTCTAATTCGGCATAAGTCGTCAATCGGTCGGTCGATCCCGGATGTCCGGAAACAAAAACCAGTTCACCATCGGCGGCTCCTTTTTCATTCCATTTAAGATACTCCTTTTGATGGATGGGTTTGTTGTTTTCATACACCCGGAATATAGCCAAATCGAGGTCGTACCGCGGATATGTGAAGTTATCCGGATCGCCTCCATAGAAAGCGATTTGATCTTCCGGGGCAAACACAAGACGTACGTCTGTATATTTTTTATATTGGTAAAGCCAATATTCGCCGCCTTCGTAGAGGTTTACAACATCTGATCGTAAACCAGAATTGTCAGTGCTTTCTTTTTCGATTTTTGCAATCGCGGCTTTGCGTGCTTCGAACGCTTCTTTTTCACTCATCGTTGTCTTAATGGATTTTGCAACCTCGCCGGTGACATTTTTCATGTTGACAAGAACATTTAATTCCAGATCAGGACATTTCAATTCATCGGCCGCTGTCGCTGCGTAAAATCCGTCTCGGACATAATTTTTTTGTTGATTCGAAATTTTTTGAAGCTGGCCAAGTGCCACATGATGATTGGTTAGAACGAGTCCGGTCGGGCTAATGAACGAACCGGAACCTCCGTCGTTTATTCGGACGCTTGAAAGTCGGATATGATCAAGCCATTCCTGCGTTGGAGTAAAACCGTATCGTTCTTTTAATTGTTTTATTGGAGGATTGTCGAATGTCCACATTCCTTCGTCCGAAGACATTGGCGTTGTTCCAAGAAATACAATTGATCCAACGATAATAATTGTTAGAATGAAACTCCCGCGGAATAACTTTTTCATGGTTTCTCTCCTTAAATGATGTTAAATCAATCTGACAAATATAAGTAAAGAATAATTAATTATCATGAATCCCTTTCTTGAAATTTGTAAATTCTTCCCTTATACTATTATGAATATTTGAATGAGAGTGGATAGTGCCGTACAAGGCGAATTCGATAAGTGTAGGAAAAATCCGAACAGTGCTGTTCGACTTAGGCAATGTACTGGTACACATCGATCCTGAAGCGCCGCAAAGAGCTCTTGGATTGAAATCGGACTCGGAGTTATTGCGTTATAAAGAAAATGTCCTTGAGTATGTTTACCGTTTTGAAAAAGGGAATCTTAATTCTGGTCAATTATTCGATCTAATCAACAATCTATTCGACCGCAGATTTTCTTACGAGCAAATCCGATTTGCATTTATGTCAATTATCGGAAATCCAATAGTTGGGATGGACATTCTCATTAAGACAATCAGGCAAAAATCTCATGTAGCTCTGGCGAGTAATACGAATGATCTTCACTTCGAGCATTGCCGTAAGACGGTCCCGGCAGTTCGATTACTTCATCACTACTACCTTTCATATCAAATCGGTGCGATGAAACCAGAACCGGAATTCTTCAAATATGTGATAAACGATCTCGAAGTAGATCCGGCAGCGATTTTTTTCATTGATGACAAACAGGAAAATATTCTCGCCGCATCCAAAGAAGACATGCATGCACACCTGTTCACTTCCATCGAGACGCTTAAAGTTGAATTGCAAAGGCTTGGTCTTTTCTGAAATCGATCAATCTTCTGTAGTTTGTATCAAACCGAACTGTAATAAATGATGATAACAATGTTTGAAATGACTTCGCTGCCATTCCTCTGCATTTAACGGCCCGAAGATGGGGTGAGTATGTAACGCATCCGGTTGTATTTTAGAGTTATCAAAGAATTTCTTTAATTCGATTTGTAAAGTCGATGTTGCTTCTGAAAATGTCGCATACCGGAGATCCGGCGGATTATCGCCGAGCAACGGATTTTTAAATTCACGCGGGGTTGACCTTGAGTCATGCAAAAATAATTTTGTACGTTCTAAAAATTGATCGGGAGTTTTGCAGGAGACAACATATTTGCCGGTTGAAATCTCGAAAGCCCAGATTAGATGTTCCACCATCTCCTGCCCAGACATCTTTCCCCATGCCGGTCTTGTTTTTTCATCGAGATTGTTGATCGCTTTCAGTAAAATATTTTCAAAGAAGTTTTTTCGGAGTTTGTCATCATTGACATCAAAAGATACACTTTGCATAATCAAAACATGCCTTTCATTCAGTTCAAGTATTAGCTGCTTATAAAATTACTGTTCTTGATTTTCTTTTAAAATACATCACTCTTGATTACAAATTTTTTAAAAAGAAATTTGTGATTGTAGTCCAAAGATGAAGCGTTGTCCCGGTACGCTCGAAAATACCATGTGTGCGATTTGGATACGACATTAATGAAAATTGTTTGTTATTCTTAACAAGTTCGTTTATCAACGCTTCACAATTTTGATAGTGAACGTTATCGTCGCCTGTGCCGTGAATGATCAATAGATTTCCTTTTAGATTATTCGCATAAGTGATCGCCGATGCTTTCACGTACGCCGAGTCGTTTTCCGGCAATAATCCCATGTAACGCTCTTCATAAATTGTATCATAAAACTTTTCGTTTGAAACTGCTGCAACAGCGACTCCCGTTTTATAAATATCCGGATATTTAAACATTGCGTTTAATGTCGACGATCCGCCGCCGCTCCATCCCCACACACCAACTCGGTTTGAATCGATGAAGGGAAATTTTGTAAGCAATGTTATGACTGAATTTGCTTGATCGGATGAACTCATGGTTCCGATTTTTTCGTATATGCACTTACGAAACTCGCTTCCACGCGGTGCAGGTGTTCCACGGTTATCGATGCTTATAACTATGTATCCTTTTTGTGACATCATTACATGCCATAAATAAGTGGACCCTCCCCATCGATCCAATACGGTCTGTGCCGCCGGTTCACAATACACATAAAATATCACAGGATATTTTTTCGAAGAATCGAAGTCGGGCGGTTTTATACACCACGCATCGAGTTGAGTGCCGGCAGCATCCACTTTTAGAAACTCGGACGTACCGAGCGTCAATGAGCTAAGTTTTTTCACCAGCTCAGCATTTGTAAATAATGTTCGGATGGTAGAATGTTGAGGCAAGGAAATGATCTCGCTGGACTGCGGTTTGACGAATGAAGAATAATCGTGGAATGAATATTCTCCCGACGGATCGATTATATATGAATGCCAGCCCGGTTGAGCTGCCGGCGTGATTCGCACAGGTTTTTCTTTTTTCGAAATCGAAACCCGATACAAATATTGTTGTGCCGCATTGTCCGGCGATGCGTAGAAGTACAGCAGATCATTTGTTTTGTCGATGGTAACAACCGATATCATGTCGTACGGTTCGTCGATAAGATCGCGCGTTGTTGAGCCGTATCGAGAAACAATATACGGATGCCGCCAGCCCGAGCGTTCGCTTGTCCATAGAAATTCTTTTCCATCATGCATCCATTCGACATTATCGACCACGTCAATCCATGCTGAATCCTTTTCCGAAAGAATCGTCTTCATTTCACCAGTGGCTGGATTGCCGAATATAAGTTGCATGAAATTTTGTTGTCTGTTGAGATGTTCGATCATTATTTCATGCGAGTCGGGTGTCCAATCCATTCGTGCTATGTAGGTATTGCGCGGATCGCCTGGGGATTTCATCCAGACTATTTTCTTCGTCTCAAGAGAAACAACGCCAACTCTGCAAGCCGAATTCTGTGTGCCTACTTTCGGATATTGTACCGGAATGACTTTTGAATAAATAGAATCGGTGGTATTCAACATATCGTAGACACCGATACCTGATGCATCCAATTGCCAGAATGCAATTGCCTGACCATTTAGACTCCATCGGAAGCCATCCCGGAGATCAAATTCCTCTTCATAAACCCAATCGAATGTTCCGTTAATAATCGTATCCGATCCGTCAAATGTAAGTTGAGTAGTTTCTGCAGAAAGAACATCTTCGATAAAAATATTATGGTTGCAGACATACGCTACATGTTTTTCATCAGGCGATATTTTTGCAAACATAAGGGACGACGGTTCCGCATCCGGATGAAGTTCGCGCAACTGTTTCGTTTGGAGATTGAAAATCCAATAATCACCCCGCGTGCGTTGGCGCCAAACACGGCGGGAATTAGTGTAGATCAAAAGAAATTTTTTGGAAACAGAAAACTCATAGTTTTCAATCCACAAAGGCTCTTTCATTCCCGAAGGAATTAGATCATGTGCATCAATCACAATAGAAGTATCGCCGGTAGTTGTATTTATACGAATAATATTCATACCGCCGGTGGAATCCTTGGAACTGCTGATGCTTAGGTACGCTGAACCATCGTCTTCCCATCGATCTTCAGCATTTCTATGCGAACCGACGAATTCATGGCTTGCAAATATCCGCTCGACGGAAAGTAGAGAATCATTCGTTTGCTGCGCTGAAGCGATATAAAAGGTGAAGGATAGAATGAGACAGAGTGATAAGCGATTTATCATTTATATATCTCCCCAATAATGAGTGTAGAAATATATTTTAATTTCGGAGGAGAATCAATGAAAATAAATTTGTATTTTATTGGTTAACACTTGCTTCTACTGATCGCGATTTTGACGGGAAGCTGGACGCGAGCGTATTATTTGAAAGATCATTTAGGCAGCATACGTATGACTGTGAACGATGCCGGAAATGTGATTAGCTACGACGATTACTACCCCTTCGGCCTCACGATGCCCAACCGAAGCGGCTCGTACGGCGATGATGTGTGGAAATATAAATTTACCGGCAAAGAGCGTGATGTTGAGACAGGGTTAGATTATTTTGGTGCGAGGTATTATAATGCGATGATAGGAAGGTGGATGAGTGTGGATCTGATGAATAAATATTTTCCTAATATATCTCCATTTGTGTATGTACACGACGATCCAATAAATCGATTGGATAGTGATGGAAAGGTAGATTGGAAATTAGTAAAAGATGGTGCAATAGAAGCCATATTAGGTTATGGAACGGCAGTCGGTTCAGGCTATGCTATAGCTAATTCTGGCGGGACATTAGCTCCTGTATTGGGAACCATTGGATTGATGGGAGGATTGACAGGAGGATCTTGGGGGATGGCACATATTATTGCTGGTATTGTGGAAAAACGGGGAGTGCTTGAGGAAGGATTAATAAGTACAACAGTGAAAAATTGTGGTGGATCGGATCTCGCGGCTGCATATATTGGCACAGGTGTTTCTACATTTAATTTAGCAATTGACGTCGTATCTCCAGTTACTGGTATTCCAAAGCTTCTCGATTATTTAAATAAAATTGCAGATTTGAAGGATTTAAGCGAAGAAACACAAAATTATATAAAACAAATTATTAAACAAATCGAAGAACAAAAAAAGAAGGAGGAACAAGAAAAGCAAGAAGATGAAAAGAAAAAGCAAAAAGATGAAAAGAAAAAACAAAAAGATGAAAAGAAAAAACAAGCGCAAGAAAATGAGCAGGAATAGGAAGAAACATCGAATTAAGCTGTACCCAAAAAACATCGTACAATTTTGAAAAAAAAAGATGTTACTTTTGATGGTTGGCGTGTAGAGAACTTAGAGGCTCCGTTTTAAAAAAATTAATAACAAGAAAAGGATTGATGAAAGTTATGATTATTTTTAAGAGAATTTGTGCGGCGATAATAGATATAGGTATCTCATTCTTACCCTCATATCTCGTGACTAATTATATTTCGAATATAGTAATTGATATAAGCTTATTTTTCTTTATCAATTATTTTATTGTAGCATGTATTATTCCAATTATTTCAAAAGGAAAAACGATAGGAGATATTTTAGTAAAAATAAAATTGAAATCAATTGATAATAATGAGTTAAACATAAAACGTATTCTTACCAGAAATACAATATATGTTGTTGGTTCTAGTATGTTTTTGAGTGTGAGAGATGATTATTTTTTCGATGTTGTTTTTATAATATCTTGGCTTGCATTATATTGTGTAATATTTTCAAACAAAAATAAATATTCAGAAAATTTAACCATATTAGATCTAATATTTAAAACAAATTATACAGAAGAAATTAAATAATTCATATTATTCTGAAGCAAAATATTATACACAACGTGCTTAATTATTTTTTCTTTTGAAAAATCGTTAGGTAAACAGAAAAAGGACAACGCTCAAAAGATATTATCATTTATAGTATCATCTCGGGACGAGAGAATAATTTTAAACCCGATTGGGAACATGGACAGTTATAATCGGAGAGACATTTTACTTGAAAGAAGCAAGCGGAAGCTCCGAAGCCTTCTGGCAAAATGGCCAATCCTCAAGTCCGGTGTACAATCTTTATGGCAATGATAATTTCGGTCAGGTGAAACGCAACAGTAAAACGCTAACACGCTTCTATTATCTCAAAGATCACATTGGCGATATTAAAGTGATCGTAAATGCAACCGGCGGAGTAGACAGCTACAACGATTTTTATCCGTTCGGCATGCAAATGGAGGGGCGTAACCAGGTCAGCACGGCGGATGCGCGATTTAAATTTATCGGGAAAGAGCGTGATACACAAACTGGCTATGATTATTTTTGGGCGAGGTATATGTTTTTTTAGTTAATGGCATCAGCTTCACCGAAGCCGTTTTCAATTTGAACTTTTTCTGTTGGCTTTAATGTATAGCCGTTCTTATGGGCGATTGTTTCGAGTACAAAAATTCTCTTCTCAATCGGCGGATGTGTTGCAAAAAGGTTCGCCCAAAATCCTTCTTTCTTATTAACACGCCGGCCCGAGGGATCAACAATGCAAAAAGCGGCAACGCTTCTTCCGCATGAAACTGTCGGCCCGGATGCATTCTCGATTTTTTGCAACGCCTGTATCAATCCGAGAGGATTGCGCGTGAGCTCTGCCGCGCTGATGTCGGCCAAATATTCGCGGTTGCGCGAGATAGCCATTGCCAAAATCCATGCGATAATCGGAGCGAGAAGAATAGTAAGGAGCCAGGCCACGAATCCTATGATCTTGAAAATACCTTTTAGTTTCAGGAAAGCCCCAGGTTGAAATCCGCCAAAAGCCAAACTCTTTTTTGACCAATCCGATAACAACACAATCGAACCAAACAAAGCCAGGTAAGTTGTGCGAAGCCGGATATCGTGATTTCTGATATGGCTCATTTCGTGGGCAATTACTCCCTGGAGTTCTTCCCGATTGAGCATCTTTAATAATCCGGATGTAACAACGATGTAACTGTCTTGTGAATTTTTCCCAATGGAAAAAGCGTTCGGATCTTTGTCATCAAGAACATAAATATCGGGTTTGGGAATACCCGCCGCCAACCGCATCTCATCGACAACGTTGTGAAGTTCAGTCGTTTCAAGATCGGTATCTGACACTGGAACTGCTTGCAGCGACCATAACGTTGCATGTGCTCCCCAACGGGTTGAAGTAAGCACGCAGACGATTCCAATTACGCTGGCGAGAATTGTTCCGAATGGAAAAAATCCATCGATGGTATAATGTTTAAAATACGGCTGATGATAGTTGTATTCATAAAGCATATCCCACCATAAATACAGAAAGAAAATCAGGAAAACAAAAGTTTTTAATACCAAAGAGATTGACAATTTAAAATAATCAGAGTCATCATCATCCGAAGCTGAGGCAAACCCGAACCTCAGTTTATTTTTAAGATGATGCAAACTTCCTCCGAGTATTACCGCGAGCAGCGGAATTGAATAAAATCGAAAAGTGTATCGCGATGGTAACAGCGAGTCAAAGCCGAGCCCTAGTATCACCGCAACGAGAAGAAAAAAGATCATCAACACAACCGTTAATCTGTTATTGTGTTTTTGTTGGTCGTACAGTGTCGGATATTTGTCAAAACTAAACATGTGAAGCCTGTTGATGAAAAATAGATTGTAATAAGAGTATTCTTTTTTCGATAGGGGGATGTGTTGCGAAAAGATTGGCCCAGAATCCTTCTTTCTTATTAACACGCCGGCCGGAGGGATCAACAATGCAAAAGGCAGCAACGCTTCTTCCGCATGAAACTGTGGATCCGGATGCATTTTCGATTTTTTGCAATGCCCGTATTAATCCGAGCGGATTACGGGTGAGTTCAGTCGAGCCGATGTCGGCCAAATATTCGCGGTTACGCGAAATAGCCATTCCCAGAATCCAAGCAATGGTAGGAGCGATGAGAATAGTGAGTAGCCAGCCTACAAGTGCTACGATCTTAAGGATACCTTTTAGTTTCAGGAAAGCTCCAATTCGAAATCCACCCAAAGCCATACTCTTTCTTGACCAATCCGACAACAACACGATCGAACCAAACAAAGCCAAGTAGACTGTTCGGAGCCGGATATCGTGATTTCTGATATGGCTCATTTCGTGGGCAATTACTCCCTGGAGTTCTTCCCGATTGAGCATTTTTAATAATCCGGATGTCACAACAATGTAACTATCGTCCGGATTTTTTCCGATAGAAAATGCGTTCGGATATTCGTCTTCGAAAACGTAAATGTTGGGTCTGGGAATACCGCCGGCTAACCGCATCTCGTCAACGACATTGTTGAGTTCAATCGTTTCAAGATTGGTAGCTGACACCGGAACTGCGTGAAGCGACCACAATGCCGCATGCGCGCCCCAGCGTGTTGAAGTAAAAACGCCAACAATACCGATTATGCAGGCAAGAATTGTCCCAATTGGGAAAAATCCGTTGATAGTGTGATGGTCTGGATGCGGATGATAATAATTAAATTGACTAAATAAATTGAACCAAAAGTACATAACACAGAGAACAGGAACAATCATTTTCCACAAAATAGAGAGCACTAATTTAGAATAACTACCTGAGTACTCATCCTCAGCCGACAAAGCAATCTTGAATTTTAGTTTCCCTCTAAGGCTAAAATAATTTCCACCTATTATCAATAGAATGAGAGGAAAAGAAAAAAAACCAAAAATATACCTAGAAGGAACAAACAAATCGAATCCGAATCCGAGCATCACTGCAACGAGAAGGAAAAAGAACATCAACACAATCGTAAGTCGATTATTGTGTTTTTGCTGGTCGTACAGTGTCGGATATTTATCTAGACTGAACATTTGAAGCCTGTTGATAAGACATTGCTTGCAATAAAATAATTCTCTTTTTGATTGGCGGATGCGTTCCAAACAATTCGGCCCAAAATCCTTCTTTGGAATTCAGGCTTCGGCCGACTGGGTCGACGATGCACATATGTGCGACACCTTTTTTGATGGAAGCTGTGGGTTCAGATGCATCATCGAGTTTCTGAAGAGCATGAGCCAGTCCCAACGGATTGCGGGTAAGTTCTCCGGCTGAAGCGTCGGCAAGGTATTCGCGTTTGCGCGAAATAGCCATCGCCATCAACTGAGCGATGATGGGAGCGAGAATTATACTGATGAGCCAGATGATGAGAAAAACAATTCCCAGCGCACCAAGTGATCGGTTCGATCGGCGTCTGACTCCGCCGTATCTCATAGTTCTAATACTCCAATCGGCAAGAAGAGCTATCGATCCGACGAATGCAGCAACAATAGTCATCAAACGAATATCGTAATTCCGGATGTGACTCATTTCGTGAGCAACCACGCCTTGAAGTTCTTCACGATTGAGTTGATCGAGAAGTCCTTTCGTAACGGCTATGTACGATTTGTTCGGAGATGTTCCTGTAGCGAATGCATTCGGATCCGGATCCGGAACAATATAAACTTCCGGTTTTGGAAGGCCGGCAGCAATGCTCATTTCTTCAACAACATTTATGAGTTCCTTTTGTTTCAGATCTTTTTCATCCGCAGGAACGGCGTGGGCAGATGAAAGAACAGTCTGCGCTCCACCTTGAAAACTCCATACTGCCATTAATGCACCGCCGATAAGGGCAATAAGAGTTCCAATTGGAAATTGAAATCTGTCATCATCCGATGAATAATAAGATCTATGTTGTCGATAATTTCTTTCGGAAAACATCGATTCTTCACGTTCCGGCATGATCCCGATGTCGATGGTTCGGAGAACAAATACATCGAAACCGAACCCAAGAAATGTAAAGAAGAGAAGAAAGACGATAATAATGAATATAGTCGATCTTTTATTTCTTGCTTGTTCCCGATAAATGTCGGTCTGTATCATCAGATAATGATGTTAGTTTTTCTTCAGCGATAAATCGACTATAGGCGCTTCACGTTCTGCCGCATTCGTAAGTTCAAAAAGTTCTGATGGTTTAAATCCGCACATCCCGGCAATGATCGTTCCCGGAAACATCTGCTGTTCTGTATTGAACCTGGTGGCGATATCATTGTAAAACTGCCGTGCGAAAGAGATTTTATTTTCGGTGCCGGTAAGCTCCTCCTGCAGCCGGAGAACATTTTCATTAGATTTCAATTGCGGGTAGCTTTCAACAAGGGCAAAAAGTTTTGACAAAGCCGCTGACAGCATATTTTCTTTCGCCGCAGAATCTGGGATACTGCTGGCCGACATAGCAGAATTTCGCGCGGCAATCACATCACGCAATGTATCGTGTTCAAATTCCATCTGTCCTTTGACCGTATTTACGAGATTCGGGATAAGATCGTGTCGGCGTTTCAATTGAATGTCGATTTGTTTCCAGCCGTTTGTGGTTTGATTCCGCAGGGAAATCAATTGGTTGTACTTCATGGTAATCCAAAAAAGCACCAAAATAATTAGAGCGAGAAGTATGACAAAAATAATCATAGAGCGCCTCCTGTCAAATTGTGAAATAGTGTTCTTAGAATGTAAAACTTAGTTTAGATTTATTCAATAAAAATTACATGATTTCTAAAGAAAGTACCGTTAGTTTCAAGATAAGTGTTTTGCAAGGAATGAAAATATCTCATTCTGATATTTTATTCCGCCTTTCTCCCATGCATCGGCATGATTAGCATTTTCGATAATATAGAGTTTTTTGGGTTCATTTGCCTGATGGAATAATTTCAACGCATGTTCATATTTTACCTTTTGATCGTATTGGCTGTGGCAAAGTAAAATCGGGACATGGATATTCGGCAAAGCCTTCATCGGTGAGGCTTCGCGATGTTCGAAATTTGCGATGCGTTCCGCCCGGTGCATAACAAGATTGCGAACAAAATGCCATGGGAGTTTTGCGATTTGTTTTTGATAATCGACGGAAATAGTCCGCAGATCGGTATAACAATTTTCCGCGATAACCGCATCAACGCGCGGATCGATTGCGGCAGTTTGCATGGCGATCGCGGCTCCCATCGATGTTCCAAAAAGAATAATGGGTTTTGCATACGGATCGTCCTTCAGAAGAGCATCGATTACGCATCGTATGTCAAATTTTTCAAAATACCCGTAGGTACAATTTTCACCGCCGCTTTCGCCGTGCCGGCGAAGATCGATCAGTAGTGTATCGTACCCGTTTATACAACTCACTTTTGCGATAGGAAGTGCGGATTCTTTACAATCACCTACTCCATGGAGAAAAATTATTGTACCCAAACGTTTTGACTCTGTACGAATCAACCACCCACGCAGTTCAATCCCATCGAATGATTTTACGTTAAAAGGCTGATAGTTCAATCCGATGTCTTTTGGAGTGGAAATTCCGATTAGGTCTGCATAATAGGCGCCGGTTCGGCGTTGCGGAGTGAGAAGCATTGCCGGGCCAAAATACGAGAGAATTACAATCATCGTAATCAATGCTCCGGCAAGGAAGCCCAACAAAATAGAAATTGTAACCATAGATTAATATATGAAAAAAGAATCGTTGCAACAAAAGTCCGCTTTGATTTTCTTTCGAATTCTTGTAGATTATTCTCTTTGTGAGGGCATCATGATACTATCCGATTCACGCATTCTTGAGGAAATGAAAAAGGGAACAATTATCATCTCTCCTTTTGACCGACGTTATCTTGGCTCGAACAGTTACGATGTTCATCTCGGAGCCTGGCTTGCTGTGTACGATGAGGAAATTCTTGATGCTCGCATTCACAACAAAATTAAATATTTTAAAATTCCAAAACCCGGGATTATTCTCGTACCAAATAAATTATATTTAGGTGTGACGGAAGAATATACCGAGACACATAAGCACGTTCCTTTTCTTGAAGGAAAAAGCAGCATCGGCCGGTTGGGTATCGATATTCACGCAACCGCCGGCAAAGGAGATGTCGGATTTTGTAATACATGGACATTAGAGATTTCCGTTCGTCAACCTGTCCGGATCTATGCCGGAATGCCAATAGGCCAACTTATTTATTTTGACGTTGCGGGAAAGGTGGATGTTCCTTACAATAAAAAGAAGTCCGCAAAATATACCAGTCGGACTAATAAACCGGTTGAATCGATGATGTGGAAAAATTTTTTCAGAAAGTAAAAACATGACTTTTTATTCGAAATTAAAAAATGCAATGAAGATCAATAAGAGCCTGGTATGTGTCGGGCTTGATCCCGATCTATCAAAACTTCCACTTTCGGTTTTGCAATACGAGAATCCGATTCTTGAATTTAATAAGCAAATTATCGAGGCCACGAAGGAATATATCTGCGCATACAAACTCAATTTTGCATTTTTCGAATCATTAGGTGAAAAAGGTTGGCGCACGATTCACGAAACTATGAATTCAATTCCTTCGCATGTCGTTACCATTGGAGATGCAAAACGCGGCGATATAGGGAATTCAGCGGAACGTTACGCAAACGCAATCTTCGATGAATTGCATTTTGACGCAGTGACCGTGAACGCCTATATGGGGAAAGATTGCGTTGCGCCATTCATCGCGCATCCGGGGCATGGCGCTTTCATTCTTGCTTTAACTTCAAATACTGGATCGAAAGATTTTCAGTATTTGAAGATAGGAACAAAGCCGCTGTATATGCATGTTGTGTCGAAAGTAAAGGATTGGAATGAGAATAAAAATTGCGGCCTCGTTGTTGGTGCAACACATCCGGAAGAAATAAAACGAATTCGTAAAGCGGTTCCCGATATGCCTCTTCTTATTCCAGGAGTGGGAGCGCAAGGAGGAGAATTGGAAACGGTCGTAAAATACGGTTGCGATAAAACCGGAAGTATGGCGATCATTAATGCCAGCCGATCGATCATTTATGCGTCGCACGATGAGGATTTTGCTGAAGCAGCGGGTGCAGAAACTCTTCGATTAAGAAATGAAATCAATGCATTGAAAAAGAAATATTTTTAGGTTCTTTCAGATCATCGACAATATTTTTTAATTGATTCTTCGACATATTCTAAACCGAGTTCCCTAGCTTTATGCAGATCGCTGCAACCGCCGCTTTTGTCACCTGATAGAATTTTTGCAAGCCCGCGAAAATACCATATACCTGCGCTGTTTGGACGCATTTCAAGAACCCGCGAATAATCTTCTATCGCTCCTTTAAAATCTTTCATGGCGTTTCGTACCAAACCTCTACGGTTGTATGCTTTTACATTTTTCGGGTCGAGCCGAATTGCTTCTGAATAATCAGCTATAGCCTCATCGTATCTGGCAATTCTGCTGTATGCAAACCCGCGGGCGTTATAGGCCTCGGGATCATCGGGGTTTTCTTCAATTGCATGTGTGAAATCAATGACAGCTTGCTTGAAGTTTTCTGATTGGAGATTTTTATTTCCACGTTCGAAAGCCTCTGATTGCGCATGAAGTGAAGCAGTTATGAAGAGCAAAACAACGATGCAAACATAAAAGTGAAAATTGCAATCGATCATTTTATGATTCTTAAACATAAGAATTAAGAAACTCCTTTTTCTTTAAAGTAGGATTCGTAAACTTTGTCATTCTTTAAAATATGGTTCATCAACCACGATTTCAATGTTTCCATCATATTCATTCCAACTTGTATTTTTCCGAAATTATAATCGTGTTCGAGATCTGCAATTTTCTTTGTCAGATCGTTGTGTTCTTTTTTGTGCGCATTATAATCGGGATACCGGTATTCCTGCATCAATTTTTCTTCTGACTTTAAATGGGTACGAGTATACATTACTAATTCATCGAGCGCAGTCGTGAGGACGTCATTAGTTCTGCCTTCCAGATATGAGTGATAGAATACATTTAACAGAGAAATCCATTTTTTGTGTTGGGAATCGATAGACTTGATCCCCACACTGAACTCCTCAGACCACGGTAATATTTCCATTTTATCTCTTCATATTAGTTGAGTTCTTATTTTATTTTCGGAACAGATTAATAATGACTTGAGACCGGAAAAGGGAAACTGTATTATAAAATTTTAGTATGATATCTGATTATTTGATGAATTCCTAAGCTTTTTGGGGATTTTCAAGATTTCTATCATTTCAGGAATATTTTAGAAATTTTGAAACAAAGGAATAAAAATAATTTTAAGTTAATATTAAACTGTAATCATATTATTAATAATCGTGCGATGAAGATCGAGCAGTCATGTCACTTGTATTCCATCTTTTAATTTATTATGCTACTAAAAAATTTATTTTGCATAATATTTTTTAGATACATTATATTTATGAACTTTCATAAAACAAAATTTATTCTCATAGTGTGTTTTGGATATTTCTTTTGGATTTTTCTTGATACATTATTTTGGATTTATTATGGACCAGAAAATTACTCCTTTATTTTAGAATTCAATTCGACGAAATTAATTTTCGGACTTTTAATATCTGCTTTGCTTGCGCTTACACAATGGAAAATGATCAAAATATATTCATCGAATCGTTTTCTCTCAATTTTTGTTATATCTGCGACAACCTTGCTCTATTCAATAATTCTGGCATTTTTCAATGACCTGATTTATTATTATTGGTCGACTGGAACATTTCATTTACAGGCAGATAACTTTATCGTCCGAACCGTCTTTCGTTGTTTGGTTCTTGTGCTTGCGTTGATGGGATTGTTTTATGTTGCTTATTACCGCAACCTTTTCCTGCAACAAAAAGAACAAACTGCACGTATAAAAGCATTGGCAGACGAAGCTCAGTTGCTCATGTTACAATATCAGATTAATCCTCATTTTCTTTTTAATTCACTCAATGCTATCCAATCGATGATTGAAAAAGATAAAGTTCGTGCGAAGGAAATGATTGCCGACTTATCGGATTATTTCCGTTATACGCTTTCAAAAAACAATCAGACGCTTGTTCCGCTAAAAGAGGAAATTGACGCTGTACAAAAATATTTGGCAATACAGAAAGAACGATTTGTCGGCAGACTTGAAATAGATTATGAGATAGAAGATACTTCAATGAAAATACTGCTACCGTTTTTTATTATTCATCCGTTAGTCGAAAATGCTATTAAATATGGATTCTCTGCCGACAATGATGTCTTGAGATTATCGATCAGAGTTACACGGAAGGATCAGACACTCAGTATTCTTGTTAGAAATACGGGTACTCTTGTTCCTCCTGAACAAATCGCCGATAAAGAATTGATGAGTACGAAAACCGGAATTGAAAATATCAAAAAACGATTAGCATTGTTTTATCCAGATTGTTCGACATTCGAATTGTTCGAAAAAGATAATTGGGTTCATGCCCTGATTACTATTACGCATCCGAGTATGTTTGTATGAAAGCCCTTATTATAGAAGATGAACCGTTAGCGGTTGACAATCTTACATTTTATCTGAAAGAATATCCTATAGAAATTGTCGGGGCTGCTAATAAAATTAGAGAAGGAATAAAACTTATTAAAAAAGAAAAACCGGATGTTATTTTTCTGGACATTAATTTATCGGGAGAAAATGGTTTTGAATTACTCGAACAAGTTGACGTTAGTTTTAAAATAATATTTGTCACTGCATATGATGAATATGCAGTGAGAGCGTTTGAAGTCAATGCTTTGGATTATATACTGAAACCATTAAAAAAAGAAAGAATAGCTAAGGCAATAGAACGGTTATTGAGCGATACTCATCCTGAGGCGCATCAACCGCAATATACTATTGAGGATACAATATTTCTATCTACAGGAACCAGAGCATGTTTTTTAAAACTCAAAGATATTTGTTATATCCAGGCAGACAGTTGTTATTCAAAAATATTTTTATCTGAAAAGGTTTCGAAATATTCGGCAAAAACATTAAAGAGATGGGGGGAACTATTGCCAGCGCATGAATTCGTAAGAGTCCATCGTTCCTATATCGTAAACATCAATCATGTTGATAAAATAATTAGAAAAGCAAAAGGCAACTATGTAGTCTTTCTGAACAGCATCAATGACTCAATTGAGATAAGCAGGAGATGCGCTTCTGATCTGAAAAATAAAATGAGTTTATAATTCCTTCCTTCTACCTTCTTATCGATTTTTCTATTGTCGCAATTTGTTGTAGACTTATGAAATTAAAAAAGACTGCACAATATTTTTAATTATTTGTCTCTCTTCATACCATTCGCTTAAATATTTGACCGTTCACTTAAAGATTCTTGTAAAGAGAGTGCTCATCATATAGTTTTGTCGTATAAAATAATAAACGAGATGGACTTTTCATGCAAATTTATCCAATGGCAAGAAGAGAACATCAACATGTATCAACGAAAATATAACATTGGAGATTTAAAATGAAACATAAAATACAATTCTTCATTACTTTCTTATTTATTCTCATATCATCGTCTTCAATGTATTCCCAAACGATTCCAGACGATAGTCTCTATTTTGGCCAATATCCGCCGGGAGATTCAGCGATTATTTTTGCCCCCGGAAGAATTTCCTTAGCAGGCAGGACTGAAAATCGAATTACTTTTTCTCATGACAGAAAAATGTGCTTCTTTTCTGCGATGGGAGGGCCAACTTATTATATCGAATATAAAAATGAGGGATGGACAGCACCATATACTGAAAACAGTAAGTTCATAAGTGAACCATTTTTTTCTCTTGACGGCAAAAGGGTTTATATAAATTCAAGGGACGCTCTTAATATGGTGGGAAGTTGTGATTTAAGTTATAGCGAAAAGAAAGACTCGTCGTGGAGCGATCCCGTTAGTCTGGGCAATCCGCCAAATTTACCTGAGGAACAATACCATCCTTGCATTGTGGCCGACAGTTCGATTTATTTCTCAAGCGGTGCTGGTGATATTTGTCGTTCGCAGTACTTAAATGGCGCTTATCAGAAGCGCGTAGTCTTACCATATCCTATCAATTATGCTAATACAAGCCAGACCTGGGGCGATCCTTATGTTGCACCAGATGAAAGCTATTTGATTTTTAGATCTACTCGAATTGGCGGTTATGGCGGAAATGACATTTACATATCTTATAAGAAAGCAGATGGTTCATGGACGAACCCTAAAAATCTTGGGAATAAAATTAATACGGATGGTGATGAACTTTCTGGCGACATCACTCCAGATGGTAAATACATGACTTTCGGAAGAAACGGTGATATTTATTGGGTGTCTGCAAATTTTATTGATAGTCTGAAACACACCAATTTTATTCCTTATCTGAAAAATCAGATAATAAATCGAAATGATACAGTAGGACATTCATATAGTTTTACATTCCCAGATAGTACTTTTATTGATGATGATGGAAACAATACATTGACTTATTCTGCAACATTAAACGACGGTAGTCCTTTACCTTCCTGGTTGATTTTTCAACCCAGTGCAAGAACTTTTTCAGGCACTCCTACTGCGGTCGCAACACTAACCATAAAAGTAACAGCCACAGATACAGCCAACGCAAGCACTTCATGCCAATTTAATATTACTGTTGTTGGAAATCCTACTGACATAAGAAAAAATAAAGGCCAATTGCCAAAAGATTCGCAGCTTCTTCAAAATTATCCTGATCCTTTTAATCCAACAACAACGATTCACTATTCACTTTCGAAGTCATCATTTGTCAAGTTGACCATTTACAATCTGTTGGGCCAAAAAATTAGGACTTTTCAGAGTGCATTTCAAAATGCTGGAGAATATTCTGTTGTGTGGGATGCGAGAGATGAAGGGAATACTCCGGTTTCTTCAGGGATATATTTTTATCGATTTGAAACGGAAGGATATGATCTATTAAAAAAAATGATTCTTATAAAATGATATAAAGGAGACTCATTATGAAACCCAAATTGCTAGTATTACTAATTCTTTCGATGATCATTATATCATCTGCATCAATATATTCCCAAGCGATTCCTGACGATAGCCTTTATTTAGGACAAACACCTCCGGGCAACACGCCTAAAATCTTTCAACTGCCCGTGAGCAGTGGATTGTTTGCAGGAGAACGAATCGCCATTTCGCTCGATGCTAAAGAGATCTATTATACCGAGCTAAATACTTATCCACCCACAATAATGAGAATTAAATACTTCAAGTATTCCAATAACCTATGGAACGGTCCATTCAATTTATTTGACGGTTATATGGCCCCCGGGCTATCTCTAACTGGTGATACATTATTTTTCCAAAAAAATCAGAACGGTGGAGGTACTCCTTTTACTTATTTTTCTGTGAGAAATGATACTGGTTGGACTAATCCATCCAAATTCATGCCGGGTAACCAGCTTTATATGCACTATTTACAGTTCACAAATTCCGGGAATTATTATTTATCCTCCAATCCTCCGGGAAGTGTTGGTGGGTTGGATTGGTGTAGATTAGTTGTTAATAATTCTGATACGACCATCCAGAGCCTCGGCCTTCCATTAAATACACCTGTCAATAATGCTGATTTTTATATTGCAAAGAATGAATCATTCATTATTTGTCCAATTGATAATTCATCGGGCAGGCCTATGTACATAAGCTATCATAAAAATGATGGAAGTTGGACTAACCCTAAAAGGTTAGGTTCGTCAGTAAACTTTTCAGTCTGGAATTGGGGTACTTATGTTTCAGCGGATAATAAATTCCTATTTTTTACTACGGGGACTAAATCAGATTATTCAGATACCTATGTGTATTGGGTTCGCATAGACAGTATGATTGAAAGTTTAAAGCATACCAATTTTATACCGTATGTAAAAAATCCAATACCAAATCAAACAGAAATCAAGGATTCATCGTTCAGCTATCAAATCTCAGACAGCGTCTTTATTGATGATGACGGGAATAACACAATAAGCTATGCTGCTACGTTGAGCAATGGAAGTTCCTTACCTGCTTGGCTCTCGTTTATTTTTGCAACGCGAACATTCATAGGTAAACCAACAGCAACAGGAACATATACAATAGAAGTCACTGCTACAGATACAGCTAATGCAAGTGCTTCATGCCAATTTAAAATTACTGTTGTCGCAGGTCCTACTGGCATAAGAGAAGACAAAAGTCAATTACCCAAAGAATCGAAGCTTTTTCAAAACTATCCCAATCCTTTCAATCCATCAACAACGATTCACTATTTGTTGGGTAAGTCCACATTTGTGAAGTTGACTGTCTACAATTTGTTGGGTGAGAAAATTCGGACATTGCAGAGTGCGTTTCAAAATGCCGGAGAATATTCTGTTGTGTGGGATGCCACAGATGAAAGGAATACTCCGATTTCTTCGGGGATTTTTTTTTATAGGCTTCAAACGGATAATCTGAATTTAGAAAGGAAGATGCTTTTAGTTCGGTGATACTAAATTGATTACACTACGACGAAAGGAGTAAACAATGCGTACAATACGATCAATGAATATATGCGCTGTCATTTTAAGCTTTGCGTTGATTGGAACACCCGGCTTTGCTCAAGAAACCAAACAGGACAGCCTGCTCAAAATTCTCGGCGAGTTTCCTGCTCCGCCTGTTCTAAAGATAGACACGCTTGAATCCTTCAGACTCACCTCTGGCTGGAGATACAAGATTGAGTATATCGCGGAAGAAGCAAACACACTCTTCGACACCCCTGTTGATAAAATCAGAGCTTACCTCTTTGTACCCGATCACAAACAGGGGCAAGAATTGCCCGCTATTGTTGCGATCCATCAGGATGGGAATCCAGAAAATCTTTATCTTGGAAAATTAGAGACCGCAGGACTTGGAGGTAGTAACGATCAGCACTACGGCCTTGAATTATTTCAGAGAGGGTACGTTGTTATATGCCCTGATCAATTCACACATGGTGAGAGGAGAAGAATTCCGAAGGAAGATCAAACGCAATCTGATTTTCAGAGGGACTTGTTTCTTTCAGAGAGGTGGGTTGGACAGTTAATTCTATCCGGAAGAACAGGTATTGGTAAACGCGTCTATGATCTCATGCGGGCTGTAGATGTTCTCTTTTCTCTGGATTTTGTGGACAAGGGTAGAATAGGCGCCATTGCGCATTCAGGAGGAGGAAACTACCTTGTGTATTTTATGTTTGTTGATAAACGAATCAAGGTCGGAGCCTCTTCTTGCGGATTCAATGATCTTCTATACACTTACAGTCAAAACAATCAGCAACGTACATTGAGCAGTTTAGCTCTTCCAGGTTTGGCTAAGGTGGGCAGGTCTGCTGATTATTTGGCCTTCTTAGCCCCGCGGCCTTTCCTTCTTACCAGAGGTTTGTGGGAGTATGGAAAGGAGAACGAGATACAGAAAACCGAGAGCGTGAAGCATGTCGCCCGCACAAAAGAGATTGAGGAATACGCCAGACGGCGGTATAGTGCGGTCGACGCTGACAAAAAATTTGTGGCTATCTACTTTGAGGAAAACAACGGCTATCACAGCTTTCCGTCCGGCGTCAAACAAGAAGTTTATCAATGGTTGGATGGTTATCTGAAGAAATAAAAATGAAACTTAGTTGACAGATACTACATATGCGACTTTTTTTTATTTTAATTTCATTATTCAACGTAATCAATGTACATGCTCAAGAGTTCAAATTTGATTTTGTACTTTCTGATTATTATGGCGATTATCTTGGATTACAAAAACCTGATACAATTCCTTTAAAATTTGCCCCTGGATTTATTTCTATAGATGGAGAATCAAATATGTGTATTACTATCTCATCAGATGGAACACAGATGGCATACACAAAGACTGACATATATTCAAAAATATGTACTTGAGGCAGATGAATGGTCGCTGGACAAAACCTGTAGAACTGAAGTTTCCTGAATATAAATATTTGATAAATCCACGGTTTTCAGAAGATGGTAGAAGACTTAATTTTACAATTTGCGATAATAGTGATTATAGGTTTTGTTATACCGAAATAAGTGATTCAAAGTATTCAGATTTAAAAATTTTTAACCTGGATTATGTTAAAGGGGAAAACATATTGGGTTATACAATGGATAGAGACAGCACATTTTATTTTAGCGGTAAAAGGGATGTGTTTGTCGGAGGCAATACTGATATTTATAAATCATACAAAAGGAATAATAAAATAATCTTCGAAAACATGTCCCATTTAAATGGAATTTGGGATGATGATTCACCCATATTATCGCCAGATGGTAAGTATTTATTGTATAATCAAGTCATTTACCCACAAACTGATTCAGCACAAAGCAATATTATGATTTGTAAAAAAACGGGAAATGGGGAATGGAGTAATCCTTACAATCTTGGCAGATATATAGGTGCGAAGGAAAAGAATTGGGGGCCCTTTATTACCTATGACAAGAAATATTTATTCTTCAGCATGAATTCGCCAACAGGATTTAATATTTATTGGATAAGTTCAAAAGTAATTGAGAATTTGATAAATGAAAAATAACGGGAGCTAATATGGATAGAAAGATTTTTTTTAAAAGTGTATGCGGACTTGGAATTTGTTCATGTATTGGAACAGGATTATTGACAAGCTGTAAAGTGTTTGATGTCAAAAATAATGAAACTGATTGGAAAGAGAGTTTTATTAAATTTAGATTTGCAAAGTTGATCGGTATTTTAGACTTGACTTTGGATGAGAACACGAAAAACAAAATTATAGAAAACCTGGGTAAAGAGTGTTCGAAAAACAGCCTTGCCATGAAATATGTAAATAATATTGATGGATTTTTCAATGAGTTACATGACCGATGGGGGGAGAAAGCTTCGTATGATAAAGAAAAAGGATTCATCAGAATTGAAACTCCGGAAAGAGATTGTGTTTGCCCTTTTGTTGACAGCAAAACAATTTCAAAATCAGTTTGTCAATGCTCGGTAGGTTGGCAGACACAAACGTATAATACGATATTAGGCAAAGAAGTCGAAGCTAAATGCGTTGAGTCGGTGGTACGTGGCAGTAAGAGATGTGTTTTTGAAATAAAGATTCTAAATGTTTAATCTTTGGTCCAATAAAGAGATCAACATGAAAAAGTTTTTATTATTTGCAATTTGGATGCTAGTGCTTGAATGTTGCTATGAACAAAAAGGGTATCTGAAATTTGATTCCGATGTGCCCGGCATTGAACCAAAAGTTTTTGCCAAAAACATAATTGGCAAAGATAATGCTTATATCGGTTACTGCACGTTTGACAACACCGGTAATGAATTTTATTATGCTGTGACAGATGCGGATTGGGGTACATCAAGAATATTAAAAATTACAACTCAACATCCGAATAAAATTAATACCCTTTTATTAGTCGACAAGACGTGGGAAGGCGAGCCATTTATAAACCATAAAGGTGATAGGATGTTCTTTACAGCTATTACACCGCCACAAAATAATAGTCCATGGCAGTCTGATATATATTACTTGGAAAAAACCGATACAGGCTGGGGCAAACCCCATTTGATGGAGTCTCCAATCAATTCAACTAAAAGCGAGTGGCATCTTTCAGCAACATACACGGATGTACTTTATTTCGGTTCAGAAAGAGACGGCGATAGGTTGAAAGCCGATATTTACAGGGCGGCTCCCGAAAATGGAAAATATAAAAAAGCAGAAAAATTACCCTATCCGGTTAATACGGAATATAACGATTGCGATCCATTAATCGCTCCCGATGAAAGTTGGTTAATATTCCATTCAGACAGGCCCGGAGGTTTTGGAGCTCACGATTTGTATATAAGTTTCAGGAACAGCAAGAATGAATGGACTACGCCAAAAAATATGGGGCCAAGTATAAACACAAAAGGTTGGGAGATGGCGCCGTCATTATCACCGGATGGAAAATATTTTTTTTTACCAGGCGAGAAGCTTTTCAAACAAAAATACCTTCTGAAATTTATTGGGTCGACATAAAAATAATAGACCAGTATAAAGAATAAAGCTTTTTATGAATGGCAATAACAAACGATTCGTATCAATGAAGAATATTGCAATAGTAAAATAATACAGATTGTTGATGATTCTTTAATAGTTCACAATCAAAGAGACCATCGGTGTTCCATTAAAAGAAACACCCATCGCAACATCCGAGCCGGCGATGGGATCGTAAGACCGGTGATAATTTGCAATCACTTGTTTCGCGCAGATATATCCTAAACATCCGCCGACAAAAACGTCGGACGCCCAGTGAGTTCTGTTTAAGATGCGAGAGAGGCCTACAATGGTTGCCACTCCGTAGGAAATTTCAGGAACAAAATGAACGTCGTCATACTGATTTGCCACAACTGTAGCAATTGCAAAAATTTCGGTGGAGTGTCCGGATGGAAATGAATCATACTCTGCAGGATTTCTAAACCGATCCAGCAAGTTGCCGCTCATTTCGTGCCAGTGCCCGCCATAACTCTGATCATTGTGACGACTGTATGAGGGACGTTCTCTGCCTATGACCAACTTCCCAATGCGGTCCCAAATGGCGGATGTCAATAATGCCTCTCCTAACAGAAGAGAAGTTTCCTGTGATTTTTTATCATTAAATACTAAACTATATCCGGCGAAGAGAGCAGATCCGATGATGCCATATTGTCCGCCTAAATCGGTTACATCGTTCGCAGAATTGCGAATAAATTTATTATGAGTATAGATGCGATGCATTGTTTCATCGAATGGATCGTCGATGAAGAGCAAGCCTCCGGTAATACCTGCTGCGATGAGTAAATGAGTGATATCACTTTCATCCATTTTGAAAGGCGATGTCGCTTGATCTACAAGATTTTCACCTGCCATGCTGAAGATACGAAGAGGCGTGACTTTAAGCCGGGCACTATCCGATTGTTTTGAATTTACGATTCTGCTTATTGAATCAGTCGGCGGCGTGCGTTGTGAAGATGAATCGGAACAGCATAAGTCCAAATTTAAATCAGCAGCAAACAAATGAACAGTTAAAAAAAAGGAAATAGCGATCAATAAGAAGAAAACCTTCATCGAGGTCAAAACCTCCAGGTGAGCGACAATCCCGGAGTAAAACCTTGCAGAAATGTTATTTCAGCTTCAGGAATCAATTTTGAATTTTCGGAGGTGTCTTGAGAGACATGCCCTTTGTGCAAATCTGCGACAACTTTTCCGAATGAATACCCAAGCACGACCGCTAATGGGTAATCGCTTATCCAATGGATTTCCTGTCCCATCATTGCCACGGCAAGCGAAGTAATCAGAGGAATTCCTACATAAGGAATCCAATGTTCATCAGGATAATTCTCCATGATGACAGTCAATGTTGCGGTGGCAGTTGCAACGTGTCCCGATGGAAATGCATCGTACATCGGAACGCGTTTTTGATATGCAATCGGATTGGGAAATAAACGCCATCGCCCTCTCGGTTCGGATTCCAGGCAAGGACTTTCTCGTCCGGTGAGATGTTTCAGCAACTGGACAACACCACCGCACGCAAAAATAACTTCAGTTGTTTGGACCGCGGTGCTTAACGATTTCGAATCATCGGTTAGAAATCCATGTGCTGCGAATGCGCCTGCAATGCCAAATTGAAACCAACCTTCACCCGTAAATTCCGATATATCAAACCAGGTATGAATGATTCCCGGCTTTTTGTATTCCTTTTTAAATGGTTGGATTGCAGGTTCATCATAGACCACCATCGCTACCGTTGCAGCACCGACGCCGAGATAGATCGGAATTCGTTCTGCACGAAATTCTCGTTTTGCCCACTCTGCCCAGTCGGCCGGGAGATTCGTGAAAACATCAAGTACTGGCGGTGCACCAGAAGCATGATGCACAGGCTGGATAATCATCGAATCCTTTGCGGGAGTCGCTTCTTTTTCATCGGACTTCGTGCTTGCAATTGATATTGGAGAATTGATCGTTTGAGAATTGCCGATCGAGAAAAAACAAACAAATGTCAGGGCGAATAGAATTTCTTTATTTAGTTTCATTATTTCTTGTCAATAATTTAAGAAATGAGTAAAAAACATTATAAAATACGGATTTTAACCGCGAAAATCAATCCTGGAGATTTTCGAGAGTTGTATCCGATGCTTGATACTGCATCACCTAAATACGATATTGAATCATGGAATTATTTTATCAATCGTATGGAACCAACGGTCCACCATTGCTAATCTTGCACGGCCTGTTAGGCACACTGGATAATTGGCAATCATTGAGTAAACGGTTTAGCGATACATTCCAGGTCTTTGCAATCGATCTTCGAAATCATGGGCGTTCGCCGCACAGTGCTGAATTCAATTATCGCGTTATGGCAGAGGATGTGAATGAATTCATCGACCGCCATCATCTACAATCTGCAGTAAACATAATCGGACATTCGATGGGCGGAAAAATTGCAATGCAGTTTGCTCTAACGCATCCGGAAAAGTGTGGAAAACTTGTCATTGTCAATATCGCTCCCTGTGAATATGAAAAGCAACATGATGAAATACTTCAGACACTTGTAAAAATTGATTTGGCTAGTGTTTCATCACGCCGGGAAGTTGAAAGCTTAATGGCCAAGGATATCCCGCAATTCGCAATGCGTCAATTCTTGTTAAAAAATTTGAAAAGAAACACCAATGGGTCATTTTCATGGAAAATGAACCTTGATGCCATAAAAAATAATTATAGAGAAACGCTCCGCGCTATTGATTCTCCAATAGCTTTTAAGAAGCCCGCACTCTTTATTCGCGGAGAAAACTCCGATTACATTAGGGAGAACGATATACCCGGAATAGAAAAATTATTTCCGAATTCAACTTTTGAAACAATTTTAAACGCCGGCCATTGGGTGCATGCGGAGGCACCTGAAAAATTTTTCGAGGTCGTGCATCGTTTTCTCAATATAAATTGAGACTCCGGATCTCAACCTTGTTCATCCTCAAAACTTTTCATATATTCTTCTCATGCCTGAACACGGGTTTATATTCTCTTTAATATTTTTCACCGGTCTTTTTTCGGGCATGGTTGATGCAATAGCCGGTGGGGGCGGGTTAATATCATTACCCGTAATTCTTGCTCTTGGAGTTCCTCCTCAAGTTGCATTGGGAACAAATAAATTTCAATCGAGTTTTGGAAGCTTAACAGCATCTTTCTATTACCGGAAAGAGAACATTGTCTCTATCCGGCAAGCACTTCCTGGAATTATTTTTACTGCTGTTGGAGCTGCTGTAGGGGCGTGGGTAGTTCAACAAGTCGATAATAAAATACTCTCAGCCATAATACCCATTGCATTGTTGGCGATAGCTATCTATACTATTTTTAGTCCAGCTCTTGGTTTGAAAGAAGAAAGGCCAGTCCTGGGACGAATAAGTTTTTATTCCGCAAGCGGTTTGCTTTTAGGTTTTTATGACGGTTTCTTTGGGCCGGGTGTAGGATCTTTCTGGGCAATCGCGTTTGTTGTGTTAATCGGTTTTGATCTTCAAAAAGCAACTGGATATACAAAAGTTATGAATTTTTCAAGCAATATTATATCATTGGCGGTTTTTATACTCGGAGGTGTGGTTTGGTTTTCTTATGGTCTTATTATGGCGGCAGGACAAATTATCGGTGCAAGAATTGGCGCGCGTCTCGTAATACGTCGCGGTTCCAGATTTATTCGCCCTATTTTTCTTTCAATCGTAATCCTGACAATAATAAAATTATTATATTCCCGTTTTGGATAATTTCTGAAAGGATGATCCTATGAAAAATATTATTTTCTTTTTGATCCTAATTGCAGTACCGCTTACAGCACAGAAGCGTGCATTCACGATTGCCGATTTGTATAAAATAAAAACTGTGAGTAATCCGCAATTTTCACCCGACGGACGCCGTATCGCATTTGTTGAGACGGAAAATTTACTCCAGGAAGGAAAATCGAATTCCGACATCTATATTTGTGATGCCGACGGAACGAATCTGAAAGCGCTCACAAATAATCCCGCACAGGATTATTCTCCGCAATGGGCAAAGGATGGAAAGTCGATTTATTTTCTATCATCGAGAAAAGATGGAGTACAACTTTGGCAAGTTCCGACCAATGGTGGTGAACCAACTCAAATCACTTCGCTGTCGATCGGAGTATCAGATTTCGTTCTTACTCCTGATGGTAAAGGATTCGTTTTCACGGCTGACGTTTATCCTGAATGCGGCGCGGACGATGCAGCAAATAAGAAAATCGAGGATCACGTGACAAATGGACCGATGAATGCACATCTCGCTGATCATCTTTTGTATCGGCATTGGACAAGCTGGAAGGATGGAAAACGAACACACACATTATATTATAATTTTGATAAGAAGAAAATCGTCGACTTAACTCCCGGAGATTTTGACGCTCCTCCATTTTCTCTATCCAGCGCTACGACAGCGATTTCACCGGATGGAAAAGAAGTCTGTTTCGTTTCAAACCATGACAGCAATCCGGCAGAATCCACGAACAACGATTTATTTATTGTGCCTCTGGAAGGCGGAGAGGCTGTAAATATTACTGGTTATAACCCGGCGTATGATGGCGACCCTGCTTATTCTCCCGATGGACGGTATATCGCTTATCGAACTCAGTTAATTCCTGGTTATGAATCTGATCTATTACGATTGGCTATTTATGACCGTGTAACAAAAAAACATCAGATAATTACAGAAGAGTTTAATAATTGGATTGATGATTTTCAATGGTCGCCGGATTCGCGAAGAATATTTTTTACTGCCGATGTGAAAGGCCATGTTCCTTTGTATTCAATCGATCTCAATACAAAACAAATTACACCGGTGATCGATGTGAAAACCATAAATTCTTTTTCACTATCGCCAATGGGTCGGACAATTGCATTTGTCCGGCGTTCAGTCGGCGATCCGACTGAATTGTTTACGTCGACGGTTCATGGTACATATTTACAGCAATTGACCTTCTTCAATAAACCGATTGAGGATTCGGTTGATATCCGTTCTGCTGAGGAACTATGGATCGATTCTCCTACAGGTTCGAAAATTCATACGTTCGTCGTGAAGCCGCATAATTTTGATTCGACAAAAAAATATCCATTGATAGTCAATGTTCATGGCGGGCCGCAATCACAATGGGAAGATGCATTTCGAGGTGATTGGCAGGTCTATCCGGGTGCGGGTTATATAGTCGCATTCTCAAATCCACACGGCTCGACCGGTTATGGCCAGGAATTTACAGCAGAAATTTCGAAAGATTGGGGAGGCATGGTTTATCAGGATCTTATGGCTGTCACCGATTCTCTCGCAAAACTTCCATTTGTAGATAAAGAAAAAATGGGTGCCATGGGTTGGTCGTATGGCGGTTATATGATGATGTGGCTTGAAGGACATACCGATCGCTTCAAGGCAATCGCTGCGATGATGGGAGTTTATCACTTAACTTCGATGTATGGTGCTACGGAAGAATTATGGTTTCCGCAATGGGATTTGAACGGTACGCCATGGACTTCAGATTTTTATCAAAGATGGTCTCCCAGTAATTTTGTAAAGAACTTCAAAACCCCTTGCTTGGTAATTACAGGTGAGAAAGATTACCGTGTTCCATATACTCAGAGTCTCGAATTTTTTACCGCTTTGCAAAAGATGAATGTTCCATCGCGTTTAATAGTTTTTCAAGACGACGGTCATTGGCCGAACGGAGTAAAATCGATGCCTCTTTATTATAACGCGCATCTTGATTGGTTCCATAAATATTTAGGCGGTGATCCGGCTCCATACGACATGATCAAAATGATTCGAAATGAAGCGTATGAGAAATAAGCGTTAAAGAAAATAGGAAAATTATTTCGCCGGCCATATTTATCAAGGCAGGATGAATTGTATTATTTTTTTATCTGGCAAAATTGAATTCCGCAAAATTCAAAACTCTTAACACTGGCAGCGATAGCCTTCCGGAGGATTAAAGGAAAACACCCCAAAACGTTTCTCTGTGGAGGAGGTCCCGTACCTTCCTTCGATTCGCGCTTGGGGTGTTTCAAAATGTCTTTCAAAGAACAGATAATGAAGAATTAAATACGGAAATTATCTGCATTCTCGACCTTGACCTTAATCTTATTCTATCTTCTTCCCCTTCCAAAATGACCGCCAAATCCGAATCCACCATAGCCTCGGAAATATGAATGTGGATAATAAATGTGCGATGAATAAAAATGCGGATAATAATAGTACGTAAAGCCTACCGACCAAAATGGATAGTAATAAGGATCATAACATGCCCAATATGGCCAGTATGGATAGTAAACCCATGAATCTGGTTCTTCGCTTATCGTGTTAATCGGTTTATTAGCGTATGCATGTTCATTCCCGCTGTTGATCATTGTCTGAATTACACTATCACTCACTCCGGCTTTTTGCAGGTCAAGAATATCTTGTGTTGAAAGAGTAAAGACGGAACGAGTGGCATAAATCTGGGCTATGACCAAACTATCACTCACTCCTTCTTGCGACATGGTGATAACATCTTTCACCGTCATTTGATGTGTGGGTTGAGCTGGTTCATCGCGTTTTTCGTACATCCCATGGTATCCAGCCATACAACCTTGCAGTGCAAATGCCACCACCAGGATTCCGACGAGATACATTGTATTTTTCATTGTTGTCCCCTTTTTGAAATTGAACATACTTGCTTTTCTTCCCTTTTCTCGAGATATTTATTCGTTCCTTTTGCGCCCGTAGCTCAATTGGATAGAGCATTGGTCTTCGGAACCAACGGTTGGGGGTTCAAGTCCCTCCGGGCGTACAGTTTATTTTCCCCTGGCTGATTCTTCGATGAAAATAAATTCTTTCACGACCTATCTCCATCCCCGGCGTTTCTCCAACTCTATATAAAAGACATGATTCATGCCAAAAATAATAATGTTATTTTTCTTTATTTTTTCAGTTTTTTCATATATCATTTTAATTGTTGTCTATTTTCTTGAACATTTATATGTGTACAATGTTAGACAGAGGTGAGATGACGGAGCATGAGAAATGGATGGAAGCCGCGTATCGTGAAGCGGTGCGAGCTTTTGATGAAAATGAAGTTCCGGTCGGTGCGGTTATTGTGTTTAATGGTTCTATAATAGCGAAAGGTCACAACCAGGTTGAAACGCTGCGTGATCCGACAGCGCATGCTGAGATTATTGCAATTACAGCAGCGGCTTCTTATTTACATTCGAAATGGCTGGAACAGTGCACGCTGTATGCAACAATCGAACCATGCGTTATGTGTACCGGAGCAATGGTGCTGGCAAGAATTCCAACAGTCGTGTTTGGCGCTTACGATCCGAAAGCCGGAGCTTGCGGAACACTCTTTAATCTAGCTCATGAAGAAAAATTAAATCACCAAATCAATACCATTGGCGGTGTGCTGGACGAAAAGTGTGGTGCGTTAATGAAAGAATTTTTTATGATGAAAAGAAAAAATGGAAAATAATATTTCTATCGGATTGAAACTCCAACTCTAATTTATTTATCCGCTTTTAATTTCTCGGCCCGATCTGCCATCTGCAATTGTTCAATGATCCCTTCAATCTTTCCATCCATAATTTCAGAAAGATTGTAAAGTGTAAGCCCGATGCGATGATCGGTCAATCGATTTTGGGGGAAATTATAAGTTCGAATCTTATCGCTTCTATCGCCGCTCTTCACCATCGTGCGGCGTTGTTCGGTGATGGCGCTATTTTGTTCCTGCAATTTTATTTCATATAATTTTGCACGCAGCATTTTCATAGCATGCTCGCGATTTTTTAATTGCGACCGTTCCTGCTGACATGCGACAACAACACCGCTCGGTTTGTGCGTAATGCGTACGGCGGTTTCTACTTTATTGACATTCTGTCCGCCTTTTCCTCCCGAACGATATGTATCGAATTCTAAATCTGCCGGATTTATTTCTATCTCAACATCCTCCACTTCCGGAAGCACTGCAACGGTTGCGGCCGACGTGTGCACTCTGCCTTGTGCTTCGGTCTCCGGAACTCTTTGAACTCGGTGAACACCGCTTTCAAATTTCATCATGCCATAAACGCCATTGCCAGTTACGCCAAAGATTACTTCTTTAAATCCTCTCTGGCCTGTTTCATTTGAATCGATAAGTTCTACGGTCCAATTTTTTCGTTCGGCTAATCGCGTGTACATTCTAAACAAATCTGCCGCAAATAATGCCGCTTCATCGCCGCCGGTCCCGGCACGGATTTCCACGATAGTATTTTTATCATCATTCGGGTCTTTTGGGATGAGCAGAGTTTTAAGTTCTTCCTCAAGCTGTTCCTGCCGCAATCTCAGTTCTTTTAATTCAGTCAGAGCAAGCGAAGTTAATTCCGGATCCGTTGCGGTGTCGACAAGTTCCTTGCTTCCGGCAAGATCGTTTATCACTTTCTCGTATTGTTCAAGCGTCTTGACGATCGGTGTCAATTCCGTATGTTCTTTACCGAGCTCGCGGAATTTTTTCTGGTCGGCCACGACATTCGGATCGGAGAGTAAATTTGTAATTTCTGTGTATCGCTCTCTAATATGTGCAAGTCGTTCAAGCATTTGTGATGTTGTCCTCTTCATCCAAAGAAGCTCGCACTGCCGCGATTGCTACTTCTAATTGATCGTCACTAGGTTCTCGGGTTGTAATCCGTTGAAGCCACAATCCCGGCGCTATTACAATCCGTCCGGGAATTGTTGAACTATATCGTGCGGAAATTTTAATGCATTCATACGATATTCCTCCGATAATCGGAATCATCGGAAGATGCGTCGCGAGGCGGAGAGAAAGAGTAAGTTTACCTATCGCTGATAATAAAAATACATCGAATAAAGCGAAGAATATTATTGCCGAGAACGCAACGATAAATAAAAAGCTCGTTCCACAACGAGGATGAAAACGCGGATATCGCCTTGCTTCTGCGACCTCCAGTTTTCCGCCTACTTCATACGCAAAAATAGATTTATGCTCGGCGCCATGATATTCGAATAATCTCCGCACATCTTTTAAATACGATATACTCCAAAGATAGAGAATAAGAATAACCAGACGAATGCCTCCCGCCAAGAGATTGAAAGCAATCGCATTTTGTTCAATCGAAAAAAGGCGCGTTGTGAGGAATAGCGGGGTGGCAAAAAAGACAAGGATTGCCCCTGAAAATGCTACAACCATTGTTAGAAAAAGGGTGATGTTTGATTGAGTTTTATTCTCCTTTGGATCAACATCCTGCATTGCCATTTCCGCGGAAAAATTCAAGGTTTTCATGCCGATAAAAAGCATTTCGATAATTCCTACAGCTCCGCGGAGAATGGGTAGTTTAAACAACGGATATCGGCTGCTAAGGGGTTGAAAAGGTTCTTTCTTTAATATAATTTCACCACTTGCACGCCTAATAGCAGTCGCAATAGACCTCTTCCCACGGATCATTACGCCTTCAATAACTGCCTGCCCGCCAACTGCAATAGAATCGTTTGTATTATTTCGATTTTTCATAGAATTAAATATACGAAAAGTATAAATGGATTTCTAATCTTTTCTCTAGACATGGAAAAGAACGATATATAAAAAAAATTCAATCTGCGTCAATTTTATATTTTTTTAAAAGACGATAAAGAGTTGCTCTTCCGATTTTCATCCGCTCCGCCGTTTCGGCGATGTTGCCGTTTGTAACTTTGAGTGCATGGCGGATGTATGCCTCCCGAACTTTATCGAAAGAAATGACGCCGTCAATATCTGAAAACAGAGTAAGGTCTTTAGCGTCACCGGTGGTCGGAGATGCCAGCGTTTGGAGAGACAAAGGAAGATCTGTTTCGGTAATTGTGGTAGTGTCGGTCATGACAACAGCACGCTGAACCGCATGCTCGAGTTCTCGAACATTCCCCGGCCATGAATACTCGAGCATCATCTTCAAGGCTTTCCGTGAAATTTTCATCCCTGATTTGCCATGTTCTTTCGAAAATTCGGTGAGGAAATGTTCAACCAGTAGAAGGATGTCGGACCGTCGCTGGCGTAGCGGCGGAATCATGATGGGAAACATTGCGAGACGGAAATATAAATCTTCTCTGAAGAGTTTTTGTTTTACCATATCGCTTAAATCGCGGTTGGTTGCAAAAATCAATCTCGCGTCTGTTGTAAGTGTTTCGTTGCTGCCGATGCGTTCGAATTGTTTGGTTTGAATGACTCTCAGAAGTTTCGCTTGAAGGGAAATATCGAGTTCCCCGATTTCATCGAGGAAAATAGTCCCGCCGTTGGCTTGTTCGAATTTTCCGATCCGCCGTTGATAAGCGCCAGTAAACGATCCTTTTTCATGGCCAAAGAATTCACTTTCCAACAAATCTTTTGGAATAGAAGCACAATTCACAACTACAAATGGTCCATCCTTCCGATGGCCGTTATAATGTATCGCGCGGGCGATTAGTTCTTTTCCGGTTCCACTCTCACCAAGGACAAGCACGCACAAATCATTTTGTCTAACTTTTTCCATCAACCGGAATACTTCCTTCATCTCACCGCTTTCGGAAATAATTTTTTCGAAGTGAATTTTTTTATCAAGCGATTCTCGCAGCAATTCTACTTCATGTGTAAGGTCGGCGATTTGAAGCGCATTCCGAACTGCAATTTCAAGTTTGACAAAATCAACCGGTTTTGTGAAATAATCTGTCGCACCAAGTTTGAATGTTTCGATGGCAACTTCAATACGGCCCTGTGCGGACAACATGATGACGGGAATTGCGGGGAATCGATTTTTAATTTCTTTCAATGTTTCCACACCGCCGATACCGGGCATCATCACATCAAGAATGATGAGGGAAGGAAGATTTTCATCCAGGGCTTTGAGACAATCTTCGCCGCTTGAAAACATCCGTGCTTTGTAACCCCATTTGCGCGTAAAAGTGAATTCAAGAATTGTGGAGATGGAAGGTTCGTCCTCAACAATAAATATTAATCTGTCTGCCACCGCGAATATCCCGGAAATTAATGACGGTTTTGCAGCATTTCGAGCGCACAGAACTTAGGCAGTGGGAGAAGAACTCGAACTGCGCGGGAATCTGACGCTGAAGGTAGTGCCAATATTTTCCTGACTGCGAACAGTTATACTACCACCTTGAAGTTCGACAAGATGTTTCACAATTGCAAGTCCTAACCCGGCTCCCGGGACTTCTATGCTATTATGTTTCACTCTGTAGAATTTTTCGAAGATATATGGCAGGTCTGCCGCGGGTATTCCAACTCCGGTATCGCGAATCCAGGCTTCGGCAGCTCGCTCGTTAAAACGCGCTCCCACCCAGATGTGTCCTCCCGCCTTTGTAAATTTAATAGCATTATATAAAAGTTGGAAGATAATCTGCTGAAATTGCTGTAAATCGATGAGAGCAGGAGCTTCATTACTTTCAAATTCTGTTGTAAGGTCAATTCCTTTTATGGCCGCCGAATGCCGTAATTTTTGCACAACAAATTCCATCGGCGGTATTAAGTCTTCTGTTGCAAGTTCAACTTGAGTACTTCCTCGTTCCAATAACGAAATATCGAGAAGGTTATTAATGAGCGATGAAAGTCTTTCGCTTTCCGAAAGAATTATGCGTGCGAATTTTTGCCGAGTAATTATAGGCATCTCCGGATCGTCGATAATTAGTTCGGCAAATCCCATAATTGATGTCAGCGGAGTTCGAAATTCATGAGAGAGACGGGAGGAAACTACTCCATCAGTATTCTCAATCGATTTCGTTATCTGATGTTGATAACGGCTTTGGAGTTCTTTTCTATCCATGTTTTTTCTTCTACCGCAATAAATAAATGATTGCAATTTTTTAGCCCACGAAAGTAAATCTTTCGATTATTTCGCATATTTCTCCCCAAGGGATTTCTTCTCACGAAGCGATGCCTTCGGCAGGAAGTGGGCAACTATTCTTCCCACAAACAAACGATTCTATTAAACAAGAGACGTGCCAATAATAAAACCCAATTAAAATAAGGTGTTTTAAAGGTTTTTTTTGCCGTTTGTATCATAATGATAGTTGTATTGACATTCAAAATGATTTATTATATATTTAACTCATATTCTAATGGTTATTAATATGAGTCATATTTCTCACTATGAGCCACATTCTGTTTAACAGGGTGTGGTTTTTTTAATCAAAACAGGAAAAATATTTTGGCATGAGTATTGATTAATATAAAACCAAAGAATTGATAAGAGATTTTAAATAAATAAATAAACAATACAAAATGGAGGAAGTCATGAAAAAATTAACAGTTCTTATTCTTACGGTAGCGATGATTGCATTATTGTCGCAAATGAGTTTTTCTCAAAATGTGCAGACAGTCAATGTGACTGTTAGCGCCATAAACAAAGTTGCTTTGTCAACGAGTGCCGTAAGTGGTACTATAACGGCGCCTGGTACTATCACCTTGACAATCGGCACAGCAACGGCAGGAAATCCCACAATAACGGGAGCAGCGGATAATTCAACAATATTGCGATTATGTTCAAAATACTGGTGCGACAATAGGTAATTAATCGCATAAATTAAGCTCTGATATTGGCACAGCAATGGTATTACATTAATGGTCGCTCTTGGATCGGGTAGTGCTGTTAATAATTGGTGGACGCCGTTGATCACTCACTGGCAACAGTTGCGTCAGGCGCGGGTAACCCACAAATTACCTATACACCTAGTGCGTCACTAATTCATCGGTATTGCAGCAGGCACGCTTAATGGTTTGACAGTAACATATACATTGCATAACTAATCTGAATGTCGCACTGTGTAAGCTTTATATATTAAAAGATTAAGTAAGATAAAACGTTCGGAATTGAAATGAAAAATGTGAAAGAAAATATGATTGGTGTTGATGAAATAAGTCTGATGCTCTTTGATCAATTTGATGTGACACTGAAAGATGAAATGATTTCAACACTCCGAACACTACTCACATCGAGAAACTAATGTGAGGATGCTGAAGAATCCGCGACCGATACATTCAAGATATTTGCCGCGGATTTTTTTTACGCAGGGAATGAAGCAATGACAAGTATAATTAAAATATTCAATAGAATTTTCATGGTGGCAGCGTTATTGTTTGCTATGGCGCCTTTTCCTGAAGGCACAACAAGCAACGGCGGCTCAAAGACTTACATTGCGCATCGGTGAAGTAAATATAATCTCGTTAACACAGCCCGTGGTACAGTTTATCTTAGACCAAACCCAACAGGTGAACAATGATACCGTTTCAGTAACAAATTCCGAAGGGATGCTGCTTTGGATATCAAACGGTGAGAATAAGAAAATCACAATTGCTACAAATATAAGTGCACCACGATACATCTTAAAGGTTAATCCAATTAATTTGGCCGCCAATTCCGGTTTGACTGCAAATGAAGCGGTTCTTAGTGATAATTCGCCACACGACCTCATCATTGGTGTGACCCGTTCTTCAGGAAAATGTTCGCTCGGTATTACTGCATCTGCCAGTCTTGCCGCAGGTATAGGAATCGAGGCCCAAACACTCACTTATACAATCACGGGAGATTAATGAGATATTCTTGTATTTTGAATATAAATATTATACATTATGATATTGGATACCGGAGTTAAACCTCTATGAAATTATTGTTATATATTGCGTTTTTATTTATATTTATAGGCGCCTCAACCGGTAATTTATTCTCACAATCGGGTACGAATCAAGTTACAGTTACAGTTGCTACATTGACATATATTAGTGTAAATCCAACTTCATTGAGTATGACAATTACTGCCGCCAATGCTGTTGCAGGACAAGATGCAATGACGATAACCAATCAATCATCGACGTTGTACTGGGCAACTAATGCCTCGCCGCGGAAAATTACAGTATACACCGATAATGGAGCTCCCCTATTCACTTTACAAATATTAGCGCTTAATCCAACAGTCGGTACAGCTTCCGCGCAATTGACTTTATCGACAACTGCGGCTGATTTTATAACAAATATAGCCCGATCAATGGGATCATGCCTGTTGAAATATACAGGTACGGCTTTAGCTTCTAAGGGAACTGGAACGGATACTCATCATTTAACTTTTACTGTTCAAACACAATAAATGATTCGGCAAAAAAGATGAAAACTCATAGATTAAAAGTTTTTTTAGTTTTTTCAGCAATGGGGCTTTTTTTTATACTTTACAATAATTTAAATGCTCAGGCTATGCGGTTAATAGTAAATGGCGGCAACCAGACGATGAATATTACTACGGGAACTTCAACAACCCAACCGCTTTCCGTTCCAAACACCACATGCACAATCAGTTACTCGCAACGTCTTGCAGGAACAACAACAAAGAAAGTAACTGTTTCGGCAACGTGCCCCACACAAGAGTTTACATTAACGGTTCTTGCAACACCCCCTACTGGTGGAGGTACCGCTGTAACACCGGCAATAAACTTAATCAATAATATGGCAGCTGCCGATTTCATCAGGAATATTCCAGGAAATAATGGAACGACAAGAATATCATACACAGCCGGATTGACGTACATCGCCTCTGCGACGTATGCGCAGGGAAATAGTACGGATTTTGGCAATGATGTCTATACGATTACATATACATTAACAACTCAATAAGGATTTTATGCAAAAACTTCTGATGTGCGGAGCGCTCTTTGTTGTTCTTCTTCCGGGCCAACTCCAGTCTCAGATTTCTGTGATAGGAGATTTGAGCAGAGATCGTGAAGCACAGGCCGGAGAGAAATACGAAGAAACTATTATGCTTCGAAACGACAGTAATGAACCGCAGGAAGCGAAGATCTATCAAACCGATTACTCTTTCAAGTGTGATGGAACAAGCAACTATGGCGAACCCGGAACATCGCCTCGCTCGAACGCAAAATGGATTGTATATAGTCCGACTTTTTTTACTGTTCCACCATTATCAAACGCAACAGTCTCTTACACAGTCACTGTCCCGACCGACACAGGCAGTGCTAAACTGATCGGAACGTATTGGAGCATGATTATGGTGGAAGGAATTTCAAAAGGATCGGGTGAATCTTCCACGCCTACCGATCCCAAAAAGGTGCAGATGGGCATCAGGCAGACAATACGTTACGGCATCCAGATTGCAACCCATATTGCGAAAACGGGACAGAAGAGTATCCATTTTCTTGACACTAAATTGGTTGCGGGAAAAGCCGGCGAACGAACGCTGGTGATCAATATCGAGAATAATGGAGATATAGGATTCCGGCCCGATGTGTATGTGGAGCTTTTCAACGATAAAGGTGTTTCTATAGGAAAATTTCCGGGAGCAAAATATAGAATTTATCCCGGAACTTCTGTACGACAAAAGATCGATCTGACAAAAGTACCCTCGGGAACTTATAAAGCGATGGTTGTTGTCGATGGCGGTGGTGAAGATATTTTTGGCGCACAACAAACTTTAAAATTTTGACGCAGCGTTTAAAAATAAATCATACCATGAATCCGGTTCGGTTCGGCCGGATTTTTTTTCATTTCTCGTTCAGTATTATCTTCTTGAGTCTGATTCAGCAAGCCTTATCGCAAACGGTCGAGTTGCGTACATCGACAGTTGAGGCAGTCGAATCGTTGCCGGGAAAAATAATGACTTTAGGCATATCGATTACTAATCGAACGATGGAAAATTTGAGTTTAGAAGGAGAAACCACACTTCCATCAGGATGGCGATTTGTAACACGACTTATTCCCATCGAACTCGGGGCAGGTCGGAACGACGTTATTCTTTTGAGTTTTTCTACTCCCCCCGAAACACCATCCGGTGACTATACAATACTATTTCATGTTCGTCGCGCACGATCGAGTATCGACGAAGCAGAGTTATCAGTCGTTGTTTCTATCCTTCCTGTTCGAACTATCGAACTTAGCTTTATCGATGCACCGCGTTTCGTTGTTGCAGGTGAGAAGATTACAGCGACATTCCAAATAACGAATACCGGAAACAGCAATGCAGTTGTTTATTTGCGGCCTCAAACTGTCGGTATCGACAGTGTTTTCCTCGATAATCTGCAAGTCGAATTGAAACCAAGCGAATCACATACGATAAATGCAACCGGCGTTTCCCGCCCAAACCTGAAGGAAAAAACTCACGCTTTAATCGAAATATATGCAGCTTTAAAAAACGATTCAACTATGCAGGTCCACACGTCGGCATCGACAGATATAATTCCGCGGGGCGAAGCTCTCGAAAATGACATTTATAAGTTTCCGGTCACTGTAAATATACGAGGTGTTGCCGGCGACCATAGTATTCGACCTCAGATCGAAATTTCAGGCGCTGCGCCATGCACTCAATTTGGTAAAGATCGCCTTGACATCCTTATGCGCACACCCGAAACTCTTTCACAGTCGATACTCGGAACCCGGGATGAATATCGTATCGGCTATCAAAGTTCTGCGGTCGATTTGTATGCAGGAGATCGGAATTACTCGCTCACACCGTTGACGGAATATGGTCGTCCTGCGTTTGGCGCTGGAAGCCGGTTATCTTATTCATCCCTCACCGTAGGAGGATTTTATAATGAAACGCGTTTTTTGTCTCCGATACAAAAAGAAGCTGCCGGGTTTGTTGCTCTCAAACCGTGGGATGTATTAACAACGAGTGTAAATTTCTTGAACGTAGAAAATCCTGAACAAAATTCAATCATGTCGTATCGCATTTTTTCACAGCCATGGAGAGGAAGCGAGGCAGAAATTGAATATGGACGTAGCAATGGTGATCTGGGAACGGGGGACGCCTTCTACGGCCGTTTTTTGGCCCAAACGAAATGGTTGTCAGGTGAAATTCGCCGAATAGATGCTCAACCGAATTTTGGAGGTTATTACCGGGATTTACTCTCGACATCAATCTCACTTTCTCTTACACCATTACAACGATTCAGAATAGACGGTTTTTATCATGATGACCAAAGAAATCGCAATTTTGATACAACACAGTATACGGCTCCACGTGATAGATATTTTCAAATCGGCTGCGGATATTCGGACAACTTAGCCGTTTCTTATCGATGGACGGATCAACAAGATCTTCTTCCCAACCCGCAGTATAATACACACGATGAATTGCTTCAAATTCGACCCGGCGTCAATTTTAGATGGATCGGTTTATTGGGGGACGTCGATATTGAACACACTCGTGATAAATTATCAGGCAATGAAGCGCTTTCCACGCGGTACTCTCTTAATGCCAGTATCAATTTCAAAGGAGGCCATGATCTTAGTTTGTTATCGGAATACGCAGACGAAGTGAATCCGACAACGACACCTATGGAGAGGCAGAAGCGGGTTTCTTTTGGGTTGAATGGATTGCTTCGTCTTTCTGAGAAGACTTCCTTGCGTGGGGATGTGTACAGCGACGTTGCACAGTCATCTGTTACACAAACGTACACAATCATAGATGCAATGTTAGAACATGTATTTCCGTTTAATCATATAATTCGTTTAACAGTTCGTTCAACTCAACTCATATCGTCCTCATACGAAACAAACAATATCGCAGTTCTCGCGGAATATATTATTCCTATTGGTATTCCATTCGGGCGAGTCGGCGAAGTTTCCGAATTGAACGGCCATGTTATAGATGTTGAAAAGAACCGCCCGCTTCCGAATATTTTGGTGTATGCAGGAAATGCGACTGCAGTGACGAATGATAATGGAGAATTTCATTTCACTTCCCTCTCTCCGGGAGAAATATATCTTCAGATCGATAGAGCGACGATCGGTTATAAATGTGTTACAACTCAACCGGAACCTGTCGAAATCACACTACACGGCGGTGATATCCGAAGTTTCGATTTTGGTATCGTGCGTAGCGCGACCGTGACGGGAACCGTTACACTGTATGAATTCGAAAATACTTCAGTACTCGATACTACTTTTCGGACGATACCGGTTAAACCACAATCAGACATGTACGTTCAATTGTCAAAAGGCACGGAGTTATATCGAAGAATTACCGACAACCACGGCCGATTTGTTTTCAATGATTTGCGTCCGGGCAAGTGGATTCTCAGTGTGCCTGAAGGTCAACTTCCTGAAAATCATTATTTGGAAAAAGAGACAATTGAATTTGAAATTAAAGCAGGGGAAAGCCGGGATATTTTAATAAATATTCTTCCTCGCCGCCGGTCAGTAAAAATATTGCAGGAAGGAAATTTAATTGAAGAAAAACCGACACCACAACAATCTAAAAAAATAATTCAACCATCTTTAAAAACTCCGGGTACAGTCCCAATTATTCAATTTCGCAAGGATAAAAAGGGATATGTCGCACAGATTTCATCATGGGCCAATGCAGAAAAAGCAAATCTGGAAAAGAATCGTATTCAACAAAAATCAAAATATACTCCTTTCATCGAAAAAATAGATTTACCCGGAATCGGTATCCGCTATCGAGTTTTCATCGGTGTGTTTTCCACACGTGAAGAAGCTGAAACAGCATTCCGTTCTCTTCAAACAAAATAACGCTGATTCAATTTGTAAACTTGTAAATCTACACCCACTCCTTTTTGAAGAAATTTCACATTTTACGTTTTGTTTTAATTATCCCATTTTTCGGCATAACTGTAAGTGGTTTATTTATAATTAGTTGTCGGTCGGCATTTTTTTTCTCCTGATAAATTTCTGTGGCATCCCCTTTGATTCAATGATAAGTGTACAAGGGAGTGTAACTATCATGGAACCCAAGGTGACAAAAGAAACGTTAAGGAGAATGAAGGCAATGAAGACCGAATTTGGGAAAATATTGATATGTGGTTTGTTGCTGACATCCGGAGCGGTTCAGGCACAGAGTGGAAGAGCAAGCGTTCAGCAACACATCACTATAGAAGTAAGGCCAATCACAGCTATTAGTGTTACTGGAAATCCCCAGGCGCTTATTATCAAGGAAATACCGACAGGAAAGAATTATACAACGGTGACGGACGAAAATACTTCTTATTCAGTATTAACTAATCGTGAGAATATAAGGATCGTAGCATCAATCAATCAGCCGATGCCTTTTGGTACAAAATTGATGATAGATTTAGAGTCATCAAAAGGAATGAGTGCGGGAATGGTTGATATATCCGAAGCGCTCACACCGGTAACCGCTGTTTCCGGCGTCGGGCATGGAAGTGATCGTCAAAAAACAATTAGATATTCTTTTGCAGCAAACAGTAATGCGGGTGATATTGGAATGGATTCCCGAATTGTCACATTAACAGTCACGGATTGAACTATGAAAACGCTCATTTTTTCTTTGATAATCTGCTTCATTGTTGTAAGCAGCGGATTTGGACAAACGACGAACAAAACAACTCAGGTTGTGACGTTCGGAATTTCCGTAAAAAAGAATGTTCAACTTGCGAACGACATAATCACCGTCGATCCTTCGCAACAGACTGCAGGCCAACCGTCGGCGATTGTGTTGAGCGGCGATAAAAAGAACACGAGAATTTCAGCCATGCTAGATCAACCGCTTCCGACAGGAACTTTACTGACATTGAACGTAAACCAAAAAATTACCACAAATCTTAAAGCGAATACAGCTATCGATGTTCTAAATGATGGTTCGATTCTGTCGGGAAATGATGAAGCGCGAATTGATTTGCAATATCGGCTGACTTCATTCGGACACTCCGGCGGAATAGAGAACCGGCAAGTTGTTTTTACAGTAACCGACTAGGGAACATTCCTTAGCTAGCCAGGGGAAAAACCTGCGGATCTGATCTGCAGGTTTTTTTATTTCTGAACACGCAGCATCACGAAACAAGCCGCACCAAGAAACAATAAATTCGCTAACCAGGCAGTTAGTAACGGGTTGAGTGAACCGTTATACCCAAAGACCTGACTCATTTTCATAAATGCAAGATAGACAAAGCACAAACCAAGGCTGATTCCGAATTGCAGGGCAAGTCCGGCGCGCCGTTTCGTTGTGGCGAATGGTACTCCAAATAACACGACAATTAGACTCGCAAAAGGAAATGAAATCTTGGAATAAAAGTCGACTTGCCATTCGGCAACATCATGGCCGCTCTCAAGTTGTTTTTGAATAAAATCTTTCAGCTCATAATATTCCATCTCGTCCGGGCGTTCGATTTTCTTCTGAACATCATCCGGCAAAAATTTTAACGAACGCATTTCCTTGATACCGAAGGGTGTGAGAATTTCATGTTGTTCCGAAAATGTTCGTTCTTCCCCATCAAGAAGTTTCCATGTCTGGTGCGCATTATCCCAAATCATTTGTTTCGCGTCGATCCGATTGGTAAGCCGCGTCAAATCATGTTCATCAAAATTTTGAATGCTCACTCGCCATGCATGGTTATTGTCCGGATCGTACGTGTCGAGGGTGATGATGCATGTTTGGGAATTTTGAAAATAAATGTGGCTCCGGTCGACGCGTTCATTATGCATTTTTAAATTTACCCGTTCGATGTTAAATTTCTTTTTGTTTACCTTCGGGACAACCCATCCGTTGAAATAAATCGAAAGGATGCTGACCATTAACGCAACTGCAAGGAACGGCATCATAAAACGATACAAACTCACTCCTGCCGCCTTCAAAACCGTGTGCTCATTTGCGGTGGACATGCGCCCGGTTGTAAATAGACTTGACAATAGCATCGCGATTGGAGTAACGAGTTTTATAATTTCCGGAATAAAATAGATATAGTATTGAACAACAATAATCTCCGGGACTTTATTGTCGATGAAATCGTCAAGATGCTCCATTAGATCAATAATGACAAAGACTATGATGAATGCGAACAATGCGAATAAAAATGTCTGAAGAAATTGTTTTATGATATATCGATCGATGCGTTTCATTGGGAATCAGTCCGAAATCGTTTTGGAATGAATCGCGCGAAAAAAGAGAAATCCAAAAACTTGGTTTCATGAAGCGAACGAATGACAAGGTAAATCCCCACGACGCTGAGGACGATATTGGCAATCCACATTCCCACGAGAGGCGACGCGAGGTTGCGGTCGGCAAGTTTTTCTCCGCCGATCAGGCATATCCAATAGAAAACGAAGAAGCCAAGGCTTAAACCTGCCGCCACGCCGAATCCGCCACGCCGGGCCATGATGCCGAGCGGAACTCCGACAAACACAAAAACAAAACAAGCGACAGGGATCGAATACTTTTTATGAATTTCAACCCAATATCGGTCTTCCTGTCTTTGCCATGTCATTGTCATATACATTTCATTTTGTGCACTCGCGGCAATCATTCGCACTGCCATGATCGCACGCGTGAGTGAATCTCCCGGATATTGATACGAAATCGAATTTTGTTTTACATCAACATCGAGTATCTGCGTGATATGTTGATCTATGCTTTCACGAATGCGATTCGTGCTTGCATCGATCAATCTTTGCAAGCTATCTGCACGAACGCGCATAGCATCGGCTCCGAGTTCGCGATCGCCTCGCTCCATTTGTCCTTCGTTCGTTCTGTTGAACTCATATCCTTCCACATCTGTGATAATCCTGTGTTTGGTGAACCGGACGCGGCGGTATTCCTGGTAATCATGTTGATCGAGTTCATGAATTTCCCCTTCGCGTAAATCCATTATCAATTTTTTATGATCGTCGGAAAACGACATTGTTCCCGTTTTTGCGGTCACCACGACATTTTCATTCGGGTGTGTATAATCATAAATCGTGATGCCTTCGAGGTCGTTGGATTCTTCGAAGGTTTTCCGCACCATCATGCTGTATCCGGGAATTGTTTGAGTGAATAGCCCCGGTGTGATTCCAAATGTCGGTTTCTTCCGTTCGATATCCCAGCGAAGAATTCGCGCGCGGTGATTCGCATTCGGAAGGATTTTATTATCGAACTCTATTAAAAGATATGTGATAACAAGCGATGCAATGACGACGGGAAACAGCATTCTATAAATGCTGACTCCAGCCGCTTTCATTGCGGTGATTTCATGTGTTCCAGATAAATTCCCGAATGCCATCAACGTCGCGACAAGAACCGACATCGGGACCGCCAACACCACCATCCACGCGAGATTTACGATAATCAATTCTGTGATGACCCATGTGCCGAGCCCTTTACCGACGAGTTGATCCAGCCCCTTCATCAAAAATTGGAGGAGAAAAATGAACATCAAAGTTCCGAATGAAAATAAAAACGGCCCGACATGTTCCCGAAGTATGTAACGGTAAATATGCATAGAATAATATATTGAAAAAGAGGCAAAGAAGACAACATGCAAACGATGCCGCGCTTTGAACTCAGAACCTTGAACATTTAACGAATCATCATTTTTTTTCACTGTTGTCGAACTTGAATTAAATTTGCCCTGATTTGCTTTCAAGTTTATCACATCGTATATTAAACCCATTCCTAGGGGTGCTCCGCAAAAAAGCGGATGCTGAGATCACACCCTTGAACCTGATCTGGATAATGCCAGCGTAGGGAAAGATAGAATGGTTTTTTTTGATTGCCGTTTTTCTGACTTGATGCTGGTTCAGTCGGGAAAACGGCTTTTGTTTTATATTATATGAGGAGCTAAACCTGTGAAAAAAAACAAAGAAAGATTAACCACGAATTATCACGAAATCATTTATTCTTGAATGAAGATTATTAATAATTCGTGAAATTAGTGGCTATTTTTTGGTTGCGGCTATGCCGCGTTATGGTATTATATAACAAGGAGAAGTCTAATGATAAACGCAACTGCTGTTTGGCATGACGTTCAACAAATCCGGAAAAAAGCGCCGCTCGTTCATAACATCACAAATTACGTTGTGATGAACACGACTGCGAACGCGCTTCTCGCAATCGGCGCATCGCCGGTTATGGCTCATGCGATTGAAGAAGTCGAGGAAATGGTAGGCATCGCAAATGCACTTGTGGTTAATATCGGAACGTTGAGTCAGCCATGGATAGATTCAATGCTGAAGGCTGTCCGTGCCGCGAAGAAAAAAGGAATTCCAATCGTGTTGGATCCTGTCGGTGTGGGCGCGACAAAATTCCGGACTGAAACAGCGCACAGGCTTCTTTTAGAAGCCGCGCCAACAATTATCCGCGGGAATGCATCAGAAGTACGGGCTTTATTTTTATCCGAGGGTTCAACGAAAGGTGTCGATAGTACGCATGCTTCTGATGCAGCGTTGGAGCCTGCCAGGATGCTTTCGATCAAATATGGTTGCACGGTGAGTATAAGCGGTGCAGTCGACATTATTGTACATGGCGATAATCTGCTCCGCATTTACAACGGACATCCAATGATGCCGAAAGTGACAGGTCTTGGCTGCACAGCATCAGCATTAACAGGAGCATTCGCGGCAGTGAACACAAATCCATTGCTTGCAGCAGCTCATGCAATGGCAGTGATGGGAATTGCAGGAGAAATTGCAGCAGACCAATCGAAAGGCCCCGGTTCGATTCAGATGCACTTCATAGATGCGTTGTATCAATTAGACGAATCAGAAATACGAATACGTTTGAAAAATGATGAAACAACAGGTTGACTATAGTGTTTATCTGGTAACTGACAAGAACATTTCGTTGCCTCGTTCAGTTGAAGAGGTTGTGGAATTAGCGATGAGAGGCGGAGCCACGATTGTTCAACTTCGCGAGAAGGAACTTTCGACGCGTGATTTTATTGAACTGGCGCGAAGGGTGAAGAAGATTCTTTCCCCTCTGAACATTCCCCTCATTCTTAATGATAGAGTCGATGTCGCGTTTGCTTGCAACGCGGATGGTGTGCATGTCGGTCAGCAAGATATGCCGTACAAAATTGTTCGTCAATTGATGGGGCCCGATGCGATCATCGGCCTATCTGTTGAAACTTTGGAACAAGCTGTGGAAATGGAAAACTCGGACGTCGATTATTTCGGCGTCAGCCCAATCTTTCACACTCCAACCAAAACCGATATATCGACTGAATGGGGAATTGAAGGATTGAAACTATTGCGGTCAAAAACTCGACATCCGTTAGTTGCAATCGGCGGAATAAATTTATCCAACGCGCGTTCGATGATTGAAGCCGGCGCCGACGGGCTTGCCATCGTTTCAGCGATTTGTGCCGCGCCTGATCCGGAAGAAGCTTCGAAACAATTTCGAGAAATCGTAAGAACAACACGAGATCAAAAAGTAAAATAATGAAACTATCAACTATCGGTGAGTTTGGATTTATCGAACATATTTCTAAGTCGTTCATTCAGAATCTGCCTTCCGGCATGCACGGCATCGGCGATGATTGCGCTGTAATTCCATTGGATAAAGATTCGTCGCTTCTTGTTACTACCGATATGCTTGTCGAAAATATTCATTTCATAAAAAACAAAATATCACCTCATGACCTCGGTTACAAATCTTTTGCGGTCAATTTGAGCGACATAGCCGCGATGGGTGGTGAACCCAGAAGCGCTTTTATTTCAATCGCGATTCCAACAGAAGTAGAAGTGCAATGGCTTGATGATTTCTATGCAGGATTGAAGGAACTTGCCGACTCTGAAAATGTTTTATTATTGGGTGGAGACACAACAAAATCGTCTACTAATCTTGTTATCAATATTACAATATTGGGTGAAGCGAATTCACGGTTGATAAAATTTCGTTCGACGGCAAAAACAGGCGATTACATTTGTGTTACCGATTTTCTCGGTGATTCTGGAGGAGGTTTGAAAGTACTGCTTGAAAATATTGATGACGTTGAAAACGTCGCGTTTCTTGTACAAAGGCACAATCATCCGCGTGCGCATCTTTCGGAAGGTAAATGGCTTGCCGCGCAGGAAGGTGTTCACGCGATGATGGATATTTCAGATGGAATCGATTCCGATATTCAAAGAATTATGCAGGCTTCATCATGCGGCGCGATAATTGACATTGAGAAAGTTCCAATCTCATCTCACCTTCGACAAATATCAAATCGACAAAAATGGTGCGCGGAGGAAATCGCAATTACAGGCGGTGAAGACTATTGCCTGCTGACGACAATAACGCCAGACCGCTGTCAAGAAATTGCGCGCAATTTTCAATCAGTGTTTCATCGTCCGCTGTATGTGATCGGAACGATTGTAGAGAAAGAAAATGGATTGCAGTATCACGAAAATGATAAATCGCGGAATATACAAAAACACGGCTACGATCATTTTGCAGAAGAAGAATAAATAGAATTTATTTGAGGTGATAAATGGATACAATGAAATCAAAGAATCAAAACACATCGCCCAACGGCAGGCGCGTTTATGTTCCCGGGAAAATGAACAAGAATGTTAATGTTCCGTTTCGAGAAATAACGCAATCACTAACAATGCCGTCAGGAGAAACGAATCCGCCTGTGCGGATCTACGACACAAGCGGACCATGGGGTGATCCGGCAATTCGATGTGATATTAAAGTTGGGCTTGCGCCTATCCGTCGCGCGTGGATCACACAAAGAGATGATGTTGAAGAATATGAAGGACGTGTGACTAAACCGGAAGATGACGGTTATCTCACCGAAGGTTTTGAGGAATATGTTAGTAAACGAGAAAATATTTCTGAAGGAGATTTTCGACGCAAACAGCGGCCATTAAGAGCGAAGAAAAATAAAGCTGTGACACAGTTAGCTTATGCACGACACGGAATAATAACGCCTGAGGTGGAATACATTGCAATCCGAGAAAATCTCGGTCGGGAGCATTCAAAAGAAACGAAAATAATTTATGGCCGACAACATCCGGGAGCATCGTTTGGCGCTAACATCTCAGAATTTATTACACCGGAATTTGTTCGGGATGAAGTAGCTCGAGGGCGGGCAATAATTCCTGCCAACATCAATCACCCAGAATGCGAACCGATGATAATTGGCAGAAATTTTCTGGTTAAGATCAACGCGAACATCGGGAATTCCGCGATAGCATCTTCGGTCGATGAAGAAGTTGAAAAAATGCGGTGGGCGATTCAATGGGGATCCGATACCGTCATGGATTTATCCACAGGGAAAAATATTCACGCGACACGCGAATGGATCATTCGCAATTCACCTGTCCCAATCGGCACAGTTCCGATTTATCAAGCGCTCGAGAAAGTTGATGGAAAAGCGGAAGAATTGACTTGGGAAGTGTATCGCGATACCCTCATCGAGCAAGCCGAGCAAGGAGTCGATTACTTCACCATTCATGCCGGAGTTCTTCTGCGTTATGTTCCACTGACGGCAAATCGTGTATGCGGCATCGTTTCGCGCGGCGGCAGTATTTTGGCGAAGTGGTGCTTGGCTCACCATCAAGAAAATTTTCTCTATACTCACTTTCGTGAAATATGCGAGATCATGCGTGCGTACAATATCTGCTTTTCGCTCGGAGATGGTTTGCGTCCGGGTGCGATAGCCGACGCGAATGATGAAGCACAGTTTGCAGAATTGCATACGTTGGGTGAATTAACTAAAGTTGCATGGAAGGAAGATTGTCAGGTTATGATCGAAGGGCCGGGCCACGTTCCGATGCAATTAATTAAAGAAAATATGGACCGGGAACTTGAAGAATGTTTTGAAGCGCCGTTTTACACTTTGGGTCCGCTTGTAACCGACATCGCGCCGGGTTATGATCACATCACAAGCGCGATAGGTGCCGCGATGATCGGTTGGTACGGATGTGCAATGTTGTGTTATGTTACTCCGAAAGAACATCTTGGCCTGCCGAATAAAAAAGATGTTAAAGATGGTGTGATCACATATAAAATTGCCGCACACGCTGCCGATCTTGCTAAAGGTCATCCGGCCGCGCAAGCGCGGGATAATGCGTTGTCGAAGGCGCGATTTGAATTCAGATGGGAAGATCAGTTCAATCTTTCGCTCGATCATGTTGCTGCAAAAGAATTTCACGATGAAACATTGCCGCATGATGCGGCAAAAACGGTTCATTTTTGTTCCATGTGTGGCCCCCATTTTTGCGCTATGAAAATCACTGAGGATGTTCGTAAATACGCGGCAGAAAATAATATTTCCGAAAATGAAATATTGGAAAAAGGTCTGAAAGAAAAAGCGGAAGAATTTAAAAATCATGGTTCAGAGATTTATTCTGAAAGTGCAATTTTGAAATGACAAGACGGAAATACAAAACGGCTCTCACAATTGCAGGTTCCGACACAAGCTGCGGCGCCGGGATTCAGGCCGATCTTAAAACATTCGCGGCGCTGGATTGTTATGGAATGAGCGTCATTACTGCCCTGACCGCTCAGAATACAACCGGCGTAAAATCCGTTTATGAAATTCCGGTAAGGTTTATCGCGAAACAAATCGATGCACTCTTTGAGGATATCGACATCGACGCGGTAAAAATTGGCATGGTTCAGAACGAAGAAATAATAAAAACAATTTCGAGGCGGCTTCGTTTCCACAATGCTCGCAATATAGTTGTAGATCCAGTTATGATTGCAAAAGGCGGAAAAAGATTATTGCGTACGAGTGCTATCGAAGCATTGAAATCAGAATTGTTTCCGCTTGTTGCGATAATTACTCCGAATATTCCGGAAGCTGTTCTTCTCACCGGTCGCAAAATAGAAAACACAGACGATATTGAAAGAGCGGCTGTTGAGCTTTTATCATACGGATCGAAATCCGTGCTGATCAAAGGTGGTCATGCGAAAACGAAGTTATGTCGGGATTGTTTGTGCATATCAGGAGCAAATGGTAGAAATGAAATTATTTGGTTTGAAGGAAAAAGGATTCGGACAAAAAACACACATGGAACCGGCTGCACACTATCGTCGGCAATAGCATCGTATTTGGCAAAAGGTTATCATTGCCACGATGCAGTTAAAAAATCGAAAGAATATATTACAAGTGCATTAGAAGCAGGTGCGTCATTCAAGCTCGGTCACGGTTTCGGTCCTTTGAATCATTTCTACAAAATGAGCACTATCGAAAAACGTAGATAATAAAATGCTCCATCCATTTTTTACAGAATGGACGGAGCATGGAACATAAGATGATAATAATTTTATTTCGTATCCAGGATCAGCGGCAACCCATCTTTTCCCGCACCGATGAGTACCACTTTTGTATTTTGTGATTGTGATATTTTTTCTGTTGCTTCAATACCTTTCCACCGCAACAACGGCTCGCTTATTCCCTTGCTGACGATCGTCTGGAAATCGGCAATACCCTGCGCTTCGATGCGCTTGCGATCCGCTTCTTGTTTTTCTTTCGTTAACACGAATTGCATCCGCTGACTTTCTTGTTCCATGCGGAGTTTCTCTTCGATCGATTCCATGAGTTTCGGCGGCAGGCCGACGCGGCGCAATGGAGCTGATTCGATTGTGATACCACGTGGTTCCACAAGAGCTTGCAGTTCTTTTTGAATTTGCAGTGCGAGCATTTCACGCTCGGAAGTGTATAAAGCACGTGCATCGTATGCCGATGTTACGCCACGGCTGACTGAACGGAATTGAGGCTCCAAAATAATTTCGGAATAGTCTTCGCCGACAGTTTTGTAAACTTCAGCGGCTTTTTCCGGATTCAGGTGGAAGAGAACGCTGACTTCAAGCTGTACGGTCAATCCTTCCCGTGATGGAACATCCATCGATTCTTTCATCTCCTGAGTCTTAACAGACATTTTTATTATTCGAGCGAAAGGGTTAATGACGTTAATTCCTGCCTTCAATGTGTTTTCTGAAACGGAACCAAAAAAGTCAACAACACCGACATTGCCGGCAGGTACAACTACAAAACATTGCAGTGCGGCAATAAGGATGAAGATGACAAAAAATAACAGCGAAACCTGGGCAGTAGTTTTAAATGCCGGGTTGTGCTGGTCCTGAACTTTTTTCCGCGAAGAGTTCCACAAGACAAAACTCCCGATTGCAATAAGAATAGCCATTATGAACATCATAGATAATTCTCCTTTTAATGTATGGAATTAGTTTGATTATTTTGAAAAATCTTTCAGAAGTTTCCGGGCCGCTGAATCCAAAGTATTTTTTGGATTCCGCAGTGCTTCCGCCTCACCGGTTATATCAATAAGGCGAATAATTTGATGTAAATCCATCGCATGGGCAATTTCATCCGGCGGTTGTTCAGAAGTACCTATAATTGCTAAAACAGGAATGCTTTTCTTCTTTGCCCGCTCAGCGACTCCGGAAATTGTTTTACCCATGAAAGTTTGTCGATCTAATTTCCCTTCACCCGTAAGAATAAAATCTGCATCGGCAATGAGAGAATAGAAATCGAGAGCATCGAGCACCACATCGATTCCACGCTTTAGTGTGGCGTTGCAAAATGCGGCAAGTCCAGCCGCGGCTCCGCCTGCCGCGCCCGATCCGGGTAAATCGGCAACGGCTTTTCCTAAATCTCGCCGGATGACCGATGCATAATGTGCGAGAGCTTCATCGAGTAATTTCACATCATCTTCTGTGGTGCCCTTTTGAGGACCGTAAACGTGAGAAGCACCGCTCGGGCCCAAAAGAATATTCGACACATCGCACATTGCAATGATTTTTGCTTCCTGTAATAAATGATTTCGATTTGAAATATCGATCCGGTCAAGATTTGAAAGTGCGAGACCACCATGAATAATTTCATTTCCATTGGAATCGAGCAATTGATAACCAAGCGCTTGAGCGATACCTGCGCCGCCGTCGTTGGTGCCGCTGTCACCGAGTCCGACTAGAATATTTTTATAGCCAGCTTCGAGAATCGAGCGAAAAAGTTCACCGGCGCCGAATGTTGTTGTAATTTTCGGATTTCGTTTTTCGGGCGGAACCAATTTTAATCCTGATGTGGATGAAATTTCGAAGACTGCAGATGTACGATCACCCAAAACTCCCCATCTTGCTTCTACTTCTTGATTGGGCAGTGGTCCGGATACAATTGCGGTTTGCGAATTTCCTTTTGTCGCTCCGATAAGAATTTCTGCAGTACCTTCACCGCCATCGGCAAGCGGAAGTGTGATAATTGAAGCATCTGGAAAAACGGCTTGCGCTGCGACAGTCATGATATCCGCGGCTTCACGTGGAGTGAGAGTTCCTTTGAATGCTGTTGGAGCAATAACGATGCGCATGAGAAAACGTACGAAGAATAAATTGAGGGAGCAAGTAACTAGAAAGATGGGTAGTGTATCAGTTTGAATTTTAATTCTCTTATATCTGCTTGATCTGATAAAAAAGGTTTTGTACATTGCCACATGAAAAAGCCGAAAAAACCGAGAAACTCTAATTAGAATGTAAAGTCCATTGTTGACTTCGCAATGGGAGAAACCAAAGAAAAAAACAACAGAAAAAGGAAAAAAACCGCATGTCGTGAAACTTGTACAGTTAAGGGGACTAAAAGGTGGTAAGTCAACAGCAAAAACACTTACAGAAAGTCAGCGAATAACCTAATAATGGTCGTGAATACGGAATGAGTAACTGTCAGGAAATAGATGCCTACAACTTTTGATGAATTAAACGAATGGATCAATGCGTCCTGTGAGGATTGTCGTCTTGAATTCAAAGAGGCGAAAAATACCTTTGCCTCCGAAAAGGTGATGAAATACTGTGTTGCTATTGCGAATGAGGGTGGTGGAAAATTGATATTAGGCATCACAGACACTCCACCACGGAGAATTGTTGGAACACATGCATTTGGCAATGTCCAGGATATTCAAAGTAACATATTTAGTAGATTAAAATTTCGGATAGATGTTGAAGAACTGCAACACGATAATGGTAGGGTTCTTATCTTTCACATTCCATCGCGACCGAAAGGGATGCCTATTGATTACAACGGGACATATTTGATGCGTGTGGGGGAGGAACTGCATCCTATGAGCTGGGATCAACTGAGAAAAATATATGACGAGGGTAAACCTGATTGGTTTTCTGAGATTGCACTTTCTGGAATCGCGGACGGAAATATTCTAGAGCTGTTAGATGTTGATGCATATTTCCGGCTGACAAAACAACCGGTTCCATCTTGGACTGATATTCTCGAACGATTTGCGCAGGAAGGATTGATAAAAAGAATAATTGATAATTTCTCAATTACAAATCTAGGTGCTATTCTTTTTGCAAAGAATTTGAAAGCCTTCCGAGACTTGGAACGGAAAGCGGTTCGGGTGATTATATATGAAGGAAGAGACAAGACGGTCAAAACACATGCGGATATCACTGGAATTCTTGGGTATGCTGCTGGATTTGAAAGAATCATAAAATATATCAGTTCTTTCTTGCCCAAGAATGAGGTAATTGGAAAAGCACTAAGGGAAACAATTCAGATGTATCCGGATATTGCTATAAGGGAATTAATTGCAAATGCTCTTATTCATCAGGACTTTACTGAGACTGGGACATCAGTGCTTATTGAGGTCTATATGGATCGAATTGAAATATCTAATCCCGGAATCCCTTTTATTCCAACGGAACGTTTCATTGACGAATTTCAATCCAGAAATGAACGACTCGCGGCTCTGATGAGAAGAATGCGTATTTGTGAAGAGAAGGGAAGCGGCATCGACAAGGTAATTCATAGTGTCGAAGTATTCCAACTTCCAGCACCAGATTTTCGTGCAGGAGATCGACGCACTTTGGTAGTTCTTTTTGCTCACAAAGAATTAGAGGAAATGGATAGTAATGATAGAACTCGTGCATGTTATCAACATTGCGCGCTTAAATATGTAATGGAAGAAAGGATGACAAATCAATCCTTGCGTGAACGATTCAAATTACCAGTGTCAAAGGCTGACCTGATTTCAAGAATAATTCATGATACAATAGAATCTAAATTGATAAAACCCGCAAATCCAGATAATACTTCAAGAAGATATACGCAATATGTGCCATTTTGGGCTCATGAATAGTTATCCACATTTCATTTGTACGCAAGTGTATTTCTACGATAACTTATTATATTATAATGACTTCCAGTTTGCAGGCAAAGTAACGAATTTGATTGCACTTTGTCCTTGACAATTTATTCCCAAGAATGTAGCTTTATTCATCGACAATTCATGTTACAATAATATAAATTCGACGAGGAGCGCATGAAATACTTATTTTTTGTTGCGGTTCTTTTTCTTTATTCCACTTCATTCTCACAGGGGAAGAATCCGGTTGCCAACAAAGAACTGACAAATGACGAGCAATACAAAATATATTTTGAGAAGGCAAATAACAATCTCGGAAAATTCGAGTTCGAAGAATCGATAAAATATTGTGAAGAGGCCTTAAAGTATAAACCGGAGGATTTCCTGATGCGCGCTATGATGTGCTTGAATTACTATGAGCTCGCAGAAAGACTTGATATAAAACAGGAAGGAAATAAAGATAAAAAAATAGAGATGTATACAAAAATGATTCGGATCGCGGAAGAAGGCATTCAATGCGCTCCCGAAAAAGGGGAGTGCTATTTCATGCGCGGCCTGGCGAACGCACGCAGGGCAACGACAAAAGGAGTCCTTTCCGAATTATTCACTGCAAAACAAATTGAAAAAGATTGGTTGATCTCTGTCGATCGCAAATCGGATTATACAACTCCGAACGGCGAGAATTTACAGGCATCGAGCTGTTTGGCGCTTGGTGTCTACTATCGGCTTTGCCCGCAATTTTTTCTCATCAAATGGATTTTTGGAATCAGCGGCGACTTCGATAAAGCAGTCGAGTATTGTAAAAAAGCCTACGAGCTTGATCCGACAAGAATTGAAATTGTAAAAGAGTACGGCGTGGCGCTGATTACTCGCGGCCTGGATACAAAAAATTCGAATGACATTGAAGAAGGGAAAAAATATCTCCAGATGGTTCCAACACTGCCTTTACGATTGCAAACCGATCAACTCGATATCGAACACAGCAAAATGTTGTTGAACGATATTTCACTCTGTCCGGGTTACTCGCGGGATGAGGAACAGGACGTATCGGAAGATGCGTATAAAAAGATGAATCATTGAGAATCTTTTCTCGAAAAACTAATTCAGCATTTCTCTTGACATTACTCGTCGTGCACCATAAATTTAATTCTGTTAAATTAGAACTATAAATTTTATTTGATTAATAAAAGGAAAAATCATGGAGCACCAGAAGAAAGATTGCCCCGGAAAAGACAAGTATCTGACCGGAAAACGAGTCCTCCCACAACCAATTTCAAAAGAAAGCACCTTAGCATCGATCATCGATAACATGGACGCATACAACGGCGGCAGGCTTCGTGCCGCTTGCCAATTAATGCGAAATAAATATTCACAAGAAGACGTCACGGTCGGATTAAGTCTTGCCGGAGCATTGACACCAGCGGGATTAGGGCCATCCGCAATCATCCCGTTGATCAATCATGGATTTGTTGATTGGATTACCGCTACCGGCGCGAATATGTACCACGATCTCCATTTTGCTTTCAATATGCCGTTGTTTCGTGGCAGTCATAATGTCAACGATGCCGATCTGCGAGACAAAGGTGTCACCAGAATCTACGACATCCTCTTCGATTATGAAGATGTGTTGATGGAAACGGACCGGAGATTACGAAAGATAATGCTGCAGCCAGAATTCCAGAAAGAAATGGGAACCCGTGAATTCTATCATTATCTTGGAAAAGCGATAAACGATTTTGAACAGAAAAATAATATCGGTGAGGTTAGTATTCTTGCTGCGGCGTATCGGAACGGCGTGCCGGTTTTCACATCGTCACCTGGTGATTCTACAATCGGCATGAATGTGGCGGGCTTGGAATTGCTGGCCGAAGCTTCAGGTTTGCTCAATCAATTCAAATTGAAGATCAACCCGAGCATCGACGTCAACGATTCAACTGCAATTATTCTGAATGCAAAGAAGTATGAAAACGGAAAAACCGGGGTTCTCCTCGTTGGTGGCGGAAGTCCGAAAAACTTCATGCTCCAAACCGAGCCTCAAATCCAGGAAGTGTTGATGATCCCGGAAGCCGGCCAGGATTACGACATCAATATCACCGACGCACGTCCAGACACCGGCGGACTTTCCGGCGCACCACCGAGTGAAGCCGTGAGCTGGGGCAAAATCGATCCAACAAAACTCGATGAGACAGTCACCGCGTACGTGGATGTAACAGTAGCGCTTCCTTTACTAGTTGCTTATGTTATTCAGACGACGAAACCCAAAAAGCAAAAACGTCTGTATGAGCGCGGAGATGAACTTCGAAAGAAGTTGATTAAATCGTATCTTGAAAATAACAAAGAAGTAGAGGAACTCAGAACGATCATTAAAACTCTAGCAAGGTAATTAAGACTGATGGATGACGTTAATCATTGTAATAAAAATTTTTAGAAATGAAACTGAAATATTAATAGAAACACTAAACGAACAGAAACTTGATGAGTTACTTAGTAACTGATGTTACGCAAAGAAGACAAATTGCCACGACCTTTAGGTCGTGGAACTGAATAAATAAAACGAAGCGGGCTTTAGCCCGATGAAAAATATTGAAAATAGGTTTAAAACCCGATATTACTTTTGATTTTCTAATCCACGAGCTAAAGCTCGTGGCAATAAAGATATTTTTAATACATATTTTTTACATTCTGCGTAACATCAGTTAGTGATGAGATTATCACAACGTCGCTCGAGGTAAAAGTTGCCTAAACAACCATAATTGATTTGAAACGAAAGAATTCTCTATGAAAGAAAATCTTCTGAAACTGGTTGAGCAGCACGGCACACCGCTATTCATTCTCGATCACGATATTATCCGGGAGAACTACAGGACATTTAAAAATAATCTTCATAGAGTCCAATGTTATTATGCCGTCAAAGCGAATTCGAACCAAAAAATTATAGAGACACTTTTCAAAGAAGGCTCCAGTTTCGATGTCGCGTCGTATAACGAATTTATGCAGGTTTATCAATACATCAAGCACTTCGATAAAGCCGATAAAAAATATTTCGTGTGGGATAAGATTATTTTTTCCAACACGATCAAAGACAGGACAACATTAAGCAAAATTAAACAGTACAAGCCGCTCGTGACATTCGATAACGAAGCCGAGCTGAATAAGATTAAGGAATACTGCGAAACGGCAGGATTGGTACTTCGGCTGAAAGTACCAGACACAGGTTCACAGGTTGAGATGGCAACAAAATTCGGATCCGATCCCGGAGATGCTCAAAAATTGATTCAGCAGGCGTACGACATGGGATTGAAAGTTGAAGGAATAAGCTTTCACACAGGCAGCCAGTGTACTAACTTCAACAATTATATAGAAGCACTTGCAATCACAGCCGAGATATTTTACGATGCGCGGAAAAAAGGATACGCTTTGAATCTGATCGACATCGGCGGCGGGTTCCCGGTTCCATACGATCCGCAAGTTCCAGAATTTTCGAGGCTGGCTTCCATCCTGAATTCAGAGTTCAATCGACTCTTCCCGGAAGATTCTGTCAAGGGACCAGACGATCGTAAATTGGAGATATTGGCCGAACCGGGTAGATTCATTGTAGCCACTGCCGCAACGCTCGTGTCGGAGATTATCGGCAAGGCGCGGCGGGATGGAAAAGTATTCTACCACATCAACGATGGAGTATATCACTCGTTTTCAGGAGTTGTGTACGATCATTGGATTCCGAATTTTTATTCATTGAAAGAAGGTAAAAACGAAATCTGCGCAGTCGTCGGTCCGACATGCGACAGCTTCGACAAAATTACTCTTGCTGCGGAGCTTCCCGCAGATTTAGAAGTCGGCGATTTCCTTTTTACTGAAAATATTGGAGCTTATAGCACCGCTTCCTCGACAAAATTTAACGGTTTCGACGGTGCAAAGATTATTCATTTAAACAGCAGTGACGACGAACACTGATTGTTGTATTGCGTTTCATTAATATTCTTTTAATTTTCTGAGAAAATAATAGTGTCTATGAAAGTATTTTATGATGAAATTCGGTGCCGTCGGCCTTCTTATTGTTGTATTATTCATCGACGGATGTTCTTTAAACGCGCCGCATGATAATCCGCTCGATCCGCAATCGCCATCGTATAAAGGCTCCGGTTCCGTTAGCGGGAGAGTAACTTTGATAAATTTCCCCGGCAGTGGTGTTGCATCTGTTCATGTGTACACACTGCCGTCGACATTTGAAGTTGTTACCGATTCAATCGGTTATTATCAATTACCTGAAATCCCGGCAGGAAAATATACACTCATCGCATCAAAATATTCTCTCACGCCTGATACCACGAATTTTCAAATTTCGATAGGAGAACACCTTTCGATCAATTTTTCAATGAACGCGTTTCCGACCATACTTTCTACAAAAGTACTTACTCGCAAGATCGATCAATGGTGGCCGAACCCGGTCTATTTTGCAGAAATCACAGCCACTGTCGATGATGTAAACGGAATTTCCGACATCGATTCAGTCTGGTTTAATGTCGATTCATTAATGTTTCCGATGGCGTATTCTCTCGCCGATAAAAATTTTCACCTAACCATTTATTCATATCAATTTCCGTCAAACAATATCGAGTGGTTGGTTGGAAAACAACTATACATAGTCGCCCGCGATTTAACGAAATCCATTGGCCGGAGTAATACGTTTTTTATATCACGAGTGATCGAACAAGAAGCAGTTCCAAGTTATCCGGAATTTCAAGATACTACTACTGTTTCACCTGTGTTCACGTGGGTTGCGCCCAGCGTCCGTTTTCTTTACACATACACCCTCACTGTGGTGAGGATGGACGCAGGCACGCAAGAAACTGTGTGGACGCAAGACAACATTGGTAATTATCTTTTATCGTATACGTATCCTTCCACATTGACAACCGGAAATTACTTCTGGACGATTTCCGTCGTGGATGAATACGGCAATTATTCGTGCTCAAAACAATCATCATTTGTTGTGAATTAACCGGTTATGCCTGCTGAACAGAAAGATAATTTTAACGCACTTTTTGAGGTTGCTCAAACAATCAATTCTATTCTTGATCCGCTGGAGTTGCTTGAAAAAATACTTGAGATGGCGATGAAACATCTTTCCGCTGAACGTGGCTTCCTTCTTCTTGCCAATGAAAAATCTTCAAAAGATTTCGAAGTCGTAACTGCAAAAAACTTTAGCGAAGTAGATATGCCGGGAAAATTAGCGGCATCTTCCTCGGTGATCTTGAAAGTTCTGGAAACCCGCGAGCCTGTGCTTAGTTTCGACGCTCCAACCGATCAGCGGTTCGATGCATCCGCCAGTATTATCATTCAGAAAATTTTATCGGTAGCCTGTATTCCTCTGCTTATTCAGGATCGATTAATCGGCGCCATTTATCTTGACAGCACAAAATCGCGGCGTGCATTTACAGAAGATGCGATAAAGTTTCTTACGGTTTTCGGAAACCTGAGCGCGATTGCAATTGAAAATGCCCACAAGTTTGAAAAACTTCAGGATGAAAACAGACGGCTGAAAGACGAAGGTAATTCTCCGGAAATGTTTAAAGGAATAATTGGCAAAAGTAAATCGTGGGAAAGTATTCTCAGCATCGTGGGACGTGTGCTGAATGTCGATGTTGCAGTCCTTATAACCGGAGAAAGCGGAACAGGAAAGGATGTTACAGCCCGTGCAATTCATACTTACGGATCAAGAAGTATGCATCCGTTTGTCGAAGTAAATTGTTCGGCAATACCCGAGAGTCTTCTGGAAAGCGAACTCTTCGGCCACTCAAAAGGAGCATTCACAGGAGCTCACGCCGAGAAAAAAGGATTGATTGAAAGTGCGAATCATGGAATCCTTTTTCTGGATGAGATCGCAGATCTTCCGGTTGCGCTGCAGGCAAAAATCTTGCATGTACTTCAGCAAAAAGAAATCCGTAAAATCGGAGAGACCAATTCCCGGAAAGTCGATGTCAGAATCATCGCGGCTACAAACAAAAATCTTGAAGAAGAAATTCGCAAAGGAAGATTCCGGGAAGACCTATTTTACAGGCTCAACGTCGTTACTATTCACCTCCCGCCTCTGCGCGAACGAATTGAAGACATACCGTTGCTTGCAGAATATTTTTTTAAGAAAGCGTGCGAAACACATAAGAGAGAAATTCACGGCATCGATGCCGAAGCTATGCAGTACTTCATGTCAAAATCGTGGACGGGAAATGTGAGGGAATTGCAGAACGAAATCGAGCGGGGAGTTGTGCTTGCTTCAGGAGATATGCTTCGCAGGGATGATGTATGTACGGGAACAAATGTGCTTTCCGTCGATTCAAACTCGACTTTGGACGATTGCGAACGTCGGGTTGTCAAATCGACACTCGATCAATGCGGGGGAAACCGCAAACAAACTGCCCAACGATTAGGCGTTTCCATTCGCTGGCTGCAATATAAACTCAAGGAATGGAATATTGGCTGACAACACTTTCATTATCAAACAAAAAATAAATGAGAGCACAACAACCGCTGTCTTTCGTGCTCATCAGGAAGCGCTTGATCGAACCGTTATTCTTAAAGTGCTTCATAAACATTTAGCAGCCGATGAGGATTTTATTGCCCGTTTCCGCCGTGAAGCACGGGCGTGCGCCGCAATTCATTCCGGAAACATCGTTCAGGTGTACGATTTCACAGAAATCGACAATGCGCCAGCAATCGTGATGGAGTATGTAGAAGGAAAATCGTTGAAGGAATTACTTGTCGATGAAGGAAAACAAAAACTTGAATTTGTGAGTCATGTCGTGAATGAAGTACTCAAGGGGCTTTCTGTCGCTCATAAAGCCGGCATCATCCATAGGGATATTAAGCCGGGAAATATTTTAATAAGTTCTTCCGGCAGGATTATGCTGACCGATTTCGGACTCGCTTCATTTCAACAATCTCCGGTAGTAACTATGGACGGCGTGATTCTCGGTACTCTTGCCTATATGTCGCCTGAACAAGCTCGAGGCGAAGTTCTTGATGAACGGACGGATTTATTCTCCCTTGGTGTAACAATTGTTGAACTACTCACGCAGCGAAGGATTTTCGAAGGAAATTCGTATCAGGAATGTATGAAACGAATCTCTTCATTTTCGATAAAGGATATCGAACAACTTACAGCGGATCTTCCGGCAGATTTTGTTTCTTTTCTCTGTAAACTTCTCGCACCTCAAAAGGAAGACAGGTTCAGTTCAGCTCAAGAAGCGCTTCAATATTTGAAAAGTGAAAAAACAAAAGTTCATCGGACAAAGAATAAAATCACTCACGTGGTTATTCCTGTTGTAGGAATTGTAATTGTTGTGATGATTATATTGATTACGATACTATCCCGCAAAAATCAAACTGAGATGTCTGACGGATTGCATCCGCTTCAACAACCGACAACGGTTCATGTTCCGTCTACTATCGACACTACCGCAGTTTCTCTCTCAGGCAAAGTCAAACAAAAAGAGAGTAAAACTCCTGCGCCTATTATTCATGCAACAATACCGACAGCTTCCGGAAGTATAAAAGGGGATTCAGGAAAGTTGATCATTACTTGTGTTCCTTGGGGAATGGTATATGTCGACGATGTGTGTGTCGGACAAACTCCTTTATCACATCCAATTTCGGTGAAGGCTGGAACTTCTACAATCATGTTCAGCAATCCGTTGTTCGTTCCTATCAGACGGATCGTCAATGTGGCAGCCGATTCACAGTTGAACGTTGAGGAGAATTTTTTAAATTATGCCGGATACTTGGTGATAAGAGCAAATCCATGGGCGGATATTTATGTTGACGAACAATATCGGGGAACTACACCATTAAATAAGCCTCTTATGATTTCTGGAGGAACAAGAAAAATCAGACTTCATAATCCCGCTTATGACGATATGATCTATGACGCAAAAATAAAAAAAGGGGACACTTTGAATCTCGCGTTCACATTTCCGGGACGGGAACATCGATGAGACCACATTGTACTAGATTTTATTTTTATAGTATGCTTGCCATACTTTTAATGGCGATTTCAATTGCCACATGCCGCGCACAAAATAAGAACGAGGTTGATTCGCTTGTTCATAAGCTCATTCAATTATATGAAAACGGATCATACCTCGGTGCTGAAATAGAAGGCCGGCGTCTTCTCGAACAAGCGAGCGTTCCCAACACAGTACGCATTCAGATAGAAAAGTACATTGCCTTCGCATTAATTGCACAAGACAAACCGCAAGCCGCTGTTTCACACTTCAACACAATCCTTCAGGCTGACTCAACCTTTGATTTAGATTCCCAGCTTACATCCCCGAAAATTATGGTGGTCTTCCAACAAACCCGCGAAAAGTTTTTCGCGCAACGAGTAACTGAGTCTAAACACATTTCTATTCCTGTTTCTAACACCTCAATCAGCTACCGTGCGGTTCTTTTTCCAGGATGGGAACAATTATATCGCGGAAGAACTACAACAGGCTATACATTTTTCACTCTTGGCGCCGCATCTTTTCTTTCAACCGTTTACTGCGATTTCCGTAGACGCGATTCACGTAATTCGTATCTTCAAGCGGGGACTATGGAATCGGCGATCGAACGTTATAAGACGTATAATAATTTTCAGAAAGCAGAAATATATTCCGCTTCGATTTTCGTTCTTACTTATATAATTTCCGAAGTTGATATATTCACAAAGATATCAAATGAGACAGGCGCTAATATATCGCTCTCTCCAGGAAAGAATTTTTTTACGGCTAATCTCTCTATCTCTTTTTAGCTGTTATTTTTCCTATTTTACACATGCAAATTATGCACCGCTAGATGCAAAAGTTGCAGCTAAGCTCATAAAAAATGGGAAAATCAAGAAAAAACAGCGGTTTTATATTGGCATATAATTAGCATACTTTTAAGAGAGTTGGGTGACTATAACAATAATTAATTTCTTTTATTTAAGAGGGGGTATTATGAAAAAACCATTATCGTTTCTTATTCTGAATGTAATTCTTTTTTCGATTGTCTGCTTTTCTGTGGTTCCACTCCAAGCACAAACACCGCCGCCACCGACAACAGATACAACACATAAAGGTATAGTCCTTTTTGCAGCCCAGGCTGATCCTTCAGGTGCGATAAGGCTTGAATGGTTTTCGATGCTTAACAGGTCTGTCGAGAACTATCTAATTTACAGAACAGCGCTGCCGTTTACGGATTCTTCTGATTTTATTCTTATTGACTCAACAAAAGGGAATGAATACGAAGATCATATTCAAAATTCGAATATTGGTACCAGTGTAAAGTACGCGTATTATATTAACGGCGTAACCTTAAATGGAGATGTAGTAAAATCGAATACGGTTACTGTTGAAATTCCCGGCATCCAACCGAAAAATGCATTTCGTCTGAAAGCCGAACCTAAAGATGGGAAGGTAAATCTGGTTTGGGAAAAACCTCCTGTTGCCGTTACCTCACAGTTTTCTGTTTACAGATTGACACCACAAGCAGGCGTTATGATGTCGGCGATCGCTCGGTACGATACACTGTTGATTGCGACTACAGCCGATACAAGTTGTGTCGATACACCCACGGTTGCTTCATCCGGAATGAATTATTTTGCCTACTTCGTGAGTGTGAATATTGTCGATAGCCTTACCATCCATAGTTCGCTTGCATTCGTTTTCATGGAAAAAAATATAATTACAGACAAAGTGACTATCGTTTCTAAACCGGGTCTTACGGCTCAGATCGGCGTTCCTTATACTTATATCGTGAAAGCGATATCCACTGATTCAACAGCGGTCATTCATTATTTTGTTAAAAGTCCGGTACGCTCGGATTCCCTCCAGTGCGATAGTATCTCCGGTGTTATTACATTGACGCCGACAGAGAGACAGATCATTCCAATTAATGTTACTGCAAAATCGAATAAGGGAGGCCGGGCTGAACAAGAATTTGAAATCAGAGTCGCAAAAACAAATGGAATTATCAGTGGAACAGTAACGGATACTCTTGGAAATCCGATTAAAGGAGTGTTCATTAATGTACTTAAACGTGATCGCGGCGAGGCGTTCTTGTACAATGCCATTACAGATTCTCTTGGTAAATATCGGATCTCAAAGGTCGATCAAGGGTCATATCTTGTACACGCAATTCCATCGAGAGGGACTTATCTCGATCAGTGGTATAATGGCGCTTCGTCTCCAATGGACGCAACTCCTGTAATTATTGCAGATTCACCTTCAGTTGCAACAGTGGATTTTGTATTGCGTAATAAGATAACTCCCACTATTCAAAAATTTACCGTCCAAGGACAAATAACCGACACTGTTGGGCTTCCGATTTCAACGCGTGGAACAGAGGTTTGCTTTGTCGTGACTGCCTTTGCACAAAACCAGAATAGTGTCCACCCATTCATAGAATGCAATTCCGATAGTGATTTTCGGCTTGATGGGAAATCTGAATTCGTGTTCAAAGCCGAAGTCGATTCAACAGGTGCTTATTCAATAAAATTACCTGCAGCCAGTTATATCATCTTTGCAGAAGCACCCGGTTATATGAGATCATTTTATAAAAATGAATCAAATTTCCTTCAGGCAGATGTAATCATACTTGCAAGCGACACATCTGGAATCAGCTTCACACTAACACCAATTCCTCCAATAGTTTTAGGATCAATCAGCGGTCAAGTGTTGGATACCACTAATAATGTCGGGGTTCCCGCTCGTCTGATCGCATTCAGAAAGAATCTGGTTACGGAAAGAGGTTTCAGGCCATTCAAGTTTTCATTTACCACCGAGACTGATTCTACCGGTTCCTACACATTCAATAATTTGCCGCAAGGAAATTATATTGTGCTCGCTATTCCTCTCGGCAATTATGCACCTGCTTTTTATAATGATGGTACTAGTGATTTGAAGTGGGATAAAGCAACATCTATCGCTATAAACGGAAACAGCGTGAGCGGTATCAATATTGACGTGCATGCAATTGCCGACTCTTCGAACGGATATACATCAATAGGCGGAACGGTAGTTGAATCGGACAGCGGTAATATTCCATTTAAAGGTACGATGGTGTTTGCAACTAATTCAAATGGTGATGTCGTCGGTTATGCTGTCACCGATTCGCATGGAAGATTCACTATCAGCGATTTAGCTCCGGGCTCGTACAATGTTTCGGTTAATTCACCCGGCTATCAATCGAATGATGCCTCGGCGTCTCCTTCATATGATGCGAGCGGCAGTCCTTTGAATACATCTGTATCTCTGAGCGTACAAACTATTACAGCGGTAACAACAACTACAACGGTTCCGGTGAAATACGCTCTTAATCAAAATTATCCGAACCCGTTCAATCCGACGACGCGAATCAGTTTCAGCGTACCAAACAGAGTAAAGGTAACATTGATTATTTATAATGTTCTCGGCCAGGAAATTGCAACGCTCGTCAACAGCATTTACAATGCAGGAACATATTCAATCGACTTCAATGCTTCAAGACTTTCAAGCGGCCTTTATTTTTATCGCATTCAAGCCGGAGAATTTTCGTCAACAAAGAAGATGATCCTAATGAAGTAACAACAGCTGCAAATACCCCATCCATCAAACGCCTGATCGATTGATCAGGCGTTTTAATATAAACCATACTTTACGGCGCTATGATCAACGATTTTCTTTTGACGGGCTGAAATATTGAACAAAGCTCAACTCTTTCGTATCTTCCTTTAATAAAAAAATCACTCTATGAATCTCATCATCACAAATATCGGACAATTAGTGAGTGTCGCTTCCAACGGCGCTGCGGTAATGGTAAAGTTAATGCATTAATTTTGTTATTAAGAAAGTCTTCACTTTTTTTTATTTTACTCTTGATTTGTGCATAAAAATTATTTATAATTCTCATAACAGATTTGGTTATACATCTTTTTTAAAGTTTTATTTTCTTATTTGGCAATACTATCGGCGGGAAAAAATAGTTGTAGAGCGTTTAGAAGCATCCTAAGAAACCTGCCGTAACTATAGAATATAATATTAAAGCCTCTTCAACGAGCCTGATCTTGTTGATAGCTTGGTAATTATACTTATATAAAGGTGAGGTATGCACTTATAAGAAAAAGAAATAGTTTTACCTACCGCCGTATGAATGTCGATTCAGGTGAAGGAATTATCATCAGTTTTAATTTGCAGAATTGTGTAAAGTGAATTTAAAATAATTTAAAAATGAAAGGAAAATGAAATGAATAAGATTTTCAGATTACTAACAACATTAGTAATAATTCTTGTATTTTCATCTATCACGTTTTCCCAGGTGCCTACGATAATCGAAAATCAAGCCGTCGCGCCGCCGCAAACTCCTACAGGTTTTACTGCTAAACCTGTCTCCAGTACACAAGTCAACCTTTCTTGGACCGCAGTCTCCGGCGCCACATCGTATACGACTACAGGATATGATGGAACAAAACATACAGGAATAACTGGTACGACTGATAGTTTTACCGGGCAACCCTCTGGATCGACTATTACTTACTATGTAACAGCCAGCAATGTCGGAGGAACTTCTGGAGCAGCCTCGGCATCCGCAATGACTTTCCCTGCAGTCCCCACTAATTTTACCGCAACCGCCGTCTCCAGTACGCAAGTCAACCTTTCTTGGAAAGCAGTCAATGGTGCCTCTTCTTACACAACTACAGGTTATGATGGAACGAAACATACAGGAATAACCGGTACGACTGATAGTTTCACAGGGCAACCCAGTGGAATGACTATTACTTACTATGTAACGGCCAACGATGCTGGAGGATCTTCTGGAGCCGCCTCGGCATCCGCAACAACCCCTCCTCAGACATATACCTTGACCGTAACAGCCACAAACGGAACTGTTGCGAAAAATCCAAATCAGACAAGTTATAATAGTGGCACAACGGTACAACTTACAGCAACACCTGCCACAGGTTACACATTTACAGGTTGGAGCGGAGATGCATCGGGCACAACGAATCCTCTCACTGTTACGATGAATGGGAATAAAAATATAACGGCGAATTTTACACCAATACAGTATACATTGACCGTAACAGCCGTCAACGGAACTGTTGTGAAAAATCCAAATCAGACAAGTTATAATAGTGGCACAACTGTACAACTTACAGCAACACCTGCTACAAATTATACATTTACAGGTTGGAGTGGAGATGCATCAGGCACAACGAATCCTCTCACTGTTACGATGAATGGGAATAAAAATATAACGGCAAATTTTACACCAATACAGTACACATTGACCGTAACAGCCGCCAACGGAACTGTTGTGAAAAATCCAAATCAGACAAGTTTTAATAGTGGATCAACAGTACAGCTTACAGCAACACCTGCCACCGGTTACACATTTACTGGTTGGAGCGGGGATGCATCGGGCACAACGAATCCCCTCACTGTTACAATGAATGGGAATAAAAATATAACTGCAAATTTTATATTAAATGCCCCTACCGGTCTTATTGTGACTGGCGCGACTCAAACGCAAATCTATCTTTCATGGAGCGCAGTTCCCAGTGCAACTAAGTACACTGTTTATCAAGATGGAACATCTATTTCTGTGACAAATACAAACAGTGACACTGCTGTGGTGTCATGTGGAACTACTCATAGTTATTATGTAACAGCAGGAAATGGCAGTGGTTGGTCTGGCGCTTCGAATACTGTAAACGGAACAGCCATTCCATGTAATCCCACCAATTTTACCGCGACCGTTATTTCCAGTACACAAATTAATCTTTCATGGAACGCAGTTTACGGTGCCACTTCATATAAACTCATAGGCTATTATGGAGCTACAATATATACAGGGCCTAATACTAGTTACAGCGATACCGTTGCTTGTGGTGTGGGCCATATTTTTTATTCTGTAACGGCAAGTAATGCCGGAGGAACTTCTGGAGCCGATACGGCATCTGCGACGCCTCCGCCGTGCATCCAGACATACACCTTGACTGTAAATGCCACTAACGGAACTGTTGTGAAAAGTCCAGATCAGACAAGTTACAATAGTGGAACAATTGTACAACTTACAGCAACACCGGCAACAGGTTATACATTTACAGGCTGGAACGGAGATACATCAGGTACAACTAATCCAATAACTGTTACAATGAATAGGAATAAAAACATAACAGCGAATTTTTTCTCACCACTCATAAGATGCGGAATCTATTGCTCCATGGATGGCCTGAAAACGAATGCAATATCCACATATGGACCGGCTGGTCAAGGTTGGTCTGCCATTGATCTTGGTTGGTGGTTTGATGGAAATGATTGGGCAAATGCGTCCTCTTCTGGATATAATCCCAAGAATGCTATTTTATGTAGAGATAGCGCAGTAGCAGCTAATTATGCTGGACTCGAGTATGAAATCTATAGGGCAGATACAAATAACGCTCAATGGGTTCTTATTGACGATGGTCTAACAAAATGGAAGGTCTACGGCGATGGTCAACTTATCCAAAAAACAACCATGGACTCGATTTGTTTGAAAGCACATAGAAGAAGTATGCAGGTAGCTGTAGCCGAAGATTATACGACCGTTTTCAACAACAACTCTACCTATTTGGACACTAATTGGACGTTTTACCAGAATGTAGATATTATTATGCCTTATGGATACGATCAAACTCCTTCTGAATTAGGGAATTTTTATAAGTACCTCCAAACAAAAGGAAAAAAAGTCGTTCCGTGCCTTGGATATAATGTACATAAAAACGGAAATATCTGGTCTCAAAAAGGACAACGAAGTGGTGATTCTGCATTCATCGATACTGCACAAAAATATGCTGATGATTCAATTGTTTTTTATTACGTAGAGCCAGAACTAGACTTTGCTATTCCAGGAAATTGGGCTGCTGAATGGGATTCAACTGGAGGACTCAATCAATATCTTTACTCGATCACTTTGTACCTTCAGGGTCAAAATTATATGATACGTAATTTTGTGATGCCAAATTATCGTAAAGGGGGAATATTATTATCTGCAGAACTATATAGCACCATTGCAAAAAGTTTTCAATTATTCCAAAATTATCCGAATCCATTCAACCCAATATCTACAATAAAGTATCAGATCCCCAAGGATGGTTTAGTAAAATTAAAAGTTTACGATATACTAGGAAGAGAAGTTGCCGAATTAGTGAATGAGAAAAAACAAGCAGGTTATTATCAAGTTGATTTGGATGCAAGTAAGCTGGCAAGTGGTATTTATATTTATCGTATTCAGGCCGGAGAATTTTCGTCAACAAAGAAGATGGTCCTAATGAAGTAGCAACAGCTGCAAATACCCCATCCATCAAACGCCTGATCGATTGGTCTACAGACCTCTACGAGCCGTAGGCCGTAGGGTCAGGCGTTTTAATATAAACCATACTTTACGGCGCTATGATCAACGATTTTCTTTTGACGGGTTGAAATATTGAACAAAGCTCAACTCTTTCGTATCTTCCTTTAATAAAAAAATCACTCTATGAATCTCATCATCACAAATATCGGACAATTAGTTAGTGTCGCTTCTAACGGCGCTGCGGTAAAGATCGGCAGAGAAATGCGAGACATAGGTGTGATAGAAAATGCCGCAGTAATAATTGAAGACGGCATTATCACTTACGCCGGCCCCAAAGATAAAATGCCGCTTCCGAAAAAAGATATTGACATTCTCGATGCCGATGGCCGCGTAGCTCTTCCGGGATTTATCGACGCGCACACGCATGCATGTTTTTCCGGCGGGCGTGAAAAGGAATTTGCTCAACGATGCGAAGGAATTTCATATCAACAAATAGCCGAGCAAGGCGGCGGAATTTTAAATACCGTGCGATCGGTTCAGACATCAACTCGAAAAGAATTAAAGAAAAAAACCGACCATCACCTCGATAGCATGCTACGTCTCGGAACAACAACCGTTGAAATCAAATCCGGATACGGCCTAACGATGGAAGATGAAGTGAAGATGCTCGAAGCAATCGATGATGTAAGAAAAGAACACTATTGTGATGTGGTGCCGACATTTTTACCTGCACATGCCGTTCCGCCTGAATTTTCCGGCAAGAAAGATGATTATATTCAGTTGGTTGTGGATAAAATGATTCCTTACGTGGCAAAGCGAAAACTTGCCGGAAGTTGTGATGTTTTTTGTGAGAGAGAATATTTTACGATTGAAGAAACAAAAAAAATCCTGACAACGGCTAAATCATTCGGGATGAAAATAAAAATACATGCGGAAGAACTCAGCAATACCGGAGGAGCCGAGCTTGGCGTAGAACTCGGCGCACTTTCCGTCGATCATCTCGAACATATTTCAGATCGTGGAATTGAATCTCTCGCCGCTTCTTCGACCGTTGCTGTGTTATTGCCCGGTGTTTCATTTTTTTTAAATCATGATTACGCGTCTGCGAGAAAACTCATCGATGCCGGCGCCGTAGTTGCACTCGCGACGGATTTCAACCCCGGATCGTGCATGTGCCGCTCCATGCCGATGATGATGTCCATTGCATGCACTCAGATGAGAATGACTCCTGAAGAAGCAATCACAGCATCGACGTTAAATGCTGCTGCTGCGCTTGGGATGTCGCAAAATTATGGAAGTATCGAGGTAGGAAAGAAAGGTGATATTATTTTGTTTTCAATCCCAAATTACATTTACGTTCCATACCATTTTGGTGAGAATCACATCTGGCGTATGATTAAAAATGGAACCATTTTGGAATTCTCATGAGCGTTCCAAGAATTGTCGAATGTGTCCCAAATTTCAGTGAAGGACGAAATAAAGATACGATTGATGCTTTTGCCGAGGCAATCAAATCCGTTGATGGCGTTAAACTCTTGAATATCGAACCGAACGCGGATTATAACAGAACGGTTGTGACGTTTGTCGGAATACCGGAAGCAATCGGAGAAGCAGCATTTCGCGCCACGGTTGTAGCGGCACAGCGAATCGATATGTCGACACACAAAGGTGAGCATCCGCGCATCGGCGCGGCCGATGTAGTTCCGTTCGTGCCGGTTTCGGATGTAACAATGGCAGAATGCGTAAACATTGCGAATCGATACGGTGAACGAGTTGCGAAGGAACTCGGCATCCCTGTTTATCTTTACGAAGAAGCGGCAACAAGAAACGAAAGAAAAAATCTTGCAACAATTCGAAAAGGAGAGTACGAAGGCTTGCCGGAAAAACTCAGGGATCCGGATTGGAAACCGGACTACGGCAGCGCAATCTTCAACGCAAAATCGGGAGCCACTGTGACGGGTGCTCGCACATTTCTGATCGCATATAACGTTAATTTGGATTCGAATAAACAATCACTCGCTCAAGAGATTGCACTTCGCATTCGTGAGAGCGGACGTACGATTAGAGACGAAACCGGCCATCCGCTCAAAGATAGAAATGGAAAGGCATTGACAATTCCTGGCACTCTTAAAGCTGTAAAAGCGATGGGAGTTTTTTTGGAGGCACACAATATTTCACAAGTTTCCATCAACCTGACGAATTATAAAATCACACCTCCGCATGCAGCTTTTGAAGAAGTTTCTCGACAGGCTCAAAAGCTTGGTTCAAAAGTAACAGGCAGTGAGATCGTGGGATTGACCCCAAAGGAAGCCTTGCTTCTAGCCGGAAAATATTATTCAAAAGAACACGATTTATCGGAAAATAAATACATCGACATCGCAATAGAAAAATTAGGATTAAATAAGCTCGTACCATTTGACCCTGAGAAAAAAATTATCGATTATATGTTATGACTAACCGGCAACAATAGAAAAGGTGATGTGACTATGTTGATTGAACAACGAATGACTCAATATTTAGATGAGCTAGCATCTAATTCTCCAGCTCCGGGTGGAGGAAGCGCAGCGGCTTTATGCGGCGCACTCGGATCCGCACTGACTTCGATGGTCAGCGCACTCACAGTCGGCAAGAAAAAATTTGAATCGGTTGAAGCCGAAATGCAAAAAATTGTGGATCAGGCCGACACACTCCGCGCCCAATTCACAGAATATGTAGACAAAGACACCGAGGCGTTCACCAAAGTCATGGAAGCCACAAATCTTCCGAAAGAGACCGAACGGCAAAAAGCTCTTCGTTCAGCAGCGCTCCAAGCGGCAACGAAAGAAGCAGCAATGGTTCCCTTAACGGTTATGAAGCATTGTGTCGACGGGCTTGCGCTGACGAAGACTGTTGCAACCAAAGGCAATTCCAATGTCATAAGCGACGCAGGCGTAGCCGCGCTGATGTTTAGGGCTGCTTGCGATAGCGCCGCATTGAATGTGCAAATAAATCTTGTTGGAATTAAAGACACCGAATATGTGGGATGGACTTCGAAAGAGGTGGATTCGATTCAACGGACTTGCGAAAAGATGAGCGCTGAAATCTTAGAGTTGGTAAAAAAACATCTTGGGTGATAGGTTATTATTTGTAAGGATGGCAAAATGACCGCATTATGCTTCCTGCAAAATCAACGTACTTCCGACCACAGCGGCAGTTTCACTTCGCAAACGTTTGGATCCAAGCGACATGGTGATAAACCCTGTTTTTTCGGCGCTGTCCACTTCTTCATCCGTGAATCCTCCTTCCGGCCCGATTAAAAGAAACACCTGAACGTCCTTATGACGCTCGGAATCCTGAACGACATTCTGCAGAGGCAGAGCAGATTTTTCGTGTGCAAGAAGTTTGAGTGAAAACTTTTGAGCGTACTTTAATACCTGCTCAAGCTCCATCACTTCTTTAATATCCGGCAAATAATATCTGCACGATTGTTTTATAGCGGCAAGCGCAATACTATGCCATCGTTGCGTTTTTGCCGTTTGAGAAATAGTGCGCGACGATGTGACCGGAACAAACGCTCCGACTCCGATCTCAGTGCATTTTTCGATTGCAAATTCTATTCGTCCGGGATTCTTCAGCAAACTCAATCCTAAAGTCAAATGAAATGGAGGATGTTCTGCCTCTAGTTTTTTTTCTTGCACCTCAAGTTCCGTATGATCCTTAAAAATCCCACCCACTTTGGTTCGAAATAGTGTTCCTCGCCCATCGGTCGCCCACACTTCATCGCCGAGGCTGCAGCGCATCACCCGCATCAAGTGATGATGTTCATCACCCTGTAAAACGAGGTTCTTTGTTTTACAATTATTCGGTTGGACATAAAACAGTTCCATTTCAGAACGCAGCTCCTAAATCAATAATGATTTGCGATTTTCCTCGTTCATTAAATCCGATTTCAGTGCGAACAACATAACTATAAGCAAGCAAGAAGTGAAGTCCTGCACCATATCCGCGAATAAAATGGTTCATGGCGAGTTGTGTCTTCTGATACCATGCTTGACCTACGTCGGCGAATAAAGCGCCGACTATTCCGAATTTCCAAGTTGCAAATTGTTGAATTGGCATTTGCGGTGCATGAATAAACAACGGCTCGAATAATGGAATATGCAACTCGGTGCTGATGCCTGTCGCCGATTCACCTTCCATGATTTCGCCATAATGTCCTCTGACGCGATTATCGTACCCAATATATTGGTGATCGTATACAGGAATTTCCCCGCCGCCGAATACAACATTGCCGAATCCTCGGACAGCAAAAGTCATGAAGGAAGTGAACGGAACAAACTGTCGCGCATCGATCATGAATCGCCAATAATCGATTGGCGCAACGATTCCGTATCTCACCATTGTTATTGAGAGAAAAGATCCCATGCGAGGATATTCTCCCAGATCGCGTGTATCGTAAGTTGTGCCGGCTTGAAGCACGAAGTACCGATCCGTTCCTGCGGCGGTTAATGTTCGCTCAGGCATGTAATCGGAAACATGTAGAATGTTGTATGAAATTCCGGTCCAGACAAGCGTCGCAATACCATACCTTTTCCCCAACACTAAAGAACCGTTATAATAATTCTGGTCGTAATTCGTCGGGGAAGTTTGGATCATGAGGCTTTTATTTCTCACTTTTTGATAAAAGAATTCCCCTTGCAGTTGATAATCGCCGTCGCCGTCGATTCTTGGATTCTTGTAACTTAAGTCGAGGAATGGATCATACCCAAGAGCGAACGCGCCATACAGTTGTTCATTCTGTCCCCGGAAGTTTTTATGAATTCCTCCGAGTCCATAATATAATTTATTCCAATCATGATCTTCAATACCGAAAACAATCACAGGAAAAATGTACCATCGTTCGTCGACATTGATCAGTAGTATATCGCCGGAGCTGTCTGAAGGAACCTGAATGATATCGACTCGGTTGAATAGGCGAAGGCTGTAAATGCGTTCTTTATCGTATGCGATTGATTCGGGAGTTATGACTGAACCGATTCTCAGCGACATCTCCCGCGTGATCACAAAATCTTTTGTTAACTTATTACCTGTAATAATCACTTGTTTGACAATCCGGCCGGAGGTTTTAGAAGTATCATTTGTTGTCTCCTGTGTCTGACAGGCGAGTTGTGTAAGGAATGAAATAAAACAGAACAGGAAAACGAATCTCATTACATGATATTCCGATATTCGATTGCGATGCAGCGATCCATGATTACATTCATTCCAACAGAATCCGCTCGCTGTGCTGCCTCTTCGTTGACAACGCCCAATTGAAACCAAATCGTATTGGCGCCGATCTGAATCGCCTCCTCGACAATTGGCATGACTTCATCCGGATTCCTAAAAATATCAACGATGTCGATATGTTCCGGGATTGCTTTTAAAGACGGATAACATTTCAATCCGAACACTTCCTGATATGCCGGATTGACCGCATAAACCTTATATTTTTTTGCGTTTAAAAACTGTGCAATCACACCGCTATCCCGGCCAGGTTTTGCCGAGGCACCGACAACTGCAATTGTTTTTGAATGTTTCAGAATTTTTTTAATATCTGCTTCTTTCGATATTCTCACGAATCCCTCTCCCTCCTTGAATTTATGTGTCTATTATAATATTCTCGGATGATTAGGGATAGTACTGAACTCTATATTGTATTTTTTTTATTCCTTGTAACACACATTTACTTGCCGCGCCGCAAGTGCATCGTCCAATCGCCGGACAGGCGTTGAAAATGGTGCAGATGTGACGACATTAGGCTGTTGTGTTATTTCCTCATCAATTTTTAAAAGAGCCTCTGCAAAAGCATCAAGTGTTTCTTTCGTTTCGGTTTCTGTCGGCTCGATCATCAATGCTTCATGAACTATAAGTGGAAAATATGTAGTAGGCGCATGAAATCCATAATCAAGCAAACGCTTTGCTATATGCATTGCGTTTGCACCGCGAGTCTTTTGGCGATCGGCGGAGATTACAAACTCATGCATTATCGGTTCGTTGTAAGGGAGATCGAATGCCGCACGAAGTTTGCTCAGCAGATAATTCGCATTGATAATCGCATTCTCGGTATTCTTTTTCAAACCGTCACTGCCATGCATCCGAATATACGTATAAGCGCGCACCATCATCGCAATATTTCCGTAAAAGGTGTGCACCTTTCCGATGGAATCAGGTACGTTCCAATCCATCTCGTACAGTTTACCACTTTGCCGGACAATTGGGACAGGGAGGAACGATGCAAGTTTATCATTGACGACAACCGGTCCTGAACCGGGGCCGCCGCCGCCATGCGGCGTTGAAAATGTTTTATGCAAGTTGATGTGCATGCAATCGAAACCAACATCGCCCGGCCGCACATAACCGATAAGCGCGTTAAGATTTGCACCATCCATGTACATCAGTCCGCCTGCTTCGTGGACAAGTCTACATATTTCCACGACATCGCTTTCGAAGATGCCAAGTGTATTCGGATTTGTCAGCATCACTGCTGCAACATCGTCATCAAGATTGCGTTTAAGATTTTCAATATCAACAGTGCCGTGAGAATTCGATTTAATGCTGACAGCTTTATATCCTGCTATTGAAACACTTGCGGGATTTGTTCCATGCGCTGAATCGGGAACCAATATCTTTGTTCGTTGCCGGCCATGTTTCACATGATAAGCGCGGATGAGCATGATGCCGGTAAGTTCGCCATGAGCGCCGGCAGCCGGCTGCAATGAAATCGATGAAAACCCTGTAATCTCTTTCAAATATTCACCGAGGCGGAACAATAATTCCAACATTCCCTGAACACTTCGTTCGGGTTGAAGCGGATGTAAATCGCGAAATGCCGGCATCGCCGCCGCGACTTCATTTACCTTCGGGTTGTATTTCATCGTACAGGAACCAAGCGGGTAAAAACCTTTGTCGATGTGATAATTCATTGTAGATAGGCGCGTATAATGCCGGACGGTTTCATTCTCACTAATCTCTGGTAGCCGCGCAGGTTCTTCCCGCAAAAGATGATTCGGGAGCAATTTTTCGATTTGTTTCGCCGGGACATCGAGCGGCGGAAGTGTGTAGCCTTTTCGTCCATGTTTACTAAGTTCAAAAATCAATTTTTCTGGCATTATAAACTCTATAATTATGAAGAAACAATTAATAGAAAAACAATGGACTTAATTTTTCCGATAAAGTGTTTCAAGCCCTTCTTCCGCAGCTTGTTGTTCGGCTTCTTTTTTATTTTTCCCCGTGCCTCGGCCGATAGTTTCATCGTTGAGCATTACCTCGACAGTGAAAATCCGGTCATGATCTGGTCCTTCTTCTTTTACAATTCCGTAACGCGGAACACCGTAACCTCGTGCCTGCGCATATTCAAGAAGCATGCTTTTATAATTGTCGTCGGAAGTCGCCACTATTCCTTTATTGACCGCAGCAAGAACCTGGCGTTCGACAAATTTCTTAGCTTCGTCGTAGGAGCTGTCGAGATAAATTGCAGCGATGATCGCTTCATACGCATCGGCAAGGATGGAATCGTTTCCTTTTTCCACAGCCTGTGCTGCGCTCGTGCTCACAAACATAAAACGCTGTAGGTCCAGCTCTCGGGAGTATGCCGTCAGCGCTTTACGATTCACTAAACGCGATCGGGTTTTAGTCAATTCTCCTTCCTCAGCGTGCGGATATTTGTCGAAAAGGTATTTCGCGACAATCATATTGAGAATTGAATCGCCGAGAAATTCGAGTCGCTCATTGGAATAACGGTGAAGAGATTTTGCAGGAGATTGAAGAAACGAACGGTGAAGAAGGGCTTCCAGAAAGAGTTCTTTCCGGTGAATTGAATAGTCGATTACTTTCTGGAAACCCTCGATGTCAAATGCTGCAAATCGTTCATCATGAAAAATATTATCCTCAAGAGGTTGAACATGTTTCACGAAGCCGATGATTTTTTGCAGCAGACTCATCTTTTCACTCTGTATACCTTCGAAATAGCAAAGTTGCATTATGTCCGCCGAAACCGAATGTATTACTCAACGCTACATTAACAGTACGCTGTACTGACTTATTAGGTGTATAATTGAGATCGCATTCAGGATCCGGGAATTCAAGGTTGATTGTCGGGTGAACGGTATTAGTAACGATGGACATGATTGACGCAATTCCCTCGACAGCACCAGCTGCACCGAGCAAATGTCCGGTCATGGATTTTGTTGAACTGATGTTTAATTTTTTTGCATGATCGCCGAACACGGCTTTTATCGCTTGTGTTTCTGCAATATCGCCCAACGGCGTCGAAGTTCCATGAACATTGATATAATCTACATCTGATGGTTGTATTCCTCCATCACGAATAGCGGCACTCATTGCCCGCGCAGCGCCGTCTCCTCCGGGAGCCGGAGCGGTGAGATGATACGCATCGGCTGTAAAGCCTAAACCGATGAGTTCTGCGTAGATCCGTGCTCCACGAGCTTTGGCATGTTCCAACTCTTCAAGAACAAGCGTGCCCGAGCCTTCTCCCATCACAAATCCATCGCGATTCTTATCAAACGGACGGCTTGCTTTTTCTGGTGCGTCGTTTCGTGTTGAAAGGGCTTTCGATGCATTAAATCCGCCCAGTCCCATCGGCGTGATTGGAGCTTCAGCTCCACCGCATATTATTATATTGGCATCGCCATATTGAATTGTCCTGAACCCGTCGCCAATTGCATGCGATGAAGTCGCACAAGCAGAAACCACGGCGTAGTTTGGACCTTTGAGTCCATACTTGATGGATATATATCCTGCTGCAATATCAGGAATAAGCATAGGAATAAAAAACGGACTGATGCGGCCCGGCCCACCCTGAATGAAATTCCGGAATTGATTGTCGTAAGTAATCATGCCTCCAATTCCGGAACCGTAGATAACACCGATGCGGTTTCGATCCAGTTCTTCGAGCTTCAACGCAGCATCCTGAATTGCCATACCGGCAGAAGTCATCGCATATTGTGTAAACGGATCCATGCGCTGCACCGATTTTCGGTCGAGATAATCGGCCGCTTTGAATCCCTTCAATTCACATGCAAAATGTGTATCAAATGCCGATGTGTCAAAATACGTTATTGGCGCGGCTCCACTTACTCCGCCGACAAGATTGTTCCAAAAGGTCTGGACATCAAGGCCTATCGGTGTCACAACTCCCATCCCAGTAACGACAACTCTACGCTTGCTCATAGAAAAATTCCTAACTGATATTCATGAAATATCTAGCGCCCTATCAACCATCGTACTGAAAAAATAGGGCATCCCGCTTGTAGAGCGGGATTCCAATTACAAAAAAATTATTAAAAAATGTTAGTTGGAACTACTAGTTCACTTTTCCTTTAACATAATTAATTGCGTCGCCGACCGATGTGATTTTTTCTGCATCCTCATCCGGTATTTGAATATTGAATGCTTTTTCAAATTCCATCACTAATTCGACCGTGTCGAGAGAATCTGCACCAAGATCATTTGTAAACGATGCGCCCGGAACAACCTGAGCTTCATCGACACCGAGCTTATTTACGATGATTTCTTTTACTTTTGCTTCAACATCTGCCATTTGATATCTCCTTAGAAATTGTGAATAATACGGTTACTTTTTTAACTCATTTACATTGCCAGACCGCCGTCGACTTTGATAACTTCACCTGTTACATACGACGACAAATCGGATGCTAAAAACAAAACTGTTTTTGCAACATCATCCGGCGTACCGAGTGCCTTCAACGGAATTGCATCCATATACTTTTTTACAACTTCTTCACTAAGTTTATCGGTCATTGCTGTTCGGATAAATCCTGGTGCAACCGCATTAACTCGTATGTTACGGCTTGCAAATTCTTTTGCTGTCGTTTTTGTTAACCCGATCACTCCGGCTTTTGAAGCCGAATAATTTGCCTGGCTTGCATTTCCTATAATTCCGACTACCGACGCGATGTTCACGATATTGCCGGCTCGCTGGCTCAACATTATCCGAGTTACCGCTTTAGTAAAATTAAAAACTCCTTTGAGATTAATTGCAATGACGAGGTCCCAATCTTGCTCCGTCATACGCATCATGAGAGTATCCCGTGTAATGCCGGCGTTGTTGACGAGGATATCGATTCTCTTGAATCTCTCGACAATTTTGTCCACAACTTCTTGAACCTGCTGCAGGTTCGATACATCTACCTTATACGATTCGGCATCTACGCCTAGAGTTTTAATCGCTTGTGCAGTTTCGGAAGCTTTTTCCAAATTAATATCCAATACTGCTATCGACGCTCCTTCGCCAGCCAATTTTTTCGCGATTGCTTCGCCTATTCCCTGAGCACCGCCTGTAATAACGGCGATTTTTCCTTCAAGAAGTCCCACTATATTCCTCCCATTCATACTGTTTGTTGAATCTGCTGTGCTCGTTGCAATGAAATCTGAAACAGTTCCTTGAATCCTTCTTCACCCAGCAGGTATATTAATTCTTCCCGACAAACATCCAGAATACTCATCGGTTCACCACGGCCCATTGCACAACATTCTTTCCGTTCAACGTAGTCGTCAAATGTAATTACACCTTGATCGATGGTGATCGGATAAAGAACACAATAAAACGGTTTCACAGAAAAGCGAGAAAGTTTTTGATCCCGTTCCATCAACTGGATTGAACATTTTCCATGTTTTGTAAGAAAAGTGCACTTGTCGTTGAAGACGCTGGTGCCAACCGCATGCCCGGATTTGAAATCCATATCCTCCAGAATCTCATCGTCGAACCATTGACGTTCATCTTGAACCTGAGTTTCATCCATGTAATACTTGATTGCATCTTTATGCAACAAAATACGATCGCGTTCTCGGATATCGATATACACACCAGACCGACAGCATGAACCGTTGCATCCCGCCATACTGCTTCCGGCAACGAAACCATGATTGATCAAGTTGATATCTATTTTTTTCCCTGCAATCGTTATCGTTTGATATTCCATCACATCTTCACCGTTTGCAAATCCTGCCACTTGTCCATTCCCGTCACTTCCACATTATCCTTTGTTCGTTTTACCAAACCTTGTAAAACTTTTCCGGGCCCGATTTCAACAAACCTCGTTGCTCCGTCGGAAATCATTGTACGAACCGATTCTTCCCATCGCACCGGTTGTGTCAATTGTTTAAGAAGGAGATTCCTGATTTCTTCGGCCCTTTGAACCGGCTTCGCAGTAACGTTTGCATAGACCGGAATTGTTGCATCGTTGATTTTGGTTTGTTCAAGCGCTTTGTAGAATTCATCTGCAGCGCTTTGCATGAGCGGAGAATGGAACGCTCCGCTGACAACCAGCTCTTTCGCCAATTTTGCGCCTCGCGCTTTTGAAAGTTCCATCGCCTTCCGCACACCTTCAACAGAACCGGATACGACTATTTGTCCCGGAGAATTGAAATTTGCAGGAACTACAACCCCGGAAACCGACGCTTCCTTGCACACGGTTTCTAGAACGGATGGTTCTAAACCGACGATTGCAGCCATAGTCCCTTTTTGCTGTTCACCAGCTCGTTGCATCAGCTCGCCGCGCAAACGAACCAATCGTAATCCATCTTCGAACGAAAGAGCTCCGGCAAAGGTTAATGCTGAATATTCACCGAGTGAATGCCCGGCAGCCATATCGGCTTTCAGATCAGGCAATAATTGTGTAAGAATCACGCTATGTAAAAAAATCGCCGGCTGAGTATTTTTTGTTTGTTTTAATTCTTCTTCGGGCCCACCGAATAAAATTGAACTTAATGAAAATCCTAAAATTTTATCTGCTGTTGTAAATATTTCCTGAGCAACAACACTTTGCTTGTTGAGATCGTCACCCATCCCAACATATTGTGAACCTTGTCCCGGAAATATAAAAGCGGTTTTTCCCATGAATTGCTCCTGTGTTATTTCGGATCGAGTGACCAGCGAAAGTAAATGCCTCCCCATGTATATCCGGCTCCGAAACTGACTAAAATCAATCGGTGTCCTTTCTGAAGTTTTCCTGCCTGCCAATATTCTGAAAGGCAGAGTGGAATCGTTGCCGCCGTTGTATTTCCGTAACGATCGATATTAGCCATTACTTTAGTCATATTCAACTTAGCGCGATCTGCAGTGGCGGTAATGATTCTCATATTTGCTTGATGCGGCACGAGCCAGTCTAAATCATCTGCCGTGAGATTATTACGTTTCATCATCTCTTCCGATACATCTGCCATGCCAGCAACAGCGATCTTAAAAACTGCTTTGCCATCTTGATAGATATAATGCATTTTTTTATCTACTGTTTCATGTGTAGGTGGGTAAAGGCTTCCTCCACCTTTCAGATACAGTGCTGATGCTCCGGAACCATCGGAGTAAAGTCGCATATCGAGAAGCCCGAATTCCGGGTCATCGCTTGGTTCAAGAAGAACAGCCGTTCCGGCATCGCCAAAAAGAATGCATGTGTTCCGGTCGGAATAGTCGGTGATAGAACTCATCTTATCAGCGCCAACAAGAAGAATCTTTTTAAAATTCCCGCTTTCAATAAATTGTGCCGCCGTAACCAGTCCAAAAATAAAACCCGAACATGCCGCCGACAAATCCATACAAAAAGCGTTTTTTGCACCGATTTTTTCTTTGATCAAACATGCTGTATTCGGGAACATCATATCGGGAGTAATCGTTGCAACAATGATTGCTTCGATTTCTTCGGGACGGACATTACTATGAGAAAACATATTCTTCGCGGCATAACTTCCTAGATCTGACGTCGCGCCCATTTCCTGAATTCGGCGTTCACAAATACCGGTACGTGTTTGAATCCAATGATCATTTGTATTGACCATTTTTTCAAGATCGGCATTAGATAAAATTTTTTCAGGAACATAGTGCCCGATTGCTGTAATAGTTGCTCTTTTTTTCTGCATCCTCATCCTTTCCTACGCTGAAGCTAGTGCTTGCTGAATTTTCAGGTGGATTTCTTTTTGCGCCATTTCTTCCGCTTTCAGGATCATATTCTTAATTGCCTTGGCGCTCGAACCGCCGTGGCCGATGATCGTCACTCCATTTACTCCGAGCAATGGAACACCGCCATATTCCTGATAATCGAAATCCTTCAGTACCTTTTTCAATGTTCCGTATGCAAGAGCTATACGGAATTTATTCAACAATGATTTTTCTGCAAACAATTTAAGTTTTGCACGGAGTAAATCGTTCACTCCTTCAGCAAATTTTATAATTATATTTCCGACAAATCCATCACAAACCGCAATATCTACTTTTCCGTTGAGGATATCGCGTCCCTCGATGTTTCCGGCATAATTCAATTTGCTCTGCCGGAATAATTTTGCCGCTTCTAATGTTAACGCATTTCCTTTATTCTCTTCTTCGCCGTATGTGACCAAACCGACCTTCGGATTATCGATGTGCAACACTTGTTCAGCGAATATGCTTGCCATAACGCCGAACTCCAACAAGTGTTGTGGACGACAATCGATATTAGTACCCGCATCGGCGATAAGACAGATGCCTTGTTCTCTAGGCATTGCGGCCGCAATCGTAGGCCGTCCTACCCCCGGAATGCGCCCGAGTATGAGTGTTGAAGCACTCATCACGGCACCTGTGTGACCGGCGCTGACAAATGCATCTACTTTTCCTTGCTTGTGGAGATCGAGTCCGACCGCAATGGATGAACGCTTTTTAGTTTTGACAGGTGCGAGAGCGTCATCATCGAAATCAACAATTTCCGGAGCATGTTCTATGGAATACTTGAGATCTAATTTCTCCCGCTTCGATAATTCATTCTCTAGAAGTTTTTGATCACCGACGAAAACAATTTCAAAACGATTCGAGGTTTGCCGTAAAGCATCAAGCGCGCCATCCAGAACAACGTCCGGAGCGTGATCACCCCCCATAGCATCGACTGCAATTCGTAACGATTTCATATTCCTGCGTCAATCAGACAGGAGAGCCGTTCTTGATTAAGATTCTTTTGGACTAACAATAGATCGTCCGTTATAATACCCACAATTCGGGCAAGCACGATGATGAAGTTTCGGCTCGTGACAATTAGGACATTCACCAATAGATTGGGCGGTGGCTTTATAATGTGTACGACGTTTTCGTGAACGGGCTTTTGAATGACGTCGTTTTGGATTTGGCATACTACCTCCTATAATCAACTATTATAACTTCAATCTGATGTCGACGAAGTTCTTCTTCATGGAAAATACTGGAATCAAGAATTCAATTTCGCAGTAATCGACTTAACGGTTCCCAGCGTTCATCGGCGGGCGCCGGAGAACATTGGCATTTCCCGTTGTTCAAGTTTTCTCCGCAGCGAGGGCATAATCCGGCACAATCTTCACGACAGAGTAACTTGAGTGGAATTGCCAGAAGAATGGCATCTCTAACATCCTGAGTAATATCGATGATATTTGTGTCTGGAGATAATATTTCCAGCTCATCAGGATTGACACCAACTGCATCTTCGTCATGGATAACATAGATTTTCCTGTATTTTCCCTCTGTTATCCTGTTAAATTCATCAATGCAGCGGTCGCAATGAAAATGCCCCTCCCCCGCACGGATCGTGGTTTCTAAAAGCATTTGGTTGTACGTTTTTTCCAACATTGCTGTGACATAAATAGTGGAATGAAATAACTCTTGCACCCCCAAATCCTGCGGATCTGCTTCCAGTTCGTAAGTGTGAATTCCTTGTGATAAATTCGACACGTTAATCTGCATGGCGGTTTTCATCACTTCGTAATAGTATCTCAGCGATTCTCACCCAACCTCTCGGTTGCCGAAAAAACGTTATAAAATAGGGAAAAATTGACAGAGAGTCAAGGAAAAAGGCATAACATCAAAATGCCTTAATGGAATCCAAATTATTCACTGTTTTTTCTTCTTTCACATCCTGGCTGGCAGGAGTTGATTCTTTTCCCGTTTCGGTGTGAATATAATCGATTGTTGCCGACAAGGCTTCCATGAATTTATCGAGATCTTCTTTATAGATGAAGATTTTATGTTTTTCATATTCAATTTCGCCTATGCGCTTACTTTCTGTGATCGTAATATAGAAATCACGTAGACGGCGAGTTCTTTTTACATCGACAAAATAAGTGCGTTTCCCTGCTCGAACTTTCCTGGAATAAACCTCTTCGCCAAAATCTTTTAAATTTTCATTCTCCACCGAGTAATCCTTTCTCTCTTTTCGAAATCACTCCTCGGAAAAAGTCACAATTGATCTAACAAACATCACCTACTTCCGAATAACAGCGACCTTTCCTTTAGCGACCTGATCTCCTTGAACGCTATAAGCAACTATCAGATATATTCCGCTTGAGACATCTTTGCCAAATCGATCTTTACCATCCCAATATGCTATCCGGCCGCCTGTCAAAGAACTTTTATCATTCAGTTCTCTGATCATTCTACCATCGATACTATAAATTTTTACACCGGCATCAGCGATTAGACCATTGATTGTCATCCGATGGTCTGACGGTATGATATATGGATTTGGTGCAAATGTAAGGGTTCCAAAAGATTCCTTTGGAGCGAGGATATCCGTTTTTAAGGCTGCGAGCCCTTTATCAGTTCCGAAATATGCAATTCCATGTTCCCGATCGAAAGCGATTGATTTCACGTTATCATCGGGTAACTTGCCATTTGTCGATGCAACTGTATACTGGGCGAGTACGTTATATTGATCAGACAGTACTACGATTCCTTGATTGGTTCCGACCCAGATGTTATTTAGAGCATCAACTATTATGGAATTGATATATAGTCCATGTAAAGGATAGACTGTAAAAATATTATTTGCTGCGAATGGATTTGATGGATCAACAATATAGTTAGCGCCTTGGTCCGTTCCAACCCAAAGAGATCCCTGATTATCCACCGCGACTGCTTTTATATTATCACTCTCCAAACTATTACTTTCAGAGGTGATGATGTACCATTCGTCATCGCCAACATCATCCAATGTTCCCTTCGAATCCACAAAAAAGAGACCATACGATTTAACACCGTCATCACGAATAAATATCCATTTATTTCCGTTTTGATCGATTGTCAAACCATCCAAGTAAGTGGAAGGAACAATTTGGCTGGGTGCTGTGAAACCGCTCCATGTAGAATCCGGTCGCATAACCCAAAGTATTTTTCCATCATCTGGTAATAGATCAATCATCCAGGTATTTCCACGCCAATCAGTTGCCACATCACCGATGACTACGAAATCGTTATCCCCATCTCCAGCAAAACCTGCTTTCGCATGATTAAACAAAATTACATTCCCCTTGTTATCGATTGAAACAACGCCTCCACCCCATGCACTGATCCACTTCGAATTATTGGTCCCTATAGATGCATGGTAAAAATCATTATCCTTAAAAAAAGGATATTTGGATTTATCATAATTCATCCAGGAAGTCCCATCGAAACTCATAAAACCCGTTCCATGTCCATCACGCCCTGTACCCACCCATACAACTCCATTATTGTCAACTGCAAGATTAAGAAATAGATTTGATGCCGGTCCATTTGGGATGACAGGACAGGCGATTTTATTCTTCCAATAAATCAATCCATTGTTTGTAGTTGCAATCACCGGATCGCCGGCATTAGTCAATGTAAAATCTGAGAATGTTAATCCTGAATTGACATATAGTGTCATGAGCTGCATACTTTGTGTCAACTTGTAGATGCCATTCGAGCTGAGAACTATCATTCCATCCTGAACGGGGATTATCTTTAGAATTTTGAAGGAACTCGAACTCCAGTATAGATTCCAGGCATCATTTTGAAAACTGTAAATGCCATTTGAAGTAGCCGCAAACAAAATTGCATGGTTCTCAAATATGGATACTATCGGAGCTGCGTTATTATTCTCTACTATTCCATAACTCTGCCAGGAATCAGGTGAAACGAGATTAGAAGACGATAACCAAGCAACTTCAACTCCCTTATCCGTGCCGATCCAAATTTTTCCCTGTGCAATTAAGGCACAATTCGAGGAAGGCGAGATAAAGTGATTGTAAGTGTCGCCGAACTCAAACGCCCTTTTATGAAAGAGTGCTACACCAAATTCGCCGAATATATAGAGTGAATCGCCGCTGGATAAAAAACCGTTAATCTGTTTCTGAGCTGCGATTGAGACTGTGGATTGCGTAATATCAAGGTTGATTTGCCATCGTCCGCTCGAGGGTGTGTAATGAGCCAGCCCTCCGGATTGAGTGCCGACCCAGACAGAACCGTCGTTATCGGTTAGAATACCCGTGATTTCGTTTGACGGGAGTCCTTCAGAAGAGGTGAATTGGGTGAATGAGCTATCGGAGAAACGATAGGAAAAAATCCCACCCGAAGTTCCACTCCAAACAACATCATTCCGACAACTAACAACATTAACGGCGTTTTTTGCCGTATAAACTTTCCATTCACCGGTATGCTGCTGACTTATAACTTGGAACGTTGATATATACAACCCGAAGAGAATGCCGCACCAATACTTCATCCGTTATTTCACGTTAAATTGTTTTTGAAGGTTGACCATTTCGATGACACTCAAAGCAGCATCCCAACCTTTGTTCCCTGTTTTACCACCTGCACGTTCGATTGCTTGCTCCATGGTGTCTGTAGTAAGGACGCCAAAACCCAGTGGAATGTTATGGGATAGTGTAATTTGAGCAATGCCTTTTGATACTTCAGCCGCAATATAATCGAAATGTGGAGTTTCACCGCGAATGACACATCCAAGGCAAATTATCGCGTCGTATTTTTTCGAGCTTGCAAGCAGTTGTGCTGTTAAAGGAATTTCAAAAGCTCCCGGGCAATAGACTGTGTCGATCTGCTTATCGTCGGCTTGATGTCTGACAAGACAATCCACCGCACCTTCAAACAATTTTTTTGTGATTTGGCTATTAAATCTACTTATTACGATTCCAAATCGAAATCCTTTTGCAGATAATGTTCCCTGATAATCCATATTTTTAATCCGTTCTGTGATAAATTATTTGAACAATCGTCGTTTCATTGCTTCAACCAAGGTATCTGTAACGAAAACCGTTCCCAACGCCCAATCATCATTTTTCTTTCCGCCATGAAAATCCGATCCGCCGCTTTCGAGCAGGTAATATTGATTTGCAACACTCCGGTAGTATTGCTGGACTTCAGGAGAATGCGAGGGATGGACAATTTCGATGCCATCTACCCCAGTTTTAATTAACTGCATTAGCACGGACTCGTACATGTTTTTCCCCGGATGGGCAATGAACGAAATTCCTCCCGCTGAAGAAATGATTTCCACAGCTTCCCGAGGAGATAGTTGGAATTTTTTTTCATAAGCAGGACCACCATATCCTATATATTTCTCGAAAGCCTCGAGATATGTTTCTGTCAAACCTCCATCAACCAGTGCATTTGCAATATGAGGACGACCCACAGACCCGCTCCCGGCCTGTTCAAGAACTGCATCCATCGTAAGTGGAATTTTTAATGAATGGAGTTTCTCAACAATCCGTTGGGCTCGCTTAAGTCTTTCGCGCCGGAACAACGACAGGTAGTCGAGCAATTTCGGGTTCTTGTGATCGATGAAATAGCCGAGAATATGAATGTCTCTTTCACCTAGTGCGGCGCTGAGTTCAACACCATTAATAATTTCCATTCCGACTTCAGAACCACATTCAATCGCTTCATCCAACGCTCCAATATTATCATGATCGGCAATCCCGAGCACCCGAATATCGGCAGCACGAGCTTTTTGAATTAATTGTTGCGGGGTGAGTGCGCCATCGGAATAATTAGTGTGTGTATGGAGATCAACTTTCCATGCTTTATTCACCGGGTTACCACTTCACCTTCTAAAAAAACTTTTATTTCTATTTTCATCAACAGCCATTCCCTGCTTTAAACAAAATACGTGGAGGTGATAGACACCGTAATAGTATTCCTGTTTATGTAAACAGACTTTTAAATTTTTCATAATCGTTTATAATCAGCGTGCTTCCCTTCATCTGAAGGTAACCTTTAGTTATAAACTGATGTATCATGCGTGAAATTGTTTCACGCGATGTGCCCGCCATATTTGCCAGATCCTGTTGAAGAGGAAGGTCATCTATCTCCACCCGTCCATTCCGGATTCGGCCAATATCGTCGGCAAGTTGCAGGACAACATTCGCCACCCTTCCTGCCGCATCGCGTAACGAGAGACTTTTAATTTGTGCATCAGCTTTTCGCAGCCGACTGGTTAATTCTTTCAGAAGCAAAATTGCAATCGTCGGATAGTCATTCAGAAATTGCAGAAAATCGCGACGATGGATAATAAATAATTCTGACCTTGTGATGGCAACTACACTGGCAGACCGTGAGAATCCATCAAGCAATGCCATCTCTCCGAAAAATTCATTCTCACCAAGAATCGATAAAATCACTTCACGGCCGTCATCGTCGGTTCGAACTATTTTTACTTTTCCGGCAACGATAGTAAAGAGGGCAGAACCGGATTCTTCCTCCAGAAGAATAATACTTCCCTTCTTATATTTCTTCCGGACTCCCAGAGCAGCAATTTTTTCAAACTCTTTTTCCGCTAGATCTGAAAAAATCGGAACGTTACTTAAGAAATCTTTTTCCTCCATAGGACTCCTCATGATCATTGCCACCAGTGGAGCAATGAATTCCTTTTTTTTTCCGAACTGAGAGTTAAACGAAAAACCGAACTTGTATCCTTGTACAAAATATAGGCGAGCATCGCGAGAAAGTCAAGCTAATCGCATAATACCTTGAAGATTGAAAATCTGACGGAATTTTTGTATATTTAATGTGTGTTTTAATAAAGGATGTATGGAAAAGGGATAATATGCCAACGTATGAATATAAATGCTCCGACTGTGGCCATTCATTTGAGGATTTCCAATCAATGAAAGCTGAACCGCATTTCATTTGTCCAATATGTGGTAAGCCTGCCCTTAAACGGTTGCTAAGTGCGGGATCCGGTATGATTTTTCGTGGAACGGGATTTTATCTGACAGATTATAAGAACAATAATTCTAATAAAAAGTCGAAAACTTCTTCATCGGAATCTCCGGCGCCACCTTCCTCATCGACGACACCGGATAAAAAGTCCTGAAAAATGTTGATTCTTGGCAGATTCTTGTGTAATTTTATATTTATAAATTAATTCAAGTCCGGCAAGAAGAGGCTTATCTTCATCATCAAAGGTATTCAATGAAAGCTGTTATTCCAGTAGCTGGTGTAGGAAGCCGTTTACGCCCACATACGTATACTCTTCCAAAAGTATTACTTAATGTTGCCGGTAAACCTATCATCGGTCATATTTTAGATACTTTGTTATCGTCCGGCATAAACGATGCTTCGATAATTATAGGTTACATGGGTGATAAAATTAAAGAATATATAACAAACCATTATAACATGCATATTGATTTCATCGAACAGGAAGAACGGCTTGGCCTCGGCCACTCGATCTACCTGGCACAGCACACCATACCTGTTGATGAACCGGTGCTGATTATACTCGGCGATACAATTTTTGATGTCGATCTTTCATCTATTTTAAAGTCAAGTGTCTCTTTGCTTGGAGTAAAATTGGTTGATGACCCCAGGCGCTTTGGAATTGCGGAAGTTGAGAATGGATATATTTCCCGCCTGGTTGAAAAACCTGAACACCCAACAAGCAATTTAGCTCTTGTCGGGCTCTACTATATTACCAATACATCCTTGCTTTTAGAATGTATTAAAAAACTCATGACTGAAAATATCCGAACGAAAAATGAATATCAACTGACAGATGCATTGCAATTGATGATTCGGGCGGGAGAAAAAATGAAAACATTCCCGGTAGATGGATGGTATGATTGTGGAAAACCGGAAACACTGCTTTCAACGAATCGCCATCTATTGGATAAAATGGCGACCAATGCAACGTATCCGGGAGTTGTGGTATTTCCCCCAGCATTTATTTCTCCGTCGGCTCAAGTATCAAATTCCATCATTGGACCGTATACGACAATCGGAGAAAGAGCTGTTGTCCATGATGCAATTCTAAGAAACTCAATTATCAGCGAAGATGCACAGGTCAGTGGTGCGTTGTTGGAAGATTCGATCATCGGAAATCATGCGAGAGTCAGCGGGAATTGGAAACACATTAATGTAGGTGATTCTTCCGAGATCGACTTTTCATGAGAACGTTTTTATCATACATGAAATCATCATTAAACAGGAGCAGTATGCCACAACTCTTCACTTCCGAATCAGTCTCAGAAGGACATCCGGATAAAATCTGCGATCAGATATTCGATGCTATTCTCGATGAATTATTAAAACAGGATCCGCATTCCCGAGTCGCATGCGAATCGTTCGTAACCACCGGACTTGTTGTAGTTGGAGGTGAAATTACAACAAAGGGTTATGTTGAAGTCCCGTCTCTCGTCCGCGAAGTCATCCGTTCGATTGGATATACAAAAGCAGAATATCGATTCGATGCAGATTCCTGCGGTATTGTTTCAACTATACATCAGCAATCACCCGACATCGCTCTCGGTGTCGATACCGGCGGCGCAGGTGATCAAGGCATGATGTTCGGATATGCATGTAATGAAACGCCGACTTATATGCCGATGCCTATATTTTATGCACATCAACTCGTTTACTGGCTTATGGAAATTCGAAAAAAATCACCGCAATTAATGCCGTACCTTCGTCCGGATGCAAAATCACAGGTGACCGTTGAATATGAAGGCAAAGCGCCAAAACGTATTCATACTGTCGTAATTTCTACCCAGCATGATCCTGATGTATCACAAAAGAAAATAAAAGAAGATGTTATCGAACATGTGATCAAACAGGTAATCCCGGCGGAGTATCTCGATTCAAAAACAGTTTATCACGTCAATCCGACAGGGCGATTTGAAATTGGCGGGCCACACGGAGATACCGGTTTAACGGGACGAAAAATTATTGTCGACACTTATGGCGGCCGTGCTCCTCATGGCGGTGGTGCCTTCAGCGGTAAAGACCCGTCGAAAGTCGACCGTAGCGCTGCTTATGCGGCACGCCATCTTGCAAAAAATGTGGTTGCGTCCGGCTTGGCGGATGAATGCACAATTCAAATCGCTTACGCGATCGGCATTGCTGAACCAGTATCGATTCATGTGGATACACATGGAACCGGAAAAGTATCAGATGTCTTTCTTGCAAAATTTATTCAGGAACATGTCGACCTTACACCGCGCGGCATTATCCGCCGGTTGAAACTATTGCGCCCCATTTACAGAAAAACGGCGGCATACGGACACTTCGGACGTAATGATAAAGATTTCACATGGGAAAAACTCGACCTTGTTCCGTTGTTTAAAAAAGTCGATCGAAAGTAAATAATATCAATCACAAATAAAATTGAAAATTATGAACGAGAAAAAAGGCGTCTTCAAAGTAAAAGATATCAAACTTGCTGCCGAAGGGCAAAAATTAATTCAATGGGCAGAATCCCGAATGCCGGTGTTAATGGCGTTGCGTGAAAAATATAAGAAAACAAAACCTCTCAAAGGATTCCGTATTGCCGGCTGTTTGCACGTAACCAAGGAAACGGCGGTACTGGTTCGAACGTTTGTAGAAGCCGGCGCTCAGGTGAGCTGGAGCGGCTGTAACCCGCTCTCGACGAACGACGCCGTGGCTGCCGCTCTTGCCGCAGAAGGCATTCCAATTTATGCATGGCATGGAATGAACGTCAAAGAATTTTACTGGTGCATCGAGGAAACACTGAAGTTCAGGCCAAACCTAACGCTTGACGATGGAGCCGACCTAATTTTTACAATACATAACAAGCGACAGGATTTGTTAGGGGAGATCATTGGCGGAACGGAAGAGACCACGACCGGCGTCCATCGCTTACGTGCAATGGCGAAAGATGGCGCATTGATGTATCCGGTCATCGCCGTGAATGATGCAGAAACCAAATGGGACTTTGACAACGTGTACGGTACCGGTCAATCGACTCTTGACGGAATCATCCGCGCAACAAGTGTGTTGCTCGCTGGAAAAAATGTGGTCGTTGCAGGTTATGGGCACTGTGGCAAAGGCGTTGCGAATCGGGTGAAAGGTCTCGGCGCAAATGTCATCGTCACGGAAGTAAAACCGACCGCCGCGTTGAAAGCAACACTCGACGGCATGCGTGTAATGAAAATGGATGAGGCCGCAAAAATTGGAGATATTTTTGTGACGGCAACCGGTGTGAAGGATGTAATTGTTGGGCGCCATTTTCCGAAAATGAAAAATGGCGCGATTGTCTGCAACACAGGTCACTACGATTGCGAAATCAATCTGGTTGATTTGAAGAAACTGACAAAGAGCGTCCGTGAAATTCGTCCGAACAACGAAGAATACACATTGAAGAACGGCAATAAATTGTACGTTCTCGCGCAGGGCCGACTTGTGAATCTCGCGGCAGCCGAAGGTCATCCGTCGGAGGTCATGGATATGTCGTTCGCTAACCAATTCATGTCGCAACTCCGGCTTGTAGAACTTCAAAAGAAAGGTGTCCGATTAGAAAATAATGTGTACGATATTCCGGGCGAACAGGATCAGGAAATTGCGCGTGTGAAATTGAGCACCGGAGGATTCTCGATTGACAAGCTGACTCCGGCTCAGGAGAAGTATCTCGAAGATTATTCTGCAGGAACGTAGAAACGGCTTGAAGTATTTTTCATCGTGTCCTTCATAGAAAGCTAGTTCATCTTTGTGTCCTTTGTGGTTAAATATAATGCCCAATATTATGACTAAAAGGAGAGCAACAAAGATCGCGAAGGTGACAATGCCTTCTATGAAGGACACAAAAGTGGGGTAGAAGTTATCAATATATTTCTCTTATTATCTAGCTTGACCTTTTCTTTAACCTCTCTTCAGCGACAGCAAGGCTACTGATATGGAAAATAAATGTTCCGGCATTCTAGAAATTGAACCGCGTGGTTTCGGTTTCATTCGTCAAATTTCGATCGATCTCAAGCGACTTCCTTCCGATCCATACGTTCCACCACACATCATCACATCGAATCGTTTGCGCGCGGGCGTTTTAATTGAGGGAAAAACGAGCGAAAGTTCGGACGGCAAACTACAATTGTCGGAGATTTTGCACGTCAACGACATGACTCCAAAGAAATGGTTCGCCGTGCCGGATATTTCACAGCACACCGCCGTTAATCCAAGCGAGATATTAAAACTCTCAGGCCCAAAAAGCAATATCGCAATGCGTGTTATCGATTTAATCTGTCCGATCGGGAAAGGTCAGCGCGGACTTATCGTTGCGTCGCCGCGTTCGGGGAAGACTGTCCTTCTGCAGCAAATCGCGCACTCCATCAGCGAAAATCATCCCGACCTCGATCTTGTAATTTTGCTGATCGACGAGCGGCCGGAGGAGATAACTGACATTCGTCGTTCGATACGCGGATTAGTATTCGCGAGTTCGCACGATGAGGAACGGCTGGATCACACACGATTAGCGCAGCTCGCACTAGAGTATGCTAAACGGCGAGCTGAACAAGGACGCGATGTTGTGCTTCTGCTCGATTCACTTACCAAACTCGGGCGAGCGTTCAATCTTGCTCAACGAAGCAGCGGCAGAACTCTCTCAGGCGGTGTGGATTCACGGGCGCTGGAAATTCCGAAACGCATTTTCGGCTCGGCGCGAGCACTTGAGAATCACGGTTCACTCACAATTATTGCAACGGCGCTCGTCGACACTAATTCACGGATGGATGAATTGATCTTCCAGGAATTTAAAGGGACTGGAAATATGGAGCTGGTACTCAGCCGTGATCTTGCAAATCTCAGAATTTTTCCTGCCATAAATATTTTAGAATCTGGAACGAGAAGAGAAGAGTTGCTATTTGGTGATGCAACCGCGATGCATTATCAATTGCGAAGATATCTCGAACGGCAAAAACCTGTCGAGGCGATGAAAGCATTACTGCGGGCATTGCAACGGACGAAGAAGAACGAAGAGATATTGAGAGATCCGGGGAAATATTTTGGTAGTTGAAGTTTTTGCTACTTCATCATCACCATTTTTTTCACGGCATGATAACTTCCAGCCGATACCTGATAGAAATACATACCCGAAGCAACCGCCGATCCGTGATCGTTCCTTCCATCCCATGAAAACTCAGCGTACCCGGCTTCCTTGGTTTCATCTGCCAACTGCTTCACTATTCTTCCCAAGATATCGTAAATGACAATCTTCACCTTCGTTTGTTTCGGTAAATCGATTGCAATTGTTGTTGAAGGATTGAACGGATTGGGATAATTCTGATAGAGATGAAATTCCTTCGGTGCCGATACCATAATCGACATCTCCGTTGTCCACTTTTGTCCATCGGCTGTTTTTACAAGCGCTTTTATCTTCTGCTCCTTGTCGACCGGTGCACTTCGATCGACTGAGAAGGTAAATTCGGCCTGTTTCGACTTCTTTGTTGCAATACTGCTTAACTGCACCTTTGTCGAGTCAAACCGTATCCATTTCGGTACATTTTGAATTTCAACACTAACTCCCTTCGCCGTCAGTTTAGACGTGTTCTCTACCGAAAGTGCTACAACGTTTCCCTTCGAATTGTATGGAATGATATTCGTCTGCTCGGTTTCGCCGGCAATTAGAAGCACCGGCAGAAACATCACTATCATTAAATATGATTTCATTTTGTATTTCTCCAATTTCTATTTAGTTCCGACTAAACATTTTACTTTGTGCCCTTTGTGGTTATTTTTTTAATAAGAGCAAAACCACAAAGGACACTAAGGTTATTTTGCTTTCTATAAAGATCACAAAGTTGGACATACAATTTCTTAGTGCTCAAGGTCTTCGAGTATATATTCCGCTTTGTAATACAACGTAATGTATCCTTCAGGTTTCACATACTTTCTCTCGTCGTACCGTTTCTTTGTCTGTTCATACGTCTGTTGTACCTCTTGCTCGAATAACCCGAGACATGTTGCCGTACCTGTAGAATCCTTATTCTCGATACATTTCACTGCCTTATCGATTTGTTCTTCCATTCCGTTCTCGAATTCTCCTCTACTGCAGTATCCTTTCTTCGTACATCTTCCTATTTCACTCTTCAGATCAAAGAGTTTATCTTTGCACGAGCCGCCGCATTTAGGTGGAAGCGGCAGTAGTAATTCTACAATCGATTCTGCGTAAGGATAAAGATAATTATACTCATCGGTTGTTACGCATGGTTTTCCTTTTCTATGATTGTACTTCTCGCATATTTGTTTTTCATACATTTTGATATACAATGCACAAGCGATTGTATCTTTTTCAATGAGTTCTTTCTTTGCTTTCGCGATATTTTCTATAAGGTCTTCTTTGAAGTCTCTGCCGCATGGAGTATTGTTCGGTATTGTGCGATCTGTCCGCACTCGCAGTGTATCGAGCATGTCCAGGGCTGATATTGTATTGGGCAGATGTGCAAGCAGATATTCTGTATTATACTTTATAAGTGCGTATGCTTCACTCGTTAATGTTGATGAGCTGTCTACATCGACATCGTGGAGCGCTTGTGTGAGTGTTGAGTGTGTTAGCGAGATTTTGTTCTTCTGCAATGCTGTTTTTGCGGTTGAGAAATACCCGGTATATTTATCCGATATAGGCTGTTGTTTTATCCAGCCGAGATCGCGGGAGCGGGTGGTAAGGGAGGTGAGGGTATCGAGAAAAGATGATGGAATAAAAGGATTGGGAATATTTTGCGGTGATAATGTTATGCCAGATGTACTATTATTTATTATATCATCTCGTAAATCATTCAAGTCAAAATCTATCTCCATCAATCCTCGTTCAGATTGAACATAATAATTATTTATTGCGGGTAAACCTTTCGAACTCATTATAAATCCAGTTTTCTTTTCACCCGGCTTAAACATGTTTATATAATTGAGTCCTATCATATCCCATGAAACTATAGGGAAATAATCTCCACCCGAAGAATGCCAGCTTCCAAATGAATAACCAATTGTCATTGTATTCACTGGAATATGAAAATTCTCAATCCGCCGCTTGCTTCCCACTTTATTCTGAACATTATATTCGTATTGATAAATAGTGTCTTTTTGAAGAACTATGCAGTTTACATTTGCCATTGCATTTTTCGCAGGGAGCCATGATTTAAATGATAGAGTAGGTGTATTTGGCCATTTTCCATATTTTTGTCCATTCCAACTCCAAGAAGCAAGATTAAGAGAATCTTCGACAACACGCGGATAACTTCGTATTTCCATAATTCCGTCACCATCTAAATCGGAAAAATCATATGAATGATAATATCCTTCTATCATAGAAAAACCTTCCTCATCTATATCATTTATTAACTCTCCCTTAGTACCATCCCAACTAAATATCCATAAAAAAGACATTAACCCTTCTGTACCGTGTTTACACTCCACAACAATGTCAACTTTTCCTTCAAGATTTAAATCAATTGTAGAATATATATCGGCACTTGCAAGTTCTTCAGAATATATCGGATAATACCAAATGATTTTACTATTTTTCAAAACACCAACCAAATAGAGAGTGCTGTCGAGCCGTTGCGTAGATTGATAAGCGGTGAATAATACACAATCTTTTAATGTACCGTAAGGATCTTCAATCTCACCTTCGACAAATTGACCACCTGCTAAACCGACTGCCTTATTCACTTCTATATAAGTTTCTTCACGATAATTTAATCCTATCGATTGAATCTGCTGATTAATAAGATCACGCATACTTTGCGAGACGACATTACCGTAGAAAACAATAATACTGAAAAATATGATTAAATATGTCTTCATTTCTTTATTCCTATTTTGTTGTTTTAGGAAAATAATTTGACGCATTATTTAAAACACTTGTGCCATAAGTGCCACTGATGGTTCCTTCTCCGCGATAAAGATTAAGCGCCCTTCTGAAGGTTTCCTCAAATCCATATCGCCATTCAGAATATGCATCAAAATTCTGATTTATAAATTTCCATTTGAATTTTGACTTCAAATGATTCAATCCATAGAAAAGCGTTGTATCTGTTACATTGATTGTCTCAGGCAAATGTGAATCATCTATTGAATAACCATCTTCCTTTATCGCATTATAATAAATCAATTGCATCAATCCGTATGAAGCAACAATTCTGGTTTGAGCCAAAAGTGTATCCATTTTCCCTCCCTTATAAATATAGCGAAGATAATTCGGTAAAGAATCAGTCGCAATTATTTCAGCCTTACTTTTGGCTTCGATCTCCGACAAACCTTGTTTCTGAAGATCTTTCTTAATCGGATTTACCAAAGAATCTCTCCAAATTATATTAAGTCTTTGATAAACAACTATACCGTTACTGTTTACTCTTGCATAGAGGCTATTCTTATATTTGTTATAATTATCCCAAATGGTTCCACTATAACCAGGATAGGTTGTTTTACCGAGGGCATTACAAACATTTGTATGAGTAGTTGGTAAAACCGGATTTCCAATATCCGTACTGCTTTTTATACAATATTTGTTTGTATCTATAAGAAGTGAATCAGCAGATTTGAGTTGATGATCTAAATCAGTAAATGGTTCATAAAGATAACATGGATTAAAAGTAGATTCTTTTTCAATCTGGCTTTTAATAAATTGCGGTGGAATTCCATTCTTGCCTGCATATGAAATAATGACGCTATCAAGATTAAAAGTATTACTAAAGACATCCAATTTTTGGTGAGGACTTTTTCCTAGAATATCCGGTTTCTTCACCTCAATCACAATATCGCCCGAATGATTCCCATCGGTTGCAGTAAGTTTCACCTTAAATGTTGTATCCGGTTTCCAATAGCGACCTACGAGGCGAATCATCAAGGTCGAATCACGATAAGTCCCCGTCGAATCCTTATATTCATAATAAACACCCAACCTCTGTCCAGTTACATCAGGCGTGACGGTGAATGATTTTACTTTCACACCAGAAAGATCTGGTGTTGCCGATCCAATTATTTTCAATTTTGTTGTATCACTTGGATCAATGATGGCTTTATAGTATTTCGTCTGTCCTAATAATATATCACAGCTCTTTACCGGTATACTATCCGAACCTGCCTGCGTATACAGAAATTGAATGTCTTTTATCTTCCCCGATTTCTTTATTAATCCCGCAGGCTTCGCTCCCCTTGTCCCTTTGGGATTTGCCGGCTTTACTCTCTCGGCAAGAGTCGTGGGCTTTGGCATCACATTTTTATTTTTCTGTTGATACTGTTCATTTATCATTGAAACAGACTTCTTCTCCCGAAGGGACAAGTCTCCATTCTTCGTTTTTATAACCAGTCCCAAAGGGACAGGTATCGGTTTCTTCTCTTCTTTTCCCAAAGGCCTACGGCCTGTAGGTACAGTTCCCGAAGGCACAACAGAACTCATCGGCAATGATGGCGCAAGCCCAACTCGTATTTTTGCGCATACACTGTCGGCATCTATATCCTGTGCAGCGATGAACTGTAACTGACCCGTAACATTTTGAAAATATGTTGCAGTATCGCCCCACTCGTCGAGCAATGTACCGTAACAATCATTTCCCAATATACCGATTTCTCTTGACTGAAAATACTCATTCGTATCAACAACGCCATCGACCCGCTGATGCATATGGATTATAGCCGTATCGCCTGTGTATAACTGTTTCGGTTCACAGGTAACAAAAAGTGTATCGTGCGGCAGATAATAAACCGTATCGGTTCGTGCGAAATTTCTTGTCGATGTTTGAACCACACAATATTGATCGACCGTGTCGGGTACGTCTCTGTCTACCTCAAGATATACTGTTTCTTGACATGATAATATGGTCATCTGCGATGCAGTATCGGTCTCCGTGCACAGATGGGCGTATTTATCGCCTTTTGTTATCGTTACGTTTACCGAATCGACCATCGGACACCAATATGGTGGCGGAGTTGATACTCTATGGTCGATCACTTCACCATCGAACCTAATCTCATTCACCTTTCCCTGAGTTATTGTTTCTGAGAGAGGTTTATCGAATGTGCTTAAATTAAAAATATAGAATTCCCAACATACATTCCAAAAACTATGACAGACTAAGCTATCGACGTAATAAACATCGAAATCCGGTCTATCACAAATCAGGCTATCCCCAGGCATACCCAATACATGTATTTTCATGCCATCGACAAACGCTCTCGCCGAGAGAGTATAAGGATAGTTTGTTGGATTTCCTCCTCCATGTTCCGGCGCTACGGCAAAATATCCTTGTCCTAAATATTCTTCAACATACGTATTAAGCTGCGGTCTATATTCTTCACATGCATCCATCTGACCCGGGATAATCAACCCATAGTCATCGGTCCATTCGGGACGCATCCATAACCACAATAATGGTTGAAAGTTGGGATCAGCAGGTGTAATCGTAAACTCAACATATAAATCGTGAAGATAACCGTTGTAATGTAAACGGGTTGGCGGCGCATCATCGGTCGATATCCCCGGGTTGATTCGAATACTCTTTTGTATCCGAATTTGACCGAGGGCAACTGCCGAGAGTAACACCGCATAAACTATTGTTACGGCAAATAGATAGGTAAAACTATTTCTTTCTCTCATAGGCGCACACTTCTCCTTTGTACAAGTATAATTACCAAGCTCATCAGCAAGATCAGGCTCGTTGAAGATGCAGTAATACTATGTTTTATAGTTACGGCAGGTATTTTAGGATGCTAAAAAACTCTCCACATCCTTGATAGCCATCCTGACCACATTACAAATCCTGCCTATAGTGTTGCCCAATAAGAAAAATATATACGCAAATAAAGCTGAACATTGAAACTTTATATGCGAATGATAATAAATTATTCTTTGTAAGTCAAGAAAAAAAATAAAAAGTGAAGTTTTTTAGTGGGATAGTTAGCAAATCGGGACAGCCTCCGATGCTTTTAATCGTTTTCGAGAGCGACGAATGGTATTATTCCACCACCACCATCTTACCCACGCCTTTGCCGTTTGCGCCTTTGAGCATATAAAAATACAAACCGGATGCGACAAATCTTCCCAAACTGTTTCTCCCATTCCACGTCAGGTTTCCTTTACCATCAGGCGGTGCGATAGTTTGCAGTGTGCAGATTTTCTCTCCCAAAACATTATAGATGTCGAGTGCAATTGCCTGTCCGGGGAGACCTGTGTATGGAATTTGCACGGTCGAATTTGCCGAGGATACGACGAAAGGATTCGGATAACTTTGTCCGACTGCAACCGGAATTTCTGGAACTGTTTCTTTTTGCTTGTACAAAAATTGCGCACGCATCATCATGTTATAACCGGCGAGTGTTTGAGTAGAAGATGTCTGCAGATCAGAAAGTGCTTCCCATCTATTGTTAATGGGATCAATAAGGCCAAATGTGTAATTAGTTTGAGTTGTTCCGTTGAGCGCAACATAAACGCCATTGTTGTTCGAAGCAGATTGCGTGAAGCCGATATAGATCGGTCCTGCAAGATTCGAAAGTGTATCTCCGTATGTTATCAAATTGACGGTTGTGAAATCATCCGTCATCCCATCGCGCACGACGGTCACGGTGAATGGTGTAATGAGATCCTGTCCCGGTAAGCCATTTTGATCTCCCCAAACATGAAAATCGAAAATCTTCGAAGCATCCGCAGGTGCGGTTCCATTTGAGAATTCGTTGTCGAACGCGATGTAAAGTTTTGCGCCGATTAACCTATTCATAGGATTTGCCGGAGAAAACCGAACGGCGAAACCATAGCCTGGATAACCATTGCCAATTCCGAAATAAGCGCTGTTCCCTGAAAATGTTTGAGGCGTTCCATTATCGTATTTCAATTCCTGCACGACGTACGATTGCGGTCCGCTGGCTGAATATGAAAATGACGACGATGAATTCTCATCAACGTTGCTTATAATAAATGTTCTTTGATAACCATTCGATCCTGGCAAATATTCTCTTATCGGTGAATTTATCGTAACCGGTAAAACAGATGTCGAGTTAGTGTTGAATTGAATTTCTGCACCCTGAAGCTGATTTGTCGATTGCTGAAATTGGATTGTCAGTGAATCAATATACGCGAACTCAAAATATTGTCCTGCAAGCGGCGGAACGGAAAGATTCGATCCCGATACATTCGGATTTGTCAGAGACGGGTTGAGAGGTGCGGGAGCGCCACTAACATGATAACGATATCCGTATTTAGAATCGATTGAACGATTATTGACTGCGTTTGCGATCAACCAGTTGCTGAATATTTGCTGGAATACATAAGGAGCACCAGACCGTTGGATGGCATCGCCGAATCCTGCTGTTCCATGCAGCGGACTCTGGACAAGATCGCGGATGAATTCATCGCCGTTTTGTTCGGCGCAAAATAATGTCCACAACGCGACGCGAGAATAATCATTCAACACATTCGGATCGTCGGTTTCACGCCATGTTTTCAATCCAACGTCCGGATTCGAAAAATATTTATCCGGACTCCTGAGCGGGAAACCGGTTACTACTTCAGCATACTCCGAAAGGCCTTCATTCACCCACGTTTCTTCATCTTGATCGTAATTATAATGGATGAGATGTTGAAATTCATGCGCCAGCGTACTCAACGGCCGGGAGGCGTTGCGCGTTCCGTTGTAATAAATTCCTGGATAGGAATCGATGTAGAGCATGTCGCGTTGATTGCTGCCCGGGACACCAACATCTTCATCATCCGAAGAAAAAAATCCGCCGACAAATCCGCCGTTCGAAGTTGAGTCCCATCCTTCTTTAATATCTGTCACCAAGAACGTTGTCCGTCCGCTTCCCGCTCCACGGATGCCCTGTTCATTGATATTCGGTGGCTGTCCAAAAAATTCTTCATCGAGCGGAACAATTCCCTTCGATGGATCGCGTGATTGTGCCGAAGATGAATTCTCAAGCGAATTCCGGATTTCGTTCACTTCAACCATTGTCACATGGTTGTTGATAAGTTCAAGCGTGTCTACCCATATCTCCGTATAATTTCCGATCGAAAGGAGCAAGGCGTAAACTTGATTGAATTGCTGGGTTTTAAAATTATACACGAAAAAGGATCTGATTGATCCAACCGAATCTTCAACCGCTTTGATTTTCTTCAAGCTCGGATGATGGGCTTCGATCATTTTTTTGTAAACGGCAGGAGAATATTTTCTGGTGTTCTCGACTGCTTTCTCTCTTACGCCGGGTATGGAAAACAGAGGAGAACCGCAAAGCGATTTACCATCGATTGATTGGGGTGATCGTCGATTGGAATCGAGTTTTGCACTGCTAAAATGGGGTGACTGAGCCAGCAGAAAATTTGCCGTTATCATTGTAGCTATAAAAATATTCTTCATCATTCCATATCCGTAATTGACGTTTGAGTTGAATCATTTGGTTGTATCGATCGCCTTTTGAAAATTCTATATAACTGCCGGAGTTCCGAAGGTTCGAAGAATTTTAATAAAATCATCAATCCAGCGAAACAAATAAGTATAAGAATTTTTGTGAGAATGAGAGGAATTGACGTGCTTGCAAGTATGCGAAAAAAACCATAGCACGTGCCGGTGACAAAAGCAATAATTCCGAGGCGGCGGTATTCATATTTCACGGGATAAAATTTTTGGGTAATAATGAACAGAGAACACGCCATCGCGCCATAACCTACAAGACTAGCCCATGCAGCTCCGGCTATTCCCATCGACGGGATCACCAAAATATTCATCACAATATTTATCACAGCGCCTATACCCGTTGAAATAGGAAGCAGCGATGTTTTTTTGTGAATATAGATTCCCGGCAAAAAAAGAACATAGAGGCCTGTAAAAACATAAGCCAGAAGAACAATCGGAACTATCGGTAGTCCGGACCAATATGCAGGATGGATTAAGTGGCGGTGAAAGATTTCAATACGCACGATATTATCGATAAATAGAGAGACAGCTAGAAACATGAACATCATGAGCAAGAAAAAATATGTGGTCACACGGGCGAAGATTTCTTTAGCGTTTTTTTCCGACGCATTGGAAAGGAAGAACGGCCGCCACGCGTAATCGAACATCGAAACAATCAGCATCATAAAAATACCAAGCCGATAATTTGCAGAGTAAATTCCGACCGCTGTGTCGGTAGTCAATGCGCGGAGAATCGGCCGGTCAACTACTTGAAGTGCGATGCCTGCAATTCCGGCAGGTATGGTTGGGGTACCGAACCGGAGAAGTTGCTTGAGTTTCGATCTGTCGAAATGAAACGAAATATTTTTCAGAATTACCGGAAGTAGAAGGAGTGTAGTGAACATTGACGACAGCAATCCGCTTAAGAACACACCGTGCAAGCCCATTTTGAATTTGATAAGAAGGATAAGGTTCAGGATAAGGTTTAGGGCAATCGACGCAACGCGAACGCCGGCAAAATTCCACGGCCGTTTTTGAAGTCTGAGAGCCGCGAATGGTATGAGCGAAAGAGAATCACTAAATAAAATTCCGACTGCATAGAAAATGACCGACTCATCACCTGCGCGCGCAACGAAAGATGTGACTGACGATAAATTCGTAATGATGAATAATGAAAGAAGCGCTCCCGTTGCAATGATTGACAACCATGCGGCTCCGAATATTTGTTTTTCGGAACTGAGTTCTTTGGAAGAAGCAAATTTAAAATACGCAGCCTCCATTCCGCAACCGTATAGAATATTGAAGAAAGCAATATACGAATAGACGTTGGCGACTACTCCATAATCGGATGTTGAGAGAACATTGACATAAAGGGGAAGAAGAAGAAAACTAAGAAACCGTCCGAATATAGTGCTGATGCCGTAGACAGCCGTTTCAACACCCAGGCGTTTTATCTTATCAAGCATATCAGAGGCGAAGTTTTAAATTCATGGAAATGTCCAATGCCTCGACAGAATGGGTTAATGCACCCACCGAAATTACGTCGACGCCGGTTTCTGCCACTGCACGAACGTTTTTCAGCGTGATGTTGCCCGACGCTTCCACCTCAACCCGTCGCGCGATATATGCAACAGCTTCACGCATTTTTTCAATTGAAAAATTATCGACCATCAAACGATGGAACCGGGATCCTTCCTCGAAGCAAGCCATTGCTTCACGCACTTCTTCCATCGAGCGGGTTTCAATTTCAATTTGAGTTTGAATATTTTTCTCCCTGACGGTCTTCAGACATTTTTGGAGTGCCGGACGAATTCCGCCTGCGGCAACAATGTGATTATCCTTGATAAGTATCATATCATCAAGTCCAAAACGATGGTTTTTCCCTCCACCAAGCCGAACTGCAAATTTATCGAGTGCTCTTAATCCGGGTGCTGTTTTCCTTGTGTCGATGATGCGAGCTTGAGTTCCTTCAATTGCATCTACAAATTGACGAGTCATTGTGGCGATGCCGCTCATTCGCTGAAGAAAATTTAATGAGACTCTCTCGCCCTTGAGAAGAGATTTTGCGGGGCCATCGATAAGTGCAAGTATGCTATTAAGCTCCACCTTCTGTCCATCCGGAACACTGGGATGAACAGTAACTCGTGGATCGACGCAATTGTAGACGATAGTTAATATTTCCAATCCGGCAGCGATACCCGGCGCTTTTGCAATCAGTGTAGCGTCGGCAAGAACATCATTCCCGATGATAGAGTCGGTTGTTATATCACCAAGCCCGACATCTTCGAAGAGTGCATCTTCGATCAAGTGCTGAATGCGATTGTACTTTAGATTGTTATTCGTCATCGTTCACTAGCATGATAGGGATATCGTCGCGCACTTCATAAACTTTCGCACACTTTGTACACGTCAGCGTGTTTGCTCCTGAATCATAATTCAAATCTCCTTTGCATTTCGGGCAGCAAAGGATCGAAAGTAAATCGTTGCTAAGCATGGGTGGTTCTCTCAGTTTTTTCTTTAATAGTCATTCGACATTCAGCATTCGTAATTCGTCATTATCAAAACCTTCCTCGAAATAATTCGACGAATTCAATCGGCGGCCGTGTTGGCCGTCCCGTATCGGCACGGACAAAACTGTGTATTGTATATCCATCCGTGAGAATTTTTTTTTCACCATACTTTCGTACTTCGTAGTGAATATAAATCTTTACTGTCGGTTCCTCTCGCACGATCGTCTTAACCTCCAACAAATCGTCATATTGTGCAGGATGAAAATACCGCGCATGAGATTCGACGACCGGGAGATAATAACCTTTTGCTTCGATAGCCGAGTACGACATTCCGATCTCGCGAAGAAGATCGGAACGTCCTTGTTCAAAGTATTCGAAATATTTTGCATAATAAACGAATCGCATTTGATCCGTGTCGGCATAGCGAACGCGGATCTGGCTCGTGACGGCAACTTCAGCCGGCATCATTCTTCCCAAACTCCCATCGCGCCGAATTTCTGGATACGGCGTTCAAGCAATTTTTCCGGTTTTATTCTCTTCAGAGCTTTCAATTCTTCCAGAAGCACTTCTTTCACGATAGCCGCTGCTTGTTGATGATTGCGATGAGCGCCGCCGACCGGTTCCGGAATGATGAGATCAATTACTCCTTGCGACAGCAAATCTTCCGCAGTGAGGCGGAGAGCTTCGGCTGCCTGTTCCTTGTAATCCCAACTTCGCCAAAGTATACTTGAGCATGATTCGGGAGAGATAACAGAGTACCAGGTGTTTTCCATCATCAAAACCCTGTCTCCCACTCCGATGCCGAGCGCTCCGCCTGAGGCTCCTTCACCGATTATTACGATGACGATAGGAACACGAAGCCGCGACATCTCGAGTAAATTTCTCGCTATTGCTTCAGCCTGTCCGCGTTCTTCGGCTCCAAGCCCGGGAAACGCACCCGGTGTGTCGACAAATGAAATTATTGGAATAGAAAACTTTTCTGCAAGCCTCATCAACCGTAATGCTTTGCGGTATCCCTCCGGGTTCATCATTCCAAAATTCCGATACACGTTTGTCTTTGTGTCGCGCCCTTTTTGCTGGCCGATCACCATCACTTTTTCTTTTTCGAGCCACGCCAATCCGCCGATCAGTGCATGGTCATCTCCGAACGACCGGTCGCCGTGTAATTCGATAAAATCCTTCATCATATAACTTATGTAATCGAGCGTGTATGGACGTTCCGAATGCCGTGCAAGCTGAACACGCTGCCAGCGTGTAAGGTTCGAAAAAATATTTCGCCGGAGTTGATTTACTTTTCCTTCAAGTTTGGTGATTTCATCGGAGATATCGAGGTTGTCGGAATACTTCCGCATTTCCTCGATTTTTTTCTCCAGTTCGATTATCGGTTTTTCAAACTCCAACACCATTTTAGCCATGCTATAATTCCTTCCGTCTTTGTAATAACGCTTTAATCAAAATCTCAATATCCAGCGAGAACGACTGATTCTTCGCATAGTATAAATTCAATTTATCAATCTCAACAGATGTCAATAAATCAGGGTCGCTTAATTGAACAAGGCCGGTCAATCCGGATTTTCCAATAAATATTCCGCCTTGATTTTTCTGGACATGAACTGCCGTCGGTCCAATAAAACTCATCTGACCAAAGAATATTTTAGGAAGAGAGTCGTAAAAAATTCTTTTACTTTCAATAATCGAACCTCCCACCGTCCTTTTTAAATATAAGAATGGATAAACCGAAAGCAACAGAGGTATGGAAAGAAGAACATCGAAGCACCGTTTTACAAAACGGTTCGAGAACCGGGCAATATTATATTCAATTTCCACGAGTGGAATATCATCGAGTTGATCGACATGAGTTTTGCCTATGATGACGTCCATGCTGCTCGGTACAAGGCGGAAGTTCACAGCACGGTTGCGGCTCCGCCCGATGACGGTGAGTATATCGGCATACGATAGTGTGTCTGCCGAAAAAATTATATCGGTAATTTTCATCTCGTGTATCAATCTTCCGATGTTATCAATGCTGCCGACAATTTCGATTCCTCCGATACGTTCTCCGAGATGCTGCCGTGTTGTATCGATCAATCCTAAAACGTTGTATTCCGTATTTCCATGGCTCTGTAATTTGCGCAATACATCGGTCGCATTCGGGCCTGTTCCGATGACAAGCGTTTTTCTGCCAAGTATCTGTTTTCTTCCGCCTGCGCCGACGATGCGCATGATAATCCGGAAGAAGGGGAGAGCTACAACGCTCATCGCAAATGATATTAACGTGATCGCTCGACTGAATGCGTAACCCTTAAAAAAGAAGACAAGGGCAGAAATAATCGTATATCCAATAATAACTCCGCCAAAGGTGCGAACAACAGAATGCCTCCTGGTTGTGTATACCCCGCTGGCAAAATTCGCCAGAATGATAATTAGAGGGGGAATGATATAGAACCACGGATATGCGTATGATGGAAATACGCTTTCGATTTTTCCGCACCAAATATATTCACCAAGAATAAGCGTGGCATCAATAATCACGGCATCAAAGATCACTATCGGGAGTGGTTTTGCCAATTTAAGAATTCTCGCAAGGCTGCCGCGAAGCAAAATTCCGAATCGTAAGAGCAATAAGGTTGGAAGAGGATAATGAAAATGTTTCTTCACGAATAAATGCATCGCCTGATAAAAGATTTTGATTTCGTCGATGTTGCTTCTCTTTGTACTTTCCCCTTTGTAGTGGATTATTTGAGTCGTGTGAACATAAAAAACTTTCCAACCTGCCTGTTGAACACGGTAACACCAGTCAAGATCTTCTCCGTACATAAAGAAATTTTCATCCAAGCCGCCGATTTCTTCGTATACTTTTCTTCTTATCATCATGAATGAGCCGCTGATGGCGTCCACTTCAAGTGTCTCGTCAGGATTCAAATAGGTGAGATTATATCGCCCGAACCATTTTGACCGCGGAAACAATGATGCGAGTCCGCTGATCCTTCCGAAAGTAATGAGAGGCGTTGGAAAGCTTCGACGGCATCCGAGCTGCAACGTTCCATCAGGATTCAAAATTTTGCATCCTGCCATACCGACGGAAGAATTCATTTTGAAAAACTCGAGCATCTTTTTTAAAGTATCTTCCTGAACAATCGTATCAGGATTAATCAGAAGAAAATACTCGCCTTTCGCGTGCCGAAGCGCGATGTTATTCGCTTTTGCGAAACCGAGGTTCTCGGTGTTGGCAGTGAGCAGAACGTCCGGAAATTTCGAGCGCACCATCTCAACGCTTCCATCATCCGAAGCGTTATCCACGACTAAGATCTCATGCTCGATTCCGTGTGCAGACCGGCGAAGCGAAGCCAGCGCATTCTCGAGAAAGTCGCGTACATTGTAATTCACTATGATGATCGAGAGATCCATTTCAGAGCGATCCAATAAAGCTGTGCCATTTCAATTTCCAAACCATTCGTACGGCTTCGAAGACTATTTTTTTCGACATCTTTGAAACACCAACACGACGGTCTTCGAAGATGATCGGAATCTCAGTAACACGAAATCCTTTTTTCCATGTTTTATAATGCATTTCGATTTGAAACGAGTATCCGTTGGAATTGATTTTTTCGAGATCGATAGTTTCAAGTACCTTCCGCCGAAAACATTTGAATCCCGCTGTAGCATCCTTCAATGGAATGCCGGTAATGATTCTCGTATACAGATTCGCGCAGTAGCTGAGGATCAATCTTTTCAGAGGCCAGTTTACGACCGTCACACCATTCAGGTAACGCGATCCTACCACGAGATCGTAATCTTTTATCTTCTTAAGAAAATTTGGGATTTCCCCGGGATCGTGGGAAAAATCCGCGTCCATCTCGAAAATATATTCGTATCCATTAGACAACGCAAAACGAAAACCGTCAACATAAGCGGTTCCGAGGCCCATCTTTCTTGGACGTTCGATAAGATGGATGCGATTTTCCTGTGCTTTCATTTTTTTTACAAGCTCAGCAGTCCCATCAGGCGAACCATCATCGACAATTAAAACGTCTATGGATTCAGCAACCGACAAGATAGCAGGCACGATCTTTTGAACGTTATCGGCTTCATTGTATGTCGGCATAACGACGAGCGATTTTTCCATCAAATCACCATCTTACTTTCTACCAACTATTTCAATAATGGTGTCAGCAACATAATGGATTTGTTCATCTGTAAGTTCAGCATGCATCGGCAGCGAAATTACTTCTTCTGAAATCTTCTCCGCTATCGGTAGCATGCCTTTTGCTTTGCCGAGACCGGAAAAAGCCGGTTGCAGATGAAGCGGGATCGGATAATGGATTGCCCACGGAATATCTTTCGCCTTCAGCGCCTCACCAACTTTGTTGCGATTCTGAACACGAATTGTGTATTGGTGATAAATGTGCTGGTTGTATGATTCAACGTGTGGGGTGATAACATTGGCGCCGTTAAAACTTTCATTATATTTTTGAGCCACACGACGGCGTGCTTCGTTCCATGAATCGAGATATTTCAATTTCACATTAAGAATTGCGGCCTGGATCGTGTCCAGACGGCTATTGACCCCTAATATTTCATGCTGGTATCTTACCCGCGATCCGTGGTTGCAGATCATTTTCATTTTTTGATAAACATCTTCATGGTTCGTGACCATCATTCCGGCATCACCGAAGGCTCCGAGATTTTTACTTGGGAAGAAACTGATTGTTCCGATGTCGCCTATTCCTCCGACTTTCATTCCTTTGTACGTTGCTCCGACTGCCTGCGCAGTGTCCTCGATGACAATCAAGTTATGCTTGCGGGCAATTTCTTTGATGACATCCATCTCTGCGGCCTGGCCGTAAAGATGAACCGGTATGATAGCTTTTGTTTTTGGCGTAATTGCTGCTTCGATTTTTATCGGATCGATGTTATACGTGCGCTCATCGATATCCACGTACACCGGCGTTGCTCCAAGCAGCAATACGGTCTCTGCTGTTGCTACGAATGTGAATGGCGTGGTAATAACTTCGTCACCCGGCTTGATACCGATTGCCATCAACGCTATCTGGAGCGCGTCGGTACCCGATGCACATGCAACTGCAAATTTTGTGTGAAGATAATTTGCCATCGAAGCTTCTAATTCGCCGACATCCTTTCCAAGTATAAAATGTCCCGAATCAAGAACTCTCTGCACGGCGGAGTCGAATTCCGGTTTTAATTTTTTATATTGAATCTGAATATCAGTCATCGGTACGATCAATGCTATTCCTCCCAATGTGATTAAGCTGGAACAAATTTTTAAAGTTTCGGGTTTAGTATCTCGAATTTCCAGCGTTATGTATGCCCTTTTCCCAAGAGCATCACATAAATTGTCATTAAAATAATTTTAAGATCCATTCGAATCGACATGTTCTCGATATAGAACAAATCGTATTGTAATTTAATTTTTACGTCTTCCAAGGTTTCATCATACTTATGTTTTACCTGTGCCCATCCCGTGATGCCTGGCCGGACTTTCAATCGCCGTGAATAAAGCGGAATTTCTTTCGATAATCTATCTACAAAAAACGGCCGCTCAGGACGAGGTCCAACCAAACTCATTTTCCCTTCGAGTACATTGATGAATTGGGGGACTTCATCCAGATGAGTTTTGCGAAGCAGCCGTCCAAAGAATGTGACGCGCGGGTCATGCTTTCCGGCCCATTGGGGACCGGCCTTTTCAGCGTCCTTACGCATGGAACGAAATTTATAGATGTTAAACTTTTCTCCGTTTTTACCTACACGTACCTGCCGGTAAAGTGCCGGCCCCGGCGATTCGACGTGAATAACTATTCCGATCAACAACCAAAGAGGGAAACCAATTATAATAACGCACAAAGAGGCAGATATATCCAACAAACGTTTTAAACTTTGTTCCCACGGCGGCATGATCTCGGGCATGATTTCGACAAGCGGAAATCCGTAAATTTGATTCGTGCGCGCTTGACCGCTGACGATGTCGTAAAGATCAGGCATAATTTTTATACCGACTGGATGAGAATCGCTGTAACGAATAATTTCAATCAATTTTTCATGCTCACTCGAATCGAGTGCGACAAGCAATTCTTCTACGTTATGTTTTTCAATTATTTTTGGCAGCTCAGAAACAGCGCCGATGACAGGAATATTTTCATTTTGAACTTTTATTTTTTTATTATCGGTTCGGACAAAACCAATTACGTCGTAACCAAGAGCCGGATATCGTTTAACCAAATCGAACAAATTTCTCGCCTTCTGCGACCAGCCAACGATGAGCGTTCTTTTCAAACCGATGCCGGATTCCAGCGATCGGCGTTGCAAACTCCGGACGACAAGCCGGCCGATTCCAACAAAAACCAATAAGATTATCCAATAAGCTACAATGACGAATCGTGAAATGGCGGGTGAATTTGTCGTGATATCGTCGATAAAAATAAGAAAGAAAAGCAGAACGACGCCGACTGTAATTGTTTTGAACAACAACGCGAATTCATCAAAACGAGATTGTGCGTACCAAGTTCGATACAATCCTACAAAAACAAACAACATCAACCAATAGCAATAGAAAACCAACATCGGGATCCAGAGTTCCGGTTCGATGGCAATTGCAATCCAGCCGGAAAAGGTTCGGATATAATAATAAACCAGATACGCTGCATTGAGTGTAAGGAAATCGACAAAGAGAAGCCGTATTTTATCGTTTCGCTTTATCATCTCTCTTCATATTGTTTCTTGTAGTACTCGAGATATACACCGGATAAGATTCTTTGCCACCATGATTTATGTGAAACATACCAATCGATGGTTTCCGTCAATCCTTTTTCGAATGTATAGGAGGGTTCCCATCCCAAATTAATTTTAATTTTCGTCGCATCGATTGCATAACGCCGGTCGTGGCCTGCTCGATCTTTTACGAACGTGATCAATGATTCGGATTTTCCAAGATACTTAAGTACAAATTTTACCAATTCAATGTTCGCAAGTTCATTATTTCCGCCGATATTATATTTTTGGCCCGGAACACCATCGTGGAGAACAACATCAATCGCCCGGCAATGATCGCGCACATGAAGCCAATCGCGAACGTTCATTCCGTCCCCGTACACGGGCAGCGGTTTGTTATTCAATGCATTTGCTATCATGAGCGGAATAAGTTTTTCCGGAAATTGGTACGGTCCATAATTATTGGAACAATTTGTAATAATAGCCGGGAAACTAAATGTGTGAAAATATGCACTCACAATATGATCTGCCGAAGCTTTACTCGCGGCGTAAGGGCTATTCGGATGGTACGGAGTTTCTTCGGAAAATTTTCCATCCCTTCCCAAAGAGCCGTAAACTTCATCGGTAGAGATGTGGATGAATTTTTCCACTTCTCGATGTCGTGCGACCTCAAGAAGGACGTTCGTTCCCACCACGTTTGTTTCAACGAACACCAGCGGCCCCATTATACTCCGATCAACATGCGATTCGGCAGCGAAGTGCACAATTGTATCTATATTGAAATCTTTGCAAGCCTGCTCGACATCGATTCGAGAACAAATGTCACCTTTGCGGAATTTATAATGTGGATTTTTTTCCACTTCCGTCAGGTTTTCGAGGTTCCCCGCGTAAGTGAGTTTATCGAAATTGATGATTGTGTATTCCGGATGTTGCTCAAGCATGTATATGACGAAATTACTCCCAATGAATCCGGCGCCGCCTGTTACGAGAATATTTTTCATTTATTCGCCGATGCTAAAGATTGAGTTTTCATCTGCTTCGTGCCGGATTTCGTCAACGGGATCCTTTTTGCCCCAACCGGCGTAAAGCCTGTTAGGACAATTGATAACCATTCCAGAAACAGCTCCGATATTTTTATAAGCATGAACAACGCCTTTTGGAACAAGAACGGTTTTTGGATCGGCTTCACCGGCATCGAAGACATGCTTTGTCATGTATGTTGGAGAATCTTTCCTATTATCCCATAGATAAATACGAAATGTCGAAGGTCCCATGAAACAAAATAGATCTGCCTGATCGACATGTTCGTGAGGCCCGCGGGCTATCCCCGCTTCGGTGAATGAAATGTATGTCATGACAGGTAAATATTCCTTGTCGATATCATCTTCGCGAAATATTTCCGCCAACCAGCCGCGTTTATCATTAAATTTCCGCACCGGTTTGATGATAACACCGGCGATTTGTCCATTATGAAACATAGAAGTTTGAACCTCCTAAATGAATGCTGAACTAAAAATTTAGCCAAACTTAGTGCGAAAGTCAATGAAAACCCGAAATTCGACAAGTAAGGCAGGCTTATTGCAATTAGAGAAGACGGTGGGACTACCAATTTATTATAATTTTCTTACTAAGATCTATCACCAACAGTCGATTTTATTTCAATGAAATAGCATCGAAGCTGGAATAATTTGTCGTCCAATTCCCGGGCCGGCAATGTACGCATCCAAAACTTTTCCACCGCCGGCTTGAAAGAAACCGATTCTTATTTTATGAAAACCTGATTTTAAAAAGACGGTGCCTGCTTCTTCCTGCTGTGCATGACGCCCGTCGTTATCGACTACCAGCTTGCCGTCGATTATCAAAACTGTTCCATCATCAGAAGAAATTGAAAAAGTATATAAACCGTCAATTAGAATTTTAATGTACCCTTCAAATTGAAGTCCAAAATTTTCGCCTGAGTTTTCATTGGGAATAATAACTTGCATCAACTCTCCCGATCGTTTTGGCGACAGTAAATCGAAATTCGGAAGCCTTTCCCAGATTCCTTCATAATAATTGTATTTGATTCCTGGTTTAGGATTTTTCAATTCAAGAGCAGGAGGGAGTTCGTATGTTCCTTTCAATTCCAACACGACAACAGACATCGGTGGAAGTGTTGCTTCGAGATTTTTATTTTTGATTGTGAATGTTGTAAAAAGTTTTGGTTTGATAATATAAGGAGACTCGAATGAATTATGCGCGTTCATTTCGTTTGCTGTCAATATCTCTCCGGTTCCTCCTGTCGGAATGAAGCTTATCAAATCGCACGAAATTTTTTGAGACGATCTCGGATTGATATTACAAAGGGACAAATGAACCATTCCATTAGTGTCGATTGAGGCCGAACAATTTACCGCCGGAAGTTTTTGTTCGTTAAAAGTGTAATCCGGGGATTCAATTTTTGTTTTCACCAACATCGCGTTCTGATGGATTTTGTACATTTCGAAAACGTAATACGTGGGAGTGAGAATCATCTTTTCTCCGCCGGTGAGTATGACGGACTGAAGCACATTTATTATTTGCGCGATGTTCGCCATGCGGACACGGTCGCAATGATTGTTGAAGATATTCAGATTGCAAGCCGCAGTTATTGCGTCGCGCAGTGTGTTTTGTTGATAGAGAAATCCCGGATTTGTACCGGGTTCAACGCCATGCCAATTTCCCCATTCGTCGACACACAATGCAATTTTTTTATTCGGGTCGTACTTATCCATAATCGCTGAGTGCTTTGTTATATATTCATCAATCGCGAGACTGCTTTTTAAAAGATTGAACCAACCGCTTTCATCGAACTCCTCTGCAGGCTTCCCATCGCCGAACGCATAATGATGAAGCGATAATCCGGAAATATAACCGCCGGCATTTTTCATGATGACTTCGGTCCAGTTGTAATCGTCGCTCGAAGGTCCACAGGCAATTTTGAACAGCTTGTTCGTTCCAAAGTTACGACAGTAAGTTCCATATTTTCTTGCCTGATCGGCGTAGAATTCCGGACGCATGTTCCCGCCGCATCCCCAGGCTTCATTTCCGAGTCCCCAATATTTCACTCCCCACGATTTTCCCCGTCCATTTTTTTTGCGCAGTTCAGTCATCGGGCTGACATTATCGGAGTTGACGTATTCAACCCATTGCGAGAGTTCCTGCACGGTTCCACTTCCTACATTTCCGGAGAAATACGGTTCACATCCGATCTGCTCACACAGGTCGAGAAATTCATGAGTTCCAAAACTATTGTCTTCCGTTACGCCTCCCCAATTTGTATTGATCATTGATGGACGCTTTTCCTTTGGACCGATGCCGTTCATCCAGTGATATTCATCCGCGAAACATCCGCCAGGCCACCGGAGCACGGGAACTTTAATTCGTTTCAATGCTTCGACCACATCATTTCTGATTCCCCGAGTGTTTGGAATTTTTGAGGTATCTCCAACCCAGAAACCTCCGTAGATACAATGGCCGAGATGTTCAGAAAAATGTCCGTAGATGTTTTTGTTGATTTGATATCGGAGATCGGATACGTCGATGAGAATTTTGGTTGCTTTCTCTTGAGCCTGCAAACGCAGGCCAAAGCAAATGAAAATAAATAAAAAGGAAAGCTTTTTTTTCATCGGAGTCTCGTTAATGATTGTGAAAAGGATCGATATACGATCCAATCAGAGATGCCATGTAAGTCGGGCAGACTGCCCGACCTACAACGTCATTCAAAAACCTTTTTTTCTACAATAGAATATCATTCCACTTTCATCGTCGAGCTTGTTCCTGAATATTTTATCGTCTTGAAAGATTTAGAAATATCTATTCCTATTCCATTAGTTTGACTCACGATCACGATATTGAAAATCCGTTCCTTCAGCATTCCGTTGAATTCGCCTTTGCGCTCGCCGATTGTCATTGTCTTTTCTTTGTCGTTCCATGAAATTGGGATAACGGAGAATTTTCCTTTTTCATAATTGTAGTTGTCGTTTTCGTCTTCATATAATTCAAACTTGCCGTCGGTACCGGGATAGATTCGTAGTTCGATCGGATCGGCCGGTTTTTCTGTTGCATATTGAAGGAATGGTCCCATCGGAACGATCGATCCGGCTCTCACGTACAACGGCATGATTTCAATTGGAGCTGGAGACTTGATGGTTTGGCCTCCTTCGAATTTTTGTCCGGTCCAGAAATCGTACCATGTTGTTGATTTGGGAAGATAAACAGCTCTCACTTTTTCAACAGGTTCTTTCGAATCAAGTGTGCAGAGTTGTTGAGTAACTGGATTTACAAGAAATGCCGGGCCGAACATATATTGATCTTGAATATTATTAATCGCTGCATCCGTTCTGAAATCGAACGCGAGCGCCCGCATGATTGTGTAACCTTCGCTTGTTACTTTCCATGCAAGTGAATATGTATAGGGAAGAAGTCGATAACGCAGGTTGTCAAAATTTAACAAAATGCTCTTCGTATTTGCATCCCAATTGTTCGAGAACAATGCACGCTCGCCTTTTCCATGAATTCTGAATATCGGACAGAAAGCGCCGAACTGATACCAGCGTGTGAATAGTTCTCTGTTGTCAGGAGTCGACCAATCAGGCGGCATCCAGTGAAAATGATATCCGCCGATGTCCGATGTCCAGTACGGTATACCGGAAGCGCACGAATTGATTCCTTGAGCTACTTGAATCTTAAACGCATAGAAAGTGCAGGTAATATCCGACGACCAGAGTATTGCTGCATTCCGCTGCTGGCCGGCGAACGATTGCCTCACAAGAAAGAAAGCGCGCTTGTTTGGAATATCCTTCCTCCAATGATCGTATAAACCAACGGTATGCATTAAAGAGTATGTGTTGAAATAATCTATTCCTCTTCCAAGCGCATAAGTTGTTTGCCTGCGTGCATCGAGCAGCGAGCCGTTGTCTGGTTCGCACTGATCAACCCACCACGCATCCCAGCCGAATCGTGTGATCAAACTGTCGTTTGCCTGACGCCAATAGATTTCACGCGCTTTTTCACTGTGCGCGTCGTAATAATTATCAAAGGTGTGAGTTATAACATTGTCCCACGTAATATTAGCCAGACATCCGGCTTTTTCTAGTTCGTCATAATCTCTTGTTCCTTTGGCGAACACAGGCCAAATAGAAATCATCGCGTGAACATTTGCTTTGTGCAATTCATCAACCATTGCTTTTGGATCCGGATATCGTGTCGGGAACATTCGATGAGAACCGATGACATCAGGTTCCCAATAAAACCAATCCTGCACGATGCAGTCAACCGGAATTTTATTGTTCCGGTAATTATCTTTCACTTTCAAAACTTCGGCCTGACTTTGATACCGATCCTGCGACTGGAAAAGTCCGAACGACCATTTCGGAAACATCGGAGCCTCGCCGGTAGCGATGCGATACGATGCGATGATGTGATCGAATTCTGGTCCGTAGAAGAAATAATAATCGATCATCTTTCCGCTTTCCGATACATATTTAAATTTTGTGTTCGATGCTTCTGCACCATAAAATTTTGATGCAGAGTAATTATCCCACAAAAGTCCGTAACCTTTAGTCGACAATAGCACAGGAATAGCGCCGGTCAAATATTTAATGGTCAAATCCTGATCACGGCCTTTATAATTCATCGAGAGTGGATCTTCCGGATGACAACCAAGCCCGAATAACGCTTCATCGGCAGGAGAGATGAATTGAGTCGAACAATTGTAGGTGTCGATTCCGGCAACGTTCGCCGGCGTTACCTGTTTACCGTTGATTCCATCTTCAGCGAGAATAATTTCATCTTTTAAATTTGTAAACTTGATTGCGTTGGTCGATTTATCAATCTTCACTTTTAATGCTGAAGTAGAGAGCACGATTTCAGTCGGTGATTCGGACATGTCGAAGTGTTGAGGTGTCTTCCATTCATTCGTGATCACCAGCGATTGTTTTGAATCGAGTGCCGCTAGAGAAGTGTACTTTACTTCGATAATGTCTTCCTTGCATATTTTAATTTCCATCAAACCTTTGTCGAGCACAAACGAAACACCGGTTGTAGATTTTGAATAAGAAGTTATAGAAGCCTGGGTATTTGATGTTTTGGTAATGCAGCCGAATAGTAGTCCGGCGATAACGATCATCATCTTCATGGGTTTCATTTTTTTCAACTCCGTTGTTATGTTTGAATTTTTATTTAATCAAAATAAGAGCTTTAGTTTTAGAGAATTCCCCGGCTTGAAGTCGATAAAAGTATACGCCGCTTGAAAAATTTGAAGCATTCCATTCTATGTTATAAAAACCAATTTCTTTTTGCTCATTTACGAGTGTAGTAACTTCTCTACCGACTTCATCGAAAATTTTGAGTGTGACAAATGCTTTCGATGGAATTCTAAAAGATATGATTGTAGATGGATTGAAAGGATTCGGATAATTTTGTTCGAGAGTCGGAGTACACGGAAACATCGTGGTACTCAGGTTCTCGATGCTCGTTTGACCTGTGATAGAAATCTGTAATATTCCTTGAATGTCTGTTCCGTCGTTTGCCGTAGCTATTACATTTATTTTGCCGTTCTTTTTTGCCGTCAACAAACCGTCGGAATCGATTGAAGCTTTCGTCGTGTCGGACACACTCCATGTTAATGTTTTAATTGACGCATTCGACGGAGCTATCGTGGCTACCATTTGTAAAGTATCTTTGTTGGAAGTAATATTTATCGATCCACTCTCACTTGTGACTGTAACTTGTGAAACTTTAAAATAATTATTGGATGCTGCAGGAATTCCGTAAACATCAACGACGACGACTGAGTTGATTGAATTAGGAACATTGGTCGGTAAAGATATTGTGGTGCATCCGGCACTGTCTGTATAATTTAATGACTCGGTTGTGTCGTTCATCAAATATATTCTATTGAGAGAATTTGAGAGCGATGGAATTCTCAATAGTCCGTTCGCAGGCCAGGAAAAAACATGAGCATAAAGCTTACCTTCTTTTTTTGTGTAAACACCCCAATGCGGTTCGGTTGGATAGGGGCTTCTGGTTGTTCCATAAATACTTTCGCTGTACGTTTTCATCCAGTCGCCGAAGTTATTCAGAATTGATGCAGATTGGGTGGTTACTGTGCCATCTCCCTTTGGCCCGATGTTAAGCAGGAAATTGCCATCGCGCGACACTGTCGTGACTAATTCATGAATGAGGCTGTCTGCAGATTTATAGCTCACATCCCATGAGGTGTAACCCCACGAATTATTCATGGTCTGGCAGGTTTCCCATTGCCTGCTTAATGGTGCAGCGGGTATTTGTTGTTCGGGACAATCAAAATCTCCCAATCCAAAACTTCGACAGACCCGTTCGTTAACAATAATATCCGGATCCAAATCTATGATGTAATTGTATAGGTCGATACCATCCGATTTAGTCCACCAGGAATCTAAAGTTGGAGTACCGGCATTATAAGTCCAATCTCCATCAAACCACATAACAGCCGGGTGATATTTTGTTATCAGTTCATTCAATTGAGCTTTCATGTCTATAATATATTTGCTTCTTGCAGAATCTGAAGCCATCGTTGTATAGTACGTGGTGTGATTTATTTGTTGGGATGAATGGTTCCAATCCATGATCGAATAATAAAGGCAGAATTTAATTCCTTGTGCCTCACATGAATCTTTTAATTCTTGTAATATATCTCTTGATTTGAAAACGGTAAAGTCGGGTAAATCATACAACGTTGTTCCAGTAACATCCTTGAAACTCTGGACGGAAGTTTGCCACATGCAAAACCCTTCATGATGTTTGGCAGTGATAACAAGATATTTCATGCCGGCAGTTTTTGCCAACCTCGCTATTGTGCCGGCGTTAAAGTTCACCGGGTTGAATTTAGCCGATACCTGTGTTTGATAATTTTGCTTTGTCCAATTCTCATTACTAAATGCCCATTCGCCATGGCCAAGATAAGAGTAAGAACCAAAATGAATAAACATACCGAACCGGGCTTCATACCACCAATCCATTTTCGATGGAATTGAGTATTGGGCGGTTGCCTTTTGTACGGGTATGAAAATTGAAAAAAATAATACTGCGAAAAAATAAATTGAATATGTTATCTTCGCCGAGATAATACTGCAAAATGTCCAGCCCGTTTTTATGAAGTTCATGTTAGCCCTGTTCTCTTGTTATCTTTGAAATTTCTTATTTGATCAGAATTAGAGTTTTTGTTTTATCGAATTCTCCGGCTTGTAATCGATAGAAGTATACACCGCTTGAAAATTTTGAAGCATTCCATTCTACGGTATAAGATCCGGCTTCTTTTTTCTCATCAACGATTGTCGCGACTTCTCTGCCAAGTAGATCGAATATTTTTAAAGATACATGATTTCTTTTTTGAATGCTAAAAGAAATTTTTGTCGATGGATTGAAGGGATTTGGATAATTTTGTTCCAGATTTGTTTGCCGTGGCGTGGAATACGAAACTAAAACCGAAGTAACTTCAACACCATTATAATTGATAACACCGTCGAAATTTGTTGTGATTCCAACACCGGTGCCATGATTATTACCTACGAACACGATAGTAAACACTCTGCTAAGAGGCATGTTCTTGTATGATCCTGTTCTGCCTCCGATTGTGAGTTGTCGTGTTGCATCGCGATATGTGAGAGGAATTAACGAATATTGTCCGCTCTCATAATTGTAGTAATCATATTCATCTTCATATAAATTGAACTGACCGTCGGCTCCAGGATAAACTCGAACCTCGATGGTATCAGCAGGTTTCTCAGTTGCGTATTGCAGGAATGGACCCATCGGAATAATCGATCCTGCTCTGACGTACAGCGGCATCGTTTCAATCGGAGCGGATGCAGTAATAGTTTGTCCGCCCGAAAGTGTTTCGCCCGTCCAGAAATCATACCATGTCGTTCCTGCCGGAAGATAAACCTGTCGCGATGTCACCGGTGCAGTAACCGGATTCACAAGAAACGCCGGGCCAAACATGTACTGATCTTGAATATTGTAAATTGCCGCGTCGGATCTGAAATCGAAAGCGAGTGCACGCATCATGGTGTAGCTTTCGCTGGTCACTTTCCAGGCAAGAGAATAAATGTACGGCATGAGACGGTACCGCAAGTTATCGTAATTCAACAAAATTTGTTTTGTGGTTATATCCCAGTTGCTTGAGAACAACGCGCGTTCGCCTTTACCGTGAATTCTGAATATCGGACAAAAAGTTCCGAACTGAAACCATCGAGTAAATAAAATTCTGTTTGCTGGTGTCGACCAATTGGGTGATGTCCAGTTTAAATGATAGCCGCCGATGTCGGATGTCCAATAAGGAATGCCGGATACACATGCATTGATTCCTTGAGGCACCTGAATTTTAAATGCATCGAACGTACATGTGATGTCCGAAGACCACAATGTTGTTGCATTTCGTTGCTGACCTGCGAAGGCTTGCCGGATTAGAAAGAATGCGCGTTTATTCGGAATATCGTTTCTCCAATTTTTATAAAGCCCTGTCGAATGCATCAAAGAATATGTGTTGAAATAATCGATGCCGCGTCCGATTGCAAAAGTCGCCTGTCGTCTGAGATCCAGCAGATTGCCGTTATCCGGTTCACATTGATCGACCCACCACGCGTCCCAACTGTAACGGCTTATTAAAGCGTCGTTGGCTTGTCTCCAATAAATATCACGTGCGATGGAATCGTGAGCGTCATAATAACTATCGAACTCTCCGCTCATCACGTTTTGCCATGTGATAGTAGTCATACCGCCGGCATTTGTTAATTCGGTGAAGTTCGCCGAGCCCGGCGCAAAGACCGGCCAGATGGAAATCATTCCATGAATGTTAGAATTGTGAAGCGAATCGAGCATTGCAGCCGGATTGGGATATCGTGTCGGATCCATCACGTGCGATCCGATAAGATTAGGCGACCAATAAAACCAATCTTGTACAATACAATCGACGGGAATTTTATTATTTCTGTAATTATTTTTTACCGAAAGAATTTCAGCCTGACTTTGATATCCGTCTTGCGATTGGAAAAGTCCGTATGTCCATTTAGGGAATAGAGGTGCCCGGCCGGTGGTTTCGCGGTAGAGAGCAATGATTTGATCAAACTCCGGTCCGTAGAAAAAATAATAATCGACCATGGTGCCGCTTTCCGATACATATTTGTATTTTGTATTCGAAGCTTCTGCACCATAAAAATTCGAGGCGGAATAATTATCCCACATCAATCCGTAACCTTTGTTCGATACGAGGACCGGAATCGCGCCGGTCATGTACATGATTGCCATACTCTGATTTCGGCCTTTATAATTCATCGATAACGGATCCTGCGGATGGCAACCTAGTCCGTACAAGGCTTCATCTGCCGGAGATAAAAATTCCGTTGAGCAAGTGTATGTAGCGATGCCTGCAACCGTGGCCGGAGTTACCTGCTTCGCATTAGCCGCATCTTCAGCGAGGATGACGGTGCCACCCGGAGTCGTGTAGGTTATCGAGTTGGTAGATTTGTTCACTCGCACATCTAGACTGGTTGTGGTGAGAATTATTTCATTTGAAGTTTCGGAGATATTGAAAACAGGATGGACTTTCCATTCGTTATTAACCACCAAAGATTTTTTTGCAGAGAGTGAATCCAGCGACGTGTATTTCACTTCTATAATGTTTTCTTTGCAAACTTTTATTTTCATTACACCGGTATCTAAAACAAATGAAACGCCGTCGGTATTTTTTGAATAAGAAGTTATGGATGCCAATGCATTTGGTCGGGTTACAAAAAGGCCCATTGTTATTCCGGCGATAAGAACCATCATTTTCCGAAATCTCATTTTTGTTTAGTTCCATTATTATGGTTGAATTTTATTATTTGATTGAACTAAAAAAGTTGATGTATAGAAAGAACATTGGGATATCTCACCCCTTCGGGCATGCGCGTTAAGTTAATTTTATTTTAGTAAAGATTTCAATTTTTTTAGGCGTTTTAGAACAAAAGTATTTCTATCCTGCACCACCCACTCAAAAGTTTCACTTTTTTCAATATTTGATGATTCTGCAAGAGCAGCAGGGAAATTGATGTAAAAGGACTTATTTGTTGGCCGTTCTACCTTCTGCATTTTTACCTTATACCCCATAATTCACATCTCCTGTATATGAGAATATAATTGATTATTATCATAAATACTTGTATGTTGTAATATAGTATATATACTATATACATACAAGGAGAAATACTCATGGAATCAATATCACTTCACAACTTATGTCCGGCATTATCCACCGAAGAAATTAAAAGAATAGCCCATGAATGTAGATTTTCAAAACGTGTGGAAAAAAAATTTTGCCCGAGAAATATCTCTCATTTCTTTGTCAAGAATCTATCAAAGGTACTGTGAGCTATAATGATTTAGCTTCTAAACTTTCTTGTGACACGAATTGCGATGCAAGTCGACAAGCATATTATTATAGGACTAAACAAGAAGCCGTGGAATTTTTTAAACAGATACTGGAGACGGTTATAAAACAAAAATATCACCTATCCGACATTTGTTACTTTCGATCTACTTTCAAACGGGTTCTCATACAGGATAGTACGATAATCCGGTTACCCTCAAAATTATATGAAATTTTCTCCGGAGTACGCAATGGAACTACGCATGTATGTAATGCCAGAATTCAAGGCGTATATGAGTTACTTTCCGGAAAATTCATTTCATTTTCGATTGATTCGTACAGTGAAAATGATGCAAAAGTTGCCCAAAAACTTGATGTGCAAGAAGGCGATTTGGTTTTACGAGACAGAGGATATTTTATTACTTCCTGCATTGAATCTATGAAAGAACAGGAAGCCGATTCAATAAGTCGCTACAAACATAAAATACGTTTCTATGATCCGAATACTTTGAAAGAGATTGATTTGTTGAAGCGATTGAAAAAAGAAGGATCATTGGACATTCGGGTAGTATCCGGTAATAATAAGAACGTTACCCTGCGTATTTTAGCCGCGCCAATCCCCGAAAACATTGCTAATGTCAGAAGGATGAAGACAAAAAAAGAAGCAAAAGGAAAATCATGTTCATACGATGTATTGCAATTACTGGGCTGGATCATTTTTCTCACCACCATTACTGATGAATCTCTTACCATTCAACAGGTATCTCGGCTGTACGCATTACGGTGGAGAATAGAGTGTATATTTAAAACGTGGAAGAGTGAATTTAGCTTCGATAGAATTCACACCGTATCAGATACTCAATTGCGAGTATTGTTGTATGCGCGTCTTATTATGATAACATTGCTTTATGAATATGTTTACAAACCACTGGAAATATCGATCATGGCAATGTACGGCAAACAACTCAGTCTCATGAAATTCATGAGGTACATAAACCGCAACCTTTTTTATGTTGTTCAGCAATTATCGGTGTTCCCTATGTGTGAAGCAGCTGTTTTTAAAATCATTCGCTACTGCTCATACGAAAAAAGAAAAAGAAAAAACTTTATCGATTTGATGAGTTCTTTAGACTTATCTTAACGCGCATGCCCTTCGGGGTTTTGGTTATGCTTTTTATTTACTTTCAAGGGATTTCGTCCCTTGCTATTTTATTTCATCCCTTCTCACGAAGTGTGCTGAAAGCACCCCTACGGGGATGCCTTCAGCAGGGATGATACTTGCTTATGTTTAGACCCCAACGGGCCTACGGCTCGTAGAGGTCGGATAGAATAGGTCGTGGTGAAACCCCCGACAGTCAAACACGAATATATTCATCTAACCCTGCACTGAAAGTGTCCCTTCGGGAAAAGGGTGAGATAATTTTTTTTTTAGTACGAACTATTTCAACAAAATTATTTTCTTCGCTTCAGTGAATTTACCGGCTTGTAAACGATAAAAATAAATACCGCTCGGTAAACCTACCGCATTCCATTGACGCGAGTAATTTCCTGCCGGCATTTCTTCGGAGATAATTGTTGCTACTTCTCTTCCTATTATGTCAAACACTTTAAGTGACACAAACGATTTTTTGGGAATGCTAAATGAAATATTTGTGGAAGGATTGAAGGGGTTTGGATAATTTTGAAATAGATTAAACGCTTCAGGACCTTTTTTGTTTGGAACATCTATCCCAAGAATTACACCTCCTTCTTTATAAACCGCTAAGCCGCCATAAGTCCCAATCCACTTATTCCCTGAATCGTCAATCGCAATTGAATTGATATTATTATCAGGTAAGCCCGAATTTGATATAGTATAAACCGTCCATGTTATACCGTCAAATTTAGCAAGTCCTCCTTCACCAGTCCCAATCCATTTATCCCCTGAACCATCTATCGCTATCGATTCAATCCAGTTTTCAGGCAAGCTCGAATTGGAAGTAGTGTAAACCGTCCATGTTGTGCCGTCAAATTTAGCAAGTCCACCACTAGTCCCAATCCATTTATTCCCTGAATTATCTATTGCTATTGAAATGACATCATTATCGGGCAAGCCTGAATTTGAAGAAGTAAAAATCGTCCATATTGTGTCATTAAATTTAGCAAGTCCTCCTTCACCAGTCCCAATCCATTTATTCCCTGAACCGTCTATCGTTATTGATTTTATATTATTTTCAGGTAAGCCCGAGTTTGAAGAAGTATAAACCTTCCATATTGTGCCATCAAATTTAACAAGTCCTCCACCAGAGGTTCCGATCCATTTATTCCCTGAACCATCAATCGCAATTGGATTAATAATATTATAAGGTAAACCTGAATTTAAGTAGGTATAAACCGTCCAGTTTATACCGTCAAATTTAACAAGTTCGTACCCAAGCCCCATCCACTTATTTCCTGAACCATCTATCGCTATTGAATTGACAATATAATTAGGCAAGCCCAAATTTAAGTAGGGATAAACCGTCCAGATCGTACCATTAAATTTGGCAAGTCCTCCCCCACCAGTCCCGATCCAATTATTCCCTGAACCATCTATTGCTATTGAAAGGATTTGGTTATAAGGTAAGCCTGAATTCGAAGTATTATAAACCGTCCATGTTGTGCCGTCAAAATTAACAAGTCCTTCATCATAAGTCCCAATCCATTTATTCCCTGAATTGTCTATTGATATTGATCTGATATAGTCCTCAGGCAAGTCCGAGTTTGAGGAAGTATAACGTGTCCATGTTGTTCCGTCAAATTCAGCAATACCTGCATCTAAAGTTCCAATCCACTTATTCCACGAACCATCTATTGCTATTGAAGATATATAATCATCAGACAAGCCCGAATTTGAAGAATTATAAATCGTCCACGTTGTGCCGTCAAATTTAGCAAGTCCGATACCAGCAGTCCCAATCCACGTATTCCCTGAATTATCTATTACTATTGAAGTAATATAGTTATTAGGAAAACCGTAAGTTAATTTAGTATAAACAGTCCACGTTGTACCATCAAATTTTACAATCAAACCACCATAAGTTCCGATCCACTTATTCCCTGAACTATCTATTGCTATTGAAATGACATCATTATCGGGCAAGCCAGAATTTGAAGTAGTATAAACCGTCCAGGTTGTATCGTCAAATTTAGCAAGTCCGCTACCAGCCGAGATCCACTTATTCCCTGAACCGTCTATCGCTATTGAATAGATATAATTGGAAGGTAAATCCGAATTTGAAGTAGTATAAATCGTCCAGTTTATATTGTCAAATTTAGCAAGCCCACAATCTTTAGTCCCAATCCATTTATTCCCTGAACCGTCTATCACTATTGATTTGATATAGTTAGAAGGTAAGCTCGAATTACCTTTGTTGAAGAAAGTTTTTTTACCTGTTGTTTTATTAAGTTTAACCAAACCTCCTTCTGTACCTATCCAAACATTATCACCTTCAAGAGCGGTAGCATGAACATTATTTCCATTAGTATAATTTATCCACTCAGGATTTTTTGCATGGATAACAGAAAAAGAAATTATAAAATACGAGAGCAATAAAAATTTTTTCATATTGTTTTTTCCGTTTAGTTGAATTGAGTTCGCCAAATATTAAAATGAATATTATGGTATTCTAACCGCAAAAAACTCCGCCGCATTTTCAGAGCTGATTTCATAATGCTCCAATGCCGCCGGTAAAAAAAATGATTCACCTTTTGAAAACTTCTGAGTTTGCTTCGATGAAGCGGTTTTCCAGCGGACTTCCAACGCCCCGTCCATTATCAAATAAACACTCGGCCGGTTTTCGGATGAAAATTTCTTTTTAATACTTCTACTTTTTTTAAAACAGCAGACTTCAAATTCCTTAGCGGTTGTCCGGTAAATCACCTCGTCAGTTTTCTGTTCGGCATTGATGATCGGGCATTCTGAAAAATCATAGCGAATGATATTGAGCAACGTTTCCACGTCCTTGAATTTGTTCGTCAATCCTGCGCGGATAACGTTGTCGGAATTCGCCATGCATTCTATAATATTTCCTTTGATGTACGCATGAGGAATACCGGCATCGGTGAAAATTGCTTCGCCCGGTTTTAAATGAATAAGATTGAAAAAGAAAAATGAAAGTAAGCCGACGTCGGCGCCAAATAATTTATATTGCTCCATAAATTGTTCTTCTTCCGGTGAACGGGATTTACTTTCGGTTAATCGCTTTTGAATTTTTATAATGCAAGAAGCAAGTAATTCTTTCTCATCTGAGCGTTGCATGATGACGGAGTATAATTTTTTTATCAGATTTTCCGTTGTCGATGGTTCATTGCTTTTCACAATTTCATCGATCAATTCCTGTCCCGCGAGTTCGCCAAGCTCCGGAAGCGACTCTAAATTCTTTTTAATCGATTGGATCGGTTGGAAGCCCGCAACAGCATCGAGCGAGTCGATTGCTATCGCAATTTCAGGTTTGTGGTTATCGTCCGGATAATTTTTCGGATCTTTCGTATGTAAAAGTCCCGCCTGCAATTTGTTTGGATGAGTCTGGATCGAAAGTGCATTCCCTGCCGATAAAACTTTGAGAAGAAATGGAAATGTACTCGAGAAATTTCGGCAGACATAATCTCCCAAACATTCCATCGGATGATTTTCAATTATTTTATTCAGCGGAATTTTCACTCCATCGATTTCAATTTCCGATGGCGCTTTAGGATGAGCGCCGATCCAGAGCTCGGCGTAAGGAGTATCTTGTATCGGTTCTATTCCAAGAAAATTAGGAATGAACGCGGAATCGTTTTTCGTTCCCCAGTCGTAATTCTGGATTTTATTAAAGAGCTTGTATGGTTTTGGAATAAATTGTTTCACTACAGTGAAACCTCCTTGATTTGCTCAACAGATTGTTTAAAAAAGTAACAAAACGAACAACTACCAATTCATCCGTAATCTTATAACCGGGACGATGGCATCAACCATCTTGCTCATACCGTCGATGTTTGGGTGACGATCACAACCCCAATCATTTTCTCCGAGATAACTTGGTTTGATCTCGATGAAAAAAATATCATTATCTCTTTTTTTCTTCAATCGATCGACAACTTCTCTCACATAACTAACGCACGGTTCGGCGATCATCGGGCCGCAGACACAAAAAATTGTAACACCACGATAAAACTGTCGAACTCTGAAAATCAAACTGTCGTACGCAACTTCGAACACATCTTTATCCGGATATGGGTGAGTAGAAAAATCATTCGTTCCGAGATTGATGACGACAGCCTGCGGAATCCAACTCGAAAAATTCCATTTAGAAGTTGAATCGAAGAAGCATACGCGATCATAAAGTGCAGGCATCGGATTTTTAGAGATTTTGTTTGAGTCGCCGAAGTTACGGACAACGCCGCGTCCTGAGTATGAAATCAGATGATAGTCGGCTTGAAGCGCACGCGCGGCGATAGATGCGTAAGACATGTTCGCGTTTTCTGTCTGGGGACTGAAATGACAAAGTGTATCACCTTCAACACCGTATGCCGAAGTGATGGAATTTCCTATAAATTCTATTCTTCGATCCGGGCGTTTATCAGGTATAAGAAGTTTTTTTCCGTGATCCAGAACAAAACCCATGAACATTCCTTTGCCGACCAATGCTTCGGTTCGCTTTTGGATAAGAATAGTATGAGGAATAGAATCGTTTAATCCTGAAGCAATCTGAAAAAAATCTGAAGTATCGGGAGCTAGAATTCGCGGAGCATAATTATCGATTATAAAAGCATACTCGTTTTTGTGGTCGTGCAATCGAACAGATAAACTTGTTCCTTCAAATTTTGCGCAGATGTAAACTCCTGCCCAATCATACACAACCTTTTTCGGGTTGGAGAAATCGAATCGGCCGACAAATTGAATATTAGGATCATCGGCATCGATTATTCCCGATGGCATGAGTTCGGGCTTTGTAATAAAAAAAGAACAGGAATTTATTTGAAGGAGCAAAAAAAGTAAAACAAAAGAAAATATTGAACGCTTCATTAGTCTGGACTCGTATAAAAATTTTGTGTGAAGGTTTCCTTCCTTCAGAGTTTGCTCGGAAGGAAACCTCCGCTTTTTTATCCCATCACAACTTTTACTTTGTACTCCTTTTTATCCTTCACCGATGGAATAACATTTCCTTCAACTTTATTTCCATCCACAATCATTTCTTTAACGCCTTTTGAAACGTGCTTCGGATTCTCGACTTGAATTTCGTACGTCGCATTCCGGAAAACGCGCTTTACTTTGAATCCATCCCAATTCTTCGGGATACATGGATCGATTTTCAATCCTTTGAATGTCGGCATGATTCCAAGAATATATTTAGTCGCGGCTTGATAAACCCAGCTTGCGGTTCCCGACAACCAGCTATTTCTGCCGAGTCCGAATTGAGGATGTTCATCACCCAAAATATTTTGTGCATAACAATATGGTTCTACTTCATATTCATCGATGATATCATTTTTTGCTGCAGGATTGATCTGATCGTAATATTGAAAAGCGCGGTCGCCGTTGCCGAGCATTGTTTCTGCAATCATCACCCACGGATTTGTATGCAGGAAAATTCCGCCATTTTCTTTCGCACCGGGAGGATATGTTGTGATTCCGCCTTTGTTCGGATCGAAGCCGTTGAATCCGGGCATACTCAGCTTCATTCCTTTGCTTGTATTGAGATGCTTGTTCAGCGATTCAAGCGCTTTGGCGGCGCGATCCGGCGGTGCAAATCCACTCAACACTGCCCACGATTGTGAATTGATATACATTTTGCCATGAGGATTTTTATTCGATCCGAGCGGAGTTCCATCGTAATCGAAGTACCGTACGTACCATTCTCCATCCCATGCATGTTGGTTGACGGCTTCTTTCATCTCTTCATAATATTTTTTGTACTTCTCGATCGTCACGCGATCATTCAATTGTTCCAGAATATCCATCATCTCTTTCAATGCGAATCCGAATTGATTGGCAAGGAATAATGATTCAGCTCCGGTTTTCAAATTGACGGTATCGTTCCAATCGGCAAATCCGAGCAGCGGGAGATTGTGTTTGCCTTTATTGTTTTGCGTGAACTCGATCGCTCTTTTTAAATGCTCCAGTACGCTTCCCGATTCTTTCGATTTATTTTCCTTTTTATCGATGTAGAAGGGAAGTTCTTTTTTCAGGAAATCGAGATTGCCGGTTTCTTTCAAATACGCACTCACGGCTAAGACAATCCACAGGTGATCGTCGCCGTAATAATGCGGACGATCCGGAAATTCTCTTGAATCGCCTTCAGAAGCTTCCATAGTACTTGCATAAAATTGATGCATCGCGGAACCGTTAGGTTTCTGGACAGATAAAAGTTTTTCGATGAGATCAAGAGTGTCGTCCGATTTGCTGGACATGATTCCCATGACATCCTGCGAACTGTCCCTGAATCCAATGCCGCGCCCGCCGAAACCTAACTGGTACAACGACAAATCTCTCGACCAGTTCTTGGTGATAAAACATTGCCGTGCATTATGAATATTCAACATCGTGTTCATGCTTGCATTTGGAGTATCAACGACGAATTTACTCAGATGGTCATCCCAGAATAAACCGATTTCACTAAACGCTCGGTCCACTTCTTCCGCATTTCGATATTTGTTGATGCGTGGTAAAGCTTTCTGAATATTTTCTTCTTGGCCTAGTTGTAGGATAATTCTTTTTGATTCGCCCGGTTTCAGAATACCCAGATGATAAAGCAGTGCGCCGATATTGTCGCCTCTGTGGGTTTCGTAATTGCTCAGTTCTTCTTTCTGAAGACTCAACGGATTTTGCCATGTGGCATACTCGTTATCGCCGAGAAAATTAGCACGACTGCTTTCGAAAGAGGAGACCGGATAATTTGATGTAAAATAATTGACAGCCGTATCGCGTTTCATGAAAGCATATTGTATAAGAATTTTCAATTTGTTGGTGTCGTTAAAAATTCTGCTTTGCATTGTCTGCGGGACCCAATCCGCGTTGGTGAATTGTTTCAAAGCGTCGAAGTGTGTGTATTCGACAACCGGGATTACATCGATTTCAATCGGATGGTTCGACACATTTTTTACGACGATGCTTCTGATTTCAGTCTGTCCGTCGTTCGGGACGAAGATCGTAATTTCGGACCGGATTCCGAAAAACTCTGTCACAAATTTTGTATACAACAAACCGATATGGCATTCGAACAAATCGTATTTATCCAAAGTGGGTGTGAAGAATGGCGAAAAAATTTTGTACCGGCCATTTTCCCTGAAACGGATGTAGAGTGTTTCACCTTTCATATCCGAACCCGGCATTTGCGGAATGTATTTTGTGATTCGGTTCAGCGCCGGATCGCCTTTACAGATAAGTGCGCCACCGGTATGATCGACAAAACCGCCAAACTTCAGAGTGCCGATGTAGTTGATCCATTTGGTAGGTGTCCTGGGATTGGTGATAACATATTCTCTTTTTGAATCATCAAAAAATCCGTATTGCATTGTAATTGCTCCTCTATTTTTATATTTACATTTTTAATAATCGAAGAAGGAATTATTAAATCCAACAGTAGATGAATATAAGTAAATAACTCAAAAAAAAATATATTCCACCTGCTTTCCGATTGTCATTTTTTCCATCTTTTCTCTTGAAGTTTACAACCGATTCTTGTACTTTTTAAAATGCGTGTCCTACAAAGTTTGGTGTGCCTACAGTCCATGGATGCGTTCCATAATCATTTTATTATAATGGTGTAGTCAACGCTTATGGCAAGAAGAAAAAAGAATTTATCGATTATAGATATCGCTCTAAAAGCCGGAGTTTCAATCGGAACTGTCGATCGTGTGTTGCACAATAGAGGCAGAGTTTCCGAAGAGACGAAGTCGCGCATCCAATCTTTAATCAAAAAAAATAATTACATACCGAATGTATTCGCCAGCAACCTGTCGCGTTCGAGGGAAGTTCGCTTCGGCGTAGTTTTTCCGAAACGAAACCAGGACAGTAATTATTGGATCCTTCCGATGAAGGGCATACAGAAAGCCAGCAAAGAACTCGAGACCTACAATGTTCAAATCAAATATTATCATTTCGACCGTTATTCGGAAAAGTCTTTTGAACGCGCTCTCCAGCATGCTTCGAAGGATCGGCTAGAAGGATTGCTTATAGCGCCGATTTTGAAGAATGTGGCGGAAGAGATGATTCCAAAATTCTGCTATTCACGGCCTTGTGTATTCATCGATTCCGATGTTCCGGGAATTCCACATCTATCTACAATCATTCAAGATCCGTATCGGAGCGGGATTCTTGCGGCGAACCTGATGAAGAAGATGATTGCTGAATCGGGTACAATAGTAATCGCAGAAATTGTCCCGGGCGATTTTCATATTGATGAACGCATCCGGGGTTTTCGGGAAGGAATAGAAGAAGATCGCCGGTTTCGATTGGTTCTGTACAAAATTGAAAGTCATAAGGGTGAGAATGAATTTCGAAGTAGTTCAGAAAAGATTCTTGGCGAAAACAGCGATTTACGCGGAATATTCGTTTCAAATGCCTGGACCCATCCGATTGCCCGTCATGTGCGGAGCCTGACCAAACCAAAAGAAATCATGATCGTAGGTTATGATCTGGTGGAAGAAAATAAAAAATGTTTGATCGATGGAGGGATCGATGTCATCATCAGTCAGCGGCCGGAGATGCAATCGTACGAAGGGATTCATTCTCTCTTTCGACATACGGTGCTTCGTGCAAGGGTAGATAAAAAAATTATGGTGCCGCTGGATGTATTGACGAAGGATAATGTGGATTATTATCAAAGTTAAAAAAATATCTTGATTTTGCGTGTGCGTTAACGCATATTATTAAGTTCGATTTTTATTTTTTTCCCATTTTTAGGTATATCTATATTGAGGTTGCACGAATTATGTACACTCTTGGATATGATGTAGGAAGTTCATCGATCAAAGCTGTTCTTCTAGATCTCAAAACAGGCACTACAAAAGCCAGCGCCTTTTACCCGAAGAATGAAATGCCGATTACTGCAGTTCGCGCCGGTTGGGCAGAACAGGATCCGAACATGTGGTGGGAAAATCTCAAGCTTGCGACGGCAGAAGTTTTTGCAGAAGCAGACATCAAACGCGATCAAATTATTGCCGTTGGAATTTCTTACCAAATGCACGGACTTGTCGTCGTCGATAAAAATAAAAAAGTTCTTCGGCCTTCCATTATTTGGTGTGATAGCCGTGCAGTCGAAATTGGTAAAAAAGCTTCAAACGATTTAGGCGACGAAAAATGTCTTGGATCTTTGTTGAACTCCCCCGGAAATTTTACCGCATCAAAATTAAAATGGGTGAAAGATAATGAGCCGGCAATTTTTGACAAGATCGATAAATTTATGCTGCCGGGTGATTACATTGCTCTACGACTGACCGGCGAAACGGCAACAACAATGTCCGGCCTGTCGGAAGGAATTCTCTGGGACTTTACCGCGAATTCAGTTGCGGCATTTCTGCTTCAATATTATGGAGTGAACTCTGCTCTGGTTCCACAGCTTGTTCCGACATTCGGCGATCAAGGCCATGTCAACAAGATTGCAGCGCAAGAATTAGGTTTGCCGGAAGGAATACCAGTCGCTTACCGCGCTGGTGATCAGCCAAATAATGCACTTTCTCTGAACGTGATGGAGCCGGGTGAAATTGCTGCAACAGCCGGAACCTCCGGTGTTGTTTACGGAGTCAGTAATACACTGAAGTACGATCATGCGTCGCGAGTCAATTCCTTCGCGCATGTGAATTATAGTAAAGAGTCTCCTCGCATTGGTGTTCTTCTTTGTATTAATGGAACCGGGATTTCAAACAGCTGGATGCGGCGAACTCTTGGAATGCAATCTGTCAATTATGCTCATTTGAATGAACTTGCGAAGGGTGTTCACACCGGATCCGAAGGCATTGTCTTTATTCCTTTCGGCAATGGCGCAGAACGTATGTTGGGAAACCGCGACACAGGTGCACAAATTCAGAATATAAATTTCAATGTTCATTCGCAAGCTCATCTCTTGCGCGCAGTTCAGGAAGGAATTGCTTGTGCGTTCAACTATGGACTTGAAATCATGCGCGAGACGGGAATTCATCCAAAACTAATGCGAGCCGGTCAGGCGAACTTATTCCTCAGTCCGATCTTTTGCAAAACACTTGCAAACGTCGCCGGCGTTACCATCGAATTGTATAATACCGACGGCGCTCAGGGCGCGGCGCGAGGGGCTGCGTTAGGTATTAAACATTTCAACTCTAGAGAAGAAATGTTTGTCGGATTGGAACGATTGGATGTCGTTGAACCAAAAGCCGATTATGCCGCGGAATATACGGAGCTATATAATCGCTGGATTGAGGCTTTGAAACGGGCTCTCTCGCATCTAAGTTAAAGATTTTGGAGAATGCTTGTATGTGGAAAAAAATAGTGCAAATAGTTTTCATAATACTTATAGGAATAAATTTTTCATTTACATATAAGAAGGATAAGCCAATGGTAGAAACAACGCTTTTCGGAAAACTTCAAAATGGTCGTGAAGTATTTCAGTACACGCTGTCGAATGCTGCCGGCAGCAAAGTGAAGATCATCAACTATGGTGCAATCGTAACATCGATTCTGGTTCCGGATCGGAACGGAAAGCTTGAAGATGTTGTACTGGGTTATGACTCACTTCAGGGATATTTAGGCGACAAAGCATATCTCGGCGCAATCGTTGGCCGGTACGGCAACCGGATTGGAAAAGGAACATTTGAATTAGATGGAAAGAAATATCAGGTGACAATCAACGACGGAGAAAATCATCTCCATGGTGGGAAAATTGGATTTGAAAAAGTAATGTGGAGTGCGCAGGTCGTCAATGATAGTTCTGACGCGGCAATTGATTTGACTTATACAAGCCGTGACGGCGATGAAGGCTATCCAGGCAATGTTACTGTTACAGTGCGATATACATTGACAGCTAAAAATGAATTGCGAATAGATTATAAAGGAACGACGGACAAGATTACTATTCTCAATCCGACTCATCATTCCTATTTCAATCTATCCGGTGATTTCACAAAAACCATTCTCGATCATCAATTGTTGATTGAATCCGATTCAACGACACCGGTCGACAAAGGACTCATCACAACCGGATCATATACGAATGTAGCAAACACTCCAATGGATTTCCGAACTTTGACCGTGATCGGTTCACGCATCAATAATAATTATGAACAATTGATATTCGGAAAAGGGTACGATCATAACTGGGTAATCAGAAATTATAATCGTAAAGTCCGCAAAGCTGCAGAACTTTATGAACCCAAAAGTGGACGCCTTATGTTGGTATTCACCGATCAGCCGGGTCTTCAATTTTATTCTGGAAATTTTCTTGACGGAAGTATCAAAGGGAAAAATGGTATAGCATACCAAGAACGAACAGGATTATGCCTGGAAGCTCAATGCTATCCCGATTCTCCAAACAAACCCCAATTTCCTTCTGTCACTTTGAAACCGGGCGAGAACTATCATCAAACGACAATCTACCAATTCTCAATAAAATAATTAACGGAAGGAACTCATATGTACTTTCTTGGTGTAATTGATTGGATCGTTGTTGGTCTTTATTTTCTCCTTATCGCGGGTATTTCAATTTGGTCGATAAGAAAGAAGAAGGATTCTCCGACTGAATACTTTCTTGCAAATAGAAATCTTGGGTGGTTCGTGATAGGCGCTTCTATTCTTGCATCGAATGTAGGTTCGGAACACATCGTAGGACTCGCCGGCACCGGCGCAAAATCAGGCTTGGCAATGGGACATTATGAACTCCATTCATGGATCGTACTAATGCTCGGCTGGGTTTTCGTTCCGTTCTACATGCGAAGTAAAGTTTTTACTATGCCCGAATTTTTGGAACGGAGATATAATGACAAAACCCGATGGTTGCTTTCCATCGTTCAATTGCTAAGTTACGTGATTGCAAAAGTGTCCGTGACAATTTATGCTGGAGCTGTCGTATTTAACTCGTTTCTTGGAGTCGATTTCTGGACCGGGGCAACGGTTCTGATCGTGATTACCGGACTCTATACTATTTTCGGCGGACTTCACGCGGTGATGTACACGGAAGCATTGCAGGCAATTATTCTTTTAGGCGGTTCAATCATTCTCACTATTTCAGGATTGATTCAGATCGGCGGGTGGAACAATCTGATCCATTCGGTACCATCGAACCATCTTAATATGTTTCTTCCGTTATCAGATCCGAATTTCCCATGGATAGGAATTTTATTTGCATCACCGATCGTCGGCATCTGGTATTGGTGCACTGATCAACATATCGTACAGCGATGCCTTGCCGCGCGGAATGAACAACAGGCGAGAAGAGGAACAATCTTTGCCGCATTCCTGAAACTTCTCCCGTTTTTTATTTTTATGATACCGGGACTTATTGCTTACGCTCTTGCAAATTCAGGAAAAATCCAGCTCGCACAATCCGATCAAGCGTTTCCGACTTTGGTTAAAGCTCTTTTACCGGTAGGAATTCGGGGAATTCTTGCAGGTGGAATTCTTGCAGCGCTGATGAGTTCTCTCGCTGCTGTATATAATGCATGCTCAACATTGTTCACACTCGATATTTATCAGAAGATAAAACCGCAAACGAGTGAAAAAGAATTGGTGCAGGTTGGCCGAATCACAACCGGCGTCGTAGTTGTCCTTGGCATGGTATGGATTCCTATGATGAAAGGAATTTCAGATATATTGTACCAATATTTACAGAGCGTGCAATCGTATCTTGCGCCGCCGATTGCTGCTGTATTCCTTCTCGGAGTTTTCTCAAAGCGCATCAATGGCCGCGCAGCCATCACCACAATGGTGGTCGGTTTCATTATTGGAATAGTTCGAATTGTTCTTGAATTATTGAAGAATAATTTGAGTGGAATCCTCTATGCATTCGCAACGTTAAACTTTTTGTATTTCTGTATTTTCCTGTTTGTAATTTCGGTTACACTCCTGATCGTTATAAGTTTATTGACTGAAAGACCGTCTGAGGAACAATTAAACGGTTTGACATACGGGACAACTGTTGCGGCGGACAAAGCAACGTCCCGTGCAAGCTGGAATCTTAGAGATGTAGTTCTTTCATTAATTGTAGTTGCTATTATTATAACTGTGTTTTTTTATTTTTCACCCTTTGGAATAATTGGCTGATGAGCAAATATGTCATCGGATTAGATTTCGGGACAAACTCTTGCCGGTCATTAATTGTGAATGTGGCAAATGGAAAAGAATTGGCAAGCCATGTGTTCCAGTATCCGTCGGGAAAAGAAGGAGTGATCGTAGATTCTGCCGAACCGAATCTGGCGCGGCAGAATCCTGCTGATTATATCGCAGGAATTGAGACAACGGTAAAGGGCGCGCTTAAAAAAGCAAAGTCGCTCAAGAAAAAATTTTCCCCGTCTGATGTCATAGGAATTGGAGTCGATACAACCGGAAGCAGTCCGTTACCGGTTGATGTTGATGGGAAGCCGTTATCTTTTAATAAGAAGTTCAAGAAGAATCCTGCGGCCATGGTATGGCTGTGGAAAGATCACACAAGCTATGCAGAAGCTGCACAGATTACGGAATTGGCTTTTAAAATTCGGCCGCAATATCTTTCTAAAATTGGCGGCACATATTCTTCGGAATGGTGGTGGAGTAAAATTCTTCACTGTAAGAATGTCGCCCCGGATGTTTTCGATGCCGCCTATAGCTGGGTGGAAATTTGTGATTGGATTCCTGCCGTCCTGGTAGGAGAGATGTCTCCCTCCAAAATTAAAAGGAGTGTTTGCGCTGCAGGCCATAAAGCAATGTTCAATTCATCGTGGCAGGGATTACCGGATGAAAATTTTTTAGAAGAACTTTCTCCCGGACTCGGCGCACTTCGGTTGCGACTATATGATGAAGCATTCACATCTGAAAGTCTTGCAGGTACTTTGTCGAAGGAGTGGGCAGCGAAATTAGGGCTCTCCACTTCAGTCGCTGTTGCGGTTGGCGCATTCGATGCGCATATGGGAGCCGTGGGTGCAGGTATTTCCATTGGGACACTTGTGAAGATTGTGGGAACCAGCACGTGCGACATCATGATTCATCCGAATAAAGAAATACTGAAAGACATTCCGGGTGTTTGCGGAATTGTGGATGGATCGGTGATGGATGGATATTTCGGAATTGAGGCCGGCCAATCCGGTGTCGGCGATATTTTTCTCTGGTTTGTCAATAATCTCGTTCCAGAATCTTACGGCAAAACGCAGGATGAAAAATTTAAGAATTTTGAGAAAGCCGCAGTAAAATTACTTCCGGGTGAAAGCGGACTCCTTGCGCTCGATTGGAACAACGGCAACCGGACAATCCTTGTCGATGTTCGTTTGACGGGATTACTCCTCGGGCAAACGCTCCATACTGCTCCGCATGAGATTTATCGCGCGTTGATCGAAGCGACTGGCTTCGGCGCTTTGGCAATCATCGATCGCATCGAAGAGTACGGTGTTCCAGTCAAGGAAGTGGTTAACTGCGGCGGCCTGGCTGTGAAAAATTCTTTGATGATGCAAATCTATGCCGACATCACAGGCCGACCGATGAAAATTTCTCGGAGCGAGCAGACGCCCGCACTTGGCGCCGGAATTTTTTCGGCTGTCGCAGCGGGGAAGCAGGCCGGTGGATACGATTCGGTCGAAAAGGCTCGTGATTCCATGACTGGCACAGGAAGAGAATATTTACCGATTCAAAAAAATCATGAAACATATAAAAAGCTTTATAAACTTTACCGGCAATTGCACGATGGATTTGGAACGAAGCAATGGTCGGGAAGCATGTTTAATTTGATGAAAGATCTCTTGATAATCAGAGATGATGTTCGGAGATCAAAGTAATGCTTGAGCAGTTGAAGATAGAAGTATTCGAAGCAAATATTGAACTGTTTCGCCATGGACTTGTAACACTGACGTGGGGAAATGTCAGCGGCATAAACCGTGAGGAAGGATTAGTAGTTATAAAACCGAGTGGAATTCAGTACGACTCGTTATCTGCCGACGATATGGTGGTCACAGATTTAAGTGGAAAGATTGTTGAAGGAAAGTATCGTCCATCTTCAGATATGCCGACGCATTTGAAATTATACAATGCTTTTCAAACCATTGGCGGAATTACTCACACACACAGCATGTATGCAACGATGTTCGCGCAGGCATGCTGTGAGATTCCTTGCTTTGGTACGACTCATGCCGATCATTTCTACGGAACGATTCCTGTTACGCGATTTCTAACGGCACAAGAAGTAAAAGAGGATTACGAAGGAAATACAGGGAAAATAATTATTGAGCGGTTCAAACAATTCGATGTGATGAGTATGCCGGCTGTTTTAGTTGCCGGCCATGCACCAGTTACGTGGGGAAAGAATGCTTCCGATTCCGTAAAAAACAGCATCGCATTGGAACGCGTGGCTCAAATGGCTATTGGAACATTACAAATTGAAAAGAATGCTGACGAACTTCCTCGTTACATTCTAGAAAAACACTATCAACGCAAACATGGTCCAGATGGATATTACGGTCAAAAATAATAAATAAGGAGAGATATATATGCAAAATATTCCTTCAATCAAGCTTGGTATCGTTGCTGTCAGCCGCGATTGTTTCCCGATCGAGCTTTCCCGAAAACGCCGCATAAATGTTGTTGCTGCGTGCAAACAGCAGAGCGTGCCGGTTATAGAAGTGGAAACGGTTATCGAAAATGAACGCGATGCAATGAAGGCGCTCGATGAAATAAAACAAAAAGGGATCAATGCTCTTGCTATCTATCTTGGCAACTTTGGTCCGGAAGGCCCGACAACACTTCTTGCGGAAAAATTCGGCGGGCCGGTGATGGTTGCTGCCGCTGCCGAAGATTCCGGAAACGATTTGATCAACGGCCGTGGCGATGCGTATTGCGGTTTACTCAGTGCGTCGTACAATCTCGGCTTGCGAAGGCTGAACCCGTACATCCCGGAATATCCGATCGGTGACCCGAAGGATATGGCCGCGATGCTGGCAGAATTTATTCCGATAGCACGGACGGTGAATGGAGTCCGCAACCTGAAAATAATTTCGTTCGGGCCGCGGCCGCACGATTTTCTCACATGCCATGCTCCAATTCAACCGTTGTTTGATCTTGGTGTTGAAATTATGGAGAACAGCGAGCTTGATTTGCTCGACATCGTTCAGGCGGAAAAAGGCAATCCGGAAGTCAAGAGCATCGTGAAGGAAATGGAAAGTGAACTGGGAAAAGGGAATAGATATCCGGATTTATTGGAGAAGCTTGCGCAATATGAATTCGCGCTCGAAAAATTTATGAAAGCCAACCTCGGTGCTTCGAGCTACGGAGCATTCGCCAACAAGTGCTGGCCGGCATTCGAAAAATATTTTGGTCATGTTCCATGTTATTTAAATTCACGTCTGGCTGCGAAGGGAATTCCGGTTGCTTGTGAAGCGGATATTTACGGCGCATTGAGTGAGTATATGGCGGTTTGTGCCACGGAGGTACAGCCGGCAATTCTCGATATCAACAATTCCGTTCCAAAAGATATGTACGCAGAGAGCAAAGCCGCAATCGGCGATTATGCTTTGACCGACCTCTGGATGGGATTCCATTGCGGAAATACTTCGGCCGCTTGTCTCGTGCAGCCTATGATGCAATATCAACTCATCATGCATCGTTTGATGGAACCGGGTAAAGATCCAAACATCACCCGCGGCACGCTTGAAGGACAAATCAAGCCCGGCAAGATTTCAATTTTCCGGATGCAGTCAACTTCCGACGCAGAACTTCGTGCTTATGTTGCGAACGGAGATGTATTGAATGTCAATCCGAAATCGTTCGGTGCAATCGGCGTTTTTGCAATTCCGGAAATGGGACGTTTTTATCGTCACGTGTTGATTGAAAAGCATTTCCCGCACCACACGGCAGTTTCGTTCAAGCATGCCGGGAAGACGTTGTTTGCCGTAAGCAAGATGCTCGGTGTGTCCGATGTATTTTTCAATTATCCGAAGGGAGTTTATTATCCGACGGAATATCCGTTTTAAAAAATAATAAGATAAAGAATATCAAAAGACCTCCGGAATCAGAATTGATGAAGGAGGTTTTTTGTTGAATATATAAAGTGCAAATATTTTTGTTAATTTGTATTGTTCGTTATAGGAAGATGGATCGTTTCTAGATGCAACTTTAGTATTATTTCGAGATTGAATCGTAAAATGGTTTTATTTAATTTAAATTGTTTTATATGAACTGCATTAATATTGCTGCCTACACACTCTCCAGAGGATAACATGTATAAATCAACGCTCGTATTTTTTATCTTCCTTATTTCTACAAATATTTTCGCCCAAAAGGGAAGCGGCTTAACAGTCGAAGGCGGTTTCGCGCTTCAAGGAGGCATGACATTTTCCAGCTCTTATTTTCATCCGCTGATAATGAAGCAGTTTTACGTTGACGGTGGATTCCGATATTTTAATACTATGCAATTTGTTACCGACGACATTTTCAACCGTCACTTTTCAAAGATCAATCAAGTATTTGCAGGAGTTCGTCTGGGTGATCGTCTCTTCGCCAATCCGAGAATCGCCTTGAACTGGTACGGCAAATACACATCTCCCGGATGGGGTTTTTCAGGCGGCATCCTAATTCACGTGAGCGATCAATTTTTTGTAGGATTCTCCATCAACTATGACCAGATTAGATTTGACACTTCGGTCGATAAGTATGGCACCACCAAGCTTACCTCGATCTCGGTGGTGATGAATTGGAATATTTTCGATTAAAAAACATCAGACTGTCAAAGAATACTTGTAATCATTAAAAAGGAGTTGATAAATATAAAACAAATATGTACATTAAGTCTGTACAACTGAAAGGATAAAGAATGCCAATTCAATTTACATATACACAAGCCAGGGCAAATTTAGCCAAACTTTTGGATGAAGTATCATCAAATAGAGAAATTGTAATTATAAATCGAAGAAAAGCTGAAGATATAGCGTTAATTCCAGCGAGCGAATTATCGAGTTTAATTGAAACAGCTCATTTATTACGATCTCCAAAAAATGCAAAGCGATTATTGAATGCCTTACAAAGAGTCCGTTCAAAAAGAGAAAAGTCTAAAACTGTCGAACAATTGAAAAAAGAGTTAGGACTTGAATAAAAAGATAAACCCCAAAATTCAGCGTAAAGCAGTATTTCATCCGGAGTTCCGAGAAGATTTAAAGTATTGGGTGGAGATAGATAGGAAGGTAGCAATAAGAGCTTTTGAGATAATCGAAGCGGTACTGAGAGATCCATTTAGCGGGATTGGTAAACCGGAACCATTAAAATATTTGGGGCCAGATATTTGGTCTCGAAGATTGACTCAAGAACATAGAATAGTCTATGTTGTGTGCAAAGAAAGAATTGATTTTATCCAGGCAAGATATCACTACGAATAAGATTGAATTAGAAAATAAAATTGTCGATTCATTGAAGAACTTATGCGCGAATGGGAAATGGTTGAACAGAAAAAAGCTTTCTTTCCCATTAAACCCCTGGAGTGAAAAATAATTTTACATGTAAAGGAAGCAAAATATCGGCACGATTACGTTATATGGTTCCGTTTTAACGACGGCGCCGAAGGTGAAGTTGATTTAGCCAACGAATTGGAAGGTGAAGTATTTGATCTTCTTAAGGACATCAATCAATTTAAATCCTTCAAAGTAGATCCCATCCTTGAAACTATCGTATGGGAAAACGGAGCAGATTTAGCTCCGGAATTCTTGTATGAAAACATGAAAATTCTTGCTTGACCAAGATACAGTCTTAAAATTCAAAAATACAAATAAAATAATCTGGGAATACATGCCTTTGGTAAAAGAATGAAAAAACATTCACTTTTTTCTAAGTACCAACTATAAAAATAATATAATAATTGAGGTTTATACGTAAAATCACATGTTCATGTTTAATTAAAAGCTCCAGAAATCAATTAGATATTTTTTGTCAATGTAAATCGATTTCACTGAATCATTCCCTCACTTATTCCACCAGTAGCTAAACTTCACCATGAAAATATTATCCGGCGCTATATTCCAAAGACGATGCACTGATTGATTGAATTGTACATCGCCAATGATATCGGATTTGTATCGGCTTTGTGTCCAAACGAAATACAGCACCGATCCGGGTGTATACTCCCATCGAAGAACTGCATTGCCGCGAAGCGACTTCATGTTAAAATTCGGATCGTCGAATGTAAACGATTGCGGAGTTCCAGTTCCGTTAGGTTGCACCGTGTACACATTATCCTTTTGAGTGATTGTTGTGCCCTGCGTTCCATAAACAAAAAAATCGTATGACATAGGCCGCGCGAGTTCTTTAAAATTTGTATAATTGCCGGTCGAGAAAAACGGTTGGACATACATCTGCAAACTTAACTGAGGCGTGAATGTCCAATTCACCCGAAAACTTGTAGATATCGTCGTCTGATCAATATCGGAAAACACATATCTATTTCCATAAGTCGCAGCAGCCGTTCGATCTTCTATGGTTGTTATATATTGCTCATCATCATGATTGATTGAATAATCTGGACTAAAAGAAAGCGCGATATTCGGAACAGGTTTCCATTGAAGAGTCGTTCCAACGTAGAAATTATGCATGTTCCCCATTTCGTCAGACGATGAATAGACGGAAACACAAAATGGTTTACTATCGTTTGTGCCGATCGATCCGTTCATCCAAACCTCGGTGGGTTGTGTCATCATCGGACCACCGCGTGTCTTCCAATTTGTTACCGAAGGAAATTCGTAACCGGTGTTATAATAGATGGAAGTGTAATTCGCGAATTGTGAATTCGCTCCGAAATAAATTGCATTCGATGTTATATATCCGCCGAAGTTATAACTCCGATAGTGGCCCAGATAGAGGCTTGCCTTTCTAATCACCGGTCCCGGTTCAGTCCAGTTGTAGCCGAAAACAGAATGCATGTTGATAACATCCGTTCGGGATGTAAAACCGAGGTCATTATTGTCGAAATAAGGATCTATAAATCCGAATGCGGCGTTTACATAAAAATTCCCTTTTTGTTTATTCAAAGCAATCCGTCCTGCAAGTCCGGTCATCGAAGTTTTCGAACTATCGATGTGAAGATAGGAGATATCAGGACGCTGAAAATAGTGTTGTGAATTATTTTGCAGCGCAGTCATATCTTCCGGCGTTCCTGCAACACGCGTCATTGCCAACCAGCCATTCATCACCCATTCTTTGTCGTCGTCAAGAAATATCCAGCCATCCGTTCCAGTAAAGTACGACGATTTATTCATCTCAGAACTAAGTCGATCGTCTGATAAATTTCGTTCGGTCGCTGTTGCAAGAAAACCAAATCCTTGACGTGAATCGTTGAAATCTCGTTGTCCTCGAAAGACCGCGTAATACGTCATAGGTTCGACTTCAACTTTCTCATGGTTTCCACTTGTAACCATATCCGCCATTTCTCTATTTGTCAACGCTTGAATTGTTCCCACATTCCAGGAGTCGCCTAATTTGCCGGTTAATTTCGCCGCGCCGAGAATTTGTGTCCCTACCGGAACATCAGACCAATCACTCGTTGGAATCGACCCATGCGGTGCTCTGCCAATTCTCCGCGTGTATAAAAAATCGGGACATGGGAAGTCGAAACTCCAGTTGCTTGAAGAACCTCCATAACCAAAACTAAATATTGTTGAACCTTCAATAAAGAACGGACGCTTTTCTTGAAAATACGATTCAACATCGGTAAGATTAACGACTGCTGGATCAACCTCTACCTGTCCAAAATCAGGATTGATTGCCCCGGTTAATGTAAGATTAGACGATAATCCTACTTTCCAATCGAGACCAACTTCAGTGGAATACGAACCGTGTTTTTGAAATGGATCGTCGGATGATCGCTGAAGATATTCTCCTTTCGACACCACATACGGAAGAATTTCCACATTCATGGGAGGCTGAAGATTACTCAATCCTTCCAGATCGACAAATCGTGAAACAAGTCCGCTTTGATTTCGCGGTTTGAACGCGATATAATCCGATTCATTCAATCGTGAAATATATCTATAACAATCAACCCCCCACGAAACATTTTCTCCGGCATGAAAACGAAGTTGCGAGAATGGTATTCGCAACTCGGCACACCAGCCATTTTTTGTGATGGAAGTTTTTCCTTCCCAAACGCCATCCCACGTATCATCCGACCACTCATCATTATAAAAGACACCATCGAAGAGTGTGCCTCCGACATCAATTTTAAAATAGTAAGCGTTTCGTTTGTCGTGATAAGAATCGAATGCAATACCGAATTGATCTGCGCCAGTATATGCATCACGGCGCGCCAGCCATGTCGCTAGAGAATCCGGCGCCGGATCATCCATCCATGCACCGACATACAAAGCTTGATCGTCGTACAATAACACAACACGAGTTTTCATCGAAGGTTGCGCCCACTCTGTCGGCTCACTTTGTGTAAAGTGATCATAAAGCGGTGCCTGAAGCCATGCCGGTTCATCCAATTTTCCGTCGATAGAAATTGATTCATGAATCCGATACGCATGAAGAGGAGGTTGTTTAACCTCCTGCGCATTACAAATTGAAATGAAAATAATTAGTACGATACTGAATTGTAAAAATTGTGATTTAAGATCATTTTTAATTCTGAATTCTTCATTCAACATTTTCATGGTTCCCCCAACGATTGAGTGTAACGGTAGTAAAGGATTGCGAGCTTTGTACCTATCCCCCAGCGCCGCATTTTATGCATGACAGAATGTTTGATTTACCACTAGAACCCTTATTACTGCTACATTTTACTAGTTAGTGTTTATCTTTCATCATTCTTCGCTTTTAGTCTCATTTCAATCCAATTTCGATTCGCAACACCTAATTCTTTTTCAGTCATTTCCAAAAATTCATTTGTTGTCTTAATATTGTAATGCAAAATAAGTCTTAAGAATTTTAAAAAACTTACATTTCCTATCTTTTGCTCTAAGTCGTAAAGAAGTATAGAACCTTTTTCGTATAAGGCAGAATATGCTTCAGGTGTTGCACGGTCAATTCCCCAAATTGGACATGATTTAGATATATTTACTCTATAAGCGTCTATATATGTATTGAATACATTTTCTCCAAATTTTTGTTTGATATATGCCAACATGCTATATTCTGCATAGGATTCATTTAACCAATCCTGCCATGTGTCTACATCCGCTTTGTTCCACCAGAAATGAGCTATCTCGTGTGCAACCCCTTGTATTAAGTAAGTACTAAGCCGATTTGCTTTAAGAGAGATATAGTTTTTTCTGCTGTAACCACCAATTCCTTCTACAGGACAGATAACAAATTTCAAATATGCGCTGTCACTATTTTGTAAGCCATAGATATTTTTATAAAAATTAAGGACATCTTTACATGTAAGAAGGACTGAATCTATATTTGCTTCCGGAAATGTTGTATAGACGGTCTCAATTGTCGTAGTTCCGTTTTGTATTTTCTTGGATTTTAATTTTTTTGAAGCAATAATAACATTGTCAAAAATTGACCAGTTGTGGTTTATTTCCCAAATTGCTCCTTTTTTATTTATAATACCTGAACCACTTACTTGGTAAGGCTCATCTATGGATATTTGCAGCATGGAAACAAAATTTTTGCTTTCCAGATTAACAGGATACCATGCGGTATAGAAACCAATTTCTATCCAATCATCGGTGAATGATTTTCCCCATCCTGAAACGTCGTGCATATCGCAATCATACTTAAAATAGAAGGATTGCTTTCTTATACTTTTTTCTGGATTGATTAATGTTATTTTTCCGCCGTTAGGTATATAAATTATCGGCGACTTTGAAATGGTGTCAAAAGTGTATGCTAAATTCCTTTTTTTATATTTTATTTCGTGAATTTTTGTATTTCTCCATAAGATAAAGTTTATACTATCTTGATTGTGGAAATCAATATTTACATATCCTTCAACATCCACTGTTCTCGATTTTACATCTATTTTTATATCTAATTTATAGGATTCAACTTCTGGATTAGTGTTACTATTAATTTTGTTAGGTTGGATATCATTATTTGAACATTTTAGATCCCATTTTTCATCAGCAATCTTTTTGTTTTGTTTGATTATTTCGAGTAAAGGTTTCCATCTACTATCCTCGTGCAGCGGATTGAAATCAGCGTCGGTTGCAATATGGGCATAATTACTATAATTATCTTTTGTAGCAAGAATATTTAGATTATGAAATGAACTGTCGGGATATGCAGCTAATGCCCAAGCGCATGCCGCATTATATCGATGGTTAGTTAATGCTTTCGATCCATGAGCTTTAAACGCTTCTGAATATGCAAACGCAGAAGAATCATAATTTTTCTGGTTAAAAAGTGAGTCTGCTTTTTTAATAAGAGCATCATACTCTTTGGGAATGTCTTGCCCAAAAGATAAAGTTGTCAGTGCGGTAAATGCTAATGTTAAAAATATATTTTTCATTTTGATCTTTTGTTTTTAATGTTAGCTAACTATTAGTTTTTCGAAACTTTTTTATCCAAGACGAAAACTTTGTTTCTGTTATCGCAAGGCTTTATTATTAAAGCTTCAAACTATTTTTTCTTTATATAAATATCCGAATTGCTTGTTTTCAGTGTGATGGTCGGACCGCCGCCGTTGAGAGTATATGTAGCATGAACCTCACGGCCATCCGGATCATCTTCATACGTCGTAGATTGGAAATCGGAATGAATAGTAAATTTATCGGTTCTTCTCCTATGCCTTTGGCCGTCGTATCGGACGGTTGCATCGACAGTCACTTTTGCATCTGCGGGAAGGCTCAACCGAATATCACCTCCGGCGGTAGTTATGTTTGACGATTTCTTTCCATCCGGTGTAAGTACGATATCGATGCCACCGCCGGCCGTTGAAAGATCAACGGAACCATTCGCATCCGGATAAGAGACGTTTCCTCCTGCTGTTGATGCGGCGCTATGTTCGAATGAACTTTCTACAGAAATATTTCCTCCGGCTGTACTTAATTTCGATTTCCCGGATAATTTTTTCGAATCTATATTTCCTCCCGCCGTTGAAACGTTTGTCGTTCCTTTAACATCGCCGAGAGTGATATTTCCTCCGGAAGTTCTTGCGGAAAGATCTTTCCCGACATATTTTATACTGATCGATCCTCCGGATGTAACCAAATCTGCATTCTCCCCGACACTACCTACAGTGATGTCGCCTCCGGATGTGTTGGCATTCAGCTCGGCGCTAACCGACTTGACATCGATATTGCCTCCGGATGTCGAGATATCTACAGAGCCGGTTATTTCATCGACATCAATATTTCCACCGGATGTGGAACCCCTCACCTTACCTGTTAATTTTCCATCGATTTTGAGATTACCGCCCGATGTCCGCAAATCCAAATTATATTGTTGAGGAACCGAAATATAAAATTTTACATCTCGCTCACTCTGATCATATTCGACATAGACAGAGTTTCCCCGCTGACCGAGCTTTAAATTTTCTTTATCTTCAGCATCGATATTTTCCGCTTGAACATACACTTCGTTTTTATCCCACGGAGTAATTGTTATATCGCCCCCTTCGATACGTACCGTCAACATTCCCCCGTTGCCGACAGTAAATGATTTTGAGACAATATCATCCGTTGCGTACACAGTGGTACCGTATGCAATCGTTGCCAGAAGCATGATGAGTGTTACCATAATGTTTTTCATTGTTGATTTCCCCCTATTAATAATGATGCATGATGTCGTATGTATTCATTTTTATCTTGGTTAAGTTTTTGTTGGAATTTATTCATCGTCTGTGAATCGATAGAATGCCCTTCTTCTTTATATCGTGTCAACGCATTAATCGCCTCAATACGTAAACCCGAATTAGCATCTTTCAATAGTACATCCATGAAGGCTTGTTTTATTTGATCGTCATAAGAAAGATGCGTTAATGCCTGAAGCGCTTCTTTCCGCACGCCTGGATTTATATCGGTGCGAAGCGCAAGAATCAATGCGCTTTTTATTTCATCATCTGTTTTTTGATTATTCGAAGTTCTTGCGGCTATCATTGTCGCAGATTGCAGTCGAACGCCGGGATTCTGACTTTCCACCAACGCGTACGCCATTAACTTCTGAACTTGCGGATCACGAATCGATCCTTCTAGCCGGACAGGCATCACGGCATCGAAACTGATATTAACATTTTCGAGATTTTCAGAATTCTGAATTACTGCGATATTTTCAATCTTCGAGCGCGATTCCGTTTCATTTACTTTTTCAACCACTAATGTTTCAAACGGTTTCTCCATTGAGACAATGGAATTCGTATTTCTCTGGCCAATCTCATATCCAACAAACAGCAACATCGCGGTTAATCCAAGTGCAAGAACAGGACGGTATGCTTTAGAAAAAAATCCGGAGAACCTTTTCAATATATTTGTTCCACTTTCCCGTTCATCGGCCAGAGCTTTTCTAAATCGCCGGCGCGCATCATTCAAAAGGGCATCATTCACATCGACCATCGTTCTATTACTCATTAGCGCATTGATCTGACGAAGTTGATCCACCGCTTTTTTACACTCGTCGCATTCTCGCAAATGATCCTGCACAATTTCGTTTTGCAGATCATCCAGATCGTTGTAAAGAAATAATGGCAGTAATTCTTTTATACTTTTGTGTTTCATAACTGATCTCCTTAGAGTTACTAATCCAGACGACGCCCTAAATAGTTTCGCAATTTTTCTGTTGCAAGAAAAAGATACCTTTTTATTGTTCCTTCACCGCATTGCATCACTTCCGCGATTTCTTTTAGCGAGTAATTTTCGTAATGCCGTAAGGAAAAAGCGAGCTTTTGGCGAGGTGGAAGTTTCTCCAAACTCTTTTCAATTTGTGCCTTCAACTCGGATTGCAGTATTGCGTCATCGGTCCGACTTTCAGATACAGGCTCATAGTTTCCTGTATGCGGTTCGTCGGTTCCGGAATCCTGCTCGATCGATACATGATGGTGACGCCGGCTTCGGCTTCGGTATGTCAGACACACATTCGTTGTTATTCGAAACAGCCAGGTTGCAAAAGTGCTCTGAAATTTAAAATGCTGTAAACCACGATAGACACGTAAAAAAACTTCCTGATATATGTCTTTTGCATCTTCCGCATTGTTGATATAGTGCGCCGCAATTGAAAGAACCGCACGATCATACCGGAACACCAACTCTTGAAATGCATTCACATCTCCCTGCTGTGCACCTTTAATAAGAATGATGTCATTCGCTTCTTCTGTAAGCATAAGCATCTCTTTTTATGTGATTAGACCAGAGCATTTATAAAAGGTTGCACGCTCTGGATTATGGCCGAGTAAAAATTATTATCCAATGTTAAGCAACAAAGCAAAATCCTAATTATTAATTCCTAAACTCGAAATAATATCAAAACTCAAATTTTTAAAGCAAATACCTAGAGTTTATAATGGAATTCCACGTTCGAATTTGTTATGGATTTCTCCAAAGGAGTCCTTCGGACGATATTATCGCGAAGGGAGTGCCTTCGGCAGAATTTCGAGCTTTGCGCAACATTAGTCATTCTTATAAATATATTCCAGATTTAAGAATATTATTTTTTGAACAACTGTACAACAACTTCAACATCATCCGTTCCCGGGAACATATCAACAGGAACTGCACGGCCAATTCTGTAACCTGATTTTTCCCACCGATTAATTTCTTGAGGAATTGAATTTATGTCGCAAAATATATGGATGGCGCGTTCCGGTTTCCGGGAAGCAATCGCTTCAATCACTCCTGTTGCGGTTCCGTTGCGGGGAGGATCGAGAATTACAGACCACTTGTCTGTTGTTCGCTTGAGAAGATCTTCGATAGAATCGGCATTTATGTCGCGCCGAATAAAATGGCTGTTCTGAATTTTTAAGTGCGATGCATTCATTTTTGCAGATTCGATTGCATCGCCGGAAAGTTCAACTCCAATTATGTTCGATACCTTTTCAGCGAGGCATAATGCAAACATGCCAAAACCGCAGTATAGATCGTACAATTGAAGCGACAATTCCGGCTGGAGAAGCTCTTCGACAATTTGTACAAACTCATCGATGACAAAGTGGTTGATTTGTGAAAATGAGAAAGGTGGGTACGAAAAGTTTTTACCGCGAATTATTTGTGAAATCAACTTCTGGCCGAATACCCTTCGCGCCGGATGTTCCCGGCTGTTGTCGGAAGGGAGATAATAATTCGATCGCTCTTCATCGACAAATAGATAAACGCTTTTTATTTCTTTCACAGCCGCCGTTACTGCTTTTGAAACTGCATTCACCTTCTTGATCACGGCTGGGTGCGTCGACCCGATGTTGAAAATCATCGTATGAAAATTATTCGTCCCTTTAACGACGACATAATTAAGTGCTTTGGCAAATACACTGTCTCTCGATGAATCGATATATTCCTGAACACGTTGATATACTTGGGAATGGGATTCCGGTTCAATAGCGCATTTGAGCACGGCAAATGGTCGTTGGCGTGCTTCATCTTTATCGATGAGTCCAAGAACATATTTACCGGACCTGATAAATAATTTACGTTTTGAAATCATCCGGTAGTTTCTTCCAGGTGAGGATGGAATGATCTTGTCGAGTGTTCGCTCTATCCGATTTTCTTTCCAAAATCTTTGAAGCGCTCGTTCTTTGATCTTCAATTCGTCAGGATAGGAAATTTTTGAAGCATGACAAATATTACACACGACCGACTTATTCGACTGGCATTCTCCAAGGGGAAGTATTCTTGGCGGCAAACCTTGCGCAGTAATCTGACTGCTCAGGCATTCTTCAAATGAAATCATTATGATGTGTGGTTAGCGATCAACTTCTTTTTCGATATTCTACGGAACAAATAGTATGCACACCGCCTCTTACTTTATAATCTGCAGTTACGAGCATCTGCTTCGGTTTGCAGGATGCGACGAGATCTTCAAGAATACAGTTAACCACATGTTCCTGGTAAATTCCGACATTTCGATACGACAACAAATAATATTTGAATGATCGGAGTTCGATTATATCATTGTCGGGCACGTAGTCGATTTTAATCACGGCAAAATCGGGGAGACCGGAAAACGGACAAACCGCGGTGAATTCATCTGTTTCAATATGAATCTGTTGATCCTGTCGAGGATATTCATACTGAAATGTAGCAAGAACAGACGGATCGATCGATTCCACTCCATCGAAAGAAAACCGTTTGTCCAATGGTTCGAATTTTGTTTTTTTCTTTTTTGTTTTTCTTATCATCGCCGATAATAATATACATGAAAATCAAGTAAGGCGAAAGAAAAAAGAAATCCAAATTGCTTGATTTTCAACAGGTTTTTTGTCATTTTGATGTAACTTTTGCGCGTCAAGAATTCGTCAAATTGTTAATGAACAGTCCTTGGATGATTCTAAATAAAATTACTTGTATTCTTCTTGTAGGAATCAGTCTATCCCAATTCTTACTTGCAGGCGACACAAAGATTGCAAAATACGCAGGTGAATTTCTCTCACTCGGTGTTGGCGGTCGCGAACTCGGCATGGGGAGTACGGCAATTGGATTATGCAGTGATGTAACTTCCGGCTATTGGAATCCCGCAGGTTTGAGTCGCATTATGTATCCCGAAGTAATTTTCATGCACGACGAAGGTTTTGGAGGTCTGGAGAATTACGATTACGGCGCAGTTGCTATTCCTTACGGGGGGACATCGAGCTTTGGAATAAGCGTTATGCGCCTTGGCGTAGACGGCATTCCCGATACGCGCAACGCATTAGTAGATGCGTCAGGAAATATCAACTTTGATGATGCATCACGGTTGGATGATTCGCGGATAACTTATTTTTCCTCAGCAGATTGGGCATTTTATGGTACATACGCTCAAAAATCATCCGATGAATTATCCTACGGTGTCAATATCAAATTCATTCATCGGAGTTTGGCCGAAGCAACTGCAAGCGGTGTGGGATTTGATATTGGAGCTCAGTACCGTCCGTCGGAAAATATTTTACTCGGAGCAGTCGTTCAGGATGTAACAACAACATTAGTAGCATGGAGCACCGGCTCGAATGAACTCATATCGCCGACGCTTCGTATTGGCGGCGGTTATGTACTACCAATCTTAGGCGGGGTACTCATTCCTGCTATTGATTCTGATGTACGATTTGAAAATAGAAAAACTGCATCAACTGCCCACATTGGGCCGGTTAGTTTTGATATGAGATTTGGAGTAGAATATTCATATAAAAACATCATCGCAGTAAGAGGAGGATATACCGATATTAAACAATTGACACTGGGAGCCGGACTTCACCTTCCAAAATTGAATATCGATTATTCCTTCGCAGAATTCAATGGGAGCGATCAACTCGGCAATACTCATCGCATCTCTTTGAAATTGACGCTTGATGCTGACAAATACAAACGATCGACCGAATGATTTCAACAAAAATCTATTTTATTTTACTCGTCTTTTTCGTTTCAGGTTGTGCCGGTCTTCAATATCCGGCAAATCAACAATTGACGGGCGAAATTGCAAAATCAATAAATAACGATATTAGTTTACAGGTTCCGATGGGTTGGTTTAATTCCACCGATTCGCAGGCTGCGCCTGGAATCCTAATCTGGCTTATTAAAAAAGATTATTCAGCATCGCTGGCATTGGTAGAAATCCATGTAGATGAAATTGGGGCGAAGCAACTTAAGACCGAAGGAATTCATGCGCTTGCGGAAATAAGCATGTCGATGAAAAAGGAAATCGCACAGCATGAGCCGTTACTTGTTGGTAATTACGAAGGTTTTGTTATTGGGGACAGACAATTTTGCGCATATGAATACACAACGGATAAGGGAAAAACGAAAGAACGAATCGTTGTTTTTTCTACCGGTAATAAATGGTATGAGTTGGCGGCAGTACCATTTGCCAAACATAATAAACATATAAGTTTCGAGGATTTATTTTGTGCGCAGAATTCTATACTTCAATCAATTCAAACAATTTCCCCTTCACATTGATAAATCCTCTGTAAAGAGTACATTTATTACAGTTCTGTAATTCACATTTCAATTAAAAATTTCTAAAATTTTGCCATCTTTTACCCTTTTCGAGTATGGTTTTCCCATGTTTTCTCCATTTGGTCAATATTAATCAGATATTACTTTTTTTCAAAAAATAGATTTTGCAAAATCAGGCGTATTTTGTAAAGAATACAATTGGCATAATTTTGGCTTAGAAGAAAGGAACAAACATTGGAAGTTAAACTACTCGGAGAGGAGGTTACTATGGCTGGGAAGCAGATGTTCAAGGAGTGCAGTGGTTGCGGAAAAGTATGGCGGACACTTGACTCATTCTTAAAAGACAAATCACTGAGATTAAATGGATATCAGTGGAATACCCTCCAAGAAAAATCAGGACTATTGGTATACACGCACACTCGTGATTACTGTGGATCGACCATTAGTGTAAAAGCTCAAAGTTTTTCTCACAAGACCGAAATGGAATTAAGTACAACCCGAAAGAATTAGTCGGGTGTATGATTGAAAAAATATTGTGAGAAAGGGTTGAATTCCTGTATTTATTTAAGAAAGGTTCTGTTGAGTAGGATCTTTTCCCCTCAAAAAAACATACTCACGTGATAAGCTCGACATCATTGAAACAACTTAATCCTGAAGAGTTATCGATTATATGAGATGATAGTAAATCATTTCACTTCCTTTCTGAAATATTGTGTGATGAATGTAAAAACAAAACGGTTTTATTACATACAGCCACTCCATCAGAAAAATATTAGTAGTTCTCTCTGAAAAATCTTTGTGTACTTCACATATTGCCAACTTGCCTTTGCGACTTTTTCCCGAAGGGATGCCTGATTTATCAAAGTCAATACCTCTAAAAGTTGTTTCTTCGGAAAAATAAAAAGCGTGCAAATTTATATTTATGAATACGGGAAAACCGCATAAATCAAATCTGCACGCCATTTATGTCAAGTTCTTGCCCGGTCGCCTCCTCTCAAAGCTAATCCTGACAAGAACATGAGAATTTTTTCTTAATAACTAAGAAAATTCTATTGGGGTCTTGCTATTTCATGTTTATTCAAGAACTGGATAAACATGGATAAAACTTTCGCCCATTGGGAAGAGCATTGGCTCGAAGTCTACATTTGAATTACGAGCGGCAGATGTCAATTCAGTATCAATGTAGTGATCAACCTGTTCGCCTGTTGAGTTATAGACTTCAACGACTATTTCTTTTATTGTCTTTTTCATTGCTGTATCTCCAAAAATTACTTTCGAACTTGATATCTATTAGTTCAAAATAAATGCCAACAATAAAAGAACTCGAAAACTCGCTTTTTCGCGTATTTTTAAGCATTCCTAATACTTGATTTTAGTAAATTCTACAATATTCCAGATGAAGTTCAAAAGATGCTGAAATTTCGACTATTTTTGGCACATTATATGATTATAAGGGTTAGAAGGGATCATTTCAAGAAAAAAAGAATATTTTCTCTATAAGCCCATAAAACTATTGCGTTTTACTTTTTACAGAAGTATCTTTCATAAAGCTTAGAGAAATTGAATGTTTTATAAATCGAGAATGTTATAATTAACTCATCTATTTAAAATAAATAGGAGTATTTATGGGAAAAGCAATGTCGAAATCTCAAGTAGCAGATTATATGGCCAAGAAATTTGAATTAAAGAAAAAAATTGCTGCCGCATTTCTTGAGGAATTTGCAAATTTAGCACATCAAGAAGCGAAGAATTCATTTACTATTCCGGGGATCGGAAAATTAGTTTTAGTGGAGCGAAAAGCTCGAATTGGCCGTAATCCTGCTACCGGGGAACAAATCCAAATTCCGGCAAAAACAGTTGTGAAATTCCGGGTCTCAAAAGCTTGTAAGGATGCAGTACTCGGTAACACATCACAGGTTCCTATAAATTAATATTGTTTTTGATGAAAATAAAGAAAAAGTCCTATTAATTATATATTGATAGGACTTCTTTTTAAACATACAGAGTTAAACACATTTACTCATCTTTAGTGAATCAATTCCATCATGATATTCTATAAGTCTTTTCTTTGCACTCCGAAGATTCATGAAAGATTTTCATCCATCAAAGTTTCTTCTATGCTTTTGTATTCCTCAATCTAAATAATCTTCCAAGGTATATAACGTTGCGTCGAATTTACTTTGCAATTATTATGTTCCGTGAGTCGTCTTTGAATATCTTCTGTTTGCCCGACGTATGTCTTTTTGTGAGAAAGAGAAAAAAGTATATAAACTGTATATATTGGCGTTTTCATTAGGTTGAATGAGGAGAAATTCAATTTGTCGGGGCGACAGGATTCCCGCTCCGCCGAGCGACCCCAATGCTTAATCGGCGGCGCGAGGCGAGCGAACCTGCGACTTCTTGGTCTCTATGATTTTCTTGATTTGTCTCCGTCCAGCGCCACTTTTATAATATTTTTCGATAGCTAAAGCTTCTTCTCTGCTTTTGTATTCCTCAGTCCAAATAATTTCCCAAGGTATGTAACGTCGTGTCGAATTTACTTTGCAATTATTATGTTCCTTGAGTCGTCTTTGAATATCTTCTGTTTGCCCGACGTATGTCTTTTTGTGAGAAAGAGAAAAAAGTATATAAACTGTATATATTGGCGTTTTCATTAGGTTGAATGAGGAGAAATTCAATTTGTCGGGGCGACAGGATTCGAACCTGCGACTTCTTGGTCCCAAACCAAGCGCTCTAGCCGGGCTGAGCTACGCCCCGAAAGTTATTTGTTGTATTTCGCTTCTAACACCGGGTCCCGACTTTCAATGAACTATCGAATTGGTCGGGATCCTCGTTCCGACAACGGGGCTAGCTCTTTCGTACAACCGGAATACTAACCCCGGTTGGAACGGGACTGAGCTACGCCCCAAAAAATCAGAATAAATATACAAAACTTCCGTATCTAAGGCAATACATTATATTTTCAACTTATATTTTAAATTTCCACCTGAATTATTATTATATCAAAACAATAAAAACGCTACCCAATGATCAAATTATTTTATACAAAGTTCAATTATTAAACAGATATACCAAACAAAGATAGGCATTAAGAATTGGAAAAATCTAAAAAATAGAGTCGCAAAAAAAAGGCACGTTTTTTTCAGCACGACGAGAAGAACCAATACCAAATGCCATCGAGAAAGCATCCATTGATAAATCTACGAAATAAGCCTTAAATATGATAATATGATCGATTTCCTGTCTCTTTTCCATCTTAAAATAAATCCTTTTTGAAAGAAACTACTTTTTGTAACCTTGTTCTATTTAACGCTGACATATAGCATAGAAGTAATAAGGCGTTAATCACAAATTCACACTCATTCTTTTATTGGTCAATAATGAAAAAGAAAACTTCGGAGTGTTTTATGAAATACAGAGAAGAAATAAATTCAAATTTGGATTACAGGTCAAAAACAAAACTTGCCAAGTTAGATGTAGCAAATGAGAATATCGCACATCGAACATCACTACCGAATGCGGGATACTTCCTCTTTATCATCGATACATCGCACGATCAATACGCCCAACAAGGTCTTCCCTTCATAACACAGGGAATCGAATATTGGATGGACCTACTCAAGTCGACACAAAGTAAAATAGCTACAATCGCTTATAATGAGGAATCGACCCTTCTTTTTCCGTTTATGAAATCTGACATCCCGGCCGATTATCTACGTGATATTCCCTCAATGGAAAATACTTTTCAGACGGACATTTCAAAAACTCTTAGACATGCTATGGAGCAATTTCTTCCCATCGACAATTCATCAAGAAAACAACATGTTATTCTTTTTTCCGGAAGTAAACAATCAACATCTTTCGATGTGCGAATTCTAAGTCGATTCGTCGAACAAAATATACGTATCGACACAGTCGGTTATGGTTTGCATGCGGATCGCCAATTACTTCATCACATTGCCGAAGTCACAGGAGGCCATTTCGAATTTATTTCAATGGATTCAATATTGTCTCCTCTTGATCTGCAGAATTATTTGATAGAACTATCGGGAGAAATACTCGAAGGCAACGGTATTGTAACCCTGCAGCATAGAATTCTCCCCGAACCTTCATCTTCCGATCGGCAGTTTGTGGAGCGCCTGTCTTCGATCTCGATGCAGAAAGACGATTTAACTTTTGTCGAAGATCTACCGCTTTCTTTTTTTATTCCTTCGTTGTTATGGGAACATACTGCATATATCGAGGAAGGTTCGGATTGTGCGACGTTCGTTCTTAGCATGGAACAAAACACAAAGCTCAACTTTTATTTGATACAACCGGATGGAAATATTCTAGCTCCTGCAACTGGATCTGCCATCGAATACATACATAAAGCAGGTTCAGCGTATTTAATCTACAGGATTAATAAACCACAAGCCGGACGATGGCTGATGCGCGTACTTCGAGGACAAAGTAAAGGCAATATTAGATGCACAGTTTTTGCGTTCAGTGATAATAAAAATATTAAGACTGAGCTTTACGGGATCGAACGATCATACACTCCGCACGATACTATCGAAATAAAGGCACGAGTATTTCATCAAGTTCCTCTTCTTGACATTGCTACTCCCATGATGCAGTTGGAAGAAAAACTATCATCTCGGCAGCGATATTCTTCGGATGAAATAACATATTCTTTTCCGCGGACGTATTTACACTTGAGTAACTATCGTTCAGGTAAGAACACAGATATAGTGCAACAAATATCAACCTATCTTCGCGGAATGTATGAAGGACGAATCTCTTTTGTTCGCCCGGGATCATATTCACTCCTGATTGAATTCATCAACAGTGGAACAGCACGTGAAGCAACGATAGAAGCTCAATCGGTTTTGAATTCCGCCAAGGAAATAATTCCACCTTTCATGCGTATTCGGAGGTTTCAGCTACATGTCGGTTTTCCGATCAATACTGATTTGAGCTTATCGATGCTAAACTCAAAAGCGAGAGAAGAACTCCAAACAAACACGACAAACTAAAATTATTTTTCTGCTGAATACAACGTTACTATTCCGAACGTAAGAGTTTGTGAAGTCGCATGTTCGAAACCGTTTTCCGAAAGAATATTTTTGAACGTTTCTCCCTCCGGAAAATCAATTACGGATTCAGGTAGATAATGATAAGCATGTTCATTTTTAGAAAATATTCTACCGATAATAGGTAAAATACTTTTGAAGTATAAAAAAAATATTTGTTTTATAGGAAACATTCGAGGTTTGCTGAATTCCAGAACTACAAACCGTGATCCTGGTTTAAGAACTCTGTAAATGTTTCGAAGTCCTTCATGAAGATCGATAAAATTACGAACGCCGAACGCCACCATCCCGCCGTCGAATGATGAATCTCGAAAAGGCAGTTTCTCCGCCGCCGCTGAAAGAATCTGAATTGAATCATGGCACGAACGACTTTCGATTTTTCCTTTTGCAAGTAGTAGCATGTTAAACGAAAGATCGACACCATAAATACATTTCGGTTTTCTTTTTAAAGCTTCAAGTGCAAGATCGCAGGTGCCCGTAGCAATGTCGATAAGCTTCATACCTGGTTTAATATCAAGAAGCTCGACAGCTTTCTTTCTCCAATATTTATCGATCCCAAAACTTAGAAGGTGATTAAGAAAATCGTACCGATGTGCGATCGCATCGAACATAGTCCCGACATGCTGTTTTGATAGATTCTTTGTCATGAGAAAATATAAAAAGAATGCCCTTTAACTCAAAATGACGAGAGTAAAAATTATTTCTAAAATATTTATTTATCGGAAATGAGATTTCTCAACATTTCTTCATTTCTATTCTAATCTAAATAGAAATGCAGGAATTTTTACAGAAATATTTTTTCAAATTCGTTATTGCGTCGTCATTTTCTTTTTCATCATATCGGGAAGTGAAAAAGTAAATCCGGCTCCGATACTCATCCATCCATCAGGTGTAAAACCGGTTGTTGTCCATTTGTAATAATTCAAATAATCGGTGGATGAATAATTCCAACCGCCGGTAATTTCAAACGCTGCTGTTCTGGAAAACGGGAACTCGATTTTCAATCCGAAAGGCAGATAAGCTGCAAAACCTTGCTGCCTAGTCCAGACAGGACTCTGTGTCTCTGGCAATTTAACAACTCGATAATAAAGTCCGCCGATACCGCCGTATAACGAAACTTTTACTCCTTGAAAACGCCAAAAAGTAAATTGAATTCTACCGTCAAGCGGAAAAATGTTTGTTCGATAATACGAACGATTGAAATCTAAACCTGCATAATAGACATATTCTGCTCCGACTTCAGCTTTCCATTGTCTATTGATATAAAACCGGACGAAACCCCTTCCGTCGTACGACAGCTTTGTTCCCTCGCCCCAAAACTCATTTGTTGGAAGAATTAAATCTCCGATAAATCCGATTCGCGGATAGGTTAGTTTTTCTTGAGCAATCAAACTACACGTGAACAAAAGAAGAAACATCGCACTTAAGAAGCAAATATGAATCATTCGCATGTTCATCTCCTTTCTATCAAGAGCTTATGACTTGAAGCTGCAACAACATTTACAACTTCAATCTATTTTGATATGAACCACAATTTCACAAGATGAATAAACGATCAAAGGCAATATAATACGTCGCAGGAAAGAAAGCAAGAAGACGCGTAAGAGTTCAATGTTCAAGACTAAACATGAACGAATTCTCCCTCTGTTCGGCGGATAAGTTGAACGATTTAGGATCTAAAGCTCGATAATTCGAGCATTTAGAAATTAAAAAACTGAAAAGACAAATCGACGATAGAGTGGAAATTAAAGAAAACAGAATTCAATTATTGCAGAATAGCACGAGAATAGACCATAAATCTTCATAAAGACGAAGAAATGGAAAAAAAGAAATCCCCCTGTTTTGCTACATGCGAATTATCTTCGAGTTTGCCTTTTTTCTTTTTCTGGCGATCTTGATATCCATAAAACTTCATGAGCCGCTCTACGTTATATCCAAATGGCGAAAGAAGTGTTTCGATAGATTTAAGGCTAAGCTTTGTGTACTCTTCAATATCATAACCGTCTTCTAAGGCATAAAGAGCCAAAGGTTTTGCTTTTTCGGGTTTCTTTTTTCCGGAAGCATCGAGCACAATAAACGAAATGGATTCACCTGCGGCTAGATGCATGCCTGCATACTCCATCTGGCGGGCAACGACTGCATTAACGCTTTTATTCTGATATTCATCAGCTTCATGAGAAATATTTTTTCTAATGACGAGTTCCAAAGGCGGAACTTTTCCTGAACGCACCCGCTCCAAAGACGGCCGGGCTTCCTCTAGAACTGACGGCACAAGCTGCTCGATCTCTTTTGCATTCTTAGCTCGCGCAAGTACGGCTAACAAGCGTTCTTGAAGCAAGCGGATAAACTTCGGCGTATCGTGTCTGCGTATTTCTATGCCGCGTACTTTCAGTTCATTATGCCGGTACCAACCGACATAACGATTCGCAACGGGGAGTTCGACATCTAATTTAGAAGGAGGGAATAGAATCCAGTTGTACAATCCTTCAAACGAAATCTCAATATTTGCTGCTGATGAAATCGCTCTGCACAATTCTTCGTAATCGCATTCTGTTGCTCCCGTTTTTTTCAGTCAGAGAGCATCAACGATTGCATGAAGGAGCCGGAAGCCGGCACGTTCGGCGACTTCTTTTGCCGTCAACAACGCATCGCGCGAAAATGCATTCACCGATTCATGCGCCTCAATTTTTCCAAACCGCGCATTCTTGTAACCGAGATATCCAAAGCATGTGACCAGCATCCACTTCAATGCGGTCTGTCTTCGGTCGTATTTTACCCAATCAGGATTATTGCTGCTCTTCAATTCTTTTTTCTTTTTTTTGTAGAACAACCTCCGTTCCACCACGGTTCGTAATGTCGACGGCACAATTCCCTCACGACGGTCGCAGATACGGTATTCGAGTTCCGGTACGGATCTCGATGACGAAGTGCAGCATTTGCAATTTATTGTTTCCGGCGAAACATTATGCCGTACCATGATAGTTGGATATATCGACACAAAATCGAGCTCACCGATTTCGTCGTGGTATCCGGTTGGCGGCTGGAAAACGAGTCCGCCGCGATCGGCAAGCATCAGCGTCGCAGCGCTTTTAAAATCCTCCGGTTCTCTTTTTTTCGAAGGAATAAGAATACCGTTACGATATGCCCAGGAAAACTGCATCGACGACAAACCGTTGCCGATGCTCGCGCGCGATTGATGCTGAACAGAAATTTGCGTGATGCGCGATAGTTCGAACAAGCCGTCGAAATCCGATTCCATCAGAGTAAAAGAATTTTGTGAATCGATATGCCAGCGGCCTGCAAGTTCGAAAGCTCCATCCTTATGAATAATTTTTCCGTATTGAAAATAACTCGAACCTTTTGTCGTTCGATAACCCTCACTTGTATCCCTATTCAAAAGCAGAGGGACTTTCACCTGCTCCGACACCGAAACCAACATAGGAAGCAAAGCGGCATCCCCATATTCGGTAACGAGAATGTCGGGATCGCAGCGCCTGAGATGGAAATTGAGAGACTCAACAAGATCGGCAGGATGTTCTTGCTCAAGAGAATACGCGACTCCGTCGTAACTAACCTCAAATTGAAAAGTACGACGATATTTTGCCGGTGTGAATGTATCCGCATTTCGTAAAGACATTATAGTAAGCGGCGGCAGGGAATATTCGATAAGAGACTGAGAATCGTGCAGGGTGAACTCGCACAACTTTCCTGCACTATCGATTAAATATTCTCCGTATGCAAGCGGAAACAATCGAGTGTGATACAGAAAAACTTGGCCTGTCGGTATATCGGTGTTGTAAAAAACAAAATGAGGGAAGGAACGTTCGAAATGTTGAACCGCGTTGCGGACACGCGTTGTGTCGAGGACATCGACTTCAAGAACATCCACATCGGAACCGGAATAGATTTCTGTCCGCTTCGTTTCAAAAAAGACGACAGGTACCGGGCAGGCCGATGCTACACGTTTCGCCTTTTCCATTTCATTTTGCTGTACATGGAGATAGAACGCGGGAGTAAAAGGCGTCCAGCAAAAATGTTTTCGTCCTTCCGGATCGATCAACCAAATCGAAATACCGCGTGAAGAAGGATAGACGTCGAAGAGCCAGCCGGTGATTAGCATGTATAATCCTAATATAGAGGTGAGGTTAAGATTAAGGTCAAGATTAAGAATGAAAAACCTTTATCCCGATCTCAATCTCGACCTTAACCTAAACCTTCAACCTTGACCTTATCTTGTTCTATCTAGCCAAGTCTTTGTTCCAAGTGCCTGATCTCTTTCTGCTGTTCGAGCATGATCGACATTGCGATGCTTTCAAATGGAATCGTACGCATCGCGTAAAAATTTTCCGCGAGATGACGGCGCACAAAGCGGAACAATTCATCAAACGCTTCCTGATCTTCTTTTCTGAGGCCACGGCGGAATTTCGACCAGCTCGCGATTTCCGAATCGATGATATTGGTAAACGTCGGTATTGTCCGTCCCATGATCAAACACCTTTCGTAAATGTTCAAGAAATAATTTCGGCTGCATCGATTCGTTAGTATCGACGCGATAGATATCGTCGGCGGCAGTCTTGAGCGTTGTGAAGAGAGCGTTGCGTCCTTGCGGCGCCACATTCCAGAGCCGCGATGTCAACAGCAGAGAAATGCCTTCCGATTTCATTTCGTGGAGCCGGTCTACAATACGATGAAGAATTGCGCGCACTTCCCGCAGATGAACTTGTTCATCGTAAAATGTATCGAGCAAACCGAAAATAAGCGCAACGTGTCCGCCGATGCTGCGAATAAACGGAAACAGCCGATCGTTGACCGCAGCTTCCATTTGGTAGCAAGTGAAACCGCGGGATACGAAAATGCGATTCAGTACCGCGTCGGATGAAACACCGCGTTCGCGTGCATAGCGAGCAATGGAGTGCGCATCGAAGCGATTGCAGCCATCGATCACGGCAATAGGCACATTATGCAGCAGCATTCGCGATGCGAGCACTAGCGAGAACCGAAATACAACCGGATCGCCGTAAAGCATAAATATTTTTCCTGACGGTTCGGCCAAAAAATTTCTTACCAGCGTGTCGTACGTTGTGGGTACCGACGGCAAGTGCCGATCATTGGATGCCGGCACTTGCGGTGAATTGTTGTGATGTTCTCTATATCCTCCCCAACCCATTGTTTCCTCCTGTCTCAGGGAAAGAGCAAGGTCAAGGTTCAGGTTAAGGTCAAGGTTTAGATGGAAATAGAGTTTTGAAACATTTCTCTATCTTAATCTTTCTCTTACCCTATCTCTCCCTCAAGCTTTTCTCTGCAAAAAATCTTAAATTCCTTCAATCATAAACTGGAACGCTCATGTGCGGCCGCTATGTTCTGATTGACGGGAAAATGGTTCTTGCTTCATTCGCGCTATTGCGTAACGTACAGATTTCAACGCAATCATTCGCCGGACTCCCGCGATACAACGCGTCGCCAATGCAAAAAATGCCAATAATCGCGACTCGTGACAGAGCCGCACAAGTTCAGCAAATGCAGTGGTGGCTTGTGCCTCATTGGTCTAAGGAGCCAAAGACCGCATTCTCCACGTTTAACGCGAAAGCCGAAACGCTGGAGCAAAGCAAACTTTACTCGCCGTATTTCAAAGGAAGCCGCTGCCTCGTCCCTGCCGATGCATTCTACGAATGGAAAACCATCTCCGGCGCCGCACCTTTGCGCGGAAAAAAAGAAACAATATCTGAAAAAATTTCTTACTGCATCCGCATGGCCGACAAACGGCCGTTTCTGTTTGCCGGACTTTTTTCTGTCTGGAAAGATCCAAAAGGAAACGAGCTTCCAACATTCACCATCATTACAACCACACCAAACGAACTGATGTCGGATATTCACACCCGCATGCCGGTTATTCTCGACGAAAAACACATCGAGCAGTGGCTCGATCGAGAATACAATAATACAGATCAACTGCGCAAACTTCTCGTTCCATATCCGTCGAAGAAAATGAAAGCATTTCCGGTTTCGAAACTCGTGAACAACACCCGCAACGACTCGCCGGAGTGTATGGAGCAGGAAGAGCAAGGCAAAGGTTAAGGAAAAGAATACGATTGAGGTTTCTACACTTAACCTTAACCTAATCCTTTTTCTTTCTACTTCATCGGCTCCATCCCGTACTGCGCCCATTCTTCGCGGGAAGGGCCGTAACAACCTGGAACTTTCAAGCCCGCCTGACGCATCAACACAGTCATTTGCGCACGATGATGAATTTCATGATGTATAAGTCCATCGAGCGCGAAACCGCGTTTCCATTTCTCGCCATACATATCGATTTCTTCCTCCAACATCGCATCGGTCCATTTCGTCTGCACTTCTTTAAGCAGAGATGCAGATGCTTTTTCATAGGCGGCAACAATATCGGATGCCTTTGACGGTACGAGGACAGATTCTTTCGGCGCATCGACATTGAGTCCGGCTTTTCCACCCATCTCTCCCAATGTCAGCACGATGTGCCATGCAAGAAATCCCAGTGTTCGTCCTTTATCATAAACTTTTTGGGAAAGCGATGCGTCGGTTAACGCACTGAAGACTTTTAGCGTTGCGGTACTTTCGTTTTTCCAGTCCGCAAAAAATTCGGTGATTGTGTGAATCATGCTGCCTCCTAAATAGAGATTAAGAATGCTTGTCCGCCGAAGTCCGTTCTTTGGATGCAGGCGGAAGGTTTAGGCTTTTACAAGTTAAGTCTATGCAAAAACCAAAGAATTATTAGCCACGAATTTCACGAATTGTGATGAATTATTAAAATCTTTATCTAAGAAAAAATTTTGTACCTGCCACCCATTTGAATCTCGCAGAGCAAAACATCGGCGGGTGTTAATTGGTGTAATTTGTGGCTCCATTTTTGAATGTGCCATTTCCATTCATTAAATATGTGATAATGATCAGGCATAAACAACGTATTCCGAACGTTGATGTATATTGTAAAAATTCGATTTATTTCTAAACCACTTCAAACAACTCTGCGTCTTGTGCCGTAATTCCAAAAGTTTTTAGCTGAGGGAATAGAAGCGTTGCGCGATCAGGTATTAAACGTCGAGGAGATTGATCACTCAAGGTCGTTCCATTTTCCGATTCTATAATTCCATGCTGTTCAAGTAAATGTCGTAGTGTGAAACCGTTTAATACAGAATGTCCTTTTGCATCGTTATGAAACACAACGTATACCCGGCGTACCGAACGTTCGATTATTTGAATTAACCGGACGAGATGCTCGAGTTCTTCCATGCTGTAATTATACGTGTACCGGTCTCCCGACTCTGGGTGGTTCCCGAGCACAGCCGAGGGACGGTTCCACGCATCGCTGTTGCGTCCCATCATTCTGAAATACGCGACACCGTTGCTTACATGCCATGTCAACGGCATAAAGTTGGGAAGTTTGGGAAGATCGATGTTAACCGGACACATACCCTGTTCCATTATAAAGTCGGACATACCGCGCATGTTCCACGAATTCTGCCGTACCTCGACGAAGGCGTTGTAACGGCGAAACATTTTCCCCAACAACGCGATGTATCTACGATTATCGCGGCAATTGACAAACCTGAACGGAAATTGCAAAAGCACTCCGCCGAGTTTCTGCTTCTCGTACAGCGGCTGCAAAAATTCATGGATTGAACGAACGTCCGCCGCGGTTGCATCGAGCGTATGCGTAAAGCCGCGGTACAATTTGACCGTGAACGTAAATTCACGGTTTCCTTCGACATCCGACAACCACTGGCGCGCGTTGTGCGCGGTGAAACCGGCGTTGTAAAACGACGCGTTCACCTCGACGCAATTAAAGAAACGGCTGTAAAATTCGAGCAAGCGAAAATCTTTTTGTATTTTTGCAGGATAAAACATTTTCCGGTACGGCTCGATGTCCCAGGCACCCATGCCGATACAGATTTTTGGTTTCATACGCGCTCCGAATGTGTTTGTTGATGATGTGACCTCGACTGTGCTCGGTCACCTGACCTCGATACTTTGATTCACAAAACAAATGCTCGATAAGTCCACTCGTCGACCGTTCTGTGGATAGCTCGGTTCTCGAGCGGATTTAAATTGCCATTGAACCAGCGAGTCGAGGGGACCAACTCAAAACTTCTCGCTCAACCACGAAAACAATATACGACATAATTGTCGCATTGTCAAGAGATAAAGGCGACAAAATTATCATTTAAAAATTTAAGAACAAGCGAAATTTTAAAAAGAAAAAATGAATATTCTTCGGGAGTAAAGTTCCTTCTAACTGGCAGGTAGAACAAAACTAAGATCGTTTCTAGCAAGATTTCCGCTTCTCCCGCGAAACGAGGCGAGTGCTCTTGAGGTATATATTCGGTTTCGGTTTGCATGTGCTTGATGTTCTGAATGTTACGAATAGTTCTTGAAATGACTGTCGCGCGTCCTGAAATTTTTATCATACTTTGTGAGATGACTTCCGGATGTCATGAAATGACTGTTCGATGCCGTGCAATGACTTTTAAGAGACGAGAAATGAGCTTCAAACATAACGCAATGGCAGTTTGAACCCGCGCAATGAAGTGTGAAGATGAAAAAATGTGATCTCTATCTTAAGAAATGAATGGTGCGATCTCTGAAATGACTTTGACGAGTGAAGGGATGACATGTGCAGTTAAAGAAATGACATCTCGATATGAAGAAATGCTCCAGCGATCTCGTGAAATGACTATCGCACATCATGAAATGACTATTTGATGCAATGCAATGACTGCTACGAGGCATGAAATGAGCTTCGCGCATGACGCAATGGCAGTGTAAGGTTGAGAAATGCTCTGTGAGGGCGAAGAAATGCAATCTCTGACGTGTGCAATGGACAGTGAGACCTCTGCAATGACTGTAGCGAGCAATGCGATGGAACGTGTTGCTGATGAAATGTAATCTCGTCGCTATGAAATGCTTCCTCGTTCTCGAGAAATGAATACTCGTTGTTGCGCGACAGATGATCGGGCTTGTGAAATGAACATTTAGAAGACTGCAATGAAAGTCAAGACGGCATCATTATAAGTGCCGACTATTTACCGCAACGACGTGAAAAATGAAATATAGGCTTCTGTAATTTCCGACTAACATCTTTCTGAGCGAGTGAGTATTCGCTTTTCACTCGATAGTTGGCCTTCTAAAAATCCAAATTCGACATTCGTAATTCATAATTCGCCATTCCAAAGGCTTGCTTTTTCAAAAATAACCCATTACATTTTCGCAGTAACTAAAACATCAAACGCGCACTTACGGCAGGAAAGCCAATGATTGACTCGCCAATGCTGAATTCGAAAGATGCCGTTTCGCTGAAACCGAAACTATTGGATCAGGTACGCCACGCTCTTCTAGCACATCATTACAGCCTTAAAACATGCGAAGCTTATGTAACATGGATTAAAAAATTTATATTCTTTCATGACAAACGCCATCCTGCCGAGATGGCTGAAACAGAAATCAATGCATTCCTGACTTATCTCGCCGTTGAACAAAATGTAAGCGCTTCAACTCAAAACCAAGCGCTATCGGCTTTACTTTTTCTTTACCGCCATGTGATAGGCCGTGATTTAGGAGACTTAGGAAAAGTTATTCGAGCCAGAAAACCAAAGAGATTGCCAGTTGTTTTAACACGTGAAGAGGTCAAAGCAATCATTGGCCAACTCAAAAATGAAAACCAGCTTATGGCATCGCTTATGTATGGTTCCGGAATGCGACTGATGGAATGTTTAACTCTGCGTATTCAAGATATCGATTTTACAAAAAACGAGATCACCATTCGAGGAGGTAAAGGGGATAAAGATCGAGTGACGATGCTTCCGGAATCGTTGAAAATAAATCTCCAGGAGCATTTGAAAAACGTAAAAGAGATTCACAAAAAAGATATTCAGGATGGATGGGGACGTGTTCAATTGCCTGAAGCGTTAGACCGGAAATATCCGAATGCCCCTACCGAGTGGCGGTGGCAATGGGTTTTTCCGCAAGAGAACCGTTGGAGAAATCAAAAGACCGGCGAGCAAGGTAGGCACCATGTCGATGAATCGATTTTACAGAAAGCATTTAAGCAAGCGGTTGAGAAAGCCGGGATAACGAAGAGAGCGTCGTGCCATTCACTGAGACACTCTTTTGCGACGCATTTGATAGAATCAGGATACGATATTCGTACAGTTCAAGAACTTTTAGGACATACTGACGTACGAACCACGATGATTTATACACATGTGCTGAATAGAGACGGACATGGAGTGAAAAGTCCGATAGATAATTTATGATTGCGTCTTAGATGGAAACCATATAAGACGCAGAAAGAATATATGATGGTAGATAAGCGATTGATAAATAGTTGGTTATGTAATATATTGTGTTGCGGTATATACGGGCGAAAATTAAAAGAGCGGTCTTAGGCCGAAACCATATAAACAGTAGTTAGG
>CAWIHK010000006.1:0-403769 GCA_963835935.1 Ignavibacteriota bacterium
ATTTTTCAACACATAATATTATAGTATACAATAATACACTTAGGAATACGCTGGATATAATATCTAAAATTGCCAAGGGAGTCATAAGATTTTTATTTTTATAGATATATTTAATAATTTTTATCGATATGTATATAGTAAGATAATTGAATGGAAAGTTTAATAGATTTAGTATTATTGGTCCATTAATTGATCGATCACATATCACGAGTTGAGCCCAGAAACCCTTCGTAAAACTACTATATAAATAGAACCCCAATGCAATAGCAAGATTAGAAAATATAGTATTTACTATAGAAACGGGTATTAAATGACGGAATATTATTCTGTAACAAAATCCATCAATATTATCTATCATATTCTTACTAACTGATGTTACGCAAACGAAAGAAATTCGTATATTTGAACAACCGTCGCTTTGCGTCAAACTGTTTGGACGGTGATCTCAAAGAAACAAATCAAATGGTGTCCAATGAACAAGGACCTCTTTCGTTTGTATGTTGATAGTTTATTAAGCACATTTTATCGCTCTACAGCAACCTCTGTTTCAGCACTGGTTGATGGAACCTATAGTCATGACGACATCACTCGATTTTTAGCAAGCAGACAGTTAACATCACGAGACTTGTGGTATCAAGTGAAATCGGTGGTGCGAGCCATAGAAAGCGATTACGGTATCTTGATTGTTGATGATAGTATTTCACACAAACCTCACATGAATGAAAATGACATCGTCTGCTGGCACTACGACCACACCAGCGGTAAGAACGTCAAAGGGATTAACATCGTGTCGGTTTTGTACCATAGTCAAGGTCTTTCGATTCCTGTTGCCTACACACTTGTAAAGAAAACAGAACGTAGTATTGATGCCACTACTGGTAAAGAAAAACGTATCAGCCCAACAAGTAAGAACGAATATTTCCGAACGATGCTTGCGCAGAGTGCGAAAAACATGCGATTTCGTTATGTTTTAAGCGATGTCTGGTATGCATCGGTTGAGAACATGAAATATATCAAAAACACACTGCGTCGAGATTTTGTCATGCCACTGAAAATAAATCGTAAGATAGCACTCTCGGCTGCAGAGAAACGAACTGGGCACTATGTAACAGTCGAAACAGTACAGCCCAAGGTCAACGAACATCTTATGGTATATCTCGAAGGACTCACCTTTCCGGTGCTGCTCATTCGTCAGGTCTTTATAAACAAAGACAATTCTCAGGGTGTGTTGTACCTTGCCTGTAGTGATACAACACTTACATACAAACATATTATCGATCTCTATCAAAAACGATGGAAGATCGAAGAGTACCATAAAGCGTTAAAACAACAATGTGCATTGTCTTGTTCTCCCGCTCATACGGTAACAACACAATCGTCGCATATTTTTTGTTCTCTCTGTGCATTTGTCAAACTCGAACTCATGCACAGAATTACTGCTGTTTCCTATGAAGGATTAAAACTTAATCTCCATTTGCATGCGCTAAAAACCGCATTCAAATATTTAAGAACGTTACAACCCTTAGATTGGGCTACAACACCCATCTTTGCGTAACATCAGTTACTAATAAATATTCTGATTCACTACTGTCCAAAATAAATAGATATAGATAAAAAACTATTGATCATGGCTCAATTTGGACAATATTTTAGGAAAGTCTTGGAGTAAGCCCCTGAATGCTGTCCAAGATCAAATAAAGAAAGCTGAACATCTGGCACAAATGGTGGACTCTGAAATGGATCATTGAGCCATTCATTGAGATCCCGGTACGTAAAGAGATTGAATCTCAACATTGCGACAAGATTTGAGAGTGACCATTTAAACATAGCCTTTGCTCTAAGTATTTTAAGAATTAGCATGACAAGTAATGCTGTCCAAATTTGAATTTTCAAAGCATTGGCGCTGGTGCCGACAAAAGTTTTGATTTTCAAGTTCTGCTTCAGTGTTTTGAAAAAGATCTCTATTTGCCATCGTTCTTTGTAAATCCGGGCAATCGTTGTACTGCCAAATCGTAAATGATTGGTGAGTAAGACCAGGATCGTCTGGTTCTTCTCGTCCCATACTTCGATCCGGCGAAGGTCATACTCACATTTTTCTGAAGTGACCGGGCCGTTAAATTGAATAATCTCGTCTTTCAGAATATTGCTGTTCTGAGGTAGGGGGTTCTTTTGAACAACATCATACGTTGCGTTACTTTTCATGCGGGTTACGAAGTAAATGTCCTGATCGCACCAATGGGCGAATTGTTCGTAGTCGTTATATCCTCGGTCAAAGACGATGATGCTATCGGCGGGAAAGCTGAAATCATTGGCAATTTTGTTCTTTGTGACTGTTGCTTTATGTGTTTTTCCATCGGTAATGTGGGCAAACACAGGAAGATATCCATCGTGATCAAGCAACATGTGGAGTTTCACTGCCCCCTTCTTCCGACGGAATTTTGCCCAGTCAAATAAATTCAAACATAAGTCTATGGTTGTCGCATCCATGCTAAAAAGTTTATTTTTAAATCGGAACGACTTTTTCCCTTGTATACATGTTTGAGCGTGTTGTAAAACCTGATAAAATGTTTCTTCAAAAATCTCATATGATCGGTGCCCATTTGCATAGGATAATGTTGACCGCTTGGGACTCTCTTTTAATCCAAGGTGTGACAGTCTTCCCATGCATGTCGCCAATCCACCGCAAATTTCTCGCAAGGACTGGGCTTTCCCAAGTTGGCAGAATAGCATGCTCACCAATTGTTCCCAACACGAAAATCCTTTTGTATGACGTTCCCCGTTATTCTTACGAACTATTCGGGCGAATTCTTTTTTATCAATATATTCTACTATTTGTGAAAAAATGTTCGTACCCTTATGTGACATATGTCGCTCCGGTTTGTGGTTGTTCTTTTTTGGTTTCCACCTTAAAGGTACCACTTTCCGGAGATTTTATTTTGGACAAGTGTGACTTGGCTTATATAAAATAATTGGCTCTTCTCCCAACTAAGTGGGTAAAAAAGTAACGTATAAACGTTAAATATCAGGTAACATGCAAGTCAGGATTTTTAGACGAAGATATTCTTCATCACGAAGTCCGAAAGCACGACGCTGGATAACACGAATTTTATTATTAAGACCTTCAACAAAACCAAGTGAGACCTTATTTTCAGGTTTACAATGTGCAGCTATGCCATTCCAATGACGTTCAACAAGTTTAGCAAACTCTTCATACGGTTTTAAACGCTGCCAACGCAGAGATGATTTCCAATTATCAAAGAATTTACGTGCCCATGGTTCTGAACCATAATCCCAGAGTTGCCCGAAGGATTCTTTAAAGATGTATGCTGTGTTCAGACGAGCATTGGCAGCTAAGAGCCTATCGAGAGCCTGTTTACCCGTTAGAGTAAGATTGGAACGATGTGACAATAAGTTGTACTTCTGCCCTTTGATATAACGACGGTTCGTTCCAGAAAGCCGAGCGTATTCTGATTTACGAACCTTGTCAAGAGCTTCACCGAGGTGTCGAATAACATGGAATTTGTCGTACAGGATAGCCGCTTGCGGAATGTATGTGCACGTTGATTTCTCGAAGGCTTTCCACATATCCATAACGGCAAGCCGAATATGCTTGGTTTTATTGGCTCCAAGCCATGTATAGAACTCGTTCATGCTTTCTTCGGAGCGGTCTTTACCTCCGAACCAGATCGGACGTGATCGCTCAAGATCACTGACAACGATTCGGTACGTATGTCCTTTTCTGATCGATACTTCGTCAATACCGATTACCTTGGGACGAGCTTTTGCTGAACGACGAAGTTGTTCTTTCATGTATTGTTTCTCAAGTTCTTTAACTGTTTTCCAATCTAAATGCAATTCTTTGGCAACATCGCTTATTGTCGATGTGCGACATCGTTTACCGACATACCATGCAAAGCGTTTCGAGTAAAACGTATTGTCGGCAAGAAAAGGCAAACGTTCTTGTTTCACTTTCTTGCATTTCCGACACTCAACGCGGCGTATTTCCAATTCAAAATAAATTCGGTTATCGCCGCATGAAAGATCGCGTACCCGATGGTTCTTTTTGTCATAATAACTTGATGAAGGTTGACCGCACGTCGGGCATGTAGTTTTTTTTGAGTCCTCTTGAGTCGTATGACTCTTGCCTTCGGATCTCCGAATACACCAACCACTTTTTGCTGTGGTTTAAATCCTCGAAACCGATAGGCATCGGTAAGTCTTCGTTGTTCTGTCATTCACAAATGAATCAATTTTTTGGGTTCAGTACAAGTATTTTTAATCCCATGAATATTGGTCTTTTTCCACTTTGTATGCTAAAAATCACCCACTCGAAAAGGAGATGAGCCAAAATTTATTTTATTTGAGCCTGAAAGTGATAATCGAATGAGTTTAAGCAGGTGGTATCTATCGTACAGTTGCTCCCTGCTCTTTGGAGAATGAAAAAGAGCAGGGAGAACTGCCGGTTCTTCAATATTATTTTTGCAGCTGAAAATTAAGCGGTATCATCACCCAGACGGGAACAGGTCCATTATTCATAACTGCAGGTGTGAATACCCATTGCATCACAGCATCGATTGCAGGTTGATTGAAGACTTCGCCGTCACTTTTCATTATAACGGCTTTCTTCACTTTACCTTCTCTATCCACCAATGCCTTCACCCATACTTTTCCTTCCATACCGGTTCTGCGGGCGATGTCGGGATAGACCGGTTTTACTTGTTTCACGGGTACAGGTGTTTTTTCAACAGGGACAAAAGCATTAATGTCGGGCTCTTCGTCAACCTTTATATCATCCTTAATCTGAATGTCCTTTGAACTTTGGTTGTCGAGAGCTGGCGATTTCGTTTGTGCCAAGTCAGTTTGAGATGCAATCGTCTGATCAGGCGATACTTCTGCGTCTGGAACAGGGACAGGAATACCAACCGACGGATGACTAACAGGTCCACTCACCGCCATAGCAGGCGGTGCTTGTGCAATCGATGGTGGCGGTCCTAACTCCGATAACGAAACCATACGGATCACCGGAATCGATTTTTCGTCGTCCTCGTTTAATTTGATAATGCCGTAGTTAACTCCAATGATGGTCATTACAAGTCCGACACCGAACGCGAGTCCGATACTTAAATTGCGATGATATATGCTTTTTAATTCTAAAGCACCGTATTGGAGAACTTTAGCAGCGACTTGTTGTGTTGTCATGTCTTCGTCCTCCTACTTCACAATTGCGTGTATTAAATCCTGCTTATCTTTATCATCAAGAACTGCAAGACTGAAACGTGTTATACGTGCACGTTGTAATTCATCAAGAATGTCAACGGTCGTGTGATATTTTGCTTTCCGATCCACCTTTAATAACACCGTGAATTTATCTATTTCACGGGCTTTTTTCTGCAAATAAGGGCGGAGATCTTTTAATGTCGTCTTCTCAGCTTGGTCAATTCCCATATTTGTAAAAATATCCTGATTCTCATTTACACGAACCACGCAGAGCTTCGATTCTGCGACTGGAACTGAAACAGCTTTATCCGGCGGCAAATTAATTTCCATTGCTTGTGGCTTGCTGAAAGTTGTAGTCAGAATAAAAAATGTCAAAAGCAGAAATGCCACGTCCACCATCGGTGTCATATCGATGCGAACACCGAGACGCTTCTTGCTTTTGTGTTTCTTTTTATGTCGACCACCGCCTCCGCCAGCCGGAACATCAACAGCACTCATGTGGTTAACTCCTCACAATTTTTAATTAGTCTAACTTCCACTCCGTAACGAAGTTGAAGCGAGTAATACCTTGCTTTTGTAGCATATCCATTAAATCAACAATATTGCCGTAGTCTGTTTCGACGTCGCCTTTGATAACGGTACGCATTTTTATGTTTGCCAAACGCGCCGTTTTGATCATGTTGGCAAGCTTATCTTTCGGAACCGGCATGCTTGCTTTAAAGCGTGCGTGTTCACCGAAAATTTTTGCCATGAGCGGTGGCCTGTCAACGCCGAGATAAAAGTTTCCTTCTTTCGAAACGTTGATAGTCATAACGTCGGACTCTGGCAACTTAATCTCCGCAGTCGAACTAGGCAGATTGATGGTCACTTCTTCGGAAGGTCGAAATTTTGAAGCGAGCATGAAGAAGGTGAGCAACAGAAAAGCCACATCGACCATTGGAGTCATATCGATTGCTACGCCGAGTCGTTTTGGTTTAAATTTTGACATGTCTTAGTCCTTCGCTCACGAATTATTTTTTTGCACGGAATGTGAGAATTTGAATCACATTGTACGTGGCTTCGTCGATCATGTACGTGAAATTATCGATCTTATTCGTGAAGAAATTGTAGAACACGATGCCGGTGATCGCAACGATCAGACCGATAGCAGTATTAATTAGAGCTTCAGCAATACCGAGTGAAAGGGCTGCTGCGTCGACTGCGCCTTGTGCACCCAATGCGTGGAATGATCTGATCATTCCGATAACGGCGCCCAGTAGACCTGTCATTGTTGAAATTGAAGCTATAGTAGAGAGTGCGATAAGATTTTTTTCAAGAAGCGGAGTTTCGAGCATTAATGCTTCTTCAATTGAGCGTTGAACTTCCGCCATTTGCTTTTCTGTCGGTATTTTGGAATCGGAAGCAAGTTGTTTGTAGCACTCCAGACCAGAGCGAATAACATTGGCGCAGGAGCCGCGTTGCTTGTTGCAGATTTCGAGTGCACCGTCGACTTTACCATCCATAAGGCTTTTTTCGATGTTTTTCAGGAATACCGTGATGGAACCTTTGCCGTTTGCTTTGTTGATAGAGATGAATCTTTCCACGATGAAAGTCAGAACCATAATAAAAAGTGTCAATAATAATGGCACAAGAACGCCGCCGTCATGGATAAATCCAAGTCCAAATGCGTCATTTTCTGCTCCGAAGATAAAAACATGGATGCAAATCGCGACTGCTAAAGCCACAACGATCAGCACCGCTACAAAAATAGAATTCTTCATGGGTTTTGTACTCCTCCCAATATTTAATGTTGTTATATTTTATTTATTTATTTATTTTTTCACGCAGCAAAACTTGCGATTGCTTCCTTTTGTGTCTCGTATACTTCGAACACAAGAGTTAATTTTGTGATTATAAAAATATTTTGAATGTTCTTGTTGACATTGCAGAGTTTAATTTTTCCGCCGGCTTTCGCGTAACTCGTGTGAGCGGCGACGAACACACCGAGAGCAGTACTATTCAAATAATCTACACCGGCAAGATCCACGATGAGTTTTTTATTTCCTTCTTTTAAAAAGTTAATGATCGTTTTTTTAACTTCATCGGTTTCATCGCCGCCGATGAGAGAACCCTTCGGCTCCAAAACAACGATGTTGCCACTGCTCAGATTCGTAACCTTAAGAGTCATAGTTGGTCTACCTGTGATATTGTTAAATGTTGAGTGTGTTCTCATAAACAGAATCGGGGTAACTACTAGAAGAAGAAACCCTGAACCTTATAATTTACGATTTTTCTTCCTATAAATGCAACATTTTTTTTTATGAAGTATATTTTTATCAATAATCAATTCAGGCAGTCCCTTTTTCGGTTTTTCTCTTTTCCAAAATTGGAATATTGACCTCATCACTCATACGTGATTGTTTCTGTTCTTTCCGCCAATCCCTGCCTGCAACAAAACCTAATTATTCTTCACCCCTTTACAATAGATGCATTAAAATGCGGAAAGTTTCTTTTCTTCTAGAGAAAAATTAATTTGGAGCAATCGAAGGAAGGAAAATTGTAAAAATGCTTCCTTGATGGACGTTGCTTCGGACTTCAATGCGGCCTCCGTGAGCTTGTACAACCCATTTTGCTATTGCTAAACCGAGTCCGCTTCCTCCCATTTCACGCGAGCGTCCTTTTTCAACGCGATAAAATCGGTCGAAAATCAATGGCAAATCTTCTTCCGGAATACCTATCCCTGTATCTTCCACCACAAGTTTGGCGGATGTTCCTTCTTTATAGAGAGCTAATCGGATGCTTCCTTGTTCGGGTGTGAATTTGATTGCATTATCGAGGATATTCAAGAGTAACTGACGTAAGCGAACTTTATCGCCTTTTATCCTCACCTCATCAACATGGATAAGATCGACATGGATATTTTTTTTTGCTGCGAGGATCGCACTGTCTTCAAATAATTCCAACACTAATTGATTGAAGTGCAAATCTTCCTTCCGCAGATCAATGCGCCCTTCTTCGGCTTTCGATAATGTCAGTAGGTTTTCAATTATTGCCGCCATGCGGAGAATTTCATCGAGAGTGCTCACCAATACTTGGTTGTATTCTTCAGGTGATTTCGTTCCCCGAAGCGCCATTTCGATTTCACCACGCATGATTGTCAACGGGGTTCGAAGTTCATGCGACGCATCCATGCTGAATTGTTTCACCTGTTCGAATGATGAGCGTAGACGAGAAATCATTTCGTTAAATGTGGAAACCAAACGGCCGAGTTCGTCATCCGGCCCTTGCCATGGAATTATCTCGTCAAGATTTTCGACAGAAATCTTCCGGGCTGTCGTCGTGATCTGATCGACAGGCTTCAACGATTTATTTGCCAGAAACCATCCGCCTGCGAGTGAAATGATCACTCCGATCGGGCCGAGTAAAATAAACATCGAAAAAAGATTGTCAAGGAGTTCGTCGAGCTCGGCTAGAGGGTATGCAACGATAAGAAAATAATCGGGTGTTCGCATCGCGGCCATCCGAAGCTGAATATCGCGGAAACTGCGCGTCGTAATAACCTGCATCCGCCAGTCCTGTGAAATTGCGGAGGGGAATTTAAGCGTGTCGGTGCCAAGCGATTGAGAATGAATAAGTAGAGCTTCCTTTTTATTCGTTACCTGAAAAAATTGTTTTCGTGGATTCTGCATCGTGTGCTCATAAATTTCTTTCCACGCGGGATCTGTTACGTCGAGCGCGGCTATTGAAGCATCTGTAGAATCGGTTGCCGGCGGCAGCAACCGGCGGTAATTCCGGCGGGGATAACGCTTCTGCATGATATTGTTCAAATAGCCGATTTCATTTCGAAGCGAGAGATCCAGGTTTTCGCGCAATGTTTCCCGGATATAAACGTATGTCGTGATTCCGAAGGTGAGCAGAATTGCGAAGACCAGAAAAGTGTACCAGAGTGTTAAACGAAAGCGAATCGATTTAAACATCCGAATCATCCTTCATCACATATCCAACACCACGAACCGTATGAATGAGTTTTTTTTCAAACGATCCGTCGACTTTATTACGGATGTGGTTGACGTAGACGTCTATGATATTCGTTCCCGTATCGAAATCGTATTCCCATATTCGCTCGGCTATGATTGTGCGTGAAAGCACCTTATTGACATTCCGCATGAAATATTCCAGTAAGGAATATTCTTTTGCTGTAAGCTCGATTTCCGTTTCCTGACGCTTTGCTTTATGCGCTATCGTGTCGAGGAAAAGATCGGCCACACGCAGCACAGTTGATTTTTCTACTGCTCCACGGCGCAGGAGCGAACGAACTCTGGCGAGAAGTTCTGCAACTGCAAACGGCTTGGTGAGATAGTCGTCCGCGCCGGTATCGAGTCCGTGTACACGGTCCTCGACCGAGCTCTTGGCCGTTAGCATCAGCACTGGTGTGGAATTGTGGCGCTGTCGAACCGAAGCAAGAATCGCAAAGCCGTCTTTTTTTGGAAGCATCACATCGAGAATGATAAGGTCGTAATGCTCCGATGTCGCCAGCATTTCACCACGTTCACCGTCGTGGCATACATCGACTGTATGGCGTTCTTCTTCGAGAGCTTGCTGAATGAATCGGGCAACCTTTTTTTCATCTTCAACTAAAAGTATTCGCATTGGCATTCGGGAAAGTTGTGGATATATATAATAGAAGAAATTAAATTAAATTAACGATAGTTGCAACCGTGATGAATTGTTTCTTTTCGATTTTCTTTTATATTAAAAACGAAAAACACTTAACAAATTATTATTGAATGGCCTCGGATGAAAGTAAAAATTGCAATTCTTCTCATGTTCATCGCTTTTTCAGGATGCAGTATCCAAAAGCTCGCAATCGGTTCTATGACCGGCGTGATGGATTACGGCCTCGAATCGATGAACGAAGAATCGGATTTACCGCTTGCGGAAATAAGTCTTGCTTCGAATCTTAAATTGCTCGATGCGCTCATAAAAGCCGATCCTGATAATACACACTTGCTCCTTCTTGCCTCACAAGCATATAGCAGTTACGCGCTCGGTTTTGTCGAAGATCAGGATGCGAAACGCGCGAAAGTGTTTTATCAGCGCGGTCGAGATTACGCACTTCATATTTTAGACCGCAAGAAAGAATTTGCTCAGGCTCGCAATGGATCTCCGGATCAATTCGATTCGGTGCTCACGTTATTTTCAAAAGATGACGTTCCGGCAATTTTTTGGGCTGCTTCGGCATGGGGAAGTTATGTCAATGTCAGTATGGATGACCCGGCGGCGCTTGCCGATCTTCCGAAAGTTCTCTCGATGATGAAATTTGTGGTGAAGAATGATTCAACATACTACAACGGATTCGCACTGGCGTTTTTCGGTGTCACGGAATCCGTCACGCCGAAGATGATGGGCGGAAACCCGGATCGCGCGAAGGTTTATTTCAATCGCTGCATGGCAATCAACGATGGGCGTTTTTTACTGACGCAGGTTTTCTACGCCAAATATTATGCAGTCGCGACAATGAATCAGGAATTATTCCAAACGCTGCTCCAGCAAGTTATTGATGCATCCCCGGATATTTTACCTGAGCAACGATTAGCGACAATGATTGCAAAGAGAAAAGCAAAAGCGTTATTAGAAAAAACTCAGGAATTATTTTAGATCAAGGTTCATAGTGAGATTAATAGCCGCGGGATTTATCCCGTGGAGAATTAGATAACACACAAGGAGGATTGAGTGAAAAGGCTTTCAGAAATATTAGTAGCGATGATTTTTACCTGCATGGTGATTCAAGCTCAAGAGTATACAATAAAATTCGCAACGGTAGCGCCACAAGGTACTACATGGTATAATCTGATGAAGGAGTACGATGACGCTGTGCGCAAAGAAAGCGGCGGACGGCTCGGATTTAGAATATACGCCGGCGGAACCGCAGGAGATGAAAAAGATGTTCTTCGTAAAATTAGAGTTGGCCAGATGCATGCCGGTGGATTTACAGGTAACGGACTTGGGGACGTAGCACCATTGGTCCGTGTTTTAGACGCACCTTTTTTATTCAAATCGGATGCCGAGAGCGATGCTGTTGTTTCGAAATTTGAGCCTGAATTTCAAAAAGCATTTGAAGACGGCGGGTACGTTCTTCTTGGATGGGCCGATGTCGGATTTGTATATGTGTTTACGAAAAATTCCATCAACAATATTCATGATTTAAAAGGCGTAAAAATGTGGATGTGGGAAGGTGATCCGATTCCGGACGCTGCATTCAAAGTTCTTGGTGTCAGCCCGATACCGCTCTCGCTTACAGATGTACTTACATCGCTTCAAACTGGTTTGATCGATGGAGTGTATGGCTCGCCTCTTGTAGCAATTTCGATGCAATGGTTCGCACGAGTAAAGTACATGCTTGAAATACCTCTCGCCGATTCGCATGGTGCCATTCTTATTTCGAAAAAAGAATTCGACAAACTCCCGAAAGATTTACAGGATATTCTCGTGAAGGATGGCCGGATTTATATGAGGAAATTAACCGAAGCAAGCCGTATCGATAATAAAAAATCACTTGATGAATTGAAGAAGAACGGCATCACTTTCATACCGATTACATCTGAAAAAGAACGTGCAGAATACGAGCAATTGGGAAAACAAGCCAGGCAAATGCTTGTCGGGAAACTGTTTGACCAATCATTCCTCGACCGGGTCGAGCAAACCGTAAGGGATGTCAGGAAAAATTCGAAGGGTGCTAAATGAAAATAATAAAAGCGGTCGACGAATTCCTGGCAAAATTCGAGACGGCGGTACTCGTCACACTTCTGAGCTCTATGATCGTACTTTCGTTTCTGCAAGTTGTTCTCCGTAATTTCTGGCACACTGGCATTGTGTGGGGCGATATTTTGTTGCGGCATTTGGTGTTGCTAATCGGACTTCCAGCTGCTTCGCTCGCAACACGGATCGAAAAGCATATTCATATCGATGCGCTCAACCGGATTATGACGCCGGTAGTGCGGACGTTAAGTCTGATCTTCACGAATCTTTTTGCCGCTGTCGTAGTTTTTTTTCTTGCGCAGGCATCGTATTCATTCATGCAACTCGAAGTGGATTTGGCGGAAACAATTTTTCTCAACATTCCGACCTGGTACGTTGGTGTGGTGATCACATGGTGTTTTGGGATGATGACGTTTCGATTTTTACTTAATGCTGTGAAATATATTATGAGGGCGTCTCATCATGAATGGGTGACGGAGGAGGTGAGAGCGCATTGACAACGACGATTCTTTGGATTCTCTTCCTGCTTATAGCGGCGTTCCTCGGTTCACCACTTTTTACAATTCTCGGCGCCATCGCGATGCTGGCGTTCTCGGCGCAAGGGACTGAAATTTCAGCCGTCATCATCGAAATGTACCGGATGGCAAGCACGCAAGCGCTTGTTGCGATTCCACTCTTTTGCTTCGCGGGATATATGCTCGCCGAGAGTAAAACACCACAGCGACTCGTAAAACTTTCTCACGCGTTGCTCGGTTGGGCTCCTGGCGGATTGGCTGTGGTGACGATTTTTGCGACCGCGATCTTTACAGCTTTTACCGGTGCATCAGGCGTGACGATTGTCGCGCTCGGCGGATTGTTCTATCCTATTCTTATTAAAGAAAAATATCCTGAAAAATTTGCGCTCGGCTTGATGACAACGTCAGGAAGTTTAGGAATGCTGTTCCCGCCAAGTTTACCAATCATTCTCTATGCAGTTGTTGCGCAAGTAAGCGTCGATAAACTTTTTGCCGCCGGACTTGTTCCGGGTATCGTACTGTTGCTTCTTCTGAGCGTTTATGGTGTTCGCACCGGAATTTTATCCGGCACGCCGCGGCACAAATTTGAATGGAAGATCGCGTTCGATGCAATCAAAGATGCCGCATGGGAAATTCCTCTTCCGTTCATCATTCTCGGCGGTATTTACGGCGGATTTTTCACCGCAACCGAAGCGGCGGCAATTACCGCATTTTATGTTCTCGTGGTGGAAGTATTTATTTACCGCGATTTAAAATTATTCTCCGATGTTCCTCGTGTGATGAAAGATAGTATGCTGCTTGTTGGCGCTATCATTGTGATTCTAGGCAGCGCGCTTGGTTTGATGAATTATTTAATAGACCAGCAGGTGCCGCAGCGAATTTTCGAATTGATCAGCCAGTTTGTTACAAGCAAAATTTATTTTCTTATACTGCTGAATATTTTTCTCCTTATCATCGGAATGATGATGGATATTTTTTCAGCCATCGTCAGCGTGCCGCTTATTTTGCCGGTTGCGATGCATTACAATATCGATCCGGTACATCTTGGAATTATTTTTCTCGCAAATCTCGAAATCGGATATCTGTGTCCGCCGTTCGGATTGAATCTGTTCATTTCGTCGTTCCGGTTTAATCGTCCGGTTGTCGATGTTATTCGTTCGACGATGGTCTTCATCGGAATTCTATTTATCGCACTGGCGCTGATCACGTACATCCCGCAATTAAGTTTGTGGCTGGTGGAGGCGATGAAAATACAATAAAGAGGTGTTCTGTGTTCTGGGCTTGCCCTGAGCGAATCCCACCGAAGGCGGGATGAGTCGAAGGGTTCAAGGTTCAATGTTTCAGATTGCAGATAAAAAAGCCTCATCGCGTGAGAGTTGCGGTGAGGCTTTTTGATTTTTATTCTTATCAATAATTATTTGTTCTTTTCATAAGAATATACAGAAACAAAAGTGCAATCAGATTTTCTTTTGACTATCCAAACACGGTCAAGAGAAAATATTGTTTCCTGTAGATCTTCATATAGTTTTGGATATTTTTTTTCTATTTTCATCACTATTAATAAAATCTGTCCACTCTTTGCCTAAATCATAAAATGTAGGACTTTCCCAATTTATCAGTCCAATTGTGTACTGAAAATCTAAATATGTGATTGCCATATGATCTACCACAATAATTGCGGTACGGTTTATTTTCTGATTCTGAAGTTGTTTGGCGGCTTCATAAACTCGGAAGAGAATAAAATTACATGATAAGTGAAGAGGACTCCAACCGGCACTAAAATGTTGGAATTCTTCGTCTCGTTGCCCGATATATTTTACTTCGATTGATATTTTCATCTCTAAGGAATTATGGCATTGAATGTCTGCATCTCCGCCAAGAGCTTTTAAATTGTCGATCTTCCAATCGTTCTCTTCAAGCCATTTCGCAATTTGAAGTTCAATAAGTTTACCTTGATACATTTTATATTTTTCATGACGAGCAATTTCATCGTTTTCCAAAATCCATGTTTCCTGCAAATCCCTCCTATAATTATTAACGACTTCGATTTTCATTGTGTTTCCAATAAATAAAAATCGATGAAGGGGATTAGTTATATTATGAAGATAGCCGTTTAGAAATGCTTGCATAATTATTGAAATATGGTTAGCATCGTCTCGAATTTGTTGTTCCACCAAGAGAAATTTATTCAGGATTAAGTCTGGGATTAGCAAGTCTCGTAAAATAGGGCAATTTTTTCTTACCTGTAGAAATGATGAGATTCTGTCATCATAACTTACGGGATTAAGTTGTTGACAAAGACATTATTTAATTGGCAAGCTCATTAGATGATTCCGATTATAATTTGCCTGCGATTATTTCGGTATCGCCAGGAAATGGTAGTTTTACTTCAGTGCCTTGATATCGAGAAATAAATTCCTTGCATTTTGGAACTAATTCTTCAGGTATTTCTAAGATTATTTTGCATTGATTATGTTCCTTCGATTGTTTGGTTGTTTCAATTACAATTCCATCTTGATTTTCAAGAGAGTCAAAAAGAATATCAAAGTCTTGACGGAATTTGTGATATTCTTCATCGTCAGTGCTTCGAAATATGAAGGCGTATGCAGTGATCATACATTTTCACCTATTTAATTTGTATAGATTCAATTTTTTCAAACCGCTTTTTGATATTCCCGCACTTCTTTTTCCAATCTTCCGGCGAGCAAATCTTCGGCAATATCCAAATCATAATCCATCTGAAGGCCGAGCCAAAATTGGGGCGACATGGTGAAATATTTTGCCAACCGTAATGCCGTATCGGGTGTGATACTTCTTTTTCCCAATACAATTTCATTTATACGCCGCGGAGGAACCCGAATATCTAATGCTAGACGATTTTGACTTAGATTCATCGGTTTAAGAAATTCTTCCAACAAAATTTCACCCGGATGAATTGGCACTATTTTTCTTTTTTTCATGATGAATCCTTTTAATGATAATCTGTTATTTCAACATCAAATGCATCCTGTCCGGGCCAATGAAAGCAAATTCTCCACTGGTCATTTATTCTGATGCTATATTGAGCTTTTCCTACTCCTTGCAGTTTTTCAAGATGGTTGCCAGGAGGTACTCTGAGGTCGGTTAATATCACCGACCTATGTATCATTCGTAATTTCCTGAATGCAATATCTTGAATGTGATGAGGAAATTTTTTTGAATAATCACGATTAAATATTTTCTGAGTTTCTCGACTTTTAAACGATTTAATCATACGTAAAAGTATGACATATCGCGTTAAATGTCAAGCGTTATGGTGTTCAACAAGGACTGGTGATATTATCATCCCGAATGTATTCGTGGCTGGTGAAGGTGATGATGCTTTTTAATTTTAATAGATTATCATTCTTTCCATTCATTAGAATCAATCAGTTTAAAGTTCCCATTGAAAATCAGGCATATTTTTATTACTATTATTAAAAGGGGCAGTGATTATGAAGCTCGGCAATGATGATAAGGAGCTTTTACTTCGTCTTGCACGGTTGTCGATTGAACGAGCCGTGGATGGACAATCGCCTCCGGAGATACCAAAACATTCACCAGATCTGGATTTGCCTTGTGGAGCGTTCGTGACGTTAACAGAAGGGGAAGAGCTTCGTGGTTGTATCGGTTATCCTGAAGCAGTGCTTCCGCTAGTTGAGACCATCCGCGATGTTGCACCACTAGCTGCTTTGGAAGATCCAAGATTTGAGTCTGTTTCTGCGGATGATCTCGAAAAAATCAACATCGAAATTTCCGTTCTCTCTCCGATGCAATTGATTTCCGATGTACAACAAATTCATGTCGGTGAACATGGACTTGTCCTACAGCATGGTTATAATAAAGGATTACTATTGCCTCAGGTTGCGACGGAGTATGGCTGGGATAGAGAAACCTTTCTTCAACAAACTGCCCGGAAGGCAGGTCTGCCGTTAAATGCCTGGAAGGATACGAAAGCGAAAATCTTTATCTTCTCAGCCGAAGTTTTTCGAGAAGAATGATTTTTTTGTAAACGGGATGGGGACATGAATCGCGGTGTTTTTATTGCGGGAACAGATTCCGACGTCGGAAAAACGATGATCTCAATCGGAATGGCGGCCATGTTAAAAAAACGCGGCGTGTCTTTTACAATCATGAAGCCCATTTCTCTCGGCGAATTCATCAGCGATGATGCGCGATATTTTATAGAATCATTAGGTCTTCATGAACGGATGGATTTGATCAATCCGATCAACTTCAAAGAAAAAGTTGTTCCGTATATCGCGACTACAATAGAACAACGGGATATCGATTTTAAGAAATTGCTGTCGGCATTTGAAACGCTTCAATCAAAATATTCTTATGTGATTACAGAGGGATTGGGCGGAGTGCTTATTCCTCTTTCAAAAAATGTATTCATGACTGATTTAATAAAATTGTTCGATCTGCCTGTCATCATAGTTTCCCGCACTTCGTTCGATGCAATTAATCACACATTGCTGACCTTACGCGTGTTGAGGGAAGAGGGAATCCATGTCGATGGAATCATCATGAATGGGTATGGCCGTCATAGCGAAGCAGGATTTGCTGAAGATACGAATCCCGAAACGATCGAAGAATTTTCAAATGGTATTCCTGTGCTGGCAGTCGTTGAATACAAACCTGAATACAAATCGGATTTCGGATTTTTTGCTCGTGATCTTGAAGAACAATCGAGGCTTACGGCATACATAGATAAAATTACAACACTCGTGGGTCAATCGATTGTATAACAAAAATTCCTTGCTAAGAAAAATCGGAGGTGCACTATGAGTCCTGGTGTGCGCAAACCGGCGGTGGCAGGAATGTTTTATTCTGCCCAGCCTGAGCAGTTGAAGCAAGAAATTCAAGATATGCTCGATTCGGTATCCCCGGCACGAACTTCCGATCCAGTGATAGCGGCTGTGGTACCTCATGCGGGTTATATGTATTCCGGAAAAACTGCCGCGGCCGCGTATGTTTTATTGCGTGACTGTGATGCCGATACAGTCGTCATTGTTTCACCGAGTCATCGGGAGCATTTTCAAGGCATGTCAATTTATAGCGGTGATGGTTATGAGACGCCGCTCGGCATTGTCGAGATCGACAGTGAATTACGCCAAAAGTTGATTACGGAAGATCTTTCAATTCATTCCGGATTGGCCGGCCATCGACAGGAACATGCCATTGAGGTGCAATTGCCGTTTATTCAGACGGTATTGCCTGGCAGAAAAATTTTACCAATTGTCATGGGAGATCAATCGAAACATTTTTGTCTGCATTTGAGCGAGCGTCTCGCAGAATGTTTGGAGGGAACAAAAACGATTATGCTGGCCAGTTCCGATTTATCGCATTTCTATAGTTACGATGTGGCCGAACGATTGGATGCAATCGTGATTAACGACATCAATCAGTTCGATCCACTCAAGTTAATGGATGACCTTGAACATGAGAAAACTGAAGCGTGCGGCGGCGGACCGATAGTTGCAGTGTTGAGTGCAGCAAAAAAAATGGGAGGTTCGATCGCTCGTGTTGTGAGTCACTGTAATTCTGGTGACGTGACAGGCGACAGGGATGGAGTTGTCGGATATCTCGCCGCGATTGTTGAAAAAGCGGCGGTGATTTGATGAAGCATATAAAATGCAGTATCATTGATATGGGAGTGGTCAAGAAAGCATTGGCCGGTGTACTCGTATCCATCAAGTTACAACTCAAAGTTTGAAAAAGTTTTCCCGGCATCAATAGATAAATAAAAAACAGGATTATAATGCTCATAGATTACCACACGCATACAAAATATTGTAAACACGCCGATGGCGAGGTTAAGGATTATATCGAGCAAGGAATAAAACTCGGATTGAAAGAAATCGGTTGTTCCGAACATATTCCCATGCCCGATCGGTTCGATTTCGAGCACCGCATGACCGATTCAGAATTCGTCTCGATGTACAAACCAGCTGTATTCTCTGCGAGAGAAAAATACCGGGACAAGATTTCGATCAAATGGGGAATTGAATCGGAATTTTTTCCGGGGACGGAAGAATATGTGAAACGATTTCATGAAATCCACGATTTCGATTATGTTATCGGCTCAGTCCATTTTTTAGGTGAATGGGGCTTCGATAATCCGACTGACGTCTGGAAGTATGATGAACGTAATGTCGATGATATATATGAAGAATATTTTTTAGCCGTTGCCGATTCCGCTAAAAGCGGATTATTCGATATAGTCGGACATTGTGATCTTGTGAAAAAATTCGGACATCGTCCTGCCAAGAATATGAAAGAAGTGTATCGCGAAACCATGAAAGAAATTAAAAAGGCAGGGATGAGTATCGAAATCAATACTTCCGGCCTTCGAAAACCTGTGCGAGAAATTTATCCAAGCAATCAAATACTTGAGATTGCGAAGGAGATGAAAATTCCGATCGCACTCGGTTCCGATGCACATTATCCAGAAGATGTCGGACGTGATTTTGATATTGCTTGTGCACTGTTGAAGGAATACGGAAATGGAGAAGTGGCAGTGTATTCAAAACGTCAAAGGACTATGGTTAAGTTGTAACGAAATAATCACTAATCCCGTCGATTTTATTTAGGAGTTTCTGTGAAAGCATTAATTGCGAGTGGCGGGCGGGGAACGCGCCTGCGTCCGATCACCCATACACAAAATAAGCATCTTATTCCAATCGCGAATAAACCTATCTTGCATTATGCGATCGAGGCCGTGTGTTCTGCCGGAATTAAGGAAATCGCGATTGCCCACAATGCCGACAGCAACGAAGTCCCGAACGCGATTGGAGATGGAAGCCGATGGGGAGCGCACATCAGTTACATACCACAGGAAAATCCGGGAGGCTTATCGCAAGTTGTTGCTCTTGCCGAACCGTTTGTAGGGAAAGATAATTTTATTTTTTACCTCGGTGATAATATGGTTGTCGGCGGGATTAAACGGTTTATCGAAGAATTTGAAAAAAGTAAATGCAATTGTTTTCTCACACTCGCGAAGGTGAAGGATCCGGAACGGTTTGGGGTTCCGGAACTTCTCGGCAATCGAATAGCGAGTATCGAAGAGAAGCCGAAGAATCCAAAGAGCCAGTATGCGGTTGCGGGTATCTATATTTATGATTATCATATTTTCGAGGCGGTAAATGCAATTAAACCGAGCGCCCGCGGTGAATTAGAAATTTCCGATGCTCATCAATATTTAATTGATAAAGGATTTTCGATAGGCTTTAGCGAAATTACCGGATGGTGGAAAGATACAGGAAAGCCATCCGACCTTCTAGAGGCAAATCGATTGATTCTGGATAACATCAAACCGGATAACCAGGGAGAAGTCGATCAAAATTCGACAGTTGCCGGGAAAGTAATGATAGAAAAGGGAGCGCAGATTAAAAACAGCGTCGTCCGCGGGCCTGTGATCATCGGCAAAAATTGTATAATTGAAAATAGTTATATCGGGCCGTTTACGGCAATCGGAGATCAAACAATTGTCCGCGATAGCGAAGTTGAATATAGTATCGTTCTCCGCTCGTGTAAAATTTTGAAGGTGGCCGTCCGTATCGAAGGAAGTATCTTAGGCAATGATGTGGAGATTGTGGAAGCAAACGGGAAACCCAAAGTGCACAGGTTTATGATCGGCGATCAAAGCCGGGTTGAGATTGCGGAGTGAGATAAATGAAATATTTTTTTCGTATAATAATATTTCTGCTGGCAGCCACTAATGTCGAAGCGCAGTTTATCCCGTCCGGAGGAACACAATTGAACGTTCCGACGGATGAGGAGATACTTCGCATGATGACGCCGCAGAGTGAACGCTTCCTGCTAACTTCTACCGGGGATCAGGCGCGGGCGATGCGGATGAATCCTGCCACAATCGGCGATTATGCCTCAGTGAACGCGGCATACGATGTGTATGTCGAAGGTGGAAGGATGTGTGAGCACGAAATTCTCTTTCAAAATTATTTATTCAATTGTGGATGGCGCCGTGCTCTGAGCTACGACATGAGATATAAAGTAGACCAGATAAATTTGAGTATGGGATTCAAGCAGCCGTTTCTCCAGGCGGGCCTTAGTCTAAACTGGATGACAACGGATTTACCCAAGAGCAAATCGTCGACGATGTGGAATTTTGCAATGATGTTTATTCCCGATACACAAACACGGATTGTGATAACGAAGAGGAATGTCAACCAGCCGACGTTCGACGATGTTCAATTGCGGGGAATCCAATCCATTGGAATCGGCATCTGGCCATTCATAGACCGGGAGCAACTGTCGTTCGGCCTCGACTATACATGGCCGAATAGAGTTCGCATGGCAGATGGAGGGACGAGATTCGGAGCGGATGCAAAGATATTCAAGTTCTTCCGAATTTATGCGCTTTATGAATTCACTCCGATTTTTCATGATCGAATGGCTATGGTTGGCATCCGGTTGTTTCTTCCATATTCAGGTGTGAATGTTGGAGATATTTCCGATTCATTCCAAAAAAATATAGGTACCGAAGGATCGTTTCTTATTGCGACAGAAAAAGACATTTTAAAATAGAAAAAATAATAAGGAAACAATGGCACAAAACAATTCTCAAAATCCGAAAACAACAACATCGAAATCAGCAGAGGTGATGGAAAAGGTGGTATCCCTCGCCAAGCGGCGCGGTTTCGTATTTCAATCGAGTGAAATTTATGGAGGTTTGAATGGCTGCTGGGATTATGGCCCGCTCGGCGTCGAGCTTTTAAAAAATGTTAAGGAACAATGGTGGCAGGCAATGACATTTCGGGAAGACATCGAAGGAATAGATGCTTCGATTCTAATGCACCCGAAAGTGTGGGAAGCTTCCGGCCACGTTGAAAACTTCACCGACCCGATGATAGATTGCAAGCAATGCAAAGGCCGGTATCGCGTCGATATTCTTTTCGAAGAGACGTCGCAAAAAAAGAAAAAAGAAATATTGCGTGAACTATTTCCAACAGAGTTTGCAGGACAGGTTTCCGATGAAAAAATAAAAACAGCTTTCGATGAGCTTATTTCGAAAGATGAATCCATCAAGAAGATTATTCCGTCGATGACGTGTCCGAACTGCGGCACGAAAGGAAGTTTCACCGACGCACGGAAATTTAATCTGATGTTCAAAACATACGTCGGCCCGGTGGAAGACAGCAGTGCTGTCGTATATCTCCGTCCTGAGACGGCGCAGGGAATTTACGTGAATTTCCTCAACGTTCAGGCTACTTCGCGGCAAAAGATTCCATTCGGTATCGCGCAAATCGGGAAAGCATTTCGTAACGAGATCAACACGAAAAACTTTTTGTTCCGGACGCGCGAGTTCGAGCAAATGGAGATGCAATTTTTTGTCCGTCCTGGAACAGATGTCGACTGGTTCAATTACTGGAAAGAACAACGCATCCAATGGTTCGTCGATCTCGGGATGAAGCGCGAATCTCTCCAATTCCATCAACATCCACCCGACAAACTTGCACACTATGCGAAAGATGCATACGACATTGAATTTCTTTTCCCATTCGGGTGGGGAGAGATTGAAGGAATTCACAACCGCACAAATTACGATCTCACACGTCACCAGGAATATTCAGGGAAGAATCAACAGTACTTCGACGACGGAACGAAGGAAAAATATATTCCATTTATCATCGAGACATCGGCCGGCGCGAGCCGCTCGTTCATGGCTTTTTTGGTGAATGCATACGCGGAAGAAATGGTGAACGGCGAACAGCGGACCGTGCTTCGTTTTCATCCGAAACTTGCGCCGATTAAAGCAGCAGTGTTTCCTCTTGTGAACAAGGACAATATGCCTGAAATCGCCCGCAAGATCGAACAAGATTTACGGAAACATCTCCGCGTGTTTTACGATGACAGCGGCGCCGTAGGCCGTCGTTACCGGCGGCAGGATGAAGCGGGTACACCGTTTTGCATCACAGTCGATTCTCAAACTTTGCAGGATCAAACCGTCACTGTCCGCGAAAGGGATTCGATGAATCAGGAACGGGTTGCGAGTTCAAATTTACTTTCTTATTTGAAGGAAAAGTTATCACAATGAAAAATACATTCATACCAAATTTCAATAGTTTGATTTTCTTGCCCGTTTTTGTTTTATCAATCATTTTTGTGGGGTGCTCATTTGAGGAAGATCTCACGCCGTCGATTCAACCGATTTATCCTCCGAGTGGCATGAAGATCGCCTCGATCGATAGCTCGACCGTTTTAGTCAGCTGGACGCTCTCTCCGGATGATTCGGATCCGCGTGTCCAGGGCTACAGGCTAAGTTGGGCGGCATTTAACACCGAAGACACTTCAGTGATTAAGCCGGACAGCGTTTTAGTACCGCATGGAACATCGAGTTGTGAAGCGACAAAACTGCTTCCCGGATATGAATACACATTTACTCTTGCCATGCGAACAACAGGTGGCGATGCTTATGAAAGTGTTTATAGCAGTATACTAATAGCGTGGGGATCGACATACGTTTTTGATAGTGTAACATGTTCGACGTCGAATTATCTTACTGTATTCGACGGAGTTTCAGGACCATCGCTGATCACCATTTCTGATACAACGAATGGCCAGGCGAATGCCGATTTGCTCGTTCAACGAAAAGGAGACAGTCTGTATTTGGAAAGCGCTTCTGTTCTTGGAACCAATTGGAGGGTGACGAATATTTCAACATACATTACCGATGCAACAGCCGGATTAGCAACAGGTTTGACGAGCTTTCCGCATCTCAGTACATTTACGGAATCGAACATTGCATTACAGAATAACAAAATCTACTACGTTCGAACACAGACCGGAAATTTTGCACGGCTGTACGCACGGAATATATCGCTGCAGGGAAATACAGACGGGACTGTATTGTTAGATATCTCATATCAAAAAAACTCAACATTAGGTTTCGCGAAGAAATAGCATGAGATCACTTATTATATTTGCGGTTGTTTTATTTTCTATCTTTCTGTTCTGGTTTGTTTTTAAAATTATGAAGAAGGTATTTAAATTTGTCCTCCTAATTGTGGTCGCGCTTCTTTTAGGCGCCATTGTCTATTATAAAATTTTCTAAAGATCGATCAGGATGAATATTTTTCACGTCCTCTCGCGATGTAATGTTCGGCAGCATCGCGTATGTGATTGTTGATGGGAATAAATATGATGATTATTTGGGAAAGAAGGAGAAGTTGGAACGGATGAAGAACAGAATGTTATGGCTGGGAGTCGGAGTTGGATTTCTTGTTCTCACGTTGATCGCGTTATTAGTTTGGGATACTATCCGTAGAAAGGCGGACGTAGAAACAAAACCGAAATATCTTGCCATTGAAGAGACCGATCCGGAAATGAAGGAAGCGATTGTCAAAGCTCGTTCGACGGTAAACGAATACATCGACCGGCTTACAAAACCGAAAGCATCATATTCCTATTTTGCGATCAAAGCCAGGTTTGAAGAAAATAAAAATGTGGAACACCTCTGGCTGAATTTTGTAACATACAATGGAAAGGAATTTAGCGGGAGCGTAGCCAATACACCGCGAGAAATTAAATCGGTTACGTTTGGAAAAGAAGTTCATGTTAAACCAGACAGCATATCCGACTGGATGGTGATCGACAACGGTGTCCTCGTCGGCGGATACACGCTACGTGTTTTAAGGAAAAGAATGAGCGAAATAGAGAAAAAACAGTTTGACTACGAAGGCGGTTTTAAGGTTGTGGATACGGTGAGATAAAATCCGGGATTTAAACGGTCAATTATTAATTCTTCTATTTGATTAATTCTTTTTCTTCAAACCAACTACCATTTTTATCTCTAAACATCCGAGGTTCGTTGCCTTTTAATATTATTTCGCAACTGCAACCTTTTTTAAAAGGTGAAAGGTATCCGGTTTGTTCGGCGATAGAAGATGAAATATTTTTATCGGGATGTGCAGTTATTTTTACATCAAATTTAACAGGGCTCTCATCTTTATCCAAAACAATATTTATAAAGTGTAAGGTTAGTACAAATCCTCTTAGCCGGAAATGTCGTAGACATCCATACTCTGGATATTGCCCGCATGCTCCGACGAGTTGTTTGTAATCATTTATTTGACCTCTTGAGTACCAAGGTGCTGAACCATCCTCACAAAGCAAACTTTCGTCGGCATACTTTTTTTCACCGATGGCAAGCAAGAAACACAATGGCCCGACAAAATTACTGCCGGAACTATCGGAAAGATTATCGAGATACTCGGTACTGCCACCATAACAAAACAACGAATAAAGTATTTTTCCAGATTGGTCTTTCATCGAAAATTTATAGGATATTTTTTCTGCCGACGTATTGATGGTAACAGTGGTATCAAGATCGGTAATGACGGGCCAATCATCACGATATTCAACTTGTGATTGACAAACGAGAAAGGGCAAAAACGTTGTTGCCAAGATAAAAAAAGTTCGTCTGAATTCCATAAAAGAAATTCCTCTAAAGGTGTCTAACAGATTTGATCCAGTGCCTCGAGGCGGTCGCGATTTCGCCGAACGAACCAGTCGGCGAGCAATGGGCGATACTCGATTTGCCATTCTTTCGGAAGCAGGAAGAAATCGCCGGCAACTTCTTTGCGGCATCGTTTCGAGCCGCATGCGCATGGCCATGCCGTGCCGTTTGTGATGTTGATGTTGTAATCGCATGTAATTTCTTCTCCCGCTGTGATGCCGCGACGCGTTACAAGATATGATGCATCTTTTTCGAATAACTGATACGCGTTCGGATCGCATGAGTGGTTTACATGACGATCCGGGAATCCTAACAGCACGACCTTCCCGTCAGGATAATCACAGTGATCGATTCTCTCGCCAAGTTCTTCGCGAAGGGGGGACGCGGTTGTAATTTCTCGAACGACATTTACTCGTCTGATTCGTTCGCCGGCACGGAACGATCGTCGCGCGAATATTCCCAAACCCTGAATAGAAGACGGTTTTACTTCAACGTCATTCATATTTTGCAGTTCCGTTTTGATATTCCTTTTAAAGTGGTTCTGTGGGCGAGAGTTATTTATTGTTTTGTTTGTATTCTTTTACGTATTTAGCGATCTCAATCAATGGCGCTACCCAAATATCTTTTTCATTTTGTTTTAGAAAATGCAAAAGCTTGCTATGAGCTTCTAAAGATACATTGAGAGAATGTTCGCCTCCGACTCCGTGAAAGAGAAAAACTAAAAGAGCATGATTATCGATTGCCTTCTTCACTAGACTAATAAGTTCATCTCCCGATTGTCCATTTATTCCGAACGCACCAATATCGTACAAATCAATTTCTTCTATTCGCTGCATTTTCGATTCGACACCTCTTGCCGCGATAAATTCATCTTTTATTTTTGGCACGTATGATGAATCGCCGACCTTCTTATCGCCGCATGGGTACGCAAATGTTCTTTCTGATTTTCCGTCGACTGCTTTGAGCAATGCGTTTGCCGTTTTGATTTCATCAACCAGTCGTTGCATTGTATAATTATTGAGGTCGTATTCAGGTTTAACCCATCCTCTTCCCGGTGATTTTCCTTCGCAAGGATGGAATAATGTATGATTTCCTAATTCATTTCCTTTTTCAGCTACAGCTTTCCATTCAGACAAACGTTCTCTGAAGCCGGGAGAAAATCCTGATATATAAAAAGTGGCTTTTAAACCCATTGAATCTAAAATTGGTATAACATTATCCAGATCTACATTGAGAGCGTCATCGTATGTGAGACAGACTGCACATTTCTTGTTGTGCCAGACTGATTTGTCTTGAGCGAAAATCATTGATAAAAAGATTGTCAAATAGAGAGTGATAAACGAAAGTATCGAAGTTCTGATCATATTCTTTCCTTTTGAATTTGAGTGACTATATTTTGTTCGCCTGACTATCAGGGTTGAGCGGCGATTGGCAAACGATTCTATCTGAACAGAGAGTTCATCCATTCGAGCGCGCCGTCGGCATCCGCGCCTGTGAGCGGTTCATGGCCTCCGGGCAACTCAATGAGTTTCACTATTTCACCGCGACCTTCTAACGCTTTTGCCAGAGTGCGCATGCCTGGCGCATTAAAGTCTTGGAATCGGGTTGCCAGGAAGAATATCGAACCGGCGTGTATCCGATCCTGGAGATCCTGAAACGGACCCATATGTCCACACTCAACAATGGCTCCATGGAACAGGTCGGGGCGCTCGAGTGTGTGGCGATAGGCGCCGCAACCTCCACCAGAAAAACCTCCCAGTATTATTGCACGACGATCGACGGGCCACTTTGTCGCAATTGCATCCAGCAGTGCCAATAGGTGCTGCATATCCTGGTCAGTATCGTTTCCGTTCTTAATTGTCGGAGTAGATGCGACGATCCACCCAAAACGGTCAGCGGCATGCTGCCAGCGGGCAACGATACCCGCGGCATTCCCGTCTGGATCAAGCAGCAACATCAGCGGTCTTGACTTCGCGGAGTCGCTTTCCATACTCGCAGGCACATGTACACAGGCCGTTCCTGTGGCTGTTGCGCTCGAATAAGGAATCGTGAGAGTGCCATCAGATGGGCCATATTTTTTTTCAACGTATTGATTCGATTCTTGATGCTGTGAAAGAAGAATTAAGATGACACAGATTAAAATCAAACAAAAAACAATGGAGAAGATTTTTGACATTGATTCACCTTCAGTTGATTACAATTTACTTTTTTTCCACAACCCAACGATTGGTGCTCCGCCTTCATACGCCTCCGGCAGATTGCGGCGGATAAATAAGCTGCCGCAATCCGCCTCCATCTTTGATTCCGGCGGACAAGTGATAACTTTTTAAAATGTACAAAACGAACCAACTCCCAGCAACATTCCACATTTCAATTGTTCGGGATGCATCGTGAGAATATTATTTACTTTGTAAACATTTTTTGTGAAATCCCGCTCTGCGGGAATTATGTGCAATTTATTTGATAAAAACAAGTTTCTTCGTGGCGCTGTACGAACCAGCTTGCAAGTGATAAAAATAAACACCGCTTGTCAAATTGCTCGCATTAAAGGTTACTGAATGAAGACCTGCTGATTGCCGATCATTTACTAATGTTTTGACTTCTCTTCCAAGCACATCAAATACTTTCAACGTGACAATGCTTTGACCCGGCAATTGGTAAGCAATTACGATTGTCGGATTGAATGGATTTGGATAATTCTGTTCAAGCACAAACGATTCAGGATGAGAAGACGGATATTGTATATTACTGAGAGTGACAGGATGCTTGACTGTCAAAGCCGGATCACCTAGAAACGTGAATTTTTCAATAACTTTTTCATAATCCAAATCTTTATTATAACCAAAAAAACTAAAATTAGATTTCGCTTCTTTGAACAACATTCCAATCGGCTCGTTTGGTTTCTGAATCATTGAGGTAGTGAGAGAACTAAAGAACGACCACACCACTTCCTCCATATTTAATCCTTCAGATGAGATAACTGCGACTGCACCTCCATCATTTCTCTCGAGTAAATGAGTTGGAATTGAAATAGGAGGACGGCTATCATACAATAAATCGCACCCACCCAGAAGACATATAGGCAAACGATCTCCATTATTAAGGGAATCGATGCTTTGTGTTTTAAAATAGCAACTCCTCGAGAACTGTACTTGATTTGCATGGCCACAATAGGAGATTATGGCGGCGCCCTCATCCCAGAGATGAAGAAAACCAGTTGTGTCAAGATGATTAGGCGAATCGCTGCGGATATTGACGGAAACAGTATCACTCCAGAGTGAGCCGAGGATGGACTTGATGGAGTTTGAATTGTCTTCGAAAATAGGACCATCGGTATTATCATAATCGGAAAGACATATCGCTCTTCTGCACCATGCTCCAACTGGTTCTTGCTCATACTTAATAGTTTTAGCAATCATAACAGAAAGCCCAAGCGAATCCCACGCCGGCAAACGGCCGATGCATGCATTTACCTGCAATGCACTACTGCTGTCTGGGGTTTCTACAAACCATTGGTCGATCATTAAAAGTGAGTCTTTATTTCCCGGATCTAAAATAGGTTCCATCTCGATGTGAGAAGGAATAGTATTTGTATTCCCAGCTAGCACAAAATATTGAGGCTTAGGATCACTCCACTTATTAAGCGCATATTGAATAAAGTTCTTTAAAGCTGTATCTGGAGAGATCCCAGATCCAAACTGGGCAAGCACGGTGTCCACATCAACAACCATTGTTGTGAAGTTGTTCTTCGCCTGACGATATGTTGCTAATGTTTCCGCTAAGGCGTAATAGGATGCCGGAGTAATAATAACATAATCGGCGCAGTTGTTTACATCTTTGACATTGTTATATAACTTCTCAATTGTTGATGCCATTGAGAATGATGAACTAAAAATGAGTACTATTATGAAACGTATCATTTTCATTCCAATAATTTTTAAACAAAGTTAAAATAGTAGCAACAATATAACGGATTAGCACTAAGCTGACGACAATAAATTTATGAATGTTACATAAAAACGAGACAAATGCCCATCAACATTTCGCATCCCGAATGTTCGGGGACGCATCGGAAGAATATTATTTACTAGTGCCCCTCAAACCAGTTGAACATTTTTTGTGAAATCCCGTCTCGGCGGGGAATGTTTTCTTTTTAGAATGGTTATACGGTGTCCTCATACTGTTATGACTTGAGTGGCAAGCCATTCGCAAAGAACCGAATGCGCCTTGCTGTTTGGATCCAAGAAATCCATATGTCCTGTATCAGGCAGCTCAACAAACTCGACACAATCGCCGGACGCTTGCGCCGCAGCAGTGTAACTTCGGGAAAGATCGATTGGCAGTGCTTCGTCTTTAACACCGTGAATTATCAGTTGCCTTACACCGAGGGGCAGCAATTTAATTGGAGACGCGGCTGAATAACGATCTGGATACTGACTTGGCGGCCCGCCTAGAAATTCATTGACTGCACCTTTTCCTACGTTGAGTTCGCGCGCACGCGCAAGATCGGCAACCGCTGCCAGGCCAGTTGCAGCAATAGGCTGGACGCGAACCGGTGAAGAGATATTTGCAGGCTTCTTCCGTGCTGCGATCCATAATGCGAGTTGACCACCTGCAGAATGACCAACAACTATGACGCGATTTAAATCAAGTTCGATTCCGTCAGCCACAAGCGTCGCAAGGTGATCAATTGCTGATGCAACGTCGTGAAGAGTTCCAGGCCAACCTCCTCCGGTGGCGCCCAGTCTTCGATATTCAATATTCCAAACCGCATATTCTCGAGCTGCAAGGTCTTTCGCTATTGCAGAGAGCTGATCTCGATCATACGGCATCCTCCAAAAACCACCGTGAAGCAGGCACACGACCGGAGGCCGCGATACTTGGGGTAAGTACAAATCGCCCTCTTGGCTGGCTTGCGATCCATAACTAAATGTACGAACTGAATATGTTTGAGATGTCTTCTGCAAGTGTACGAACTCCTAATTGGTTAAAAGCCGCCGCGTTGATAATTTATAAATTGCCTATCAACATTCCGCCCCGATTGTTCGGGATGGTTTTTGCATTCTTATACTCGACTACTAAAACGTTTGGCTCTTGACTTTATATATAGCAGAGCGCAAAATCTTAAATCGAAAAATATTACGTCTTGTTGATCCGCACATTTTTCCATCTGACATAAATTATACCGTATATTACAAATACAAACCACACTAGTAATATTCCAATAGAACCTTTCAATCCCATATTTTGAGTTATTCGGGGAAGTAATATCCAATAACCAATAAAGACAGCAATTAAAAAACCAATATACATCCAAAATTTTGCATTAAAACCTGTAATGTGAAGAAGTGTTCCGCAATTACGACATTTAAAATAGCCTTTGATAGCTTGTGAATAACTGACACCGCGCGTAAATGCAGTGCAAAATCGTAACATACCTATTGCTTGTTGACCGCAGGATGGACATTTCATAATGCCTCCAAGTTATATTTTTTTTTGCGCCCTAACGGACTGGCGTTAAACCGCCTGCACGTTCTTAGTAATAAATGTAACTAGTTGATCACTTGTCGCATTACCAATCCATTGCGATTCTCCAACTTCAATCACTGGTAATGCCCGGATACCTTTATTGATAAGTACTTCTGGTTTCAGAGTAATATCTATTTCTTTCAGTTCGAATCCCATTTTATGTTGTAGTTCTGTAAGTCTGCGTTTGACAATCGGACAGAAAGGACAACCGACAGCTGTATAAAGAATGACTCTTGTGTTAACGCGTTGAATATTTTTCGGTGCAGCGTCTTCAACAGAACCATAGCCCATGAATCGAGAAAGCGATGGGAAGTATCGAACATAGAGCCAGAGAAAAAGCACGATAAATAAAATCCAAAAACAAGCCTGGATATATTCACCTTTAATTACATAAAATATTAAACCACATAAGAGAATAAACCAACTACCATAGACAAAAGAAATGTGACACTGCTGTTTCATATGAATGTCCTCAAATAATAATCACAGGCGGCCTAACTATCAAATTGTACTTCACGAACTAACTCCCACAACATTCCGCATTCCGATTGCTTAGAATGCATCGGGAGAATATTATTTACTTGTCTCTGTCCTTTTTAAAATGGTTAGATGGCAGCAACTGAAAAAGGTTAGTGCCGCTATACCTCCTTATAGATAGACAAGCGTGTGAATAGGGACTTTAAACACAAGCAACATTAGTTCTTTTCCTATTCACCAAGAATTCTCCTTCTTCGACAATCACTTATTACTCATGGATCATCGACTTTCTGGGAGATATCACACTCTATTGTCCCCTCAGTATTTGTGCTAACTTAAGGGAAAAGAAATCAATGAGTTGCTTCGTCGATTCCTCATCTAATGCAAGCCTAAACTTCAATACCTGATGCCAATTTTCATCTCCCGGCTGCCTAACAGACGGGAATCTCGTCCCCCCGTGCATACCCATAAATCCTCTTCCACCACCGCTTAAAACTTCAACATCGCATCCATCCTTGCAGGTTTGATCGTAAAGCGTCAACACTGCTCCAGTTTGTCCTCTATCAACGATAACTATTTTGCATTCTAATTTTGCGTACACGGGGTTTACAAAACATGAATCAGTCAGCTCCAGCGTTTTACCTGTGTTTTTATCAATCACGTGATCTGACATATTTTCTATTTCAAAATCGACGCTTTGAATCTCCAATATTAAATCCGTCTGAATTTTTTTTCCGATTTCCGAGTAATCCGCTTGGCCGGTGGAAAGCAGGTTATTCAGAAGGCCCCGATCGCGGACAGTAAAGCCCGCTTTCATCAGATTCTTTTCTATTTGATTGTAGGCATTGTTGTATGTCGTCAATGTTTTTTGTTCTGCTTCAGTCACCTTTGTTGTGGTATAGGGAACTCGTAAAACCACAACGGGATTGGGTTTGTTCCTGAGAAAATCTTTCAGTTCGGGGCTTATTACAATGTCGTCCTCTTTTTTTTCTGGTTTCACAATTGCTTGATAGTTAGTTGGCCCGCATGCACTTAAAACAAGCGACAACGATGTAACCATAAGAACTAATGTCTTTTTCATTTTTTTCTCCTATTGAAAAAGTTTGACATATGATTTGTCTATCATTGCAGAAAGTTCCTTTTGCGCCCTAACGAATGGCAACTAAGCTGCGGCAACTTGCCCGCCATGCTTTATCTTGTGGCGGGCGATAACTTAAAATGCACCACTGCACGAACCGAGTTCCATGTAATTTACTTTCCAGTTTCATAAAACCTCTACACGCCATGCTTAATGTACTCACGCTTGCCCGCCGAAATATTTTATATGTAGGCGGGCTCATTCGCTCAGCTTGCTTGTCCCGACGCTTCCATGTTTTTTATGGTCCTTTAGGATTTGTCGGGGAGCCGCTGGTTTTGCAGTCCATCTGGCTTTACCCGATTCTTGTTTTACAGAAACTCATGCTAGTTTTTTAAACTATTTTCGCCACTTTCCAAATGAGTTTCTTGGAAGGCAGCAAGAAATAAAATATTCTAGAACTCAATGGTTCCTTTTTTTAGATTAGCTATTGATTGGACAAGGCTCCTATAGAACCCACCTGTCTCGTCTCCAAAAACGGCATTGAAATTAACCACACCTTTTGCATGAATTGAGATGTGCCTAAGGAGGAGTTTCTTATCTAAATATATTTCAAAAGACTTGCCTGGTAAAAGTTCAAATGGAAACTTCTCGTCACGTTTTAGGACTAAATAATCCCCGAAAAATCCAAAACCCGAGAATTTATTTTTCTCAAATAGCGGAAAAATAAGAAGGAGGCGCACAAATTTTTTAAAACGACTTAATTCTGGTGGTGGCAAATGTATGAAGAAGGTATTCAAGGAAACCGTTCTTTCGCCAAGATTTACCGCACGGAAGGCCACAAATTCTTTTTTACCTAAGGAACCAATACTGGGAGTGACAGCAATTCGCCATTTTTTTGACTTTGATTGAATGAAATAGTTTAAAGTAGAAAGTAGTGCACCATAAATGGCTAAAATCGAAGTAATGATTTCGATGGGTTTCATTTTTTTAAATGAATTTTCTTTCTTGCCGCCTAAATGTAATTAGATTGATCCGTCTAACATGCGGAGTTATTGTTTTGTGTTCGTACAACATGACACATGAACGGACAAATCAATCATGTAGTCTTCTTCCAAAAATTCTTCTGCTGGTTTTACTATAATCATAGTATGTTCTATGAAAGACATTAACTAATGTATACGAGAAAATCAAGTGCTTGCGGTCGGGAAACGTGAACACGGGAAACGTGAACGAATGAAGAATAATCTATGAGAAAAACACGATGAGCAAAAGTTCAAAAAAGGAAGGTTTTGACAGACCGCCGGCTCTCCCGAACCGGCGGTTATTGTCAAAGAAAGTTCTTCAAATTTCTTCCATCGATGTGTGAACCCGAATTCTTTTCGGTATATCTAAATGTTTCAACTGCTCCTGTAATTTGTTCATCTCTTCCTGCAATCTTGGTCCGAGTTCCCGGTCGATGTCGATGTGAAAATCCTCGCCGGGGTTCATCTCAAATTCTTCACCATGAAAAAACTGTCCACCAAAAGGACATTCAAATTCTTCCTCGTCTTCTTTCTCAATTTTCACGGCGATAGTTTTCTTCACTCCTTTTCGAATCACTTCGAAATTGAGCGTCTCTCCGTTTTTGGCTTTCCGAATTGCTTTCATGATATCGTCTACGTCATCTACAGATTTGTTTTTAATCCGCACGATCACATCGCCGGCTTTGAATCCAGATTTTTCGGCAAGGCTGTTTTTGCGGACTTCACGCACCAGCACTCCTTCATTATCCGGTGCGCCGAAGTATTCTCCCAATTGCTCGTTCAATGTTTCAACGCTCATTCCTAATCCGTCGTGATGAAAATCGAAGTGCATCATTTTTTGTTGTGGTGTGACGAATGGATGAGGTTCAGCAAACCCGAACCAATTTGTGCTGTCAATATTTTATCTTCACCATCTCTTTTTATTTCAATTACAACTTTTGTGCCGGGAGAAGTTTTTCGAACTGCTGCCCGCAATCCGTCGGAATCCTTCACATCTTTTCCATCAAATCGGATAATAACATCGCCTTCCTTTAATCCGGCTGAATCGGCAGGACTATCATCCTGAACTTCCTTGATCAGCGCTCCGTTCGTGTTGTCGAGCTTTTGTTTTTTCGCCGTTTCTTCATCTACATCCCGTATCGAAATACCGAGCCAGCCATGGTGGCTTTCCTTCTTCTCTTTTTTTGCGTCCGTTCCGGCATGAACACAAAGAGAAAAGAATAACATGCCGATGATCATTAAAAACAAAATACGTTTCATAATTCCCCCAATTTATTTTCTGATAAATATTCTTCTTACTCTGAAAAATCAGACGTGGAAGATCGCCGAATGTTCCAACCTTTATCGGACATTTCGTTGACTCTCTTTTTATTTTTGCCTAAATTCCGTTATTGATAATAGAGAGAAGTTCGTTTATTTAGCATGGTTGTACGTAACTCACAGCATATTGTCCGAATTTCCCGGAAACGTCTTTCAGAATATTTTTCTGACTTTGTTCGTTCTTTGGAAACAAAGAAGCCGGATACGCGAGGAACCTACGAGAGAGCTTTGCGTGAGTTCATTAAATGGTTTGGTACGGATACTGAATGTCAATTTCGCGTTTCGGATATTGAACGATATAAAAAATTTTTAAGCTCGAAGCGAAAACTTTCGGATGTATCGATCTCGACATACCTAACTTCGGTCCGGCGTTTTTGCGAATACTTGACCTCGATCGGCGTGTTGAAGGAGAATCCTGCGCTCGGTGTGCGTGGAAATCCCCGGCCGAAATATCATTCCCGCGACGTCTTGACTATCGAAGAACTAAACCATTTATTCTCAGCCATCAATGTTTCAACCGAGCGTGGATCGAGAGATTATGCGATATTAAAGACCATGCTCGAGTGCGGCCTGTCTGAAATTGAATTGGTAAGAGCCGATATTTCCGATGTGATGAGGGATGGCGAGAAGTGGATGTTGCGGGTTCAGGGAAAAGGAAAGACGGAGAAGAGCGATAAAGTAATTCTTCCGGATAATGCGAAACAAGCTATCGATGCGTATCTGCTTCATCGGCCTGAAGCAAAACCGGACGAACCGCTTTTTCTCAGCACAGGAAATCGTTGGCATGGCGGACGGATGACGACGCGCGGCATTCGTGTTCGAGTCCAGCATTATTTAAAGCAAATAGGAATAAGAACTAGTTCCTCGCGCCGCGTGTCCGCGTATTCTCTTCGCCATACTGCCGCGATGAAGATCGTACAGCAGGGTGCGACACCGGAAGAGCTGATGCACAGAATGCGGCTCGGCAGTTTGATGACAGCAGAAATGTATATTCAACAGTTTTCATCGAAGAACGGACAAATTGCAAAATCGTTTTCACGAAAAAATACTAGACACTAGTCACTAAATCACAATCCCAAATAACGGGATTTTGTATTTAGAGATTAGAATTTCGGATTTTTATTAACTTGGGTCACTTAGAGACATAAATTTATGGCATCATATCCATTCGCTGACATCGAAGCTCGATGGCAAAAATATTGGGAGCAAAATAAAACGTTCCGGGCTGCTGATGATTCATCAAAACCAAAATATTACATACTCGATATGTTTCCGTATCCATCCGGGGCAGGATTGCATGTCGGCCATCCTGAAGGATATACTGCTACAGATATTCTTGCGCGATACAAACGAATGAAAGGATTTAATGTTCTTCATCCGATGGGCTGGGATGCTTTTGGTTTGCCGGCTGAACAATATGCCGTAAAAACCGGAACACATCCTGCAATCACGACCAAACGGAATATAGATACATTCAGGCGGCAGATTAAGGCTCTTGGTTTTTCCTATGATTGGGACCGTGAGATCAACACAACGGACCCGGGATATTATAAATGGACTCAATGGATTTTTCTTCAACTGTACAAAAAGAATCTGGCATATCTTGCGGAAGTTCCCGTCAACTGGTGTCCGGAACTCGGCACCGTTCTCGCGAATGAAGAAGTTCCTGAACAAATAGAAAAAGGTTTTACCGTTGTTCGGCGTCCGATGAAACAATGGATGTTGAAGATAACGGTTTATGCCGAACGATTGCTTGACGATCTCGAATCTCTCAACTGGCCGGAATCCATCAAAGAGATGCAGCGCAATTGGATCGGCAAATCGGTGGGCGCTGATGTTGATTTTAAAATTGTCGGATCATCGGAAAATCTGCGCGTATTTACGACCCGGCCCGACACGTTGTGGGGCGCAACATACATGGTGCTGGCGCCTGAGCATCTGCTTGTGAACCAAATTACTTCAGCCGGACAAAAATCGAAAGTAGACGCTTATCTGGAAGCGACAAAAAGAAAAAGCGATTTGGAGCGTACCGAACTGAATAAAGAAAAAACCGGAGTCTTTACGGGTGGTTATGCAATCAATCCGGTCAATGATAAAAAAATTCCAATCTGGATCGCCGATTACGTACTCATCTCTTATGGAACCGGCGCCATCATGGCTGTTCCCGGCCACGACGAACGCGATTGGGAGTTCGCACGAAAATATGATTTACCAATCATCGAAGTTATTTCCGGCGGCGATGTAACGAAAGCCGCTCACACCGACATCGAACAAAGTGTGTGCGTGAACTCGGATTTTTTAAACGGACTTGGTTATAAAGAAGCGTTTGATAAAATCGTTTCATGGTTGGAAGAAAAAAATCTCGGCAAGCATACTGTGAATTATAAACTACGCGATTGGTTATTCTCACGCCAGCGATATTGGGGAGAACCCTTCCCGTTGATTCATTGGGAAGATGGATCGATTGAACCGCTTGATGAAAAAGATTTGCCGCTGCTTCTTCCGGAAGTGACTTCATACAAACCGAGCGGCACCGGCGAATCGCCTCTTGCAACCATCGATCAATGGGTGAATGTCACCGATCCGAAAACGGGCCGCAAGGGCCGGCGCGAAACTAACACGATGCCGCAGTGGGCAGGATCATGCTGGTACTATCTCAGATATATTGATCCCTTTAATGATGCCGAATTTATTTCGACAAAAAAAGAAAAATACTGGATGCCGGTCGATTTATATGTCGGCGGTGCGGAACACGCCGTGCTCCATTTGTTGTATTCCCGCTTCTGGCATAAAGTGTTGTACGATCTTGGATGTGTGTCGACGCCTGAACCATTCATGAAACTGATAAATCAAGGAATGATACTTGGTGAAGATTCGCGCAAGATGTCGAAATCATTCGGGAACGTTGTAAATCCTGACGACGTAATAAAAGAATATGGTTCGGATTCAATGCGCTTGTATGAAATGTTCATGGGTCCGTTGGAAGCGACAAAGCCGTGGAGCATGCAAGGAGTCGACGGTGTATTTCGCTTCTTGAATCGCGTCTGGCGATTGTTTATCACCGATGACGGAAATCTTTCTCCGGCGATTAAGGATGTTGAGGTGGATCCCGAATTCCTCAAACTCCTCCATCAAACAATAAAGAAAGTGACAACCGACATTGAAGGAATGCGATTCAACACCACGATCTCACAGTTGATGATTTTTGTGAACGAGATGTATAAACGCGAATGTTATCCGAAAAGCGGAATGGAAACTTTTCTATTGCTTCTCGCTCCGCTGGCTCCGCATCTTGCAGAAGAACTTTGGAATCGTCTCGGACACGCATCGGCGCTTGCTTATGAACCATGGCCATCTTATGACGAAAAAATTGCAGCCGAAGATCAAGTCGAAATCGTTCTTCAGGTAAATGGAAAGATTCGAGACCGAGTGACGCTGCCGCGGGGTTTGACGAAAGAGAAACTGGAGGAAGCGGCACGTTCCAATCAGCGTGTGAAACAATTTACCGACGGAAAGAGAATCGTGAAATCGATTGTGGTTCCGGACCGGCTTGTGAATTTTGTGGTGCAATGAAATGCTTAATAGCCAATTAAAGAACTTTAAAAATTCCAATAAGATAGAACACTCGCTTTGCTTAGCACGTCGAAGTGGGTTGAATACGCAAAATATAATTCAGTGTAAGTCAGTATAATCAGTGTCGTCAGTGTTCTATAAGAGGAAAATTCATGGAATACCTGTACCAAGAATTAAGTGAACGAATAATAAAATGTTTCTATGAAGTTTATCATAATCTTGGATATGGTTTTTTGGAAAAAGTATACGAGCATGCGATGATGATTGAATTGGCGAAAAACGATTTACCGGCAAGGAATCAGCAACCGATAAAGGTTTATTATAAGAATGAATTAGTTGGCGATTATTTCGCAGACATTGTGATTGATGGCAAGATTATTCTAGAATTGAAAGCAGCAGAAGCGATTGTGGAAGAACATGAGTTTCAGTTGATAAATTATTTAAAGGCAACGAACATAGAGATTGGTCTATTATTGAATTTTGGCAAGAAACCGGAAATAAGGCGCAAAATATTTACCAATGATAGAAAAGAATTAGCTCTTTGATAGAACACAGACTACACAGGCTGGACAAGATGGTCACAGACATATAATCTATGCAGATCATTTTAATTTATGTGATTAGCAGTTTATAGAATAGTCTATGCTAAAAATATCAGTTACCATAATTGCAGGATCCGAAGAAGACAATATCCGTGAGTGCCTGGAGAGTGTGAGATGGGCTGACGAGATCATTGTTGTAAACAGCTATTCGAAAGATCGGACAGCGGAGATTGCGCGGGAATTCACAGACCGGGTATTTCTGCACGAATGGCAGGGTTATGCAATTCAAAAACAATTCGCTCTTGATCAGGCGACAAGCGAGTGGGTACTAAGTCTCGACGCCGATGAAAGAGTAACTCCTGAGTTACGCAACGAGATCCAGGAAATAATACACAATGGATCTGCTTTTGACGGTTTTCGAATTCCACGGCGGAATTATTTTTTAGGGAAATGGATCAAGCATTGCGGCTGGTATCCGGGATATCAACTGAGGTTATTCCGCCGAGAGAAAACAAAGATGAACCACCGGCTAGTCCATGAAGGATTTGATGTGAACGGATCGATAGGCATTCTCCATAGTGATATAATCCATTACACTCACCCGACGATACATTCTACTTTGGGAAAAATAAATGAGTATTCGTCATTGCAGGCGATCGAAAAATCGCCGCGCAAGAAAATTACAACGGCCGGCTTGATTATTCATCCGTTCGTGGCGTTCTTTCAAATGCTGATTCTACGCGGAGGCATTCTCGATGGCCCGCACGGAATCATGGTAAGCATGATCCATGCAATTACGAACGCATTGACAACAATGAAGATCTGGGAATTACAGCACAAAAAAGACGGAAAGGAGGAAGATCAATGAAACCTTATTTCCGTTTGTTGACGTACGTCCGCCGATATTGGGCGTACCTGACAACTTCAATCATTTGCACCATCTTCTTCGCATTTTTCAATGCGGCATCGATCTATCTCTCCATCCCATTATTGGAAACTCTTTTCAACCAAAAAACATTACCAACCGGTCAGGTTCAGGGAGCTGTGTCAATTCATGCAGGTTCGATGAGAGATTCCATTGATGAGTTCCTGAATTCATTTCTTCTTCAGGGTAGCAAAAGTGATGCTTTACTGCGAATCTGTTTTGTCATAATGATTGCTTTTTTCCTGAAGAATTTATTCGGTTATGCACAATCATATTTTCTGGCGTATGTGGAACAGGGAGTCATCAAGGATCTCCGCAATGATCTCTACCGGCATATTCATAGTCTCTCGCTCACATTTTTTACCAATGAACGAACGGGAAACCTGATTTCGCGGATCACGAATGATGTGTATGTTCTTCAGACGAGTGTCGCAGCCAGTTTCTTAAATCTCGTCCGAGAGCCTCTTACGATCATAGTCTTTCTTGTAACTGCAATCATTATCAGCTGGCAATTAACACTCATTTCGTTATTAGTATTTCCGCTTGTCCTTTTGATTATCAGCCAGATTGGAATCCGGATTCACAAAGTAAGCGGTGTCATTCAGGAAAAGATGGCCGACATTACATCAGTCATCCAGGAAACTTTCAGCGGGGTAAAAATTGTAAAAGCGTTTGGAATGGAGGAATGGGAGAATAAGCGGTTTGCAAGTGAAACCCAAAAATTTTTCCATCTCGTCCTTAACATTACAAAATTGCGCAACCTGGCATCTCCGGTAACGGAATTTCTGAGTGTGATTGCCGGTGTTGTCATAATCTGGTATGGCGGGACACAGGTTCTCGTTAACGCAACATTAAAACCGTCGGATTTTATCGGATTCATCATAGTGATTTTTCAGATCATGCCGCCGGTTAAGGAATTAAGCGGCGTCGCAAACCGTTTGCAGGAATCGGGAGCGGCCGGCAAACGGGTATTTGAAATTCTCGACATGATGCCTCATATCATCGATCGGCCGTTGGCGGTCGAGATCCATCAGTTCGATCATTTGCTTGAATTCCATGCAGTTTCATTCGTTTATGATAATCTCGAGTCGAATGGAATGGAGCCGAGGCATGTTTTGCAAAACATCTCATTCAAAATAAAACGCGGCGAAATTCTTGCTCTTGTGGGCCCCAGCGGTGGAGGCAAGACGACGCTTGTCGATCTTATTCCCCGATTTTATGATCCGACAAAAGGCCAAATATCTATCGATGGAATCGATATCAGAAATTATAAGATTCAATCGTTGCGAAAACAAATAGGTATTGTCACGCAAGAGACATTTTTATTCAATGATACGATACGGAACAATATTGCATACGGCCTGGTTGATTGTCCGATGGAGAGAATTGAAGAAGCGGCTAAAGCTGCCAATGCACATTCATTTATAATGGAGACTCCAGAGGGTTATAATACTGTTGTAGGCGAAAGAGGGACGAAGCTATCGGGCGGACAGCGACAGCGGATTTCAATTGCGCGCGCTTTACTGAAGAATCCACCAATCATGATTTTTGATGAAGCGACATCGGCGCTGGATTCTGAATCGGAGATTTTAGTGCAGGAAGCGATCGAGCACTTGATGCACAACCGGACGTCCATTGTGATAGCCCACAGGCTTTCGACAATCAGGAATGCAACACGAATTCTCGTCATTGATAAAGGAAAGATTGTACAGCGCGGGAAACATCAGGATCTCGTGCGGCAAAAAGGAGGAATTTACAAGAAGCTTTACGATATGCAATTCAACGGCTAACATCGTAATAAATAATTTTTGTTTCCAATAAATGTAAATCCCGGCGATATACTGTTGACCAAATATGTTGAGATGGTAGTGCAAAAAGGATTTTTCGAGCGGAATAAAATACGGCTGGTTATCTTACTGGCAATAATTCAAATTGTTTTACTGATTCTCAGCATCCCCAATTACAAATTAAACGGCGACGAAGCATGGCTTGCAGAACAATCATATTTTATGAGCCAGAAAGGATATTCTACCTCCAATCTTTTTTCAGGTTTTCTTGACGAAGATGTTCGTATAGTAGTACAACACAAACTTCTTATCTATTTAGGTGCCGCACTATTTAATATTTTACATTACGACCTGTGGATTTTTCGCTTAATACCGATCTCTTCTTTCATAATTCTTATGATACTTTTTATAAGATATCAGCAGAAATATTTGGCAGACGTAACGAGCTTTCAGTTGTTCATGAGTATTTCTCTGGTTTTGGCAATGCATGAATTTTTTTATTTTGCAAAAGTTGCTCGTCCTGAAATGTTGGTCACAATGCTCGGCTTTCTAAGTTTTTATCTTTTAAAAAAATATTTATCAACGGGAAAGTACTGGCTGATATGTTTAGCCGGTTTTGCTGCCGGGCTTGCAATGCTGGCGCATCTCAACGGCGTAATATTCGTGGCAAGCGGATTTATATTTTTGTTTTTTCCCTTGAACGGTAACGAACCGCTGGAATTTTCATGGAAAGGATTTCTTCGAAGAATATTAGATCGAAGAAAAATATTTGCCTCTCTGTTATTTTTGGCTGCAGCCATTGTTGCCTTTTCGCCCTATCTTCTTGATGTGCTTTGGCATTTCGATATTTTTAAGATTCAGATGTTCAGCCCGTTAGTCATCCCCAAAACCAGTTTCACTTTATTAAAGCCGTTAATAAATTTATCCCGCGAGCATCAGCGTCTATTCAGAAGGCCCGAGATCATTATTCCTTCGGTTTTATTCTTTTTTCACTTAATCACAAATAGAAAAAAAATATTCAACAGTGAAGTCAGAGATCTAACGATCTACACATTATTGTTGATGGTTTTTCTGGGGCTTGTGGTTGAAGAAAAAACAATTAAGTACTCAACATATTTGATACCTTTTTGGGGGATTCTTATTTCGCAGAGCATTGCTACGATGGATACAAAAAGAAAAGTGATGGTCTCGTTAAATACAATTTTCTTGATATTGCTTTTTACGGCTGGTTTGTATTGGCAGGGAAAATCGGTCTTTGAGAAAGAGGAATACTCGCAATTCAACAAGTCGATTGCAGATAAGATACCGCAGAATTCTACTTGTGTCGCTCCTATGAATTTTATTTTCAATGAAATAGAGCACTACAAGATTCTTTCCGACTATATGGTGGGATATGAGGGATTCGGCGATATCACTATAAAATCCATGTTGGAGTTTTGCAGGAAGAACCAATGTGAGTATGTAGTGTTTAACAAGTATTATGATAGATGGGAATATCTGCACGATTACAACGAAATTGACAGTCTTTTGGCGCATTTTGAAATTATCGCTGTGACGAATGATTTCGTTGTCTTGAAATACAAAGATAAATTTCCAGAGAAAAATTCCAGTGCAAATAATTACGCAGATGAATCGACAGTTCAATCATATAAAGATGATCTGCGACGCTATGTTTCCTTTATGGCGCAGCGCGCCCGAGAGGATGAGCGTGATGTAAATTTACCTTGACAGATTTTTATTCATCGCTTGTGTCATTGCCAAAATCATTTATTGATTTTCATCAACTGCTTTCTTATTATTAAAACATTATGAATTATATCACTATTATTCGGGGAAGATGTCATGGATACAAATGAAAAGCATCGACTCTATTTTGAGCAATTAGTATTTCTTTTCCAATCTGCGGCACTCCAGCACATGGGGAAATTGAAAAATCCAGCTACGGACAAAATCGAGCGGAATCTCCCGCAGACACAATTTATGATCGATATGCTGGATATGATTGAAGTACGGATGAAAGGGAACCTATCCCCGGAAGAAGAACGTTTAATCACGACGGTTGTGAAGGAATTAAAATTGAATTATGTGGATGAAATGAACAAACCGGATCCATCGCCGGAGCCATCACAGGCCGCGACATGAAATTCGGGATCACAGGTAATACAAAAAAACCGGAACTCTTGAAAGCCTTCGAGAATCTTTTAGCAAATTTGCGCTCGCGCGGTATCGAGTATATTCTTGAACGTGAACTTGCGGTGTTGTTATCTAGTCAGATTCCCCGATCAGGATTAAAAGAGGAGAATGCTGTTGAAGGAAAAGATCTCGCAAACCAATGCGATATGATGATTGCACTTGGAGGCGACGGAACAATTCTGAGAACGGCGCGGCTTGTCGGATCGGCTGGAGTTCCTATCGTGGGTGTTAACCTTGGTAAATTAGGTTTCCTTGCCGAATTTTCAGTCGACGATATTCCGGCGCTCATCGATCAGATAATCAAACACAATTATACAATCGAAGACAGAATGGTTCTTCGTGGAGAAGTTACTTCGCACGGGAACCAGATCTTTTTTGGATTGAACGATATCGTTATTGATAAATGGGCATATTCACGCATCATTCATATCGAAACGTATGTTAACGAAGAATATCTGGTTACGTACAGTGCGGATGGGATCGTTGTATCGACTCCGACCGGATCGACCGGCTATTCACTTTCTGCACAAGGACCGATTATCACACCGGATGCCAAAACGATTTTAATCACACCGCTTTCACCGCATAGTCTGACTGCACGTCCTATGATCGTTCCTGATACCAGTGTGATCAAGGTCTTGATTTATTCTGAAGCCGAGAAATTACATGTTGCCGCCGATGGTCAGGTGAGTTCGGTATTTTCTCCTCCGTTGGAGATCGTTATTAAAAAAGCGGATTATGTTGTCCGATTGATAAGAAGAACCGACCAGACTTTCTTCGATGTGCTGCGGTCGAAGTTGATGTGGGGGAGAGATATAAGAGCAGAAAAGATTAAGAAATGAAGAGCAAGAGCAAGAACAAGAACAAGGTCAAGATTAAGAATAAGATCGAGATGAAATACATATTAAATGCAACAAGATATATTGCTATCGCTGCCACGATACTGTTTCTCATCTCCTGTCAATCGAGCCGCTACGGGTACAAAACTGAAAAAGATGCGGATGAAATAATTTTTATCGGGACTGTCGGGAGAGATTTATTTACAAAACCGGAAACTTTGTGGTTCGATGAGGCGTACGATTCTTACATAGCAGATATCGGTGCGCTTCAACCATTACGCGGCTGGAACGATTCTTTGGATGTCATAATTTTCTTAGGAACATGGTGCAGTGACACGCATCGAGAACTTCCGAGGTTTTTAAAAATCGTCGAATCGACACATCCTCCAATCCGGATCGTCGAATTCCATGCGCTCGATCGTAATAAAAAAAGCGATTCAGATTTACCGGAAAAATATAATATCACCAATGTGCCGACGTTTGTGTTCTTGAAAAACGGCAAAGAGATCGGCCGAATTGTTGAGAAGCCGCAAAATAGTCTCGAAGAAGATATTGTCGAAATTTTTCAAAAGAGTAAGTGATTAAATAGTTTGTGTTTAAAAACCTTTGTGACCTTCATAAATTGCCACTTCACTTTGTGATCTTTGTGGTTAACCACAAAGAACTCAAAGATTAAATGGCTTTTTCTGAAGAACACAAAGAAGAATTATTTTTGCTCATAATTTGATTGACTTTTTCAGTGAGAACTAATTCAACTCCTACGTACTTTTCCTTTATTATTAACTCAATAGGGCTTTGCTCCTTCATCGATCCAGGTTTTAATTGCCTTGATTTTATTTGAGGACAAAGCCGAATAGCCGGAGTTGATTGGAGGCATTGGGACTTGACCATGACCCTGGCCTGAAATGCAGAGATAGAGTAAGCTTGCGCCACTCTTTCCGGGGATGACGATGCCGGGGGATTTTGTCACATCGAAATACGAGTCAAGTATAAGCGGTGGATTGCCTGCTTGGTCGAGAGAATTGTGACAACCCGAATACATGCAATACGAATCGAATATTGGCTGGATATATTTTCCGTATGTCACGTTCGAATCGGGGAATGTGTCGTTCGTGTTTGCGGTTGGATTGTTTTTGCAGCAGCAGAGTAAAAAAGCAAAAGAAAGTACCGGAACAATTGTCAAGCATGTGTGAAGAGTAGATTTCATTTGTCAGTATCTCCTACATTTACCAAGCGTCTTTCGACATGATTGGCGATATTTTTTTGGTGTTTAATTTCTTCTATAAAAACATCCCGATCGATAATACCAAGATTTTGGATTTGGATTGATTTTTCTGGAATCCCGAAAAGTTCTTGCAAGTGATCAGCCACAAAGCTGTTTACAACGATTGAGTAATTATTTTTATCCTTAACTGACAATCCATTGACGGCAAGTTTCAAGATGCGATGGCCGCCCGGTTTGGTTCCATCGTATTCACAATGCATACCAGAGACTTCTATTTGTTCACGCGTTTTCGCAAGCTGACATTCCATCATCGATCGTAGCTGGCTTCCCGATACTTCGAATGTCATCAATTCATCGCCGAAAGGATTTATTTCCCACTCGTCACGTATCGTGATATCTCCCGGAGGAAGATCTTTCCGCAGGCTTCCCGAATTTATTATTGCAATATCTGTCTTTGCATACTTTCTCAGCGCGTCGACATGCCAATTTCCGATGTTGCTTTCATGATAAGAGTTCCGTTTCCAAGGGACGAGGAGTTTTCCGATAACTATATTTAATTTTGAATTTGCGACATCCTCCAAAGAATCCACAATTTTTTTAACAACAGGATTTGCAGGATATCGATCATCTTTGACTTCAATCAATCTTCCATTTGACGTGACGACTGAATCACCATCAAGATCGACCGACAATTTTAATTCGCCGATATACCGGCTAGTTGCTCCAGCCTGACAAATAAGCGTGTGGCCGATTTTCTTCGGCTTAAAGATTGCGGTGTGCGAGTGTCCGCCGATGATGATGTCGATTCTCGATTCCGATGTTGCCAATGTTGAATCCATCTCATATCCAATATGACTCACGAGCACGATGAGTTGGGGATGTTTTGTTTTTTTTATTTCGTCGATCGTGTTGTGGACAGTTTTTCCCAAGTCAAGTACTTTCAGTCCACGGATGTTTCTACTCATTGCCAACGCCGACAGATTTGGAGGAACCAGTCCGATGAACGCAATATTTACATTGCCGATTTTCTCAACGATCCATGGCTGTACAAACGATTTTGCATTTTCGACATCCCACAAGTTTGCAGAAATTACCGGCATTTTGAAAAACGGCAATTGCTTCCGCAATGTATCGACGGAATAATCGAATTCATGGTTACCGAGTGCCACGATGTCGGGGGCGAAAAGATTTAACATCTGTATGTCCGCCCATCCGTTGGTCATCGAAGAAATTGGCGTTCCCTGAAAATTATCGCCGGCATTGACGACAATAGAATTTGAGTCAGCATGTTTAAGTGAATCGAGATATGATTTGAACGCGACAGCTCCACCGACGAAGCAAGGATGTTCTTTGCCGTCTGTACTCCGTTCAAAGATTTTTAATGGTGAGTATTGAGCGTGATAATCGTTGTAATGGATAATCGTGATAGTTGCCTTGTGCTGGGCAAAACATGTAAACGTTAGAACGCACAAAATTGTTAAGAGTTTCTTCATGAGAATTTCCTTTACCAGATCAATTTACAAAAAAAAGAAATGTATTGCGAACGATGAGATTAATTTTGCCGATTCCGCAAATCCGCAATTCGCCTCCATCATGAGAGCATGACTCCGGCGAACAAGCCTGAGATCCGCAATCTATTGTTGCTTTTTAAACCATAAGTTTGTACAATTTTTACTGCTTAACAAGATTAACGGTGGGAAAGCTTGCGGGAATGGTGGTTGAGGATCGGGTTATAGATTTTCGATAAATTATATTTTTGCACGCCTTACTTTTTTCGGTAGAACAGTCTGATAGGAGACTCACTGAGTTCTCAAGGGAATCCAAACTTGCAGATAAAATGAGGATTGAAATAATATGACTGTCCTGATGAAATCTTGAAACAACACGTGAGGAGAAAATGAAAAACCAGAAAATCTGTAAGACGTGTGTGTTACCAGAATCATCGCTATTTCATCTGGATGAGACTGGGAATTGCAAAATCTGTAATTCACCAGAATCATTCAAACATATTCTCAAGAAACCCGACAAAGAAAAACTTTCAAAGTTAATCGATCAGATCAAGCGAGATGGGGAAAAACAAAAATATGATTGTATCGTTGCATGGAGTGGAGGCAGAGACAGTACATTCATGCTCCACGAATTAGTAAAAACTCACAATCTTCGATGCGTTGCTGTTTTTGGTAAGACTCCGTTTACACCGAACGAAATCATAGACAGCGTTCGTTCGATTTCGGATAAATTAAAAATTGAACTGATAGAAGTACAAACACCATCTCACCATCAAAAAATTGCCGGCTATTGTCTGAACGAGTATTTAAAGACTCAGGCACCAATTCTCATTAATCTTGCTTGTGCCTCTTGTAAATTTGTCAACAAAGAAATATTCAAATATGCACTTAGATTAGGCATTAAGACTGTAATCTACGGTGGAAATCGATTTGAGTACTTCCCATCCGGGCCGGCGTCTATCGATATCAATTCGGAAGACCGATATTCATTTCTCAATATGGTGCGGGATAATATATCGCGTTTGATTAAAGGTATAGGTATTCTAACGACTTCACCTGCCCTTCTTAAATATTGTCTTACCTTTTTTAAGGCTTCTGTACTTTATGTCAATCAATACACAATCTATCTACGGCTTCGTTATCCGAATATTTTCAGATTCGATTACTATCATTATGCAGATTGGGATGAAACTAAAATTAATGCGGTGCTGATCGATCTCGGGTGGAAACTTCCTTCTGGTTGTAATTCAACATGGCGTGCAGATTGTGTTTTTGAGGCTGTTAAAAATACGGCTTTCAAAAGACAGCTGGGATTCACATACGCGCAAGCTATGTATAGCAATCTAGTACGCGGTAACAAAATTACGCGTGAAGAAGCGTTAAAAAGATTGGATAAAGAAGGTATATCAGAACCACGATTACATAAAGCATTAGAATTATGCGGATTGGCTCCGGATGCATTTGCGGATAAAAATGAAGAAAAATATTTCAACAAAGATTCAGAAGAAATTTAAGAGAAGAGATACCCAGAATAAAAACATTCATTTTCCTATTCGCTTCCTCCAGTCATTTTTAAGATTCTTAGAGGAGATAGTATTGTTGCAACTTCTGTCGAGGGTTACGCTTTTCCTCTGATTATTATTGTTGGTTATATAGCCCCTGAACAAACTCTGCAGGCTGTATGGAAAGCTCCGAATACAACGGCACTGGATCCGAAGATCGTGCTCGCTCCAGGATCATACGAGACTTATGTCACTTTTCCACACTTTAATCAGGTGCAAGTAAGTCCAGTGTCTCCGATAACATTTTCAATCGTTCAGTGATTGATATCGATATATCTGCGTAAAGGATAGTTGGTGCGATTATAAGAAGTTTATTGAAGATTGACTTTCTGCCAATTCACTCGTATATTTGATGTGTTATGGGGCTATAGCTCAGCTGGGAGAGCGCCTGAATGGCATTCAGGAGGTCAGCGGTTCGATCCCGCTTAGCTCCACAAAATGCCTCCTTGATATATTTATTAAGGAGGCATTTTTATGTCTTTATCTGTTTCTATTGATTCTGAAAACCAATAAAGAGATTTCATATCGAACAAAATAAAAAAACGTTCACTCGCGTTGCAGGCTTTCTCCGAATGTTATTTCATCAATATTATCTTACACGATTTTGTTTCGTATGGAGTTTTTAGCCGGCAAATATATATTCCACTCGAAAGTGCCCGATTGTTTTCATCCTGGCAATCCCATCGCAAGGTATGTTCTCCATTCTTTTCGACGCCATTGATTAATCCGCACATCTTTTGTCCGATCACATTATAGATGTCTATCTCAACTTGTTCAGCTACTGGAAGTGTATAACGGATGATTATATCCGAATTGCCGATCGGATAGGGATTCGGTCCAGATGATAAATTCATGCGTTGATTATTTTCGTGCGAATTCGACACTGAAACAGCATGTACAAATTCACCATTGACCTGAATTTCCCAGAGGGAGTATCCATAAGGTGTGCCCCGTCTGTTTCCGTGCCACCGTACATATCGTGCCTCGGTAGGCGGTACAGAAAGAAATTCAGTTCCACCGTTGCTCTTTGAAGTCGCATAGATTGCCGTCCATAACTGTTTATCGGAAGAAACATCAATAGTATAATCCAACCCGTAGGATGTTCCCCAGATGAGCGTCACATTTTTGATCCGGTAAATACCCTGAAGATCCACCGAAAGCCATTGCGGATCTTTATATGGGCTTGACCATCTGGTTGTAAGATCTCCGTCAAAGGCAAACGATGCTTTTACTGTATTGTCGCTGTATGCCGAATATTCACATGGTTTGTTGAGCGCGACATTCGGCAACAGCACATCAATTTTTTTAAAGTTCGAAGAGATTTCACTTGTTCCATCGGTGAACGATACTTTCGCGTGAATGAGATATTCGTTTTGGGTCACGTTATTCCAATTGAATATAAATGGAGGTGTGGATGATTCTCCAATTTTGGTTGAATCTAAAAAATATTCTACCTTTGTGGCAGGAGTATCCGACTCGACGTTTGTACTGAATTGAATATTCGCCGGAGTGTCATAAATTAAATTTATTGGAGATGTCAATGTAATTTTTCTCTCTCGCTTTGGGTGATTGTAGAAAAAATCGACGACGAGATCTGTGCAGTCGATAGGGTAGAACAGCCAGGTATGTCCGCCGTGAGCATATGTGACGAACTCAACATCTGCATCGATTGCATTTGACCGCCATAGTTGTGCGATTGTCCCGACATAGTTGTACACTGTGTCCGGTGTGGCCGAACATTGATTTTTTTGCCGCCAGGCAGCCAATCCGGCTTGATCCGTGCTGTAGGGAACGGTGGCATCATCCACGGCATGAATTGCGAGAACTGGTTTTGGTGAAGGAATTGTCTGGCTGGATCCTGTCCAGTATCCCGCTACCGGCGCGATTGCCGCAAATTTTTCCGGTAACTTAGAGCCCAGCGTGTAACAAAAAAATGCTCCATCCGAATGTCCGGTTGCATAGACACGTTTTGAGTCGATATGAAACTTTTTCTGGAGAGTATCCAGGAGAACAGAGACGAAATCAATGTCATTGTCGTGGGAGTTCCATCCTCCTTTGATGGAGGTGGGATAAACGACGATATATTTCATGATTTCCGATCGTTCATTGAATCCGCTTCTGAACAATGCACTGTCCGAGCCGCTCAATCCGTGGAAAACAAAAATTAATGGATACGATGTAGAACCGTCGTATGCCGGGGGAACATGGACGAGATATGCTCTGTTGTATCCGTTGTGCATCATGAATTGTTCCTGGGCTGCCAGATGGTAGAAGGAGAGACATAAAATTAGAAAACTCAAAATTATTTTCATCGCTTATCCTTTTATTCTTCGTAATAACTCTCACTATAACTTAACATTTTTTTTCAAACTTGTCTAAAATAGAAAAATGTTTTAATCAGATTATCTAAAAAGTTTACTTGTCATTTCCCCAAAGGGGCCACGTTGTGACGATCACGATTTAATCGGGAGAGAAATTTTGATTTTTATTCAGATTTCCCGACAATAAGCTATTTCCGGACAATCCCAGAAGAATAGCAGTTGAATACTTAATTCTTTCCGACGCCAAAAACATGTCCAATTTGATCTGTTTGAATGATGTTTTATCTCAATTTTAATTCATCTTGGACAGTTGTGAAATGAATTCAATATTGAGACCAGATACCCGGATTTTAAGAATGATTTTTATAAAAAATGCACTAAGGAATTTATCGACACAGAACTTAACAGGAATTGAACAATTACGAAAATGGATTCGAGATACTTTGATGTATAAGGATAGCTCTTACTTAATTTAACTCCACTGATAATCTCACTTCATCAAAATTATCTTGCACGATTTTTTTTCGTAAAGAGTTTTTATCCTGCAAATATATATTCCACTCGAAAGTGCCCGATTGTTTTCATCCCGGCAATTCCATCGCACGATATGTTCTCCATTTTTTTCGACGTTGTTGATCAATCCACACACCTTTTGTCCGATTACATTATAGATGTCTATCTCAACTTGTTCATCTTCTGGAAGTGTATAACGGATGATTATATTCGAATTGCCGATCGGATAGGGATTCGGCGCAGACGATAAACTCAGGCGTTGATTATTTTCATGCGAATTCGATACTGAAACTGCTTTTACAAATTCACCATCAATCTGAATCTCCCAGAGAGCATATCCATATTCTGTACCCCGTCTGTTTCCGTGCCAGCGTACATATCGTGCTTCGGTAGGAGGTACAGAAAGAAATTCAGTACCACCTTTTCCGCTTGTTGTCGCATAGATTGTCGTCCATTTTTGCTTATCGGAAGAAACATCAATGGAATAAGCCAATCCATAGGATGTTCCCCAGAAAAGAGTAATATGTTTGATCCGATAAATTCCCTGTAAATCAACCGAAATCCACTGCGGATCGCTAGTCGGCGTTGTCCATCTGGTTGAAAAATTTCCGTCGAAAACATTCGACGCCTTTAGTGAACTGTCGTTAATTGCTGAATATTCGCATGGCTTGTTAAGAGCGATATTTGGCAGCAGTACATCGACCTTTTTAAAGTTCGAAGAAATTTCTGTTGTTCCGTCCTCGAAGAATGCTCTCGCGTGGATGAGATACTCATTTTGAGTCAGATTGGACGCTGTAATTGTATAAGGTGGTGTAGATGATTCTCCAATTTTTATTGAGTCGGAAAAATATTCAATCCTTGTCATGGGAGTATCGGATACGACGTCTGCGTTTAATTGAATAGTTGCAGGAGTTTCGTAAAATAAATTCACTGGCGAAGTTAATAGTACTTTCTTCTCCCGTTGGGGATGGTTATAGAAAAAATCGACTACGAGATCTGTGCAATTGATCGGATAGTTCAACCATGTATGACCGCCGTGAGCATACGTGATGAACTCAACATCTGCGCCGGTTTCAACGGCCGGCCATAATTGTGCGATCGTCCCGCTATAGTTGTACACTGTGTCCGGTGTGGCCGAACATTGATTTTTTTGCCGCCAGGCAGCCAATCCGGCTTGATCCGTGCTGTAGGGAACGGTGGCATCATCCACGGCATGAATTGCGAGAACTGGTTTTGGTGAAGGAATTGTCTGGCTGGATCCTGTCCAGTATCCCGCTACCGGCGCGATTGCCGCAAATTTTTCCGGTAACTTAGAGCCCAGCGTGTAACAAAAAAATGCTCCATCCGAATGTCCGGTTGCATAGACACGTTTTGAGTCGATATGAAACTTTTTCTGGAGAGTATCCAGGAGAACAGAGACGAAATCAATGTCATTGTCGTGGGAGTTCCATCCTCCTTTGATGGAGGTGGGATAAACGACGATATATTTCATGATTTCCGATCGTTCATTGAATCCGCTTCTGAACAATGCACTGTCCGAGCCGCTCAATCCGTGGAAAACAAAAATTAATGGATACGATGTAGAACCGTCGTATGACGCGGGAACATGGACGAGATATGCTCTGTTGTATCCGTTGTGTATCATGAATTGTTCCTGGGCTGCCAGATGGTAGAAGGAGAGACATAAAACCAGATAACTCAAAATTCTTTTCATCACTTTTCCTTTTGTTCTCGTATTAACTCTCAGTATAACTTAAGATATTTTTTTATAACTTTCATAGTTACACTTAGTTTTATCATCGCATTTCTAATATTCCAAATCCTCATTAGCTCAATAAAAAAAGCGCTCATTACGGCGCTTTTTTTTTCGATTTCGGATACAATTCGATTCTTCATTTCGTCAAATACAGCTTTATAGCTTGAAGAAGATTATCGACTTTAATTCTGCATACATACAAACCGATATTCAAACACCTGACTTCACGCATTCCGCTACTTTTTTCTTTATTGACCAATTACATTTTTTAAAGAATCTAATATTGGTTTCCAATCGACCTGGTAAATGTAATCACCATTGTTTATGTGGCTGGTAAAAAAAAGATAGTTACCATCGGGTGAAATGCAAGGACGGCCTTCCCAAGTATTATTTGTATTCACCCTTGGCCTGATACTCATGGCTTTTGTCCAAGCACCATTCTTATTAAAACTAATCAGTATATCCTGATTATTTGCATTTCCGTTAATACAACTTCCAAAAAGTAAATAGCTTTCATCAGGGGCGATGTAAGTTTCTTCAACATCAAATTGGTTTATTCCAGCACCAAGTTCTCTCGGCTCGCTATATTGATTATTTTCCCAATTAGACCGATATAGTGAATACTTGCCAGATCGATCGGACTCAAAGTATAGATTGCCATTAGCGGCAACCGCCGGTGAACCCTCAAATCCATTACTATTAATGGGTGAACCTAAATTTCTGGGATTACTCCAGCCTGTCTCAGTTTTGTCAGCCACAAATATATCTAAATTGCCATCAGTATTCTGGTCGTAGAATATTTTCATTCCATCGGGAGAAATAACAGGAACTTCGACAGAATATTGACCACAAAATTCAGCCGCTTGGGGAATTGTCCATTGTCCATCTTTGAATGTAGAATATTTGATGACTACCGGCCCATTATCCTGAGTCACAAAATAATAAGTTTTTCCATCAGGAGCGAATGTAATGCTTTGTGCTATTGTTGTTCCAGGAATTTCAAAACGCTTCGGATAGGAGATCAGTTGGTCAGATGCATAAGGCTGTTTTCCCTGCGTCGTAAATGTTATCACGCCGCCGTAGCCTGTGCCGGCGATGTTAGTCGCATAAGCACGAACATAATAAGTTGTATTGGTTATTAAACCGGTAATGTGGCTTGAAAAGCTACCTGTGCCGACACTATCAAATGTTTTACTGCTATCAATAGTTGGATTTAGATTTGTCCCCCAGCACACGCCGCGAGCGGTTATCGGAGCGCCGCCATCGTTAGTAATGATGCCTCCACACACAGCAGTAGTATTTGTTATTGCACTGGCTGCATCTGTTATCAAGACCGGTATAGTCGTGTTTGCCAATGGATTGGTGATGGCGTTATCTTTTTTACAACTACTTGGAAAAATTAACAATACTGGCAAGAACCAGTAGATACAAATTTTCATTTTCACGACGTTTCCTTTTTTGATTCCTATTTTTGAATAACCATTTTTTTTGTTTCAGTGAAATCTTTGGTTGTTAATCTTGCAAAGTAGATACCGCTATCAAGATGTTTTCCATCAAACTTTACTTCATGATCGCCGGCAGTTTGTTCTTTATCTATTAAAGTTGCAATTTCACGCCCGAGTGAATCGAATATTATTAATTCAACATGCGTCGAGTTTGGAAGTTGATAACGAATAATTGTATCCGGATTAAACGGGTTTGGATAATTTTGCAATAATGAAAAGTTCTTCAATTCATTTTTATATAGAATACCTGCGTCTTTATTTGTATCATAAGCTTCTACCGTGCTAAAGTAGGTTCCTGTCCAATCTAAAGTGCCCCCCATAATAAATATCTTGCCATTTATTTCAGCCGCTCCACAATCACTTTTTGCCTCCGATAGGTTTGGTAAAAAAGTTTCAGTATTTGCCACAGGATCATATCTGATAGCTTTGTTCGACATACCAGATCCTGACAACCACAAACCACCGAACATATATAACTTATTATTGACGACTAATTTTGTAAAGAAGCCAACAGGTGATGTATTAATTTTCTTTGTCCATTTATCGAGGTCCGGGTCATATTCGTTTATATAAGAATCTGCAATTGAATATATTTTACCATTTATAGTAACTGCCTGGCAAGGAGATTGACTGCTCACGGCGTAAGGCGCCTTTTCCGTCCATGTGTCAGTACTTATATCGTATTCTTCAATACCTCCAACGGCTGTATATGCCTGTGTCCAACCACAGATTGCGTAAATTTTATTATTCAAACAAACGACAGCAGGCCCTATTCTTTGTCTCTTCATCTTTGCCTTGATTTCCCAGCTATCATTTTGGGGATCGTACACCTGGACATTATCCAGAGCACTATTATTTGCAGTACCCCCGATGATGTATATCTTCCCTTGATAGATTGCGACGCCTATATCATCACAACCCACCGGTAGATTTTTTTTATTAATCCATGTACCGTTTGCCGTATTAAACTCTTCAATCGTATTGCCTCCAATTTCAAATATTCTCCCGTTTAGTTCTACCAATGAGCCAATATTTATAGAATTTATATTGCCCTTTGTTGTCCAATTATCTGTGGCAGGATCATAAATATACATGATGCCAGAATTAGTAGCGTATATTTTACCATCGAGCGTGACAACATGAGGACACATAGCTTCCGGCAACGGTTGGCATTGTTGCCATTCATTTCCGTAGACAGGGCTAGAAAAGATCATTACAATTATTAATTCGGTGAAGATTACTTTTACATTGTTCATAGAAACCTTTCCAATTTTATTATTTATTCTGTAATATTTTTTAAACATCGAATTGATAAACCGTTATAGTTTGGATGATAATCGGAACTGATAAATGTATTCGTTATCATCTCATTCCGCTTTTTATTTTTGAAAAACCATTTTTTTTGTTTCAGTGAAATCATTGGCAGTCAATCGTGCAAAGTATATCCCGCTATTCAGTTGGTTGCAGTCAAACTTTGCTTCATGCTTTCCAGCAGTTTGCTCTTTATCCACTAAAGTTATAATCTCGCGTCCGAGCAAATCGAATATTTTCAATTCAACATGCGTCGAGTTTGAAAGTTGATAACGAATAATTGTATCCGGATTGAACGGGTTTGGATAATTTTGTAATAGTGAAAAGTCCTTCAATTTATTTTTATTCAGAATACCTACATCTTTTTTTGTATCATAAGCTTCTACTCTGTTAAAGTAAGTTTCATTATTACCAATCCAATCGCTTCCGCCCATTATGAAAATTTTTCCATCGATTTCTGCCGCTCCCATGCCCCATTTTGGCTCTGACAGATTCGGCAGTGAAGTCAAAGAATTAGTGGAAGGATCATATTTCAACGCCTTGTTTGATCGGCATTCACCGGCATTCAAATGTCCTCCAAACATATACACCTGATTATTGATGGCGAGTTTTGCAAAATCGCCGATCGGCGGGATGTGAATTTTCACAGTCCATGTATCGAGTTCAGGATCATATTCATTGATGTGGGTATCAGTTTGGGAACCAGTACCTTCAGAAAAAATTGAATAAATTTTTCCATTGATGGCAACTGCCTGGCAAAGAGAGAGGCCGAGAGTGTATTTAGCTTTTTCTGTCCACGTGTCTTTCATAACATCGTATTCTTCAATACCGCCTACAGTTGAATAATTATCATTATCTCCGATGAAACCACTGATTGCATAAATATTTCCATTTAGACTAACTATAGCCGGCCATCTCCTTTGTTTTAGCATTTTTGCTTTAGTTTTCCAGGTATCATTCTGTGGATCGTACACCATTACATCATTACAAGCAGAAACTGAAATGCTTTTTCCAACGGAATCTGCTCTGAAGCCGCCAATGACAAATATCTTATTTTGAACAATTGCTATTCCCATATCAGATCGTGGAAGAGGCATGCTGTTCTTCATCCCCCAACTGCCTGATGATATATCATATTCTTCAACGGCTGAAGTGGCGACATTGTTTTGCGTCATACCACCGATCGCAAAAATCCTTCCGTTCGTTTCCACCAGATTGAATCCGTATCGGATCGTATTCATTGCACCTTTTTTAACCCATGTATCATTTGCAGGATCGTATATAAATGTTGCGCAGGGACCGGTCCCAGATCCTACTGCATAAATTATTCCGTTTACCGCTACAACTGCAGGGGACATTGCTTCGAGTAATGGTTTACATTGCTGCCATGTATTTCCATACATTGGATTAGAAAAGATCAGTACCATCACCAACGCGGTGATGATGAGTTTTATATTATTCATGATACATTCCTTACATTGATTAGAATCTTTATACTCTTCGTATCCTTTGGGTTAATTACATGACCTTCATCACCATAGAAATCAGAAACTGAAAACATGGTAATGGATCACACCATATTCAGCATGTACTTGATTTTATGTAACTCACGTTACGTAAAGGAGAAATTCCTCCGGAAGTTCTGAAGGAATGCCTTCGGCAGAGCCCCTTTGGGATAAATGACAATCCCACGAATCCCAAATCCCGCTGTATGGGATCCCGTCACATTAAAAAATATTATTGTGACGGGACAAATCCAATATTAATTCAAAATCTATTAATTATACGGACAAAGACGTGCGTTTTCCAACATGACATTTGTCATTATGGACGGACATTTGTCATCAAGCATTTCTGACTGATGTTACGCAAAGAGCCATTTCCTGTAATGGTCACTTCTGCCGAAGGCATGGCTTCGCCAGATACGATCCCGACTTCCGTCGGGATCACACCTCACCATGTTCGGTGCATCGCTCAGTGACCATGCTAATTTGCTGTGACACCGAGCATAGCCGAAGTGTCGGTTACCGAGTGATCCGCCAGTCTCTTTGGCGAATTCTATCGAGGTAACCCATAAACGCGAAAGTTCATGATTATTATCATTCTGCGTAACATCAGTTACTAAATATTTTTATTCTAGTGGTGTGAAATCTGATAGGAAAAGATCAAGTTAGTGTAGATGAGAATTTTCTGATGTTTGATCAGACCAAGTTATTCTTTACGGCATAAACCGCCAGTTGGGTGCGATCTTTTAATTGAAGCTTATTGAGGATGGTGGAGATATTATTTCGTATTGATCCCGGGCTTAAATCGAGTGTGGCTGCAATCTCTTTATTGCTTTGTCCGAACACAATCAATTGGATAATTTTTTTTCTTTTTCCGTCAACTCCAAATTTTCTGCCGGTTGCATCGCAGGATGATTATCTTCCGACGAGACAATGGTATTCTTCAGGATTTGATAACTCTCCGGATGAAAAACCTGCAAACCGCTTGCAACGCTTTTTATCGTCAAGATCAAATCTGATGGATTGATATCTTTCAACAAGTATCCATCTGCGCCTTTTTTCATCGCTTCAACGATCTTCTCCGGTTCATTGAATGTGGTGAGGATCAAAATTTTGATCTCTGGAAATTCTTCTTTTATTATTCGTGTTCCTTCAATGCCGTCCATAACAGGCATCACGATATTGAGCAAGAAAACGTCGGGGTGGAAAGACCGGCAGATTTCGTATGCCTCTTTTCCATTTGCGGCACACGCGATGACGGAAATATCCGGGTCCTGTTCGATAAGGAACTTCAAACTTTCTCGAATGATAATCTGATCTTCAGCAATCGCAATTCGAATCATTCTAGCACTGTATCCTCTCTTAATTCCTTATCAGCATTGGATTGTTCCTTTATCGGAATTTCAATATAAATGCTGAAACCGCTTTCTCCGTCAGAGCCGTATTTTAACCATCCGCCCAACTCGGAGACCCGATGCTCCATGTTTGTAAGTCCATTTCCACGCTGAATATTTTGACATCCCACACCATCATCTATCAGGAACAATTTCAGCGAAGGAGGGACATTGCGAAGAATGAGAGTGATATGTTGTGCATGGCCATGTTTGACCGCATTTGTTAATCCTTCCTGGATGATTCGGTATATATGGTGCATCCACGGCGAAACATCTGTGTCGTTCAATCCTTCAAAAGTTAACGAGACTTCAATTCCGGAAATCTCAAAAGTCTTTTTCAAATTCAGAAGAGTTTCATAAAAAGAATTTTGAGATAGGTGTGAGGAAGATAAGCCGTTGATAGATCGGCGGAGTTCCTGAAGTCCGTCACGAGCAATCGCGATAGCTTCAATCAGTTTTTCTTTTGTGCGTTGCGCATCCTTCGAGCACGTAATTTCGCAAACCTGAAGCAGTGCGATGAGTATAGTCATTGTGTGTCCGATGGTGTCGTGTGCTTCCCGCGCAAATCGGTTTCTTTCTTCCATGATAGCGAGTTTCTGCATCAACTCCGATTGGCGCTGAAGCTGCGTGTTAGCCTCCGAGAGTTCTTGATTCGTACGGAAGAGAGTTTCGTTTGCTCGCTGAAGATTCGATTGGACGAGACGGAACTCGGTAATTTCCTGAAGCGTGATGATTCTTCCCAACACTTTCGATCGCTTGTGATAATAAGGTTGGATCCCGATATGTAAAATGATAGTTTCGGTCGAATGCAGTATAATTTCTCCTGTGAAATTTAAAAATGAAGGATCACCGAGCGCCTGTATGGTTTCATTGTCCACTGCATCCGCGGATAACGCTTTTCCGAAAGCACCGATGAATGAGGAGATATCATCATCGGATTCGATGACCCGAAAGCGAGAAAAAAGTTTTTTAACCGATGCATTGGCATTCATGATTTTATTTCGTCGGTCAACGACAATAATACCTTGACTAACGGAATCGAATAATTCAGAAAACGCATACGGTGTGATATTCAAAAACCTGTAACGGAAAGTTACGAAAGCAAAAATAAAGATCGTCAGGCAGAAACATAACGGTGTTGTATCGATTCCATAGACATAATAAGATGCATGAAGAATATGAAGATGGTAATTTTGTTGTATGTTGGCCGCCAATGGCAGTAGAAGCGCGCTAATCAGGAGAATCGATTGTTGTTTCATCGTGCCGATATTCTTGAATGCATAGATAATTAAGAGAATCATCCCTACGAAGAGATATCCATAAGAAAATAAAATATGTAGTAGGAAAAGGATAAAGGGTTTGTTTGGGAAATGAAATAATAAAAAGAATATGATGGAGGGTATCCAGAGAATTTTCATCCATCGCTTATTATGACAAATGGGCGCATTAGTATAGAAGAGTGAAAATGTGAGCCATGACGGACCGCTAAATGCAGTTACTGTCGCTTCAAGCGTCAGGAAGACAGGAAAAGCGAATGGTTCGAGCTGGTCCTGCTGGCCTCCCAGCAAGACCATGCCACGAATAAGGTCATGGAAAATCCATAGAAAAATTACAACCTGAAAACCAAGAAAGGAGAATAACAAGGAATTGTGTTTTCCATTCAAATAAAAATAGAAAATGGAAAAGCTGACCAGCAGGAGTGCCGCAATATAAATGAGAATTTGGAACGATGCCGGAAGCATTATCTGTAATACTTATCCTGAAAAATAAAATATATGAAAGATGTAGAATTCTAATAATAATTGCAACTAATCCATTTCTTGTTTCATGATTGATAAAGAGATGATTGTGTCTAGCGTCTGAACTTCGTCATTGCCGCCGCTATTGAATCCTGCAAACTCCGGAAAGGATGAGCTGTACTCACATAGTTTTCCATCATAATCGAAAACGCGAGAAGTTCACCGTTAACGGTTTCTGCGTAACCGGAGAGAGCGCTGGCTCCGGTGATTGTTCCGGTTTTTGCAAAAATTTTTCTTTCGGCGGCTGACTTTTTCATACGCGATTGCAACGTTCCGGATAAACCGCCGATTGGCAAACTTTTCTTGAATAATGGAAAAAGTTCTTTTTCTTTTGCCATGCCGTAAAGAATAGTTACAAGTGCATCCGGACTTATTAAATTATATGACGATATTCCTGAGCCATCGACAATCATGTATTGTGATGTATCGATGCTCATCGAAGCGAGAATATTTTTTTCAATTTTCAATCCGTTGAATGTAGAACCCGGGCATGTATCGTGTTCTGCCGCGGCAGTTTTTAGAATATTTTCCGCCGAAAGATTATCACTCATCTGATTCATATTAATAAGTACAGTATCAATTCCCCATGAGTGATCAGCAAGAATATGGCATCCCGGATTGATAACACCCAGTTTCGACATACTGTCGATGATAATTCCTTTTTGCTCAAATAGTTGGCGTGCGATATCCAGAGTAAAAAGTTCTGGTTTCCAAATATTCAAATCATAATGTTGGATAGCCGATTGCAACGGAAGCGAACCTTGAATCTTTATGATATTTTCTTCAGGCCGGATCGATCGAGTTACGTCCAGCGTTTGCGCGGAACTATCCGGGCCTGTAATCCCTTCATTCTGAATTGTAACATACGATGTCCATGGTGAGACGGCGACTCGAAGAGGTTTCTTTTCTTCCTCGCCAGGCTTTACAAAAATTTTAACACAATTATTATTAATGCTTAGCGGTGTGATGTGCATAGCGAAATCGAATGGGTCGTCGTCCCACATCCAGCCTGTTCCCCAATCTTTTGAATCGAAATAACTAACATCACCGACGAGTGAACCTTTTACATGCTTCAATCCCTGTCGTGCAAGCGAGTTAATCAGTGTGTCGAGCTGTTCGATTGTAAAATCCGGATTGCCGGATCCTTTAAGATATAGCGAGCCTTCAAGAGTTCCATTTTTATTAATAGATGTGTCGGCATAAAATCGTGTGTGGAAAGAAAAGTGTGGGCCAAGTGTTTTTAAGGCGGCGACAGTCGTCAGCAATTTTGTGTTCGACGCGGGATGAAATAACTTTTTGCTGTCATGTTCGTAAAGGACATCATTGTTGGTGACTGAGACGATTTTAATTCCTACCTGTGCCTGAGAAAAAATTGAATCTTGAAGGATTCGATTTATTCTTGATTGAAATTCCGAAGGTGATTTTTGTTTTTCAGGATGCGTAAGCGATGCAACGTGTGTTGTGCGGCATCCGCTGACGATTAGTGTTAAGCAAAGTAGAAAGAGAAAAGAATAAACATGTTGAACCGTTTTCAACCCTGAATTTTCCCTCGCGAGAAATTTGCTAAAATTGCTCCAAGTCGATCTTGAATATTTTTAAGACGTGATCGGCCACGGCCAAAATCGTTTGAGTTGACCGAAAACGCAAGGATCTCTCCATCGGCAGATGTAACATATCCTGCAAGAGACGTCACGCCGTGCAGTGTTCCGGTTTTTGCATGAAGATTATTTTCAGCGTAAGTTCCAAGCATTCGTTGAGATAATGTACCGTCGACGCCTGCAGTCGAGAGAGAATTGTAAAACAACGGGAAAATATCCTGATGTTTATACATTGCAGTGAGGATCGCCACCATCGCGTCAGAACTTATCTGGTCGCTATGCGATATTCCCGATCCATCATAAATATCGTAAGAAGATTGATCAATTCCGATTTCATCAAGAAAATCACATATCACATCCAGGCCTGATTGCAGAGAACCGGGAGTGCCGCGCAATTCGGCTCCAAGCAATTTCAACATCATCTCGGCGGCATAATTGTCGCTGCTTTTATTCATCTGATTGACAACATCCATAATCGGCGTTTCGAGAACAGCCAATTGTCTGGTTTTTAGCGGTGTTTTTCCAAGCTTTGTTGCGCCAGATACTTTAATACCTTCATCGTGCAATATTGAGTGGAACAGGACGCCTGCAAACCAGGCAGGAAATTGTACTGGAATAGTGTAATGTCGTGGTGATCGATTTGAAGAAATCCGTCCGGAAACAACCAGAATAGGCACGTCTCCGCTCCAGTTTATATGAACTGACGGATATGATCGCCGAAGCCGTGTCGTTGTTGCAGTATTTTGAATTCGTATCGTTGGAAGTGATGGAGTCACATTCACGACAACTTTCTCTCCATTCTTTCTGCCTGCCGAAACGACAACAGTCATTGAATTTTCTTCGATCGATAAACCGGACATTAGCGGCAATTTTATGGAAGTATATTCATCAATACATTCTTTTCGCTCGTACAGTTGATCAAAGAAAGAGTCATCGGCGATAATGTCCCCGTGAATTGAATCGATACCGAGAGACTTCATGTATTGGATCATTTTTCGTAAATCATCCGTGGTTAGGAATGGGTCGCCGCCGCCGCGCAAAAAAACATTTCCATGAATCGTTTTAGATGGAGCTGTAGAATCGTCTGTGCTAATGCTCGTTTTAAGTTTATAATTCGATCCTAATTTCACGAGAGCAGTGGAAGAGGTCAACAATTTCATAGTTGATGCCGGTACAAGCGGCCTTCTGGAATTCCTGCTGTATAAAACCTGTCCATCGGCTATGGCGACAATTTTTACACTTGTTGTACTTCGTACAGCGATTTTAGTGCCGAATAGTTTATTCAAAGCGGTTGAGAGATTATCAGACGTGGTTTTTAGATTGATGGGTATAGAAGATTCCGATGAAGTGTGGTGTGAATTCCGGCGGGTTCGCGATTGAAGATCGACAGCGAGTAACGATATAGAAATAATGAAAAAAACAATCAATCGGAATGCTTTTTTATTCATCGTAAGATCGTCCCCTTCATTGCTTGATACATTCAAATTCATTACATTTTAATAAAAAGGAAATTAAAAAGCAATGAACACGGGGGCTAATGAAAATTCTTTCTATAGTTGTATTGTTATTCGTTCCGGTAATTTTAATTGCGCAAGCCGATCTTAGTATAACATTCGATGAATTCGTACAACAAGTTGATTCTATTTATAGTCCGGAACAACTGACGAATCTCCGGTCGCACTTTCCGGAAAAATTTGATATTTACGGTTATGCAGTCGGCGATTTTTCAGGCGACGACGTGCCCGACCTTGCTGTCTCAATCCGTCAACGCGATTTGCGGGGGAGAAAAGTAAAAGTTTTTTATTTTATCACCGACTCATTGAGTTTCACTTTAGCTCGCGAGAAAGTTCTCGAGTTCGTCGATATGCCGATTGAAATCGGTTTCTCAATTGAAACAGGAATCTGCTACACAACCCAGAAGTTGGGAAAAAATTCTTGGCGCATGGATGGTTACACATGGCGGGATGGAAATTTCTTTTTAGTAAATCGATATGAATCGACCCGCAAACCGTTAAAGCCATCGGGAAACGGCGACGTCGGTTATGAATGCACGTCGAATTATCGCACGCTGTACACCACGGAACAATATTTCAATCCAAGCAATAGCAAGCCATATTTTAGCACAGAGTATTATTCATTTCCCGTTTATCCGCTCACGCTTAGTATTCATCCGCATGTATATTACGTAGTACGCGACACATCATATAAATTCATCACCTCCGGTTCGGAATTCTACAAAGGCAAAGACGATGCGCAATTCGAAACGGCCGTTTTTTACGACGATGCATTTCTCTACTTTTTTGCCTGGGTCACTGACGATACCGTTGAGATCGAAGGAAATGATTGGGACAAGATCGACCATATTCAACTCTGGTTCGATCTGAATTCAACAGGCAAACTATCGGGGACAATTACTTCCGCGCCAAATTTCCGTATCGTTCCTGATGACAGCGTCTTCTGTGTCTCCATAGCAAGTGTTCGGCATGAGGATGATTTACAGCGTGTCAAGGTAAAATTGCGTTCGGAACCGACTCCGAATCAACAACGGCTTATCCGAAGAATTCGAGTCATCTCGAATCTTACAAAAGATGGATATGCAATCCGCGCGAGAATTCCGTTGGAACTTTTCGGCGGACGGTCGCGCTGTGAGAAAAAAATCGGATACACAATGGTACTTCATGATGTCGATGGAAAGGGAGCAAACGCAAAAGTGACCGAACTGGCAACGTCTTCATTCCGGCCATGGGATCCCTCGACATTCGGTTGCTTGCAAATCATGAAGGAGAAAGAATACTATGGCGAAGTAATAGATCTAAATCGTGCCGAGATGGTGCAGAGCATGGTGGATGTGGGTATCGATGCATTCGATTAATAACTTTTTGTTTCCTCGTATCGAAAAACAATTGAAGAAATTGCTTGATCCGTTAAATTTTCCTTAAAAAATCAAGTCTTTTCTTCGACGGGTTTACGAGTTATTGGCGATACTTTCGAGTGTTTGGAATTAAATACATCGAGTGTTATATTAAAATCGATTTTTAAACATCAAAACAGGAATATTTGAATGTTAGATTTTTTTGCAAAATTGTTCGGCAGCAAACATGAACAGGATATTCAGATTCTGATCCCGGTTGTCGAACAGATAAATGAAATTTTTAATGGATTGAAAGATTTATCCGACGATGAACTTCGGGCTAAAACAACAACATTTAAGGAAACAATCCGATCGGAAACTGCCGAGTATGAAACAAAGCTTGCCGAACTGCACGAAAAATTGAAAGAAGATATTCCTCACAGTGAGCGTGAAAATATAGTTTCGGAAATTCAGGAACTTGAGAAGGAATTGTACGAAGTTACACAGGAAGTTCTTAACGAAATTCTTCCCGAAGCATTTGCCGTGGTGAAAGAAACATGCCGCAGACTTCTCGGTTCATCGTGGGAAGTGACCGGCACTAAGATTGTGTGGGATATGGTTCCGTTCGACGTGCAGTTAATCGGCGGGATTGTTCTTCACCAGGGGAAAATATCGGAGATGGCGACTGGTGAAGGAAAAACCTTGGTAGCAACCTTGCCCATGTATCTCAATGCCCTTACCGGAAAAGGCGTTCATCTGGTAACGGTCAACGATTATTTAGCAAAACGCGATTCGGAATGGATGGAAAAAATATTCGAGTTCCATGGACTTACCATCGGTTGCATTCAATCGCAAATGGATTCTGCGCAGCGCCGTCTCATGTATAATTGCGATATCACCTACGGAACAAATAACGAATTCGGTTTCGATTATCTGCGCGATAATATGGTGATAGATCCTGTTGAACTTGTTCAACGTGTCCATAACTATGCGATCGTGGATGAAGTCGATTCCGTTCTTATAGACGAAGCACGAACCCCGTTGATTATCAGCGGACCGGTGACGACGGAGGATCATCGTTTTGATGAAATGAAACCACGTGTCGAACGTCTGTTTAACGCGCAACGTTCTTTGATGGCGAAAATTCTGAATGAAGCCGAACAAAACCTTAGTGAAGGTAAAACCGAGGAAGCTGGCGTTCTTCTTCTCCGTGCCTACCGAGGACTCCCAAAAAATAATCGGCTGTTGAAAATATTTTCCGAGCCGTCTAATAAAAAGTTAATGCAGGATACAGAGATCGAATACCTCCGTGAACAGGAACGGAGAATGCCCGAAATCGATGACGAACTCTATTTCTCGATCGATGAAAAGAACCATGGCATCAATCTTTCCGATAAAGGACGCGAAACTCTGGCTGGCGGAAGCAGTGAAAAAGATTTTTTCGTTCTTCCCGATCTCGGAACGGAAATCAGTATTCTCGAAGCCGACGAGAATCTTTCAGCCGACGAAAAAATCCGGAAGAAGGATGAACTCAACAGACTCTACGCCGAACGCAGCGATCGTATCCATACAATTACACAACTTCTTCGTGCCTATGCGCTGTACGAAAAGGATGAGGAATATATCGTAAGTGAAGACAGTAAAGTGATGATCGTGGATGAATTTACCGGCCGTGTACTTCATGGCCGCAGGTATTCCGACGGCTTGCATCAGGCGATAGAGGCAAAAGAGGGAGTGAAAGTCGAGCGCGATATGCAAACACTCGCGACGATTACTCTTCAAAATTATTTTCGATTATATAAAAAGTTGGCAGGCATGACCGGTACCGCTGTTACTGAAGCTTCGGAATTTTTTGACATCTATAAACTTGACGTGGTTCTCATTCCGACAAACAAACCCGTGATACGTCTCGACCATGAAGATGTTGTTTACAAAACGAAGAGAGAAAAATATAACGCAGTTATTCAGGAAGTTGAGGCATGTCGAGCAACCGGACAGCCGACGCTTGTCGGTACAACGAGCGTGGAAGTATCCGAAACGCTCAGCCGGATGCTCAAACGAAAAGGCATTGCGCATAATGTCTTAAACGCAAAACATCATCAACGTGAAGCCGAGATTGTCGCTCATGCCGGATTACCCGGCGGCGTGACAATAGCTACGAACATGGCCGGTCGTGGAACAGATATCAAACTGGGACCGGGAGTGAGAGAGGTCGGCGGTTTACATATCGTCGGTACGGAACGGCACGAAGCACGGAGAATTGACCGGCAACTTCGCGGTCGATCGGGCCGTCAGGGTGATCCAGGTTCCTCGAAATTTTTCCTTTCCCTCGAAGACGATCTCATGCGATTGTTCGGCAGCGAACGCATTGCCGGAATCATGGAACGCCTTGGTCTTAAAGATGGCGAACAAATTCAACATCGTATGATCACGCGCTCGATAGAACGGGCGCAAAGAAAGGTTGAAGAAAACAATTTCGGGATCCGAAAACGATTGTTAGAATACGACAATGTCATGAACCAGCAGAGGGAAGTGATTTACGCGCGCCGTCGCCATGCTCTTATGGGTGAACGTTTGAAGGATGAAATACTCGAGATGGTTGCCGATTGGATTTATACGCGTGTTGCGAAAGCGTTCGAAGACGGCGAAATTGAAGAAATGTGTCAGGATGTTCGCAATAAGTTGATCATCGATGTCAAGTACACACCGGATGAATTCCAGAATCTTGGCCGTGATGGTGTGTCTTCGAACATTCTGAAGGAAGCAGAAGAATTTTATCGACGAAAAGAAGAACGTCTCGGCACCCAGTTGCTAGCAGATATGGAACGGATGATCACACTTCAGGTGATCGATGAGAGATGGAAAGAACACCTGCGGGAAATGGATGATTTGAAAGAAGGAATCAATCTGCGCGCGTATGGACAAAAAGATCCGTTGTTGGAATATAAGGGTGAAGCTTTTTCTATGTTTGCCCAGATGATTGAGATGATTGATGACGAAGTGGTTAATTTGGCATACAAACTATTCCCGGTTGCGCCGGAAGAGGTTCAAGTGCGTCGGACAACACGTGCCCCGCGTCAGGTCGTGTTATCGCATGATGAAACTCAGGGTCTTGGAATTCGGGCAACACAATCTCCGGATCAGCCTCCGCAAAGAGCGGAAAAACCCAAGCCAATACATGTGGAACAGAAAGTGGGGCGTAATGAGCCCTGCCCTTGCGGAAGCGGTAGAAAATATAAAAACTGTCACGGTAAATAATTGAGGACATCATGAAAAAAATTGAAGCGATTATTCGGCCCTTCAAAATTGACGACGTACGCGAAGCTTTGAGTGAGATCGGAATCCGCGGAATGACCTTGACTGAAGTGAAAGGCTACGGACGACAAAAAGGTCACACCGAGTTGTACCGTGGTTCAGAATATCATATCGATTTTCTTCCAAAAATCAAACTGGAAGTGATCGTGAGTGATCAAATGGTAGAGAAAGTTGTCGACTCCATTATCAAGACTTCAAAAACAGGACAGATTGGCGATGGAAAAATATTCGTTTATCCGGTTGAAGATGCAATACGCGTACGAACAGAGGAATCGGGCGACGACGCATTGTAAATGATTACTTATTGTGTTTTTCGTGAAGGCGGCTTCCAATCTGCGTTTTGTTGATGGATGGTCGCCTTTGCTTTTTATATATTCTTGATTTCACATCTATGGTATTATTCTTTTTCCTTTCTATTTCTTACCCCTTGATAAGCTCGGTATTAACTTTTTCTTCGATTTACACTTAACGATAAGATATTATTTTCCAAATTTACAGTATACCAGTTGAAGCGATCAAAAATAGTTGTAAGAATTTTACTTGACTTTTTCCTTTTCTTCATATATTTTAATCACTGCTCCACTGCTCCACTGCTCCACTGCTAATATATTAGTTTGAAAAATATTCTTTACACATGGAGGTGCAGGATAAAGCAAACTTATCTCTGCAGATTTTTATTAGGTATAAGGAGATTCCCTTTTTTCTCCAGGACCAAAACTTTATAATATTCTCTACACGCTTGCATCGAGTATGCGAGTATTTGTGAATAGCCGTTTATCCCGACAAATCGGGATCACGCATGGTTCTGTGAGGAGCAATGAAAGTATCTTTAATTTTTGTAGAAATCAAATTGTCTAATCGATATGTAGAATCTTTTTTTTGTTCAACATCGGTTGAACGGCACAAACAACAATTATCGGAGAAACAATGAAAACATCTTTTCTTCTATTCTTGTGTTTATTAGCTGTAACAGATTTTAATTTATTGTCGCAAACAGCACATCCCAACGAGGCGTTCGTTTCGATAAATACCGGAGGTTTTTTTAGCGCTCACGAAGATTTTGCTAAAATATATAATTCGAATTTTGGACTTACTCTCGGAACTGGATTGGGTTTTCCTGTATATAACAGAATCTATCTGTTAGGAAAAGCGACCTATTTTTCAAAGACTGGTACTCCCATTGTTGATACTTATAATATCGATAGTAACGGCAAACTTACAAAAAATTCTGAAATAAGAGACGGAACTGCGAGTTTCAAACAATGGATCATCGATGGTGGTTTACAATATAGTTTCATTTTAACTCAAGATTATGCTATTGGCATTAATGGCGGCATCATGTTCTCAATAATAAGAGAACATCAAAGTAGCTTGAATGGAACATTAAGTTCAGCCATAGAAGGTTCCGGCATTTTTGGTTATTTTGCAGGAATAAGTTTAGAAAGGCATTTTACAGAAAGCCCATTTTCCATTTTTGGAGAAGCACAATATAATTTTTCTCGCAGCGATATACTAAATCTAATTGGTAGTTATGGCGGGACAAATATTACTATTGGATTACGTTACTATTTCACATTTAAGTAAAAAATGTGAGTTGCAAGAGTGCTCTCCATACATGGTTCCATCACTAAACCGAAAGAGCCGTGGAAAGAATTGTAACGATATGTGGTAAGTTGAGGTGAAAAAGAGAAATTTGTTTCTATTGATGGTCCACAACAAGGAGCCGTCGTTTCATATGATCTGCAATCTTTTATTAAGAATCAAACATCATGTGGGGCACAGGTAGCAGATGATTTTACCAAGTTTGGATTAAATAATGATGCTGCGAAACAATTGTTGACGAGAAATCCCTATGAGAATACCGCACACACATCTTTTTATACTGAGATGCAAAATCTGAATAGTGGAATTGGTTATCCTAGACTTACAACGAATATTGGAGTGACCTTTTCGAATGGTTCGCCCAATCCAAATTCAGGGCATTGGTTGGATATTAACTATTCTGGTGTACTTGGTACTGGTCTGTGTGGAGTTGATCAATCATTTGATTTGTCTTCCGAAGAAGAAGTGGCTGGTTCTTACTTTCCGACATCGCTAATTCAGAAAGATAATAAGCCACTATTCTGGGGTTGGGAAAAAATAACCATATATTCAAGTCCAACATTTATACCCTATACAAGTTCTTTGGATCTGATGAATAGTACATCAAAGTTTGACACCGTCATACAATCCTCTTCGAATCATTTTCATGATGAGTTTCCTCCAGAAGTCATAAATCCATTGCTCAGGATTCTAATGCCTCAATGCAATCTTACAATTAAACACCAGATATTAGAATCTGGCGTAATAGTGACGGAGCCGATAAAAACGACTTGTGAATATTTCTCCTATGCGATAGTTGTGCCAAGTTCAATAAGTGATGGAAATGGTTTGAATGATGTTTTTATAGTGGGAGCTTTTGGCGAATTTTTACACTGGAATGGAGCGAGTTGGAAAAGTTTTATAGGGCAAACTGGTCTTGTCGACGGCTGTTATACGAGTATTGCGGTTAAGAGGGACGAGGTTATTGCAGTCGGTCTCACTTCAAGCCGTGCAGTTATTGCTGTGGGTAAACGATAAGAGTAAAAAATGAAAGGGAAATAAACCAATGAAGAGATATTTTCTAATACTTCTGACGATTTCTACTATTGCCTTCACTTCCATGACATGTCATTCGCCGACCCAGCCGTCGGGAAACGATTCTTTCACAATAGAGCTTGCAGATACTTCCTGCATTGAGGCATGGCTGAATGTTCATCTTGAGAAATCCTTTAATCAAAGGACAATTGAGATAAAGCGGGATACAGGAGTAGTAATGAGATTTAGCCTTTCCCAAACCGATACGATAGTCTCCGACACTGGATTACTTCCGAATAAAGCTTACACCTACATTGCAGAACTGACAAACGGCACAACGGTGGTTAAGACAACCGACCCGCTTTACGTGCGGACGCTGGACACGACGAGCAGCAACTTCACGTTTCAGACATTTACGCTCGGCGGTGCGACGAGCAGTGAGCTTTACGACGTGGCAATCATTAATGACACACTCGCATATGCAGTCGGACAGATTTACGGCTATAACTCTATCGGGCAGATTGACCAGCAACCGTATGGTGTAGCGGTATGGAACGGACGGCAATGGAGTCTTCGTAAAGTGTACGCGTACACTCAACAAGGATACCTTGAAAATATTCGGCCAATTACAGGTGTATTAATATTTTCTGTAACGGATATTTGGCTCGCTGATGGCAACGTGTACCATTGGAATGGGCAAGATTCAATACTTACCCCCTATTGGATTAGCGGATATCCAGGAAACTCCAACCCAGTCCTGGGGCCAGGTCAAGGTGTGAACAAACTGTGGGGAACGTCTGCTCAAAATATTTATGGGGGGGGGGGTAAATGGTGGCCTTGTTAGGCAACCCATCTGGCTTCGCCCGATTCTTGTTTAAGAGAAACTCTTTTACATTAACCTGTATAAAATAAATACAATGTTCTTCAGAATTATGACCGAAGCCGCATTGGCGCTTTTCAAAGCCCGTTGGTTAGGTTGGTCCCGGCTGTTTTCAGTTTTTATATTGGTGGCATAGACCCCGTTTGGAAGAGTTCCATACTCTAAAACCGTCGGCTAAAGAACATCGTGCTTTTTTTCATGTTTAATGTAAGGAGTTCTTCAATGAAAAAAAAGAATCAAAAGAACAACGACAAAATTATCCGCATTGATGCACTCAAACAAATCAATCTCAATGCCGCAGGCGTTGATGTTGGCGACAGTCAAATGTATGTCGCTGTTCCTGAAGATCGCGATGAACAGTTCGTGCGTGTTTTTGGAACGTTCACACGCGATCTAGTCGCGATCGCCCAATGGTTCAAACAATGCAACATCACTACTGTTGCAATGGAGTCAACCGGCGTCTATTGGATACCTCTGTTTGAAATTCTTGTCGAACACGGCTTCGAGGTTCTCCTGGTCGATGCTCGTAAAATCAAAAATGTCTCCGGCAGAAAAACGGATATCCAAGACTGCCAATGGATTCAACAACTGCTTACCTACGGACTCTTGAACGGTTCATTTATTCCGGAACAGAACATTCGCGCTCTGCGCGATATGATTCGCCATAGGGCAAATCTTCTGCGCTTCCGTGCTTCTCACATCCAGCATATACAAAAAATTCTTCAACTGATGAATCTTAAACTCACCAACGTTATCTCGGATGTTACCGGCACCACCGGTATGCACATCCTGCGCTCTATCGTTAACGGCAACACCGACCCAAAATACTTAGCATCATTTCGCGATCCACACTGTAAAAAATCTGAGCAAGAAATCGAACTCTCTCTCGAAGGAAATTATAGAAAAGAATACGTCTTCCAGCTCAAACAAATGCTCGATCTCTATAACTATTACTCTTCCCTGATTACCGAACTGGATAACGAAACCGAAACCATGTATCGACAACTTCCTTCTCTCGTCAACCCCAAAGAACGTCCCCTGAAACCATTAAAACGAAATGTCAATAAGAAAGCCAGGAATGCGCCTTCTTTCGATCTGCGTACTCAACTCTACCGCATCACCGGCGTTGACCTTGTCCAGGTTGATGGTCTCAATACTTCTACTATCCAGGATATTATCACCGACATCGGCACAGATATGTCGAAATGGAAAACCTCAAAACACTTCTGCTCCTGGCTTAGACTTGCTCCCAATAATAAAACAACCGGCGGAAAAGTTTTTTTCTCCCATATTCCAAAATCAAAAAATAGAGCCAATAAAGCATTACGTTTGGCTGCATTCTCTCTTGCCAATGCTAAGTGTGCCCTCGGCGCTTTCTACAGAAGAATCAGATCCAAGTATGGCGCTCCGATGGCTAACATTGCCACCGCTCACAAACTTGCACGCATTATCTATAAAATGCTTAAAGATAAAGTCGAGTATGTTGATCTTGGTGAAGACTATTATAATGAAAAATATAAAGCACGTCTTGTACGCAACCTTAAAGACAGAGCTAAATCTTTAGGTTTTCATCTCGTCCCTGCTTCACCTTAATGAGTTTCTTGGAAGGTATAATGGCAACACCTGGACAAAGCTGACAAGCGGAACGACAAATACGATACAGGATATTTGGGGCGAAGTGGATGCAAACACGGGGAAGCGAAACATATTTTGTGCGGTATCAGCAGCATATACTACGGCAGGCTCGGAAATACTAAGTATCGACGAGAACAATAATGTGAGCGTCGTGCCATGGTTTCCGAACCGGAGTGCATACTCAGTTTGGTTCAAAAATATATCCAGAGTTTATGCCTGTGGAGATGGAGTATTGGAACGGGAGCCAAATCTGCAATGGAAAGAAATTGCGGGAACGACGGTGATTCACGCCTTTACAAATCACCTCAGGGGTCAGGGAAATAACGACTTGTTCGTTGTAAGTGATTTTGGAGACATTGCCCACTACGACGGGATGCACTTCCACCTTTATCCTCAAGTTACGAATGCTCTGGGTACGCCGGAATTATTTTCATGCGCCATGAAGAATAATACGGTTATTGCAGTTGGTCTCACTTCAAGCCGTGCAGTCATTGTAGTGGGATATAATTCATCTCAGGCAGTTATCACAATAGGTAAAAGACAATGACAGGAGGTGAACTATGTTAAAGTATATTTAACTATGGGCGGCGTAGCAGCGCCGCCCATAGCAAAAACGGCAAGTAAATAGGCTCAACGTTGTTTATCCTCGATGAAGAGGATATATGCGGTTTTTTATTTACCTGAGATAAGAAAACAACAACATTAACTCCGTTAGAAATTTTACGGGAATGAATTTTAGAATAATTTTAGGAGATTGATTATGAGATCGTTATTGACAGTAAGTTTAATAATTTTTTATAGCTCTTCATTATTCGGACAAGCCAATCAGGAACAGGTCCCAACAGATACATCCCGCTATCAGTATTGGTTTAATATCGGCCCCGCGATTGATAGTTATTCTTCGGCTTTCAATCTTGGATTCAATTATAATTCTTCTTTAGGTGGGAATTACTATCAAGTTGGATATCAATCCATTTCTCGGAAGTCAAAAGAATATTATCCAGGTTTAGAATTTAAAGAATATCCTTTCTACGCATGCAACATAGGAATAGGAAAAGTGAGTGTGGAAAAATATTTATTCTTTGCGTATTTCATTGGTCCTGCATTTGTTTGGGGTGAAAAAGTGGGTGATAACTTGGATGCTAACGGCATCCGCCAGATTAAGGAGTTCTATTCTGCCGGTGTTGCATTGAATTCTCAAATATTTTTTAGACCAATTAGTGAATTGGGCATTGGTTTGGAACTGTACGGGAATATAAATCCCATTAGAACCTTGGCGGAATTACGTCTCTCAATTCATTTTAATAATGCGAGGTTCTTATGAGTCTATTTCGATTGTATGGATCAACCATCTTGATTTTTTTGTTAAGCCAAATACTTAGCAATGGAATTTTTGCTCAAACAGCCGCAAATATTCAACGTGCTGTAGACATCGTAGTAGCGACTGGCAGTTCTCCGAATGATCCTTCTGTTTATCAATGGCAAGCAATATCAAATACTACGCAAGGTGTCCACGTTAGTGTCGTGCCAACAGAAATTACGGCAATTTACTTACAACAAAATAATTCTCTTATCAATTTTCATACATGGAATTTTGGATATATGTTTGCTCTTTGGGTGAGTTATGATGGTGGAAATTTACAGGAAATCTTTAATAACACTACGAAGGATGTATCTGGCTGGTTGGTGCCACCATTCTCCACTCTGGGACATCATACTATTTTGGTTAAATGGATTGATATAGCTCTAAATGTCTATTTTAGGAACTATGATGTATATGTTGTACCCGCCTGCACAAAATTTTATATGGATAATTATGGGAATACTCTTACCTCTTGGGAAGGTAGTAGTACAGGAACACCTATAATAATATCGGAAGGATTTGATGCCTATAATAACACTTATTCAGAGTATTTAAGATACAAAGGACAACAATTGTTTGACACGCTCACTTTGGCAGGTTGCAGGATATATTTTCTTAACTATTATCTCAATAGCCAGGATATGAGAAACTCTGCGGCGATCTATAATTCGGCAGCAAGATATTATTTCATCGATCAGTTCAAATAGTCAAATGGTAGCGGCTGGTGTGAGCATGGGCGGGGTAATTGTTAGATATGCTTTGGCAAAAGCAGAAAATGACGGCGCGCCATTACCGTTCAAGAAATTTGTTTCTATTGATGGTCCACAACAAGGAGCCGTCGTTTCATATGATCTGCAATCTTTTATTAAGAATCAAACATCATGTGGGGCACAGGTAGCAGATGATTTTACCCACTGCTCCACTGCTCCACTGCTAATAAATAGATATTAAAAGAGAATGTCCCACTCTTAGTTGAAATTCAGCGATAGAAATTTGAGGTTGTTGTCAACATAAATATTTTTTATGCGACAAGCAAATTTTGTTTTTTATTTTTATTCAACGCGTCAATTAATATTGGTAATGCACCGTAACCTTTTATTCTTCTAAATCCTTTTTCAGCTTCCAACACTCCAGCACAAACCCAGCGTGTAACTTGTTCTTCAGTCTTCCAATATTTTACATTCCTCTCTTTCTGTCGAACAACTGAATTGAGCGACTCGATCAGATTTGTCGATTGCAATGATTTGCGCAGAGCAAGAGGAAGATTAAGTCGATGCAGCGTCAACGTTTCATCCAATCCTTCACGTAAACTTTTTGCAGCCGACGAATGCTCTTGCTCCAAGTCCTGCGCAATTGATAGCAGCCGTTCTTTTGCTTTCACTGCATCGTTCATCGAATATGCTTCCGTCATTCTTCTGCTGACAACTCCCTGAAGATTTTTTGGAAGATAACTTAACACATTACGTTTCTTGTGAACTGTGCAGCGTTGGACATGTGTGTCTGTTCCAAGTATATCAATGACAGCTCGCCGCAAGGCTTTCGATCCGTCCATCACTACCAAATATAATTGCTCTGTGTGTAATCCACGATCTATCAAATTTTCCAACAAACCTTTCGCTATCGTCGTATTTTCTGCCGATCCCTCCCATACCCCAAGAACATGCTTAATCCCTTTAGTATCAATTCCTAACGCGATCACTACTGTATAATCACCAATGTGTATTCCATCGATCATCAACACTGCCAACTCTAATTCTTCCAGCCGTCGTTCAAACATTTCTTTTATCTTTTGAGCCGTTGCTGCAATCATTCTTCTGCTTACACTGCTCGAACTCGTTCCATACCCTTCTAGAAATTTACTCACTCCTTCTTCATACCTTCGTGTGCTAATGCCTCGAATCAAATCTCGATATGTCCTCTGAATTAATTCTGCAGACTTACTAAATAATCCGTACGTCTTCAAACTCCACGCATGCTTGTTCTCAACATCCACAACTCGGGTGACAAATATTTTTTTCCTCTTTCCATTTACGATCACCGATCCTGGATTTGTTCCATGTCGTGTGCACTGCCGATCAGGTAAATGTTTATATCGTTCGCCTGCAAGTGATTTGACTTCTTCTTCCATGATCGTCTCCATCACTTGTAAGGAGATGCCTTCCATTTCTTCCGAGAGCGATTCTTTTAATCCCAACAAAACTTCTTTCACTGTGTCAACGATCTTTTCTTCCAACTTCTCAAAATGTTTTCCGCTCGTACTGTTGATTACTTCATTCGCTTTTGCTACTTTGATCTTGTGCATGGCGATAGTCCTTTCTTTGGTGTTTAATAATTTGAATCGTTATTTTCTCACCTCAGATTAACTATCGCCTGTATTTTTTTCAAGCGCTATTTTCAACTAACTTCGGGACATCACCTATTAAAAACGATTACGAAATAAAATATTTTTTACACATGGAGGTGCGGAATAAAGAAAACTTATATAGCCAATTTTTTATTTGGTTCAAGGAGATTCTTTTTTTTCGTAAGATAAAAGCCCTATTACAATCTCTACACGCTTGCCCCAGGTATGTAAGTATTTACGAAGAGCCGTGTGAGGGAAACCGTTAGGCGTGAGCCTCAGTCGAACGCTCACGACGAAATCTCACGCATGGTTCTGTGAAGGGCAATGAAAGTATCGTTAACTATTTTTTAGGAGCAAAAAATGTCTACTAGACGAAAAGGTTTAAAAAAGATTAAAAGAATATTCCTATCGTTGCTTGTAGCATCGATAGGAATTCTTTGGTTCTCCGACTGTAAGTCGCCAACATCTTCTAATCAATCTCCAAATCATAGTATAAGTATCTATGCAGAGTGGATGTTTAGAAGTATTTCAGGTGGAATTGAAGGTAAGACGTATATAGTCGATACGAATTTGAACAAAACTGTCCTCACTTTCAACTCTAACCACATAGCAACTATAGTCCATAATGACACTCTGCTATGGTCTGGCGTATTTTTAATTGAGAAACGGAAGTCAATATATTCTGCGGACAGTTTAGATTTCATCATATACCAGAATGGATCTCATCCTGATGTCATCATCTATATATCCTATGATTCTCTTGTTCTTGGCGATAACTGGTTTGATGGCTGTACTAGTACATATACCAAGTTAAATTGAAATGGTGCTAATAGAAGGCTAAAAAAATGAAAAAAACATGCCACATATTCTTCGCAATTACAATTCTATTTTTGTTCTTACAAATAAACTGCAAGCATAATCCTGTAGGTACGCAGGATAACATCCAGCCGGGGCGACGAGATTATACATGGACAGTTGATACACTAAATGCTGGACCCGGTAATATATTTTATCTCTTCAGCTTGTGGGGAAGCAGTCCGCAGGACGTTTGGGCTGTAGGTTCAGGCGGTTCTCCAGATTTGTGTTTGTGGCATTTCGACGGAGTAAGTTGGAAACGAGATATGTCGCGTACGTCGAGTGATCTCATGTCCGTCTACGGCTTTTCGAAAAACAATGTCTGGACGTGCGACGGCGGAATATTTCATTATGATGGTTCCCAATGGTCTTTGAACTATCATTATAATGTTTCAGGCGAGCGTCTTCTTATTAATAATATTTGGGGCGATGCACCTGATAATATTTTTGGGGTTGGCGGAATAGATCTACTTGATGGTAGTGGAAATTACAAAGGTGCAATTTGGAGATATACTGGCGTCATTTGGTTTCCTGTACAGATTCCTGAATTACGTGTTGGTTTTTCATGGATAAGACATGACCAAGTAGATGGAAAATATTATCTGACTGCAACACGTTTCGAGGCCATTGGAGACACAAATAAAATTTTTCAATTCGATGGCAATAATCTTAAACAAATTTATAGCGGCCAGGATGTAGCCACAGTTAATGAAGTAGATGGCAAAATCTATCTTTGCATCGGGAGAAAGATATTCAGATATCAAAGTGATCAGCTACAATTATGGAAAGATTTCACCGGTACTATATACTTAGGTCTGATGTGGGGGCGCAGCGAAAAGGATTTCTTTAGCGTTGCAAATGGCGGCCTTGTTCATTATAACGGCACTGACCTCGCTTTGCTTTATCCAACAACTATGCTTATTTCGGATGTAGCGGTTTTTCCAAACGATGTTTTTATACTTGCGTGGAATACGAACAATGATATTACCATTGTTGTTCACGGTGTTCTTAACAATACGGAGAAGAAAAATACCACTCAATACAGTAATTAAACAAAGGCGATGGTGCTGCGAACACCACCGCCATTTTTGAATAGCCGTAAAGGCTGGTCACCTTTTTTCGATTTGCATCGAGGGCTATTTCATTTATAAGATACTTATTTTTAGGAAAGGAAAAAAGTCATGAAAAGAGCTATTCGCGTTGTTTTCACAATCAGTATACTCATGCTGTTTTTTTTCATCAGGGGCAGTGTCGGCCAGACAATTCGATCTGACAGCCTTTTACAAATGTCAAAAACCCTTTATCAATCGATAGAACGATTGGAAACAAATCATAGTACCGGTGTTCCTCGATCGATACGCGGTAAGTTGACTTCAAATGTAAATTTAAATGATATTTCACAGGCGAAACAGTTCCTCCATAATTCGAGGTCACTGTTTCGCATGAACGAAGTCACAGACGATTTCGTTATGGAAAAAGTTGATAAAGACGAAATCAGTATGACTCATGCAAAATTGCAACAGAATTATAAAGGCGTCCCGGTTTGGGGATCGGAGTTGATTCTCCACAGCGATCAGAACAATACTGTTGTTGAAATAAACGGCAGATTCACTCCTGATTTGAATATTGATATGACCATAGGAATTCAATCTTCAAATGCTTTAAACATTGCACTTGCCGATCTTGGTCCGGCAGATTATCGCTGGGAAAATAAAGATCAAGAAAATATTATCAAGCAAGTTTTCAATGACAATAGCAGAACATGGAAACCTAATCCAGTGTTGGTTGTTGCGCCGCGCAATAGCAACTTCGACAAAAGTGAATATAGGCTTGCGTGGAAAATGACTATTGCTGTTGATGGCGCGAAAATGGGTAATTGGGAATATTTCATCGATGCAAAGACTGGTGAAATTATAAATAAATACAATTCAATGGCGGATGCAATCGGCAGCGGTGTCAGCAATTATAATGGTATAGTCCCTATTTATTCTGAATGGAATTCTACAACATATCAAATGATTGATAGCATTCGGAATATTATCACTACTGTTTATTATAATCCTAATAATCAATTTGGAGATCCTACACTCCAATATCAACTCTTAACTGATGATGATAATTATTGGGACCAAAATAAATCGGCAGTTGATGTGCATTGGGGAATTGCACAAGTGTATGATTTCTATAAGAATGTCTTCAACCGAAACGGTTTTGATAATTCCGGCTCCATAATTCTGAACGAGGTGAATTTTCCAATCTCCCCTAATAATTGTAATGCAGCCTGGAATGGAACACAAATGGTATACGGATCAGGCGATGGACAAAACTTCTCGTCTGTTACTTCTCTTGATATTTGTGGCCATGAACTAACGCATGCCGTTACTCAATATACTGCAGGCTTAGGACATCAAGGTGAATCCGGCACTTTGAATGAAGCGTTTTCGGATATTTTTGGAATGGCAATTGAATTCTACGCAACTCCATCGAAAGCGGACTGGAAAATTGGGGAAGATTGTTATACACCGGGAATCAGCGGCGATGCTCTGAGATATATGAACAATCCAAAAGCTGGAAATCAGCCGGATACTTACCAAGGAATGAATTGGGATACGACAGCAAATCCGGATGTGCACACAAACGATGGTGTATTGAATTATGCTTTCTATCTGATGACGGTCGGAGGAAGTGGTACTAATGATAACGGTACTTCGTACTCTGTCGCAGGTGTCGGACTTGTTGAGACGAGAGCGATTGCATACAGAGTATTGACAGTTTATTTGCACTCCAGCGCTCAATATGCAGATGCACGAACTGCATTTCTATCGGCGGCATCCGACTTGTACGGTGCAGGTGGAGCGGAATATCTGGCAGTATTAAATGCGTTTGCAGCGGTTGGAGTTGAAGCGAAGCTGACTATTGCAAATAGCTTCAACACCGGCGTAATAATGGTGAATGGTGGAACGGTGGCCAGCGGCTACATTTATCCCGCCGATATTACTTCCGTGCAGACTTATCAGGCGATTCCTCAACATTCTGGCTCATATGATTATGTCTGGAATATGAATGGCGCTGATTCGAGTATTAGTTATTGGAATCTAAAGCCTTCTGGAGGTCGACAAAGTAGAATTTCAGGTGCAACAAATATTTCTTACACATACTCCGTTGCCAAATCTGACAACAACGCAACGTACATAGCAGATTTAAAGAAGAACTTTGCAATAAGCAGAAACGATCAAACTGAATTTGACGGAACTATATCTGACGGTATAGTTGCACATATTGTAGAACAGAATTCCGGTTCTATATCAGCTCCAGCGCAACAAAAAATTAACAATCACAATTACATATTTTATAATTGGTCTGACAGCTCCACGGCTAATCCGCATACAATAACTCCAACCGATAATACCACGCTTACCGCCAACTACAAAGGTCACATGCTCTCTAACACCTCTGCCGCCACCGCCGGCAACAGCAGCCGTAAAATTGCGTATGATGATATCGACGGTTCGGACCATGTTACTCATGCTGTTTATTCTTCCTGCGGAAGTATCTGGTACGTGCGGAATGTTAATGGGACCGGCTGGAGCAACGAAATAAAACTTGGTGATGGAATCAATCCATCAATTGCAGTAACCGCTCCGCAAGATGGGCATATTTATACACATGTTGTGTGGGAGCAGAATGGCAGAGTATATTATCGAAGATCGGGAAATGATGGAGTTACATGGGATGCAGCATTGAGTTTCCCTGGTTTGGAAGCAAGCGGATACAATGCAACGCCGGTTGTCATAGGCAATTATGAAGCTATGGTTATCTGGTGTTACGGCAGTCAGGCTAATGGCGGAGGCTTGTACGCGTGTGTCGAACCGGCAAGTTTAAATATCCAGGGAGCTATTGCCGGTACAAATTGGAAAACACATTCACCTTCCGGTGTAGAGCAGAATTGGCATTTGAGTGCAGTTCCCAATTTTTCTTCTAATCATTTTTTCCATATCGCTTATGCAACCGACACTGCAATCGTATATGATAATCTTCAGGTATATACGTCGCCTCCTTCAATCTTTTCAACATGTAAAATTTCCGTCTCACCATCGCCAAACACCGGGAATACAAATCCATCTATCGCATGCGCATACGATCTGGTAGATACGAGTTTGAGAAAGGTTGGCGTTGCATGGGAGAACTCAACAAATCACAGGGTGTATTATCGAGAATCGGCAAATGATGGAAGCACTTGGGGAACTGTAAAAGAGTTTACACACGGCACTGACCAACTTTCGCAGCCTGTTGTCAGTTTCGGAACTATGAGTAATTCAGCGACTGTTCTATTTCAAGATAACAATCAGATAGGAAGGGTGGTAAAAGATCTTGGCCGCGGAACATGGTCGCCAATAATGAATTTAGGCACAGGAACAGGAGAACATTTGCCATCATGCACTGATGTATCGCCAGCGGCGTTGTGGGTGACCGGAAGTTCATCGCCATTCACCATTAATACTTCTGTTCTTACTGTTCTTCCAACTCCTACACAATTATCGCCAACAAGTGGAGCAACTAATATATCAACAACACCAATAATTAAATGGAACACAGTGGCGGGAGCAGCATCGTATTGGCTGCAGGTGGCAACTGATACAGGATTTAATTCGTTAGTTGTGAATCAAGCAGGGATTACTGGAACATCTGATACAATAACAACAGCACTTTCAAACAACACTACCTACTACTGGCATGTGAATGCAGCGGATCCAAGCGGAGATCAAAGCAGTTGGTCTTACACATGGTCATTCAAAACTACACCTCCACCACCACCGCCTCCGCCGCCACCACCAACACTTTCATCACCTACAAACGGCATGGCAAATGTACCATTAACACAATCATTAAGCTGGAGCAACGTCGTACCGGCTACAAGTATCTAAAAATAGCGACTTATCCTCACCTGTTTATGACAATTCATCGCTCACAGGATTATCGATTCCGATAAGCGGTCTTGGTCTTACCAACGGTACGAACTATTATTGGCGAGTAAATGCAACGAATGCAGGAGGAACGAGTGCGTGGTCGGCGGTATGGCAGTTCCAGACGGTGATAACACCGCCGACATTAACTTCACCTTTACCTATAAGCGGAGCCGTTAATGTACCGATACCAACGACATTGATTTGGGGAGTAGTTACGGGAGGTCAATCGTATCAAGTGCAGGTATCGACCGATCCGGGATTTTCATCCGCATCATCTATAGGAAGTAATACAACCTCGTGTACAATAACGCTTTCAAACAACACAACCTACTACTGGCATGTGCGTGCATCGAATCAAGGCGGAGGTCAGAGCGGCTGGTCGTCTACAGGAATATTCACAACAGTACCCGCACCGCCAGCAGCTCCAACACTTTTATTACCTGCAAATAATGCTACAGGTGTATCGAGAACGCCAACACTAACTTGGAGTGCAGCTGCAAGAGCAACATCATATACAGTGTGTATTGCATATACAAATACCAATGTTGGGAATGTAACGTCATGGAAAGAGACTAATACACTTCAAGCCAATACAAAATATTCCTGGTCAGTATATGCAAGTAATGCTGGAGGAAATTCCCCAATGTCGACATTATATTATTTTACAACAGGCACACAAATATCTAAGAGAGTCATAAGTTTAGACCAGAATGATGGTTCGGAGTCTGATTATGTGCCAGATATTTATAATCTGTATCAGAATTATCCTAATCCTTTCAATCCTTCAACAACGATACAATTCGATCTGCAAAATACAACGAAGGTGATATTGAAAATATATGATATATCAGGGAAGGAAATTCAAACATTAGTTAATTGTTATCTTGCAGCGGGATCGTACACAATTCGATGGAACGGACAGGATGCGAATGGTAGAAACGTGCATAGCGGAATGTATTTCTATCGTCTATCAACAGAAATGTTTACAGGCACAAAAAAGATGATGCTGTTGCGTTAAGGAGATTACATTCAATAACAATGTGAAAAAAGGCCGCTTCATTATTTAATGGAGCGGCTTGTATTTTTTGTGTAGGTCGATTTTAAAAATCGACCTTTAACGGCTTCAGAAGTCGAAACGCGGTTCGACAAGCTCACCGCAAGAAATTTCGACCAACATTGCAGTTCGATTTTTAATTGATAGCTGATAGCACTAAACTGCGCTTCATCTAATCACATTACGCAATCACCTTCTCCTTTTTAATCCAATTTTTTTGTACATTAATTCTATGAGTTCAGAGATAAAAGAAGATAAAATAATCCGGGCAGGTTATATTGCGATTATCGGTGAACCGAATGTCGGCAAATCAACGCTCATGAACGCATTAGTTGGACAAAAATTGTCTATCGTTTCCAGTAAACCACAAACTACGCGACGCAGGGTTCTGGGAATAAAAACAGTCGATGAATGTCAGATGATTTTCTTTGACACTCCGGGTATCCTGAAGCCGCGTTATCTTTTGCATGACGTGATGATGTCGTACGTCGAGCACGCAATGAGCGATGCCGACATTTTACTTGTCCTTGTCGATAGTACCCGGCCCAGGATAAAACGAATACCGCCCGAAGTCCGGGAAAAGCTGGAGAGACTTCAGACTGCACTTTTTCTTGTTCTGAATAAAATCGACAAAGTGAAAAAAGCAGAACTTTTACCGTTGATAGACAATTACCAAAAAGAATTTCCTTGGAAAGAAATAGTTCCCGTGAGTGCGTTGACCGGAGAAGGAATAGAACTATTGTCGAAGTTGGTACAACAGTATCTACCCATGCATCCGCCGTATTTCCCGCCGGATGCTGTGAGTGAACATCCGGAACGTTTTTTTGTGGGAGAAATCATCCGTGAAAAAATATTTGAAAAATTCTCGGAAGAAATTCCATACTCCGTTGAAGTGGAAATAGTCGATTACAAGGAGCGGGAAAATGGAAAATATTTTATCAGCGCTGAAATCACGGTTGAACGGCAATCGCAAAAAGGAATGGTCATCGGAAAAAAGGGAGAAGCTCTGAAAGTTATAGGCGAGCTTGCACGGCATGACATCGAAAAATTTGTCGAACATCAGGTTTTTCTCGAACTTCATGTCCGTGTGCGGGAGAAGTGGCGTTCCTCGGAAACCTTATTGAAAAGAATGGGATATTCAACAGAATAAATCGGAGATATTTTTATGGCAGACGTTTTTCCTTTTCAAGCGCTTTACTATAATCCGGCAAAACTAAAATTACAGCAGGCTTTTTCACAACTCGATTCCGGCGCCGAAACTCCTCCGGCTTATCACATCTCGCGTTTGCTTACACCGGATGACGATGCGGTGCGGACTAATCTCATTCAACAGTGGACGAAAGAGGGAATTATAACAACCGATGAATCAAAAGATTTTTATATTCTGCGCCAGAGTTTTTCCGGAGAAGGCGGTATAAAATTCAGTCGCACGGGGTTTATAGGGCTTTGGAATCTTCCTGAAGCTATCCTAAATCAGTATTGTGAAGATTCATACGATGGGCCGGTTGAGTCGGATGTCCTATCATTTCGGCCATTGCTGGGATTTTATGACGATACACTTAACAGAATCGATCGGTATATATCATTTGCGATCAAATCGATTCCGCTGCTCGATTGTGTGAGTGGCGATGTGCGTTCCACAATATGGAAAATCAATGACGGCGGTTCGATTGCAGGAATTTCGCGTGAGATGAAAACGAAAAATATTCTTCTTGCGTCTGCAAAACAGGATATGCAGCGTTATTGTGTTTTTTATCGGAAGCAAAATATTCCTCCGGCGAATGCGTTATTCATGACTCTGTTATTTAACGTGAGAGAGGAAGGGATCGTTAATTCAGCGTGGAATCGCTTGATGGGGACTCAAAACAAATTGAGAATTAATGAATTAAAAAATGAAATTGGTTATGAGGGTAATACACTCGATCACGTGATGATTTCTGTGCTCGACAAATCGGACACGGTGGTCGGGGAAGAATTCGATCTCTATCCGCCATTACCGGTTGGTTTGATCTTTCATTATATCTCGAAACTCTGATTGTCAGCAAGTTGTTGTAATAAAAAAAGGGATCGTCAGTGCAAAAATTATTATTCGGCTCTCTCGTCTTTCTTTTTATGATGTTGTCGGAAAGCCCGGCAAGCACCACCGGAATTTATCATTACGAATTAAACATAAATCTGGCCGGGTGTTTCCAGAATAATCTCCCACAATTTTCGGCACATGAAAAAATTTATTACCGGACAGTTTCACCATATCCATCACAACTCACATTTGATTGTGTACAACTCACAATCGATTCAGTCAAAATAGGATCGACAAGAAAGAATGATTCTACGACGTTGGCGAACATTATCATTCCAGTCAGTTCGGCTGATTTTCAAACAGACACTACGGTTATCAATATCTGGTATCGTTATGTCGGAACGGGAACTCGTGGTTTCTATTATTATTCTGAAGAAGCAGGAGCAACCTTGGCTCCGCTTGTATATACAATGAGTGAACCGACCGACGCGCCTTACTGGTTTGTAACTGTGAATGATAATAAAGTAAAACCATCACTCAACACAAATATTACAGTTCCTGTCGGATATCAGGCGGCGTCGAATGGGTTGTTGATGAATACAGTCGCGAATGCCAATAGTACTGTCACCTTTCAATGGCAGGAAACTCACCCGATTGCAATGTATCTCATATGCTTCACTTGTTCGCAGTACAGAGAATTTTCAGCCTACTACCATCGTGTCACAAATCCTGCCGACTCAATTGAAATAAAATATTATATCTGGAACGATGACTACGATTCGCCCCTGACCGATCAAATTACTCATAGTGCGGTGAAATGTTTTGTCAATGTGCCTCGAATGTTGGAATTTTATTCCCGGACATACGGAGAATATCCTTTTGATAAATATGGAATGGCGGCTGTTTATCCATTTGCTTTCGGCGGAATGGAACACCAAACGATGACCACCATCCACCGGCACTGGTTGGAAGTCCAAAAAGGACTTGCTGAACGCGGCTTCGACGAAGATGCAATTGCCCACGAGCTGTCTCACCATTGGTTCGGCGATTTGATTACGTGTGAAACATGGAACGACATCTGGCTGAATGAAAGTTTTGCCACTTATTCCGAAGTGCTGTGGGAAGAATTTCTTAACGGCCAACAAGGAAAGCTTGTTCGATTGCAAAGGGGAATGAATTTTTCCAATCCCAACTGGCAGTATACGGTCTATGCGCCGCAAGGATACATTTTTGGAGATGAAGTGTACAACAAAGGTGGCTGGGTGCTTCATATGTTGCGGTCGTATATCGGCGACTCTTCTTTCTTTCGTTCGTTACGTTCCTACGTAGCCGATTCGACGTATCGATATAAAACAGCTCGTACCGATCAATTCACTGCTCTCGTTCAAAAAATTTCAGGAAAGAATCTCACAAAATTTTTCGATCAATGGCTTAACCACGTCGGATGGCCGGTGTATGAATATTCTTCGCGGCAAACTCCGGTCGGCAGTGATTATCTTATAACGATCCATCTTGAGCAAGTGCAAAACGATCCAACGAAGTCGGGTGATATTCCGCGAGACGGGACGATATACGAAATGCCGGTCGAGTTTCGCTTTTATTCGGGTGCCAGTGACACGACAATCACATTTATGAATTCGAAAGAAGAAGATGTTTTTTCGGTATCCTTGCCATATAAAATCGATAGTGTAGCTTTCGATCCTGATTTAAAGATTCTTAAGCAATTATATAATGTGAACATAGTGACGAATGCGGGTCAGTTTGTCGTGCCGGTGCCAAGTTCGTACAAATTGTATCAAAATTATCCTAATCCGTTCAACCCATCTACAATCGTCAAATATGATCTTCCTGTTGCAGGAAATGTTCGAATCGAAGTGCTCGACGTTCTGGGCCGTGTTGTCGCTACGATAATTGACGAGTTCAGGCTTCCCGGATCATTCCTTCTGACATGGGACGGCCATGATTATCGCGGGAGTGCGCTCCCAAGCGGAGTTTATTTCATGAGGATGAAGTCGAATACTTATTCCTCGGTAAGAAAAATAATGATACTGCGATGAATCAACTATGGCAGAAGACCGTGTCGATATTCATATCGCAATCACACCGGAAGAAATCTCGCTTGAACAACGATTGAGTTCGCTGCCGACGGAGCCCGGTGTCTATTTGTATAAAAATGAAACCGGGAAAGTGATCTATGTCGGGAAAGCGAAAAACCTGCGGAACAGAGTGCGGCAATATTTTCAAAAGTCGCGCCCGCAAATGCCGCGAATCGATGTCATGGTTAAACAGATTTCCGGCGTCGATCTTATTTTAACGGATACAGAAGTCGAAGCGCTGATTCTCGAAGCCAATCTTATAAAAAAATACAATCCCAGGTACAATGTCCTTTTGAAAGATGATAAAAGTTACCCGTACATTGTGGTGACTAACGAGCCTTACCCTCGTGTTTTTGTCACACGGAGAATAATTAAAGATGGTTCGACTTATTTCGGGCCATACGCGGATGTCTCGACGATGCGAACTGCATTAAAAACTGTTCGAGATGTTTTTAGAATCCGCAGCTGCAATTATCATTTGGATGACGAGTCGGTTGCAAAGCGCAAATTCCGTTTGTGCCTTGATTATCACATTAAAAAATGCGACGGCCCGTGCGAAGGCCTGATTAGCCGTGAACAATATGCAAAGATGATTGAGGAAGTAAAGGAGTTACTGCATGGAAGAATTTCCTCGCTTGTAGAAAAATTACAGCTTCAGATGCAAGATTTATCTGAGAGAATGGAATTCGAGGAAGCGGCCGTCGTTCGTGATAAAATTGATGCATTGAATGTTTACACGGGAAAGCAGCGAGTCGTCGATCTTGAACATACGGAGCGCGACATAGTTTCCTATGCCGCAGAGGATGACGACGCATGCGGAGTAATTTTCAAAATACGAGATGGAAAAGTGGTCGGCCGTCATCATTATTACATGAGTAATGTTGACGGGAGGGAACATGAAGAAATTTTATTGAATCTTTTAGAACGATATTATCTGGAAGCAGAAGATATTCCGGTTGAAATCATGATCCCCGAATCGATTACGGAAGAAACGACGCTTGAGAAATGGCTTTCAGAAAAAACGAATCAGAATGTGAAGATTATTCTTCCGATTGAAGCCGAACAGAAGAAGCTGATCGCATTTTGCCAGACAAATGCCAAATACTTATTGGACGAATTAAAACTGCAGAAAGAGCAGCGCGAGGATTTCATCCCGAAAAGTATTTCTGCGCTTCAGGAAAATCTTCATCTTCCAACTCTGCCGCGCCATATAGAATGTTTCGATATATCGAACACACAGGGAACGGACACCGTCGCTTCGATGGTGGTGTTTGCCGACGGTAAACCGAGGAAATCCGAATACAGGAAATTTAAGATTACATCGGTCGACGGTCCGAACGATTTTGCAAGCATGCAGGAAGTTATTCATCGACGTTACAAACGGTTGATCGAAGAACAAACAATTTTTCCGGATCTCATTCTAATCGACGGTGGTAAAGGTCAGTTATCGAGCGCTCTTGAAGCGCTTCACCAATTAGGAATCGAGAATCAGCCGATCATTGGTTTGGCGAAACGCCTGGAAGAAATTTTTCGTCCGGGCGACAGCGATCCTTATCCAATTCCAAAAACTTCAGCCGGGCTGCGGTTATTACAGCGAGTTCGGGACGAAGCCCACAGATTTGCGATAACTTACCACAGAAGCTTACGCGCGAAACGTACTCTTCGCACTGAACTCAATCTCATTGAAGGAATCGGAAAAAAACGTGCAAAGGAATTGCTTGAGACGTTCGGATCGGTTCAAGGAGTTGTATTCGCAACCCACGAGCAACGTGCCGCGGTTGTTGGAGAAAAGGTTGCCCGGAAAATAATGGAGCATTTTTCAATCGATTCCGATCAACAGAATGGGAATGCAAATAATCTTGCAATAACGAACGATCACAGTTCATCTTTTTAAAAAGTCAGCCTTTTCGATAAATCTTTTATTTTTAATTAAAGTTTGAGACATATATTCCGATATATTTAATAATGAATATTTAAAATGCATATTCATCACTATGTCAGTTCCTGACTTCAATTAGTAGGATTTTAATAACAATAAATGGTTTAATTCTGATTTTTCATCTGAAAATAAAAAGGAGTGTGTAGTGATCATGGACCAAGATATCAAAGTTGTGATAGCTGCACCAACATTTCAATCGTCATTTCATACATCTCTTTGTGAGCATCACAAGAAGTGGTTTAAACCGCACGAGATGACGTTACGGTCTGTGACAGACGACCCGAAAGAACAAAAAAATAGTTTACTCAGAGCGCTCGCACAAACAAAACCTACTGCTTTAATTGCTATTTCGATACGGCCGGATATCGATGTTGTTGAGGCATACTCTGCTGCGAACGTACCGATCGTATTGATTGACGAAGAGATGCTCAACGTGTCGACAATTACCACGGACAATTTCATGGGTGGATGCCTTGCGGGAGATCACCTGATTTCGAAAGGCAAAAAAAAGATCGCCATTGTGGCCGGCAGAACTGGTGTGCAGGGTGGATACAACGCGGATCAGAGAATCAAAGGATTCAAGCATGCAGTGGGTTCTGCAAAGATGACCGTATCTCCATCATCCATTTTCGAAGTGATACGTTATTCTCGTGAGGAAGGAATGGAAATCTTTCCGAAATTAATGGATATTGGCGTCGATGCCGTTTTTTGTGCTGCGGGAGATCATTGTGCCTTTGGACTGATTAGTGCAGCAAAAGCCATGAATAAAAAAGTTCCTGACGACATTGCCATCGTAGGCTTTGATGATTTGCGCATCGCGCAGCTTTCTAGTCCTATGCTTACAACTATCAAGCAACCTTTGGAGAAAATAGTCGAAGCTGCGTATGACATGGTTGTAAATCAAAGAGACGAAATTCTTCGTAAGCCGCAAAAGATCGTATTAAAACCGGAACTTATAGTTCGTCAATCATCATAAAAAAAGGTAGGATATTAATCGACAAAATCGTTGGTGATTCTATTTAATTCCAGGTAGAATGAGTTAGGCGATATAATATCGGAAATCCGACAGAAGATTATTGTGGTAGAAAAGAGTTTTCAGCCTCAAGTGAAGAATATTTCCAATCTCGCAATTCATGGGAACATATTACCATTCGTAGTTGTTGCATAATAATAAAGTCGTATGTTTTACTGATTGTTGGACTGTAAAAAAATGATATTGAGAGAAAAATCGAAAACTAATTTTAAATCAACTTGACAAACTCCAAGAAATGTTATATACTTAATTTATCAATTATACGATTTGGAATTTAAATGAATAACTTTATGCTGGAAAGAATCTCGATGTGCGGAATGGGAGCAATGGCATTCTGTTGTTGTCGAATGCGATTCTTCGCAGCGTCGGCGGGTAAAAGTTGTTCATCAAATTATTTTTAACAACACTATTTTGATGCGACATTCCCAAGACCAGACGTCGCGGCCAAGGGAATGAGGAAATGAGGCAAAACGATTTTTAAAAACCTCTTTCGGGAATTCCCGGGAGAGGTTTTTTCGTTTTAAAGTTATATTCGTTAGGAAATAAAAAAAATAACATAGAAATCAATCATCATACACAGGAGAAAAAAATGTCAAACTATCGATTCGATACTGTCACGCTTCACGCCGGCCAGGAAACTCCGGATCCGGCTACCGGTGCCCGTGCGGTACCTATTTACCAAACGACGTCTTATGTTTTCAAAGACACCGATCAAGCCGCGAATCTTTTTGCGTTAAAGGAATTTGGAAACATCTATTCACGAATGATGAATCCGACGAACGATGTTTTCGAGCGGCGAATCGCGGCAATCGAAGGCGGCACCGGCGCGTTGGCAGTATCTTCCGGACAAGCCGCGGCAACTTTGGCGCTTCTGAATATTACACAGCTTGGTGATGAAATTGTTTCCGCTAACAATCTCTACGGTGGGACGTATCAACTCTTGCATAACACATTTGCAAAATTAGGGCGAACGACAATTTTTGTAGATTCAACCAAACCTGAAGCATTTAAAAAAGCCATCACAAATAAAACAAGAGCCGTGTACGCCGAAACAATCGGTAATCCGAAATTGGATATTCCTGATTTTGAAGCGATAGCAAAAATAGCACACGATGCAGGTGTTCCACTGGTTGTCGATAATACAGTCGGCGTGGGAATAGTCAAGCCGATTGATTATGGCGCAGACATTCTGGCTACGTCGGCGACGAAATTCATCGGCGGCCATGGAACTTCGCTCGGCGGAGTCATTGTGGATTCTGGAAAATTCAGTTGGAATAACGGTAAGTTTCCGGAATTCACCGAACCGGATCCGAGTTATCACGGATTAAAATTCTGGGATGAGTTTGGAAACTTTCCCGGGATGGGGAATGTTGCATTCATCGTTAAAGCAAGAGTACAATTATTGCGCGATCTCGGTTCCGCTTTGAGTCCATTCAATGCATTCTTGTTCCTGCAGGGATTGGAAACACTCGCATTGAGAGTGAAGAGGCATTCAGAAAATGCAATTCAGGTTGCTCGATTTCTTAAAGCGCATCCGGCGGTTAGCTGGGTGAATTATCCCGGACTGGAAGAACATCCGAGCCATAAACTCGCTCAAAAATATTTAAAAGGAAATTATGGAGCGATCCTTGGTTTTGGTATAAAAGGTGGGCTGGAAGCCGGAAAGAAATTTATTAATTCGGTCAAGCTTCTTTCTCATCTTGCAAATATCGGAGACGCGAAGAGCCTTGTTATTCATCCTGCCTCGACGACACATCAACAATTAAGTGCCGAAGAACAAGTCGAAACCGGTGTAACAGCCGATTACATTCGTCTCTCGATCGGATTGGAAGATATCGAAGATATTAAAGAGGATCTGGATCAGGCTTTGAAGAATGCTGTAAAATAAATTTAAAAAAGGATATACGATGAAAGCAAATAGTATACTTGAAACTATCGGCCGGACTCCACATGTGCGGCTAAACCGATTATTTCCGGAGAAAGAAGTCTGGGTGAAACTCGAACGAGTTAATCCCGGTGGAAGTATAAAAGACCGCATCGGATTAGCGATGATCGAGGATGCGGAACGGCGGGGAATTCTCAAACCTGATTCAGTGATTATCGAACCCACTTCCGGAAATACCGGAATTGGATTGGCAATGGTTGCGGCTGTAAAAGGCTACAAACTCATTCTTGTTATGCCGGAATCGTTCTCCGTAGAGCGGCGAAAATTAATGGCGGCCTATGGCGCGCAATTCGATTTGACTCCGCGTGAAAAGGGAATGACAGGAGCCATCGAACGTGCTCAAGAACTCGCGGCCAAAACACCGAATGGCTGGGTGCCGCAACAATTTGAGAATGAAGCAAACATTGAAATTCACAAAAAAACAACCGCGAAAGAAATTCTGGAAGATTTTCCTGAAGGCTTCGATTACATCATCACCGGTGTCGGCACAGGCGGACATATCACGGCTGTGGCTGAAGAGTTGAAAAAAGTTTTCAAGAAACTGAAAGTCTTCGCTGTCGAACCCGCGGCATCTCCAGTCATCAGCGGCGGCAAACCGTCGCCGCATGCAATTCAAGGGATTGGCGCAGGTTTCATTCCGAAGAATTTGCATCTAGATGCCATTGATGGCGCGATTCAAGTTACAAAGGAAGAAGCTTTTGAATACGCTCAACGTGCGGCGCGTGAAGAAGGAATTCTTGTCGGTATTTCATCAGGTGCGTCATTAGCTGCTGTAGCGAAGAAACTTCCGGAACTTCGTCCTGGCGGAAGAATTCTTACGTTCAACTATGATACCGGCGAGCGTTATCTTTCGGTTGAGGGATTTTTTCCGATCTAAGAAATTCCAAAACGTTCTGGACACCGGTAGAGTACTTGGTTATGTCGGTGTCCGGAACGGTTGAAGCGAATGAATTTTAATCTTCATGAATTTTAATCTTCCAACTTGCAACTGATTCTTGTTTCTCCTACTTTACTTAGTACAAACTAAATCCACGAACTTTGTTACAATATCTTTTTGAGGAGAATTTCATGCGATCATTTGAAAGTCTTTCTGAAAAAGAAATTCTTGCACTGGCCATCTCACAGGAAGAAGAAGACAGCAAAATTTATGACAACTTCTCCGACGGCCTACAATCAGACTATCCCCAACAAGCCGGGGAATTTGCCAAAATGCGCGATGAAGAAAACGGGCATCGTCACCGGCTCATCGAGTTGTACAGAGCGAGATTTGGTGAACATATACCGCTCATCAGGCGCGAAGATGTTCGTGGGTTTGTCAAGCGAAAACCGTTTTGGCTGATCAGGCCTCTCAGACTTTCAGCCGTACGCAAACACGCGCAGGAAATGGAGTTTGAAACTTGCCGGTTCTATGAAGTGGCAGCAAGAAAAACTACGGATGCAGGTATCAGACAATTATTGGGCGACCTTGCCAACGAAGAACGAAAACATATTCAGTCAGCACAGCATATGGAAGAAACGGCGATGGCTGAATCAGAAGAAGCTACTCAACAGCGCCTGTTTCTATTGCAAGTTATTCAACCCGGACTTGCAGGATTAATGGATGGATCAGTTTCTACTCTAGCGCCGCTTTTTGCCGCAGCATTTGCTACACACAGCAGTTGGGATACATTCCTCGTCGGACTCGCAGCAAGTATCGGAGCCGGCATCAGCATGGGATTTGCTGAAGCGCTTTCGGATGACGGTTCACTAACCGGACGAGGACATCCGTGGATGCGTGGTGGAATTACCGGTCTCATGACGACATTGGGTGGCTTGGGCCACACACTTCCTTATTTAATTCGAAATGTTTACACGGCTACTGTTGTTGCAGTGATTGTTGTAATGATTGAACTTGATGTAATCGCATGGATCCGTCACAAATTCATGGATACACCGATATGGACTGCAATTTTCCAGGTCGTGGTCGGTGGAATACTTGTATTCGCGGCGGGAGTGTTGATTGGGATTTCGTGAGCCAACTGCGTCCGCTAAAGTGGACTTCGTTGACTAATATTTCTCAATTTATACATTGAAGAAGAATCATTATTTGAGGTAAGTTTCATTTTTCATCTTTATCAAGATTAGAATATTTCTTGCTTGGATACAGTAACCGATTCTACTCGGAATTAATTTTTTTGAAGACTTTGAATGCATAATTCGAGAACGGAAAAACTATTCAGCCATTTCATTTCTTATATCTTCTAGTAATTCCTGTAAGAAATTAGATCGATCAAATTTCAACCCTTTTTCAACTATTGCACGAGCTTCTACCAATCTGCCTTGCCTATAGAGGAAGCGTCCTAGGTGGTCGTAGAAAGCAAAAAATTCCGGATTTGATTGGAGATTATCTCTTAATAAAGCCTCTACCCGGGAATATTTTTTCTCCAGTTCAAAAACTAGCGAAAGATATCTTTTTGCCCACCACTCTTCCCATTTCGATTTTGGCGAGGACAAAGCTTGCAGGAGGTGATACTCGGCGCTATTATAATTCGAGAGTGAGAAGTATGCCAGACCGAATGCCATGTGAATTGTATTGTCATTTTTTTCGGAAGCTGTAAGAATGGAATTTAGCCAATCAATGGTGTGTGTTGCATGCCCGAGAATAATTGCCGTAAGTGATCTATCGAATATCAAATAGAGTTTAGAGTGCTCATCCCATGTTCCCATATCTAATAGTTCGTCTGCCTGCAGAACATTCATCTTTTTATAAGCGCGGGGGGAGAAAAACCAACCTGCGATAAAACCACTCATCCTCTCCGCCTGTGCGAGGCAGAGAATCTTCCAATTTTTCTCTTCTTCGCTTAAAGAATCAAGATTCCGATCTTTCAGAACACTCACGATTCTTGATGAATCGAAGGGATCTTCCATTAAATAGAAATATATATCCTTGTAATTAATCCCCTGGCCTTTTGCGGTGATAAATGCGGAGCAAGCTATCATTAGGATTAATAGGATTTTCTTAATCATTGATCTTACCTCCAAAATAAACCGGATACGTGCAGTAATATTACAGAATAGAAGGAAAAGTGTCAACCGGGCATTCAAGACGAAGTTTCGTTCTGAAGTCTTTTTAAAACAGGACGCAGTTTGGCGGAGAGCGTAGGATTCGAACACTAAAGTGCCATCGTGCAAAAATCGCACGAAGGCCTACAAGTCCCGACTTCGTCGGGACACCGGTTTACCTGCCGAAGGCAGGTCCTTCAGGGCAAGACCGGTGCAATAATTTTTTCCCTACGCTATGTGCGAGCACATGAAATAAAAAGAGCCAACTATAAAAATGGTTGGCTCTTGAGCGGAGAGCGTAGGATTCGAACCTACAAGCCCTTGCGGGCGCCGGTTTTCAAGACCGGTGCAATAGCCGTTCTGCCAGCTCTCCGATATCACACGCGCAATAGTTGAGTCCCGACGTTTTATGTCGGGACGAAATCCCGCTCATAGTCTTTTTTTAAATAGCAGGCGGGACCGTTCTGCCAGCTCTCCCAAAAAATAGAGACTCTTATCCGGGAATCTCACCTAAAAGCAGTACAAATATACGAACACAAGGCTAATAATGCAAGGTTGCGAAAATCGAAAATTAATACGTGAAGTAAAATATATCTATCTTCCCGATTTAAAAAGTTTTTCCTTGATCCTCACAGGTTTTATTTTCCGAACTCTCTCCGGCCACTATAGAAAATTAAATACCCAACACATACCAGCCGCTTTTCTGTAAGTCGGCCAGCATCTTTCCAGTGTACATCACGGTAACTCCCAGATTTGTTAACTTATCGGACACTCCGTATAAGTCTGCACAGGCTTTGCATGCGTATAATTCCACTCCGACGTTCTTGAGTTCCTTCAGACGTCCCTGCAACAGAGTGTCCTCCGCTAATAACTTTGATGACGGACCCCAGACGAGAAGCCTTACATTATCCATCCAAGCGTTCTTCTTACAGTTGAATGCATACATGAATACCATCTTGAGGGCTACTTCACGGTCACCGTTTGTCCAGACTATCAGTTGTTGGTTCTTCGGTGAAATTGCAGTACTTGTCGAATCCTTCGGCGTTGACGGGCCGGATCCCTTCGAAGTTTGAGCAGTGAGTATCCCGCAAAACATTAGGATGCTGCAAATTATTAACGTCGTTTTTTTTCTCATTTCTATTCTTATCCTTTCATTTGGTGTTTGTATTTGTTGAGCAGAACAGGTTTCAATTGTGAATTAAGTTTAAGTATAATGCTAAATAATTGCAACGGATTTTTCCTGAAATAGATAGATCAAATTAAAATTTATCTGCATGATTTCTCTAAAATTTTTTTTATATAGTTTTTGATGATTTCCAACACTTCCAATTTATCAGAAATATTTGGAGAACGATTCCCGGCCGCGTTCCGATAGGCCTATTGCCTTTGTGAATTTACTTGTTTATGTTTGACTCGAATTGTACGAAAATATAGTAAGGAGCGATTACACTGATGAATTTTTCTCGTAGCAGCGGAATACTTTTACATCCGACATCATTACCCGGTTCGTTCGGTTCCGGAGATCTCGGTGAGGAAGCATACAAGTTTATCGATTGGTTAGTATCGGCGGGTCAGTCCATCTGGCAGATGTTGCCAATCGGTCCGGCAGGAATGGCTAACTCACCTTACATGTCTCTTTCCGCTTTTGCCGGGAATCCTTTGTTTATCGATTTACATGAATTGGTGTCTCTCGATTTATTAAAGAAGGAGGAACTTCATTCGTGGGAAAACGGATCGCAACATCGTGTCGACTACTCAAAGGTTACGACTGCTCGAATGGAACTGCTCAGCATCGCCGCACGGAGATTTTTTGAACGATGCAGTCATGAAGACCAAGAACAATTTGAAAAATTTTGCAATTCAGAAAAATCTTGGCTCGACGACTATGCACTCTTTCAGGCGTTGAACCAGCAACATGGCGGAAGATTGTGGGTACACTGGGATCACGATATTGTTCAGCGTAAGCAGGAAGCTCTGAAAATTGCGGCGGTTAAATTAAAAGCCCATGTTGATTTTAATAAATTCACACAATGGTGCTTCGCGCGACAATGGGGGAGACTGAAGAAGTACGCAAACGAAAATAATGTGAAGCTGGTCGGCGACATCCCGATTTTTGTCGCGCATCATAGCGCGGATGTTTGGTCTAACCAGGAAGCGTATCATCTCAATGCAGATGGAATGCCCACATCTGTTGCCGGCGTTCCTCCAGATTATTTCAGCAAAGACGGACAGCGATGGGGAAATCCATTGTACCGATGGGATGTGATGAAGCAACAAGAATACAAATGGTGGATTGATCGTTTTAGAAAAACTCTCTCGCTTTTTGATATCATTCGCATCGATCACTTCCGGGGATTCGAGGCGTATTGGGAGATTCCTGCAAAAGAAAAAACTGCACGAGTAGGTCGATGGGTGAAAGCTCCCGGCGCAGAACTCTTCAAGGCGATCAAAAGGAAACTCGGTTCGTTGCCGATCATTGCTGAAGATCTTGGTGTTGTGACTCCTGAAGTGACTGCGCTTCGAGAAAAATTCAATTTCCCCGGAATGAAGGTATTGCAATTTGCATTTTCAACCGATCCGGAAGATAATTTCCTCACACATAACTATGAAAAAAATTATGTCGTCTTCACCGGAACACACGACAACGACACAACAATCGGCTGGTACGAAAAAGCGACCGAGCACGAACGCGACTTCGTAAGACGGTATTGCGTGACTGATGGCTGGCAGATAAATTGGGATTTGATCACACTCGCCTTGAGATCGGTTGCAGATATTGCGATCATTCCGCTTCAGGATATAATCGGACTGGGAAGTGAAGGAAGAATGAACTTTCCCGGAACTGTCGAATCAAACTGGGAATGGCGTTTCACGTGGGATCAAATTCAACCATGGGAAACAAATCGTTTGTATGAATTAACTGCGTTAAACGGCAGATGCAAACCGGATAAGTTGAACCTCCTTCCGATAAAATCAAACACCGAAATATCACAATGATTATAGTTAACTATCATTGTTTTTAAAAAGGCACTGGAACTTTTTAAAGGTTTTTTCTTGAAATTAAGGAAGCAGTGTGTGCATTAAGCCGTACGTGCTTTGCAACGTTCGAACAACAATGCAATCCCGCTTGCCCGGTATCGATAAACAAATTTCGAACTCTGACAAGCGGGATTGAACGATTACAAAAATATAATATCAACAAATCGAGTGTCGTGATTTTAGTTTTTTTATCTGATTGCAAAACTTAGCTCATAACATTTTACTTTTTATTCATGAGTCTCATATTGTGACATTCTATGACCGCTTTTTCGAGTGCCATTAGTTTTTCCCTTGATTTTTGAGGAGCTACGCCGTACGTTTTTGCAGTTTTATGGTTCACAATGTTTGATGGCGAGGTAGTTCTTTCGGCAACCAAGGACCAAATTCCCGAGCTGCTTAAAGTCAGTACTGATGTAGCATTGCCATTGGTGAGGTTCAGGGAATACAGACTTGTAGAACTGTAATAACTGCCGTATAAAACTCCTCCATCCCCAAAAGTTATAGAGGTGATATCTGTGCCTGTCGAACCTAAATCAGTTATTAGTGACATATTGGATGCATTCAATGTAGATAAGTCGAAATGAACACCATATAGTGTGCCGGTCGATGCAAATTCTAAATCCCATACATCCGGAGAAGTAGGAAGGGTACCGACGAGTGTAAGTGCAGCATTGCTGAGATTTACGCTGAAAACGCGGCTAGCACCTGTAATTGCATTTTCTGTAACATATAACGTCCCGCTTGGTGAGAACGCTCCAGCATGCATCAATATGTCAGTTTCCGATTGATAATTAAAACTTCCGATTTCGGTAGTGGAACCATCACTTGGATAAATTATATCTAAATGTGTGCCTATGCCGTACAGGGTTCCATCAGGTCCGTAAGCCATACCTGGAAAGTAATCACTACCGCCAATATTAGTTACGGTTCCATTTTGGCCATTGACCTTCACCAGTGAATAAGTGTAAGTACCACTCGACCCAGTCCAACCTAAAAAATCACCCGTATAACCACCCGGTGTCGGGGTTGATGTTGAAAATGTGATGCTATCTACTTGGGAAAGTTCAAAGGTGGTTGTTCCGTCAGTCTTATGAACGGTCATCGTTTGAGAAAAAGAGAACTGAGCTAAGAAGACCATGATGATAAAAAGGGTAACATTCTTCATTGTTGTATCTCCTATATTAAATTGAATTCAAATTATTTGATGAACAACATTTTCTTCGCGAGCATCGAATTCTCGAAAGTTACTTGGTAGAGGTATAGCCCGCTTGCTACGGTTTTTTCATCGTTATTCTTCCCATCCCAGACAAAGGTATGCATGCCCTGAGCCTGACGGGTGATCCCGAGTGTTTTAACCAACTGACCATTGACATTGAAAATCTTGATTTCAACATTCCCAATTTTGGGTAGTTGGTATTCAATTGTCGTGGTTGGATTGAATGGGTTGGGATAGTTTTGAAGCAGAGTAAACGTTTTGATGACTGTCGACAGCTTTTCGTTTCTAATAGCATTAACACCTGAGAAAGTGATTTTTTGAATATCCTGGATGGGAATAGAAGTGGTGCCCCCTCCCTTCATTCGGACATTCATGTAGTACGTCTGCGAATAGACAGAGCTGACGCAGAGTATGAGCAGTATTACCAATCGTCTCATGCCAATTCCTTTCAAAATCATAGGGCTGATTGAATTTCGATAGCTCTAATTGCCCAACCCCGTTGGTAACTGAGCTAATGCCAGTGCCGGAACTCTCAATCGAACTTGAGAAGGACACAATGACAGTCAATTATACGAATTATTTCTTTATCGTCATTTTTTACAAGAACATGAGATAGTTGTTGCATGTTAATTATTTTGGTTAAAAACTCCACCTGATAATTGCAACTAATAGCGACAAATAATGAAAGCTTGAAATGGATTACGAATAAGCACCCCCATGAATGTCGGGAAAACCAGATGCATTGTCAAGTGTGAAATGCGGGGCTGTGACGGCGGATACTTCGGAAATGGCTATCTTGTCGGTGATTAATTAAATTTTCAATAAGGGGATTTATCTAAAAAAAGACTTGACAATAAAAAATATTTTTTGAATATTGGAAGCGCTTCCACAATCAGAGGGATGTTTCCAATTATGTCTCTTACAATTTACGACATAGCTAAAAAAGCAAAAGTCGGAATTGGAACTGTCTCACGTGTTTTCAACAACCACCCGAATGTTTCCGCAGAAACAAAGAATCGAGTTCTCCAAATTGCCAACAAGCTAAATTATCATCCGCATCCTTATGCAAGAGGTTTAGCAAGTAAGCGTACAAATTCCGTGTTGGCGATTATTCCGTATTTCACAACATTCTTTTTCGTGGAGATGCTGCAGTCGATGCAGGCAATGCTTGCAGAACACGAATGCGATCTTATTTTGCATGGTGTGGCGCATCCAGATCATGCCGAGGTGACACTGAAGAAAATAAATGTCCGCGGACGTGTAGATGGAATACTTTTTTGCTCATTGAAAATGCCGGGAACATGTGCGGCTGAATATGCCGATTTAAAAATTCCGGTTGTACTTATAGATACGTACCATCCGGATTATGATTCGTATAAGGTAGAGAATGTTCGCGGTGCGTACATGGCGACGCAACATCTTATCTCGCTCGGACATAAACAAATCGGGATCATGAATGCAAATCTTGAAAGCACTCCGGCGCGTGAACGCCTGAAAGGATTTAAGCGGGCTATGCGTGAGGCGGATATCCTTATTGAAAAGGATTTTGTTAAACATAGCATGTCGTCGCGTCTCGATGGTTTTACTTATGAAGACGGGTATAAAATGATGAAGCAATTTCTTTTGTCCGGCAGACGACGGCCGACTGCAATTTTTGTAACCAGTGATATTCAAGCATCAGGCGCATTGCAAGCAATGGAAGAGGAAGGGATTCACTGTCCTGAAGATATCGCTGTCGTCGGATTTGACGATATTGAATTGGCCCGGCACATCGGATTGACTACAATGAAACAACCCATAAGTGAGATGGGATCACTTGCTGTTCAACGGTTGTTCGAACGCATGAAGTATCCTGAAGCAAAGCCAATTTCAAAAACTTTTGTTCCAAAATTAGTTGTTCGGCGAACTTCAGGTTCGACTCCTTCAGACTGAGAAATCAATGGAGGCGTTCAAAAGTAATTCATAATTCTTTTTTATAGAAAATGAATTGTCAAAAAGGAGAATCATAGTGACACGCACGTTGAGTTCTCTGTTGCTGTTGTCGTTCCTGCTATCGAATGCAATCGGTGGTTCGACAGGAAAGATAGCAGGTGTAGTCAAAGACAAAAAAACCGGTGACCCGATTTTCGGAGCAAACGTCAGGGTGGAAGGAACGACCCTTGGTGGTTCGGCCGATTTTCAGGGAAAATATTTCATCATCAATGTTCTCCCCAATGAATATACTCTGGAAGTGACCATGCTCGGATATTCCCCCGTGAAAGTTACAGGTGTCCAAGTGAGAGGCGATTTGACAACAACCGTTAATGTCGAACTTTCGGAAACCGAACTCCAGGTTACTCAGGAAGTTGTAATCGTTGCCGAGCGTCCGCTTGTTCAAAAAGATCTTACAGCAACAACAGCTATCGTGAGCGGGAATGAAATAGCAGCATTGCCTGTAACAGAAGTCGGTCAGGTTATTTCAATGCAGGCGGGATTTGTGCAAGGCAGTTTGCGTGGCGGCCGCACAGGTGAGGTTGCCTATTGGATCGATGGTGTTCCTGTGATGGATGCTTATGACGGCACTCAAATTGTCGAGGTGAATAAAAGTCTTGTTCAGGAACTTCAAGTGATATCAGGAGCATTCAATGCAGAGTACGGCCAGGCGATGTCGGGCATTGTAAATATTTCATCAAAAGAAGGGAGCGAGAAGTACGCCGGCGGAGTGGGTTTCTACGGAGGTGATTATATGCCCTCGGATACCAAGATTTTTACAGGAGACAAATTTAAAGCGACCGATATCAGAGACTTCGAAGGAAACTTGAGCGGACCGCTGTTCACCAACCGATTAACTTTTTTTATAAACGCCAGGAATATTTATTTCAACGGACACGAAAAAGGAATCAGGCGATTCAATCCCTGGAACCAAGTGAAGGATACTTCTATAACGAGACCTCTCGCGTCCGGAGAAAGTACTACGATTGATACAGTCCTTTCAGAAGTTCCATACGGAACCGGCGATAATGCCGTCGTCCCGATGGATTGGAGCGACAGGTCATACGCACAAGGAAAATTGACATGGCATATTACTCCAACGATGAAACTTTCGGGAGATTATATTTTCGATTATACGAAATCAAAAAAGTACGATGCTATAACTGGCAATGACTTTATTTATTTTTACGATCCCGATGGTAAAGGGAACGAATACAACAAAACCAATACCTTCATATTTCAATTCAATCATGCATTAAGCGCCAACACGTTTTATAACATAGGAGGTTCCTTCTTTAAAAAGGATTATAAATATTATTTATATGATTTGAAATATAAAGATTCGACGACAGCTCAAGGAGATCACATCCAGGTAGAGGTTGTCGATCCATACGGGCCGCACTATGTGAATCCACAATTGACTGTAGCGCCTGCATATAGTTTCTACACGGGTGGAACCGATCTCAATCGATCTCATCGGACGACGCAAACAGCCCTCATCAAGTTTGACATCAATAGTCAAATTGACGATGTGAACATGATTAAATTCGGCGTCGAATATCGATCGCACACTTTAACAAACGAGAGCATGACTTTGATACCGGCGGACGATCAATCCGGATTCGATTATCAGAAAGTGCCTCAATCGATATCTTATATGCGAACAGAGATTGCGGACATCACATCTCCGTACCATGATTACTATATTCATCATCCGAAAGAGTTTTCGACGTATTTACAGGATAAGATGGAGTTCAAGAGCATAATCGTGAACATCGGCTTGCGGTTTGATTATTTCAATCCCGACGGACAAGTGCTGAACGATTCGCATGCCGACACAAGCGATCCTCTTCATTACATGTATACAGTCGACGATCCGAGCATCGATAACCCGATACGTCCGGATCATATATTCAATAATAACGGAACTCTCACCACACTTCAGGACCGTCTTGCTTATTGGTATAAACCGGCAAAAGCAAAATGGGCAGTAAGTCCTCGGTTGGGTGTTTCATTTCCGATCACCGATCGAGGAATAATCCATTTTTCTTACGGGCACTTTTTCCAAATTCCAAGATTTGAATATTTGTACGAGAACCCAAGATTCAAACTAAGCCAGGTGACCTCTGATAACATGGGTAATGTCGGCAATGCAAATCTTGATCCGGAGTTAACCGTGAGCGCAGAACTCGGATTACAACAGCAGTTGACTGATGATATTGCTTTTGATTTGACAGCATACATGCGAGATATTCGCGGACTCACCGGCACGGAAGGATCCGACATCCATGTGTTCGGTGGTGGTGAATATTATCAATACACGAATAGCGATTTTGGAATCGTTAAAGGAATTGTGTTCACTTTAGATAAAAGATTTTCAAACAGAGTGACAGCCCGTGTGGATTACACTTTCCAGGTTGCGTCGGGGACTGCGTCAGATCCGCAACAAGCGCGTACTGCAAAAGCAGGCGGCTCTCTTCCTGATGTTGAGATGGTTCCTTTAAAATGGGATCAGCGCCACACGTTAAATGTGTCGGTGAATTATTTTACCGATACTTGGGGTGCTAGTTCCATACTCACTTACGGATCAGGAGCGCCTTACACACCTTCACTAGAATACAGTGGTACGGTTACAACTATGGTAACCAACAGTCAAAATGAACCTGCAACATTCAATTGTGATCTCCGGACATTCTATCAAATCGATTTCAAACCGGTGAAGGCGGTTATCTTCGCGCAAATCTACAATTTGTTCGATACACGAAATCAAACTCGCGTATATCCTTCAACAGGCCGTTCGGACTACTCACTCGATGAAAAACAAGCGCTGACAACTCCATTGTATGTCAATACTGCCGGTCAATGGTTTAATGATCCAACACGATATTTAGAACCACGCCGTATCGAATTTGGTATAAACTTGGAGTTTTAATCATGAAGACAATCACTTATTATTTTTTCTTCTTAATAATTATTTCAGCGAGTATCACGAGTGTCTTCGCCCAAAACGAGCCGAGCAACCGAAACTATCGTCGGTATGCCATCATGAATGGCAATCAGGTCATGACAGTTTTTGGGAATTGGGGCGTTATCGGCCAGCCTGCAGAAGAAGGATATCGTGGTGCATGGAAATATCCGAACAATGGTTATCTTGGCGATGTGAGTCCGCTTGTTGGAGCTGAAGTGAGATATGATTCAGCCTATCTAAACAGCGTATGGATTCAAAAACCGAATTCAGTATTTCACTCTGTCGCTACATGTCCGGTTAATCGTCCGACTGCATTGACCGATACTGATCCACGAACTGGAAAGTATTGGACGTTCGAACCTGAAGATGGATACTTCAATCCAAATAAAGAAAAAGTAGCCATGAGTGATGATAAAAATTCATGGCCTTCATTCTGGCCTGATAAAATGCAGGATGTGAATGATCCGGGCTGGCGCGGTTCGTGGAATGGTTACTTCGGAAAAAATAAACGTAACGCCGATCTTGAAACGTATTTCGTGATGGATGATAATAACGATGAGCGTTTTAATGATCCAGCAAACAACTCCGTCGGTGTTGGGTTTCAACCGGATTCAACAAATCCGAGCAGGAATGGACTCGGACTAAGAATGAGTGTTCGTGCTTTGCAGTGGGCGCAGTTTCTGGCAAAGGATAATATTTTCTGGCTGTACGAAATTACGAATACAGGGACAACAAATTATAATCGTGCTGTTTTTGGTATGCTGGTTGGAACCTATGTCGGTGTTACATCGACGGAAGATTATGGTGAGTATAAGGATGACTGGTCGTTTTTCGATACAAAAGAAAATATTACATACACCGGTGACATCAAAGGAATTAATGGGGGATGCATGAACAATCCGCTCTGGCAACCAAATCCGTGCGCTGGAACAGGGCTTGTTGGTTATGCATTTCTCGAAAGCCCAGGCAATCCGTATGATGGAATCGACAACGACGGAGATGCCGATTCTTCGCATACAGGATTAAACGCTCCAAGGTTTACTTCTTCGAGTTTTGATTCGACATTGCTCATACCGGGAATGCAAATTGTTTTAATCAGGGATGATTACAGCCGATATCTTTACACAATTCCTGATTCTGATTCGGTTCGGATCACAACCCGTGGGCTTACGCGTGAGATCTATCCGGGAAAAACATGGGTGAGTGAAGGAAATGTGCGGCTCGATGGTTCAATCAATCCAAATGCTTACGATGGAGTCGACAACAATTATAACGGCCTGATCGATGAAAATTATTATCTTCACTACGAACAAGTGAAGAGAACGCCCAATGGAACGGTTCTGTTCGATATTCTACGGCCGGTCGCTTATATAAATTATTTCACCGGTGCGGGCAGCGATCCATACAGCATGATAGATGAACGCCGCGATGATAGAATTGACAACAACCTAAACTGGAACGTTATTCATGATGATGTTGGAAGAGATGGTGTCCCGAACACGGGCGACTACGGTGAAGGCGATGGTTTGCCTACTTCCGGCTATGATAATGCCGGATTCGATACAGGGCTTCCGGGTGAACCACACATCGATAAAACCGATGTGAAGGAATCCGATCAAATTGGTTTGACGAGTTTCTTTTATTTCACTCCTGCACAGAATTTCAAAATGGGAGATAAAGATACGATGTGGATATATCTTGCTCCAGGTTTCTTCGATGTTCCAAATGTGATTCAGAATGGAAGGCCGGTTGCAGGAGCCGATGGAGATTTTATTTACGGTTCTGGATATTTTCCACTGCTCACGAAGAAGACCGAACGATTCTCTCTCGCTTTGGTTTATGGTGGGGGTAAGAAACAAGGTTACGATGTTGATGTCGCCGATTTGTTGAAGAACAAAAAAACGGTACAAAAGATTTATGACGCGAACTACCAATTTCCGCAACCGCCGGATTTGCCGACACTCGCTGCTGTTGCCGGCGACAAGCAAGTCTCACTCTACTGGGATCGCGTTGCAGAACAAACGGTCGATCCGCTGCTGCAAACGAAAACATTCGAAGGATATAAACTCTATCGTTCTACAGATCCAACTTTCAACGACATACTTACAATAACCGATGGCTCGGGTACGCCTGTTGCATACCAACCATTAAAACAATGGGATTTAATAGACAGCATCAAAGGATACTTCCATACATCGGGTGATTTGTTTTCCGACATCTCAGGTTTTGCTTACTACCTTGGTAGCGATAATGGAATTGTACACAGTTATGTCGATAGCTCGGTTCAAAACGGAAGAACATATTATTACGCGCTGGTCGCATACAATCATGGAGATGAATATTTAGAAATTCTTCCGGCTGAAAATAAAATTAGTATTACGATTGCACCGACAGGAGCAGTGAGTGTCGGACAAAATTGCGCGGTAGTGGTTCCCAATGCGAAGAGCCTCGACTTCGTGCCTCCACAAAATGGCGTAAGGCTAACTCATACTTCAGGCTCTGGAACCGGCAGTGCTTATTATAAAGTCGATGATGAGACGAAAATAACCGGCCATCAATACAAGGTTGAATTTCTCGACACGCAGGTAGATGGAATCGATAACAATGGGAATGGACTGATCGACCTCGCTGATTCTACCGAGTGGGACAGAAGAACATCAAGTTACAGTGTTCGAGACCTTGTGGATAAAACTGAACAATTCATCCTGCTCGATACAACACTTGTTACTATAAGAGGAAGGAATCTTATTTCTGGAACTGTAAGAATTTATAATAGCCAAGGAACACAAATCATCGATTCACTACTTAAAATAAATTTGAGAACCGGGCAAATCAGAGCGATGCATTCAGGAAGCTTGCCGAACGGTGAATACACAATTCAGTATCAATATTATCCAGTATATCAGAGCAAGTATATTCAAGGGACTCCCTTCGCCACCGACAGCAAAGACGCCGACGTGTTCGATGGAATTGAATTGGTTTTCAACAATGCATGGAATGTTGCAAAAGTGGATTCGTTGACAAAATGGATCACCGCATCAAAACTTGGTTATAGAGTGACGATGCTGCCTGCCAATATTTACCAAGACCAACAACCGCTTGCGGTCGGTTATCCTAAGCCATGCGATTATGAATTTCAATTCGATTCATTGGCAATAATCGATACATCATACAACGATTCGAATTTAGGCGTTGATCCAATTCCGACATACTTCAGAATATATAATCGTATTGAAAAGACGTTTATCAAATTTGCTTATAATTATAACACTTTGAAAAGTTTACCAAATCGTGGAAGATTGGGGCCGAATGACGACATCTTCCTGTATGAGAAAAATCCAAGAGGCGATAATGGTTACACATGGGAATTATTTTTTAGCTCAAAAGATTCGGTGATAGTTCCTTACAGCAGTAAGGATACACTTCGGATTGTTACATCAAAACCTTTTGAAGCAGGGGATACACTTTTATTTACCCCCCAAAAACCAACGCAAGACAAAACATTAACGGCGAGTTCGTTATCAAAAATACGTGTGGTTCCAAATCCCTATGTTGTTGCCTCGTCACTCGAATCGCCGTTGCCGCCCAGTGTAACCAGCGGACGTATTCGTCGGATTGATTTCATCCATCTTCCGGCACAGGCAAGGATTTCGATATTTACATCGCGTGGAGATCATGTGATAACGCTCGAACATAATGAAAATATTGAGGATGGACATGTCTCGTGGGATTTGAAATCAAAAGAAAATCTCGATATCGCTTTCGGAGTGTATTTCTATATAGTAGAATCTCCTGTCGGAACTAAGACAGGCAAATTTGCGATTATTAAGTGAGCGGAGACAGCCATGATGCACAAGAGATATAAAAAACTCGAAATTATTGCAACCATAGCATGTCTGATTTTGTTTATGAGTACTGATACTGTCGCTCAGTCAAAAATCGGGACGACGGCGGCTCAATTTTTAGGTATTCCGGTGGGTGCACGTGCCATATCGATGGGAGGAATTTCAGTTGCATCTTCAACCGATGTTGGTTCAATATATTTTAATCCTGGGGCATTCTGTCAACAAAAACAATCCGAAGCTCTTTTTTCGACTACAAATTGGCTTGTCGGTTCGAAACTGCGTTGGCTCGGCGCGATGATGAATTTAGATGGAACAAATGCATTCGGATTGAGTATCACTCAACTCGATTATGGTGAAGAGGAAGTGACAACGCCAGACTATCCTGACGGGACAGGTGAACGTTGGTCCGCGCAGGATTTTGCCGTGGCGCTATCATATTCAAGAATGTTGACAGATCGTTTCTCAATCGGCGGTTCAGCGAAATATATTCAACAATCAATATGGAATGAATCAGCAAGCACATTTGCGTTTGATGTCGGGTTGCTTTATGTAACCGGTTTCAACGATATGCGCCTTGGAATGTCCATCTCGAATTTTGGCGGCAACATGCGTATGGATGGCCGAGATTTGAGAAAAATAATCAATATCGATCCAAGCAACGCTGGTTCCAACAAACTCAATGTAGCAAACCTGAATACCGACCCATGGCCGATTCCACTCCTATTTCGAGTTGGCCTAGCGATGGATGTACTGAAATCGGAAACCGTCGGACTCACACTCGAAGCCGATGCTCTTCGCCCGAGCGACAATGTGGAAGTGGTAAACCTTGGAGCCGAAGCGACAATAATGAATCATGTATGCCTTCGTGCCGGATATAAATCTCTTTTCCAGACTGATTCAGAGGAAGGATTGACTTTAGGCGTCGGATTAAAATATAATGAACCGGGTTCGATGGGTTTGGAAGTTGATTACGCGTATCAACATTTTGGATTGTTTGGATACTTAAATACATTTGCGCTGGCAGTCTTTTTTTGAATTTGTAATGATAAAAGAAATATAATTCAAAATCATAAATCTATCGAAGAAGATAGGAGGAGGAGTTATGAAAAAAAAGATTATCACATTTATCATTATGGGTATCGCCATTTTGATTTGCGGAGTGAATGCACAAACGGTCGATACAGTCACCGTGACATTCCTAATCAATACGGCCACAATTCCGGATACTCTTCAACCCACTTCAACAGTACAAGTTCGCGGCAGTGAGACACCGTTGACATGGACATATTTAACCGGTGTCCGGGCTGTAAACATTTCAGGAGATTATTGGACTGCGACCGCAAAGTTTCTTCTTAATCGCGGCGACACATCGAGATTTCGATACAAGTTCTTTACAAATGTAAAGGATTCTATCACAGCGACTGATGTTGGATGGGAGAACAACCTTAGTGGTAATTTGACGATAGACAGCAGCAACCGTGCGCTGAGATTCGGGCCGTACACCGGGAACAAAGACACAACAATTGCTCTTCAATACGCTAATGGAGGAGGAGTTCAGCCGCAATGGTGGAAGCCGTACGTTCCTTCAGCGGATAGTGTCGCGGTACTCTTCCGTGTAAATATGCAGGGAGATCAAAACTTTTCCGGTACGACGATGAAACTCGGCGTTCGCGGGAATGTTGCGCCATTGTCATGGTCAAACACGATCTGGCTTACGCGTGAAAAAAACCACGGCAATACGGGACAAGATGCATACGATGGAACGAACTTCTGGTCGGCCTGGGTTAAGTTTCCGAAAACTACGCCTGCTGGTGAAATCGATTATAAGTTCGCAATTCATGCCATTACCGATTCGGCAAATGCCACTCCGACTTACGAAACTAATATACTCACAGCTTCAGATGTTCAGAATGGTGGAAACCGATTTTTTATGTTCAATCCAACCATGGCAGATTCGACCCTTGTTTGGAAGTGGTGGCAAAATATGTCGCCTGGTCTATTAAGTTTCCCTGATAAAGTTATCATCACTTTCAAGGCCGATCTCGCAGCAGCAATTTCGGCAAATGGTTTCAGTTATTCAGACTCGCTTTTTGTCGAAGCCGGATTTAACAGTAGTGCGGATTCAGTGTACACAACGAAAATGAAACGTGTCGGAGTATCATCAAAGTATCAGGCTGCCGATACTATAAAAACAAAATTAGGAACTGCGGACACACCAAGAATATCTTTATTACCAATATTATAAAAATACAACTGGCAGTCAGGACCGGGAAATCTATTATAATTTTGCGGATCCGGGAAACTCAGCAACATCCGAGAAACGGAGATTTTTATTGAATGCAACCCTGCTCTCGGTACAGGATGTCGTCAATTCAATATCGGATGAACGAAGGATGCCGCTGTTTCCGAACTCTCAGCATCTTTCTAAGACTGTTCTCGTAACCTTCACATGCGATGTACGTCCTGCGATTTACGAATTAAAAGCGGGGAAAGCTCTGGTTTCTACAAATATAACAAACTGGACAATTACCGATCCTGACAGCGTTATCATCGATGGTGTGTGGATGAATGGTCCTGCAGTCGGTGGTTGGGATATCGGAGGTGCCTGGGGGCCGGATCGCCGGGCGCTTGATTCCTGTAAGATGTGGGATGACGGAACGCATGGTGATTTGATCGCGGGTGATTCAATCTATGCTTTACAGAGGTCATACGATACATCGGCTATACTCGGGCAGGAATTTAAGTTTGGAATATTTGGCTGTGACAATGAAGGCGGTTACGGCAACAATCACTATGAAAATATCGATGATGCAAATTCAACATACACTCTCGCTTCGCAATTCGGGAGCATCGATCCAGATTTCTATAGTGCGTGGGATTATACACACCATCGTCCGGCAATCACGGCGGTTAATGGGAAAGGAGCGGTTCCTTTTACGTATTCATTGGGGCAGAATTATCCAAACCCGTTCAATCCTTCGACAATTATCAATTATGAATTGAAAGAAGCCGGAATTGTTACCATAAAAGTATTCAATCTGTTGGGACAGGTTGTCAACACTCTGGTTAATGAAAAAGAATCAGCCGGCAAACATTCGGTAAGATTTGATGATTCACGCTTGACAGCCGGTGTATATTTCTATCACATGGCATCGGGTAATTTTGTTTCTACAAAGAAGATGATTTTGTTGAAATAAAATTACGTATTATTCTATTGATGAGGCGGAAAGAGATTTCCGCCTTTCATTTATGTTCTTCGGGAGTGTCACGGGAAGGAATGGCTTTGCCAGAGTTCTCTCAGAACTGAAGTGAATAGAAAGACAAAGAACGTTTCATGTGGAATTCGCATACGAAGGAATTAATCCTTAGATGATAAAAATCGTATACCAAGCGCTTTTAATTTGCCTCTTGATTTTTTCAGGTTATGCGCAATCGGATAATACGAATGAATCGTTTATAGCACGCGTTGGAAATTCTTTTATCTCCGAACAAGAATTTCTCGAACGATATGAACTTCTTCCCGGACAATACCGGAACCGGCGCAACAACGTGGAAGAATCGAAGCTCGTTTTTCTTTACTCGATGATCGCCGAAAAACTTCTTGCTCAGGAAGCTTTGGATCATCATCTCAATCAAAATCCGGGATACAACCTAGCAATGGAAGATATTACAAAGATGCTTGCTCGCGATGAACTCTATCGTGAAGAAGTGGCCGGTAAAGTCGAAGTAAAAAAAACAGAGATTCAAAAAGCATTGCCGAATGCCAGAAGACAGCTCTCAATTTCATTCTTATACTTCGACGATAGCACGGATGTCGCATTCGTACGAAAACAATTAAAGCGATGTGAAAAATTCGACAAATTAAAAATTGATTCGTCAATAGCATGCATTCGTGATTCCGTAACACTGAAATGGGGCGAAGCGGAAGCGCCAATTGAAGAAGCCGGTTTCCGTTTGAAAAAAGGTGAATGCTCGCCTGTCATAAAAGCCTCGACAGGTTATTATATTCTTCACCTGAATTATGAATCACCAAACAATTTTTTTATCGGGATGCAGCCCGATGTGCTTTACGAACGGGTTGGGACGAAACTCCGGCTTCGAAAGGAGCAAGCCCGGCTGGATGAATATATCCAGAACGTTTTGCATTCGAAAGTTGGTTTCTCGCTTCCGCATCCGTTCAAAATCGTTGCGCAAACATTAAACTCTGTTTGGAAGAATTCACCCCCATCTTCCGAGCAGATGATAACCGATTCGTTATTGGTTGTGATGGAAGATCGTTGCCGGTCAATTTTAAATGATTCAATGGTCGTGGTGGATTCGTCATGCTGGACCGTTCGGGATGTGTTATTTAAACTGAGAGGAAAAATATTCAAGATTGATTCGACTCGAATGACTGGCGTCGCAGCAATGTTGAATTCGCAGATACGTATCCTTGTCCAGCAGGAATTGCTCGCTCGAGAAGCAATCTCCAGACATTTAGAACAGCAGGGTTCGGCGAAAAAAGAATTAGATATTCTGGCGTCAACAAGTGCTCTCAAAATTTGAAGAGATGGAAATCCGGAAGAATGTCATACTCTCCGATCAGGAAATATTCCAATATATTTCGGAGACCTCTCGTGACTATCAATTTCCTCAAGTCCGGATCAGGGAATTGCACACTCAAAGTCTCGAAATTATGGATCGAGCGTTGAAGGAACTGGATACCGGAGTTTCATTCGAGAATGTCATTCGAAAATATTCGAGCGATAATCAAACATCGGCTCGGGGTGGATTGTCCAATATGTTTTCTATTAATAAACGTCCGCCTATCGGTGTGATGTCGTGGAAGATGAAGGTTGGAGACCGACAGGGACCGATTCACTTGAACGATGAATATATCTTTTTTGAACTTGTTAACAAGGAATTGCCGGTAGGATTGAGCGATTCGCTTTTTGAAAAGACAATGCATAATGCGGCTTCGTCTTTGCTTCCGATCAAACAAAAGAAAATATTGGATGCTTCTATCGCTAAAATAGCGAAGCAGCGAGGTTACGATATTTATTCTGACCGTTTAAAATTACTAAAAGTCTCTGATACTCCAATGATGACATTTCGAATTCTAGGATTTGGCGGAAGGATGTTCGCCGCGCCATTTGTTACACGTCTTGTTGATTGGGTGGAAGTTAAAAATCCGGATGGTGTGGCATTGCCATAAAAGGAATTAAAAATTAAGAATTAATAATGAAAAAAAATATAGATGAATTCGTGTCCCAAAGGGATACCTTCTCACGAAGTGATGCCTTCGGCAGGGATAATTCGTGGCTGATATTTTTTCTTGCTGTTTGCTTATTCATTACGCAGAGAGTAGACGCGCAAGATAGTGTCGATGTGACATTCAGCTATCAGGCATCGACTTCCATTTCATCGGTCTTTCTGGTCGGTGAATTTAATGGATGGGATACATCTGCATGGCCAATGACCGCAAAAGGAAATGGATTGTTCGAATTAACTGCGCGGCTTCAAATTGGCGGAGCTCCTGGCGGTGTAATTTCAGGTGCGTATGAGTATAAATTCTACACGGGTGAAATTCCTTGGCCGAATGATCCGTTGAATCCCTATTCCAACCCCAACGATAACGACAATTCAATTATCTATATCCAAAATCCGACAATCTTTCATTTATCGCCGAATCAAAAAAGCGGAATTCTTAAAACAAGCAAGCCGGTGATTACGGCTCTCATTTTTCCAAAAGTTGGAACTGTTATCGATACTGCTCAGCTCACATTGCAAATAGATTCAATCACATATACAAATATTGGAAGCTGTTACGATTACAATCTACACAAATTAACATTTCCAATTTCTTCCTCACTATCGAACGGACAACAAAAGATGTGGTTGAATATTGGAGCTGTCGCAGATAGCGCCAATTTTTCTGTTGCAGCTAAATCTGTTCAGATTGAAACACCTCCGTTCACAACAAGGAAGTCGGTTTATGTGGTGGCAGGTTATTTTGAGCGGCAGGACGGACTCGGAATCGATAGCACGATAACTTTGGCTACAGTTTCCATCAAAGGAGTAAAACGGACAATCTCCGTCAACAACGGCACATTCGCTGACAGTGCAACACTTGTTGAAGGAGATAATTGGATTGTTGTTAGCACTCTGAATGGTAGTGATAGTGTTTTGGTAAAACGAATTGTCAATCACACACCACTTGCAATTGCTTCCGCTCAACTTTCCGGCAATTCAGTTACTCTTGATGCATCAGGAAGCACCGACCCGGACGGACAAAATTTAACCAACTTCAAATGGCTGGACGATGCAGCACATTCTCTCGGCTTGAATGGTAAGACAGGTTCCAATGTTTCGGTCGCGAAGCCATCTTCTCCGGGTGAATATTATTATGGGTTGATCGTCACCGACCCAGATGGTAATGCAGATACTGCGCGTTTTTATTTCATCGTTAACAATGACGGATCGATTTCAAATCCGACAATTGCAAACAATCCGGAATGGGCAACACAGGGTCGAATTTATTTTCTTTTTCCGAAAGCTGCATCGGATGCCGGGACTTTGAACGCCGCCGCTCAACGACTTCAAATCATCAAGAATATGGGTTTCAATATTATTTGGCTGATGCCTGTAATGGTGAATGCATATCCTATTAACAACGATGGCGGCCCCGGTTATAACATTATTGATTTTTATAACGTAGCGCCAGAATATGGAACGAATCAGGATTTTAAAAATTTTATTTCTCAAGCACATTCACTTGGATTGAAAGTCATAATCGATGTAACGCCAAACCATACGAGCCGTTTCCATCCGTGGTCTGTCGACGCTCATGCAAATAAAAAACTTTCTCCTTACTGGAATTGGTACGAACACACAGAGATTCCGCATAACACAAACGGGCTGGGCCAATCGCTGGATGCGGATGGTTTCAATTATTACACCGGGTTTAGTGATCAGTTGTTGAATTTTAATTGGACGGATATCGATGCGCAAGCAGAGATGATCAACGTTTATAAATATTGGATTAAGCAATTCGGAAATGACGGATATCGCTTCGATGTTTATTGGGGACCGCATCGCCGCTACGGCGAGCAGTATATGGGCAAACCTGTTCGGGATGCTCTCAAACACATCAAGCCCGATATTTTTCTTCTTGGTGAAGATGATGGAACCGGTGTCGGCACTCAAACAATTTATGCCGATTATTCGAGCAACGGCATCAACGGCGGACTGGATGCCGCCTACGATTTTAAATTGTACTTCAATCAGATTCAGGGATTTGGATTCAGCTCATCGGCCATCAACAATTTAAATGGCGACGTTGTGAATGGCGGATACTTTCCGGGTCCTAATTCATTGTACATGCGATTTATGGAATCGCAGGATGAAGATCGAATTGCGTATCTTTATTCTTCCGGCGGCACACTTGATGCAACAACAACATTCATGCGAACGATGCCGATGGCGAGCACAGTTTTTACTATTGCCGGAATACCAATGATCTGGAATGGTCAGGAAGTTGGGAAAGGATACGGCGACGGCAACTTCGACAGCCGCCGGCGCGGTGTGATCGATTGGAATTACCAAGGTAAAACTCTTCTTCAACCTCATTACCAACGTCTCGCGCAGATTAGAGGACAGTTTAAAGCGTTTTCGACGCATCAATTCAACCGCATCAATTCGAGTGATGGATTTGTGTACGCATTTACCCGGCCTTTTGCAAGAGAGGATGGCATAGTGGCATGTAACTTTGGATCAACGCCGACTAATGTCACATTGTCATTTTCGATCACGGATCTTGGCGGGTGGGAAACTGATGGCCAAACATATATAGCCACAGATCTTTACAATGGCGGAACCACACCTGTACCAATCATAAATGGCAATGTGACTCTCAATATCAAATTGCCTTCATATGGGAGTGCGATCTTCGTGCTTGCCGACAGTGCTCGTCATGTTATAATTCCACCACTCACTGCAGTCGATCAGAATAATTTTCAATCTCCAACTACATTCAAATTGTACCAAAATTATCCGAATCCCTTTAATCCAAGCACAACGATTCAATTTGAAATTCCACGAGCTGTTCATGTTAACATTCGAATTTATAATTTACTCGGCGAGGAAGTTGCGATCATTGGAAACGGGATGTACGCAGCTGGAACGCATCTGATCGTTTGGGATGGTCGCACGAAGGCGGGGAAGGCCGCGAATTCCGGAATCTATTTTTTGCGGCTTGAAGCCGGGAATATTTCGGAACATAAAAAAATAATTTTGATTAAATGATTCGAAGAAAAAAAGACTCTTCGCTTTTACGTTTCAATGAGAAGACTTCGAAGGAAGAATATTTTCGGAACAACAATATGGACGGAATGTCGTGAAGAAAATAGGTTTGTCTAAAAAGGAATTTTTGAGCGACATATTTTTAGAATATAAGATTTCTTATTGGTGTTGTTTCGATATGTCCAACTCCATGAGGTGGAGTTGGATTACTCAACAACCGGCTTTTTTAAACATGTTATAAAGCTCGGTTACTGAGTAATCCGTCAATCATGTTGACGGATGTATCGAAGTAACCTTCAGTTAAAAATTTGAATAATTGTTATAAATATTTTTTAGACAGCTTTGGTATAGTCCTTGACTGAAAATAAAAACATCAAGGATCGTTACATGGAAAATTCTATATTTAAATACATTCTGTACATATCCATGTTCTATATAGGAACAACATTTGCCATGCTCGCACAAACATCCGATTCGTACCAAAAATCAGGCAAAACACTTTATCTAAATATTATTTGGCATCAGCATCAACCACTCTATCTCGATCCGGCAAAAGATCAACTCCAGGGTCCGTGGGTGCGAACTCACGGTACGAAAGATTATTACGGCATGGCTGCGTTGATAGGAAAATATCCAAAAGTACATTGCACGGTCAATCTCACTTCTTCATTATTGTTCCAACTTGACAAATATTATGTTCAGAGACTCAAACCATTCGTGGATTTGAAAAAAAATCGCATCAATGCAAAAAAGTTTTTGCACGAATACGAGGGAAAGACAGATCCATGGATCGATCTGGCATTGAAACCTACCGCGCAATTTACCGGCGACGAGCTTTCATTTTTATTGTATAATGTGTGGAATGCCTTTGGAATCAGCGATGTGATGATCGATCGTTTTCCGCAGTACAAAAATCTGAGAGACAAATATAAGACATCCGGCGTAGGGAGTTTGTCCGAGCAGGATCGTCGCGATATAAAATTCTGGTTCTATCTCGCACATTTCGATCCAGATTTATTCGAACAACGAATTACGCTGGCGAATGGAATGACGGTTGATGTTCGTGATCTTATAGAGAAACAAACTGACGGAACCTACAAACTGAAAAAAGTAATTACTGAAGATGATTGTAATAGAATCGTCGTTGAGAGTTACAAAATCCTTTCGGCAATAATTCCGGTTCATAAGAAATTGATGTATCATCCCGATTCGAATTCAGGGCAAATAGAAATTATCACGACCCCATTTTATCATCCGATTCTCCCGCTGATTTACGACACCGACTTAGAAAAAATTTGCCAGCCGAACGATCCGGTTCCGCCGCGGTTTCATTTTCCACAGGACGCGGCTGCGCAGGTTGAGATGGCAATTTCTTATTACGCGAAATTATTCGGGCAACCACCGGCTGGAATGTGGCCGGCCGAAGGTGCGGTCGCGAATGAGGTTGTTCCTGTTTTTTCATCTCACAACATAAAATGGATTGCGACGGATGAAAAAGTGCTGATGCATTCGCAGCCGAACGGTCAACCCAAATATTATCCATACGCTTTAGGAAGTGATTCCACAAAAATAAAAAAGCTGGCAATCGTATTCAGAGACACGGAACTCTCCGATAAAATCGGTTTTACTTATAAAACTTTTCACGGTGAAGATGCCGCTGACGATTTTATAAAAAATGTTCTAAAGTATGTGCCGGAAGAAAATGAACCAGATCGTCTGCTCACCGTAATTCTGGATGGAGAGAATGCGTGGGAATCATATCAATACGACAACGAGGGGAAAGAATTTCTTCATGCCTTGTACAGAAAATTATCTAAGCTGTATGAAACCAACCAGATAAAATCCGTCACCGTCACTGAATACATGAAAGGGAATCCAGCCAGGAAGGTTCCCGCGCATCCGGTGAAAACAATTCCGAAGCTCCAATGGCTCTGGCCCGGTTCGTGGATCAATGCAAATTACGATACATGGATCGGAGAAGTCGAAGAGAATACGGCATGGGAATATCTGCTCACCGCGAGAAATGATCTCATAAAATCCGGATTGGAACCTCCTGATCCGAAAAAGCCGGAACCGAAAAAAGGAACAGCTTACTGGTATGCGTACAAAGCATGGCAATCGATGTACGCCGCGGAAGGATCGGATTGGTTCTGGTGGTACGGCGATGATCAAACAGCTCCCGGCGGAGATAAACCGTTCGATCTTGCGTTTATCACATTGGTGAAAAATGTTTATAATTTTGCTCTTCAATCCGGGAAGGTTATGCCGGCGAGAGAATTCTCTCCAATAATAAAAGATGACGCAACCATTTCCGGACAAACGCAAGGGACGATGGCTCAGAGCACCAAAGATTTAGTGACGGTCCTTTTCAAAGTTGATGCGCGAAATGTTCTGGTTCCAGCTTCAATTTATATCGTGGGAAATCAAAGTGTTCTCGGAAATTGGACTCCAAATCGTATCAGAATGTTTGACGATGGAACTCATGGTGATGAGAAGAAGGGAGATGGAATCTGGTCGGTTGAATTACAATTCCTACCGAATACTCAAGTTGAGTACAAGTATACGAACAGCGGTTCGGAGGGCGTTTGGGTGCCGAGCGAAGAATTTCCATCCAACAATCGTCATTTGTTGATTACAGCAAAGCCAGGTGAGCGACAGGTTGTTCAGGATCTATTTGGAATGAAATAATAACATAAATTCCAAATGACAATTTTTTTCAGAAGTCTTTTGAACAAGATCCAAACAAATTTCAAATAACAATTTTATTTTAGAATAATAAAACATATTGTAAAAAGTTGAATTTTGTAATCATTGGAATTGATTTGCGTTTTTAATGAGTTTGACATTTGTGTATTGATATTTGGAATTTGTTCGGAGTTTGATTATTGGAACTTGGTTTTTTATGATAAATAGTATGTTAATAACTGATGTTACGCAAAGAGCCATTTCCTGTAGTGGTCACTTCTGCCGAAGGCATGGCTTCGCCAGATACGATCCCGATTTCCGTCGGGATCACTCAGTGACCATGCTAATTTGTTGTGACACCGAGCATAGCCGAGGTGTCGGTTACCGAGTGATCCGCCAGTCTCTTTGGCGGATTCTATCGAGGTAACCCATAAACGCGAAAGTTCATGATTATTCTCATTTTACGTAACATCAGTTAATAAGATAGTCAATTTTGTATTTGTTTAGAATTTAGGATTTGGGAATTAGGATTTATACTAATCTGTCATTTACAAGGAACAACTATGAATCGCATTCAGCAAAATTTATCAAAACCATTTTATGTAATTCTGAGCCTTCCTTCAACTGCCATGGGCTTTGCGCTTTCAATTCAGATTTCGGCATTGAGCTGGCTTCTGACAACAAAATATAATTTGCATATAGATGAGGTTGGATTTGTCTGGGCTGCCGGGCCGCTCGCCGGAATATTCGGCCAGGTGATTATCGGATTGATCAGCGACAAGGTGTGGTTCTGGGGAGGACGGCGAAGGCCGTTTGTTCTCATCGGTGGAGTGCTTGCCGCCGGCATGTTGTTGGCTTTACCGAATATCGATGTGATTGCAAAGCAGATGAGCGTTAGTAATTTATTGGTCGTTGCCATCATCGTCGCTCTGACTCTTGATCTCGCGATCAATATCAGTTTCAATCCCACACGTTCAATCATCGCGGATGTGACTCCCGAAGGAAATCCCCGGACAAAAGGTTACACCTGGATGCAAACTATCTCAGGTTTTTTCGGAGTGCTCGCATATCTCATCGGAGCAGTGTTCGGAAATTACGTTTTAATTTATGTTGGTGTCGCTCTCGTTTTTCTATTTTCATTCGTGCCGATGTTCTTCATAACCGAGAGCAGAGAATTGAAAACTGCAGCAGATCTAAAAAAAGAGCAACCGGATAAAACAACTGTAACCGAGTGGGGACAATTATTCCGCATTTACATCGCACATGGTTTTTCGTGGATTGGAATTCAAACGATGTTCGTGTATATCATCGCGTTCATACAGCAGAAATGTTTTTCAGGAATTGTTTCTCAGGAGATTTTCAATAGACAATCCGGACAAATTATTGCCATCGCATTTGCTATCTTGAATACAATAGGATTTATTTTACCGGCATTCGTTCTTGAACCGATCGCTGAAAAGATCGGCCGCGTGAAAACTCATTTGTCGTGTGTAGCTGTCATGTCACTCGGATATTTCGGAATTGCTTTTTGGGGAAGTACGCCTCTTCTCCTTTATATTCTTATGGCAGTTGCCGGCATCGGTTGGGCAGCGGTGGTGAGTTTGCCATTTGCGATAATGACAGAGAAGATCGATCAAAGCCGGACCGGATTTTTTATGGGAATTTTCAATCTTTCCGTCGTTTTGCCGCAGCTTCTGGTGAGTCTTTTTGTCGGAACAATCATTAAAAATGCGTTCGATAAAAACATTATTTTTCTGATTAGCGGAATTACACTCGCGCTATCAGCAATTTCCTGGACAATGGTGAAAGAGAAGCGTAGCATCAATGTGACGAAAGAAAATATAGAACAACCTATCCATTGAAGCTTTCGAATTAATCTCTTCTTACATTCAAGAAGAAAAACATTCGATGAGTATAATTATGGATCGTAAGTTAAAGCAATTATTTCTCAGTATCATATTCTTCTCCAGTTTTGTTGCAACAAATCTTGTCGGGCAAATCACAGACATTATCCCGGCAGTAAAAGTCACACCGGGAAAGCGGGATACGATTCTTATAAGCGATTTGTTTTATTCTAAAGCATACGATCTGACATTCCACGAAAGCGACAGAATAGCGATTGCATACGATCCGAAAAATAATTCGGTCGTTTTTCAACCTAAAAATAATTTTGTCGGTGCAACGCTTGTGGAGTTTACACTCCAGGGAAATGAATATTCGATACCCGTCATTGTAAGGGATGAAAAAGCTTCGCAACAGATGCATACGTTTAGTTATAAACCTGCAGAAGCAGTCTCGAAAGTTGTGGTCTCCGGAACTTTTAATAATTGGAATAAAGAAAAAGACCAACTGATCAAAGCGGCGGGCGACAGTTTATATAGGCTCACAATTCCTCTCGATCCTGGAAATTATTTATATAAATTAATTGTGGATGGAAAAGAAATGTTGGATCCGGCGAATCAGGAAAAGTCTCCGACCGGATTTGACAATTTCAATTCCGTACTGCGGGTGATCGATATCGACACAACTAAAATATTTTTACATATCGGAGAACGAAATAATTCGAAGAACAATTTCACCTTCTCTTTTATTTATGAAAATACAACCGATCATGCTCCGGTCAAACAAGATGAATTGTCGGCGCTTCTCGACAACAAAACCATTGAGCCGGACAAAATAATTCTTAACGGCAATGAAATAGACATTTGGTTCAAGAAATCGGAATTACAAGGAGAAAAGATCCTACGCGTATTTGTTTCACGCGAGGGGAAAACCAGCAACATCCAGCAAGTCGTGCTTCATGATGGAAATCCGGCAGGCAACTCTACCACCAACTGGTCGTGGTATGACGCTGAAATTTATTCGATCATGATCGATCGTTTTTACGATGGCGATAAATCGAACGATAAGCCTGTAGTTCATGATTCTCTTTTTCGTCAGGCAAATTATCAAGGAGGAGATTTTAGAGGAATCATAAAAATAATTGATGAAGGTTACTTCAACAAGCTCGGTGTGAATACACTTTGGATTTCTCCGGTGAATGATAACCCGGATGCAGCATTTCAAGAGTATCCTCCGCCGCATCGCTGGTACAGTGGTTATCACGGCTACTGGCCGATCAGTGAAAAGAGGGTGGAAGAAAAATTCGGAAACATGAAAGACTTACGAGAACTAATCACCCAAGCGCATAGACATCACATGAAGGTCTTGTTGGATTTTGTGTCACACCACGTTCACATCGACCATCCGTTCTACAAACAGCATCCTGAGTGGTTCGGTACGTTGGACTTGCCGGACGGAAGAAAAAATTTGCGCTTGTGGGATGAGTACAGACTTACGACGTGGTTCGAGCCATACATGCCCTCATTCGATTTCATAAAATCGCATGAAGCGTTGGAGGTTGTTTCCGACAATGCTGTCTGGTGGCTTATGGAAACAGGAGCCGATGGTTTTCGGCATGATGCAGTGAAGCATGTTCCAAACAACTTCTGGCGCACTCTTACAAGAAAATTGAAAGAAAAAATAGAACTACCGTGGCATAAGAAAGTTTTTCAGATTGGTGAAACATTCGGAGATTATGATTTGATCGCTTCGTATGTCAACAACGGACAGTTAAGCGCACAGTTTAATTTTAATCTCTCGTATTTTGCCATTCCTGTTTTTTTAGAGCCCGGACGATCGTTCTCGTCGATTGATCTTCAGATGAAGAAATCATTTTCCTCTTTCGGTTACAATAATCTGATGGGAAATATCATGGACAGCCACGACAAAGTCCGCTACATGGCATACGCAGACGGAAAAGTAAAAGACCAGGGAGTTGATACACGCGAGATGGCTTGGAACAATCCGCCGACTGTCGATCATCCATTGAGTTACAAAAAAGCGGAATTATATCTTGCTTACATGTTCACGATTCCAGGATTGCCGGTGATTTATTACGGCTCGGAATTCGGGATGACCGGCGCCGACGATCCGGATAACCGCAGGATGATGCGCTTCGGAGATCAGCTTACGATTTATGAAAAGCAAATGCTGGAGGTTACAAAACAGATTGTTAAAATTCGAAATGAACACCCGGCTTTGCGCTACGGCGACTTTCTTTCTCTGCAGGCAGATACGTCGGTCTACATTTATATACGATCGGATATGAACGAACGAATGCTCGTTTTACTAAACAAAACCGAGCAAGCACAATCGATCGAAATTCAACTTCCGGAAATTTATCACTCGAATGAATTGTTAGATGTGGTCAGCAACGAAAAAATAAAAGTATTAAATAGTAAAGTAAGAGTACCAATCCCACCGATTGGCTGGAGAGTTTTTAAAATGACGAATGACGAATGAAGTAGTCATTCTATATTAAAGCAGACATTGCGATGCGTTTGTAGAAGTTGGTAGGAAGATCGTAAAAAGCCATTTTAACAAATTACAAATCAATCATTTTTAAGTAAACAGACATGAAAAAACCCCAATTAAATTTCTGGCAAATCTGGAATATGAGTTTTGGATTTCTCGGAATTCAGTTTGGATTTGCGCTGCAGAATGCAAATGTCAGCAGAATTTTTGAAACACTCGGCGCGAAGATCGATGATATTCCGATTCTCTGGATTGCCGCTCCTGTTACTGGATTGATCGTTCAGCCGATCATCGGCCATTTAAGCGATAAGACATGGGGAAGACTTGGACGGCGGCGCCCATTTTTTTTATCAGGCGCTATCCTAGCTTCACTTGCATTGTTAGCAATGCCTAATTCTCCGGTTCTGTGGGTTGCGGCAGGAATGCTCTGGATAATGGATGCTTCCATCAATGTTTCGATGGAACCATTCCGCGCGTTTGTCGGCGACATGCTTCCTTCCGAACAACGAACGATCGGTTTTTCAATGCAAAGTTTTTTCATAGGAACAGGCGCAATCATCGCTTCTGCATTGCCGTACATCATGACAAACTGGTTCGGGATTTCGAATACCGCTCCGGCTGGTTCTATTCCAGCGTCGGTGAAGTTTTCATTTTTCTTTGGCGGACTTGTTTTCCTGAGCGCGGTTCTATGGACTGTGTTCAGCACAAAGGAATATTCTCCAGAGGAATTAAGAAAGTTCACTGAATCAGAAAATGATACTCGATCTGAAAAATCAAGCAGCCAGTATTCTCAAGAAATTTCTGCTTCGAAATTTTTACGCGATGGAATTATTTGGATTCTGATCGGTATTGCAGGTTCAGGCTTATTATTTTTATTCTTACAGCAAACCGATTATGGACTTTACGTCCTTTTCTTCGGGTCGATTGTGTTTGGATTTCTTCTCATCGTGGTTGGATGGCTTACCCGACAAAAGAGAACGAACGGCGGATTCGTTACGGTGTTTAACGATTTTTACAAAATGCCGAAAACGATGAAGCAATTGGCTGTTGTGCAATTTTTTTCGTGGTTTGCTTTGTTCGCTATGTGGATTTATACGACGCCGGCAGTTACTCATCACATTTACGGAGCGACCGATCCGACATCCGAGCTCTATAATAGAGGTGCCGACTGGGTTGGTGTGTTAATGGCAGTCTATAATGGTTTTGCCGCCGTGATGGCATTTGTTCTCGTCTGGCTTGCAAAGAAAACTAACCGGAAGACAGTCCACATGATCAGTCTCGTTTGTGGAGGATTAGCATTTCTTTCTTTTTACATCATCAAAGATCCGCATCTCCTTCTTGTCTCTGAGTTGGGAATTGGGCTTGCCTGGGCGTCGATACTCGCAATGCCTTATGCAATTCTTGCCGGATCGTTGCCTGCGCAAAAAATGGGAGTGTACATGGGGATTTTTAATTTCTTCATCGTCATTCCACAAATCACAGCAGCCGCAATATTAGGATGGTATGTAAAGCATTTGTTCGGAGGCGATGCCATCTACGCTTTGTTGCTTGGCGGTGTCTCTATGATTATGGCAGGCATTCTCGTGCTTAGAGTTGATGATGTGGATGAAATGAATGGCGAGTGACGAATTGTGAATAGCGAATTATATCTGAGTGGAGGTTTTACTATTGCGATGCCAAAGAAAAAAATCAGGAAGGGATAATTTACTTCAGGATAACTAAGCCGTCGGGATGATTGGATGGAGCCGATTGTAGTTGCATGAATCTCTAATCAGATTTTTAAATTATCTCTTCAATTATTAAAAAATCACTTGACTTTTTAAAAATTGTCAGATAAATTCATTGGAAAACAAACCGGTTCAATTAATTTTAAAAAATTCGATTTTTGTGTGTCTGATTTATGTTGGCAAGGAGTTGATGAAATATCTTTCAGTTAGTGATTATAAAAAGGAGATTATAGATAGTTGTAATAAAGGTTGCGATCGAATTCTTTAACGTATCGAGACAAAGAGTGGCAACATTGGTGGACGAGGTCAAACAGACTGGAAATGATGGAAACAGAGCTTCCAGTTTTTCAGGAGTTTATTCTTACCGGATGTAAACTCCAAACTTGTCGATTTTGGAAAAAATGATGTGCCTTATATGTACTGGAAGTAAAAAGGAAGCATCATCTTTTTTCAGGTTGCCAATGAAGGGCGGAGCGGCCGAGATGTAGTCGGCTGCCCTCCCAATTTTTTTTTAAATACTTCCTGCCATTCCAAGCACAATTCTATTTACGGACAACGAAAACAAAATAAACGAAAGTTAGCCACGAATTTGAATAATAAATTGCCTTATTTTTATTTAGCATATCAATTCGTGCCTCCACGCCAATGCGCCAGTGTTTCGGCACGCAGGCGTGAAATTATGCCTAAGGCATTCCTTCTCCCAAAGGGATCCCTGCGGGAGGAAGTGGCAATAATATTTCTGAAAACAATAAATTATCGCTGTGACACTAATTGACACAAGTCAAGGGAAAAAATATTACCATCTATCGAATAGATTGATCTCTACTTGAAAACAAGTGGGAGGCGGCTTCGCTTAAGTTCCATGACGGCGAAGCACACCTCCACGTTCGATCTACAAGGTTGCAGGCTAAAATTTGCCTATCGCAGTAAAAGAAGTTTTTTTGTTTCTGAAAAAGTTCCGACACGCAAACTATAAAAATAAATACCGCTAGCCGTGTTTGCGGCATTCCATTGTCGAGAATAATTACCGGCAGGTAATTCCTCTGACGCAACTGTTGCTACTTCTTTACCTAAGAGATCAAAAATTTTAAGTGTTATATAAGATTTTGTTGGAATGCTGAATGAAATTGTTGTTGATGGATTAAACGGATTCGGATAGCAAGGTTGGAGTACTATGCCGGCAGGAATAGCAGGTATTTCGGTTTCATTCACACCTGTCGGATTTGTGTTTACAATAACCGTATCCGAAAAAGTTTCCACGCCGTCTAAAAACGATACGGCACAATAAGCATTTACATCTCCAACTTTTATAGCCAGCTGACTTGTCCATGAACTTCCGGGTTTGAATCCGGCTGTGGCGAGGAATATCCCATTTTGTCCGGCTCGTTGGTATACCATCGAAGCTCCCTTTGAGCCTGCCGGCCAAAAAAGAGTAATGCCATAGTTAACATAAGTTTTTAATGGACTTTTTTTCTTAACTAATGAAAAAGCCGGTGCATGCGCACCTCCGTTTGCTTTAACAACACGGAATTCAGCAACGCTCACGGTGTCGCCTCTTGAGTGGGCAGCTCCAGTTATGGTGAGACGTACATATCTTACCTGGATTGAATCAGTTTTTGTAAGTACATAAGCCGACGTGGTGTCTGAACGTGTTGTACTATCAACGGCGGTAGTCCACGAGCCGATAGTCGTTTCAGTTTCTATTCGATATTGATAACCGGCGTTAGCGTAGTTTTCGAAATTGAGAAAGAAGAAATCCACAGTTTGAACCGAACCGAGATCCACCGTCGCCTGTGCAGGGAATCCAGTAGTCGTCCAGGATGTCGTGCTGCTGCCATCGACTAAATTGCTGCCCCCGAAATGGATTGAATCGATCGAACCGCTCACGGTTACAGTTTTATTCAACGCGCAATTCTCGTCCTGAACCCGCGTGATAGATTTGCCTGTCAATGCTTTGTATACCACCTCAGCCATAGCTTCAGAACCTGTAGTATTGGGATGGATGCCGTCGGTGAAGTATTCTTCGTAGCTTCTCATTGCCGTGTTGAAATCTAAAATCTGACAACCTTTGTCTATTGCGATCTGCCTGATCATAGGGATGATGTCGGTTTCAATGATCGAATCACGAATTCCGAGAGTATCTCGGAATGCAGGAGCCGGCAAACCCACCCACACCACCGGATGACTTGGCAGTGTTCTGAATGTGTCGATCATCGCTTCATAGTCATGAACGAAATGATCTTTATAAATCCAATTCCATGGTTTGCTGTCATTAGTTCCAAGAAGAATGGTAACAATATCCGGCTTGAACGTAAGCGCTGTTTTAAATAAGGGTTCATTCCAGATGGGATAATCACCGGAATCTAACATTGTACGTCCGGACACACCGGAATTGAAGACTATCCATTTATTTCCAAGCATGCTTCCAAGTTGGACTGGATACGCATCTGTTGTAGGATTTATAGTCGTCCAACCTGCTGTTATGCTATTTCCAACACACACTACGCGCACTGTGTCGCCCTGTGCTTTTGCTTGAACGACCGAAAAACCAGACACAGCCAAAGACAGAATGCAGACTAATAGAACAAAACTATTCTTATACATTTCATTCTTCCTTTCAAAAAACTTATTATATGATGAATGAACTTACATAATTTTCACTATTTTTTTCACTGATAATTTATCAGCAACATACAAATTCTTTTTCAAAGGGTCAATGATAGCTCGTTGCTGTATCTGACGCCAACACAGAATAAATAAAATTCGGTAATGTCTCCGGAAAATTTTCTACTACCAAAACATTTTAATAAAACAAAAAACCAAAATAAAATGTAAAAATAATGCTTGATTTTTTCTTCAAAAAATGCGATATTTATATTACTAAATAAATGCTTTTCAGGAACAGCATTAGTTGTCACCACTCCAGATTTAACCCCGGCAGACAATAATTTCACGAACAGGATGATCAGGTAAGCAATGGTGTATTTCAACGACACGATGAGGGGATGTAATGCAAACGTACGCAAATTGTCAGGGACGGGTTTATGTTATCGGAGATTCAATTGATGCAATCAATATCATACCTTCAATACTTAAAGATGCAGGTTATGACATAGTAATTCAAAATAGTAGATCGGCTGCGCTTCAACAATTTCCTCTTGAGACTCCGGATCTAATCCTCATCGATTACCGACATGATCGGGGGGATAATTATGATATTTGCCGGCAGATAAAATCCGATGAAGCGACGTTCGATGTTCCAGTTATTTTTTTCGTTGAAACAACTAAATCATTCGACAAGGTAAGAGCTTTCAATTCAGGCGCTGTAGATTACATTCCGAACCCCATTGTACCCGAAGAATTACTTACATGCGTGAGCACACAAATTTCTTTTTATCGGCTGAAGAAAGAATTGCAATCGAGAGATCAGTCTGTCGAGAAGATGATGCTCTCGCGAATCGAACAACTAAGAATGGATAACACCGAACTCAGAAGGCAAATTGATGTTTCGGAAAAAGAAGTTGACGAATTGCGGCAAAAAGAATCTCTCCATCTTAAACTCTTAAATCATTCCCCGATCGGTTTCTATGTTGTAGATAAAAATGGGAAACTTATTTTTTCCAATAAAAAGTTTGTTGAGATGTGGAGTATTCCCGAGGATGTTGTGAGGTTGGCTTCCGAAAATCGAGTGCTGGAATTTATGTTGAGTAGGCTGCACAATCCCGAACCATCACGTGAAAAGTTCAAGGATCTCGAACAACACTCTGAAACAAGAATTAAGGATGAGGTTGAACTTCTTTCAGGATTGGCCATCAAACGCTCGTCAGCACCTTTTCTCAACGCAGAAGGAGAATATGTCGGAAGGATTTGGAAATTTGAAGACATTACCGAAGATAAATTTATAGAACATGCTCTACGACGAGTGGATGGGAAGTATCGCGACATATTTATTAATGCACTGGAAGCAATCGTTCTGATAAATACTGACGGAACTTTTATCGATGTAAATCCCGCTTTCACCTCGATGCTTGGTTACGATTCAAGAGAGGAATTTCTCTCTTGCAATATTCGTCTGTTCGATGATTTGTTTGTTCTTATGGAAGATATATCGTCGATACGCGGTGCGATAGCAGAGAAGGGATTTGTTCGCTGGAAAAAAGTACAGATTTACAGAAAGAACAAAAGCAAAATCTGGATTTCAGTCGATATGCGCGCAATGCGTGATGCACGTGGGATGATTTTGTATTATGAAGGATTCGCTCAGGACTTGACGGAACATGAGATATTGCAGAACGAACTCATTGAAGCTCAGAAGATGGATAGCCTCGGAACACTGGCAGGTGGAATAGCCCACGATTTTAATAATTTGTTGGGAATAATTCTTGGCCATATGTTCATGCTCGAAAAATGTAAGAATAATCCGCAAAAGTATACACGGTCGCTCGAAGCAATAAATAAAACAACCCAGCGTGGAATCGGTCTTGTCAAACAGCTGCTGACATTTGCACGAAAGTCGGAAACGATTCTCGAATCAATTCAAATAAACGAGATCGTGTGCGAAGTTGTTGGCTTGATTGCAGAAACATTTCCAAAAACCATCGTGATATCTCCTCAGTTGGGTAAAAATCTTCCATCAATTGTTGGTGATGCAAATCAGATACATCAAGTCATACTGAATCTTTGCGTCAACGCGCGTGATGCAATGCCTATGGGAGGGTTGTTAGTTCTTGGGACAGAGCTCATCCAGAGCGAGACGTTAAAACAAAAACATTCAAAAGCTGTTGCCGAGGAGTACGTCTGCTTGCGTGTTTCCGATAGCGGCAAAGGAATGGATGAGACAACTCTAAAAAGAATTTTTGAGCCGTTCTTTACTACAAAAGAGTTAGGAAAAGGAACTGGATTAGGTTTGTCGGTCGTGTACGGTATTGTTGATAATCATAAAGGATTTATCGATGTCACAAGTGAAATTGGTTATGGATCAACATTTCAGATTTATTTCCCGACTCAGTCGAATATCACATTGCCGCAATCGGCGGAGGATATTATATTGACGGAATCGATCAGAGGAGGGTCAGAAACTATACTTGTTGTGGAAGACGAGGAGATGTTGCGAGAGTTCGTGATGGAAACTCTTGCGAATCAAGGATATAATGTCATTCCAGCTTCAGATGGCGAGATGGCTGTTGAACTGTATACGAGATATCAATCTTCTATCGCGCTCACATTTGCAGACATAGGATTGCCGCTTATAGGTGGGGTTGAAGTTTTAACGAGAATTAGATCGATTAATCCGTCGGCAAAAATTGTTTTTGGGAGTGGTTATGTCGAATCGCAAGCAAAAAACGAGATGCTTGAAAAAGGTGCCTGGGCGATTCTCAACAAACCGTACAAGGCTGTTGAAATACTCAAGGTAGTGCGTGAGGCGATAGACGATAGAAAATAAAGATTATTTTTCACCGCTCATAAATTCTGTCCATGGTTCTGTCGGGAAATCCCGCAAGATCGAAGCTTTGCATTCAAATTGCGGATGGTTTGCAAGAAATTGTTTTGCGATGAAGGGTGTTCCGCATGAAGATCCCCATCGCGCGATAAATGCCATTTTTTTTGCCATATGAGAATCGATGACCTTGCCGTCGAGAACACCGCCGGGCGAAAATGGGGGAGTCGATCCATGTGAATCTGGATCGAGACTCCAATGTCCGCAAAGTGTACGCGAATCGAGTTTCTCGGTATTGAGGTACGTGTCGTAATGATCTGCAAGAAATAGTTTCGCCTTTTCAATATCGATCTTGCCTGCATTTTCTTTCATCAATTGTTTCCATCGAACCCTTCTCGAGATGCAAGGATCTTTGATGTCCAGCTCTTTCATCTTTGTTTCGAAGCGAAGAATTTTCAAATTATCGGGCACGTTCGATCCGGTGAAATAACCGTTTTTCTTTTTCTCAAATCCCACATATTTCAAACCGAGTTCGAAGTAGGCGATTTCGTTCGTGTTAATGTCTCCGAGAATCCAAGCGTTCGCGTAGCCGCCATTGTTTTCTTTTTTCATTATTTCGCACCACTCATCAATCGACGAAGCATATTGTGTCGCATACCGCATCCGGGTAAATTCAGGTACTCCGGTTTTATCGAACGGGAAAAAATCAGCGATCGTAGTCTCGGATCCGACAAGCCCAGCATCTGTGACGAAAAAATCGGTTCCGCTGTGAATGAAGCCGGGTGTTGTTTGCATCAATATGCGATGTCCTTTTTTTGGCTGGATGTCGATGACGATATTGCAGAGCGGCACCCAGTAATCTGTCCATGTGTTATGTCCGAGCACGATGCCGCCGTCGGATGTCATATCGCCCGTCGCGATAAATGAACTGCACGATTCCTTTTTCGGATTAGGAGAATTCGGACAGATGGAATCTTTCACGGTTGGCCACCAGTAATCTATCAATTCGATCCAACCATTATAACACACCAATTCATCACGGCTGGTAGAAACACCCGCGGCTTTCATTCCTTCCATGATTCCATTTATCTCAACTAAATATTCCGAATCGACTTTCGGAGTGAACATCACCGCGGCTTTGTTGACGAGCCACGACCATTCCATTGCACTTTCGTATTCCCATTCTGTTTTTAGGACACGAATACCTTCTTCAATTTCATTCGCCAGCAAATATCCATGCTGGAATCCGCGTTCTTCAGCTTCGCCTTCAATGTGAAGGTAAATCCAGCCGTTTCTTTCATGCCGGTTGGCATTCGCGAGCCATGATTTTTGTTCGGCGGTGAGCGAATTGATTTGCTGCGCTGCTGGAATCTGAACGTACAAAAAAACACAGATAAGTATAAATAAATAACTTCGCTTCATGTATAATCCTAAAAAATATTTGGAGATCACTCAATAAGAGTATTCATATCATTTTTTTTGATTCTTGTTGAAAAAGTGTACTAACAATTATGTTGAAAAACAATCATGAAATACAATCATGACGAAGACTTCTTGATTTTCATTTCTTTTTGGGTTACATTTTATTATAAAAATTCAGCGAAATACTCGGAGAGGTGGGTGAGTCGGCTGAAACCAACGGTTTGCTAAACCGTCGTACGGGGTCAACCTGTACCGAGGGTTCGAATCCCTCCCTCTCCGCAAAAAGCCATTCGCGTCTTGACATGGTTTTTTTTATTTTTATAAGTGAGTCGGCTGAAACCAATCCCGTTCGTTTTGAATGAAACGAACGGGACTAAACCGTCGTACGGGGTCAACCTGTACCGAGGGTTCGAATCCCTCCCTCTCCGCAAGTTGTTTTAGAAGGTTTTTTCTACCGTAGCGTCTTCCAAAAGTATATTCCCTCAAAACATTCTGGATTTTTACTACACACCGAATGAGTGCCTCAATTCGAATTACAGGAGGCAATCTGTATTTGTTCAAACGGAAGAACGGCATTTACTTCTTTGGCTTCGGGACTCGATCGAGGAAACGTTATTCTCGACGAACCGACAAAGGAAACCATACTATCCACTCGTAGTGTACTGCGCTTTTTTGGTTTGCATTTGTCATTCAATTGTAATACATTTTGATAAAAGCAAAAAAGAAGGAATAATTATGGCAAAAACAGCAATGGTGCAGGCACGCATTGAACCTGAACTGAAAAGGGAAGTGGAGAAAATATTCCGTGCACTCGGAATGAACACTACACACGCAATAAGCATTTTCTTCAAACAAGTAAAACTTGCCAACGGAATACCGTTTGATGTAAGGATTCCGAATGAAGAGACACGCAAGGCGATTGCCGAGGCACGAGCTGGTAAAGGCAAGAAATTTACTTCAACGAAAAAACTATATGCCGAGCTTAATAAATGACACTAAGCATCCGCTATTATCGAAGTTCAAGAAAGATTACAAACGATGTTTGAATCGCAGCTATGATATGAAGAAGCTCTATGACACGATAGAAACCTTGATGCATAGTGAAATACTTGAATTACGATATAGAGACCATTCATTGTTCGGAGTATATAAAGACTGTCGTGAGGGCCACATTGAACCGGATTGGCTTTTGATTTATTCGTTGACTGAGACAGAGTTTGTGCTTATTCGTACAGGTAAACATAGGGATTTGTTTGAGTAGTGGATGGACATTTTAACTTTGAAGCCGTGAAGATATAGGTCGACGAAGCTTGCTTCGACGAACACAATCGGTCATCTCGATCTTTCGTTAGTTCAATTCGATAATGCAAACGACTACTGTAAAGAACGCCTCAGAATTTCCTTTCAAAAAAAGACAAACATTTTTTACAAATTTTCTGTATATTTAATGTGGGAAAAGAATTTTTTAAAGGGGGAAGTAGCAATGAACACAATGAAAACATTCATCCTTATGGCTGCCATGACAGTGCTTGTTGTGCTGATAGGTCAGATGATAGGCGGTTTAAACGGGATGGTATTTGCATTTATGTTTGCGATAGTCATGAATTTTAGCTCATATTGGTTTAGCGATAAGATCGTTCTGATGATGTACCATGCCGAAGAAATCTCAGCCGAAACAAATCCTCAAATCTTCAGAATGGTCGGCGACCTCGCCAGTAGGGCAGGATTACCGATGCCGCGTGTGTATATGATTCCATCGGAACAACCGAACGCCTTCGCAACCGGCCGCAATCCGGAACATGCTTGCGTTGCAATGACTCAGGGAATCGTGCAAACGTTGAGTATGGATGAACTTCGCGGAGTCATCGGACATGAACTGGCGCACGTAAAGCATCGTGATATTCTTATTTGCACAATTGCGGCAACCATGGCCGGAGCGATCAGCATGGTTGCTCACATGGCTCAATGGGCTTTGATATTCGGCAACGGGCGCGGAAGCAATCGCGATGATGGCGGCAATCCTCTCGGTGCGCTCTTGATGATAATCGTTGCGCCGATTGCAGCCATGCTCATTCAAATGGCGATCTCACGTTCTCGCGAATTCGAAGCCGATCGCGGCGGTGCAGAAATTGCAGGCAATCCGCTTTCACTTGCCAGCGCTCTTCGCAAACTCGAAGCCAAGAGAGATGAGATTCCGATGAATGCAACACCTGCAACTGCACACATGTTCATCGTCAATCCATTATCGGGTGGAGGAATTATAAAGTTGTTCAGCACACATCCACCGATGGAAGAACGAGTCGCACGACTTGAGGCCATGGTATATGGACAACACATGTAAATCATCATTGAGAACAATATTAGGTTTGTGAAGAAATACTACGTAGATGTGAGAAGCTTTCTTTTTATCAGATTTGCTTTGGCAGCTCGATCAAAAAGTATTTTCCACACTGGACTTTTTTTCACGCAATGAAAATAACAGAGAAAATAAATCGCGTTAAACAGAAGGTGGGACTTCATATATTCGATGGATCGAATAAAGTCGATTCATGGCTTTATTATATCGTCGTCATATTGTTCTCAGTACTTCTTACAGGATATCGATTCATAGGTCTTGTAATACCTTGTATCAGAGACGATGAGTGGATTTCATTCATATATAATAAACCTTTCGTATACCGTATCTTCATTCCTTTTATCATGCGTTTTTTTTATTTGAATTTTTCAATTCCGAGAACATACGCATTCATGTTTCTCGAATTTCTTGGAATATTTCTTTCTCTGATTTTCTTTGCGAAATATTTACAATTATTTATCAAACAGAAAAAAATCGCAGCCATTCTTTCCTTCACGCTGGCGCTCTTTATTCCTTTTGAACTTCTACTGCCACGTTATATGCCAATGTGGTTCCCTTATGATGTGTGGGCTCTTTTTTTCATGATTGTACTGCTTCTGTTTCTCCGAACACGACACTATACGGCTTATCTTATTGCTTTTATTCTCGGGACATTGAACCGTGAGACGACCATTTTCGTCACTCTTATCGGATGCATTCTCTATTGGCAGGATCGTTCGAAGGATGACAGGTTTAGAAATTTTTTACTGATCCAAATTGCAATATGGACACTTATAAAAGTTATTTTCTTTTTCATATTCAAAAACTCCTCAGGAAGTTTTATTGTAATAGAATATATGGAAAACGTGAAATTTTTTATTCACACGGATCGATACTACTTATTCAATAATTCCGTCGTGGAGATGGTGTTCCGAGTGGCATTTCTTCTTGGCAATTTTGGATTTTTGTGGGTCTTCCTGGTTCGATACTTCCGGAAGGAAGACGATATTTTCTTACGGAGTTCATTGATAATGTTAATACCGTTTTCAATCGTTATCTTTTTGGTTGCCAATATTTTCGAATACCGGGTTTTTACTGAAATCATTCCGATCATTCTCACTCCCGTCCTTGTTATTATTGTCAGAATGATTCGGACGGAAAAGGAAGAACCTAATACTGAGGCGCTCAATAATGGGTAATTCAATTCGCGTTCGATTTGCACCCAGTCCGACCGGCTACCTGCATGTTGGCGGACTGCGAACTGCTCTATATAATTTTCTCCTTGCGAGAAAAAATGGCGGCACATTCATACTGCGAATCGAAGATACCGACCGCAGTCGTTTTGTCGAAGGTGCGGTTGAAAATCTTATCAAAACGTTGCGATGGGCGGGTTTGGAATATGATGAAGGTCCGATGAAAGGCGGTGAATTCGGTCCGTACATACAATCTGAAAGATTGTCGCTCTACCGGGATCATGTAAATCTCCTTTTGAAAAATAAAAAGGCATACCGCTGTTTCTGCACCCCGGAACGGCTTGAACTGATGCGTAAAGATCAAGAGCGAAAAAAATCTCCCGTCATTAAATACGATCGGACATGCCTTGCTCTATCTCCTGAAGAAATTCAAACGAGGCTTGACAGAGGTGAACCGCATGTTGTTCGCATGCTCGTGCCCGACAATGAAATTATTGCATTCGATGATATTGTTCGTGATCATGTTGAATTTATGTCGGCTCAATTGGATGATCAGGTATTGCTGAAATCGGATGGATATCCCACGTATCATCTCGCTAACGTGGTCGACGACCATCTCATGGGAATCACGCATGTCATCCGGGGCGAGGAATGGTTATCGAGCACACCAAAGCACGTATTACTGTATCGATATTTTGGTTGGGAACCGCCGGTCTTCGCTCATCTTCCGTTGTTACTTAATACTGACAAGAGCAAGTTGAGTAAACGTCAGGGTGATGTTGCCGTGGAAGATTATCGCGCGAAGGGATATTTACCTGAAGCTTTGGTGAATTTTGTAGCGCTTCTTGGCTGGAGTCCAGGTGACGATAGGGAAGTGATGACGTTGGATGAAATGATTCGCGATTTCTCTCTGGAACGCGTCGGGAAAGCCGGAGCAGTATTTGATATTGAAAAATTAAATTGGATCAATCAGCAATATATTCGCAAGATCGCTCCGGAGGTTTTGGTTGATCATGTTAAAAATATACTCGATCAAAATAATCTCGATCGGCCTGCTGATGGATATCTTCGTTCTGTAGTTGAGTTGATGCGCGAAAGAGTTGTTGTGCTTCCCGATTTTGTACTTTCCTGTTTGTATTTCTTTTCCGATCCTCAATCATACGATGAAACTTCCCGGCAAAAGAATTGGAAACCGGAAACCTCAGCATGGATGCGAATGCTTGCCGATCGGTATGAGAAGCTATCGGACTTTACCCATGATGGAACTCAAGGAGTTTTACGTGCTTATGCTGAAGAACTCGGAATCGGTGCAGGCAAATTAATTCATCCGGCTCGTCTTGCGTTAACCGGTCTTGCCGGCGGCCCGGGATTGTTTGAGATCATTGCGTTGTTGGGAAAGGATTGCACAGCCCGTCGTTTAAGAAGGGCTGCCGATAAGTTGCAATAGCGCTTTGATTTCTATATATTCATGATGTTTTAGAAACTATTAAATTAATGGCGAAACTAGATATATTAAGAATAAGAAATGCAGTTTTTTACGCTTATCACGGTGTACTGAATGACGAGCAAAATCTCGGCGGGAAATTCGAGGTGGATGTGGATCTTTTTTGCAACATCCAGGAAGGTGAAGCTTCCGACAATCTTGTCCACACCGTCGATTATGAAAAAGTTTATCAGAAAATGAAGGCTCTCGTACTCGATCATAAATTTACATTGATTGAATCGCTCGGCTCGAGGATTGCAAATGGAATAATTTCTGAATTCGTACGGGTGGAGAAGGTGACGGTTTTTGTCAGAAAACGTAATCCACCGGTCAAAGGAGTTGTCGATTATGTTGAAGCGGTAATAACACGAGAACGGGAGCCATGACCCGGAATGTATATCTCGGACTCGGTTCGAATTATGGCGATAGGCTTTTCTTTCTCCAGCGCGCGTGTAATCTCTGCGCACAATTGCCAGAAACATCGATCAGCCGTGCATCTTCAATCTATGAAACATCGCCTGTAGGCTTGAGAGAGCAACCATTGTTTTACAACGCTGTCATTAAATTGAACACGCGACTTGAAACAGCGGAATTATTCCGAAGCCTCAAGCTCTTAGAGACGAAAATTGGGAGAATACACCGCGAACATTGGGGAATGCGGGAGATCGACATTGACATTATTCTTGACGACGATTTAATTATTGAAGAAGACCAGCTGATTGTTCCGCATCCCAGGATGCACGAACGGAAATTTGTTCTGGTTCCTCTCGCCGAGATTGCTCCGGATATGTTTCATCCGGTATTCAAATGTTCGGTGAAAGAATTGCTTTTGCGTTGTTCGTCGGATGAAAAAATTGTGAAGACAGAGTTGAAGGTGCGGATTTTAAATTAATGACGAGGAGTACAGTTGCGCAAGCTTGATTCTGAAGTTCGATATATCGCAATTGAAGGAGTGATTGGAGCCGGTAAAACGAGTTTGGCAAAAATGCTCGGCGAACGTTTAAACGGCCGAACTGTCCTGGAGAAATTCGAGGAAAATCCATTTCTTGAAAAATTTTATGAAGATCCGGAGCGATATGCATTTCAAACTCAGATATTCTTTTTATTGAACCGTTATCGACAGCAACAAGAATTATTCCAAGCCGATCTCTTTCATCAGTATTTAATATCGGACTACATTTTTGAGAAGGACAAAATTTTCGCCTACCTCACGCTGCAGGATGAGGAACTGAAATTATATGAAACATTGTTGAATTCCATTGAGAGAAATATTCCGACTCCGGATCTGGTTGTATACCTTCAATCGAGCACGGAACGCCTAATGGCCAACATCAGAAAGCGAAACAGAAAAATAGAGGCAAATATATTGCCTGAATATATTAAAGATCTCAATGAAGCGTATAATTATTTCTTTTTCAGATATAAAACTTCGCCGTTATTAATTGTGAATTCGACACAGATCGATTTTATTAATAACCCGGAAGATTTCGAGAACTTGTTGCACGAAATCCAACGCCCGACGAGAGCTCCGGTTGAATATTACAATCCAATAAAGCGATGAGGATGCGATGCTTCGTTTCTTATTATGGTTGCTATTGTTCATTTTCATTTGGAAGATTTTCGATATGGTAGTCAGAAGTTTTATGACAGGATATCAAGAAGGGGAAACACCGGATCACGATCAAGTACATCAAAATCCTCCTGTGACGAAGGCGACCTCCAAGAGATCGTCGTCTCGATTGGATATTCACGATGCCGAGTTCTACGACCTGGATGATCAAAAGGAGAACAAGTGAGTAGACAGGACGCACTCGATTTGCTTTTCGAGTACACTAAGAACGACAACCTCAGAAAGCATGCATTTGCCGTGGAGGCCGCGATGCGTGCTTATGCATCGAAGTTTGGCGAATCTGAGGAGGTGTGGAGCGTCACAGCCTTACTGCACGATTTTGATTATGAAAAATATCCTAACGCACCGGATCACCCGCTGAAAGGTTCGGAGATATTAAAAGAGAAAGGTTACTCCGAAGAGATACGGAGAGCGATTCTTGGACACGCAGTTTATACCAATGTACCTCGTGATACATTGCTTGCAAAAGCGCTTTTTGCTTGCGATGAATTGGCGGGTTTTTTGACGGCAGTTGCTTTGGTAAGGCCGAATAAAATAATTGACGAAGTTGAGCTTAATTCTGTAAAGAAAAAAATGAAAGATAAGGCTTTCGCACGTAATGTAAGTAGAGAGGATATAATAAATGGAGCACAGGAGCTAGGTATTCCTCTCGATGAACACATTCAATTTTTGCTCAATGCAATTAAGGTGCACGCAAAGGATTTAGGTTTATAATCATTATTCACTATCTTTATTTAGGAGATTCAAATATGAAACATCGTGTTGTTGCTCTTTCAGTAGTTGTTTTGATGTTTAGTTCTGTAATTTTTTTTCAGGGATGTTCTGAAAAACCGGCGATTACTGTCGGTGAACTTGACTCATATACCGATCCTGCTTATGAATTCGGTTTCCAATTTCCTAAGGAATGGTTAAATAGCGCTAAGACGGGAGAGAAGATGACAATTTTCTCTTCTAAAGATACATACGATTGGCTGCTTACATTGGACAACACAAAAAAACCGGGAGCATGGATTGAGATCGGAACCGATACCATCAAAGGAAAAACGTTGGCCGAATTTGCAGAATCGGAATCGGCAAAGATCAAAGCACGCGCATGTCAAATCAAAGGACAGGAACCGACAAAGTTAGCCGGAGTCGACGCGATAAAAATCAATTATGTTTATTTTTCAATTACCGGCTTTGAAATTGTTGCGACGAATGACAGTATGCTGACCTACGTCCAGTATAACGCCGCCGGAAAGAAATTTGACGACTACAAAGTTATTATCGATACCATACTCAGCACAGTCAAGCTGGCTCATCGGCAGGTAAAGAAGAATCCGTTGGATCAATTTAAGCCGGCGCAAAGTATCTCAACGCTCCGTGATGATTGTATTGAATTTAGTTATCCGGACAATTTCGATCAGAAAAATCCATCTAAAGGGAACAATCTCGACGTTGTGCAGATTGTGGGGCCGCGTCAGGATTGCTCGATCCAGTTCGATGTTTTCGATGCGAAGAAATTGACCGTTGAAAAAGTTTTTGATCAGAATAAAGGAAAATACAACAGTAAATCTCAAGGATCGGCAACTATTGATGGCCAGCCGGCCATGTACATTGCGTATTCCCCGCGTTCTGATATTGGCAGTCGGACTTATTTTGTCGTGAAGAACAACCGCGTTCTCCACATTACCATGAGCTGGTACAAACCGATGGAATCGGATTATTGGCCGGCGTATGAAAGAGTTCTTGCAAGTGTGAGGATTAAATAAAGATCGAGATCAAGATTAAAATTTAGATCAAGGTTAAGGTTTAGATTTACGATAAAAATATATGGCGCTGCTCCGGAAGATAAGGGGCAGCGTTTTTATTTACCAATAGTCGACTGAAAATCCAAGACTCACATTTGTATCGATGACATCGATGTACTCACTGTATGGCCCTGGACCTGAATAACGCTTAATATAAAAAGTCAATCCACTGCCATATTTTTCACCGAATGTCCAACCGATCATAGATGAAAAAGCAGGTTTGTAGGAATCCCAGCCGATTAATTTTACATCCTGTGAAACGAATGCTTGATAGGAAATCGAATGCAGGAAATACCACTCGAAACCTCCTTCATACCATGTTCGATATTGATTGAACGGTCGAATCCGAAACGCATGTTCCACTAATGCGTAGATGCGGAAACGATCTCCGGCATAAGCGGCGGATAAATCTCCCATGTCTCGAGTGAAAGGAATTGGTTCACGGCCGTTTTTCCATGTTGAATCACTCAAATCATAATGTCCATCAACATAGTGTCCGCTGAGATGAAGAAACCGGAATCGAAGCTGAATGGCATCATTTTTTAGCGGGATGATAGTTGCCATGTGTCCACCAAAAAAACCATCAACTGCGTCGACCTGAAGCCGTAATCCTTCCCACCCAACCACCTTTGCAAAAGTGAAAAAATCGATTCCTGCCGAAATCGTCCGGGTTTGTTTATTCTCATCGTTCCATTTATAACGAAGTAGGTCTAATCCGTTTCCGATGTTCAGCATCATATCGCTGTTTTGAATCGATTTCCCCAAGCCTAATCTTGGTTCATTCACACTCGAGTAAAAAGGAGCGCATAAAAGCTTTTGCGTTTTGAATTCGATAAAAGACGAATCGGATTGCGCAAACAGAGCAGATTGGGTAATTACAATTGTTGAGAGAATGAGTTTCAGATTCATTATAAAAGATAAGAGTTGTTTTGGAAAAAAACACTAAACTTTTTTTAAAAAACTAATTTTACCGATCGGAAAAGAATTTGCTTGGGTTCCTTTTTTCAACTTATAAATCGTACTATTAAGATACGCATTAAATTTATACATCATTTCTTCCGCGTAGGATTATTCTTACGCACAAATAAATTCCGAATCGAATCGGAGACCATCAAAACAACGCTTATCATTTTTTTTGGTTGAGAATTGTATTCTGCTTGCGGAAGACTTTCGATTGCCTTCCCAATATCGGTTTTTAAAGAGGATGATTTTGTCATACTCAAAATCTGACTGGAATATACGCTCCGGTGTCCGACCATGAGAAAACTGACGATGCACGTTACGGCTGCATATGGACTCAGCGTCGGTCCGAATAGTTCAATTGCCATTATACTTGCCGCAATGGGAGTGTTCGCGCATCCGGCGAGTAAAGCCGTCATTCCTAGCGCGGCAAGTGTGGATGAATCCATGCTGAAGTATGGCGCAAGAAAACTTCCGACAGTTGTCCCAATGAAGAATATCGGCGTGACAATTCCACCGCTTCCGCCGAAGGAAAGTGTGGTTGAAGTCGCAACCATTTTCATAAGTGAATCGTATGAGGTTGCATGATAATTTCCGTTGAGAATATCTTCGATTGTTGATAATCCAAGACCGAGATATCGCTGGCTGATAATTACTGTCCCTATCAGGAATAAGCCTCCGAAGGCGCCTTTTAAATATATTCTCCCGGAATATCGCTCTGCAATGTGTTCTGTAAATCTGATAATTTCGATAAAAATAAATGAAGTGATGCCAAAAGCAATTCCTGCGAATACAACCTTCAGAAAAAAAAGTTCGCTGAATGTCGGGACAAAGGTAATCGGATGATGAAAATATGTCGTTCCAAGAAGAGTTGAAACCTGATAACCGATAATTCCCGCCACGAACGACGGAAATAAAATTGCATATTGAAGTTGACCGATAGCCAATACCTCAACGCCGAAGATCGCTCCTGCCACCGGTGTTCCGAAGACCGTCGCAAATCCGGCACTGACGCCGCAAATTACCAGTTTTTTTCGATCAGTTGCATCGAACTTTAACAATGATGCGCCGACCGAAGCGATTCCAGCGCCGATCTGTGCGCACGGGCCTTCTTTTCCCGCCGATCCGCCGCAAGCAAGAGTGACTACAGTTGCAATAAGTTTTATAGGTACGACAAGAGGTTTAATGACACCTGATCTTTTATGAATTGCTTCAATTACCTTTTCGGTGCCATGTCCTTGAGCATCGGGCGCTAAATATTTCACGAGCAAAGAAGAAACTATGAAAGCGGCAGGAATGAGTAGAAAATAAAAATTCCACTCTTGAATAAAATTGGTCGTGATTTTAAGTGCGGATAAAAAAAGAGCAGTCGAACCACCGACAAGCACTCCGGTGATCGACGCGATGACGAACCATTTCATCACGCTGATAAAAAGAACTGAAGTTTCCGTCAATCTTTTCCGCATAAATATCCTGAGATTGTTGTTCTGATTTCAATAAGGACAATACAATATAATAAAAAATAATATGCGCTTCGAGCAAAGTTGAAGGTTGTCAAAAATTTAAGTATCATAATAAAATCATAATGGAACGATACATAGAAGTCGATAATAACGCATCGAAAAAAGAATTGTATCTTTCGATCATTCCCCAAATCCGGTCATTGATTGAAGATGAACATGATTTGATCGCGAACCTGGGTAATGTCGCTGCCGCATTGAAAATGGCGTTCCCTCGATTTTCCTGGGTTGGTTTTTATTTGATGAAAGATGGAGAATTGGTTCTCGGCTCATTCCAGGGAAAGCCGGGATGCGTACGCATTCCAGCCGGGAAGGGAGTATGTGGGACGGCAGTACTGAAGAAACAAACGATCGTCGTGCCGGATGTCAATCAATTTCCCGGACATATCGCTTGTGACCCGGATTCGCAATCTGAAATTGTCGTTCCGTTGTTTGTAAACGAAAAGATTTTTGGTGTTCTCGATGTTGACAGCGCTGTGCTGAATAATTTCGATCACATCGATCAACAATATCTCGAAGAACTAGTATCACTGGTTGTTAAAAAATTTGACGCATAATGCATAATCTCAAATCTTGTGAAACACCTGTAGCATTGGTAACCGGCGGTGCGCGCCGCTTAGGCCGATATATCGCTCTTCGTCTGGCGAAAGAAGGCTTTCGGATTGCTCTGACATACAATCTCACCTCTCCCAAAAAAGTGTTGAAGGAAATTGAATTATCTGGAGTCGATTCTTTTGCCGTAAGAATGAATGTTCGTCATACCAATAAAATTTCTTCAGCCGTCTCATCGATTGTCGATCGCTTCGGACGGATAGATGTGCTGGTAAATAACGCCGGACTTTTTTTCGACGCAAGATGGGATGAGTTCGATGAAGAAACATGGGATGCACTTCTTCAAACCAATCTTAAGGGCCCGACTTTTTTAATGCAGGCGGTTAGTCGTGTTATGCTGCGGCAAGGCAACGGCCGTATCATTAATATCGCTTCCTTGGGAGGGTTGCAGCCGTGGTCGCGGCATATTCCATACAGCATATCGAAAGCCGGTTTGATTATGAGTACTCGATGTTTTGCGCGAGCATTAGCGCCGACAATAAAGGTCAATGCAATTGCGCCGGGATCGATTATCATGAAAGGTGAAGAGGATCGGTCGGTTAAACATATCGCGAAAAAGAAAATACCATTGCAGCGATACGGTACGCCTGATGACATTACCGATCTCGTTGCATTCTTGGCAACAAAAGGGAATTATATTACTGGACAGATTATAGCAGTGGATGGCGGCCGCTCACTTGTTCCGATGGGAGAATGAATGAAAAGAAAACCAGTTCAAATACAAAAAGCGTACAAAGATGTAGAGTTTTTAAATAGTCCTGATGCGCGAACCGTTCGTATCCTGTCGGAATTCCTCGAACCGGCACGAAGATTCAGAATGGAAGGTATCCGTCATACGATAGTTTTTTTCGGTTCTGCGCGAACGAAATCACATGCAGAAGCACGGCAAGCGGTACTCTCGATCGAAAAAAAATTGAGGACAGCACGAGGCAAGAAAAAAGAACAATGCGAACAAGAATATGAGGCTGCATTAAACGATCTTGAAATGTCGAAATATTATGAAGATTGTGTGGAACTTTCTCGGTTACTAACCGAGTGGTCAAAAAAACTCCACCATAATCACAGATTCGTGGTTTGTTCCGGCGGCGGGCCTGGAATAATGGAAGCCGCCAACAAAGGTGCATATCTTGCAAAAGGAAGAACAATCGGCTTGAATATAAGCTTACCGTTCGAGCAATATGCAAATCGCTATATATCTCCGAAATTAAATTTTGAGTTTCACTATTTTTTCATGCGGAAATTATGGTTTGTTTATCTTGGAAAAGCGCTTGTTGTATTTCCCGGTGGTTTTGGGACATTCGATGAACTAATGGAAGTGTTGACACTTTTACAGACTAAGAAAGTTCATAAGAAGATGACGGTTCTCGTTTACGGCCGAGATTATTGGTCCAAGATAATAAATTTTGAAGAATTAGTTCGCAGGCGCATGATTGATCCTAAAGACATGAAACTATTCGCATTTGCCGATACACCGAAAGAAGCATTCGACTATCTAACCAAAGAACTGACAAAAAATTATATTGAAATAAAAAGTAAAAAAAATGATCGAACAGAAAAATAATGAATTACGCTCACTCATAGCTCTTCTTGATGACGAGAGCACGGATGTTTTCGATGCCGTGAAACAAAAACTAATTAGTCTCGGGACGGATGTTGTTCCTGCTTTACGAGATGCCGCCAAATCGGATTCATTGCTCGTCAGAGGAAGAGCACAAGATATTGCCGAACGAATTATCGGGTTGACGCTCCGGTCGCAGTTTTCCGAACTCCTGATTCAAAGCGAAGGAGCCGACATCGATCTTGAAAAAGCAGTTTTTCTTCTTGCTCGATATCAATATCCTGAATTAGATGCCAAATTCTACACCGACATGTTGACCATCTGGGCTAAAGAACTTAAGTCGAAAATTGCCGGACATGATGATCCGGCAGAGATCATCTCTCTCGTCAACGATTTCTTTATGAAAGAGAAAGGTTTGCATGGGAACCGGAAAGACTATTACAACCCGGATAATTCATACATAAATCGAGTACTCGATTCAAAAAAAGGGATTCCAATTTCACTTTGCACTCTATACATCCTCGTTACAAGACGATTAAATATTCCACTCGACGGAATCGGGATGCCGAGTCATTTTGTGCTAAAGTATAACATCGGCGAACGGGAGATTTTTATCGATCCATTTAACGGCGGACAATTTCTTTCGCGAGAGCAATGCATCCAGTTTATCGAGAGCGCCGGCTTCGGATTCGCACTCGCATATCTTGAAAAAGTCAGCAACCGTCAGATCATCGAACGCATAATTCGCAATTTAATTTTTGCTTATCAACAGAGAAACGAAACAGCACGTGCCGAGACTCTAGCTGGAATCGGAGCGGTATTCGGGGGAAATCTGTACTCGTAAAAGAGACAAAAGATTTCAGATTGCGGATTTAGGATTTCGGATTAGCAGATAGCAATCCAAGATAAATGATTTGTTAAATATATAGAGATGTGAATGGATTCTATTGATTTGAAAAATCGAACGAAAAAATTTGCTTTGCAAATTATTGGATTTGCTCAATTACTTCCGCATGAACGAATAACAGATATCATTACAAAACAGCTCGTTCGAGCAGCGACTTCTGTAGGGGCGAATTATCGAGCTGCATGCCGAACGCGTTCCAAAGCTGATTTTATCTCGAAAACTACTATTGTGGAAGAAGAAGCAGATGAATGTGCCTACTGGTTAGAACTTTTGTCAGAAGCGAATTATGTTAATCATGCAGACATGACAGGTTTATCAAAGGAAGCCAATGAACTAACGGCTATTTTTACAGCATCCGGAAAGACAGCGAAGCGAAATCGGTAACATCAACCTGATCATTGCGATTTGATATTTGCGATCGTGGATTTATCAAATTCCGAAATCGAAAATGCGAAATCCGAAATTATATTTACTTTTTCCTTAAACTTACCTATATTAGTTTCAATGATGGGGCTGCCCCACAAAGAACGTGGGACTGCCCCCAAAAACGGGGGGCTGTAGCTCAGTTGGGAGAGCGCTAGAATCGCACTCTAGAGGCCGAGGGTTCGACTCCCTTCAGCTCCACTCTTGAGGTCAAGTCCTGTGCAACGGGCGATTGCCCAACCCCGCCAGATCCGGAAGGAAGCAACGGTCAGCAAACAAGTCTGTGTGATACAGGGGCGCTTGACCTCAATAATTTTCCGGCTTCAGAAAATTTTTCATCCGTATATAGGAAATAATGGAGATCTTATCAATTACTCACACATATCTGCCGCATATGATTGCTTCAAGGGAAATTTTTTAGTACATTTTTATAATAACTAACTTTTATTCAACTAATTAGTGAGGAGATTCGGAGAACACACTCATTTCTCGTGTTTAAGAATCACGAAAATATGCAAAAAGAGATCATCATTAACTCGACGGCAAACGAGATACGAATTGCTATAACGGAAGATGGTCGCTTGGCTGAACTCTTTGTTGAGACACCAGAGAAGGAACGCATGGTCGGTGATATTTATCTGGGCAGCGTGGCGCGCGTAATGCCCGGCATCAAGGCCGCGTTTATCGACATTGGGATGAAACAGGATGGATTTCTCCATTTTTCTGACATCGGTCGCTCTCTCGGTGATTACTCGGCAATGATAGGAGATGAAGAAGAACTAGATACAGACGAAGATAACGAAGAAGAAGGGGATCATTCCCTTCAATCACATCCATCAGAAATAAATGGATTGACACAAGAGAATATTGCGCATAACGTTCATCTCCAAAGTTCAACACATACTGATCACCGGTCTCACGGAAGAGAAAAATTGGAGCATCCAGAGCTCCATCTCCAGAGGGGTCAGGATATAATAGTCCAAGTGACGAAGGAACCCGTTGGGAAGAAAGGTGTTCGAGTTACCACCGAAGTTTCCCTTCCGGGTCGTTTTCTGGTTTTATTGCCATTCGACGGAAAAATCGGTGTTTCAAAAAAGATAAACAACTTTAAAGAAAAACGCCGTCTGCGGCGAATTGTCCGCAGTATTCTTCCTCCGGGATTCGGCGCAATTATTCGCACGGTCGCGGAAGGAAAAGAGGAACAGGATATCAGGAACGACCTCGAAACCCTGATCAACACCTGGCATGAAATAGAAAAAACGGTCAAATCAGAAAGGCCGCCGGCGCTCTTGTACAAGGATATGGCTACGACTTCCAGCGTCATACGGGATTTGTTCTCGAATGATGTCGAGAAAATCCAGGTCGATAGCAAAAAACTTTACCGGGAAATTCGTGCGTATGTCAAATGGACTTCACCAAGCCTTCTCGATAAAATCGAATTATATAAAGAGCGTGAACCGATTTTTGATAAAACAGGAATCGAAAAAGAAATCGGCATCTTGTTGAACCGGAAAGTTTGGCTGAAGAGCGGCGGATATGTTATCGTCGAACCGACCGAGGCGATGGTTGTGATCGATGTTAACAGCGGCCGGTATGCCGCCAAACGGGAGCAGGAATTAAATTCCCTGCGGACAAATCTCGAAGCAGCTCGCGAAATTGTTCGCCAACTCCGCCTGCGCGATATTGGCGGAATTATTGTAGTCGATTTCATCGACCTTGAAGACGATCGAAATAAGAAAAAAGTGTACGATGAACTCAGAAAAGAATTCCGGCATGATAGGGCAAAGGTGACTGTTCTGCCTATGACGGAATTCGGGCTGGTCCAGATAACACGCCAACGCATTCGGCAAAGTGTTCTTCACAGCTTTAGTGAATCATGCCCGACTTGCGGTGGTTCCGGTTTGGTGCAATCTAAAGTGGCGATCATCAGCCAAATTGAACGATGGATAAGGAGGTTCAAAACCGAGACACATGGATACAAGATATTGCTCCGGGTGAATCCATTCATCGGTGAGGAGTTGACTGTTGGGGCTTTCTCTCGCCTCAGAAAATTTATGCTAAAATATTTCATCCGGATTAAACTCGAGATCGATAAAAATCTTGCTATTGATGAATTCCATTTCATCCTGGAGAAACAAAATAAAGATATCACAGATTTGTTTATGAATGCGTAGAGCATTCTATCAATAGGGCCTGAATCGCTATGAAGAAAACTGCATTTAATTCCATTCACAAAAAACTCGGCGCAAAAATGGTCGAGTTTGGCGGTTTTGAAATGCCCATTCAATACAGCGGAATCCTGGATGAGCATCGGAAAGTTCGTTCATGTGCAGGCATGTTCGATGTCAGCCATATGGGTGAGATAGAAGTACGCGGGCGTGATGCACTCGCCTTCGTTCAAAAAATTACCATCAACGATGCATCAAAACTTGAAACCGGACGTGTGCAGTATTCGGCAATGTGTTATCCGGATGGTGGAATCGTAGACGACCTGCTGGTCTATAATATGGGCGACTATTTCATGCTCGTCGTGAATGCATCGAATAAAGATAAAGACTTTGAATGGATGAAGAAAAATCTTGAGGGAAATGTAAACCTTACCGATGCAAGCGATTCTTTTTCCTTGCTTGCTATACAAGGACCGCAATCTCAAAAGATTCTACAGGGCTTGACTAATGTTCGTTTGGATGAAATTCAGTATTATCATTTTCGCCGCGGAAAGTTAGCCAACATCGACATGATTATTTCCCGGACAGGATACACAGGCGAGTTGGGCTATGAATTATATTTTTCTTCCGACATAGCAACCGGTGAACATGTCTGGAATACGATTGTCGAAGCCGGGAAAAAATTCGAACTTGCTCCAATTGGCCTCGGTGCCCGTGATACACTTCGGCTCGAAATGGGATTTTGTCTTTACGGCCATGATATTGATCAAACCACTAATCCTCTGGAAGCAGGTTTGGGATGGATTACAAAACTCGATAAAGAAAATTTTATTGGACGCGGTGCATTGTTGCCCGTCAAGACGAATGGAGTTTCCCGACGATTGGTCGGGTTCGTGTGTGACGAAAAATCATTCCCGCGTCAAGGATATGAGATTCATGATCGGGAAATTAAAATCGGGGGGGTAACCAGCGGTTCATTCTCACCAGTACTTGAAAAAGGTATCGGACTGGGTTATGTTTCTGAAAAATATACAACGGTCGGAACAGGTTTGGATATTATTATCCGTGAAAAACCTGTAGGGGCTAAAATTGTAAAATTACCATTTGTGAAGAGATAATGTTGGGGAGATTTAATGAAGATTGATATTCTATTTACGCCTTCTTCCGTAGATGAACTTCATTTGCGGGATAAGAATATTGTTGTCATAGATGTATTGCGTGCAAGCACAACCATTGTTACGGCATTAGCCAACGGAGCGCGTGAGGTAATTCCCGTTGCGAGTGTCGAGTCGGCGGTAAAAATATCCAGCAACCTTGCTGGAGAGGTTGTTCTTCTTGGTGGAGAACAAAATGGGAAAATGATAGAAGGTTTTAACCTCGGAAATTCGCCGCAGGAATATACCGAAGATGTCGTGAAGAATAAATATATAATTTTCAATACAACCAATGGCTCGCAGGCAATGGTAAAAAGTAAGTACGCGAAGAATTTGGTGATAGGTTGTTTTGTCAATGTCAGCAAAATTGTTGAATTCATAAAAGAAACAGGCGGAGATTTTACAATTATTTGCGCGGGAAGTAATGGAGTATTTTGCCTTGAAGATACAGTCTGTGCCGGGATGATAATCGGCAAACTTCAACAAGACGGAGGCCCAGACCTTGCCATCACCGATGCCGCACTCGCGGCAGAAATGTTGTATAAAAGTTTTGGAAAGAATATTTTATCAATGTTGAAGAAAACAGAACACGGCAAATATCTTATCGAATTAGGTTTTGGCGACGACTTAAAAATTTGTGCCGGTGTCGACGTGTGTCAGGTATTGCCGTTCCTTTCCGAAAATGTTCTGAAGCTTCGCCCAGAAAATGAAACGCATAGCTCGGAAATAATGGAATCTCCTGTTAAATGAACGACTCGGCAAGAAATATCGAGAATGCTGGAGAGAAGCGTGGAAATAAAAAAAAACCGCCTGAACGAAAGCGCCAGCTATTTGCCATCTGTCTCATGCTTGCAGCTTTTTTACTTTTACTAAGCATTCTCAGTTATTCTTCGGCAGATCAAGCTTCCGGCGAAGTTTCATTTTCCGATTTAATCCGGGTTTTCAGTTATGACCCGGCAATAATTGCAAAAGCAAAAGCAACACATAATTTGCTTGGCTTGTTTGGCGCGGCGGTTTCAAACCTCTTCATCAATGGAACCGTCGGTTATTCTGTCGTTATTCTTCCTCTGCTTTTGATAATTTGGGGATGGTTCATTCTTCTTCAAAAAGAAAAAAAGCGGCTCCTCCGGGCAACCAATTACGCAATCGTCTTGATGTTCCTCCTGTCATTCACATTCGGGATGATCCATTCAATCGTTACATCCTACAATGGTGAGTTCAGCAGCGAATGGAGTGGTGTGATCGGGACCTATGGCTCCGAAGTTTTGAAACATGGTATCGGAACTGTCGGCGGTTCAATCGTTTTGATTGGATTATTATTCGTGACAATAGTTCTCGCCTTCAACATGAATCTTACGGAAAATGCAAGAGCAATCAAAGAAGTGTCTGCGATAATTGGTGAGTTCTTCCGACGAATTCACTTTCCGGTTCTGCATCGAAAAGAAAAACCTATAAATATTGCGCCGACGATCAAACGATTTGATCAGGCCGATCATCCAGAACAATTTCAATCTGAACCTGTGCCGCCTGCTTCAACGCTTCCGAATATTCCGCAAGCAAATGTTGTCGATAAATCGGAATTGAAGTTAGATATCAAACCGAAAATCGAGGAAGAAGAAATTGAGGAGGATCAACTTCTCCGGGAAGTTGAGGACGAAGAAATAGATTATGTTCCGCCTTCTGTGGAACTGCTGGAAATCAGCAGACAAAGCGAACAAGTGAATGATGAAGAATTAAAAGCGAACGCCGAACTCCTGAGAGCAAAACTTGCCGATTTCGATGTCGATATTGAATCGGTCAGCGTTACGCCCGGGCCGGTTGTCACGTTGTATGAACTTGTGCCTGCTACCGGAGTAAAGATCAGCCGCATAGTCAGCCTTGCGGATGATCTCGCGCTTGCTATGCAAGCAAAAGGAATCCGCATTATTGCTCCTATTCCCGGGAAGGGCGCTGTGGGAGTTGAGATTCCAAACCATAATCCATCCATCGTCCGGTTTCGAAGCGTTGTCAATTCAACAAAGTTCAGGGACGCGAAAATGAGTTTGCCGATCGCATTCGGCAAAACAATTTCCGGCGAGGTTTTTGTCGACGATCTGGCAAAGATGCCTCATCTGCTTATCGCAGGCGCCACAGGCTCGGGAAAGAGCGTCGGGATTAACACGATTCTCCAGAGCTTGATTTTCAAACTTCATCCATCCGACGTAAAATTTATTATCATCGATCCTAAAAAAATAGAGCTCTCTTTTTATAAAAGGCTCAATCATCATTTCCTTGCGATATCTCCGGACATCGACGAAGAAATCGTCACCACATCACAAAATTCCGTAAATGTTTTAAAGAGTTGTGAAATCGAAATGGAGCGTCGATATGATATTCTAGCGAAGGCCGGGGTTCGCAACATTTTGGATTTCAACGAGCGTGTCGAATCCGGAAAAGTGCGGGAACATGATGGAGTGAAACCGAAGAAGCTCCCGTATCTCATTGTCGTTATCGATGAATTGGCGGACTTAATGATCACAGCCGCGCGCGAAGTTGAAGAACCGATTGCACGTCTGGCGCAGCTTGCCCGTGCCGTAGGGATTCATCTCGTTCTTGCAACTCAACGCCCGTCTGTCGATGTTATAACAGGAGTGATCAAAGCGAATTTCCCGGCACGCATCGCATATCAGGTTGCCACGAAAATCGATTCACGCACAATCATTGATATGAACGGCGCAGAACAATTGCTCGGCAACGGCGATATGCTTTATCTTCCATCAGGAAGCCCGAAACCGGTGCGGATACAGAATGCGTTCATATCTACGGAAGAAGTGGAAAGCATAGTCGAACATATCGGAAAACAAAAAGGATACAGCAGACCGTACGAATTGCCTTCATTTATAGAAAAGAAGAGAGCCGCAAACGGTTCCAGTGCGGCCGGCGGTCAACGGGACGAATTTTTTGAAGAGGCTGCGCGCCTCATCGTGCGGCATCAACAAGGATCGGTATCCTTGCTACAGCGGCGCTTGAAAGTAGGTTATTCCCGCGCTGCAAGACTCGTCGATGAACTTGAAGCCGTGGGTATCGTGGGGCCGTTCGACGGGAGCAAGGCCCGCCAGGTTCTTGTAGAATCTGAAGCAGAACTCGAAGGAATTTTAAGGACGTTGGAATGAAAAAAAATATTATTCTCTGTTCTCTCATTTTATTTTTCGGTGCAAATGCAGTTTTCTGTCAGTCGGAGACACAGGAACTTCTGGAAAAACTTCAGAAGAAGTATGCGAAGCTTAAAGATGCGACATTCGAATTTTCACAAACTACAAAATTTTCAATAACAAAAGTTTCGCAGACACTTTCTGGGACTGTCAAATCAAAAAAGAAAAAATATCGTATCGAAACCGAAAACGGCTTAATCATCACCGATGGCAGCAGTGTATGGCGTTATAATCCGGAGAAGCATCAGGTTTTAGTCGACAAATACAAGGATGATCCGCAAACACTAACGCCTGATCGAGTAGTGGAAGATGCGACAAAAGAATATTATTATGTGAAGACTGGAACGGAAAAACATAAAGACGACCAGTTCAGTATCATCAAGTTGACCCCAAAATCTGAATCTTCATCGATCAAGTCGCTCAAATTATGGATAGATGAAGATGCGCTTACTATTTCAAAAATTGAGATGACCGACATAACGGACAACACGACGTCGTATATTATCACATCCTTCACTACGAACACAGAACTTCCTGATTCACTTTTTAAATTCACACCGCCGGAAGGTGTTGAGGTAATTGACCTTCGTTAATTATGTCATTGATAAAAGGAAAGATATGACACGCAATATTGTTTTGTTTTCCCTTTTCCTTATTGCTTGTGTGCACGAGGAAGTTTTTGCGCAGACCAACACAAACTCAGTCTCTGATCGTTATACGTTTGGTATCAGCGGATCGATGGGAGCAAGTATAGTAAATCCGCCGGATGTTGTGAATTTTTGGAATTCATTCGGAGGCGTTCATCAACAGATGGGAAGCTGGACGCTTGGCGGAGAATTCGCCATTGCGCCTGAAGTTCGCCTGTCAGAACGTGTCGGCCTGAAACTGGAATATGGATATCAACTATTCTCCAATTCTTTTGATGACGTAACACTCGGCGGACATTACGAATTCAACACTTCCACACACATGCCGACGCTTATCGTCCAGTATCTTTTTCCGGCAGAATCATATATTTTTAAAATTGGCGGCGGAGTCGGCTATTCTTTCGTGAATTTCGATTACGAAAGTCCGATCACAGCCGGATTTATTCGTTCAACAGCCAGCGGTATTGCATTGAAAGCTGAGGCTGAAGGGCAGACTGCATTCAGCGAACATGTTTATCTTCAGATTGCAGGAGGAATGCGATTTTCATTTATAGGAAAATTGCACGGCGGTTATTTCGATCTTTCGGAAACAAATCAAAATGTGACGTTCAATTTTATATCATTTGGTGCATCGCTCGGCCTTGTGTATTATTTTTGAAAAACAGTAGATTATAAATCGGCATAAGAAATTCATTGTAACAGAAATAAAAGAGGAGAATAATGAATCTACTCGAAGCGATCATTCTCGGAATTGTGCAGGGTCTTACAGAATTTTTACCCATCAGCAGTACCGCACACATGCGCATCGTTCCGGCATTATTAGGATGGGGAGATCCGGGCGCGGCTGTTTCGGCAATTATTCAGATCGGTACTCTCATTGCCGTCTTGGTTTATTTTTGGAAGGATATTGTTAGACTTGTGACCGCGTTCATCAAAGGATTGGCATCGGGAAAACCGTTTGCTGAAACCGATTCGCGGATGGCTTGGTGGATCGGCATCGGGACGATTCCGGTTGTTATCCTCGGACTCGCGTTCAAACATTCGATTGAAACTTCATTTCGTTCGCTTTATGTTATCGCAGGAAGCATGTTTGCGCTGGGAGTAATTTTATTTATCGCGGAAAAAATCGCATCATTCAAAAAAGCGTATACCGATATGACCTGGTGGGAAGCTTTTTTAGTCGGATGCGCTCAAGCGGTGGCATTGATTCCGGGATCGTCCCGCTCGGGCACAACAATAACAATGGGGCTATTCCTCGGTTTCACCCGCGAGTCGGCCGCGCGCTTTTCCTTCCTCTTGAGCATTCCGGCTGTCGCGGCAAGTGGATTGTACGAGTTATATGAAATACGTCACGCACTTCTCGGTACGCTCGGATTTAACGTTGCTCTGGCAACTGTTATCGCCGGCGTAACTGGTTATTTCGCAATCGCATTTTTGTTGAAATATCTTCGCACCCACACGACGTTCGTGTTTGTCTGGTATCGTGTGTTACTTGGGGTTTTTATTTTTATTTTGGTATATACTCAATTCATTCAGTAAATGGAGAAAACAATGAGAGGATTTATCATTCTTATGCTAGCATTCGCAACTGTAACAGGTACGACCAGCGGTTGTTCAGACACGACCAAAGCAAAACGAGACACACTCATCATCGAGACAAACCTTGGAACAATCGAAGCGGAATTATACAACGACATCGCTCCAAAGACTGTCGATCATATGGAGAAATTGGTGAAAGCCGGTTTTTTTGACAGCCTTCTTTTTCATCGTGTTGTTCCGGGATTCGTGATCCAGGGAGGCGATCCGAATTCTAAAGATGGTGATCCGGAAACGTGGGGCAGAGGAAAACCGGGACAGGAAACGGTAGACGCGGAGTTCAGCAAAGAACATCACAAGCGCGGAATTCTGTCGATGGCGAGAAAAGGAAATGACATAAACAGCGGAACGAGCCAGTTTTTTATTTGTGTCGCCGATGTTTTAAGTCTTGACAATCAATACACGGTGTGGGGAAAGGTGACCAAGGGGATGGACGTTGTCGATAAAATCGCGAATAGTCCTCGTGATTCGAAAGATCGCCCAAAAGAAAAAGTGATGATGATAAAAGTAACTGTGAAAGAGGCGGTGAAATAATAAACGCATGACGCCGGAAGAATTCCTTCAAACGATCCGGCAGAATAAATTCGCGCCGGTGTATCTCATCCATGGTGAGGAAGATTTTCTCATCGATGAAATGGTGCAGGATTTTATTTCAACTGCCGTTGATGATTCTGCCAAAAGTTTTAACCTCGACATCATCTATGGAAATGAAGTGGAAGCGAAAGACGTTATCGCTCTTGCTTCAGCGTATCCTATGATGTCGGAGAGGCGCGTAGTCGTTGTGCACGACGCGGACAAAATCGGGCGCTTCGATCAGATTGAGAGCTATGTCGAGAAACCGTCGATCACTACCAGCCTCCTGTTGGTTGCCGATAAAGTCGATATGCGGCGAAAACCTTATACTACTTTGAAAACCAACGCCGAAGTTGTCGAATCAAAACCTTTGTACGATAATAAAATTCCCGAGTGGATTGTTGCACGAGCCGAAAAAGTGAAAAAAAAGATTTCGCTCGAATCGGCTCGTTTACTCCAGGCGTACGTGGGAAATTCTCTGCGCGACCTGCACAACGAGCTCGAAAAACTCTGCATTGCGTTTCCTCAAAAAAATACAATCGACACAGAAGATATTTCATCGGTTGTCGGAATATCGAAGGCGTTCAATATTTTTGAATTGACGAAGTCGATAGGAAACAGAGATATTCGTCACGCCGTGGAGATTGTCGATCGCATGCTAACAAGCGGTGAACAGGCGACGATGATGATTGTGATGATCACCCGCCATTTTACCACTTTGTGGAAACTTGCAGAATTACGTTCAAAAAATATTTCCGAAAGAGACATGGCCTCGGCAGTTGGTGTCCATCCGTTTTTTTTGAAGGAGTATCTCACGCAATTGTCGCAGTACTCGGTCGGACGGATCGAACGGAATTATTCAGCTCTCGTCCATGCAGATGAAAAAATAAAAACGAGCGGCGGTGATCATAAATTAATCATGACGGTACTCCTGCACGAGTTGATGGTTGATTAAATTCGGCAAGTGTGGTTTTATAAATATGAAGAGAAAAAGAATCGGAGATTTATTCATGCACACGTTCACCAAACCAGGTGAATCGAAATAAATTTTCGTCGCTCAAATGTCGATGACAACAAATCACCAAACATATCAAAACACAATTATTATCCGCGGCGCGCGGGTTCACAACCTCAAAAACATTTCACTCGAACTTCCGCGAAACAAGCTGATAGTAATAACCGGTGTGAGCGGTTCGGGAAAATCGAGTCTTGCCTTCGATACAATTTATGCTGAAGGCCAGCGGCGATATGTAGAAAGCCTTTCGTCGTACGCACGGCAGTTTCTCGAACGCATGGACAAGCCTGATGTCGATCTTATTCAAGGAATCTCGCCGGCGATTGCCATCGAACAGAAAACAAGCACCAGAAATCCGCGTTCAACCGTCGGCACTACCACGGAAGTATATGATTTTCTCAGACTACTATTCGCACGAATCGGAAAAACATTTTGCGTGAAGTGCGGTTCGCTCGTCCAACGCGAAACAGTCGCGCACGTGCTCGAATACATGAAGTCACTCTCCGATGGCACAAAAATCTATATCCTTTTTCCGATTCACGATCATCCGAAGGTTTCGATTCATCAGGAAATAGAAAATTTAAAGGCTCAGGGATATTTTCGATTTCTCGTGAAGGGAGAAGTTGTCGACATCAACGAACGAAAAATTCCGAAAACAATTCAGAAGTCGGATATCCGAGTGCTTGTCGACCGTTTGATTATCCGCCACGACTCGGAAGATCCGCGATTATCCGATTCATGCGAAACGGCTTTCCAATCCGGCGATGGATATTTAATAATCCATGAAGTCGAAAAAGGAAACGAGCGGCAATTCAGCCGTCATTATGAATGCGCGCAATGCCGCATCCGTTATGAAGAACCACAGCCGAGGCTCTTTTCTTTCAACAATCCATTTGGCGCGTGTCCGTCGTGCCAGGGATTTGGCCGGGCTATCGGGATCGATATGGATTTAGTAGTGCCGGATAAAAACCGGACCATTCGCGAAGGCGCGATCATTCCATGGACAACTCCGAAATTCAAGGAGAATCTCCGGAAGCTCATGCGAGTTGCTCCGGCTGCTCGCGTGAGAGTCGATGTTCCATTTGAAAAATTGACCGGCGATGAACTCTCCATCATCATGAATGGGTATAGCGACTTCGATGGAGTGAACGGTTTTTTCCGTGAGATCGAAAAGAAGACATATAAAATTCACTACCGCGTATTCCTGAGCCGGTTCCGCGGTTATACAACATGTCCATCCTGCCAGGGTTCACGGCTTCGTCCAGAAGCGCTCAATGTTAAAGTTTGCGGAAAGACTATGGCGGATATTGTCCGCATGACGATTGGCGAAGCGGAAAAATTTTTCAGGACAATCGATTTGACCAGCTATGAGCATGAGGTTGCGCACCGCATCATCGAGGAACTCCGTCGTAGACTGCAATATCTTGTCGATGTCGGCATCGAATATCTCACACTCGATCGTTTATCTTCAACACTCTCCGGCGGCGAATCGCAGAGAATTAATCTGGCAACATCGCTCGGATCATCGCTGGTGGGTTCGCTGTATGTTCTAGACGAACCCAGCATCGGCCTGCATCCCCGCGATACCGGAAGGTTGATAAAAATTTTAAAAGCACTGCGCGACATGGGGAATACGGTGATCGTTGTTGAACACGACGCCGACATGATGAGAGAAAGCGACATCATTGTGGATTTGGGTCCGTACGCCGGCGAAAAAGGAGGAGAGATAATTTTTCAGGGAACATACAAAGAAGTTTTGAAGGATAAAAAATCGCTGACGGGCGCGTACCTCAGCGGCGATTCGACGATTCCGGTTCCGAAAACTCGCCGAACGGAAAAAGGAAAAAGCATTCGCGTGCTTGGAGCGGCAGAGCATAACCTGAAAAATCTCGATGTCGAAATTCCACTGAAGAAATTTGTCTGCATTACCGGCGTCAGCGGTTCGGGGAAGAGCACGCTGGTACACAGCATTATTCACACAGGAATTCAGAGGTTGAAGGGACAGTACGATGATGCTGTCGGAAAAGTAAAAGGATTTGAAGGAACGGAATATATCGACGGAGTCGAATTGGTCGATCAATCACCGATTGGTCGGACGCCGCGCTCGAATCCTGTGACGTACATAAAAGCGTTCGATGTAATTCGGGACCTTCTGGCGAACACACAGCAGGCGAAGATACGCGGTTACAAGCCGGGATATTTTTCTTTCAATGTCCCCGGCGGCCGCTGTGAAGTGTGCGAAGGAGACGGTTATCAAAAAATCGAGATGCAATTTTTAGCCGATCTCTATTTGCTATGCGAATCGTGCAAGGGAAAAAGATTCAAGAATGAAGTGCTCGACATTCGGTACCGCGGAAAAAATGTGGACGATATTCTGTCGATGACGGTGGACGAGGGAATTCTCTTTTTCGGCAGGGAACCATCCGGCAAAAAAGTAGCTCAGCGGTTGCGTGTGTTGGCGGATGTCGGCCTTGGCTATCTGCGGCTTGGCCAGCCTGCCACGACATTATCCGGCGGTGAAGCCCAGCGGGTGAAACTCGCTCTCCATCTTGCCGCACGCGAAGTCCAGCAGAACTTGCTTTTTATTTTCGACGAGCCGACAACCGGTTTGCATTTCGACGATATTGCCCGGCTTGTCCGCTGTTTCAACGCGCTCATCGACGCCGGACATTCCGTTGTCATCATTGAACATAACATGGACGTGATCAAATGCGCGGATCACATTATCGATCTCGGCCCGGAAGGCGGCAACGCAGGCGGATACATCGTAGCCGAAGGAACGCCAGAGGAAATTGCTAAAGTGGAAGCCTCTTATACCGGACATTTTTTGCAATATGCGTTGAAACATTAAGTATTATGGTTTTCGTCCACTTAAAATATTTTCCACAAATTATATAATTGCCACATTTTCTTATTGCTTTTCTAGATTAAACTCCGTAAAATCTTGCCGATGTTGCGTTCATACTACTCGAGATGATTTTTACTGCGGGGAAGTTGACTACAGATAGAGTTATTCGGTTTTATTGGGGAATTCGAGTATCAAGACAGATATAAACACGCTTTTCGTTCGTCTATAGCACTTAAAGTGCTGTAACAACAAAGTACAGTTTTAAGCGAGTTGAAATTGTGTCCCTATGGAACTCGTTGTCATTGTGGTTCATAATTGGAGGTTAAATATGAAATCGACAAACCTTCTTCTCCTTGTGGTTTTCTCGGCTCTCTATTGCACTTTTGCAACAGCTCAGAGAAAACCGGATTATTCAAGTCCCATCTCGATCAAGATTCAAAGCTCACAAAGTCAGCCTACAGTGGGAACCGGACTAGGTGTCACGGCAGAAATCAAGAATGTATCCGACAGCTCTGTTATCATCGATGGGAGAACCATTACACTTATGTTCCCACCGGAACTAGAAGGACCTTTCAAGGGCACATTAGCCTATGAAGGCTTCCTTCCTACTGAATGGGCGATGGGAGAGAAGGGCCTACCTACTAGCATAAAGCTTCTACCAGGTGATACCTATAAAATCTTTTGGAGTCCAGGAAGAAATTACGATTCAAATGAGACTACTTCAATAACTTCGAGTATCCGAAAGACAATCAAATCCGAGATGAAATTTCTTTTCTTTCAGCCCGGCGAATATACATTAACCGTCGATGCAAAGTATTGGTTCCATCCCAATGAAGATTATCATACGACTGCGGAAAGTACTACGCTTCATTTTGCTGCGCCGCAGTCAGTGATCCTTGTAGGTGCTGCATTAGGCGGTTTGGTTGCATTCTATCTTTTTCCCCATGCACGACGAAGGATGATCATTCGTAAAAAGAACCGTGAGATTACAATTATGTCAGTTGTCCAGAGAGTCGCGAAGGAAATTGGTGGTATAGTTGGCTCGATCCTTTTAAGTGCGATTGTCACAATCCTTCTTTCGCGAATTTCCGAAACACAGTTCTTTATTAAAGTAACCGTCACCGATTTCTGGGGAGCCATTGCCATAGGATTTGTGGCGAACTATTTAGGCGCAAGGTGGCTCGACAAGTTGCTGCTTCAGAGTAGTTCATCATCCGTTCAGGATGGTTCTTCTACCACATCAGCAGAAGCGGCGGCAATTCCTGGAGAAAAAGTGCCCTCCAAGGGGGAGAGACACCGAATCCGCAAAGGTAAATGACAACGACAGGATTAAAGTATGGCAAGAAATTTAATAAGAGTGCAGCTTCACACAGCAGTGATAAATAACGACGCTCAGATTTTTGTAATTGCGAGTTCAAATCTGACATTCGTCATGTTGTTGAGTTCGTTCGACACCTTTACTAAAAATTGTGATCACTAAAGAGGAGAATTTAATGAAAAAACAACTCACACTTTGTATCGTGTTCATTTGCATATCTGGTTCTATGTTGTTCAGCGGTTGTGCTGCTTTCTCCAGTATAGACCGTTACAGCGACACGCAAATCAAAGCCGACCGCGACCATGTAATTGTCTTAACACCGGCACCCAGAAATGTTTTTATATACGACAGCACAACAGCACAGCACTGGGAAAGAACATATAACCACTGTGCGCAAATTAAGAAAGCTGTTGCTGTGGAATTAGGCCAACGCGAATGTCGGGTATCTTCCAGAAAGACAATATTGCTAAGTTTGGGTGGCTTAGGCGGTTTGTCCAATGCTATCTACAGCGGTATAAAAAGCCAGCCGGAAAAAGGAGTCACAGTTCCTCTTTCTATTATCTCAGGAACGGCTCTTCTAACGTTTTTGCCATCGATAAGCGATGACGATCAGATACCGCTTCTTAAATCAAAACTCGACAAGTTGAATGCCTTACAATCCAAAGCTGAGCAATGTCTCACAAATCTCGATAACAAAATTACTGAAAAAGCTTTACTTGAGCAAGATCTCAGAGATGCAACAACAGACGACAAGAAAAATTCACTTAAGGAAAAGATCAAAGATGCTGTGATAGGTTTGGACACACTTACCGCTACATTAAACCAATCTTTAACCGATTGGTCGAATGAAGCACAATGAAATTTAATTTCAATATAGATAGGACAGACAATGACAACACAATTTCCTAATTCAAAACCAGAGCCTGAGCCAAAACCAGAGCCTAATCCAAAACCGGAGCCTGAGCCAAAACCAGAGCCTAATCCAAAGCCGGAACCTGAGCCAAAACCAGAGCCTGAACCAAAACCAGAACCTGAGACAAAACCAAAACCGAAACCTAAATTAAAACCTAAATCAAAACCAAAACCAAAGCCAAAACCAAAGCCAAAGCCGAAACCAAAGCCAAAGTCAAAACCAAAACCAAAAACTAAACCTCGACGAAAAAAAGGTTGATTATACTTTTTCGGTTCTGTGAATTTGACAATGTCTCGACTTGATCTACGAATCTATCTGGAGAGCTTTCTTCCGGGAAGGGGCTGGTAACCGGTTTGCATTTCGACGGCATCGCCCGGCGTCGCTGAGATTTCAACGCGCTCATTTACATGGGAAGAAATGGCAATCGTGTAAGATTCCTTTACCGGACAATTTTTGCGGCAAGCGCTGGAACATTGAGCGAGATGGTTTTTATCAAACCAAGATTTATTTCTTACTAAGAAGTTCTTGCTGAAGGACTTTGTGTCCTTCATAGGTTGCCAACTCACCTTTGCGATCTTTGTGGTTAACCACAAAGTACTCAAAGAATAAATGGCTTTCTATGGAGGACACGAAGTAATACTTAATGTCATTTATCGTTTGATTGACTTCTTTGGTAGGAACAGCGATAAATATTAATTTCTACATTTTATTTCTGAATTTTCTTATTGCATTTCAAAGTTAAACTTGGTAATATCCTGCCAGCACTTCGTTTTAATTTTTGCTTAATTGATCCATTTAAAGGAGAGCAATCAGATATTATTTTATGAAATCTTTTATCATAATAACCATTACTATATTGGCAAGTATTTTACTCTCACTCCACTTTGTCAGCGCACAATCGAAACATTTATTCCACATTCCTATCTTTCCGGGAATGGTGCCTTTTCACACAGAACATAGTAACAAACAGGAAATTAATCTTCCGTTCATCACTTCACTACGAGTCTATAGAACAGCAAATGGCGCTCCACTGAATGTTGACACAGTTCTTTCCTTCTATGAATCCCACTTCAGGCGCATTGGTTGGAAGGATGCTATTAATAAACGAATTCCTCCTGAACCTTATCTTGCTCTCAGCATCGATCTCGCCGAGAGCCGGGAAGAAAACGTTCACTTAGCAGGGGATATTACATTTTGGATCGCACCAAAGGATGGTATGCTGACTATTCTTTGTGAACAATGGAGAATCTCAAGTCCTGGCCAAAAAACGATAAACAATATTTCATTGTTACAAAAGTCCCTCTCTGATTTGGCGGGAGAGTTTCATTATAGCATGCAAAAAATTTATTACACATCCGCATGGGTAAAATACTACGAGAATGAATACCTGACAGCTTGTTCCGCTTATACACTTTCTTCCTCTCACATCGGACGAAGTTCTTGCGTGGATCCGGAAGGTTTAATCAATGCCACCATCCTGGCATATAGCGACTCCACATTCGCACATGCTGAAGCAAAACGAATCAGGAATCATTGGGATGATGATGCTGATAATGGAAATTCAAATTCCGATCCAAATATTTTTCTCGTCCATCTTGGTCAGGATAGAACTGAAGTTATTCAATTCAACAAAATATTATTACTTCTTTCAGATCAATCCGGCAAACAAAAAAGTCAAATTAATGCTTTAGTAGATCGTCTTACACAAAAAATGAAATGATTCACTGACTGCCTTATAGCTGTCACGACCTTCATTTTCCCAAAGATAAATCTCTGGATGACTTTCCCGATTATTCCGCAATCCGCAATCTTCCATCAATTGCTGTAATTTTTCATTCTTCACTCCCCCTTGAACCCACCTTATCTTTTCCGTACATTATAACTCATTTTAATTGAGACAAATGAAATTCGAAAAACAGAACGTCATAAAAATACTCATCATCAAACTGCGCGCCATCGGCGATGTGGCTGTCTCCACAATCGTCATTCCGAATTTGCGCGCTGAGTTTCCGGATGCGGATATAGATTTTCTGGTGGAAAAACCATCGCGCGAAATTGTTGATGGAAATCCGTGGCTGTCGAACGTGCTCGTCTTCGATATTAAAACAATGAGCGGGATTGAATTGATCAGAACCGTCAGGCGCCGGAAGTACGATTTGATTATCGATCTCTATTGCAATCCGCGGAGCGCGTTTCTCACGTTCGTCAGCGGCGCGCGGTATCGCGTCGGCTATCCGTTTCGCGGCCGAGGTTACGCCTACAACATCCGTGTCGTCTCGCGCGGCAGCGAGGTGCATAACGCGCAGTTTAATCTCGATCCGCTTGTTCATCTCGGCATTCCGATCGTTTCGCGAAAGCTGTACATGCCTTTGTCATCCGAAGCAAAAAAGTATGCGGACGAATTCTATGCCGTTAATATTCATCACGGCGATTATTTGATCGGATTGATTCCGGCAGGAGGTTGGGAAGCAAAACGCTGGCCGCTCGAACGTTATGCGGAACTTGCCGGCAGGCTGAAAGAAAAATACAATTGCACTTTTATCATTCTGTGGGGACCCGGACAGGAAGCCGACGTTGCTCGATTAAAAGAACTGATAAAAGCGCCGGTGTTAATTCCGCCGATGACGTCGTTACAGCAGTTGGGAGCATTGATGATGCGGTGCGCGTTCGTTGTCGGCAACGATTCGGGCCCGCTGCATATTTCGGCGGCGCTTCAAATTCCCACGCTCGGAATTTTTGGCCCGACACGCGCGGACAGGCAGGGTCCGTACGGCGAAAAAAATAGTTCTGTTTTCAAAAAAGAGCTTGCTTGTATCGGGTGTAACTTGTTACATTGTCCGATAGGTTTACGATGCATGAAAGAGTTAACAACCGGCGAGGTGTATTCCGCCGTTGAAGAATTAATCGAGAAAAATAAAATCAATCCACCTCTTGCTTAAAATATGAGAAGAAAAAATAAAACAGCGAAAGCAAAACCGAAAAAGAAAAAAGCCGCTGTCGCACACCGGAAGTTTCCGCCGGTAATACCCGACTGCCCGCGTTTTACCGGTTATAAGCCATGTCATCCGGGCATTAATTGTATCGATGATGGATGTTATGATCATGCGAAGAAAAAAATCCGCATTCTAATCATCAACCTTGACGCGATGGGAAATGTTCTTGTCACTACGTCTATGCTTCCGGCGATCAAACGGAAATATCCCGAAAGCGTGATCTCATGGATAACATTAAAAAACGCGTACCGGCTTCTCGACAATAATCCACTTCTCGATCATGTGTATGTTTGGGAACCTGAACAATTGCTAATTTTGCAGTCGCTCGAATTCGATGTAGTGATGAACGTCGACAAATCACAGCGGTCAGGCGCGTCGGCGGCAAAGATTGCCGCAAAGGAAAAATTGGGATACGGCATCAACACGCGCGGGCAGATCGTTCCCTTCAACAAGGAAGCTATGTATAATTATCAGCTCGGCCTCGACGACAATTTGAAATTTCACGTCAACAAAAGATCAGTTTCGGACATACTTCACGAAACGATGAGGCTTCCGTTTAAGCGAGATGAATACATACTGAACCTCTCTGAAGAAGAGAAAATATTTTGCGGCGAATACAAGCGTGCTCATGGACTTGAACATGTTCCATTTGTAATCGGATTCAACACGGGTTGTTCGGATCTTTATCCAAATAAAAAAATGACAATCGAGCAGCATGTAGTGTTAATCGATCGTCTGAATGAGCTTTTACCTGATTCGAAAATATTATTATTAGGCGGGCGGGAAGATACAGCGCGTAATGCTGCAATTAGCAGCATGGTCGGCGGCAAATCTTTATCGACGCCGACCATGGAAGGCGTTCGACGCGGAATTTGTTATGAGAATTTATGCGACCTTGTGATAACCGGTGATTCGTTCGGCATGCATATCGCCATTGCCCTGAAAAAATATGTGATCGCGTGGTTCGGATTAAGCTGCTGGTCGGAAATCGATTTGTTTGACCGTGGAGAAAAATTATTTCCCGAGAATCTCGCCTGCTCTCCATGCTGGAAACAGAATTGTCCGTATGATCTGGAATGCATCACCATGATAGATATCGACCGGATTGTGGAAATCGTTTCGCAGCGATATAAGCTGGCGTTGAAGGGAAAGAATAACTCTGACGCTTCGATTGACTGAAATAAATTCCTTGTACTTTTGTTTCAATGTTGTGTAAAATATAATAACTTCGATTTAAAACTGCAGTGTGAATACGGTATGTTGCCCCGCCTCTGAAATTACAGAAATAGAGCCGCGATGCAGTTGCATGATCTGGCGTGAAAGACTGAGGCCGATGCCAGAACCATCCGGTTTCGTAGTAAAAAATGGAATGAATATTTTTTCCAGAGCTTCTTTCTGTATGCCGGGGCCATTGTCAATTACCTGGATTATCGTACGGCCCTCATTTCCCATACCTGCGTTTAGTATAGTTTCACCATCCGGTTTTGTGCCGACCCAATCCAGAGCATTCTGTAGCAGATTGATCAGCACTTGTTCGATCAGATTAAGATCGGCGGTGATTTCCAGTGATTCGGGTTCGATACATTGTGTAAATCTAATACCTCTTTCATTAAATTTAGTTTGCATCAAAGGTACAACGCGATTGAAAAGTTCCCGGATAGCGACGATCTCGAATTCCGGTTTGGGAATGCGTGTGAGTTTTCGATATGATTCTACGAACTTTAGAAGTCCCTGACTTCGGGATTCGATTGTGGTTATTGCCTGCGATACATCACGGAATGATTCTCTTATTTCCGGATATTTTTCCAAATCTGTGGAAGTGTTTCCCAGAAGACGATTTGCAGTAGATGCCAGCGAAGCGATCGGAGTGATCGAATTCATGATCTCATGAGTCAGTACACGGATCAGATTCTGCCATGCCTCCAGTTCTTTTTCCTCTAATTCACTCTGAATGTTTTGGATCGAGATGAGTGTGAGTGGTTCATTCTGAAGAATAAAACGAGTTGCGTAAAGTGACAACGTCACGATATTCCCGGGTTCGGATTCGTGAAACTGAATCCGGGTTTTTTCACCGGACTTAAGGTGATGGATGAGATCAGGCAGGTTCTGTTCGAGACGACTCAACTGGTCGACATGCTTTAACTGCGGCATGCCAAGGATTTTTTTTGCCAGGGGATTGATGAGATCAATTTTTCCATCTTCTTTAAATACGATAATGCCGACACCCACGTGTTGAACAATGGTCTGGAGATATTTATACTGTGCTTCTTTTTCGGCTCTGGTTTTTTGAAACACCTGGATCACACGGTCAAATGCCATTCTTAGAGGTTGAAGGGATTTGTCCTTGGATGAGGAAGAGAATGATTGTGAAAAATCGGAATACTCGATGGATTGAAAAAAACGAATGAGATCTCGTTGCGGCCGTTCAAGAACATGAAGTAACTGGTAAATTTGAAAAATAAGCAGTGCACCAACGAAGAGCGTCAGACCCGAAATACCGGTTTGTGGAATATCGTAAACCAGATAACCTGCCGTCATAAGGATGAAGAGCATCCGGATTCCATAATGAAGGCGAAGGCGGCTATAAACCATATTTTTCCATCCTTCGGTAGAGCGATGTTCGTGAGAGTCCTAATGCTTCGGCCGCCTGAGTAACGTTTCCTTGATAAGTCGTTAAAGCTTTTCGTAAAAGAATTTTTTCTGCTTCATCGAGATTAAGGTCATCAAGTACAATCCGATCTGACTTGTTTTCGTGGTACGTGATGTTAAAATCCGAAGGTGTGTACGACGGTCCTTCATGTAAAATCACCGCGCGTTCAATTGTATGCTGTAATTCCCGAACATTACCCGGCCAGGAATATTTTTCAAGGTGGTGATGTGCATGCGTCTCCACTCGTTGAATCGTCTTATTATATTTCCGGGAATACACCCCGATGAAGAAATCGACCAGAAGCGGTATATCTTCGCGCCGTTCACGGAGTGGTGGAAGATGTATTTCAACAGTGTTAATTCGGTAGAGGAAATCCTGACGGAAGGTATTGTCGGCAATGCTTTCATAGATCGGCTTGTTGGTAGCGCAGATCAGACGTACGTCGAACGGGATCGGTTTATTCGATCCCACCCGAATAACCTGCCGGGTTTCCAAAACCCGAAGCAATTTTGCTTGCAGAGAGATTGGAAGATTTCCGATTTCGTCTAGAAAAAGAGTTCCGCCGGAAGCCGCCTCGAATTTTCCAGCCCGATCTGTTTGTGCATCGGTAAACGCACCCTTGACATGGCCGAAGAGTTCACTCTCGAACAACGTCTCTGGAACTGCGCCAATGTCGACACCGATGAACGCGCCTTCGACTCTCTTTGACTGTCGATGGATGGCACGTGCGACGAGTTCTTTGCCGGTGCCGTTTTCCCCAAGAATTAGAATGTTAGCATCTGTTCCGGCCACCTTTTCGATCATCTGAAAAATTTCTTGCATAACCGAACTTGTTCCGATTATATCATGAAATGGCTGATCCATAGCTTCGCTCAAGCATCGTTCGCGCACTTCAAGTTGCCGGACTTTGGATCGTGATCTACGAAGTTGCATTGCTGAAGAGAGAGTTGCCAGCAACTTTTCATTTTGCCAGGGTTTCAATACAAAATCGATCGCACCAGCTTTCACTGCCCGAATTGCTGTTTCAATATCGCCATACGACGTGATGAGTATGACGACTGAGGATGGATCAATCTCAAGGATTTTTTGCAGCCAGTGGAATCCTTCAACACCGCTGGTGACGTCACGAGTGAAATTCATATCGAGTAAAATGACATCGATAGTTTCATTTTTCAGAATAGTCGGTAGTACTGTCGGATCTTTTTCGGCCAGCACGAGATAGGGGATCTGTTTCAGAAGCAATTTTGTAGCTGTCAATACATCTTCATTATCATCCACCACAAGAACGGTCCCAAGAGGCTGCTTCATTGCATTCTTCCAATTTTTTTATAATCGAAGATAAAAACAGCAAAAATGATACCATCTGAAATATCATTAATAATGAGGCTATTGTCAATAAAAACTGTCCGTTTTCGTACACCAGTGTAACGAAAGCGGATATGATCAATAGTAAAAAAACGAAATTCCGCATTGAAATCGCTTTGGCATAATCGTTGTATATAGAGAATAGAGTTGATCTTAAGCCAAAAGGAAAATGAATATGAACATGATGGATCGGCCGCTTCAAAAGAAAAAATGGACATTGAAACGTCTTGGGATGATCGGAATTCCCACGGCGATCGTCATTGTTTTTCTGATCAATATAGTATTTGGTGATCATAGCAGAAGGCTCAATGTCGAAAAGGAAAAAATAACGATATCGACAGTCACACGAGGGACTTTTAATGATTATATCCCAGTGACGGGTACGATCAAGCCGATAGAGACTTTTTTCCTGGATGTTGTCGATGGTGGAAGGGTAATTCAAAAATATGTCGAAGAAGGCGCAGTTCTTAAGGCGGGTGACCGTATTGTAAAACTGGAAAATATCAATCTCACGCTGCAGACGATTTATAATCAGTCGCAGGTTGTTCAGCAGGAAAATAATCTCAGGACTTTCAAACTGGCATTAGAACAAAATAGGTTGAATCTTCAAACACAAATTTTAAATTTGAATGTTCAGATACAAAATCAGAAGCGTATTTATGAGTTGAATAAGAAACTCTTCGAGAAGGATCTGATTCCTAAAAACGAATTTGAAAACTGCCGGGATCAGTACGAATGTCTTGTGCAAAGTCGTGATCTTGCTTTGCGATCGTACACACTGGACTCGTTATCGCGGGAAGAACAGATAAAGCAATTAGAAATTACGGTAAAACAGTTTCAAAAAAATATGAAGTTGATTGAGGATCAGTTTTCAAATTTAACGGTCCGGGCGCCCATTAATGGCCAGCTGACGGCGTTGAATGCAGAAATCGGAAAATCGATTGTGCCGGGACAAAATATCGGGCAGATAGATAATACGGAAGCATACAAAGTCCGGATTGAAATTGATGAACATTATATTGTCCGCGTTCAGGAAGGTCAGATTGGCGAATGCACCTTCGATAATCAGACGTATAAATTGAAGATCACCAGAGTGTATGTTCAAGTCACGGATGGAAAATTTCAGGCAGATATGCATTTTGTTGATGATATGCCAAAAGGTATCAGGCGGGGACAGACTCTGCATGTCAAGCTGGAATTAGGTGGGATGAGTGACGCATTGCTGGTAGAAGCAGGTGAGTTTTACCAGACAACCGGCGGGCAATGGATTTTCATTATTGATAAATCGGGCAGCAGCGCAGTGAAACGCACGATAAAAATCGGCCGACAAAATCCGCAATATTATGAAGTGTTAGATGGACTGGAAGCGGGTGAAAAGGTCATAACTTCATCGTATGAGAATTACGGTGAAACGGAAAAATTGATTCTCAAATAAATCATATTGAAAGAATACTCACAATGATTAAGACCAAAAATCTGAAAAAAATCTACACAACGGAAGAAGTGGAGACCACTGCCCTGAACAATGTGAATTTCGAAGTGAAAAAGGGAGAGTTTGTTTCCATTATGGGCCCTCGGGCTGCGGCAAATCTACATTGCTCAACCTGATCGGAATGTTAGACTCTCCCACAGAGGGAGAATATCTTTTTCTCGACGAAGAGGTATCGAAATATTCCGAACGACAGAGAGCTCGTATACGGAAGCACAATATCGGCTTCGTGTTCCAGAGCTTCAACCTCATAGACGAATTGACAGTTTTTGAAAATATCGAGTTGCCGCTTCTTTACCAGAAAGTCTCACCATCAGACCGAAAAAAGCAAGTTAATGAGGTGATGGAAAAAATGCAGATCATGCATAGAAAGAGTCATTTCCCGCAGCAGCTTTCGGGCGGTCAGCAACAACGTACGGCGGTGGCTCGTGCTCTCGTGTGTAATCCGAAACTCATCCTGGCCGACGAACCGACCGGGAATCTCGATTCGGCGAACGGCGAAGAGGTCATGGAAATGCTTTCGAAGTTGAACGAAAACGGAACGACAGTTATCATGGTTACTCATTCGCCGGCGAATGCCGAATATGGGAACCGGGTGGTGCATTTGTTCGACGGGCACATCGTAACCGAGAATATGAAAGAGAAATTTCATGTTTAGGAGGAATCGTGTTTAATAATTATTTGAAGATTGCTTTCAGAAATTTAACGCGCTACAAAATATTTTCGTTGATAAATATTTTAGGGCTGGCCGTTGGGATTACTTGCTGTATTACACTAACTCTATTCATAATTGATGAACTCAGCTACGATCGCTTCAATAAAAATGCAGACGAGATTTACCGCGTGTATGTTCATTCTAATATCAACGGTAAAGAGTCTAAAAATTCTAAAAACGCCGCGCCAGTTGGAGCTGTTCTCAAACGTGATTTTCCTGAAGTACTTTCATATACAAGAATTGGCTATTTCGGGGTTCATACTCTTAGGTATGAAGACAAACTTTTTAGAGAAGGACGAATCTATACAGCCGATTCGACTTACTTTGATATTTTCACTCTGCCGTTTTTATACGGCGATCCGAAATCTGCACTTAATAATCCGAACAGTGTTGTCATTACCGAAACTACTTCTAGAAGGTATTTTGGCGACGAGAATCCGATTGGTAAATCATTTATTGTCGATGGTAACGGTACATACTTAATAACCGGAGTGATGAAGGATTTCCCAGAGAACTCACACTTCGGCTGTAATATTCTTTTATCAATGTCGACTTATCCTATAAATCAGAGCCAGTATTGGTTTGATCTTTGGTATACAACATACATCCTTCTGAAGAAGGGAACCGATCCGCATGAATTTGAAAATAAAATAAAAAAAACAATTCTCGACAATGTCGGTCCTCAGGCGGAAACGATTCTTGGTGTACCACAGAAAGATTTTTTTGCAAAAGGGAACAGTTATAATTATAGACTTCAGCCGTTGACTTCAATTTATTTGCGATCTAATCGTGATTATGGAATTGAACTCAATACCGAATGGGGCGATACTAAAAAGGGTGATATTACATACACTTATATTTTCTCCGCAATCGTGCTCTTTATTTTGATGATTGCGGTTTTCAATTTTATGAATCTGGCAACTGCAAGATCTGAAAGACGAGCTAAAGAAGTGGGAATAAGAAAAACTCTTGGTTCAAGTAAATCTAAACTCGTTGGGCAGTTTATTACAGAATCGACCTTCACATGTTTTCTCTCTATTTTGGTTTCAATAGTTTTTTTGCAAGGTGTATTGCCCATATTTAGTAAGTTTGTTGGAAAAGAATTAAAACTGGAATTCTTTAACAATCTTTACACAATACCGTCTCTCATACTTTTCACAATAGTTGTTGGAGTTCTGGCCGGAAGTTACCCCGCATTTTATTTATCGTCGTTCCAACCGGCACATATATTAAAACCAAGTTCCGGAAAAGGAAAAACAAAAGGTCCTCTTAGAAGTATACTTGTGATAATTCAATTCGCAATTTCTATAACGCTGATTATCGGTACGGTAATCATCAAGGACCAGCTTAATTATATTCAGAACAAAAACCTGGGCTTTAACAAGGAACTTTTAATTTCGCTTTATAACGGGGCAGCTCTTGGCAATCAGATTGAGACATTCAAACGGGAATTGTCAAAATATCCGAATATAATTTCTGCCACCAGTTCCTCACTCATGTTTGCTGCAGGAATTCCAGGGAACGGATACTTATACAATAAATCTGCGGGCAGCGATGTAGTACTTGCTCAGTTTCTGGATGTCGATTTCGATTTTGTAAAAACATTTCAGGTCGAAATGAAACAAGGGCGTTTCTTTTCTGAAGAATACTCAATGGATTCTTCTGCCGTTGTCATCAATGAAACTGCAGCTAAAGAATTAAAAGCATCAGATCCGGTAGGCAAAGATTTATATAAAATAGGCGGTGGAAATGATTCGAAGAATTATAAAATCATCGGTATTATGAAAGATTTTAATTACGAATCTCTGCACCATCAAATACGGCCGTTGGTTTTTCATCTTAGTCCGGTCAGGCAAGCTACCACCGTCATTACTATTCGCATTTCTTCCGGAGATGTAAGGAATACAATCGGAATGATTGAAAGAACCTGGCAGAGTTTTACAAACGGCGAGCGTTTCAATTACGGTTTTTTGGATCAGAATTTAGCCAATCTTTATAATACTGAAGAAAAGATCAGCGCTATCACGACAGTCTTTTCGGTACTTGCAATATTTATTGCATGTCTCGGCTTATTTGGATTAGCTGCGTTTGTTACCGAACAAAGGACAAAAGAAATCGGTATTCGAAAAGTTATAGGTGCATCTGTCGTTGAATTAATCGTTTTGCTTTCGAAAGAGTTTACACAATGGATTTTACTGGCAAACCTTATTGCATGGCCGGTAGCTTATTATGTTTTGAACAACTGGCTACAAGATTTTGCATACAGAATTGATTTAAGCTTATGGGTATTTATCTTGTCCGGTGGAGTTGCTTTGGTAATTGCGTTAGCTACTGTAAGCTTTCAGGCAATCAAGGCAGCAACGAGGAATCCGGTTGAGAGTTTGAGGTATGAATGATTTGTCGGATGTAATCCAACAATACGGTGGGAAATCCGGGTTGATACTGTTTCTCCATTTTAAAAAATTCGATAGATTTATGACATTATTTCCCGAGAATCTTGCTTACTCTCCATGCTGGAAACAGAATTGCACGTATGATCTGGAATGCATCACAATGATAGATCTCGATCGAATCATGGAATCGGTTTCAAAACGTTTCAGACAAGTGAAAGAAATTAACGTCTGACAAAAGTTTAATTCCCTCCATAAACTTTTTGCCTGTAGTCCCCAAAACTCATCTTGCGGTAATAGTCATCCGATACATAGTTAAGGTAATCGATGAACTTCTGACTGTCAAGAAAACCTTCGATCATATTTATTCGGGCGCCTTTCCCATCGACGAAAATAAAAGTAGGATAAAAATCGATGTGAGAAATGCTCCCAGCAAGCAATCGTTCGGTTGTTTTTATACCGTTATAGACCTGTTCACGGTTTGATTCGGCGTCGAGTTTGATTGCGACAAATCGCTCATCCAGGGCTCGTTGAACCTGCGGGTCGCTAAAGGTTTCATCTTCCATCCGTTTGCAAAGATTATTCGAGTTTAAATAAATTTCGATGATACCTTTTTTACCGTTGCGGAGCACTTCACTCATTCCATCGGAAAATGTTCTCCATCGGGGGTATGTCGAGACAAGTTGATCCCCCCCAGTTGAAGATGCCTGCGAATCACCGCCGGATTTTGATTTGAATTGAGATTTCCACAATACATACTGCATGCCGTGATAGTGTCCCTCGCTGTAATATATCATCACTCGAAGAAACTCATCGGGATTTATAAAATCATCCCACAGATCGATCTTCGGACCACCCGGTTCCATGAAGATCGTCGCAGGTGTAGACCTGACTCCAAGTAATTTTGCAATCTCGGCTTCAGAATATCTGTTGCCGTTAAATTCGTATTGCTGTGTTGATTCGATATTGAGTGCGACAAAGATGAATCTTTTTTCGATTAAAAATGCGACATCCGAATTATTGTACGTTTCCTCCATCATCCGGCGGGATCGCTGACACCAATCAGCGTATGCGAAAACAATTATTTTCTTTCCTTGTTCTTGAGAAATCTGAAGGCCTTCGCCGAAATTATATCTTTTAAAATGACTCCATGAAGTATTCACGAAACCGATCATCATCACGAATCCGAAGAAAAAAAAGAGAGAGCTTATGCTTCATGGGCTTACGTCTCCTTTTTGCATCTTGATTTTATTGAAAAGAATTTCCAGATGTTGTTGGGCGCTGTCGAGGGTGACATCACTCATTGTACAGACGTGAGGATCTTTTTCACATGTAACCTGGCAAACATTATCAGGAGCGAGAAGAAGTTCCGAGATATTTCCCTGCGGACCCCAGAGTTGCCACGAACACGCAGTTAACGGACAAAATAACGAGAGCGTCGGAATTTTAAGAGCTGCGGCGATGTGCATAGGCCCTGTACTCGAGGAAATAAAAATTTTATATGATCCGATCAACGCCATTAATTCTCTTAACGGTAAATTAAAAAAGAAAGAAACCTTTTGTCGAGGCAGCTTGGCAAACGCAGATTGAAAAACCTGTTCTTTCTCCGAACCTGTCACAATAATATATGCATTATAATTCTTTATAAGAATATTTGCAAAGTCGGCATATCGCTCTATCGTCCAGTTTGGCGATGAATGGCCGTGTCCGGGATGAATTCCGATTATCAGGTCGTTTTCTGAACAGTCTGCTGTTTCTAATCTCTGCTTGTTTGATTCAATTTCGTCTTCAGTTAGAAAAACTTCAGTAGATAAATCATCGGATCGGACTCCGATGGCTCTTCCGAGGTCGAGGCAGTAATCGGCTTCATGACGGAGCGGAATGTATTTGTGCCGGCTGACTGTTTTCATAAACGTGAGTAGTTCGTACAATTTATGCCCTACGCCTATTCTGGTTTTAATTCCAGAAAGGAAGAGCATCCATGTGGCGCGTTCTGTCGGCAAAAGCAGGAGGGCAGTATCGAACTTTTTCGAATGTAAAAATCGTACACGATTCCAAAAGCCATTCCATCCCGCGTGAAGATTTTCAGGATCATCTATGATGATTTCGTCGATGTACGGATTGTTTTCGAGAATTGGTTGTGTGTACGGACGAATCATTATCGCGATGTACGCATGGGGAAACGTTCGCCGCAATTCTCGCAGCAGAGGCGTAGCTAGAACGACATCGCCAATCCTGTCTGTCCGGACAATAAGAATTCTGTCATGCTTCATAAAATTATTTATTGACCGATGTTACATATAGAAAATAGATTGCCACGACGCATGACTGCCGACAGGCAGGCGTCGGGGAACTGAATAAAAATAACATATTGGACTCTAGTCCAAAAAAAATATGGTTAAAACCCGAAAATACTCGTAGAATTTCTAATCCACGAGTTGAAGCTCGTGGCAATATTTCTTCAGTCCCCATTTTTTGCAAACTGTGTGACATCAGTTATTAACTAATAACGGCTCGATTTCCGAATAGAGCTTTTGGAACTCTCTGTTCCAAGATAACACTGTGGATGCTTTGATGCAATTAGTCCGATATTCTTGGATTTTCGTTTCATCGAATAATAAACTCCGTAGTGCCGTACATACTTCTTCAGAATTTTCAGGATCGGCAGTCAACCCTACACGATATTCATTAATGATGGATGTTATTTCCGGGAAATTACTGCCGAGCACCGGGATTCCGGCATGAATATATTCAAACAATTTATTCGGCAATGAAAAATAATAGCTTGTTCCATAATTTTCAATAAGCGTGGCGCCGATGTCGGCAGATACAGTATAATGCAAAAGTTCAGTCGAAGGGACAGATGCGATCTGAAAAATGTTCGATTTGCCTACGGCTGACTTTTCGATTGTAGATATCATTGGACCATTTCCAATAAAGACAAATGCAATATTCTCGATCTTTTCCGCGAGTGAAAGTAAAATTGGAATTCCGCGTCCGGCCTGCAATCCTCCCTGGTACAAAATTATTTTCATGGATGAAGGAATTCCTAACAACTCACGTAGTTTGTTGGATCGGGTCACCGATTGCTTGTTCGGTATGTTGCGGACCACGACAACGTTTTTTGAAGGATATGTTTTCCGCAGTATTTCTGCCAGTGAATTGTTGACCGTAATTACCAACGCAACTTTATGCATGAATAACCATTCGACCATGCTCCAGAACGATTGCATAAATTTTCGTCGATGAAGAGCGGCAATGGAGCGGTACAGTTCACGAGAGTCGTAGACGATCGGCACATGACGGATTATCGAGATGAGCCATGCAAGAGGCAGTGAGTACAAATCTGCCGCGATGAGAAATGATGGGCGAAGTTTTATCGCAGTCATAAATCCACGTATATAAAAAATAAGGAATTTAAATTTCGTAGATTTATTTTTAGGAAGGATGATAGGATAGCTGGAATATGTTTGTGTTGTATCGATCGAAGGTGTGTCGACAGCAGTAACCACAGATGTTCGAAAACCAAGATCGTGAAATGAACCAAGAATTTTTGTGCACCGTGAATCGTACCGAATGTCCCCCAGGATGATCGCGCAGACGTGCAAATCTTGTTTCATCGTTTTTATCAGAATGTCATACCGAGACTAAAAACTTGAGTTGTGCCGGCTTGTGATTCAAAAGGTATGATGCAATAATCAGCCGAAACACCGGAGAAGCGAATTCCTATGCCGCCGGTGAAATTACGAATATCATATCCGGTCTGATAGCCGGCCCTGAACGATAAAAATTTATCGTACACCAGTTCTCCTCCGAAATTCAAATGGAAAAGATTATCATGAGTGAATTGAACTGCATCGGCCGCAAATAGTACTTGAGACTGCAGCGCCTCAACGGGAAATGTATACGCAATGCCGCCGCGGACACTTGTCGGGAGATTGATCGTCATCCTGTCATCGGAGCGTACTGACCCGGCATTCAAAAGAGAAAATCCTGCCGATAATCCTGTTTTTGGTATGAGATATAAAATGCCAAGATCGTAGCCGAGACCGGACCATTCGTCTACGAATAATTTTTCGAATGCATATTTCAACGTTCCGCCGATTAAAAGATCATCGGTTATTTTATCCGCGACCGTACATCCAAGTGAAAAATCACGGGCAGTGAATATTGCTTCCGGATCTCCCGGGCGTGTTCGAACTTCAATATCCGGAATAGCTGTGGTAAGAACTTGAACTTCTGTGTTGAAACCGCAGAGCGGGATTGTCCCGCTGAGGTATTCCGTAGAAACATCTTGAATCCATTGCCGGTGCATTAACATCAATTGAGGAGCGGAGGAGTTTGCAATCACCGCAGGATTATAATAACCGGAACATGAATAATCCGGCACACCGACACATGCTTCACCCATGCCTAACGCACGAGCACCGACCCCGATTTTAAATGATGAAAGTCCGCTGTTGCCTGCCTGTGCGCACAAAATAGATGTGAAGATAAAAAAGGTCAAGAATGAAAAAATATATTTCATAATTCCACCGTTCCGGTAATCATGTGAATGCCTTGAGGAGCAAATGGTTCAATACCGTAGGAATAATTCAATGTCGACATTATGCCGCCCACCGGGTAATGCAGTGCAAAACCGAATGTCGGAGTCGAACCTCCATACTGATCGTTCAAGAACAAGCGATCGATGCCCGCACGAATGGAGAAGCAAGAGATGGGAGTCCATTCTACGCCGCCGCGAAATAATTTTGTATCACTGCCAAGCATAACAAAATCAAGTGCAAGTGTGAGCGTTGAATCCACCAGAGTGTACGATCCACCGATTCTTGTCGTGAGTGGAAATTGATCGATCGTGACTACGCCTTCGTCACCGTATAAATTCCCACTGTCCCATCTGTATTTTGAGTTTATATCTTGTATGGTTGCACCAACACGAAGATCATGGGAAATCGTATAAAGAATACCAAGGTCAAGTCCGGCGGCGGTAGAGACCATTCCATCATAGAGGCGGTAATAGTAGAGACGGAATGTTAAACCGGCTGAAAAGTTTTTCATTATTTGTTTCGCGAATGAGGCAAAGATTAAATTCTCGGTCACCGATCGCATGCCGGTTGGATGGCCGTCATCATCGCGGCCGTCAATATTCGATACTCCCGAATTAATAAACCCGATGGAAATTCCAGCCTGGTTCTTCAACGGTTGCGAGTAATACAAAAAGTTCAATGATCTATCGAGTGATAAAGATGTAAACCCAAGCGAGAGAGTTCTATCATTTTGAAATGTAATAACTGCAGGATTATAATAACTCGAAATTTCTCCGTCAGTCACTGCTGTCATCGCGTTGCCCATTGCGATTCCGCGTGAACCAAAACCGATACGCGAAAAAGCTCCGGCAGTTCCGCCGACTTGAGCGTGCACTTCTGAAAAAAGAATTAGTAAAACGAAAAAACTAAAATTAAGCGCAAAAAAAGAAAGGGCTGAAGCCCATAGCTTTTTTCGGTGGATTATCCGCATCCCCGACCTGAAGGTCGGGGCTATTAGTAATAATCGCATGAATGTTAATATCGATTTCATTTCAAACTTTCCGAATTTACTGAAGCACCATTATTTTTCCCCACATCGGTACATCGTTACCTACTGTGACCCGATAATGATATACACCGTTTGCTACACGCCGGCCTTTGTCATCATGGCCGTCCCAGATTTCATCATAATCCTGTGTTCCATGACGTTGTGCATTTCTGATTATTGTCCGCACCCGATTCATTGCGAAATCAAAGATCTCGATCGTAACTTCAGTTTCTCTTCCTGCTGTCGAATAATGGATTCGAATTATTCCGGAATTTGGAGAGAATGGATTTGGATACGCATAGACATATTTTGCGTTGCCGATGTATTCAAAAGTTCGGTTGAAATCCCATTTGGATCCGAAAACTATCGCGGTATCTACTGTTGAAACAATACCATCGTTGGTGGCCAGCCATAATCTTGAACCTATAGTTCTCACCGCGTAGATAGGATCCGACGTAATGATCTGGTGGGTTCCCGCGTCGGAAATTGTGCCTGAATGCATCCATGTTAGTCCATCATCGGTTGAACGATAAAGGCCGGTCTCCGTTGCTACGTAGATAATATTATCTTGAAAAGCAAAATCATAAGCTTTCACACCCGTAAGAAAATTTTTCCATGTGTTTCCATTATCGGCAGTATAACTGATGCCGTACGATTCGGTCTGATCGGTTGGCCAATTCGTTGTCCATATTCTTCTCACATTTCCTACAATTTGGGGACGAATAGTGATGATCCAATTTCCGCTAAATGAAGTTGGCTGACTTGTGATCCGTGTCCAGCTGGTTCCGCCATCGGTGGATTTATTCATGCCGCCGGCTGTTCCGCACCACACTGTATCGTCGTCTATTGCGTACACTGAAAATGCCAGCATGTTATTATTGTATCGCGGATCGAAATATCTTGATATTCCATCCGTCCGGTTAATGTAACCTGGAAGAGTATCGATTGGTTTGATCGAATGTCGGTCGTCAGGGGGGAGAAGCACCCTCGTCCATGTTTTTCCGTTATCAGAAGAGAACCGAAGACTTGAAGCCCAGCTTGCAATCCAGACTTTCGATTTTGAAAGTGAAATTCCCCAAGTTACATTTTGTTCAGGAACTATGACCGGTAAAATTGAAAGCGCCGTATTCACTCCGTACGATATTATACTATCTCTGGAACTATCGACCGTTTGAGGAATGGAAATCCAGGTTGCACCTCTATCAAATGAAACTGAGTACCCTGATCCTGTTTGTACACTGCCGTTGTCGCCGCTTTGTTTCGTGTATAAAGTTGATGCCCAAATTAAAGAATCACGAACTGTAATTGCCGCAACCGATGGATTAATAAATTTCCGATCGGCGAAAGATTCCCACGTCAATCCTTGATTTATTGTCCGATTGATTCCTTTTCCCGTTCCCGTCCATAATGTATCGCCGGCAATTTCCATGTGGGACACGTCGTTGCTCAATGGTTGGTTATTCTGTTGAGATAAACTAAAGGTTGATTGTTGAGCAGTAACCGTCGAGCATATGAAAAAGATTATAAAAAAATATTTGGAACTTTGCATGAATAATATCCTGAAGTTAACGAAGAACTATATTGTGAGTGATGACATTGCTTGATGCGCCTAATTTATCGGTTGCCACAAAACTAAATTTGTAAGTGCCCGGTTTATTTGTAGGAAGAACACTGACAACACAAGAATATATTCCATCATTCGAAACCGCATCGCCGTGTGTAGCAAGATCGCCGTCGTCGTACATCCGAACAGCGCCTGCAGAAGAAGGGGAACCGTCCGGCAGTATCGTAGTAAACTGAACCGATGATATATCGCTCAGTCCATCCGGATCATTTACACCTAATTCAATTGTGAATATCGTTTCGGTGCCCCATGATGGAATTGCAACTGTGTCGGGTGCAACAAGATTTGAGATTACTGGCGGCTTATTCAAATGCATCACAGAAATTGAACGAATGAAGCTGTTACTTTTCAATCTATCTTTATTGATTATGAAAAGATCGACTTGATAATTGCCGGCATCTGCACGCGTGAATTGGAATGGTCCGGAAACCTGGAATGTGTAATATCCTCTTGATGTAGAAAGACTGTCGATATCTGCCGGTGAAATATCAATAGATTCTGTATTGAATATCTCGCCTGTTTGGAGATATGTTATCGTGTATTCAACCTTGGTGACGTTTAATGCCGGCGTATTTAATGTAATTGCGAAGGAGACTGTGGTATCAATCTGATTCGCGGCCGTTCCGGTGATTTTATCTAAATTATATGTCGGATTTAATATTTGAACATCTGAAAGTTCAGGAACTGCATAAGAATAATTTACAATGCTGGATTCCTTTTTATTGCATCCTGAGTTGGCTATTAACAGGAACAGCAATGATAAAATCAGTAAGTATTTCATCGAGCTATCTTTTGGAATGAGATTGATTTTATCTGAACGACGAATATTAAGCATTTTTGGTTACCGAATCTAAAGGTTAATATAGAATGGAGTAGTTGAAAAGGACAGCAAAAAAATTATGAAAGTCACCCAACCAACCGATATACGACCCCGGGTGAGTGGGGAAGGATCATAGATTTCCGGGTGATCGAGTTTGACGACAAAAAGAAGAACGGCTGCCCAAAATACCCAACCTATCCAGCCGAATGGAAGGTGGATGCCAATCACCGGAAGAATTCCGGCAATACCTATGATGGATATGATACCGAAAGTAGTTCGTGCGATTAGTTTATGTTTTGAACCGAAAATAGTGTACGCGATATGGCCGCCATCGAGTTGTCCGATCGGAAGAAGATTCATCGCAGTTACAAATAATCCGAACCATCCAGTGCAAAGAAATGGATAGTGATAAATTTCACTCATCGGGGGAATGAACGATCCGGCCGGACGAGGTGCGATTGAGCAAAAAATTTGATAAAGCAAATTATTTCCGAAGACCAGATCGCCGGGTGGTATAGAGCTTAGTTGTCTGTACTCTGGATGAATCGAATAAAGATATTCAATTGGCGGGAGTGTCGCGAACCCATAAGTGAGAATTATCAAGCAGCCAATGAAGCCTGCTATCGGTCCGGCGGCGCCAATATCGAACATTGCTTTTTTATTCGGAATAACTGTTCGTGTTCGAATGACGGCACCGAGTGTTCCAAAATTTAAAAATCCGGGAATGAATGGAAATGGAATATAGAAAGGAAGTGTTGCATCGACCCTGTGAGATCGTGATGCGAAATAATGTCCGAATTCATGAACACTGAGTATGAATAATAGTGAAAGAGAGTAAGGCAATCCATAATAAAAATTGGCTAATTCGAATTCGTTTTTATTTAACCACGCGACTCCGGCAATAGTTGTAGTAAAAAGAGTCAGAAGGAATAAACCGCCATGTATCAACCACTGTTTTCGGGTGATAGGTCTAAACGCACTGTTATGTTGATCTTCTTGTAATTTCAAATTATTCAGCGAGATTTCTATGGATAAAAGTAAATGAAGATACAAAAATTTAGCTCAAAATAAAAATGGATAGAAATCTCGCTAATTATTAAACTAAAGGCTATCTGTATCCATCAATCACGGTCTCGGTGGAATAGGAAGAGGATCGGTTTCAGCATTCTGCAAGTTTGCCGTCTTGCCAATATGTTTTGTTGTCTGGAATGAATTGTCGATTTCGTTGTTCAATAAAATAATAATCATCACTCCGCCAAGAATAGAAAAAATACGGCGAAATAGCTTAGATAGATTAGATTTCATTTTGATACCCTTTCTTAATGTGATGGTTTAACCACAGTTGGTTAATTAAGTATGTGGCAATGCGTGATTTATAATTGAAGGAATGATAATAAATTAAAAAAATCAATGATAATATGAAAATATTTTTGTATTATCTGAAATATTTTCATATATGCAATAATCCTCAAAAAAAATAGGTCATGAGATTAATACGTAATTATTTGCTTGACACCGTAAGAAATTAAAGTTACTTTACATAGTTATAGAGGATAAATTGAAAAAACGGGTTGTTAATATTATAATCTTATTGTGGGTTGTCTTTTCTTTTCTGGAGATAGGATTTCTTTTTTTCTCTCCAGAAACACTTTCGATCGGGGATAGTATCCATGCGAATATAAGATTTTTGATAAGTATCCTATTGTTCTTTTTTATTAAGAACGACACGTCCAAACGTGCAAGAATAGTTTTCCTAAATTTCTTTTTCTTTTATTCTCTCAGTGTCATTAACACATTCATACTCGTATTTCTTGCCGGGTCTCCTCTCCGGCAATTTTATTATTTCACCCTTTTCACGAAAGGTATCTCGGTTCTTCTCTTCACATTCATGTGCGTTTATCTTTCGATTGATACGATCTTAAGGAGATCTGGAATATTTTTGAAATATTTTTTATCTCTTGTAATCATTGGATCGTTCTTTTCTTATTACGGCAATTCTATTATTAATCCGGATAAGTTGTATTCCCTTCCTGTAATTACGGATTGGAAACAGATTGATAAATCTTATCATGAATACGTTGGAAGAAATAAACGGGAACCATCGGCTGAGGAATTGGCGCCGACGCTCACTATGCACTCTGACGACGGGAAAGAATTAACCAGAACTGAAGATAAACTGATTCGTATTCGGGAGTTGCTTCCATATATCCCGGGCGTCAATTATGCTATTCTATTGTACAAACCGATATATCTCTATGTGATTCATATGAATGTGATTTCTTTTATTTTCCTTCTTCTCTTCATAGGATATCAGTTACGTTATGACCCGCCGCTTGGTGCATACATTGAAAAAATTGCGCTGGTGTTATTGGTCTTTTCTTCTCTTGAGATTCTCCACGCATGGGCTTATATTAAATCCGTTGATATTGATATGGTAAAAGGATTGCATGAAATTGCTCAATACGTATCAGCAACGCTCACGTTCATCGCAGGCATATTGTTTGCGATGCGATTAAAGTTTGTTCTATCGCCGACTGGGAAATTCTATGAATCTGAATTGGTTCATCATGCTCAACATACTACTCGTTGGCGTGATGTTCTTGATAATTTTTTTATACATCATTACTTTAATCCGAAAGCGCTTAAGAGAAGATTATTTACATCCATCTCAAAGCGGGATGAAAACCGTGAAGAGTAAGTTCTTGTATAAACTTTTCCGAGTTCTGTCAAAGGTTAATTTTACACATAAAGAAAAATAGATATACAAAAGAAAGGTCAAAGGCTATGCAATATCCAATCATTGGAAAAAGCAAAGTAACAGAGCAATTGATCAGGACGATAAATCGGCTCGCAAAATCCAGGAAGGATATTTTAATTGTCGGAGAAGCTGGAGTAGGGAAAGGGGCCATTGCTAAAAATATCTTTCACCTTAGTAAAACAGATGGGGCAGAATGTCCCTTTCTTTCATTGAATCTTTCAGTGATCGATGACCGGGAACTCGAAGCTCTGCTGTTTGGCCATGATCGAGGCGTGGAAGGATTACCGTATACAACAAAACGCGGCGCATTCGAAATGGCTCAAGGTGGCACAGTGTTGATTGAGGAAATCGAAGAAGCCAGTTTGCGCAACCAGATGAAGATTCTCAACTTTATCAACGAACGAAAAACAAAACGGATTGGTGGGCAAAAAAATATTCCTGTTGATATCCGTCTCATCATTACGACTAAAGAAGAACCGGATGAAGCGATAAAAAAGAGAAAGCTTCTCGATGAATTAAGAGACAAACTTGTCAATTTCGAAAAACTAAACGTTCCGCCGTTACGAGAGAGACAGGACGACATTCCGGCGCTTGTTAAACATTTCACAAACGAATTATGTGAAGAACTCGGGCTTCCCGATATCGCAATCGACGTGAATTCCGTTGAAGTACTCGTCCGGCAACCGTGGCGCGAAAACATCAGAGAACTGAAGGCGGTCATCGACAAATGCGTTCTTTTTTCAAGCGGCGGCCGTTTCTCTCTTCCTCCGGAATTGGTGGACGAAAAAACAGAAGTCGTCAAGATGCTCAACAATATTAACAACAGTCAGGAATTCATCCTGGATAATTCACTCGACGTAATCGAGAAAGGTATTATCGAACGATCTCTGGATAAGTTCGGATTTAATCAATCGCGTGCCGCACAATTTTTGGGAATGACCGAGCAAACCCTGCGCTATAAATTGAAACGGCTTAATATCATGAGTTCACGGCAAAGACGTAATTATTAATTGTAGAGAAGATTTTATGAAAAGCCCTGGCAAAAAATGCCGGGGCTTTTTTGTATCATCCCAATTAGAAAAAGAGACTGAGAAAATGATAGCAGATAACCGACATTAATGCCGACAATGGAATCGTAAGAACCCATGCCCAAACAATTTTTTTTGCAACACCCCAACGAACGGCTGATAATCTTCGTGTTGCACCCACACCCATAATCGCACCCGTGATAGTGTGAGTAGTGCTGACAGGAATTCCCCAAACAGCAGTACCAAGTAGTGTAATAGCACCTGCCGTTTCAGCGCAGAATCCACCGACCGGTTTCAATTGCGTGATCCCCATACCCATTGTTTTAACTATTCGCCAACCTCCAAAAAGTGTCCCGAGGCTAATTGCTGCATGGCAAAGAAGTATGACCCAAAACGGTATTATAAATTCTTTTAAGAATCCCGCGCTTAATAAAACTCCAGCTATAATTCCCATCGTTTTCTGCGCGTCATTTGTTCCATGCCCAAGGCTATAAAATCCTGCTGAAACAAGTTGGAGTTTTCGAAATATTTTATCGACTTTAGAAGGTGATTTTTTTTTAAAAATATGAAAAATAATAACTTGAATGGTGAATCCGAGAAAGAGTCCTAACAAAGGAGCGACAACGATGAAAATTAATGTCTTTATCCAACCAGCGTAGATAATAGCGCCAAATCCGACCTTTGCAACTGCAGCTCCGGCATAGCCACCTATAAGTGCATGCGAGGAACTAACTGGCAGACCATAGTACCATGTTATGATATCCCATACAATCGCACCAAGAAGCCCGGCGAAGATCACGTGAATATCGACAACACTTATATCGACCATCCCCTGTCCAATTGTTTTTGCAACGCCTGTCCCAAATACAAATGCCGCCACAAAATTAAAGAATGCAGCCCACACGACAGCTTGTTGGGGTGTGAGAACTTTTGTCGATACCACCGTCGCAATGGAATTTGCTGCGTCATGAAAACCATTCAGAAAATCAAAAACGAGGGCGACAAAGATAACGAAGATTACTATTTCGAGTGTCGTCATAATTAGAGGATATGCCTATTGGTTCTTAACGATGATGCTTTCGAGGACAGTCGTTGCTGTTTGACAGCGATCGATGCCCTGTTCAAGCGTTTCAAGAATTTCTTTTTGTTTGATTAATGCGATCGCATCTTTTTCATTCTCGAATAAGTCAGCCAGAGCGATGTGATAAATACTGTCGCCTTCCGATTCAAGCCGCCTAATTTCGATGCAAAATTGCATTACCTTATCGAACTTCTTCAAATCGGTAAGCGCTTTTACTATTTCTTTTGATTGTTGTGTAATAATGTCGGCAAGTTGGTCTGCATATTTTATCGGTTCTATCACCTTGAACAACATGAGGCGCGTTCCCACGTTGTCGATGAGATCAAGAATGTCGTCAAGAATCATGGCGAGTTTGTGTATATCTTCTCTATCAAAAGGCGTGATGAAAGTTTTATTCAACTCATTAACCATATTATGAGTCATCTCATCGCCCTTGTGTTCGAAATTGCGGATTTCCTGGGCATCTGACTGAACATTGTCTAACCGTTGCATCATTCGTTGTAACTGAATTGCTGCGCACTCAATATTCTTTGCAATATCCAGAAACAGATCGAAAAATTTTTCTTCGCGGGGTATAATTTTCATTGAATAACTCCTGCCATTAATCTATTTTCATCAAATCGATAAATTGTTTGAACAAATAATCGCTGTCGTGCGGTCCGGGCGATGCTTCCGGATGGTACTGTACACAGAAGATGGGTAATTTTTTATGACGGAAACCTTCAACGGTGTGATCATTCAAATTGATATGAGTCAACTCGAGGTTTGATTGGGGCATCGACTCCCAATCGACTGCGAAACCATGATTCTGCGATGTAATTTCAATTTCATTCGTCAACAAGTTTTTTACCGGATGATTTGCACCGCGATGGCCGAATTTTAATTTGTATGTTTTTCCGCCTAACGCAAGTGCAAGTAATTGATGTCCCAGACAAATTCCAAATATCGGTTTTTTCCCTATTAATGATTTGATTGTTGCAATTGCATATTTTACAGCTTCGGGATCGCCGGGTCCGTTCGATAAAAATATTCCATCCGGATTCATCTTGAGAACTTCATCTGCCGAAACTTTTGACGGCACAACCGTCAGATTACATCCGTACGAAGTCAGGCGGCGAAGGATATTATGCTTAACACCGTAATCGAACACCGCAACTTTAAATCGTGCCTGTGATGTTGTCTCGGCCGGAAGTGCAAATGGTGTAGTATCAGTCGCATTCCAGGGATAAGGTTCTGAACATGTCACTACTGACGCAAGATCCAGTCCGGACATCGAAGGAGCAGATTTGGCTTTCGCGATCAAACTTTTATCATCGAGATCGATTGAAGATATTACTCCACGCATGGCGCCTACGGTTCGAATCGTTCTGGTCAACATGCGCGTATCGATTCCTTCTATCGCAATAATGTTGTTGCGTTGGAGATAAGAACCAAGACTTTCTGTCGCGCGGAAATTACTATACTCCTCACAATATTCTTTCACAATGAATCCGGAGACTTGCGGTTTAATAGACTCGATGTCGGCATTATTTACGCCGTAATTCCCTATCAACGGATACGTCATTGTGACGAGTTGTCCGCAATAGGAAGGATCGGTGAGAATTTCCTGATAACCTGTGATACTTGTATTAAAAACTACTTCACCGACAATTTCTCCGTGTGCTCCGAATGAACGGCCTGTGAATACCGTGCCGTTTTCGAGAGCGAGTTTCGATTGCACTATCCTTACACCTCCAGATGTTTTGACTGGCATCTTGCAAAACATCTCAATATAGAAAAAAATCTCACCAGTTTCAATGAAAGAACTTGATTTTCTTTTCGTGTGCGTGTACTTTGTATGACAGCAACTTTTCCAAAAGGGACAAGTGAATCTGAGTCTTTAATCCTTTCTATGAGAAGGAGAGACAATGGCTTTAGCAGTTCAATACTCAACGATAATGGAATTGTTCGATCGGATTACAAAAAAATTTCAGTACTCCGACCATCCCATGTACATGTATAAGCTCGATGGAGTGTACAGGAAAATTTCTTTTCAGGAATTCCGGCGCGATGTCGAGCGATTCGCTCTGGGACTTGCGTCTCTCGGCGTTCATCGGGGTGATCACGCCAGCATCATCGCCGAAAATCGCCCGGAGTGGATAGTTGCCGATATGGCTCTGATGAATATCGGCGCCGTAAATTGTCCAATCTATCCGACATTGACCGCCAAGCAATTGGAGTTCATTTATTCCGATGCTTCGGTACGTTGTGTGGTTGTCTCAAACCAATTCCAGCTGGCGAAAGTTCTTAAAGCTCGTCCTCACGTCAGGTCGGTGAGACACATTATCGTCATGAATGAGTCGACGGAAATATCCGACCATGATGTATTTCGGTTTTCGGAAATTCTTCTCAGGGGTGACGAATATAAAAAAGAACATCCGAATTTTTTCGAGCAGAATATACATCTGGTAAAGCCGTCGGATGTAGCTACAATAATCTACACATCGGGGACAACCGGAAATCCAAAAGGTGTGATGCTCACACACAATAATCTTGCGACGAACAGTCTGGCATCCAGTGAATATATTCAGGTTACACACGAAGATGTATTTCTTTCTTTTCTGCCGCTGTGTCATTCATTCGAAAGGATTGCCGGTTACACACTCGCGATGGGTGCGGGTACTACTGTAGCATTTGCTGAAAGCGTCGATAAAGTTGCCGAGAACATACTTGAAATCCGTCCGACTATTATGACAACAGTGCCGCGGCTGTTTGAACGAATACAGGGAAAAATTCTACGTTCGATAGAGTCATGTTCACCACGAGAGAAAAGGATTTTTAATTGGGCGATGGGAGTAGGCCGAAGGTACTCACAACAGCGGAGGACCGGCCGGATTTCACTTCGGTTGAAAACAAAAAGACTGCTAGCTGATAAACTTGTATTCAAAAAAATAAGAGCGCGATTGGGAGGACGAATTCGATTTTTCGCCTCAGGAGGCGCGGCTCTTTCGCGTGAGCTAGGCGAATTTTTCGATGCAGTCGGTATTCCCATTCTTGAAGGATATGGCCTCACCGAATCATCACCGGTGATTGCCGTTAACCAGCTCGACTCGTACAAGTTCGGGACAGTTGGAAAACCAATACCCGGGATCGAAGTGAAAATAGCGGCCGATGGAGAAATTCTCACACGTGGTCCTCACGTGATGGCAGGGTACTGGAATAACCGGGAAGCAACGAAAGAAATTATCGATCATGACGGATGGCTTCATACCGGGGATATAGGTTCGTTCGACGCAGAAGGCTTTTTGCGTATCACGGATCGGAAGAAGCATCTGTTCGTAAGTTCGGGCGGGAAAAATATTGCACCCCAGCCGATTGAGAATATGTTTCTTCAAAGCAAGTATATCGATCAATTCGTGCTGATCGGTGATCGTCGGATGTTTCTAAGCGCTCTGATTGTTCCTGATTTCGACGCGATAAAAGAGTATGCGGATTCGCATAATATTCCTTATAAAAGTTTTGAAGATTTGACTCAACATTCTGAAATCCACACAGTTATAGAACGTGATATTTCCGTCATCCAAAAAGATCTTGCAAATTACGAACGTGTGAGAAAATTCATGCTTCTTCATAAAAAACTCACAGTGGAAGACGATGAAATAACTCCGACCTTGAAAGTGAAGAGGAAGGAAATAGAAGAAAGATACAGGCATATAATTGAAAAGATGTATCGTGATAGAGAATAAGAAAATATTCTCGAACTTTTTATTCCAAGAATCGTCAAATAAATGAGCCAGACGGACGAAAGAGATGAAGATCTCATCAATAAAGCTCGTGCGGGCGATAAACGGGCTTTTGACGCGTTAGTACTTAGGTATCAACAAAGTGTGTTCAATATAATATATTTTACGATGGGAAAAACTGAACACGCCGACGATATTGCACAGAATGTTTTCGTGAAAGTATACCACGCACTTGATTCTTATCAGGCTAAGTCAGCATTTTCGACATGGCTTTATCGAATAACCGTCAATACATGTATCGATGAATCTCGTCGTCAAAAAAGACGCTGGTTAGTTCGTTTGGACGATCACGTTTCCGAAGATGCACGGGAAGTGATCCCGATTGACGAGGAAGACCGCATTGAACATAAACTTGAACGGGATGAAATGCGTTCTATAATACATCGGGAAATTGCCGCATTATCCGAAACGTACCGGATAGTGATTACATTGCGCGATATCAATGAACTCTCGTACGATGAAATTGCTAAGATTCTTCGGTGTAAAGTTGGTACGATAAAATCGCGTCTTTTTTATGCACGGTTGAAATTGCGTGATCGTCTGAAGAAATATCTATGAACCAAAACGTACACCGGCCATTTGGTGCAGGCTCAAATACGAGGAAGGAGATGATTCGATGAAAAAGAATCACAAGTATTATAAGCAAATTCTCTCGGCATTGATCGATGATGAGGTACAAAGCAAGGAACGAAAGAATATCGAGAACCATTTGCGCGAATGTGCCGAATGCAGCACGTTGGTTGATGAGTTGAGAAGAACCAAAATAATGATTCATGATAATTCAAAGGTTGATGTGACTCCATACTTTTTAACCCGGTTACACGCAAAATTGGATCAACCACAAACCTTTTTTGATCCGGTGGCAGAGCTGGCGAAAAGATGGATACCCGTATTTTCCGTAATTCTTGTTATTCTATTTGTTTCTCTGATGTTCCAAAAAAATGAAACAAATCTCATTTCCGACGATTACTATTTGAGCCAGCGCACGCCGGCCGAACAACGGATGTTGATTCAGAAAAAAGATTTTTCAAAAGATGAAGTCTTGATGGCTGCAATGTCCGCCGAAAGGATGGAAAAATAATGACAACGCGACAAAAAGCTTACATGGCAATCCTGGTAAGTTTTTTATTGGGTGCAGCAGTGGGAGCTATCGGATTTAAATTGATAATTATACGGACATCGCAGGGAGGTGAGGCTGGGATTGATAAATTTAAAAATGAATTGCACGAGCGCCTCTCCCTTAATCAAGAGCAACAAATTGCTCTTGATTCGCTTCTACAACGACGGCGGATTGTGTTTGAAGATTTACGGAAAGAGCTCAGAACCCGATACTCAAACCTCCGTTCGGAAACCCGCGACAGTATCCGGAAGATTTTGACCACCGAACAAAAACCTCGGTTCGAAGATTTTATTAATGAACTAGACAAAGAACATAAAAAAATAGAAAAAGAAAAAGGACCAACACAGTAATATGCGCCGAAAAAAAATATTCTCGATCACAGTTATTATCATTCTTCTCATGGCAGGTGCGGTTTTTTTCCGCTTGCGTCAATCATCATCAGCCGAATTGCAGAGAAAATCAATAACCGAAGTGCAGGTAGAACATCCGCAACGCACAAAAATCGTCGATAGAATTATTGTGAACGGCGATCTGACACCGTTTCAGCAAGCGACACTCTATCCGAAAGTATCCGGGACACTCGAGCAGATGTACGTTCAAATTGGGGACAATGCGCCTGCCGGGAAACTGCTTGCTCTGATAGATACCGTCGAATTGTATCAAACAGTTTTACAAACAGAGGCGTCATACCTCAATGCAAAATTGAATTACCAGCGAGCGTTGACTCTAATCGGGCAGCACCTTATAGCCCAGCAGGATGTTGATAATGCGGAAGTAGCTCTAAAAACTGCTGATGCAAATTATACCACCGCTCTTGCGCGTTTAAGCTACGCGCGAATTACCGCTCCGTTTCACGGAGTCATCACGAAACGCTTCCTCGACGCGGGAAGTGTCGTGACGCAAAATATGACGCCGCTCTTTACTTTGATGGATATCGACCATATCAAAATCATGGTAAACGTTCCAGAACGCGAAGTCCCAAAATTGACGCATGTGAGCCGGGCTGATGTAACGCTCGACGCATTGCCCGGGAAAAAATTTTCAGGAATTCTACGTCGGATTAGCCAGGCCATCGATTTAAATACCCGGACGATGGAGATTGAAGTTGATATTGATAACTCGAGCCATGAAATGAAACCTGGAATGTTTGCCACAACTACGTTGATAGCCGGCGAACGGCAGGATGTTATCACTCTTCCCACACAAGCGATTTTAAGTGATCAAACCGGGTCGTATGTCTTTTGTGCCGTTGGTGGAAAAGCACAACGTGTCAACGTAACCAACGGCGTCGAACAAGACAACCGCATCGAAATCGTCAAAGGATTGAAAGGCGATGAAGATGTAATCGTTCTCGGCCAGTCGCAACTGCGACAAGACGCCGATATTAGAATTCAAAAATAATTTTGTGTGATGGAGTGAATATATGTGGTTAACAAGGCTGGCTCTCCGGTATCCTATTTCAACATTTTTATTTGCGGTGACGTTGTTAATTCTCGGCACTGTTTCATTCACCCAGTTGCCGATCGATTTGCTTCCCAATATCTCAATCCCGACGGTGACAACGGTGACATACTACACCGGTGCTGGGCCGCTGGATATGGAACAAACAGTGACACGAACAATCGAGCGCACCGTTAGTTCTGTTAATAACGTGGATTATGTCCAATCATCGACCCGTGAAGGTATTTCAACTGTCCGCGTAAATTTTAACTGGGATGCGAACCTCGATGTAGGACTCGTGGATATTATCCAGAGAATTAACCGTGTCCTGAATCTTCTGCCGACGGGAATTTCTCCACCGGCAGCTCTTCGTTTTGATATAACGCAATTGCCCGTTTGTCAACTCGTTGTCTCCGGAGATTTGGACCCGCGGGATATGTACGATCTGGCATTCAACGTTATCGAACCGCAAATAGAACATGTTAATGGCGTCGCTTCCGCAGGGGTGAGCGGTGGTAGGATCAGGGAGATTCATATAACGGTTGATCGGAACAGATTGGAAGCTCTGCAGTTGCCTGTTGCTATTGTTGCGCAAGCAATTGCAAATTCGAATCTCATTGTTCCTTCGGGAGATTTGCGTACGGGAAAATTGGACTATGCATTGAAAACGGAAAGCCAGTTTAATGTCGTAAAACCGATGGAAGATATTGTTATTCGCACTATCAACGGTGTGCCGATTCGGGTAAGAGATATTGGAAAGGTTGAAGATTCATATCAGGAAGAGACGGAAATTATACGTGTAAACGGCAAGAGCGGCGTTGTTCTCCGGGTGCAAAAACTTTCAAGTGCAAATACCGTAGATGTTGTCGACAATGTCAATAAAGCATTACCGAAACTCGCCGGCATTCCTGCAGGCGTTAAGATAACCGCCGCGTTCGATCAGGCATTGTACATTCGCCAATCTATTGAAGACTTGCAGCGTGAAGCGTTGATGGGCGCTGCATTAGCCATGATTGTTGTTTTGTTGTTTCTGAGAAATACACGCGCAACAATTATTATTTTTGTTGCAATTCCCCTTTCAATATTCGTGACGTTTATTTTCTTCCGGTTCAGCGGAGTGACACTAAATATGATGACTTTCGGCGGGCTGGCTCTTGCTGTCGGACGGCTTGTCGACGACTCCATCGTCGAACTAGAAGCGATCTCAAGGCATTATAATGAACGGAAAAAGGACCAGACGAAACTCGAAGCTACTCTCGCCGCGGCTAAAGAAGTCGCATCCCCGATATTTGTTTCTACACTAACAACCGTTATCGTTTTTCTGCCGATCGTATTTCTTACCGGCATTGCAAAGCTGATGTTCATCCCTCTGACAATCACAATTGCAGTTGCGTTGTTCGGATCGTTTTTTGTTTCACGGACAGTGACACCATTAATGTGTCTAAGTTATTTGCCGCCTGAAAAAGAATACGATCCGCGATCACGGAAATTTTCCGAACGCATGCGCGGTAGATCGATAAAGCTGATTGATACTATAGACGATATATACCAACGCTGGTTAGGCAAAGCGTTAAGACACAGACGGATTGTCATTTATGGAATTATCGGGATGTCGCTCTTATCGTTGATTCTTTTAAAATTTATCGGAACGGAATTTTTCCCGGATCAAGACGAAGCGCAATTTGGAATAACCTTCAAGTTGCCAGTTGGGACACGTGTTGAGGAAACCGACCGCGTTGGCCGGACGATTGAGGAAATAGTGCGTCAACGTACTCCTGAAACAGTTGCCACAATACTGGATTCAGGAGTGCCAAATTCCAAAACTATTTCCGGTGGTGGAGGGAATTCCGGAAGTCATGCCGGAAGTATCCGTGTTGCACTTGTTCCGGCAAAAGACAGATCTCGATCAGTATTCCAAATCTGCAAAGAATTAAGACAGGTATTATCAAAAATTCCTGGAGTTCAGGTATATGTAAACCCAGGTGGATTTCTCAAGTTCTTACTAAATTTTGGATCGAACGCTCCCATCGATGTCGAAATCCGAGGGTACGATCTCGATACTGGAAATAAATTGGCACAACAAATATTAGGTTTTGTCCGTTCAACTCAGGGTGCAACCGATGCACTGATATCGCGTGATGATAATTTACCCGAATTGCGGATCAGGATTGATAGAGCGAAGGCTGGTTCTCTAGGCATCAATGTCGCCGATATTTCAAATACGATTGCCACTTGCATAAACGGCAATGCAGTGTCACAATACATCGATCCAATCTCGGGAAATCAGTATAACATTTTAGTCCGGTTGAATGAAGATTACCGTTCACAGATAGAGGATTTGTCAAAAGTACAACTTCCATCACGAAATGGGGAATTAGTTACACTCGGGAATATCGCAACAATCGAAAAGGCAAAATCTCCTGTCCAGATCGATCGTAAATATCAACAACGCATCGTCGAAGTAACTGCAAATGTTACCGATCGTGATCTAGGAAGCGTCGCGAACGATATCAAAGCAAAACTTGATGGATTGATTATTCCAGCCGGTTTTGAAGTGAAAGTGACCGGGAATGTGGAACAACAACAAAAAACTTTTCTGGATCTCGGGCTTGCTTTCCTGCTTGCGATCATACTCGTTTACGTTGTCATGGCTTCGCAATTTCAATCGTTGATCGATCCATTCATCATCATGTTTACTGTTCCGCTGGGAATTGTCGGTGTCTTCTGGATGCTGTTCCTCACAAATACAACTCTCTCGGTTACTTCGTTTCAGGGTGTGATTGTGATGGTCGGAGTTGTTGTGAGCAATGGTATTCTTTTAGTGGATTACACAAATCATCTCCGGGCTCGTGGCATTGAATTACACGAAGCTGTAGTTATCGGAGGCAGAACAAGATTAAAACCGATTTTAATGACATCACTCGCAACAGTACTCGGCCTGATCCCGCTTGCAATGGGAATCGGCGGCGAGTCGGCACAAGCCCCATTAGCAATTGCCGTAATTGGAGGATTAACAGTTTCTACATTTCTTACGCTATTCTTTGTTCCAACACTATACACAGTATTTGAAGAAAAATTCAAACGTGAAATACATTCAACCGACGGGACTAATGAAACAGAACATTAAACAAATTGGAAACACGATTCGTCAAACCAACGAAACCAAACGATGGGTGACATTGTTGTTTGTCTCTCTGCTAAGTTGCGAAATGAATTCAGCTTTGTCCGGACAGAATGATACGATAACAATGCAACAATGTATAAGCATAGCTATGGAACATCAACCGCAATTAGCGTCTGCCAAAGGAGCATTAATGAACGCACAGGCAGGACTTACACAAACTGCCAGTATTTTCTATCCCCAACTATCCGCAACAGCGGGATTAACAAGATATGGTGGAACACAGTTGAATAGCCCTATTCCATTAACAGCGATGTACGACATTTATCAAACAGGCATCGGCGGACAGATGATGCTCCTCGATTTCGGGAAATCAATTTACAAGACGTTGTCGAGCAGTTATTCCGTCGACGCCGCGTCGCAAGATTATTCCGCAATTGAACAGAACGTAATCTTCAACACGGTGCAGGCATATTTTAATTATCAAGAGGCGGAAAAAGTTGTGGGCGCAACGGAGGAATCGCTTCGGTCATTCAATGAGCATCTCGATCAGACAAAAGCTTTTTTTTCTGTCGGACAGCGTGCGCAGTTTGATGTCACAAAAGCCGAAGTCGATGTAGCAAATGCCGAGGTTTCTCTTTTGAAAGCAAAAAATACAGTTCGCATTGCGCGGGTTCAATTGGAGAATGCGATGGGCGCTCAAATTACAGCCCGTTTTTTTTCCGACGACAGCATTGCGGTTCCCTTCTCCATGTGGAATATCGATAGCGCTCTTTCCATTGCAAAAACAACCAGGCCGGAAGTTGTGGCTGCAGAATTCCGATTACATGCTGGGGAAACATTTGTAACTTCAACATGGCTTAGCAGGATGCCTACTGTTTCTCTAACAGGCGGATATAACTGGAAAGGGCTTGATGTCCCATTGGTGAGCAGTTGGAATGCCGGTGTAACGGTGAGTCTGCCTCTTTTCTTCGGTTTTTCTATTGACGCGAGCGTTGATCAAGCACGAGCCGGCGTTATGAGTGCTTCCGCAGCATATGATGGAGTAGTACAATCCGTGCGGCTCGAAATCCAGCAAAATATTTTTTTATTTGATGAGGCCCATGAGAGAATCATCGCTGCCCGCAAACTTGTAGAAGAAGCATTGGAGAGTCATCGTTTGGCTGTTGCCAGATATGCATCAGGAGTCGGATCGGCCATCGAAGTAACTGACGCCAATGTTACTTTATTGAATGCGCGCATTACCGAGATTCAGGCTGTGTACGATTATCGATCGGCATATGTAGGTTTAAAACGGAGTATTGGAATATTAAAAATGGAAGAATTACACCCATGAAATCAAAAAGAAAAATCATCATCGGAATTGCGGCTGTGATTGCAGTTGTTGTCGTATTTTGGATAATATTTTTTGCAAACGGTAAAGCTGCCGAAACATCATATCGATTTGCGAAAATAGACAGAGGCAATCTGAATGTTGTCGTCACTGCGACAGGAACATTGAGTGCGGTTATTACGGTGGACGTCGGTACGCAGGTTTCAGGAATCATCTCAAAGTTGTTTGTCGATTTTAACGACCATGTCCGCAAAGGGCAGGTGATTGCGATGATCGATACGACGTTCCTCGAAGCAAGCGTGCAAGACGCGGATGCGAGTCTCGAAAAAGCGAAAGCACAAGTGAATCAAGCGAAGCGCGACCTTAACCGTACACAGACATTATTCGATAAACAACTTGATTCCCAGATGGACTTGGATAATGCGCAGACGACGTATGAACAAGCTGTTGCTTCATATAAATCAGCGAAAGCGCAATATGATCGGGCTGTGATTAATTTGAAATATGCTACAATCAAAGCTCCTATCCAAGGGGTTATTATCAATCGTGCAGTGGATGTGGGACAAACGGTTGCCGCGAGCCTTGCCGCGCCTACAATTTATACGATCGCCAATGATTTGACGAAAATGCAAGTAAAGGCAACTATCGACGAAACCAATATCGGAAGTATTGTCGATAGTCAGTTAGTGTCGTTTACGGTCGACGCCTATCCCGAGCGAATATTTCGTGGGATTGTGTCTCAGATTCGGTTGCAGCCGCAAACTATTCAAAACGTTGTCAACTATACAGTCGTCATCGATGTTCCAAATCCCGATTTAAAACTCATGCCGGGAATGACTGCAACGGTTAATGTGCTGACTGCAAAAAAGGATAGCATTCTTCTCGTCCCGAATATGGCATTGCGATTCCAACCGTCGCCAGAAGAAGCGAAAGCCGCGATGGATGAAATGCAAAAAGAATACGCAAAGCGTGATACGGCTTCGACCGTAGATGCTCAACGTGATTCGATGCGTGCGATGTTCCGCCAACGGTTTGCGCAAACGCAAAATGGAAGTGCAAACGGCACTGCGACGGGACAGGATGGACAGCGCTCAGGCTCCAATAATAGAGCTAGGTTGTGGTATGTTGATGAAAATAAAAAATTGAAAGTAGCATTTGTCCGTACCGGCATCACAAACGGTACGAATACGGAAATAACGCTCGGTTCTCATTCTCAACTAAAAGAAGGTATGGAAGTTATTATCGGAACCAATGTTTCGAACCAAAAAACTACGACGAATCCACTTGGAGGCCAGCAGCAACAAAGTCGCCCAGGACCAAGGATGTTTTAATATGGCAGAAGCAAATAACTCAGAAGTAATTTGGGTAGAAAATTTAGTCAAGACATATTCACTGGGGGATGTGGAAGTGCATGCTCTGCGTGGAATTTCTCTGAAGGTCGAACGGAGCGAATTTGTGGCAATTATGGGTGCTTCCGGATCTGGAAAATCGACATTCATGAATATTATCGGATGCCTGGATATTCCTACTCGCGGAGAATATTTTCTTGAAGGAATATCGGTCCGAACCCTCACACGGAATCAGCTTGCGAATATAAGAAACCAAAAACTTGGATTTGTATTCCAGGGTTTCAATCTTCTGTCACGTACGAGTGCTTTGGAGAATGTGGAGTTGCCGTTGATGTACACCGGACATATTAGCGGCAAAGTACGACGTCAACTCGCGATTGAAGCGCTGGAAGCAGTCGGACTTGCGGAACGTGAACACCACATGCCGAATCAATTATCTGGCGGGCAACAGCAACGAGTTGCGATTGCGCGAGCCCTTGTCAATAACCCAGCGTTGATACTTGCTGATGAACCAACTGGAAACCTTGACACACGAACCAGCATTGAGGTGATGGGAATATTTCAAAAATTAAATAATGAAGGAAAAACGATCGTCCTCATCACTCATGAACAGGACATAGCGGAATATGCCAAGCGAACGATTACATTTCGTGATGGTCATATCAAGTCGGATACTTTAGTAAAACGCCGCCGAAACGCCGAAGAAGAGATTGTGAAGTATCCGATTGAAGAGGAGATAACGGCATGATCATGTTGACAATTCTTAGAGTTGCGTACAGGGCATTATCGCGAAACAAACTTCGGTCGCTTCTGACAATGCTGGGGATCATTATTGGTGTTGCCGCAGTAATAACGATGGTGAGCATAGGCCAGGGAGCCCAATATAACATTGAACAACAGATTGCATCACTAGGAACAAACCTGCTGGTTATAACTCCCGGAGCTCAATCAGCCGGCGGCATTAGCTTTGGAGCAGGAACATCGACCCGGCTCACTGAAGATGATGCAAAGGCAATACGTGAACAAGTATTTACGGCGTCGTATGTTGCCCCTGTGTGTCGTGCATTCGGACAGGTTATTTATCAAAATCTAAACTGGTACACAACTATTTTTGGTTCAGCTCCTGAATTTTTTATTATCCGAGACTGGTCAGTCGAATCGGGTGCATATTTCACAGATGCTGATGTCCGTGCGGGCGCTAAAGTTTGTGTGGTCGGACAGACCGTCTCAACTAATTTATTTGGTGAAGATGGAGATCCTATCGGGAAATTAATCCGTGTTCGTAACGAACCGTTCCGTATCGTCGGTGTACTATCGCGCAAAGGACAAAATGCAGCCGGACAGGATCAGGATGATATCATCATCGCACCGCTCACCACAGTTATGCGGCGACTTCAACGGCAGCCATTTATTTCCCAAATTTTGGTTTCAGCAGAAACCGATAAGGTTGTGCAAAAAACTTTAACAGATATTCGTGCAACACTCAGGGATGTGCATCATCTCTTTTTTACGCAGGATGACGATTTCACTATCAAAACACAGGATGATATTGCACAAACCGCAACACAAACTTCACAGGTTCTCACGATTCTTCTTGCCGCAATCGCATCGGTCTCTCTTGTGGTTGGTGGAATCGGCATCATGAATATCATGCTTGTTTCCGTTACCGAAAGAACTCGCGAAATTGGAATACGAATGTCGATTGGAGCACGCGGCACAGACATTCTTCTACAATTCCTAATCGAAGCTGTCGTACTGAGTTTATTAGGCGGAGGAATTGGAATAGTCATCGGTGTCATTTCATCCGATCTTATCTCAACATTTGCAGAATGGCCTACGTTTGTTTCTGTCGGTTCAATATTTCTTGCATTCGGATTCTCACTTTGCGTCGGAGTATTTTTCGGATTTTATCCGGCCCGCAAAGCATCGACATTGAATCCGATTGACGCACTGCGATACGAGTGAAAAAGATTGGCCGGAATATTGCTCCGAGCCCTCTACCGTTTCACTATTTTTCGATTGTTCCGCGTATTCCTCCCGAAGGGACTCCTTTGGAGGCGGGCAATTCTTTTCCACTTTTCAAATTTGTGATTTGCATCCTTGCTTCTTTATGCTCTATATATTAATCTTGTGATAAGATATTGCATGGAAAAATTTATCAAAAGTAAGACAATAATATGTAGCACAACTCGCAATCTATTGATTTTTAAAGGTTTGTTTAATAATATGGGGGTGAAGTTTAGTTCAGTTTTTCATACCAGTCGCATTTGATTTTAAAAGCGTTTCGATTAAATAAAAAAATATTGAATCAGGGTTTGACGGTGGGAGTGGAAACTGCCGATGTCGATTAGGGTGACTGATGAATAGAACACAGACGACACAGACTAAACAAGATGATCACAGAGATATAATTCAGTGTAAGTCAGTATAATCAGCCATGAAATGGTACTTTAGTATGTCGTCAGTGTTCCATGAAAAGGATAATTTATGGAATACCTGCACCAAGAATTAAGTGAACGAATAATAAAATGTTTCTACGAAGTTTATCATAATCTTGGATATGGTTTTTTGGAGAAAGTATACGAGCATGCGATGATGATCGAGTTGGCGAAAAACGATTTACCGGCAAAGAACCAGCAGCCGATAAAGGTTTATTACAAGAATGAATTAGTTGGTGACTATTTTGCAGACATTATTATTGATGATAAGATTATCCTGGAATTGAAAGCTGCAGAAGCGATTGTGGAAGAGCATGAATTTCAATTGATAAATTATTTGAAGGCTACGAACATTGAGATCGGCCTATTACTTAATTTTGGCAAGAAGCCGGAAATACGACGCAAAATATTTACCAATGATAGAAAAGAAATAACTTTGGAGTTGGAACACAGACTACACAGACTGGACAAGATGGTCACAGATAAATAATTCTGTGAGAATCTGTCTCATCTGTGTCGTCAGTGTTCTATTTAAAGCACAATGGACAATCTTATGAAAATCTCAAAAACGCAACGGACGACTATGAAAAGAAAAAGAGAGCAAACTTTATTATGCCAAGTTTCAGGAGACGTCGACAAACGACGAAGCAACCCGCAAAGATGTTTTTCAATTTTAAGAAAAGTATTTCTACTTTTACTCGTCGTACCCATTTTTTCGTATGCACAAAACTTCTGGCAAGAAACAAACGGTCCATACGGTGGTAATATTACTGCCCTTGCAATTGACCCTTCCGGAACGAAGATTTTTGCAGGTGCGGGGGGGGGTGTATTCATATCTACGGACAATGGTTCGACTTGGACTTATTCCGGACTTGCAAATCCTGGAATTAGTTCTCTTGTGATTAGTCCTGATGGGAAAAATATCTTTGTAGGAGTATGGAGCAGTGGAGTTTATCTCTCAACGAATAATGGTTCAAGCTGGTTACAAGTCAACAATGGATTACCAAATACTGTTGTCTATGTTTTGACCATTAGTCCTAACGGATCGAATATTTTTGTGGGCACTGCGAGTGGTGTATTTCTTTCTACAAATAATGGTTCAAGTTGGTCAATGGTTGGATTAGCGGGCAATAAAATTAATTCTCTTGCTATCAGTCCCGATGGATCGAATATCTTTGCAGGTACTCCCAATGGTATATTTCTTTCAAGCAACAACGGTATGAGTTGGGCATCCGTTAACAACGGGCTAACAATTAATAATGGAATCTTGTCGCTTGCAATCAGTTCCGACGGATCAAAGATCTTTGCAGGCGCTGCAAGTGGTGTATTTCTTTCGACAAATAATGGTTCAAGTTGGACAATGGTTGGATTAGCAGGCAATAATATAAGCTCTCTTGCTATCAGCCCTGATGGATTGAATATTTTTGCAGGCGCAGATTGGGGAGGAATATTTCTTTCAACAAATAATGGTTCAAGCTGGACAAATACTGAATTAGGAAATGTTGAAGTATTTTGTGTAAAAGTTAGCCCTAATGGAACGAATATTTTTGCAGGTACTAAATATGGCGGAGTTTTTCTTTCTTCCAACAATGGTTCCAGTTGGACAGCAATCAATAATGGAATAAAGGATTATGGGTTCCAGTCTCTTGTAATAAGTTCAGACGGGACAAAAATCTTTGCTGGCGGTGAAAACCTAGTATTTTTTTCTGCTAATGATGGTTCGAGTTGGATAGATATCAACAATGGATCAATGGGTGGTGGTGGTTCTCTTTTTCTCGCATTAACTCCGGATGGGACGAATCTATTTGCTGGTACCCCATGGAATGGAATATTCCATTCGACTGATAACGGTACAAGCTGGACAGCGGTTAATAATGGATTACCAAACAGTCTTAGAATCATGTCTTTTGCAATCAGCCCCGATGGGTCGAAAATTTTTGCGGGTACGGAAGGCAGCGGAATTTTTCTTTCTTCTAATAATGGTTCCAGTTGGTCAACAGTCAATAATGGATTAACAAATGATTCCGTCTATTCACTTGCAATAAGTCCGAACGGAACGAATATTTTTGCAGGTACTTATGGAGGTGGAATATTCCTTTCCACAAACAATGGTTCCAACTGGACGGCAGTGAATAATGGATTAACATGTGATTCTGTCAATTGCATTGCGATCAGTCCCGACGGTATGAATATCTTTGCAGGCACACAGGGAGGAGGAATATTTCGTTCTACGAATAATGGTTCAAGTTGGAAAGCAGTGAATAGCGGAATAACTAATCTTACTGGGTGGGAGAAGCTTGCAATCAGCCCTAATGGGATTGATATCTTTGCTTGTGGCAATTGGTGGAGTGGAAACGGAATAATTCATTCCAATAATAATGGTGCGGGATGGATAGTAATTAACAGTGGAATAATTGGTGGTGATGCAAGTTCACTTGCCATCAAGCCAGATGGGAAGGAAATCTTTGCAGCGTCCAATGGTGTAGTAGTTAAAGGTTTGCTTTCAGCAGTTGTGCCACCAGCCGCGCCAAATAATCTCACCGCCGTCGCGAGCAATGGGCAAGTTACACTCAAATGGCATAAAAACACAGAAGCCAACTTCTCATATTATTGTGTTTATTGCGGCACATCTTCTGGTGGAGAGCAGAGAATTCAAACAACCACAAATGGCATAACAGATACAACACGAGTTGAGACGGTTTTAACAAATGACACTACGTATTATTTCCGTGTCACTGCAGTCAATAGCACTGGTTGGGAGAGCAGCTTTAGTAATGAAGTAAGTGCAACGCCTCATAATCCGTCATTAGCTCCGCCCACCATCACATCTTTTTCACCAACCTCCGGTCCCATTGGCACAACGGTTACAATCACCGGCACAAATTTTAACACCACTCCAGCAAATAATATTGTGTACTTTGGCGCTGTGAGAGCGTCTGTGACAGCAGCGAGTTCCACCTCGTTGACCGTAACAGTACCAACTGGAGCGACGTATCAACCGATAACTGTAACAAATTTTACAACCGGATTGACGGCGTTTTCGAGTAAGCCATTTATTGTTACATTCCCAAGTTCACGGACGATAGATACGGCGTCCTTTGCTTCAAAATTAGATTTTACAACTGGATCGCGTCCCTATGCTATCGCCATCTGTGATGTGGATGGAGACGGCAAACCTGACGTCATTGTTGTAAATTCAAATGACAATACTGTTTCGATTTTCAGGAATACAAGCGCTTCCGGTTCAATTACAGCAAACTCATTTGCACCAAAGGTTGACTTTGCGACAGGATCGGAACCATGGGGTGTTGCCATCTGTGATGTGGATGGAGACGGTAAACCTGACCTGGTTGTTACAAATCAGGGTAGTAGTACTGTTTCAATTTTCAGAAATACAAGCACTTCCGGTACTATTACAGCAAGCTCCTTTGCTCCCAAGATTGACTTCACGACGGGAACGTTTCCTCAAGGTATTGCTATTGCTGATGCAGATGGAGACGGCAAACCAGACCTCGTTGTTACAAACTTTGGCAGCAATACAGTTTCGGTTTTCAGGAACACAAGCACTTCCGGTTCCATTACTGCAAGCTCTTTTGCTCCAAAGGTTGACTTCTCGGTGGGATCGCCCGATGTTGTTGCCATAGGTGATGTGGATGGAGACGGCAAACCAGACCTCGTTGTTACAGGCTGGAGCAACAATACTGTTTCAGTCTTCAGGAACACAAGCTCTTCAGGTTCCATTTCCTTTGCATCCAAGGTTGACTTCACGACAGGATCAAATTCCTCTTGGGTTGCCATAGGTGATGTGGATGGAGACGGAAAATCTGACATCGTTGTTACAAACTGGAGCAGCGGCACAGTTTCGGTTTTCAGGAATACAAGCACTTCAGGTTCCATTACAGCAAGCTCTTTTGCTCCCAAGATTGACTTCACGACGGGATCGAATCCATGGGGTGTTGCCATATGTGATGTGGATGGAGACGGCAAACCAGATCTCATTGTTGCAAACTCGGGCAGTAATACTATTTCAGTATTTAGAAATACATGCACTTCTGGTTCCATTACTGCAAGCTCTTTTGCTAAAAAGATTGACTACACGGCGGGAACAAATCCCAGTGGTGTTGCCATCTGTGATGTTAATGGAGACGGCAAACCGGACATCGTTGTTACAGACTATGACATTAATACTAATACTATTTCGGTGTTGCGGAATACTATATCTACTGGAAAAACTCCACCCACCGCTCCTCAAAACCTCACTGCCACCGCCGGCAACGGTCAGGTGACACTCAAATGGAATAAAAACACAGAATCAGATTTTCTCAAGTATCGTATTTATCGCGGTACGATAGCCGACGGTGAAACGCTGGTGGATTCTTCATCTGCATTAATCACCGATACAACAAAAACAATAAGCGGACTTACGAATGGCACGACATACTATTTTGAAGTAACCGCAATGAATACTGCACGATTGGAAAGTGGATTTAGTAATGAAGTAAGTGCAACACCAACAGCATTAGCATTACCGATAGTCACAACAAATCCAGCTAACTCAATAACAAATAATTCAGCAGTATTATATGCCGTGATAAATCCGAATGGATCAGGAACGACGGCATATTTTGAATGGGGCACAGATAATACGCTGACAACTGTGTCGGTAACACCGACGCAATCAATCGGATCGGGTACAAGTAATCAAATATTCACAGCGAATATAACAGGATTAAATCCGAGCACGAATTATTACAATCGCGTGGTAGCTCAAAACAGCGCCGGAACGCAACGAGGCACAATTGTGAGTTTCCTAACAACTCCAGCCGCCGTAACACTCACAACTCCGTCAAACGGGGCGACGAATCAATTATTGACATTGAAATTAACTTGGAACCAATCCACAGGCGCTGCAGACTATCACCTGCAGGCAGCTACAGATCAGACATTTAATTCAATCAGCATCGACAATTCGACGATCACGACAATATCAACAGAAATTGGTCCGTTATCATTCGGGACAACATATTACTGGCGTGTCAGCGCAATAAATAGTGGAGGCGAAAGTCCGTATTCATCAACTTCACACTTTACAACCATACCGGTGCCGCCGACAACAATCGCTGTGAACAAATCTTATACATATCCACAAAAATCCGATGTGTCGGATTACGCAAAAACGGATTATCAAATTATCGGGTTGCCCGGTTCAAGTAATCAACCCGTGACAAAGTTTTTAAATGGCACTGAGGCAAGTGATTGGGAAGTATATTGGGATGATGGAGGCACAGACAACTATTATATCAAGTACGATGGCAGTTCAAATTTCACGTTTACTGCCGGGAAAGCATTTTGGATAATCTCAAAGAATAACATTAACGTAAATACAACGATACAAGCCGCATCCATGAATAATAATTACGAGGTTGACATCCCGCTTCATCAGGGTTGGAACCTCATCACAAATCCATACTCAATTTCGATGTCATGGTCGAATGTTGAAAGCGCGAACGGGATAAACTCGATAATCTATGAATATAATGGCGGGTCATATTCGCAATCGCCAAAATTCGATCCGTATATGGGATATTATTTATTCAACGGCTCACCGAATACAACTCTCAACGCGTTGAAAGTTCCGTATCAGAGTATTTATGCCAATGTTGTCAATACCGAAAGCCTTGCAAAGAATGATTGGCGTGTGAATGTGCAATTACAATCTGCTGGGATAGTTGATAAGAGTGTGTCGTTCGGAGTTTCACGCGCGGCAAGCACCGGTTTGAATAAATTCAATTTCCGGAAACCACGAGCTCTTGCTTCATTGCCGGAAATTCATTTTGACCGTACGGATTGGGATTCGAACTACCCTGCATTTGCAGCCGATATTCGGCCTTCGATAGGAGAAGTTGAGAGATGGCAGTTGAGTGTAAATGGAAAGCAGGGCTCGTCGGCTAAACTTGTATTTGGAGGCATCAGTGAAGTCCCAACAAGCTACGCAGTTTTTCTGGTAGATGGTGTGCACGCAACATTCGTTGATTTGAGAAAAGATTCTACTTACGAATTTACACAACCGACAAATAATACTTCGATAACGATTCTTGTCGGTTCACCGGAGAAAGTTGAAAAAGAAGCGCAGAGTGTTCTACCGGTGAGCTACGAGTTAAGCCGGAATTTCCCGAATCCATTTAATCCTAGTACGAATTTCCTGGTTCGATTACCGGCCGCATCAGAAGTGACAGTTCGAGTGTATAATATTTTGGGACAGATGGTTCGAGAGATATATCACGGCAATCTTGATGTTGGCCAGCACTGGTTCACCTGGGACGGAAGGAATCAAAATCAGCAGAAGATGCCGAGCGGTGTTTATTATTGCAGGTTGGAAGTGTCCGGGAAGCTTTCTCAAAGCATAAAGATGGTTTTGATTAATTAACTGGTGTTACGCAGAGAAGAAAAATTGCCACGACCTTCAGGTCGTGGAACTGAATGAATAAAATAGAATGGGCTTTAGCCCAATAAAAAATGTTGCAAATAGGGTTAAAACCCGATGGTACACTAGTATTTTTAATCCACGAGCTAAAGCTCGTGGCAATAGGTGTATCATCAGTCCACTTCATGAGGGCACTATGAATAAGATTTTAAGAATAAGTTGGCCGGTATGTTTATTTCTTTCTATCATATTAATTATAGAAAGCATACCGGTATCGATTGCACGAGCTGAAGAGAAGATAGAGGTCATGAATGTTGACTACAGGATTTCTGGGAGTAAGATAATTATCTCGTATGATTTGTCTGGCCCTCTTGATAAAGAGTATAAAGTTGCCCTGACATTAAGGCGAGAGAGTCAATCCGATTTTGAATATGAACCAAAGGAAGTCAGCGGATATGTTGGAGAAAATTGTAAAGGCGGGAAAAGACATGAGATCGAGTGGAATTTTTTGAAAGAGTTTCCGAAAGGTTTGTCGGGGAATGATTATTATTTCAAAGTAGATGCCGAGATGGTCAAGGGAGGTTCGAGCGTCTGGTGGTGGATTGCGGGAGGAGCAGCGGTAGCGGGAGGAACGGCAGCAGTATTATCGAAGGGTTCATCGGGCAATAATAACAAGCCCGTTTTTCCAGGACCTCCGGATAGGCCGTAAGGATGATAGATAAGGAATTAAAAATTTATCGAAACATTCTATATAGAAGGGAAAATAGAACGACCTATTTCTGAAGAAAAATATTTTTTATTCCCATCGCAATTCACCCTTATTCTTTCATCTTTTCCTTTTTTTCTCTTATCTTGTTATATGCCCATTTCATTCGTCGATAAAAATGATATCAGATCTTTGCTCTCTGCTTATGCGGATGAACCGGGAACGATAATTCTGGAGACTAATAAGTCGGGAGATGGATCGTGGCGCAGTTTTGCATTCATGGATCCTGAGCGGATTATCTCATGCATGTCGACGACAGAAATCGATGGAGCGTTATGCGAAATTGAGAAGGAGGTAAATCGGGGCCGTTATGCTGCCGGCTATATTGCGTATGAAGCTGCTTATGCATTTCAAAAATTCGATAAATATGAATCGAATGATTTGCCTTTACTTTGGTTCGGAATTTATCCTCGCGCAGAAATAGTCGAAAAAGCAAGCGCTGCATCGCGACGAAAACCTGAACCGCTCCCGATCATGACGATTCGTAATCCCCGCCTCACTCAAAACAGAGAAGAGTATATCAAGGTTGTAAACAAAATTAAAGAATATCTTGCGGCGGGAGATACTTATCAAGTAAACTATACTCTAAAGTTATTGTTCGATATCGACGGTTCCCCTTGTGATTTATATGAGATTCTTTCTTATCAACAACACGTTCGATATGCAGGATATCTAAACATCGGTCAACATGTGATTCTTTCCCTGTCGCCCGAATTGTTTTTCCGCATGCAGGGAAATCATATCGTACTCCGGCCGATGAAGGGAACGATTCGGCGCGGCCGCACACGAGTTGAAGATGCAGTGCTCAGCGAACAATTGCGCCGCTCCGAAAAAGATAAAAGTGAAAACCTGATGATCGTCGATTTGTTGCGGAACGATGTCGGACGAATCGCCGAAATCGGCACGGTAGAAACAAACTCTCTATACGACATCGAACAATACGATACACTTTTTCAAATGGTATCTACCATCGAAGCGGAGCGCCGGCAGGGTACGACATTGCCGGACATCGTTCACGCGTTATTTCCTTCCGGTTCGGTCACCGGAGCTCCAAAAATTCGCACCATGGAAATCATCCATGAAATTGAATCGTCTCCGCGCGGGGTTTATACCGGTGCGATCGGCCTCATCGGGCCGGATAATCAGGCAATATTCAATGTTGCCATTCGAACATTGGTGATTAATCGAGAAACCAAAAGCGGAGTTATGGGAATTGGCAGCGGTATCGTGAACGATTCTGTTGCTGAAAAAGAATATGACGAGTGTTTGTTAAAAGCAAAATTTCTTACGCATCCGATTCCTGAATTTCAACTTCTTGAAACAATTTTATGGGAACCACGCAGTGGTTACTTCTTGCTCGATTACCATCTCGAGCGTCTGTTTGATTCCGCACTCTACTTTGATATACCAATACAAATCGATAAAGTTAAAAAACATATCGTCGCACAATCGCATAAATTCGGGAACGAACCGCGCAGGGTGAGGCTGACGGTTTCTTTCAACGGATCGTATTCACTGCAAAGTTCTCCGATCGAAGAAAAACCGGAAAAGGTAATCATTCGTTTTTCCGATGTACGCACTGATTCTACCGACAGATTTTTATATCACAAAACAACGAATCGAAATTTGTACGATCGGGAACTAGAGCAAGCCCGGAACGAAGGATTCTTCGATGTTCTTTTCCGAAATGAGTACGGTGATGTGACGGAGGGATCGATCACGAATATTTTCATCAGAAAGAAAAATGAGTATATCACGCCGCCGTTACGATGCGGTGTTCTCGATGGCATATTCCGCCGGCATCTAATACGAAGTAAAATTATTCCTTTGAAAGAACATCTGATTACCGAAAAGGATGTGAGAACGGCAGAAGATGTTTTTTTGTGTAATTCGGTTCGAGGGATTATCAAAGTGGATGAAATAAAATGAGATGAATTACTCAATGTTATATGCACTGAGAAAGTAAAGTGAAAAAAATAATATTTCTATTTGGTTCGGGTTTATCTATTCCTGCGGAGATGTCTTCTATATGGGACATTACCAAGAACGTCTTAGATGGGGATAATATTATGAGACATACTGATGGAAATTATTATTTTGGAAAACCACTTTATAACCATATAGGAAAAGAAGATGAATATGTCCCATGTGTATTACTTTTTCTTAGAAGGATAAAAATAGAAATCGATTTATACTACTGGAATTTTTTCCGCAAAGAAACAAACTATGAAGATTTATATTATGTCGCTTCACAGATATATGATAGTGAAATGTTCAATTATGATAATCCTGTCGTTCAGCCATTCATTGACAAAATAATCAAAGAAGTAAAACCTTTATTAAAAGGTAAGCGAGGGGAGATTCGGGAAAAATGGGAGCTACATGAACTTGCGGAGGAAGCTATGAACTATATTCATGATATTGTATGGCACCATTTGAGAAAGGAGCCGAATAACTTTTTATATTTGAAATTTCTTAAAGAAGCTTACGAAGATTCAAAAATTGAACGCATTTTCACATTTTCGTTAAACCATGATTTAGTTATAGAAAAATATTTTAAAACTTCTGAAATTCCTTTTATCGACGGATTTTGGGGACCAATAAATGATGTTAGATATTGGGATTTCAATCTTTATAAAAATGATGAAAAATTGAGCATTGCCAAATTACATGGTTCAATAAACTGGTTTAAATTCAGACGCGAAACATACCCCCAAAATGAAATTGGTATACCTGTTCAGGGGAATTTTTGGAGAACAAAAAGTCTCAATGGTGTCTATCAATCCCCTGTTTATGGCCGCCCCATGTTTTTAGTTGGCACGTTTAATAAGATTTTTCAATATACTTATGACATTTACTTTTTATTATATCATTTATTCTATGATACGCTAATTGATACAAATACTATAATAATTTCCGGATATAGCTTTGGTGATAAAGGAATTAATACGCGGTTAATTGAATGGCTGTATTCAAGCAATGAGAGAAAAATTATTGTTATTCATCCAGAAATAGAAAAGCTAAGAAATTCTTCTCGTGGTAGTATTTATCTCAATTGGGATAAATGGGTAAAAGACAAAAAGATGATATTTATTCAAAAGGGAATTGAAGAAATTAATTGGAATGAAATATCGAAGAACATATAAGTATATATAACAAGTTCTTCAATCCGCCTGTTTTAAACTATTCGGCATTTGTTTTCAAAACACATTGCTGTGTTGGGCAGATGCAAAAGGCAAGATCTTAAATGAATCAGGAAAAATTAGCATATGAGAAGGGTGTAGAAAGCAATATAGTGGCAATGTGAGAATGCGATTTCAGTATTGCGGTATAAGACGAGTGATCGACGACATACACCGCATTGTCCCTCACAGAACAACATAGAAATAAATCCCCTCCTTTGGAAGGAGGGGAGACAGGGGTGGTCGGGAAAAAAAGATCGATTTAATCGATATTATTATGAATACTATTTTCAATCCAAAGCATCAAAAAGTGAAGAGGCAATATTTACGACGCAATGCAACATTGCCTGAAAAAATTATTTGGCATCTACTCAGGAAGAAACAGCTCTTGGGTTATAAATTTCGCAGGCAACATGGGATAGGATATTATATCGTGGATTTTTATTCGCCTCGGCTAAGGCTGGCAATCGAAATTGATGGTCCGAGTCATGAATCACAAGAAGAAAGAGAACGTGATAAAAATCGTCAGGAAATCATAGAACAATGTGGAATTCGTTTTCTGCGATTTACCAATGAAGAAGTGATGACTGATCCGGAAAGAGTGCTCAAGGCAATAGAGAATTTTATTATTGACCACCCCCCGCACTAAAGTACTACTTCGTGACCCCCTCCTCGAACAGGAGGGGGAACGGTGTCCAATGATTTCTAATTTTATTTCAGGATCATGCTATGATTGAATGTCTGGAAGGATTTCGGATCGGCCACTACTCCGACTTTCAAAATGCTACCGGTTGCACCGTGATTCTTTGTCCTCCTTCAACTGTCGCGAGCTGTGAGGTTCGAGGAAATTCACCAGGTTCACGCGAACTGGCGCTTCTGGCTCCAGAAAAATCGATGCAGGAAATTCACGCGATACTTTTAACAGGAGGAAGCGCATTCGGACTCGCCGCCGCCGATGGTGTTGTACAATTCCTCGAAGAATCAGACGTCGGATATCAAACACCGTGGGCGAAAGTACCAATCGTGCCGGCGGCTGTCGTTTTTGATTTGAATTTAGGAAGTGCGTTGATCAGGCCGACAAAAATCAACGGTTACGAAGCGTGTAAGAATGCGAAATCTTTCACCGACTCCGGAAATATCGGAACTGGAGTTGGTGCGACCGTAGGGAAATGGGCAGGTGCGGAATACAGAATGAAAGGTGGAATAGGAGCCGCAGTATTGCATCAAGGCGATTTACAAATTATGGCTTTTGCTGTAGTGAATGCTGTCGGAGATGTAATCGGTGAAGATGGAAAAATTTTAGCTGGAGCACGAAATGAGAAAGGTGAATTTCTGGCGATGAAAGATCGCTTCAGACAATTTGCCCGAGGGAAAGTCCTCCCACAAACTAATACCACGCTTTCAGTCGTCATGACGAATGCCCGGCTTTCGAAGTTAGATGCTTTTCGAGTGGCGCAACGAGTTCATGATGGATACGCGAGAACAATCACACCGGTGCATACGATGTACGATGGCGATGTTTCATTTGTTGCTTCTTGCGGAGTTGTAAACGCTCAAATCGATTTAGTAGCCGAAATGGGCGCGGCTGCTGTTGCGGATGCAATCCGGAACGCTGTTATATCTGCAAAAAGTTTTATGGGAGTACCGGGGTATGTGAATTAAAAAATTCGTGCTGAAAGAAAAATATTTCGAAGAGTTTCATATCACACCAATCACATTTGAAAAAGGAAATCGTGAATCATTCTCCAAAGATGAATCAAAAAACTCAAAACCGTGACCGATTTTCAAATATCCATACGGATGAAGACATCGTCAGCCTGCCTCGCGCGTTGTCGAAATTAGGTTTCTGTTCGAGAACTGAAGCCGCGAAATATATTTATGATGGCCGTGTTTATGTAAATTGGAAACTTGAGAAAACGCTTACGCGCCGTGTTTCCATTATTCAAGATACAATTACCGTCGATGGAAAAGTACTTCAAAAGAAGGAAGAATTTTATTACATTGTGATGAACAAGCCGCGCGGATACGTGACAACGCGAGCCGACGAACGAGGTTCGAAGACAGTATACGATTTGATGACCGATCTTCCGGGTTGGATTTTTCCGGTCGGAAGATTGGACAAAAATACTTCAGGGTTATTGATTTTTACGAATGATTCCGATTATGCGGAAAAATTAACAAATCCGGAATTCAAACACACAAAAACGTATGTAGTAAAGTTAGATAGAAAAATATCCGAACATCATTTAAAGCGGTTTGGCGAAGGAATAAAGCTTGATGATGGTTACCGAACGATGCCGGCGAAAGCAACACCTTTGGAGAACGACTATACGTTTCTTCTCACACTCGTCGAGGGAAAGAACCGGCAAATCCGGCGGATGTGTTCTTCATTAGGGTATAAAGTTGTCAGACTTCATCGCTGTGCGGTCGGAGCATTCACGATAAATGAACTGAAATTGGGGGAGTGGCGTCCTATGACAGATCAGGAACGAAAATTAAGTTTAAAAAATAATGTTAGTGAATATCTTTCATCAATTCAGGAAGGAGTAGAGAAGTGAGTCTTCTTGTCGTCGGTTCTTTAGCGCTGGATAATATCGAAACACCATTCGGACATTCAGAAAATATGATCGGAGGTTCGGCCGTTTATATTTCTGTTGCTTCGAGCTATTTTTTCGCACCGGTTCGTCTTGTTGGAGTTGTGGGAGGGGATTTCCCGCAAGAAGGAATTAACTTTTTGCACGAGCAAAATGTCGATACGGACGGTTTGGAAATTATCAAAGATGGCAAAACGTTCCGTTGGGGTGGACGATATCATTACGATTTGAACATGCGCGATACGTTGTTTACCGATTTGAATGTTTTCGAAACATTCAATCCGAAGATTCCATCTCAATATAAGCGTTCAAGATACGTTTGTCTGGGGAACATCGATCCTGTACTACAGCGCAGCGTTGTCCGGCAAATTGAAAAACCGGAGCTCATCGTAGGCGACACGATGAATTTTTGGATCGAACGCAAAACCGATGAACTTAAACAAACATTAAAATTGATGGATGCACTGATCGTCAACGATTCAGAAGCGCTGCTTCTTGCCGGTGAACCGAACTTGATTAAAGCAGCTCGCGCTATCCAGGAAATGGGACCTCGGATTGTCATTATTAAAAAAGGAGAACACGGTGCATTGTTGGTGACCGAGTCGACCATTTTCTTAGCGCCTGCATATCCACTTGAGAATATACACGATCCTACAGGCGCCGGCGATTCGTTTGCTGGCGGGTTTATCGGCTGGATCGCAAAGACGGAAGACACATCAGATGCGAATCTCAAACGTGCAGTGATATACGGAAGCACACTGGCCTCGTTCTGTGTCGAGAAGTTTGGTATTGAAGGTTTGCGAGATCTATCATATCTGAAAGTGAAAGACAGATTCCGGGAATTCCGCGAACTTTCCCGCTTCGAGGAATAGTGAATGTTATCGATAGAATGGAAAAACGGAAAAGTTCGATTGCTCGATCAAACTCGGTTGCCGCTTGAAGAGATTTATATAGAAACGAGTGATGTGGATGTGCTGGCTGAAGCAATTCGATCTTTGCGTATTCGAGGAGCGCCCGCATTAGGTATTGCTGCTGGATTTGGAATGGCTCTCGGAGCCTTGAGGTTTAAGAGTAAAGATTTGAATGAATTTTTGGCTCACCTTTCCAGAGTTGAAAAGCTTATCGGCTCGACACGTCCGACTGCTGTCAATCTTTTTTGGGCGTTGGATAGGATTCGGAAAAAAATTTCGAATTCGCATTCACCCGATATTCCAGCATTGCAAGTGCTTATCCTCCATGAAGCTCTGGAGATTCAAAAAGAAGACATCGCAACTTGTAAAGCCATCAGCATGAATGGACTTGAGGTCATTCCGAATGATGCCGGGGTTCTTACTCATTGCAATGCAGGAGCTCTTGCCACCGGTGATTATGGAACATCATTAGGAGTAATTATTCAAGCCCATCGTGCAGGAAAAAAGATTCGAGTGTATGCCGACGAAACGCGCCCGTTGTTTCAGGGTTCGCGGCTGACGATGTGGGAATTACAGCGCGAAGGTGTTGATGCTACACTCATCACCGATAGTACGGCTGCATTCGTCATGCAGCAGGGAAAAATTCAAGTGGTTATCACGGGTGCCGATCGTATTGCCGCGAATGGAGACACCGCAAATAAAATCGGTACTTATGGTGTGGCTGTTCTCGCCGCGAAGCATAATATTCCTTTCTACATTGCCGCGCCTTACTCGACTATTGATCCCGCAACTCCGGATGGTTCAGCGATTCCGATTGAAGAAAGAAATCCGGATGAAGTTACCCAACCATGTGGAATCCGTATTGCACCGAAAGGCGTGAAAGTTTATTCGCCGACGTTCGATATCACACCTCAGAATTTAATTTCCGGAATTATCACGGAACATGGAATTCTTCGTCCCCCATATCAAACCTCAATCAATAAGATGTTGGCCAAACAACCTCACATTTCCCCGGAGTAAAAATAATGATTGAACGTACAGATGCAATTGTTCTCCGGTCGATGAAGTATCGGGAAACAAGTAAGATTGTAACACTGTACACTCGATCGTTTGGAAAAATCAGTGTGCTGGCAAAAGGGGCTCGGCAAACGAAAAGTAAATTCGGAGGAGCTCTCGAACCGATGTCTCATATCGAAGTCGTCCTTTATAAAAAAGCACATCGCGAACTTCACTTATTATCAAACGCTTCAATTATTCATTTGAACAGGGAACTACACAGGGATTTTAATCGTCTAACTATCGGATACGCGGTTATAGAATTATTGAATACTGTAATGCACGACGAGGAAGAAAACGAGCATGTATTTACGTTGAGCGAACATGTTCTTGAAGAGTTGGATTCGGGCACAAAAAACTTTTTAAATTTGTTATTCTATTATGAAATCAAACTCGCAACATTGTTGGGATTCGGATTAATATTCGATCGGTGCTGCAAATGCGGATTACCGATAGAGGAAGGCAAAATAGAGGTGTTTGGTTTTCGTTCGCAGGAAGGGGGATTGCTTCATGACGGGTGCGGAGGAAGCGATAACAGATGGCTCCAGTTATCATTGACGTCGGTTTGCATTCTTCAAAAAATCAAATCGACTTCACTTCATGGGTCAATGAACGTCGAAATACCTCTTCCGAGCCGGCGTGAGATCGATAGTCTTTTAAGTTCACATTATGCTTCGCATATAGAGCAAACACAACATCAGGAAAGCAGAGGAATGGTGCGGTCGATTTTTTTAAGTTGAAAATTTAAGTACAAAATTTTTATGTTTCATTTATATCAAAGATGTTGAAGGAAAAGTTGAAAAGTGATTCGAATAGTTTTTTACGCGATAATTAGAAGACATAATTTGTTAATTGAAGGAGAAAATTGAATGAATAAAAAATCAGTAATTGCGGCTCTCGCATTAATAACGATCGGAATTGTTTTTGGGGCGGTTCTCGTCTCGAGTTTCAAAGGCGTTGGTTTGAGTTTGGCATCGTTTGGCGGAGATGTGAAACTGGGTGCATCCAGCGCGCCGCTCCAATCAATTTCTGATGTGAAAAATCTTGAAGACGCATATATCAAAGTTTCAGCGGCTGTACGTCCAACTGTCGTAAGCATTCAAGCTACTACAAAACCTCAAAAGATAAAACAAAAAGGGGGGGACAACAACGGTGATGAAATATTCCCGTTCTTTCATTTTTTTGGAGGCCCGGAACTTGAAGCTCAACCTCAAACCGGATTTGGTTCCGGCGTGATCGTTACGAGCAATGGTTATATCATGACGAATAATCACGTAATCGAAAACGCAGACGATGGCAGCGTGAAGGTCACGTTAATGGATAACCGGGAATTTAACGCAAAAGTCATTGGCGGCGATCCATTAACCGACATCGCAGTAATAAAAATTCATGCTGATGATCTTCCCATTGCCGCGCTCGGGAATTCAGACGAATTAAAAATCGGCCAGATGGTGATGGCGATCGGAAATCCGTTCCGGTTGAATTTTACCGTCACACATGGCATCATTAGTGCGCTCGGCCGCGGCAATCTGGGATTGAATAGCGGGAAAGATGGAGGTTATGGAGTCGAAAACTTTATCCAAACTGACGCGGTTATTAATCCTGGAAATAGCGGCGGCGCTTTGGTGAATTTATCCGGCGAAGTCATCGGCATCAACTCCGCAATCGCCACGCATACAGGAGCGTACGAAGGATACGGATTTGCCATCCCGATGAACCTTGCAAAATCTGTTGCAGAAGATTTGATTAAAAACGGACATGTACGCCGAGGTTATATCGGAGTGCAAATTCAACCTGTGGATGAAGCGATGGCTAAAGCAAGCGGGTTGGATCGCATCCGGGGCGTCATTGTCCAGGGATTGACAGACGGAGGCGCCGCGAGTGATGCCGGTATTAAAGAAGGAGATATCATTCTCTCGATCGATGGAATCGAAGTAAACTCTTCGAATGCATTGCAGGCCTACGTCGCGCAAAAACATCCCGGCGATGTTGTGAGCCTTGAAATCTGGCGGGAAAAGAAATCGAGCGAGATGAAGGTCAAACTGCGCGAGCGGAAAGAAGAAACAGAAAAATTTGCAAACAAAGAGGGGGATGATAATAACGCGTCCGATGCAAAAGATTCCGAAAAACCGAAATCGAAAACTTTTGAGTCGATCGGAATTACTGCAAGGAATATGAATTCCGATTTGAAAGAACAATACAAAGTCGATAACGGAATCATAATCACAGATGTAAAACGTTTCAGCAAAGCCGACGACCAAGGGTTGGGGAAAAATGATCTCATTCTTGAAGCCGATCATAAAAAAATAAAATCAGTTTCTGATTTTGATGAAGTAATAAAATCGAAGAAACCCGGCGATGCAGTGATGCTGAGGATTAAAATACCGGACCGTGCAAGTAACGGCTTCCAGATTCGTTATCTCGCGGTTGAAATTGCCCAATAAAGTAAATAGAATAATTGATAGAACGATTCGTAAAACGTCCCGCGATGAGCGGGACGTTTGCGTTTTATATAGCTTTTTCTTTAAATATATATGTTGTATAAATCTCGATCTTGATCTCGATCTTAATCTTGACCTTGATCTTAACACTTTAATCCCTTGGAGCACGATATGATCCGTTATCTAACATCTGGTGAATCGCATGGTCAGGCATTAGTCGGAATTGTTGAAGGAGTTCCAGCTGGCATTCCGCTGACAGCAGACTACATTAACCGCCAGCTCTGGCGGCGACAGCAGGGGTACGGGCGCGGCGGACGAATGAAAATCGAAACCGATAAAGTTGAAATACTTTCCGGTGTTCGATTCGGCAAAACTATTGGATCTCCGATTTCACTTCTTATCCTAAATAAAGATTGGGAGAATTGGAAAGATCGGATGGCGGTTGAAGGTTCCGGAAAAGGTGTTGAAAAAATAACTATCCCTCGCCCAGGCCATGTTGATTATGTGGGCGCAGTTAAATACGGGTTTGATGATATTCGAAATGTGATCGACCGCGCGAGCGCACGCGATACTGCGATGCGCGTTGCGTGCTGTTCCATCGCACGAAGGCTGTTGGAAGAATTTCAAATTGGAATCGGAAGCCATGTGCTATCGATAGGCCCAGTTTCAAATTCATCACGGGATGATATTAATAGAAAGATAAAAACATTTCTTCAAAAAGGAATTGACGGAATAAATACGCTTTCAATGAATGCCGATTTATCGGAAGTCAGAATATTATCAAAAGTCGCCGAATTAAAAGCGATAAACATTATAAAAAAAGCAAAAAAATTAGGCGATACAGTCGGCGGAATTTTTGAAGTCATTGTTGTCGGTTTACCGATCGGACTCGGAAGCCATGTTGAGTACGACAGAAAACTTGATGGACAACTTGCACAAGAGCTGATGTCGATACATGCAATTAAAGGTGTGGAAATTGGCGACGGATTTTTGAATGCCACATTGTTTGGTTCTGCTGTTCATGATGAGTTCGTCAAAACAAAATCAGGAAAGATTACAAGGCCTACAAACCGTGCTGGAGGATTGGAAGGCGGAGTTACGAATGGACAACCATTGATCCTGCATGCTGCAATGAAACCGATTGCAACATTGATGAAGCCGTTGCGAACCATCGATCTTGCAACAGGAAAAGCGGTTGAGGCGCGGCGTGAACGATCAGACTTCTGTGCGGTTCCCGCGGCCTCGGTGATTGGTGAAGCAGTTGTGGCGCCGGTTCTGGCAAATGCATTCCTTGAAAAATACGGCGGCGATTCTCTGAAAGAAATTCGGCAGCGGTTGAAGTGAACGGTCAAAGTTTTTTTAGCGTGGTTAAATAGTGATTGTTGATTTAGTGTGTTAAATATGTGATATTTGTTTTATGAGAAAACCAATTACACAAATATTAAGCATTTTGAAAGAGACTTTACCGTATGTTCAAAATCTTTACAAGGTAAAGTCTATGGAAGTATTTGGCTCATACGTAAGATCGGAAGACAATGATGAGAGTGATATTGATATTTTGATATCATTTTTTGAATCGCCTTCCTTGATAAAATTTATTGAACTTGAAAATTATTTGACCGACAGATTAGGAATTAAAGTCGATCTTGTTATGAAGGATGCTTTAAAAATAAATATTCGTCAACATATCCTTAAAGAAGCAAAATCTATATGAACAAAGGAAAAACTTGTCTTGATTATTTTGAAGATATAAAAGAGGCAATTGATAAAGGTATAAAGTTTATCGAGGGAATGAACTTTAAGGAATTTAAGCAAGATGAGAAGACACAATATGCGCTGATTCGTGCAATAGAAGTAATCGGAGAAGCCAGTAAGAAGATACCAGATGAAATAAAATCAGATTATTCTTTTGTCCCATGGAGAGAAATCAGTGGAATGAGAGATAAGTTAATTCATGATTACTTTGGAGTAAATGAAGAAGTAGTTTGGAAAACAGCAAAAGAAGACCTTCCCGTATTAAAGAATTATCTTGAAAAGATAATCCAGAGTTTAGAATCATAAGTCCCGAAAAAGTCCAACCACTTATTCATTCAAATAAAATATCATACTATCCTCATTGAAACCTGCTATTGTGGCTATAAAAAGTATTGAACGCGGTGTTGTAAAAAAACGGATTCGGAAAATATAGCCTGCCGACAAAATATCAATATTAATCTTGATTATGTCTTAATATGGGCTTATATTATGTTCGGAATAAAGACAAAATAAGGACAGTAAAATGAAGAACATATCAGTTTCAAATGATATAATACCAGTCGGTCAATTCAAATCCAGTATGGCTAAATATCTCAAAGAAATTCGGGATAAGAGAAATTCTTTAATAATTACACAAAATGGCAAACCTGCCGGCGTGTTAATATCGCCTGCAGAATTTGATGAATTGAGACAAACAAAACTTTTCATTGACTCAGTCTCGCGCGGATTATCTGATTCGGAAAAAGGCGAAGTATTATCAACTTCACAACTTAAAAGTGAATTACATAAGACACGAGCCGCCAAAGAGAGATGAAAATATTTTGGACAAAAGAAGCATTACTTCGATTACGCGACATTGAAGATTACATATCGAGAGATAATCCAACTGTCGCAATCGAGTTTGTTGACAAGCTAATTTCTGTTGCTGTGACAATAATCGACAATCCGGGAAAAGGCAGAGTTGTTTCTGAATTGTCTCTTGATAACATAAGAGAAGTGATATATAAAAATTATAGAATCGTTTACCTGATTAAGAAAAATTCGATCGATATTCTCACGATTTTTGAAGGACACCAATTATTGAAAAAAGAAGAAATATTTAAAAGTAAAAACTGATATGACCTAACAACCACCTCGGAAGATTGATGCGTCAATCCAGGAGCAATGCAATCCGAAAAGCAGTTCTAGTCGCCTAAAATAATCTAATCTCTCTCCAACACCTTCTTATAATATTCCTCATACTTTGTTACCATCTTTTCGGTTTCGAAAAATTCCGCTCGCTTGCGGCATGCTTCGGCGAAAAGTTTGTACTTCGGTTCGTTCGTCAGAAGATCAATTGCGTATCGTGCCATTCGATCAACATCGCCAAACTCGGCAATGTATCCGGTTTCTCCCTGAATCTGAAGTTCCGGCAAACCGCCTACGCTTGATGACACAACCGGCACCTCGCACGCCATTGCTTCGAGAGCGGAGAGACCGAAACTTTCCGATTGACTCGGCATCAGAAACAAATCGGATGCGGAGAGAATTTCAACCAGTTCCGTTTGCTTGCCGAGAAAACGGACATGCTCGAAAATTCCCAGCTCGCGCGCCAACTGCTCGCATTGCGATCTTTCCGGACCGTCGCCGACGAGAATTAATTTCGCCGGCATTTTTTTCAATACTATATCAAAAATCCGAATGACATCCGGTACTCGTTTGACTGTACGGAAATTTGAGATATGGACAAGAATCTTTTCATCGTTTGGCGCGATTTGCTTTTTGAAATGGCACGAATGAATGCGCCGGTATTTTTGTGTATCGACGAAGTTTGGAATTACTTCGATCTCTTTATCGATATTATAATTTGTCTGTGTCTTCTCGCGTAAAAAGCGCGAGACAGCCGTGACACCATCGCTCTGCTCAATGCTGAATCGCATGACCGGCAGGAAACTCGGTTCGAGGCCTACGAGCGTGATATCCGTGCCGTGGAGTGTTGTTATGATTTTCGGATTATCCTTTCCTAAAATCGATTTGGCAAGAAATGCGCTGGTCGCATGAGGTATTGCATAATGAACATGCAGCAAATCAAGCTTATGGAACTTCGCAACCTCGATCATTTTACTGGCGAGTGAAAGTGTATACAACGGGAATTCAAACAATGGATAATTCGCCTGCTCAACTTCGTGGAAAAAAACATTTTCCATGAATGAATTAAGACGCATGGGAATCGCGTAACTGATAAAATGAATTGAGTGTCCGCGCAGCGCCAATGCTTTTCCGAGTTCCGTAGCTATCACACCACTGCCGCCGTATGTAGGATAACAGGTGATTCCGATTTTCATGAAGCCTCCAAATAATTTGCACTAAAATACACTCTACATAGAATAGAAACAAGAGGCAATTAGAAAAAGTATTCAATGAAGTGTAGAAAGGGAAAATAAATAGTTGTAAATTAAAATATGATCGAGAGGATTCCATTTTAGTGAAGGTGTAACATGTTTTCCATCCGTAGATTTGAACCGAAAGATCTTGAGCAAGTTTTGCAGCTGCATATAATTCCTATGCAAGAAATTGGCGCTTATAAAGGTCATGGTGAATGAGATGCCGATCTTTATGATATCAAGGGAATCTATCTGGATGACAATGGTGAATTTATTGTAGGTGAGCTTGATAATAAAATTGTCGCAATGGGAGTTTTCAAAAGAAGTGAAAATGGATACGCCGAAGTCAAACGGATGCGTGTGTATCCCTGCTTGCAGGGGAAAGGATATGGAAGAAAAATTCTCGAATACCTGGAGACCGAAGCTCGACGGAAAGGTTACAAGGGATTTATTCTTGAAACATCGATGATACAAACTGCCGCGCAGCGTCTGTACGAAAAAAATGGATTCAAAGAATATGCTCGTGAAAATATCGATAGCTTTGATTGCATCTGGTACCGGAAGGAATTTGAATAAGCCCTTGACATTCATTCCAGTTCTTCCTAAGATACAACATCAAATTGTAAGCATTAATTCTGAAAGACATTTTGTCAAAATTCTTTTCTTGATAAATAAATATTAGACTAAGCATCAAAAAAAGGTAGAACAATATGAATTGTGGAATAAAAATCATACTTCTTTTTTCATGCGCTTTTTTATTGATGCTCCATAATTCGTTCGCGCAGACCGATAGCAACAGCGTGAGGCCGACGACGAAGATTACACTGCGTGACGGATCAGAGATCGTCGGATCGATTATATCGGAAGATTCTCTTGTGATTACTTTCAAAACACCGACGAATATTTCCATGGTTATTCCGAAGAATCAAATTAAGTTCATGGAAAAACTGTCGGGTGAAATGGCTAACGGAGAGTACGTGCGTGTTGACCCCAATACGACACGATTGTTCTTTGCGCCAACAGGCAGAACACTTCCGGCAGGCATGGGATATTTTTCTGACTACGAATTGTTCTTTCCATTCATCGGTATTGGAATAACGGATTATATTACTTTGGCAGGCGGTATGTCTCTCGCCCCCGGTGCAACCGAACAATTACTTTATTTTGCTCCGAAAATCCGATTTATACAACTTGACAATTTCGATGCGTCCGGAGGTGTCTTGTATATCAACTCTACGTCGTTTTCAAGTGATGCTGTTGGAATAGTATACGGAGTCGGGACGGTGAAATTGCCAAGAGCAGATATTACCGGTGGGATTGGCTGGGGATTTTCAAAGGGTGATTTAAGTAATAAACCAATTATAATGCTCGGCGGTGAATTTAGTGTGTCAGGTAGTATGAAATTTATAACGGAGAACTGGTTTCCTGTCGGGGCAGATGTTTCGATAATTTCATTTGGTATTCGTTTTTATGGAGAGAGATTAGCGGCAGACTTGGCGTTCATGCGCCCCCTAAACGGTTGGTCATCCGGTTTCCCATTTTTCCCGTGGGTTGGATTTGCGTACAACTTCGGCCCATTGGTAAGTGCAACGGGAAAATAAATTGAGCATAATTGTAGATTTTCGAGAGAGGTCAGGTTGTCATTTTTATTTTTATTAGTCGCTGGATGATCATGACGTCAAGCTGTGTGAGCACTTCGATAAAAAAAGCCCGTCCGTCTCCAGCCCGCATTGCTGTCGTGATCGCCGTGATGATGGGAAGAGGGAGAGCCGACCTGCGAGCTTCAAAAATCGCACGATCATTATACATGAAGAGAATACAGAATGAATCCGCCAAAGGATAAAAATAGAAAATTATTTTATCTTTCTGTTTAAAAACTTGTGTCCAACCAGTAGACGCCGAATAATATTTCCATTCAACAGATATATCCGTATAATTCGAGTTAACCCATTCCTTTATTACTTTCCACAAATTAATGGTTTTACCAAGGGCATGTTTACATTCTAATTCATCTGGCTGATGATTTTTATCGATGAAATAAAATTTTATATTTTCATTTTCCAAACTTTACTCCAACCATCAACGGCTTTTCAAAACTTTCTTCCAGTGGGTAATTTGTCTTTTCACTTGATGAGGCGAAGTACTTCCGAAAGATATTTTTCTACCCGCACTTTTTTTCGGATCTAAAACTTGATAAACATCTTTATCAAATATTTTAGAAAATATCCGAAATTCTTCAAGCGACAAATCTTTCATCACAACCTTACGGCCGGAACAATGCGATACAATTTTGCCGGTTATTTCGTGTGCATCGCGAAAGGGAATATCCTTTTTAACAAGATATTCTGCAACATCTGTAGCCGTTAGAAAGCCTCGTTCCATATCTTCCGAGAATCTTTCTTTGTCGAATACGGTTTGCTGAATAACGTTCGTCATGATAACAAGCGCCTGCCTGACTGTAGCCACAGAATCAAAAAGAGGTTGTTTGTCTTCCTGGAGATCCCGGTTATACGCAAGCGGTAATCCCTTCATGATTGTGAGCATAGCGATAAGATTTCCATACACGCGCCCGGTTTTTCCGCGGACTAATTCCGCCATATCGGGATTTTTTTTCTGCGGCATAATGCTTGAACCTGTCGTGTAGGCATCGCTTGTCGCCGCAAACCTGAATTCTTCCGAACTCCAGAGCACCAGTTCTTCACTCAATCTGCTCAAATGCATCATAATTGTACTCGCAGAAGAAAGGAATTCAATAATATAATCCCGGTCGCTTGTGGCGTCGATGCTGTTTTGAAGAACTGCATCGAAGTGAAGTTTTTTCGCAACCATCAACCGGTCAATCGGGAAGGAAGTGCCTGCAAGTGCGGCCGCTCCGAGCGGTAGCCTATTGACTCGGCTGTAACAATCGCTTAACCGTTCGTAATCGCGATCTAGCATCGAAACGTACGCAAGAATATGGTGCGAGAACAAAATGGGTTGCGCACGCTGCATGTGTGTGTAACCGGGGATAATAAGGCCGAAATATTTTTCCGCAGTTGTGATCAAAGTTTTTTGGAATGCACTTATTAGTTTTCGAATATCCAGGATTGCTGACCGAAGATAAAGCCGCTCATCCAATCCCACCTGATCGTTACGGCTTCGTCCGGTGTGAACTTTTTTCCCAGCCGGGCCAATTTTTTCGATCAAGCGTTGTTCGATTGCCATGTGTATGTCTTCTTTTTGCCATGATAAATCGAGTTTGCCGGCGTCGATTTCTTTCTCGATTTCGTTCAGCGCAGACCGTATCCGGCGTGCGTCACCGGCAGGAATAATTTTCATAGCCGCAAGCATTTCGACATGTGCGATGCTTCCGGCAATATCCTCTCGATAGAATTGTTTATCAAGATCAATCGATGATGAAAATTGTAACGCAATTTTCGATAGAGGTTTTCGGAATCGGCCGCCCCACAGCGCCATGAAAGTGCATCCTTTCGATTATGTCGTCAAATGAAATAAAATATCAGATGCTGCTTTTCCATTTACTAACATTCTGCAGTCTTGTATTCAAAAATTAGAATCATAAATTCATCAACAATGAATAAATGTACAAAATTGAAATAATAGAGTCTACACATAATTTCTGTAAAAGATTATTTCTTGCTTCTCTCTCAAGCTCTTTTTATATTAACGTGCTTTATTTATTTGCTCAAAGAACAACCGCAACATAATAAACATGGAGAAAGTAATAAGATGTTGACCGATTTTGGCCGTGTGTTGTTGTTTTTCGTGGTGGGCGGTGTGTTTGTGGGGCTTGGGTTGTTTGGTGCATGGCTTGTTCGCCCAAACAGGCCGAATTCGGTTAAGAATGCGACATACGAATGCGGTGAAACGCCGGTAGGCAGTCCGTGGATTCGTTTCAACGTTCGTTTTTATATAATTGCTTTAATCTTTATCATATTCGAAGTCGAAACAGTTTTCCTCTTCCCGTGGGCGATTGTCTTTAAAAAACTTGGCATGTATGCATTCGTCGAGATGGCGGTATTCATTATTATTCTTGCAGTCGGTTTCATTTATGTCTGGGCCAAGGGGGATCTTGATTGGGATAAGCCCACTCCGAAACTTCCGCAGTACAAAAAAGGCATCGGCGTAGTGTTACCTGAAGAGGAAGAAGTGCAATTATAATTATCAATACGTCCCAATATCGTCGAACGATTTACGAATTCTTACGAGCGATAGCTCCGCCTCGTGGAGCAAGATAAGCAGTGTGGCAGGCTTGTATTTTTCTTGCTTTGATTTCGACGTTTGAAAGGATATTTAATGAGTTTATTGGATTCACGGTTTGAAAAAAGTAATATCGTTGTTACTTCGCTTGATACATTGCTAAACTGGGCGCGATTGTCGTCGCTGTGGCAGATGCATTTCGGGCTTGCATGTTGTGCGATCGAGATGATGGCGGCATCGGCTTCACACTTCGACATGATGCGCTTCGGCGTTATACCACGCGCAACACCCCGACAGACAGATGTCATCATAATTTCTGGGACAGTCACATTGAAGATGGCTTCGCGCGTAAAAACTCTCTATGAGCAAATGGCTGAGCCTCGTTATGTGATCTCGATGGGAAGTTGCGCAAACTGCGGCGGTCCATACTGGGAACATGGGTATCATGTGCTGAAAGGTGTTGATCGAATTATTCCGGTTGATGTTTACGTTCCCGGTTGTCCTCCCCGGCCTGATGCTTTACTTGAAGGTTTGATGAAACTACAGGAAAAGATTCGGCAGGAGAGTCTCAAGAAGAAGAGATAATAAGGTAGATCAAGATTAAGATTGAGATCAAGGTCAAGGTTGAGGTAAAGGTTTAGGGGAAAATAAAGAAAAGATTAAGATCGAGATCGAAAGAAAGAGTCTGGATTATTTCTATCTCGACCTCGACCTTATCCTTAAAATAGAATATTAAACAGCTGAATATGGAACCACAAGAAATATTTGATCTATTAAAAACAGAGTACGGCGATTCCGTCATCGAATTGAAGACCGACGTACCGATCGATGCATTTATTTTAGTAGCAACAGATCGACTGGTCAATATCTGCAAATTTCTTCGAGACGACAGCCGAATGCAATTCGATTATCTATGCTGTTTAAGCGGCGTCGATTACAACAATGGAACACTTGGGTCAGTGTACCATTTAAGCTCAATGACTCATGGGCATAAAATAGTACTCAAAGTTTTAATGCCGAAAGATAATCCAACGGTTCCATCTGTCGTAAGCATTTGGGCTAGCGCCAATTGGCATGAACGTGAATCATACGATTTGCTCGGTATCATCTACACCGGTCATCCGGATTTGAGAAGGATTCTCCTTCCAGATGATTGGGAAGGATACCCGTTGCGTAAAGATTATAAGACGCCTGAATTCTACAATGGCATGAAGGTCCCATACTAGTTGAAAAGATGATAGAGCAAGGTTTAGGTCAAGGTCAAGATTAAGGTTGAGTTTTAGGAATACAATGAGAGAAATGACAGACAATCAAATTAGCACAATGACTTCAAGCAGTGGATACCGATTACGGACTGAAGAGATGATGCTCAGCATGGGTCCGCAACATCCATCAATGCATGGCGTGTTGCGCCTCGAATTAATTCTTGATGGTGAGGTTGTCGTTAACGTCATTCCACACATAGGATATCTTCACCGGTGTTTTGAAAAACACGCAGAAGCTATGAAGAATTACCAGCAGGTTCTTCCGTATACTAACCGTATGGATTATGTTGCAGCATTGGCGAACAACTGGGGATTTGCTCTCACAGTCGAAAAATTGCTCGGTATTAAAGTTCCGGAACGTGTAGAATATATCCGTGTTATCATGGGAGAATTCCAGCGGATCGCGAACCATCTCGTTGCGATCGGAACTTTCGGACTTGACGCAGGTGCGGTTACGCCATTCCTCTTCCTATTCCGTGATCGTGAATATGTTTTGAGCTTATTCGAAATGACATGTGGTGCAAGATTGCTCTACAATTATATCTGGATCGGCGGACTCTCACATGATCTTCCTCCAAATTTTGTTCCGAAGGCGAAAGAGACAATTACACAGCTTCGGAAAACCATGAAAGAAGTTAATGATCTTCTTTCTTACAATAAAATTTTCATTGAGCGGACGGCAAATGTCGGCGTTCTACCAGCTGATGTTGCAATTAATTACGCATGCAGCGGCCCAGTGTTGCGTGCGTCGGGTGTAAAATGGGATTTAAGAAAGAACGATCCCTACTCAATTTACGATCGTTTCGAATGGGATGTTGTAACCGGCACGACCGAGGTCGGTCCGCTCGGAGATTCTTGGAACCGCTATATGGTTCGCGTCAACGAAGTTGAACAAAGTTGCCGCATCATTGAACAAGCGCTTGACTGCCTGCCGGAAGGCGATGTAAAATCTGCTATTCCGAAGCGCGTTCATCCGGATCCCGGAGAGGCGTACGTACGGACAGAATCGCCAAAAGGTGAACTCGGTTTCTACGTAATAAGTGACGGCTCGGTTTCGCCATTCCGGGTGAAAGCACGCGCCCCGTCGTTTGTTAATCTAAGCGTGTTGTCTGCAATCTGTCGCGGAGCAATGGTAGCCGATGTCGTCATGATTTTCGGAAGCATTGACATCGGGCTTGGTGAAGTAGATCGTTAATTCAAGAGCGAAATTAAAATGGAAAAATATCTCCTTAATTTTTTTGGCAATAAAATTCTCGCGTACACTGCGATGGCTGTGCTGCCGTTTTTTGTTATTCTGCCTTATGTACTTGTAGCACTTTGGTTCGAATTAAAAATCTCGGCACACATGCAGGACAGATTGGGTCCTATGCGTACCGGCGGTTGGCACGGATGGGCTCAGCCGATCGCGGATATGATAAAAATGTTTCAGAAGGAAGATATTGTTCCGTATGCTGTAGATAAAAAGTTTTTCCTCTTTGCACCGTACCTAGTGTTTATGGGAGCGTACGCCGCCTTTGCGGCTATTCCATTTTCCAGCGAGTTCATCGGTGCGCAGCTCGATGTTGGAATTTTCTATATCATCGCTGTCTCATCTCTGGTTATTGTCGGATTGATGATGGGAGGATTGGCCTCGAATAACAAGTGGTCTCTGCTCGGTGCGTTTCGTTCGGCTTCACAAATGGTTAGTTATGAAATTCCTGTTGCTTTATGCATCCTCGTCGGCGTTATGATTTCAGGTACGATGGATCTTCAAAAAATAAACGAGCTTCAGCAGGGTGGAATCGGGCATTGGTTCATCATGAAGTATCCGCCATTCGTCTTCATTGCTTTTTTTATTTATTTAATCGCTTCATTAGCTGAGGTTAACCGGACTCCCTTCGATATTCCCGAAGCCGATACTGAGCTTGTGGCCGGATACCAGACAGAATACAGCGGTTTGCGATGGGGCATGTTTTATTTGGCAGAATATACAAATATGTTTGCTGTTTCATCAATCGCTTCGGCGCTTTTTCTTGGAGGATGGAATAGTCCGGTCACTTGGTTCATGTCGGGACCATCATGGGGTGTATTCTGGTTTGTATTAAAAGCGTTTACATTCGTTCTTTTGCAGATGTGGTTGCGCTGGACGTTACCTCGTGTTCGAGTCGATCAGTTGATGTACATCTGCTGGAAAGTGCTGGTGCCTTTTTCATTGGTGAATTTGTTGATTGTCGGGTTTTGGATCGTTCTGAATTAGATTTGATCGAGGTTTTTAATGAAGAGGTATTTCACAAATATAAGCATGGGTATCTGGACAATCCTAGTCGGCATGTGGATAACGCTAAAGCATTTGCCCACCCATGCCGTTACCGTCCAATATCCCGATGAGCGTTTGCCAATTCCTGAACGTGCTCGGAACCGTTTGTATGTCAATATAGATGATTGCATCGGATGCGATCAATGCTCAACAATCTGCCCGGTTGATTGCATCTTCATTGAGAAATTTAAAGCGGCACCGACAGATAATCTTGGAACAACATCGGGTGGAAGAAAGAAACGTCTCTATGTAAGTAGGTTTGACATTGATGTCGCGAAGTGTTGTTTCTGCGGCTTGTGCACTTATCCATGTCCGACTAATTGCATTGTCATGACAAATGTGTTCGAGTATTCCGAATATGATCGAACAAATCTGATTTACCAATTTAGTACGATGACATCGTTCGAGATTGATCAGGCAAAGGCGCGATCTGTGAAAGCTGAAAAAGCAGCAGCACAAAGTCAGAATAGAACTCAACAACTGTAAAGATTTCTACTATGCAAATGTACGATATCGCTTTTTATGTTTTTGCAGGAGTCACAATCATTTCTGCAGGCGTTGTTGTATTCTCGCGAAATATTGTTTTGTCGGCATTTTCACTACTCTTCACATTCTGTGGAGTGGCGGGCATCTATGTACTACTCAGCGCTGATTTCATCGCAGTAACTCAGTTGCTTGTGTATGTCGGCGGAATTCTGGTTCTCATTTTGTTCGGTGTCATGCTCACTAAGGAATCGGTGAATGTCGATATTAAAACTGGAGCCTTACAAACTATCCCGGCTACGATTTTGGTTGCTATCCTTGCAGCGACATTATGTGGAGTTTTTTGGACGACGAAGTGGCGCGAATTCCCCACACCAGATATTAAGGGAACGGCTACGCAGATCGGCAATGCATTGCTAACTTCGTATCTGTTGCCGTTTGAAGTTTCGTCAATTATACTGCTGGTGGCGCTAGTTGGGGCAGTAATGATCGCTCGCCGTGAGAAAAAAGTTTAAAGGAATGGGAAACCCATGCACGATTTTCATCAATCAATAAATATATCCGGAATCGGACTCTCGCATTTTCTAATCGTAAGCGCGATCCTTTTTTCGCTCGGTATTTATGCAATAATAACGCGCCGGAATGCTATTATGGTTTTAATGGGAATAGAATTGGTATTGAATTCTGCAAATATCAATTTTATCGCATTTGCTAAATTCGGCGGGTTGAGACTTGAGGGGCAGTTGGCGGCAGTGTTCGTTATTATTCTTGCTGCTGCTCAAGCCGCAGTTGCACTTGCCATCGTTTTAAATATTTACAAACGGTTTAACACAGTGAACGTCGACGAGATTGATAAATTAAAAGAATAAACTATGTCCCATGAACTCTTACTAATACTCGCGAGCGCGGTTCTTCTGTTGCCGCTGGCAAGTTTTCTTTTATTAATCTTTTTCAGCAAACGGATTCCACGAGACGCCGGCAGGTTGAGCACGTCAATTATTTTCGGCACACTCGGTTTGTCTCTCATCATCATGCTATCGAAGCTGGTGATATATCCGGCTGACGTCATTCAAATTTCTTACAGGTGGGCTTTCTTCGAGAATCTTCCCGGAATTGGCGCCGCGCAAATCGATGTGGGAATGATGATAGACAATCTCTCCGCCGTCATGCTGGTTGTCGTCACGCTTATCAGCGCGCTTGTGCACATGTTCTCAATCGGATACATGAAGGACGACATTCGTTATAGTCGGTACTTCGCATATCTCGGTTTCTTTTCATTCTCAATGCTGATGATAGTTCTGGCGAACAATTTCTTCAATATGTATGTCGGATGGGAGTTGGTTGGTTTGAGTTCGTATTTGTTGATCGGTCATTGGTATGAAAAAAAATCGGCTTCTGATGCAGCGATAAAAGCGTTTGTTGTGAACCGTGTCGGCGATCTTGGAATGCTTGCCGGTGTTATGATCCTGTTTGCGAATTTTCATTCTCTTTCTTTTGATAAAATTTTTCCAGCGCTTCAGGCGGGACAATTACCATTCGGCAACAGTTGGTGGCTTACATTTACAGGAATTGCAATCTTCTGTGCAGCAGTAGGGAAGTCGGCACAATTTCCTCTTCATGTCTGGCTGCCCGATGCGATGGAAGGCCCGACGCCGGTCAGCGCTTTGATCCACGCGGCCACTATGGTTGCGGCAGGCGTTTATCTCATAGCTCGCGTCTATGCTCTCTTCACAGCGGATGCGTTGATGGTGATCGCCTACATCGGAGCGTTCACGGCTTTCATATCCGCTACGATTGCGATCGCGCAGAACGATATAAAAAAAGTTCTCGCATATTCGACGATCAGTCAGCTTGGCTATATGATCATGGCTCTCGGTGTCGGAGCTTACGCTTCCGGATTTTTCCATCTTGTGACTCATGCGATGTTCAAGGCCGGATTATTCCTTGGTTCAGGTTCAGTGATATACGCCATGCAAAACGCTCTGCATCATCAGGGAGATAATAACACCGACGCGCAGGACATCCGCAATATGGGCGGATTAAGATCGAAGATGCCGTTGACGTTCTGGACATTCGTTGTTTACACACTTGCAATCTGCGGCATTCCATTCACATCAGGTTTTTTAAGCAAGGACGAAATTCTTGCCGGTACGCTCGCGTTCGGACAATTGACCGGGCATTGGATCATTCCTGTCGTAGCTTTTTTTGTTGCCGGTTTGACGGCATTTTATATGTTCCGCATTTTGATTCTTACATTTCTTGGCGAGCCGAAGGATCCCGAGCGGATACAGCATATCCACGAATCACCTGCAGTGATGCTGATTCCACTCGTGACGCTGGCGCTGCTGTCGATTTTCGTTTGGTTTTCTTTCAATCCGATGGATGCATCGAACGGATGGATTTGTAAGACCATCGGGAGGCCGACATCTGTAGTTCCATCATCTTTAGCCGCACCGGCCAAAAAAATGTTTGAAGCAACATTGCATCATTCACATTCTACAGCATTCTCGCTCTCGCTTCTTGTTGCAGGACTTGGAATTCTTGTTGCTTATTCTACATATAGATGGAAAAAGATCGATGCCGATAAAATGGCCGAGAAGGCCGGGCCTTTATATAGATTTCTTTTGAATAAATGGTACATCGATGAATTGTATGATTTTTTGTTTGTGAGAGGCGCTAAAAATCTTGCAAAAGTACTTGCGTGGTTCGACAATAATATAATCGACGGGGCAGTAAATGGTGTCGCATGGCTGACGAAGATTGCATCGTACGCCAGCGGAAAATTCGATGATTATGTTGTGGATGGAATCGTTAATCTGACTGCTTATGCTACGGGCTTTCTCGGTTTATTGTTCCGCAAAGTTCAGACAGGCCGTATTCAGACATATTTAATTTTTGTGATTATCGGCGTCATGGTATTTTTCTATTTATTCCGAACTTGGTGAAGCCGTTAAACCCTTAATCTTAATCTTGATCTTGCTCTCGGGATAGATTTTTTAAAAGTTTTTTTTGATGAAGTTGAATAGATATAATCACTGGAGGATTGAAATAGAATGACATTACAATTTCTTGGCATTGGGATTCTGACATGGATCACCTTCATTCCTGTGCTGGGCATGGTGGTAGTCCTGTTTTTGCCAAAGGATAATAAAAAATTCATTCGCACTACAGCTGTTACGGCGACTGTTTTGCAAGTAGTGATTGCAGCAATAATATATTTCAATTACAATCGCGGATTGACCGGGATCAATAACGAACAGGCGATGCAATTCAGGGAGAATTTTTCTTGGATCAACTTGAAGAGTCTAGGCTGGATTGGCAGTCTTCAGATAAATTACTTTCTCGGTATCGATGGAATTAGCGCACCGATGGTATTTCTGACCGCGATTGTATGCTTTGCGGCTTCTATCGCTTCATTCAGTATTGAAAAAAGTTTGAAAGGATATTTTGCGCTTTTCCTGTTGCTCGATACCGGGATGATGGGCGTGTTCGTGGCTCTTGACTTTTTCCTCTTCTATGTATTTTGGGAAGTCATGCTGCTGCCGATGTATTTCCTTATCGGAGTGTGGGGCGGACCACGGCGTGAATATGCGGCGATCAAGTTTTTTATATATACGCTGTTCGGCTCGGTTCTTATGCTGCTGGCGATGATCGCATTATATTTCAGCACATCGGTTATCGATCCGGCGACAGGCGGAAAAATTCATACCTTCAGCATGATCGCAATGATGAATCCGGCGAACTACGAGGCAGGTTCGTTGTTGGCAGGTTTCCATACGTACTGGCGGCATGTCGCGTTCATTACGTTATTTGTCGCGTTCGCGATTAAAGTCCCGCTCTTTCCATTTCACACATGGTTGCCCGACGCGCATGTGGAAGCGCCAACTGCCATCAGCGTTATTCTTGCGGGTGTTTTATTGAAAATGGGAACGTACGGATTGATGCGAATTAGTTTCCCGATTTTTCCCGACGCCGCAACGTATTACGCTTATCCGCTTGCGTTTATAGGAATGGTGAATATTATCTATGGCGCACTTTGCGCTATGGCACAAAAGGATTTCAAAAAACTAATCGCATATTCTTCGGTGAGCCATATGGGAATCGTTGTCCTAGGCCTGGCTTCTATGAATACACAAGGAATGACCGGCGCCGTTTTCCAGATGTTCAACCATGGCACAATCACTGCAATGCTCTTCCTTATCGTGGGTGTATTGTATGATCGTGCCCACACACGCGGGTTGGATGAATTCGGCGGTTTGATGAACAAGATGCCGCGCTATTCTGCCGTGATGATGATTGCGTTCTTTGCCGCGCTCGGTTTGCCGGGTTTGAGCGGATTCGTTTCCGAAGCATTTTCTTTCATCGGAGCGTTTCAGGTGTATCAATGGCTGACGATTGTTTCTTCAATCGGCATTGTGCTGACCGCCAGCTATATGCTTTGGACATTGCAACGATTGTTCCTAGGTTCACTCCCGGAAAAATGGAACGGCCTGACGGACATCAACATCCGTGAACTCATTGCACTGGTTCCTCTTGCTGTGATAATAATTTTCCTTGGTATTTATCCAGCGCCGATGATCAATCTGATGAATGCATCGGTCAATCATTTGGTGGAAATTATGAAAGTCGGTGCGCACGCAAGCGCTTCGATCGTGCATTAGGGGGGATATTATGCTTGAAGGAGAAAAACGAAATCCTAATTTCTGTCGAAGGCACCTTCGGGATAAATTCTGAATAATGTTGAAGCACAGATTTTGAATCACAAAACCAGAACCATTTTAATTATTAGAAATTTGAAATTATTTAGGACTTAGATATTCGGGTTCAGTATTTTCTTGAAAATACTTTATTTATGCAAAATCACTTGATAAGAATAGAACTTTTATGGGTCAACAAATAATACATGTAATGATGTATCTCCTTCCGGAAATCTCGTTGACGGTAGCATTTCTGTGTGCGTTGATGGGGACGATTCTCTTCCGGAAAAAACCAACACTCGTTTCCTTAGTGACATTATTTGGACTTGGATGTGCAGGTTGGTTTCTTTTTCAAGAAATTGGAGTCAACGTCGTTCTGTTCGGACCGATGTTTGCCGTCGATCCATTCTCGATCTTTTTCAAATTCATAATACTTATTGCGAGCATTTTCGTTGTACTATTTTCGTTGGGGTCGAAAGAACTGCTGGAAGCGCGTCAGCGTATTGGTGAATACTACGCGCTTATTCTTGCAATGACGCTCGGTATGTTTTTAATGTCGGGCGCGACGAATTTATTGTTCATGTATCTCTCACTCGAATTGACAAGTATAAGTTCATATATACTGGCAGGATTTACGCGCGAAGCGGAAGACTCGGCCGAGGCTTCTCTAAAATATGTGATCTATGGCGCAGTTTCATCCGGATTAATGATTTATGGTATTTCAATTCTTTACGGCTTGACGGGTTCGATTGATGTGTTTAATATAAATATGGCTATTCGATCCGGGCAAGTTGCTTCAGTCCCGTTGTTGATTTCAGGAATACTGATACTCGCTGGATTCGGTTATAAGATATCGGCGGTACCTTTTCATTTCTGGACGCCAGATGTTTACCAGGGGGCGCCGATAACAATTACTGCATTTCTCTCCGTCGCTTCGAAAGCGGCCGGATTTGCAATGGCGATTCGATTTTTCAAAATTAGTTTTATCGATATCAATCAGTATACCACAGGAGCAAGCACGTACGCGATTATGAATGGATTTAACTGGCCCAGATAATTGCAATTCTTTCGGTATTGACGATGACGCTCGGGAATTTAGTCGCAGTGTGGCAAAGCAATTTGAAACGACTGCTCGCGTATTCGAGTATTGCGCACGCCGGTTATCTCATGATGGGATTGGTGGTGCTGAGCAATGAGGGAATCGCCGCCATCATGATTTACTTCGTCATGTATCTCATCATGAACCTCGGCGCGTTTTACATCGTCATGATAGTGGCGGAAAAAACCGGCAGCGAGGATATCGACGATTACAAAGGACTCGGTTCGCGTGCGCCGCTTATTGCAGTATCGATGGCTATCTTTCTAATTTCTCTAACAGGCTTGCCGCCGACCGCCGGATTTATCGGCAAGTTTTATCTTTTTACAGCTTTGATTAACGCAAAGTGGATATGGCTTGCGATTGTCGGCGCCATCAACAGCGTTGTCGCGCTTTATTATTATGCACGTATTTTCCGGAATTTGTTCCTGCGTGATCCAGAAGGTTCATCCGAACCGATTAAGTTTGAAGGTTGGCAGATTGCGTTGGTGCTTGTATTGGTTATTCCAACGGTCTGGCTTGGTTTGTTTTTCTCGCCTGTTGTTCGTGCCGTTGCGCAATCGGTTCAGATGTTCGGTTTGAAATAAAAGCTTGATGACAAGATTTTTTAGAAGCCGGATATAGCACCGGCTTTTTTATTATGAGAATATACTTGATGTTTGTTCGCATGATGGTTATTTTAGTAAATAAAGGGCGATTATATGACAACAGTCACAATTACAAAAAAATTTCAGCTCGAAATACCTGCTCGGATACGAAAGAGATTGAAATTAATTCCTGGTCAAAAAGTGCAGGTGATAGAATATGACAATCGACTGGAGTATATTCCCATTCATTCAATTGAAGAAATGAGAGGTCTTTTGAAGGGAATGGATACAATTTTAAAAATCTAAAACTTAACCTCTTCTCTGCTCTTAATCTCAATCTTAATCTAATTTTTTATCTCTTTCCCACTTACTCCCATGCTCCTGGTATTGCCGTTCCACACTTCGGACATTTTCCATCTACAATCTCAATTTTCGAAACGTAAAATCCATATCGTTCGACAAGCAAATTGTTGCACGACGGACAATAAGTATTTTCGGTGTTGCCGACATGGCCGGGAATATTTCCGGCGTAGACATATCTTAGGCCGTTTTCTTTTCCAATGCTGTACGCATGCAAAAGTGTTTTGGCCGATGTGTTGTCCGGACCGGACATTTTATAATCTTGATGGAACGCCGTTACATGCCACGGTATATCCGGAGAAATTGAAAAAAGAAATTGCGCGATGCTTTTTAATTCTTCATCCGAATCGTTGAAGCCGGGAACAATCAGCGTGACTACTTCTTCCCAAAATCCTTTTTCCTTCAACAATGCGATTGTCTTTAACACGACATCTAACCGGCCGCCGAGCTGCTGATAATTTTTCTGTTGAAAACTTTTTAAATCGACTTTATAGAAATTCACAAACGGACGAATGAATTCGAGAACTTCCGGCGTGGCATTTCCATTCGAGACATACGATCCTCGCAATCCGCGTTTTTTCCCGAGACGAAAAACTTCAACAGCCCACTCGCTTGTGATGAGCGGTTCGTTGTATGTACTTGTGATGACCGGAGCATTAGCACGAATCGCGGCATTCACTATTTGTTCCGGTGAAACGGATTCCATCGGCGCTTCCGATTCGGCATCGCGGAGAGTTTGCGATGTGAGCCAGTTCTGGCAAAAGTTGCAATGGTAATCGCAGCCGAGCATCCCGAAGCTCAATGCTTTTCTGCCGGGGAAAACATGGAAGAATGGTTTCTTTTCGATCGGGTCGACTTGCAATCCGGAGATATAACCGTACGGTACGTACAATATTCCATCGCGATTGAAGCGGACTTTGCAGATGCCGTCTTTGCCCGGGCCGATTTTACATTCATGTCCGCATGCAAAACATCGCACCCAGCCATTCGCCGTTTTTTCGTACAATGTGCCTTCACGCGTGTAGCGCGAAAGTTTTTGCGCCATTGTTTTTATTGTTTCATCGATTTCCATGTCTGGAATATACAACCGTGTATTGATGCAATCAAGTTCCGGGAAAATCAATCGCTGGTAAAGTATAATTATTAATCACGTTTTCCAGTTGATGTGTGGGTAGTAAATAATTGGATATTAAGCATTTAATGAATTATATTTGGAAAATCAAGTGGCAGATTAGACGGATCGGCCTAATTATAGTTAGGCAACTTTTTTATGAAAATATTTAGCCCAATATATCCAATAAGAAAGTTTCAAGTAGATTCGAAGTTAAAAATGAGATTAAGTCAATTGAAACTGGAGCACCCTTATCTTCTCAAAGATTATGAAACAAAAAAACCTGTCGCTCAGCAATTTACACAGCAGATTAGTTTCCCGAATCGATACGCAAAAGATATTGGATTTGTCCAGCTATTCTTTTATAAATTTATGACGGACCAAAGTAGGCTTATAAGTTTCCTAAAGTTTTGGGAAAACTATAGGCAAATGTTCAGCTTCGAGCCTGAATTATCACATATGCTATCGCTAACAGAAATTGGAGAAATTCCGTGGGATGAAATAAAACTTCCATATCAAGACTTCTATATTTCCTTCGGTAACTTTGATCAAGAAATCTTCACCTTACAACAGTTCAATTATATTATTGATGGTGCTTTTATTACTACGTTTGAAGGTGAGTCATTAATTCTACCTGAGAATTCCATAATGATAGAATTTACGAGCCGTTTGATTTATCCTTCTTATGAAGAAGCAATCCAACAAGTTCAGGAGGAAGGTGTCATTTTTAGCGAGCCAACCTACACTTTCATACTTGCTGGTCAAAGTGGGCAAAAAATACAAGATGCTTTTAACCAAGGAGAAGAAACGTTCTTAAAGTATTGTGAAAATATGGATGAAATAAATTACACCAATTCACTTGAATTCGCTAAAAATCTTGGTGTTGCTGGTACAGAAAAAATAAATCCATATCTGGAAAGATATCTGAGAGGAAAACAATATATTCATTCAATGCTTCCTGTTCTTTTCAATTGCATCTTTTATTTAGCGCAATACCCAGAAAGTATAGTTGAAAAATATCAAGATGATACTCCTAAAGGGCTTATAGAAAAAATAAATAGAGCAACAACCGAGACACAAAAAAATAGAAATCGTAAAAAGATTAACGACCATGGATATTCAAGGATCAAGTTTGTTCATTCGGTAATAAAAAGTGAATCAAATATTGAGACGGGAAGAGAAGTTTCCACGCACTGGCGAAGAGGACATTGGCGTAATCAGCCTTATGGACATGGCTTGTCATCTCATAAATATCTCTGGATTCATCCAACGGTAGTGCGAAAAGACAAAGGTGAACCTATTGATGGACATCTATACCAAGTATAAAGTAAAAAAGTTGTCTAACCACTTTAAAAAGGAATAAGTCAAGAGAAAATAGTACTCCCGAGACATCATAAAATGGATGATGTCGAGAATGTTCATTGAATTAATCAAAACCGATGCATGTTGGTGCCGCATAATCTATCGAGTGGACGACTGCTCGAACGCAATGACGTCCAAACCATTTTACGGGTAAATGAATGATCTTGAGAATATCTTGATTTTTTTTATTGTATAAAAATATAGCGGGATCGTCGATCTCATTGTGGGAATACCCCGCTTTTGTTTTTTTGTAATATAGAAATCGTTAGGCCGTTGCAATGAAGAACAGTTTTACGCTGTCATCTATAGCAGGAATAATTATATGAGGATGTATGAAACTTCATATTCAAATGAGGTACATCAATTGCTTATTACACCATCCCGTCATCTTTATGTATTGAAAGATGGAAGGGTCAAATTTCAAAAGAGAATGATAGAGGGTGGTTTGCAGGAATCAGATAAGAATTCAAAAGACCAAATCATTCATTACATCTTGCGCGATCATTTTAGCTTGGCAATGTACGCTGAGATTCATACCCGCGCGGAACGAGTATCTATAGAACAATTCCTTTGGAACGCTTGGTCAAAAAAGAATGAATATCCATTTTGTGGGCTACCTGATTTTCTTATTCTCCCTAAAGCTATTTCGTCTGCCGCGATTGACGATTTTATACATTCTCTCCACATTGATGTTATCAGGCCAACTGGTGGATTTATGGCGGGAGTCCGCATATTTGGTAAATGGGATCAAGTGCTTAACTTTGTCTACTCCAATTCATTTGATCCACTTAGATCATTTCAAGAATTACAATCTAAAGTACTAGAAACCATCCAAATTTATTTTGAATCTGACCCTGGCCTTACAGAAAGGATCAATGTCTGGCAATCAAATTTACGTAATCTTCGGCTGCCGCCACCACAAAATGAATTCTTTAAATTATACAAACAGACGATAGTTTAAGACAATGTTGACATTAATAGATAGAATTGTGCGCAGCAGCATAACCATTTTAAAAAGGACAGAATCCCCGCCGAGTCGAAATTTCACAAATTGTATCACCAGAACAATCGGAGCGGAATGATGATAGGCAATTTTAAAAAATATCGTTGTTAAAGTTTATTTATTCACCGGAGCGTAGCGAAAGCGGAGCAGCCTCCGTTAGACGTTTTTGCATTTGTTGCAATTATTATTAAGGTAATCAACATACATCAGTTATAGAAGGATTCAACATGCGAAAAAATATTATTCATATCCTCTTTGTCATCTTGCTGTACGGAATAAATAGTTATTGCCAGACTGACCCAAAAAAGAATCAAACAAAGATAAGTGAAGATTTGTTTTATACAAAAATTCAAGATAGCGTCTATATATTTACTCATTATTTCCCATGGGGTTCTAATGGTATGTTTATTCTTTTACCTGACAAGCAAGGATTGCTTATTAATACGCCATGCGAGAAAACCGGAACTGACTCTTTACTGAACTGGATTGAAAAAAGTTTTGGGTCTCTTAAATTAACGGTAATCGTTACTGGTTTTCATCAGGATAACCTTGGTGGCGATGAAGTTTTGTTTTCAAAAAATATCCCGGTATATGGTCCTGATTTAACAGTAACACTTATAAAAGAAAAGGGCGAAGAATTAAAAAATGTCATTTTGAATTCGGTTTCTTCAAATGAGAATAAACGCTACTTCAATTCTTATAAGGAATTAAATTTGATGCCGCCAAATAAAACTTTTCCTATTAAAGAAGGCTTGGAATTGAAATTTGGCGACGAGGTTTTTGAAATATACTTTCCGGGAGAATCTCATACTATAGATAACACGGTGGTTTATCTTCATAAAAGAAAGATATTGTTCGGCGGCTGTATGATTAAGGGGTTGGAGTTTGATAATCCAGGCTTTACCGGATATGCAAACATGATCGCTTGGCCGGTTTCTGTTGAAAATGTGATGAACAGATTTCAAGATTGCCGAATTGTTATTCCTGGCCACGGTAAAGAAGGAGGGAGAGAATTGCTTCCGCATATGATTAAAGTTTTAAACGACTGGAATAAAGAACATAGCAGCCATTAATATCCCAAAAAATAGATGGCAAAAAACCTAACAAGGCAACTCAAACTAACGGAATGAGCCCGCCTTCATAGAAAACATTTCGGCGGGTAAACGTGGTGCTTTAAGCTTGACATGTGGAGGTTTAATGCAGGTTTGAAAGTGAAGCGAATGAACTTGGTCCGTGTAATATAATTTGAAAGTTATCAGCGTGGCAGCTCCCGCTTTGCGGCCTGCCTGCCGCAGGCGGGATCCTCGATTCGACCACAATTTGATTAGACAACATCAAATTTGTCGAATCGGGATTAACCGCTATTCATTAGGTCACACTTGAAAAGAGGAATAAAATGAATACATTCCAAGTAAAAATTATAATTACAGTTTTCGTATTTATGATTATCTTTCTTTCCGGTTTCTGGCTCGGTAAGTCAGAGAAACCATACAACGTAATTGTCCTGACAATACATAAACTCGTCTCAGTTGGTATTATTATATTTATTGTTATAACTTGTTATCAATTCTATAAAGTAGATGCTCTGAATACATTGGAATTGATTTTAGGTTTATCACTGATTTTAATATTTCTCGGCGCTATTGTTTCTGGAGGTTTATTAAGTACTGACAAATCAATACCTTCGTTCGTACTTGTTTTGCACAGAGTATCATCATTTGTATCAGTATTATTAACAGGAATGTTAATATTCCTTTTGAAAGATCGGTTATAATAAAAAGCAATTTCAGTGCGAATAAGTTTATAAAAAAATAAATAATATTGGAACACGTACAGCAGTTGAGGTAATGGAAAGTTCATGTCACCGCAGCTTATCTCTCTGCCGGAATATTTTTCACGAAGGTGGAGTCGACAACCAAATGCAATACGTGATTATTTTCAAGGAATTTTTCCATGGCAAAAGTGAGTATCGTAAAAACCAATCAAGGTATCAAACAGGGATTGTTTAATGCTGTTGAATTGGTTGGCGGGCTGGACTCATACATCGGGCATGCCGACAAAATACTCCTCAAGCCCAATCTGAATGGCGCAGAAGGGGTCACAAATATAGAGCTTGTAGAAGCTTTGATTCAATTACTGTTTGATTTCGGAGTTGGCAAGGTCTTTATGGCGGAAGCAACATTTGGAGATGCTCGCGTTACGAATATGTGCTTCCATAAAACAGGCTTTTCCGATCTGGCAAAAAAATATAACATCGAACTTTTTAATTTGAACAGCTCGCAGATTGTCGAGGTGAAAGTCGCCAGGCCGTTTGTATTGGAAACGCTTCAAATAGCTCGAGAGGCGTATGAGGCGGATAAAATCATCAATTTGCCAAATATGAAAGTACATTACGCTACCGGAATTACGTTGGCGTTGAAGAACATGAAAGGAATATTGGTGGGGGATGAAAAGAAGCATTTTCATGAAGTTGGTTTGGACAAAGCGATTGTAGATTTGAACAATACAATAAAACCCAATTTAAATATCGTGGATGGCATCTTGTGTATGGAGAGAATGGGGCCACGTGGTGGTGACCTGGTGAAGTTGGGATTGATTATGGCGGGCAGCGAATCAGCCGAAGTGGATTATGTGGGCAGCCAGATCATGGGGTACGCCGTCAGTGAAGTAAAACATTTGGAGCTGTATCTTGAAACTAACAGGATAGATGTAAACCAAATCGAAGTGGTTGGAGAGCGTGTGGAAGACGTCCGCTATTCTTTCAAGAAGGTCAATATGGAAAAGATACTGCCGAAAGAATTCCGAATCCACAATCGGAACGCTTGCAGTGCGTGCGAAAATGCTTTTCTATTATCCTGTCAATTCCTGGAGAAAGCTCCTTTCCAAACGGTTGACGTATTTATGGGAGAGATGATTGAGGATGATGTTTCGATAAAGGGGATGAAGATCGGGTTTGGGAGTTGTTGTTCTGCAGACATTGGGTTGGAGAAGATAATCAAAGGGTGTCCGCCTTATCCATTTACACTCAGGGATTATTTGCATGAGCGTGGAGTGGCGTAGACATTTTAAAAAGGATAGAGCTCGCGAAAAATGTTTGTGAATAAAATTAAATATTGATCAGATACGAAGTTTGTGTAGTTGAAGATTATCCGAGCCGCACCGTTTTGAATTCTTTATGTCTCGTGTTCTGTGTGAAGCTTAGCTTTGTCCCTGATTTATAAAAAAGGAGAATACATGGTTGGATCAAAAACAAAAAAAGAAAACACACTTCAATCCATGACGATGTTCGAAAGAATGCGCACTCCATTCTGGCGAGGAGTTAAAGCCGCCGCAATCTACTACGGCATAGCTGCACTTATCTTTTTGCTGTTGAAGGTGGCGTTACCCTTGAGTGATGATGCCTACCTGTTTTTTATCTTTATCCCGGTTGTATTGCTGGCAGGATTTATCTGGGCAGTTGTCTCACTCATCGCCAGCTTTTTTCGTGTGTGGCCCCGTGGTGTACTGATTGTACATGTGATCGTAATTGTATCGGCGTGGTTGCTTGTTGCTCCAAAAACTCCCGCGTTCCCCACATTCGCAGCAAATCCGGTCAGGGGTGAATTGATGCCCACCTTTAACAAAGTCGAAGATCAGCAAAAATTTTTATCAAATTATCAAAAAGAATTACAATCATGGCCAGTGCAAACTGAAGAGCTGGACATTCAAACAGAGTTTGGTAAAACACATATAATTTCATTTGGCAATCCTCAAGGAAAACCATTAATACTTTTGCACTGGTTTTATTCCAACTCCACAGAATGGAAATATATGGCGCCTTTTCTACAAGAACGATATCGTGTATATGCTGTTGATGTAATTGGCGACATGGGAAAAAGTTATGCTTATAATCCGCCAAAATCTGAGAAAGAAGTTTCTCAATGGTTTAATCAAGTGTTGGATGGACTCAGTTTGAATAAAGTTTTTCTCTGCGGCCATTCCAACGGCGGATTTCAAGCCATGTTAATCGCACGACAAAATCCTGATAAAATTGAAAAGTTAATTTTGCTTGCACCCGCTGCCGGGTTTAAGCCTTTTAGTTTTAAGTTTTATTTGTCAGTATTCGGGACAGCCCTTTTCCCCAAAGATGTCATTCTTGAAACCTTCAAGAATGCATGCACACTAAATACGAATCACTGGAGTAAAGAAGTGACAGAGATGCTGGCTTTATCCTTCAGGGTTGGAGCCAATCAACTTAGAGTTTATCCTAGAGAATTTAACGACGATGAAATAAAGGCTATTAAAGTTCCAACACTCTTGATTTTGGGAAGTGAAGAAATGATTTATCCGCCTGCGGCAGCTTCCGAAAGAGCATCAAGACTTCTGCCGAATTCAAGGGTTATCATATTGCCTAATTGCAGTCATGCCATTCCATTTGATGCTCCACAGGAGGCTTCGAAAGCGATCGATTCATTTTTGAGTGTAGAATAATATTTTAAATAATTACCTGCACTTATCAGGCGGTGAAGCCTTGCACAACGGGATCGATTTAATCGGGATTTGCTGTCCACCAGTTTTCTTGGCGGAGCCGTCATTCGTACAATGGTGCCAAGGCATGGTCATTCATGAAAACTTTAAGGCGCGAGGAAGCGTTGGTCGACGCATTCATGACATTCAATGAAATTTGTTCTTCTGTTGCACATTTATTAAGGTTGTGTATATTTACAAGTGGTTGTACTCAAGTTTTAAGAAGACACTGTCTGTGGAATTTAAAAATGTTCAATCAAATAATAATTCTTCCACCTTTACTCGCCGGGACACTATCCCAGTTTTAAGGTTCACTCCTGGAGAGCAAACAACAAAATAGGAGGAACAATGAACAAACACGTATCCACTTTAGTACTGTCATTTCTTCTGACTGTGTTTGCACCAAAATTATTTTCGCAGGCGTCAAACAATTTACCGAAACTCACAGTAGCTTTGTACGATTGTGACTGTACCGCAGCGATCACAGACAGCGTCAGTCAGGAGTCCGTCCTTAAAATGGCGTCATACTATATCTACCAGAAGATCACCAGCGATACATCGTCACCAAACCTGTCATTCCTTTCATATGGGTTCGCCGATAGTCTGACAGTTGGTTCAGTGTTTTCGGGACAATCATTCACACTGCCTGATACCGGCATGCCCGGTAAGGCTAAATACATCGTTACAAGCAAGATAACTGGAAGTCAAGGGAACTATGTTTTAACAATTTCAGTTCTTGATGGTTATTCTTATTCTCATGCTGTGGATAAAACAGCGATGTTTAGTTCCACAACAGACAGCGATGTAAAATCCGCGTGCTCATTGGCAGTTACACAGCTATTGCCGCTCTCTAACACTATTCTTATTTATCAGCAATCGCTGAGAAGTGCAAACCCATCTCTTTGCATAAATCCACAAATAACCGTTTCACCTTCCAGCTCAAAGATTTCTTCGAATGGAAATACAGAGGTTTCTTTCAAGGTGATAGACTGTGATGGGGTGCCGCTGGCTAATAAACATATCTCACTTAACGCGACGCATGGATCATTTGACTCGCAAGCGCTTGTAACGGACAACAGCGGACAGGCTCAAGCAAAATTTACAGGCGGCGGTACTGATGCAATAGATATTTTGTCTGCAACTATGGGGACCGTAATTACCGTTACACATGACACGATAAGCCCTGACGGTGCAGCACCGATTACGATTGGAAATCCTGATACAAACCATCTGGCGATGGTGACGTTTAATTATCTCTATAGCAAGACGACATGCAGAGACAATTTAAAAGGCGGTTCATGGGACCAGAAGACTTCTTTTGGCGCTTTCTATGCGCATGGATTCATGTTAGGTTATTTATATAATGATTCGTGGGAATGGTTTGGTGGTAGTGAAGTAACTTCTTGGTGTCCGGTTAGCGCTTTTTACCACAAATTAGAAATAAATCGTGAATCCGATGAAGGAGGGTGCTGCGGATCGTTGTGGAGTATGAGTGGTGTGTCGTATACGCTTCTTGTACCAACAAGAGGTGACGATCAAGGGGTACCTACTCGTTCCTTAGTAATTTACTATCAATATCCTAATGAATTGGATTACCGGCTTGAACTCAATTTTCCTCAAGACAGCATTGATATGTATTATCAATTCAATTGGTCCAATTATGACGATTATAATAATGAGAAGGCTGAATGTCACTGTTTCTCCTCATCTGATAATTATTCCTCCAGCAAAGGGCCCATGTACGTTTTCGGCCCAGGCACAACTAGTTGGTCGAAGGGAGATCCCGGATATGTATTCACACCCTTTTTTGCCGGGGGCGACTCGTCAAAGTTGATTGGCTTTACGGCAATGGTAGATAATGTTCAGATCACCGGGACGAAGGATAGTTCCTATGAAGTCGTTATCACGAAGTTTTACGCCAACGCCGCGCTTTTAAACTCAACAACTGCAGTCAAGAACGAGGGAGCCACATTACCGAAGAAGTTCAGCTTGTCTCAAAATTATCCGAACCCATTCAACCCGTCGACTGTTATCAGTTATCAGATAGCAAAGCTCGGCAAGGTTAGTTTGAAGGTTTATGATTTACTTGGAAGAGAAGTTACAACGCTTGTCAATGAAGTGAAAGCGCCAGGAAGTTATTCCGCAACATTTAATGCAGTAAACATTTCAAGCGGTGTATATTTCTATCGCTTGCAGGCAGGATCATTTACTGCGACTAAAAAATTTATCTTGCTAAGATGAGCGCCAAGGTAAACTATTCCTGATCTTGTCAGGTGAAGAGGGAGGGCGCTCTACTCTAAGTCCTGACCGTGGTGAAACTCTGAACGCCACGTAGCAAGGAGTCGGTATGAGACGGGAAACGGTTTCATGCTAAGCGACTCGACAATGTAACCTTAAAGGGTGCTATGCAAACAACCAGGTCGTAACAATATGTGAAGGCACAGGTAGCCTCGTAAAGACAAGTTGAGGTGGACGAGTCCCTATTTTATGGGCGAAGTCATTAACAATTGATCGAGAATAGAGAGAATACGATCATGTGTCACCTCCGGGGTATGAGCGACGACATGGCTGGAAAGAACAGGAATGGGACTTGGGAAGCCCTCGCTGTCCCAGAAGAAAAAGAAAGATGGAGAAGAGCCCTCTTATAAGGAAACGAAAGAGAGGGGAGATGGCAGGGTGGCGGATGGAGTCGTAGTACCGATGAAGACGTGGAAACACGACAGAGGGAAGGGCTCCTGCTGAAAGAAAACTTACAAAGAAACAAAGGAGCGTGTATTGCGTGAGCTACCAAACACAGAGTGGCTTCGGGAGTTTCAGAAGAAGTTGCATGCAAAGGCGAAAGAGGAGCCGAGGTTTCGGTTCTACAGTTTGTACGATAAGACCTATCGTGCAGATGTATTGGCTGAAGCTTATCGCAAGGTGAAAGCCAATGGTGGAGCAAGCGGGGTAGACGGAGAGACCTTCGAGGATATTGAGAAGAAGGGAATCGAAGACTATCTTGCAGAACTTCAGCTTGAGATGAAGGAACGTCGTTATGTGCCGAAACCGGTACGGCGAGTATATATTCCGAAAGCGAATGGAAAGCAACGTCCATTGGGCATACCAACCATTCGTGATCGTGTGATTCAGACAGCGTTCTTGTTTATGCTGGAGCCGATCTTTGAGTCGGATTTTGCCGACTCAAGTTATGGATTCAGGCCGGAGAAGAGCGCGCATGATGCGATACGGGAAATATACAAATATCTGAACTGGGGATGTGTTGAAATTTACGATGTAGATTTGGAGAAATACTTTGACACGGTAGATCACGGCAAACTTATGAAACTTGTAGCCCGACGAATATCGGATGGCGAGATTCTACGAGTAATACATCAGTGGTTAAGCTGTGGCTATGTCGAAGATGGCCAGCATCGCCAGAGTAAACAAGGCACACCTCAGGGAGGAGTTATCAGTCCGTTACTGGCAAATATTTATTTGAATCCAGTAGATCATGCGTTCAAGCGAGAAGGACTTGGAACAATCAGAAATGGTTCCATCCATCTTGTACGGTATGCAGATGACATGATGATTCTGGCACAACGGAATCTGGAAGAGGGTGTAGGTATCCTAAAGCACTATTTGGAGCGGCTGGGATTGCACCTGAACACTGAGAAGACACGCACACTCAAGCTTAATACAGGAATGAGTGTTGACTTCTTAGGATTCCGATTTCATAATGCCAGAAGCAGAAAGACCGGCACTCGTATGATACTGGTGTACCCAAATCCGAAAAGTCAGGAACGCTTCCGTGCTACAGTACGGAAATATGTTCACCATTCAATTCCACTAAGAGTGAAGGAGCAGGTGAATAATCTGAACCGCTATCTATGTGGATGGATGGGATATTTCAGGTTAGGACATGGATCATCGGCATTGCACGATCTGGCGAATTATGTTAATAAACGGATTCGGCATGTTGTTTGGCGACGTAGAGGGAGACGTGGATATGGATGGGGTAAGTTGACGTCGGAATATCTTTATGGTCAACTTGGACTATTCAATGATTACCACGTTGCACGACTTTCACCGTAGTATGTTAAGCTTTCAGGAAAGCCGTATGAGGGAAAACCTCACGTACGGTTTGACGAGGGTTCAATAGGATAACAGGATGATGGCTTGCTTGAGAGGGACACTTTTCCGAAAGGAAAGAAACGGTCGGGGCTCACAGAGTCTGTACATCACTGCACTATTGTCCTACTCTACAAAATAAATTACGCCGAACAAATTTGAAAAAAATAAAAATGATCGGAGTGATCGTGTGCGGTGCATGACACTCGATTTTCTGTTGCATACAATTTAACTCCAATCTATCAGACAGTGCAAATAAAAAAATAAATTGAAGGAGTGATAATGAAAACGCTTGCTATACGCCGACGAAGTATCGGTCTCGCCGTCGGTGCTCTCTGGCTGATTGCTATCAGTTTGGTTTTTATTGTATGGTCGCTTCTCGTAATCAGAACGACGATGGCGACAGTAGTGCTTATCGGAACATGTGTCCTTCTAGGCGCCTTCGTTGCAGCTGGTGTTGTAGTGATTCGCGTGGCGGTAGGTTTGCCGGATAGCACCGTACCGCGATCACCGGAGGAAAAAAAGATCTGGCGCCGGTTCGCCTTGGTCGTTAGTGCGGAGGTGATCGCATTTTCTGTGATAAACGCAATACTCGGAGCTACAAAGAATTATGAACTCATGCCCTCGTTGAATCTCATCGTTGTGGGAATTCACTTCTTTCCGCTGGCTTGGATCTTTCGCGTCCCACGTTATCATATCAGCGGATTGCTCTTCTGCGTAATTCCGGCGGTCACTCTGCTCGCGATTCCGAAACAGTTTGCGATTGGATACGCTCTGGCCTGGTATGTTGCCCGAGTCGGGATGCGGACTTGTTGCTTCGTTGACTGCAGCCGCGGGATTGCGCGAAGCATGGCAATCTGTCTCCGAATCTCGATCTTCCATCAATTGAAAGGATCAATATCATCCAAATCAAATCGTTACTGTAAGCGTGTGTCCGGATGATCCGGCACAAAGCGTTTTACGTCCTGGCATCTCCAAGATTTCATACATCGCCTTGATTGTGGGAGGGATATTATTTACAATAGGTTTGATAATATGAAGATAACTGACATAATAGCGAAACATTTAAAACGTCGGGAACTTAATCTATTCGATCGATATAATAAGTTATAATGGAAAAATTTATGAAAATATTTTTGTTCTGCTGTTTAATTCTTTGCATGCTTTCATCTTCAGTGAAGGCGCAGGATAGCATAAGTAGCGCGAAACTTGATTCGGTGCTGATTTATCAAAAGAAGATATTGAATCAACAGGAAAAAATTTATGATGAAGTGGTGCGTTACAAAGAACCGCTGAAAGATAAAAAATTCGGCATCGAGATCAATCCGGCTTATATATTGTGGAGCAGCGCCAGTTCATATTTTGTTTTAAGCGGAGGTTTTTCATTTTTCGATATAGATCGAAACGCGGAAATTGCGTGTCCATTTTTTTTCCAGAACAGAACTAGTTTGAGTTCGGGGAATCATCAATTGACATTGTGGGATCAAGATATTCTCTATCGGAGATTCTTGGGTCAGCATCAGGATGGGTTTTATCTTGAGGGTGGATTACGCTTTACTCATATCGAGGGAGAATCAGGGATTACAATTCTAGGAATAGATGTGTCATCCTCCGATTCCATAATCACTACGGATAAGTTGGGGGGGATGTTTGGCATCGGGTACAGATATTTTTCAATATCAGGATTTTATTGGGGAACAAGTATCGTCGTGGGTAGGTACTTTTCTGGTGATGAACGATCTATAAAAGGAGCAACGATGGATGATACTAAATTTATTTTGGATTGGGAGGTATTGAAATTTGGTTTCGCATTCTAATCGGATGTCGCATAATCAACCCACTGATAAATAATTAATTTTCTAAGAAGGTGCATCCATGCAAAGTCGTCGTCAGTTTCTCCGCACGCTATCCATTACGGGCGGGATTCTTATGCTCGATGCTCGCCGTGCTTTAGGATCGAACTTCTCCAGTAAGTATTTTGGACTCAATGAGTTCATTGAGGACAACCCGGATGCCGTATTCGTTCTGCGTACCAATGTCGATTCAAAAACGGATGGATCGGCAATCAAAGCGGTGGGGCAACAGTTGGGTGCGTCTCTCTTCCAGACAAAAACAGACACGAGCTCAGGATATCCAACCAATACGAATGTAGTTATCAAGCCGAATATCACCTGGTGGTCATGGGATATTCCACCAATCGAAACTGTCATGGGAATTCATACCGATCCGAATTTTGTTGAGGGAATTATCGGACAATTGACAGCGCTTTCGATACCATCAAATAATATTTTTATTCGTGAGGCCAATTATCATGGCCCTAATTCAATTGACGGAAAACTCTACGGGGAAATGGCAGTTCGAACGAATATCATTCTTGAGGATCTAAGTGCGGGCATCGGAGCGATCGACGAAAAAGATATTCAATGGGTCGATGTGGAACATGGGATCTGGTTCAAGAGAATTCCATTCATATGGCCGGTCAACTCCAGCAATTCGTGCCTCATTAATATTTCAAAATTCAAATCTCACGGAATGGGGATGACTCTCTGTGCCAAAAACCTTCAGGGTACCGTAGTTCGCCCTTATGTAGCTCATTGTACGGGGTGGGGTACAGAGATGGTTGGTGTGGATTCACAGGACATAGTTCCAAATGCTTTTTCCATTATTGAAAATAATTATGCCCGTCATAAAACCTCAAGAATTCCGCGATGGGATATCCCGGGTGACTCAAGCGGCAGCCTCGGGATGGAAACGTGGGCTTCGCGTTGTTTGGATAATAATTCTACGCTTAAACCTATGATCAATATTGTGGAAGGTATTTACGGTCGTGAAGGAGCATTCGTTGCCGGGCCGGATAACGGTTACGGTGATGACATTCTTACCAATATTGTTCTGTTCGGAAAAAATTCATTCCACGTAGATATTATCGGGACATACCTTGCGGGTCACGAGCCTGGAAATTTCGGACTCTTTCACATGGCGAAAGAGCGAAAGTTGTCACAATATTTGAATCCTCGAGACATCCCCATTTATGAATGGAAACTTGATGGGACGGCAATTCGTGGCGATCTAAGTGATTTTACTCGCACAGCGATCCGGACTCCGTATCTCCAGAAAGCTGGAGAAGAGCAGTACCATATGGTGAATGAGCCGTACGATTATTCATCTGCAGTTTCAGAACCGAAACTGATGCTAACACGTCCGGATGTTTTTGCAATTCAACAAAATTTTCCTAATCCATTTAATCCTTCAACATCAATCCGATTTCATATTCCAGCGGCCGGGTTTGTTCTTCTTGAAATTTATGATGTCAGAGGAAGTCGTGTTGACATACTAGTGAATGAACATTTGGGCGCAGGCGACCATGCTGTAGTCTGGAACTCAAATCATGTCCAATCCGGTACCTATTTTTACAAGATGAGTTTTCACGGATCAACAATAACTAAGGCAATGGTATTGCTTCGTTAATTCAATATAATCATCCAACGGCAAGAGAAATAAATATTATTTAAAGGAATGCTCATCCATGAAAGTTCTTTTCATCGGCGGCACAGGCTTCATCAGCACGGCTGTCAGTAAACTTGCAATCGCGAGAGGAATTGAACTATATCATCTCAATCGTGGCGAAAGGCAAACGGATATTACAGGATGTCATAAGTTGATTGCCGACAGACACAAACCTGAAGAAGTGCATAAAATTCTACAAGGTTTGAAATTCGATATTGTAGTCGACTGGATTGCGTTTACACCGGACGACATCGAACAGGATATTGAACTCTTCCGGGGCAAAGTAGGGCAATTCATTTTCATAAGCTCGGCGTCCGCATACCAAAAACCGCCGATGCACTATGTGATCACCGAATCGACGCCGCTGTCGAATCCCTACTGGGAATATTCGCGCAATAAAATTGCATGCGAAGAACGTTTGATGCGAGCTTACAGTGAAGATGGATTTCCGGTAACGATTGTTCGACCATCGCTTACGTACGATCCGAATTTTCCGATTGCTATTGGCGGCTGGGGTTGCTACACGCTTGCAGATCGAATCAAAAAAGGTCTGCCAATCATCGTGCACGGAGATGGTTCTTCTCTATGGGTCGTCACTCACTCAGAAGATTTCGCGCATGGATTCATCGGATTGATGGGGAATCAACGCGCTATCGGCCAGGCTTTTCATATTACATCCGACGAAGTGCTGACGTGGGATCAGATATATAAAACTATCGCAGAAGCATTGGGAGTTGAAGCGAATATAATTCACATTCCAACCGATTTTATCGTGCAAGTTTCACCAGAAAAAACGGGAACACTGCTCGGCGATAAAACCTGGAGTGCAGTCTTTGATAACAGCAAAATTAAATCGTTTGTGCTGGATTATAAAGCGGTCATTCCGTTTCGCGAGGGAATTCGAAAAACTCTGGCATGGTTTGATGCGGACGAAAGTCGGAAGCGTGTCGACCCTGATGTGAATGCTGAGATGGATAAGATCATTGATGCCTATAATGAAAAATTAAAATAACTGCATGGACGAGATATGTTGATCCGAAAACTATTATTTTCCGAAATCGATTTGCTGAAGGATTTTCCGCCGAAGGAATGGAACCTCGATCTTCCGGCTCTTGTCTTGTTTCATTTTGAACATCCGTATTTCTATCCGGCCGTGGTTGTAATTGATGGTAAGATAGTCGGTTTTGGAAACGGAATTCTTAATGGAAAAGTCGGATGGCTTGGAAATATTATTGTCTTGCCCGAAATGAGGAAGCAGGGAATTGGAAACGAATTAACAAATCATCTGGTTGAATATTTCAAAAATATGGGATGTGCAAGTCAACTATTAATTGCAAGCGAGATGGGTAAAAATATATATTCAAAAATCGGATTCAGGACGAGTGCGTCATATCAATTTTTTAAAAGAGTATCGGGATTATCGAATTATCAGAAAACTGAAAAGATAAGAAAAGTTGAAACACAGGATTTTCCTGCTTTAAAAATGCTCGACGAAGAAGCGACAGGAGAAAAACGATCGGAATTTATTGAAAGATATTTTACGACGGGTTGGGTATATTCGTCGAAGAATTCAAAAGAAATAGAGGGAACATATTTTTCGGATCTCGGAGGTGGTCTAATCATAGCCAAAAATTCTGAAGCCGGAATAGAATTAATAAAATTCAGATTGAGTCAAGGTAAGACGGCTGCGATTGTCCCCTCTGAGAATGAGATTGCTATAAAATATTTGATGAGTGAAGGATTTCAACTTACTCAATCAGCGTCAAGGATGGTACTGGGGGAAGAAGTGAATTGGAAACCTAAGTTTATTTTCAATAGGGGCGGAGGTTATTGCGGGTGAAGAGAATATCGATGTCAGAGGGAACAATGAACATAACGGGAATTGGACCTCTGCTTGCCATCGTTGGCGGCTGCACAGTTATTATTATTTCTGCGGTGCAACGATTGATCGGATTGGATTTTTCTTTATCTTCACCATTAGAAGAAATTCTGTTTGTCTTAGGAATAGTGCTAATATTCATAGGCATGATTTTTTGGATTTCATCGGTGTTTCTAGTGAAGAAAGCATTTGAATCGCACAAACTGATAACTACCGGCGTGTATCGCTTTTCGCGTAATCCGCTCTACGCTGCTTTCATAGTTTTTATTATTCCAGGAATATCATTTCTGACCAACAATCTTTTATTGCTTGCAGTATCGATCATGATGTATATCGCTTTTAAAATGCGAATTGGAAAAGAAGAGGAATTTCTTGCGAAAGAGTTCGGAGAGGATTACGAACAATACAAAAAACAAGTTGCGCAGTTGATACCATTTGTGAGGTAATAGAATAATACGCCTGCCAATAAAGACAGTCTGCATTTTTTATTTTCTATTTCTCTTGAAGCCTGATAAAATTATTCTTATAATCATAACATACTGATTTACATTCTCCGATGAGAAGGAATTGCTCCGATGAAACTATACATCAAGCTCATGTTCTTTATTATCATAGGCTTTATAGGTTCTTTCAATATGGTTCATTCTACACAATTTATACCGCCAAATAATCCAAACATTCAATATTTCGGTCGTTGGGATACTGTCGATTCGCTTCACTACAAACACTCATGGCCGGGAATTTATATTCGCGCTGAGTTCAAAGGCAAGCGCATAGGTGTTCGCATGGCAGATAGTATCAACTACTATAATGTTTATATTGACGGAAAACTTCATCGTATATTTCACGGAATCAAATCAGGCGATGCAGATTATATACTTGCCGACAGTCTTCAAGATGCGCCCCATACATTGATTCTCAGCAAACGTAATATAGTCTTTGATGTGGTTTTTTCTTTTTCGGGTTTACTGCTTGATGATGATGCGCAATTATTTCCACCTGTCCAAAAGCCAGCGAGAAAAATTGAATTTATTGGAGATTCATTTACTGCTGGTGAGAGCAATGAAGCGACGGAACAACAATTAGTCTGGGAAGCACGTTTTCCGGTGACAAATATCGATAAGGGCTTTGCACCAATCATCGCGTGTCATTATAATGCACAATATCATACCATCTGTCGTTCCGGGATGGGACTTACTTGCGATTGGCAGGGGAAGCCTGAATTTTCGATGTTAAAATATTTTGATCGCACATTGATGGAATCCCCCACACCAAAATGGGATTTCAAAAAATGGATTCCCGATCTCGTGATAATTTGTTTGGGCCTTAATGACCATTCCGGATCGAGAGATAAAAACGGAAACGTTTCAGACGAAAAAGCGGCTTCCTTTCGAAAAGGATATCATGATTTTTTGACGACTTTGCGTACAGTTTATCCCGGTGTCAGAATTGTTGCTGTCTCGCCCTTCCCAGAATGGATTCGTAAAAACATACGGCAGGTTGTGGATGAAGAAAAACAAATCGGCAAAAAAGATATTGATTATGCGACTTACGATGAATTCCCGGGAGGTTATGTTGCCAATGGTCATCCGACGGTGGCGACACACCAAAAAATGGCAGATCAGTTAATTGCTGTTATGGATTCGTTAAAGATTTTCCCGGTCAGCTTAATTGAAAAATAAATTCATGAAGATTACTTCTTTGTTATCCATGCAATCCAAAGGAGGCAATTAATATGGGCGAAAATGATAAGAAGGTTATCCCGACGGTCGGCATTATCGGTGGCGGTAAAGTAGGGCTGCACCTCTTAGAACTTTTTTCAGATACTTCTATAGCGCGTGTAGCTTATGTGGTGGATCGCGAGACATTGGCGCCGGCAATGGTGAGAGCACACCAACTCGGGGTGCGTACATTTTCAGACATGGATGAAGCTTTAACAACAACTGTGGATTTTATTTTTGAGGTTACAGGATCTTCAAAAGTTGTCGAACTTTTAAAAACCAAATTAAGCGGCACGTCTGTCGAATTGGTTACTCATAATATGGCTTTTGTAATAATTCAGGCAATTGAACAACGTGAAAAAATTTCAGAAGACCGGGTAAGTACCGAAATGTTGGGGATTGAGTCGGAGATTAAAGGAAGTCTCACCGGTATTCAGCGGCTGGTTGGCGACATTAAAGAAATCGCGGCAGAAATGGTGATGCTTGCATTGAACGCGCGTATCGAGGCCTCACGTGCGGGACAATATGGACGCGGTTTCACAGTCGTTGCGCAGAAGATGTCCGAAGCTGTAGACTCGGTTCAGGCGATCACACCGGAAATTGAAAAAATAAGCGGCAACATCCTGGCCGTATCCGAAAAAATAGAGACGTCTTTGAAAAATCTAAATTAAATATTTCAAGAATATTTATTGATTCTCAGATTTCATTATTTTTATAAAATAGCGTCAATAGTTTTGTTCATCCCGAATCATCGGATCAAGAAAGCATTTCTACAAGGATGATTCTTTTTTGTTAAATGATGTTACGCAGAGAAAAATAATTGCCACGACCTTCAGGTCGTGGAACCGAATGAATGAGATAGAGCGGGCTTTAGCCCAACAAAAAAATGTTGAGTATAGGGTTAAAACCCTATATTACTTTTGATTTTCTAATCCACGAGCTAAAGCTCGTGGCAATAAAGGTTTTTTTAGTACACGTTTTTTGCATTTTGCGTAACATCAGTTATTAACTTATACGATTTAATTCATTTAGAAAGCAATAACAGAAAGACAAACATGCGTACAAGTATAATTCTAACATTGACAGGCACAGATCGTATTGGCCTTGTCGAACAAGTCACGAAAGATATGCTAACGCTTGGGGGGAACATCGAGACCAGCCGTATGGCGAGGTTGGGGGGTGAATTTGCCATCTTGATGCTCGTGTCTTTTTCATCTGAACGTTTGGTTGATCTCGACAAATTTGTTGAGCAGTTCAGAACCGAAGGTTTCAAGGTGACAATAAGCCAGACACGACAGACGTACGCCGAAACTTATCCGGACTGGCTTGGATATCGTATCGAAGTATTCGGCGCCGACCATGAAGGAATTGTTCATCAGGTTGCGCATGAACTTTCGCAGTTGGGAATTAATATTGAATCGATGGAAACCGAAACGACGCTTGCACCCGTGAGCGGGACACCGTTGTTTGCGATGAACGCGATGGTTGCGGTTCCACCGAATCTCGCCGGGAAAGGATGGGAAGCCAAAGTAGAAAATGCCGGCCAAGGTTTGAATGTTGATATTAAAATTTCAAAAGTGAAGAGTGAATAAATCGTCTTATTCGAGAAAACAATAAGATTTTTAATGTGAATATTATAGTTAAAATCCAATTTACTATTTAAGGATATAATGATCATGAAATATTTATATTTCTTCATTACATTTTTGTCATTGCTGACTTGTTCGATTACCTTCGCGCAAAATCAGCCGATAACATTTAATCCGAATATGCTGGCTCACTCACAGGGACTTCCGAATGATTTCCTTCTGTTCTCGGCGGACACGACGGTTCAAATCCTGTTCAATAATGCACGAGCTGGATCGTACAATCAAAGATTTGTTTATGTTAATTACTTGCCACAATCGCCGGTTACGGTATTGCAAGCCAACGCTCTGCTTTCTAACACCGACTATATATCTTCGATTCCGATATCGATAACACCCACTTTTTCAGCCGCATCGCTTTTCGACGCTTTAGGAAAAATTTGGATTTTGGAGGTATCAAATTGGTCATATCGAAATACGAGCGAATCAAATACTGGTATGCAGGACATTTTACAGAATCCAGAGTATCCAAATAATGCATATTACAATAGTACGAACACAGTTACATCCAACTTGACTTACGGCTATCAAACCACGGTGAAGCTTTCATTGATATGTAACTCTGCTTCAATCGGAATTTTTGGCATCGTGATTCCCGAAAGCAAGTATTCCACAGAAGTTGGTTGGACAGGGACATGGTATCCGATCTCAGGTTCAAGTTACCTTTCTTCTTCAGGATTTCAATCACAAGTTACAAATACAAAGAATATTATTGGAATCGAATATTCACAAGTCGGTTCACAGTGGGATTTAATTACCGATTTTACGGTGCAGAAAAATATATTGAATGAATCCTTCAGATTTGTGACTAACGATGTTACAACTAAATTTTCGTCGCAAGCTGTCGAACCTTTTGGATACGGATTTCGAGGTTACTTCCAGCATTCTGCCCAGTTGGTTACGCCGGACGATCATTATTTTGTTTCAACGGGTGCGTACTATTTAAGTGCCGATCTTTCTGTCATTCAGAACAAAACAAGTAATCCATCATATTTAGACACTGCTATTGTTTCGCTTTCTGATGCGGAGAAGGCTAAAAACTGGGGAACATCATTTTCTTGTGGATATATAATATCGAAAAAACTCATCGACCTGGATGTCCGCGTCGGATTCAATCCACAATTCAATTACGACAATTTCAAAGACGCATATCCGTTTTTAAATCAATATACTTCGCCTTATTCTAATCTTCAAATTCCTTCCATTTTCAGACATCAGCTCTGGACAATCGCATTTCAAATTCCAATCTATCTAAACTTCACTCCGGTTGGATGGTGTTCGATGTTCGGCGGATTAAATTATAAGTATTTATATCAACACGAAAAAGTCGCTTCATTCCAACCCGATCAACAAAATGAATTTGATCAAATTTCTTCTGTCGGGAGGGAGTCTGAATCCCAAACATTATCAAATTTATCTTCAACAAGCAATGTCTATGCCGGCATGGAACTGCGCCATGCTTCCGGCCTGCGAATGCAAATTGCTTTTCGCGGCAACCTAAGTAATTATTCTTCTTGGGGTATGTCGTTGGGTTATATTTTTTAATAAGTTACGGCGAAGGGAATTTTGCTTTTCATATACGTATAAATAATATGGTGAAGATAAAAGATACACGGTCTCTTATCGGATTATTGTTATAACGTATAACATCATCGCGATTCCACTCAAAGAGTGGGAGAGGTAATCAATTTGTTGGCTACATGCTCCATCGAATTGATTGACTCATCCCGTCCAGGGAAACCGGGGCGGGATTTGTGATGATTAATTTGTCTTTTTTTTCCTTTCAAAATTCGGTTAGTGAACAATCCCCAAGATGCTCGATGATCCACCAATTGTTGCAGCGTTAGATGTTTCTCCGATCGCTCGCTTACTACAGTGGTACGGTTCAAATTTCCTCATCTGCTTCTAACCTTGACATTAGCGAATATATTGTTAAAATTTCTATAAGACGAATAAATGCTATAGTAATAAGGAATAATCAATAAAATGGGGAGCGCAACATGAATAGTTCCAAAAGGATATTAACATTGTTGGTAATAATTACAATCTTTTCGATTACACCGTTATTCTCGCAATGGGAAGTAGATACTGTAATTTCAACCGGGTCGAATACCACGGGGATTGCAATAACATCTGATGGGAGTAAATTGGTCGTCACAAATAACACTGCACAAGGATCTGTTGAAATTATATCCACATCAGATTACTTGATGTACAACGTTGATATTAGTTCTATAGAAGGTTATCCAAATGGAGTTGTAATAACTCCGAATGACTCAACTGCGCTCGTCTGCACTACGCACTATGTAATATTTATCGACTTGAATACGCATTCAATAAAAGGATCCTTCCCGGCACCATGTTCGGGAACCACCCTTTACGGTATTGCCGTAACACCTAACGGGCATAATGCAATTTTTCCCGATCTAAGCTCTAGCTGCATTCAACAAGGAGTCAGATCGATAGACGCAACGGGGCTTACTGCAGGATCTTCCTTTATTCCAGTTTCTACTACTGGACAATTATACGGCATTACAGTTGCGCAGGATGGAAATTCGGCACTCGTCACAACATTTACCTTTGATTCTCCGAAAAAAATAAACCTTTCCACTGCCGAGGTTGATACGATTGCAGGAATATCGGCATCGTACGGTGTTGCAGCTTTTCACAAAACGAATGAAGCGCTCATCTTCGACGGAGACTCACTCGACCGTGTGTCGTTGGCCAGCAATTCAGTGATAAAGAAAATTTCATACCTATCGTACAATGTAAACTTTGAAAGTATTGCCATTACAGCAGATGATAAATATGCCTTTGCGGTGGGCTCTTACGAAAAATTAATTATATCGCTCGCGAATGATTCTGTCATGCAAACATTTTCAACCGGCGGAACAAACATTGCCACAATGCCGGATGGGTCAAGATTTTTCGTAACGGACAGTTATAATGGCAATGTAAGAGTTTATAAAAATTCAACTATTACCGGAGTTAGAGCTGCCAATAATCCAATTCCTATAACCTTTTCGCTTCAGCAGAATTATCCGAATCCATTTAATCCATCGACAAATATTCCATTTTCTCTCCCATCAAAAGCATTCGTGTCGCTGAAAGTTTTTAATCTCATAGGAGAAGAAGTGACAACGCTTATCAATGAAGAGTTGCCTGCGGGAGTTCACCTACATACGTGGAATGCGGATGGAATTCCGAGCGGCGTTTATTTTTATCGTTTACAAGCAGGATCGTTTTTAGAAACGAAGAAATTAATTCTGCTGAAATGAGCGCCAAGGTAAACTATTCCTGATCTTGTCAGGTGAAGAGGGAGGGCGCTCTACTCTAAGTCCTGACCGTGGTGAAACTCTGAACGCCACGTAGCAAGGAGTCGGTATGAGACGGGAAACGGTTTCATGCTAAGCGACTCGACAATGTAACCTTAAAGGGTGCTATGCAAACAACCAGGTCGTAACAATATGTGAAGGCACAGGTAGCCTCGTAAAGACAAGTTGAGGTGGACGAGTCCCTATTTTATGGGCGAAGTCATTAACAATTGATCGAGAATAGAGAGAATACGATCATGTGTCACCTCCGGGGTATGAGCGACGACATGGCTGGAAAGAACAGGAATGGGACTTGGGAAGCCCTCGCTGTCCCAGAAGAAAAAGAAAGATGGAGAAGAGCCCTCTTATAAGGAAACGAAAGAGAGGGGAGATGGCAGGGTGGCGGATGGAGTCGTAGTACCGATGAAGACGTGGAAACACGACAGAGGGAAGGGCTCCTGCTGAAAGAAAACTTACAAAGAAACAAAGGAGCGTGTATTGCGTGAGCTACCAAACACAGAGTGGCTTCGGGAGTTTCAGAAGAAGTTGCATGCAAAGGCGAAAGAGGAGCCGAGGTTTCGGTTCTACAGTTTGTACGATAAGACCTATCGTGCAGATGTATTGGCTGAAGCTTATCGCAAGGTGAAAGCCAATGGTGGAGCAAGCGGGGTAGACGGAGAGACCTTCGAGGATATTGAGAAGAAGGGAATCGAAGACTATCTTGCAGAACTTCAGCTTGAGATGAAGGAACGTCGTTATGTGCCGAAACCGGTACGGCGAGTATATATTCCGAAAGCGAATGGAAAGCAACGTCCATTGGGCATACCAACCATTCGTGATCGTGTGATTCAGACAGCGTTCTTGTTTATGCTGGAGCCGATCTTTGAGTCGGATTTTGCCGACTCAAGTTATGGATTCAGGCCGGAGAAGAGCGCGCATGATGCGATACGGGAAATATACAAATATCTGAACTGGGGATGTGTTGAAATTTACGATGTAGATTTGGAGAAATACTTTGACACGGTAGATCACGGCAAACTTATGAAACTTGTAGCCCGACGAATATCGGATGGCGAGATTCTACGAGTAATACATCAGTGGTTAAGCTGTGGCTATGTCGAAGATGGCCAGCATCGCCAGAGTAAACAAGGCACACCTCAGGGAGGAGTTATCAGTCCGTTACTGGCAAATATTTATTTGAATCCAGTAGATCATGCGTTCAAGCGAGAAGGACTTGGAACAATCAGAAATGGTTCCATCCATCTTGTACGGTATGCAGATGACATGATGATTCTGGCACAACGGAATCTGGAAGAGGGTGTAGGTATCCTAAAGCACTATTTGGAGCGGCTGGGATTGCACCTGAACACTGAGAAGACACGCACACTCAAGCTTAATACAGGAATGAGTGTTGACTTCTTAGGATTCCGATTTCATAATGCCAGAAGCAGAAAGACCGGCACTCGTATGATACTGGTGTACCCAAATCCGAAAAGTCAGGAACGCTTCCGTGCTACAGTACGGAAATATGTTCACCATTCAATTCCACTAAGAGTGAAGGAGCAGGTGAATAATCTGAACCGCTATCTATGTGGATGGATGGGATATTTCAGGTTAGGACATGGATCATCGGCATTGCACGATCTGGCGAATTATGTTAATAAACGGATTCGGCATGTTGTTTGGCGACGTAGAGGGAGACGTGGATATGGATGGGGTAAGTTGACGTCGGAATATCTTTATGGTCAACTTGGACTATTCAATGATTACCACGTTGCACGACTTTCACCGTAGTATGTTAAGCTTTCAGGAAAGCCGTATGAGGGAAAACCTCACGTACGGTTTGACGAGGGTTCAATAGGATAACAGGATGATGGCTTGCTTGAGAGGGACACTTTTCCGAAAGGAAAGAAACGGTCGGGGCTCACAGAGTCTGTACATCACTGCACTATTGTCCTACTCTACAGTGACAGGAGATACAGAATTAGAATAGGAAAAAAAGGATTGACTTACTGATTTTGAAGTGAAGAAAGGGAATATTATTTCTTAGTAAGATTGGTGAAGGAATGTGTTAGTTCTAATTTTAATATTTTTATCGTCTCATATTTATTCTATATATAAATCGGTGAGGGAGTAATAAAAAAATGTCGCTCATGACGGATCGTAATACAATGAAACTATGGATAGTTATATTCCTTTTGGGCGCTTATGTAATCCTCTTCACTTCCATCATTCTTTTTTATACTGATATCTGGTATAAATTTAAGGGAGCATATTTTTATGATACCGATTCCTTCATAAAAACAGATGGGAAAATTAAAAATAGTGAAATCTGTGTGAGGGAATATAGAAGGTCGAGGTATTTTATACTTGCTTTGATTCCTAAGACTTATTATCCGGGAATTACATATTCATTTGAGGTTGATCATAAGGAATACTCATCGGATAAAATTGCGTTTGCAAGAATTAACTTTTGATATTATGACAATGCACAAATATATATAAATAATTATCCGGTCGGCAGTAAAGTAACCGTGTACTATGACCCTGATGATCCGGAAATATCTATTCTTGAGCCGGATAGAAAAGATTATTTTATAGATGAGATAATACTGTTTATCATTCTTCCGGCGATGTTGTTCATTTTGCTTTTTAGAAGATATTCCAATCAGAAAGAGGAGTTACAAAATGAAGAATTAGAAGAAAAGCTAAATGAGTTGGTTGAAGATGAAGAGAAAACTGTAGGAAAGCAATAATTATTATGATTACCGGTAGAATAATTTTTTGGTCTGCAGTAATAGCATTAAGTGGTTTTATCTTTCTTTTTTCCCTAATTTCGATCATTAATAACTGGGATGAAATTAAAGATTCATATCATTATGATGCTGATTCTTTTTCAACAACCGATGGAATTATTCTAGAAAGTGAAGTCGGAAAAGAAATTTATTCCAGCAGGAATAGAGAGAATTTTAGTCGTGTTGATATTGCAAGGTATTATCCTTATATCGTATATTCATTCAAGATAGATAATAAAAAATTCATCTCAGAGAAAAATGCATTAAAAAGAATTAGATCTGGTCATTTCGAATATGCGCAAGAATATGTAAAAAAATATCCAGTTGGTAATAAAGTGATAGTGTATTTCGACCCGGATAATCCGAATATCTCTATACTCGATCCAGATACTAAAGAATATTCTGTTGGTCCTATAACAGGAATTTTAATTCTTCCTTTAGGCATAATAACTTTAATTCTAAAACTATATTTCAAACAAAAGCGAAAACCGCTAGATGAGAAATTGGAAGAAAAATTAGATGAGTTGGTTGAAGATGAAGAGAAAAATGACGGGAAATAAAAATTTTAAGCATAATAGAATTATGCAGGAGATGATGTAATTGAGAATAAGAAAATTAGAAGATATTCGGAGGCATTTGCCAGCTCATCCAGGAATTCAAGGCAAAGAAGAATATTTTAATTCGGTCGTTTTGTTATTGCTTATCCCGGTTGATGATGAGTATCATTTTGTATTTCAGAAACGATGTCCGGACATCCGGCAGGGTGGAGAGATATGTCTGCCTGGTGGAAAATACGATCCTGAAAAAGATTTATCTTTGGAAATGACAGCAATACGCGAGACGTCGGAAGAGTTGGGTATTCCGGGAAATATGATGAGGATCATCGGGCGGCTCGATACTGTAATCGCACCGATGGGAGCAACAGTAGATGTATTTGTCGGGACGTCGGATGTGTTGTTGGAAGAATTTAAAATTAACACGGAGGAAGTCGAAAAAGTATTTTCAATTCCTGTTTCATGGTTTGAACAAAACAGCCCGGAAGAATATCAGGTTATGCTGAAAGTATTTCCTTCCTATATTGACGAAACAACTCAGCAGGAAATTATCTTGCTTCCGTCGGAAGCATTGGGTTTACCCGAACAATATCGGAAACCCTGGGGAGGTTTCAAACACAAAGTGTTTGTGTATAAAACGAGTGAAGGAATCATTTGGGGAATAACGGCGAGAGTTATTCTGGATTTTGTCCGAAGAATTAATCAATCTTCCGAATATTGAGAGTGAATCACCCCGCGAAAGCTGTTCTTGAAATAGTCTAATAATAATCGTTTTACTCTTGACAACTACATCCGGTTATTGTATATTATATATGTACATAAGTACATATATCTAATTATGAATACGTTAAATAATATCTTTATGGCGCTCAGCGACCCAACACGAAGACGGATTATCGGCTTACTGAGGAAAAAAGATTTAACGCCGACTGAGTTGCTCGAAAATATGGAAGCAACTCAACCGACGCTTTCTCATCATCTCAATATCCTAAAGCGGGCCGATCTAATCGAAGGCACAAGGGAGGGACAATTCATCCGTTATTCATTGAATATGAGTGTTTTTAAAATGGCAGCCGAATTTCTCATAACATCAAAAGGGAGGAACAAATAACATGAAATGGTCTATGAAGAGAGAATTAATTCCATTGATCTCTATTCTAATAGTAACTCTATTGGCAATCCATTATTACCAGCAACTGCCGGATCCAATGCCGAGTCATTTTGATTCTCACGGGTATGTCAACGGTTGGATGGATAAAAACAATTTTTTTACATTTCTTTTCAGTATAATGATCGGCATATATCTGATTATGACATTCATACCATTTATAGATCCGCTCAGGAAAAAAATCGAAGGGAAGTACGGAATTATTCTCTTGCTTCGCAATATCGCCGTTGCGGTTTTTGTATTCATCTTTATCCTGATTCTTATTGCCGCATTGGAAGGTGTAATCCATTCGAATATGATTGGCGTTGCTTTGGGGATATTTTTTATCGTGATCGGAAGCTATATTCCAAAACTTCCGAGGAATTTGTTTGTAAAAATTTGCACAGTATGGATGATTACATCGGATAAAATATGGAACAATTCTCGCATGCTTGGAGGATGGTTATTCACAGCTTCCGGATTGGTGCTCATTGTTTTCTCATTTCTCAAGGTTGATATGGCTTTCGGGATAATTGTGAGTTTGATTCCCACCGCCATCATAAGCGGTTTTACTTATCCGTTCTCTCTTAATGAAAAACACCAAAAATCCGGTGAATTATGAATGATACAAAATCTGTAGTGTAAATAGTTTTGATAAGAAAGGTAAACCTAAAGCAGATAATTGTTGTTTTTTTGTGAACATCCTGGAAAGTACGTCTCAATCTTCAGGTTGAAATTTCTCGACTTCCTCGAGAATCGTCGCTACAATTTCTTCTTCTTTCACTTTCTTGATCATTTCGCCTTTTCGATAAAGTATTCCGACGCCTTTCCCTGCCGCAATTCCAATATCGGCTTCGCTCGCTTCGCCGGGGCCATTTACAACACATCCTAAGATTGCTATCTTTATCGGTTTTTTTACATTAGATAATTTCGTTTCCAACTGTGCCATGATGCTGAACAAATCGACATCCAGCCTTCCGCATGTCGGACATGCGATCAATTCCACGTTCCGTGTTGCCAATCCGAGCGAACGGAGAATTTCTTTCCCAACTTCTATTTCTTTCACCGGATCATCTGTGAGAGAAACCCGAATCGTATCGCCGATTCCTTCTGCAAGAAGCGAGCCGATGCCCACTGCTGATTTGATAGTTCCGATGCGGGTTGGACCAGCTTCGGTGACACCTAGGTGAAGAGGAATGTTCGTTCGTTGAGCGACAAGCCTGTATGCTTCGATCATTAATTTTACATTGGTAGATTTCACAGAGATAACAACGTCATGAAAATCGAATTCATCACAGATGTCGACGTGATGCATCGCGCTTTCGTACAATGCTTCTGCTGTCGGGTAGCCGTGCTTTTCGAGGATGTCCTGTTCGAGTGATCCGGAATTAACACCGATCCGGATTGGAATTCCTTTATCTTTCGCGCGGACGAGAACTTCTTTTATGCGGTCTTTTGAACCGATGTTGCCGGGATTGAGTCGCACCTTTGCGACATTGGCATCAATCGCTTTCAATGCAAAAACATGATTGAAGTGAATGTCTGCCACAACTGGAATAGGGGAGTGTTGAACGATTTTAGGAATTGCTTCGGCGGCTTCTTTATCATTTATTGTTACACGAATAATATCGCAGCCTACATTAGCGACGCTGTAAATTTGTTTCAGTGTTCCTTCGACGTCGGCTGTTTTTGTTTTCGTCATCGATTGTACAGAAATTGGAGCGCCACCGCCAATCTTAATTCCGCCAACATTGACCTGTCGCGTATCTCGCCGCAAACCGACTTTATATGTATTCTGCATTTCTTTCATTTTTCGTTCTTCACAGCCGTCTCGGCTTGCAATGAAGACTACTCTTGATCTAATCCTTTTTATCACTCAGTTCAGCTTTTTACTTGCATCAAAAAGAATTCTCTTTTCATCTTCTGTCAAACTTTGATAACCGCCGCGGCTAATTTTATCGAGGATGTTGTCGATTCGTTCTTGGGTTATCTGTTGCTCGGTTTTTGGTTTTTGGTTACCGTAATCCCGGATATCATAAAACTTCGCGTCTTCAGTTCCGTTTCCGTTTGGTTTTATCGTATTGTTTTGGAATCGAATTCCGGTCGGCCCCCGAAAACGTTTAAAAATATTCTGAAACGGCAATCGCTGTCTATCGATCAACAACATGACATATCCTACTGCAGCTCCACCTAAATGTGCGAAGTGGGCGACTCCGCCATTATCTGAATTCATGACAGAAATAATCTCGATTACCATATAAATCGCAACGAAGTATTTTGCGCGAATTGGAATGAAAATCGGAAACATAAAAATTGGCCGGTCGGGGAACATGAACCCGAATGCAAGTAGCACGCCGTACACTGCTCCGGATGCTCCGACAGTCGGAGCAGTACTGGTGAAAAGCGGAGCAATAAGAAGATTTGCTAAGCCCGCGCCAATTCCGCAGGTAAAATAATAAATAGTAAAGTGTCGGGAACCCCAAGTATTCTCAAGCTCCATGCCGAACATCCAGAGCGCAAGCATATTGAAGAAAATATGTGCGAAACCCGCATGCATGAAAAGATATGTTACTAATTGCCAGATTCGAAATCCATGGCCAATCGGATTGAGAGCAAAGACTCGCAAGAAAATCGATTCTATTGGAATTCCATTGATACTGTAAAAACTGGCTAAGACGAGTAAGAGAAATACAGCCAGATTTGAAAGTAAGAGTGTTTTTATTACAGGAGGAAAAAATGAAAATCCTCCGAAAAAACTCGGCCGATAATAATTGCCACTCCCGTATTGACGGTACGCCATTGATGCCCTTTATAAATAATAATCAATTAAACAAAGATAATTAAAAAATCAGTAAATAGTTCACACTGAAAAACCTTTGTGTCCTTCATAGATCGCCAACTCAACTTTGCGATCTTTTCCCGAAGGGATGCCTTCGGCAGTGGTTAACCACAAAGTACACAGAGAATAAATGGCTTTTCCCGAAGGGATCCCTTTGGGACTATGAAGAGCACGAAGGAATATTTCATATGACTTATCATTTAATTGACTTTTTCAGCGTGAACTAAATAATTCAACAAGTATTGCAAGTTTTTCGTTTCAATGATTTGTATTCATAAAAAATCCCTACGAATTTGTAAACTCGTAGGGAATAAACGGTGTAAAATCAAATCATTTATCGTTTAACGCGGCGACGCCGGGAAGAATCTTTCCTTCGAGAAATTCGAGCGATGCTCCTCCGCCTGTCGATACGTGGGAAACAGATTTTTCCAGTCCGGCTTTTGCGATTGCTGAAGCGGAATCTCCTCCTCCGATGATGGTGGTAGTTCCTGTTTTAGTAGCATTGGCGAGTGATTGTGCTATCGCATTCGTGCCTTTCGCGAAGTTTTCCATTTCAAACACGCCCATTGGTCCGTTCCACACAACCGTTTTTGCTTTTTTGATTTCATCGGAAAACAGTTTTATTGTTTCCGGTCCGATATCGAGTCCTTGCCAATCGGCAGGAATTTGATTGACCTTCACGATTTTCGTCGCGGCATTGTTGTCGAATTTATCGGCGATAACGCAATCGACCGGTAAATACAATTTAATATTCTTCGCTTTTGCTTCATCGAGAATTTTCTTCGCAAGTTCGACTTTGTCTGCTTCGAGCAGTGATCTCCCGATTTCCAATCCCTGAGCTTTGAAGAAAGTGAACATCATTCCGCCGCCGATTAGGAGTGCGTCGACTTTTTGCATAAGGTTTTGGATGACATCAATTTTACCGGAAATCTTCGCGCCGCCAAGAATTGCCACGTAGGGCTTCACTGGATTCTCGATTGCCTTGTTCAAATATTCGAGTTCTTTTTCCATCAAGAAACCTGCAACCGCCGGCAAATACTTCGCGATGGTTTCGGTTGAAGCGTGAGCACGGTGCGCAGAACCAAATGCATCGTTCACAAAAACATCGGCGTATGACGCGAGTTCTTTAGCCATCCGCTCTCGATCGGCGGGATCCTTCGAGGTTTCTTCTTTGTGGAAGCGTGTATTTTCCAACATTAATACTTCGCCATCTTTCAAACCGTTAACCGCTTCTTTCGCTGCAGGTCCAATGGCTGCCGGGGCAAGCTTCACCGGCCTTTTAAGAAGTTCTGCTAAATGTTCGGCTATCGGTTTCATTTTATGTTTGCCTTCGATGAATTTTGCTTCATCGAATGGCTTTCCTTCTTTCTCGGCTTTTTCTTTTGCTTTTTGTGTATCCTTTTTCGGGTCGCCGAGATGCGACATAAGAATTAAGTATTTTGGTTTTTGATCAAGAACGTAGTTGATGGTTGGCAATGCCGCACGCATCCGAATATCATCCTGGATGACGCCGCTTTTCATCGGAACATTGAAATCGACACGCATGATAACGCGCTTGCCCTCAAAATCGATGTCTCGAACAGTTTTCTTATTCATGATATTTGTCCATAGTTTAAATAAAAGGGCTATGCACAAAATTCGCACACAGCCCGTGTTGGATGAATTACATTGTATCTGCGATTGGTTAGAGTTTGGAAGCGATCAAGTTCAACAGATCGACTGTCCGAACTGAGTAACCCCACTCATTGTCGTACCACGACACGACTTTGAAAAATCTCTTTTCACCCTTCAAGTTGTTTTGCTTCGTTGCCAGCGAATCATAGATGGATGAACGATCATCGTGGATGAAGTCTGTTGACACAACTTCTTCACTTGAGTATCCGAGAATTCCTTTTAAGTAGGACTCGGACGCTTTTTTCATTGCTGCATCGATTTCTTCGATCGATGTATCGCGCGTTGTACGGAACGTCAGATCAACTACCGAAACATCCGGTGTTGGAATACGGAACGACATGCCTGTGAGTTTTCCTTTTGTTACTGGAAGGACTTCGCCGACTGCTTTCGCCGCACCGGTCGTTGATGGAATGATGTTGATTGCCGCTGCACGGCCGCCTCTCCAATCCTTCTTTGAGGGACCATCTACTGTTTTCTGCGTAGCTGTATAGGAATGAATTGTAGTCATCAAACCTGTTTCAATGCCCATTCCTTCCTTCAAAATAACATGAACAACCGGAGCAAGGCAATTTGTCGTGCAGGATGCATTAGAAATGATATTGTGTTTTGCGGAATCATATTCACCATCGTTCACACCCATGACTATCGTTTTTACTTCTCCCTTAGCAGGAGCAGAAATAAGCACTTTTTTTGCGCCGGCTGCAAGGTGGCCTTTCGCTTTTTCTGAGTCTGTAAATAATCCGGTTGATTCGATAACGACTTCAACACCAAGCTCTTTCCATGGTAATTGTGATGGATCTTTTTGTGCGAGTACGCATTTTACTTTATGGCCATTGATGACGAGAATATCATCTGCTTCCAGCGATGGATTGCTTTTTTCGCTGCTTAATGATCCTTTGAAATGACCATGAATAGAATCATATTTCAATTGATAAGCGAAGTATTTTGCATCGGTACTAACATCAACCACGGCAACGACGTCGATTGATTTCCCGAGATATCCTTTATCAGCCATGACATTTACAATTTGTCGTCCAATACGGCCGAACCCATTAATTCCTACTTTTACCGCCATGTACAAACCTCCTCGTTCTTAAATAAAATTAACACTAAAGCAATTATTCGTTAATATCCAATATTATTTATACGCAAAAATGCGACAAAAGTCAATTTTTTTTAATTGCATTTTGTTGTGGTGTGAAATTCGGATAAACTTGTAGAACGAGCAGTTTGCTCGTCCTAAGCAGCCGTCTTGTTCTTTCTATTTCTGAGATGTCATTAAGATTTCTTTTTTTTCAGCCAATCGTAAAAATCACCCAAGACGCGGTTGTAGGAGTACGCCAGCGGAGTCGCGCGGATTTGTTCTTCATTGAAATAAAAACATCTCTGGCCTTCGTGAAGAGGAATAATTCCCGGGTCCAGATCGATATGTTTGAGAAACACGTACTCATTGAAATCTTCGTGGTGATATTCCCGGAAAAGAATAATCTCTCCGAGGTCGAGTTCAAGTTCCTCCATCATTTCACGGCGGATTGTTTGTTCCGGCGTTTCGCCTGACTTGTCCAAATAGAGTTACACATTAAAAAAGGATTAGAAAATGGAACAAAATGATTAAATTTATGAGGGGTTGTCATACTAAGGGTAAATATCAGGCATGTTTCATATTCGTGAGACGAAGACCGGTTCCAAAGCCACAGCAATACAAGTCGTACGATACGAAGATCGTAAATTAATCGTTGTCAAACATATTGGTAGTGCACATGACAAAAAAGAGATACAAGCATTAAAAGAAGCTGCAACCGACTGGATCGAGAAAGAAACAAAACAACAACCCCTTTTTTCAAAGTCATTACCCTCAACTAATATCCAACCGAAACAATTACAATATCTTGGATTTCGATATGTCCTCGTGTATGAAAGTTTATATACCTTATGCAAGGTATTCAAGTTTCATTGGTTGCGAAATAAACTTTTTCTTGACTTGGTAATTACCCGCATCATTGAACCGGGATCGAAACTCCAGTCAATAGAATTTCTCAAAGAGTTCATCGGCATTGAACATACACGGCAAGATTTATATAGACAGCTTCCGACATTTCTCAAAATGAAATCCACCATTGAATCGGATGTTCTTGCGATGGCTCGAAAAGAATTCGAGTTCGATTTTTCTCTCGTCTTTTATGATGTCACGACGTTGTACTTTGAGAGTTCCGAAACGGATGAACTGCGACAATGTGGATTTTCAAAAGATAACAAATTCAATCAACCACAGATCGTTCTCGGACTCTTAGTTACCGATAAAGGATTTCCCGTCGGCTATCAAATATTTGAAGGGAAGAAATTTGAGGGGCACACATTAGTGCCTGTTATTAAGCGTTTTAAGCGAAAACACAAGATTAAGACGTTCACTGTTGTTGCCGATGCTGCAATGATTAGTGCCGACAACATCAAAGCTCTTCGCTCTTCAAAACTCCAGTATATTGTCGGTGCCAGAGTAGCAAACCTACCGCTGAAGTGTATCAAGACAATTAGCGCACAACTAAATCAGAAGGACACGACAACAATTCGTTTAGAAACAGATCTTGGTGATTTGGTGTGCGAATTTTCCGCGAAGAGATTTGCCAAAGACAAACGAGAAATGGAAAAAGGAATTGCAAAAGCAGAGAACATTCTCAAGAATCCTGGAACGATAAAGCGAGTAAAATTTATTACATCGGAAAACAATTCCTACACACTCAATTCGTCACTCGTTGAAAAAACAAAGTTACTACTTGGTATCAAAGGGTATTACACAAATCTTTCAAAATCAGAGTCGAGTGATCGTCTTGTTATTGAACACTACCACAATCTTTGGCGTGTCGAACAGGCGTTTAGGGTTACAAAAAGTGATTTGCAGATTCGACCCATCTACCATTTTAAGCAGGAGGCAATTGAAGTTCATACACTCATTTGTTTTGCAGCATTGGCGTTGTGCAAATACTTGGAAATCAAAACTGGTAAATCTACGAAAGCGATTTTGAAATTATTGAAGGGTGTGACTGATGCCACCTTAGTTGATACTTTTACTGGAGAAAAAATAACGCTGAGATCTGACATCCCAAATGAAGTTGATCTTCTCTTAAAAATAATTGGCTATTCATGATTGATTTAGCCTTCTTTTTTGAGCCACATTCTTTGCCATACTAATTTGGACAAGTCGGGAAATCTTCGTGGTGATATTCCCGGAAAAGAATAATCTCTCCGAGGTCGAGTTCAAGTTCCTCCATCATTTCACGGCGGATTGTTTGTTCCGGCGTTTCGCTCCCTTCAAGATGTCCGCCGGGAAGATCCCAAAAATTGGGGTAGGGAATGGATGGATTATTGTCTCTGAGGATGAGTAAAATTTTGTTCTTAGAATTCAAGAGAATAATACCGACACCGATTGGTTTTTGTGTGATCATCACAAATAAAAATAAAGATTTAAAATGAAAAAATACGAAGGGAATTTAAATATTTGTGTAAGAAGTAGCAATCAAGAAACTAAATTAATTTTTTAAACGAATGAACTTTAACAATTCACGAGTGATGAAGCTTCAAGAACGTCACCACTCGTGAGTATTGTAACGAAGGATTAAGTTTATTAAAAGATATTTTTTATCTGACCAGTTTCACATTAAACGCCAAATCAACTTTATCACTCACAGCCACACCACCTGCTTCGATCGCGCGGTTCCATTTCAAACCAAAATCATATCTGTTAATCGAACCGGACGCTTTAAAACCAGCGTATGTTTTTCCCTGCTGATCTTTTATTTGCCCCATGTATTTCGCTTGTAGAGTAATATTTTTAGTAATGCCATGAAGGGTTAAGTTGCCTGTGATTTTATAAGTGTCGTCGTCGGTTTTTTCAAATGAAGTGCTCTTGAAAGTCATTTCAGGAAAATTAGCAACATCGAAGAAATCGGCAGAGCGGAGATGATTATCGCGCATATCGTTATCGGTCGATACGCTTGCAGTGCGCACAGCAACATCGACTTTGCTATCGGTGAAATCGTTGTTCGGTTGTATCACTGTGATGGAAAAATCTTTAAAGCGGCCTGTGACTTCCGATATCAACATGTGAACGACGGTAAATTCAACATTCGAGTGCACAGGATCAACATTCCAAACAACACCTTGTGCAAATATGGAACTCGCAACGCACAAGATTAAAAAAAGTGACGTGAATATTTTTTTCAATTCCAATATCTCCTGTCGGATTTATTTTTCAAATTATTATTTTCTATTCCTTTGCCAAGCTTTTTAAGCAGGTTTGCCAGTCTAACTTGTTCTTTCTCAGAAAGTACGCACATTTTCGAATTGATGAATTGGGCATGTTGTGGAAAAATTTCTTTAAACTTTACGTTTCCTTTTGAAGTCAGCCTGACATAAATCGTTCGCCGATCATTCTTATTTCTGACACGTTCGACGTATCCCTCACGTTCCAGGTTATCAACGACGACAGTGATATTGCCTCCGCTTACCAACATTTTCCTGCCGATTTCACCCATAGGCAATGACCCAAGGTGGCCAAGACATTCAAGCACACCAAATTGAGGCGGTGTAAGCCCATAATTCGATATATCTTTTGCTGTTAGCAAATTTAATGTCGCATAAGCGCGGGCGAGTTTGACCCAGAGACTCAGCGCAATATCCGTTTTCTTTCCATATTGTTTTGTTGTTTTCATAATCATTCAAGCTTTAATTATTAAAACCCAAGGATTGTTCGTAAGGTTCCCCCTTTTAGAAGGATTGTAAAAATAATTTGTAAAGATAAATGAAATCTTTTAAAAGCGAAAAAATCCAGGCGATCAAATAACAGTAGCTCCTTCGAGTCTCAGGAGAAATTCTTTCGTCTTTATCCCGCTTGCATAACCTACCAGCGATCCATCCTTTCCGATCACCCGATGGCAGGGAACGACGATAGGAAGGGGATTCATTGCGTTAGCACGGCCCACAGCTTGAAATCCCTGTGGTGTACGGACTCTGCGAGCCAATTGTTCGTATGAAATTGTGTGTCCATAAGGAATTTTCTGAAGTTCACTCCATACCTTCAATTGGAAAGGAGTTCCTATTAAGTGTAGAGGTGTTTTGAAAGTGACGAGCTTGCCGTTCAAGTATCTCGTGATTTCATCAATGATGCTTTTGTTGCGTGAACGGTTGTCTATGACATCATCTTCTGAAAAATTTTGATTGAGCCAGTTAAAAAAATCTTTACGGGATTCTCTTGGAATCGCGATTTTGCAAACACCGTTTTCGGTCGATGCAACGTAGATAACCCCGATTTTAGCTTCAAACGACGTACAATAAATCTTCGGCATTATCTTTAAGATCCTCCTCTTTCCCACGCGTGAGAATATATTTTTTGGATCCGAAATTTTTCCCTATTGTAAACGCGCTGCTATTAAACAGAATGAATCAACTCGAACATAAGATAACAACCAAATCCGATTAATGCTATACCCGAGATCACAGAAATTATATGCAATGTTTGCGGTTTAAAAAAATCTTTCCGGTTATGGCAGAACCTAAGCATAATATGATACCAAAGAAATGCTCCTATTCCGACGCCTAAAGCAAAAAAAAGATTATCGCTTCCCCTCGTTATAAAATGGTGAGTATGAACAATTCCGGCGATCGTTATCCATAAACCAATGAACGACGGATTTGAAAGATAAAGAAAAACACCGATCCAAAAATTGCTATGCAATTCTCTTTTAAGTGGAATCCGATACCCGGCATCAATGTTTATCAATTTACTTCGGATGTTCTGTATGCCGAATGTCATCACAAGAATAATTCCGATTGCTTGAAAAATGTGGCTCACTGTCGGGTCTTGTACTGCTGCGAAGAGTCCATACATTGCTGCAAGTGAATAGACAAAATCGCCGAGTGCAGCGCCGACAGCAACCAATATCCCATGAGCGAAACTCTCTCTCATTCCTTTCGAAAGAATCGTCACATTAATCGGGCCGATGGGTGCCGCAGTTATCAAACCTGCAATACAACCTACGAGTGCTGCAATCATTTTTAATAAACTTGTTCTGGGTTATTCAATTAAGAAATAGTGTAGAGAAAAAAAAATGAATTTTCAAGTAAAAAAGAATTATTAATTTCGATTTGTAATTTTGATCCTGAAGGAATATTTTTAACACGCCAGAATTTACATTTTACGAATGTTAGAAAAATGCTTTAACCTCGGCGCGAAGCGTGTGATTTATTTTCCGGTTTCCTTCAGCGCGTCCGCTATATCCGACCGACGATTGAATGTTGCCTCCAAGCCTGTAGTCGAACGATAAATTCCATAGCCACGTTGCACCTTGAACACGGCCGCCGGTCAATTCAAACGGGATATTTTGTTCTGTTGTGCCCATCAATAAATTCTCGCGAGAAATGTCGGCGTGTAATTGTCCTTTCCCCTGGAACGACTGTACGCCGCGCAGCCCGAAGGTTTGTATTCTCGCATCAATCGGAGTTGCTCGCGAATCGTCCTCAGCGGTTGTGAGCGTCATGACAAAACCGATTTCAAGATTTTGTTCGGGGCGATATGAGAGATCGGAAAGAATTGTCGTCGAGTGGATATCTCTGAGTCGCGGATTGTCGAGAGCCGCTGTCAGCCTGTCGGTTTTTCCGGTGAGTTCGATTGAATGAGAAATTTCCTGAACCAACTGCCATTGAATCCGGATTCCGTGTTCGAGATAGAGCGTTCGTTCATTTCCCGATGCGAACTGTGAAAATCCCTTGCGTTGTTGAAATCTCAAACGAGCAGAGAAAGGTTGGTTTTGTTCCGCGATCAATATATCCTGCATCAATTGTTGTGATCCGGTTATTGTTGTCGAATCGTTTTGAAATGTGGAAAGATGCAAAAGATAAATATTTTTCAAATTTTGTTGACTGCTTCGTTCTTCCACGCGCCAGTTTGTTTCAGTGGTGATGTTTGATGCGATCTCTGCGGGTAAGGATGATGGTGAAGTGAAGAATCGTTTTCCCGTCAGACGTACACGCGCATTTGTTTTTATATCTGTGACCGGAATGTAATTCTCGGTCGGAACAGTTGTCACAATATAATTGCCGTCGAATCTTGTGAGTTGAAAATCGGCATCATCGGCTATTCCATTTTTATTGACATCTCCCAAATAAATGTAGTTGCCTGTTCCTGCCGGAACTGGAATATACACGCGCTGAAGTTTTGCCGATTGTTGTGTGGCAAGTTCATAAAATAGATCGCTCTCGATGGCATGGTTGAACGGATTGTAATGCGTCGTAGAACGGACGAGGAGTGTTTGAGATTGACCTTTAAGCGTATCCACAAATTCTTTTTCTATTCTTTTCTTCCGGTATGTCACATCGATCAAGGCTGCGAGAGAATTCCATTCCTGAAGTTTCCAATGAGCGCCATACACATACGAGGTCGATTGACGCTGAAAAATTCCATCTGCAACACCGTCTTCCATCCGAATTCCCCACTCAGCGCCGATGGACATATGAGAAATATTTTGAAGCGATAAAGATGGAAGTAGATCGGAATATCGATAACTCGAACTGCTTAACGCACTGCTGTCTCCGTTATGATCCTTTTTTTCTTCACTTTCATATTTCATTCCCGGAGTCAATATCGTTGGTCCGCTGAGAGGTATGTCGTAACCTGCCGATCCCTGCTGCCGGAGCCAATCGGATCGATATGAAGATTGAGTATCTTCCGTAGAAAGTTTTTCGATGGTATATTGGATTGTGGGTGAAGATCGTTCGTGAATCGATATATCGCTCGAAAATTTCGTTGTTCCGAAAGAATCACCCCGGCTGAGTTTGCCGTATTGAAAACTAACCGATGACGTTGAAGATGGTAGATAAGAAAATTTCCCTTCTTGAAGATGTTCGTTTCCGGTGACGGCGCTTGTGATATTCCAATCTCTATTATATTCTATGGAAGTCGAGCGGTCGATTGGTTGAAAATTTGATTGCATACTTCGTGTATAATATCGAAAGTCAAAACCTCCAATTGTCGTAGTACCGATCATGACATTTTTTGGAGAGTATGCAATTGTTCCATTCCATGCTCCACCATCCACCGACGAGCCCGGCAGCGAAGAAAAACGATTGAGGTTGTGGTTGCTTGCAGCGTATTCTCCGCCGACAAAAAAATCTTTTAGCGGTGCCGACGATAATCGTAAATCGATTAAATCCAATTCTTCGGGCAATGGGAGAAAAATCAGCGGCATGTACGCTCCACCGCTCGTTCCCAAGTATGTGTAAACACCGATTTGATCCTTCCGATAATCTCCCTGTCCATCTCCGACATAAGAAAACGTTACCTGATACACAGCATCGTTTGAGCCTGGCGAATAGCGATAAAACCTAGAGGCGCCTGAAGCCAGTACAGTATCAACAGCGATATACTGGCCGAGAGGTGCATTCGTGATTGAATCACGCCCCACGAATACTACGCCAGTTTTTGTCGCCTTCAAACGATCTCCGCCGCTTTGGCGGAGTATTGCCTTGTCAGAGTCTGAAAGAGAAAGATCGATCAATCCGTCCGGATTGTCCGCTTCACGAAAATAAGAAACGCCGATTCCAAGTTTTTTGTCGAAAAAAGAAGAATGTGAATCTATTCCTAACAAGCTTCTGGTATATTGCTGGTCTGTGTATTGAAAATCGATTGTGATGCGAGTGAGTGAAGTAATCATTCGTTTTGTCGAGAATGTTACTTCAGCGTTCGTGTAATCGATTGTATAGTCGTTCGATTCACCGCGTGTCATTACTTCACCGTTGATGTACACACGTTCAGTGCCGGCAATCACGATAATAGTGCGTTCATTATTTCGGCCTGTGAGACGGTAAGGTCCCTGCAATCCATCGGTTCCGTTAAATTGATTCGTGTTGAACTTGCCGCGTGTTATGGCGCCCGCAACCTGCAGCGTGTCATTTATCGTCCCAATTTCGAACGTCGATCCGGCTTTAATGCCTTGAAGTTTTCTCGAAAGCTGATTGAATTCACCGCCTGAAGTTGAAAAATCAAAATCACCCAATGTTGTAGAGCCAACCGGACTATTGATTTCAATAAATACTTTATCGAATTCACGAAGTGTTTGAGTATTTCCTTCTGGTTGAATCGGAGTGTTTTCGTCCGTCAAGGCGGCAACGATATCGATGTCTTGCGATAGTTTTCCAGCGAGTTGAAGTCGGAAACCGGAACTAAGCGAAAGATCTCGTGTCGATCCAAATGAAACGCCGCGCGAAATGCTTCCAGATTTTTGAAGTTGCGGCCCGAAAACCTCATCCAGCGAAAATGGTTTAGAAATCCTCTCGACGATTTGCCTGCGTCCGCCGCTCGAATCTATTTGATAAGAAAGGCGATGTTCTTCGTATGATGGTTGAAATGAAAAAGGAAAATGTCTGTACCACACCGAGATGTTGCGTACGTGTAAAGGATGTTCCGGATCAAAGTGTGATGGCAAGAGAACGATCAGACCGAGCCGGTTATCCATTGTAAAATCTTTATCGTAAATTAATTTGAGGGAATCGGTATAGACACTAACCGAATTGTTTATAAGAAACTGGTGTGGAAGAAGAATTGTGGAATCATTCGCTTTGAGTGTCGTCCGGTAATTTGCGAGCGAGGGATCCATAAATGGCAGAGTCTGTCCGGCGAGATTCTGAGAAAGTATTAAGATGAAAATTACAACGATAAGAGAGCGTGTAGCGCAGAGCACTTGAATGCAAGAGTTTTTCAACTTGCCTTTCGGTCTGTTTTTCGGTATATTTTTCTCCGTAGTTTCTATCACGGGCGAATAAAACTTGAACCGCGAAACATGAAAGCCGAAGTGGCGGAACTGGTAGACGCGCTGGACTCAAAATCCAGTCCGGCTTAACCCGGGTAAGGGTTCGAGTCCCTTCTTCGGCACAAACGGTTGTCGGAATATTCCGGCAGCCGTTTTTCAATTCCGGGGTCACATTTGTTTCATGAATCCAACGCCTGACGAACTTTCTCCGCCAAATCCTCTATCCGATAAGGTTTCGGTAAAAAACCGTTGGCAAGTTTTTCGAGTGTACTTGTCGGAAGTATATTGTCGGCATAACCGGACGAAATCAAAATTTTTATCTTATCGTGTTGTGATCGTATTTTCTTTAAAACATCTTCACCGCTGCCTTTTGGCAAATTCATATCGAGTATGATCAAATCAAGCATCGGTTTATTTTTTTCATATTGTTCGATAGCTTCTTCGCCTGAGGCAGCAATTTTGACTTTGTAACCTAGATCGGAGAGCATTGCCGTTGTTGTGCGAAGGACACTTTCTTCATCGTCGACTAATAGAATATGTTCCCGGCCGCGTTGAAGTCGAACACGTTTGCGGCTAGGGGCGAGCGTTTCCTGTTGTGCATGGAGCGGGAGAAAAATTCTGAATATTGCGCCGTGATTTTTTTTACTCTCGGCTATAATTGTACCTTTGTGAGTTTGGATGATTCCATATGCCACAGACAAACCCAGTCCGGTTCCTTTGCCTTTTTCTTTCGTCGTGAAAAAGGGTTCAAAAATTTGATCGAGAATATTCTCCTCGATTCCACCGCCGGTATCTGAAATTCTTATTTCCACATATTTCCCGGGTTTAACTTCAACGTGTTCATCGGTAATGACGAGTTGTTGTGTGGAAATCGTTACAACTCCGCCTTCAGGCATTGCATCGCGAGCATTGATAAGAACATTCAGAAAAGCTTGTTGTAATTGTCCATCATCTCCCATTACGATTGCAGTACCGTTCATGAATTCACTCTTGATACTGATTCGCCGGTCGACGCTTCTTTCAAACAAAGTCATCGTTTCTTTCAAAACGCTTTGAATTTCAATTTTGTGCGTTTCAAAATGACTTCGTCTGGCGAAGGTTAATAATTGGCGTGCCAGCGCTGCCCCACGGCGTGCCGCCGATTCCATAACCTCAACGTATTCGAAGAATTTATTTTTTTCTCCAATCTTTCTTTTCAACATCGATGCTGGCCCGAGTATTGAGGAGAGGATATTATTGAAGTCGTGTGCAATACCTCCTGCGAGATTTCCAATGCTATCTATCTTTTGTGCTTGAAGTATTTGCTGTTCCAGTTTCTTTTTTTCAGTAATATCACGCAGCACTGAACGTATCATCACCGGCTTTCCGGAGGCATTGTTGATAGTCGATGAGTTGATACTGACGACGATTGAAGAGCCGTCTTTTTTAAGAAGACGGGCTTCAATTCCCCGAATCCCTTGTTCTGTTTTAAACTGCAGATAATGATGCCTTCGTGCTTCATCGATGTCATCGGGGTGAAAGAATGAAAAAACCGACTTTCCGATAATTTCTTCTTTATTATAATTCAACATCGTTGCTTCGGTTGTATTACAATCGGTAATGATTCCTTCTTCATTTACCAAATGATACATGTCGGGGGAATGTTCATAAAGGTCGGCATAGCGCCGCTCAGATTCTCGAAGTCTCTTGAATAATTGGGCATTGTTGATAGCCACGCTAATCTGGTTCCCGAATGCCACCAGCAACTCCAATTGCTTGTTTGCGAATGCTGATGGATGTGTACTTGCTACAAAAAGAACACCCGCGATTGATTCCTGTGTCCTGAGAATTGTTGCTGCGACAGATTCGATAGAAAGCTGCTTTGTTTTGAGTGGAAAGAGAAAATTGAAATCGATGTTTGTATTTTGTTTGTAATTCTCCTCCAAGATGTAAAGGATCGCAGGAGTTAGCACGAATGAATCATCGATAATCGGTTTGGTTGTTCCGATCACATCGGATAATTCAAACTTATTCATATCGAATGTGTAAATCCATCCGTACTCGCCATGCAGAAGAGAGGTCACTTTTTCTAGCGCATTTCGAAAAACGTCGCGTAACTCCATCGAATGATTTACCGCATCAGCAAGCGTGTTCAAAGCGAGTAGTTCACGGCGTTGTTCTTCAAGTTGGCGCCCATACTTTAACGTAAAAAAGACGCTTGCAAAACCGATGATACCGATTCCAAAAATACTGATGAATTCATACCATTCAAATTTTTTTCCGCTGACTAAATAAATAGCAATGACAGTACCCATGGAAACGATGACTGCGGTCGAAGCAACAACCTGTGATTGTTCGACGAGGCCGAGATCGGAGAAAATTTTCCGTAATGAAGTAAAAAATGTACGCATAATTTATAATGTATGAAATGCAATTCAATAGTGCAATTCGATATGCCGGAAGAATCACTTGCAAACTGCTTAAAAAAGGAATATATTTTTTTGTGAGAAGGACTTCTTCGATAACAGGGAATAAAGAGCGTTCATAGGCCGAACCTTTCAAAATAACTTCGAACCAAAGTAGTTCAAGTTCTTCTTACATTAACAGAAAATAAAAGAGGGGGAAGTGCGAATAGAAACATTACGTCAGTATTGTCTTCGTAAAGAAAACACGTTTGAAGCATTTCCATTCGATGAAGAAACGCTTGTGTTTAAAGTGAAGGGCAAAATGTTCGCTTTTGTGGGATTGGACGGTCATCCTCTCGCGGTAAATTTGAAATGTGATCCCGAGTTGGCTTTAGAATTAAGAGAGAAATATGAAGCAGTGCAGCCCGGTTATCACATGAATAAAAAACACTGGAATACGGTGATTCTCGATGGGACTATTCCATTGAAAGAAATTTATATGATGATAGATCATTCCTACACTCTGGTTGTGGGTGGAAAGAAGAAAATGCAATGAATTTCTTGTCTCGTTAATATGTATTCCACTCAGTCATATTTAATTAAATATATGTTGCAGGAGTAAATTCTTTTTGATATTTTCAGTGTGACATTAAATTTAGATTTTTAATGATTGAATCGGGATAAAATGGGAAAGCAACAACAACGGTTTCTTATTCTTGCGCAAGACCATTTTTCCTCTTTGTTGCTTGCCAGAAACCTTATGCTTGGCAATTCTAAATCAAACGGGCCTATAATATCTTTCAAGCAAAAAGTCGAGCTTACAAAAAAGATGTTTGACGAGCGCCTCATAATCCATTTCAAAGCTGAAGAAAAGATTATTTTCCCTATTGTGAAGCAATACGCCATGCATCTTGAATCTGAAATCAATGAATTTATTGAAGATCATTACAGAATAGAAGATATTATAGAATCTCTCTCTTCGACTATTTCTATTCGAAGAAGACTTCACGACTTTGGGCAATCGCTGGAAGCTCATATCCTTCACGAAGAGAAAGTAATCAATCAACAATTACTTGTTATCCTTCCCCCGGACATCTTCGATTCTCTCGAATTGGAGTTAAATAATTATTATGAATCTCTGATCTCGCCTAAAAAATGATAATGATGAAAATTGACCTTCATCGTTAAACAGAAGTTTTTTTGCCCGGTTTTTATCAATATGAAGGAACTATTCTTTACGCAAAATTTGGCATATTATTCTTGATTAAATATTGATCATTCACTATATTATGATATAGTATTTCAGAAAACTTAATAGCGAGGAATTAATGTACAGCTTTCTAATGCTGATCGAAATTTTTATTAGTATAATTTTAATAATTGTTGTACTGATGCAATCGAGCAAAGGCGGTGGATTAGCGGGAACGCTTGGCGGCAGCAACATGGGTGCGGTTTTTGGAGTCCGGAGGACCGCAGATTTTTTAAGTAAAATAACCGCTTACCTCGCAGTTATATTTGTAGTGATTTGTCTGGCTGTGAATATGTTTTTTCTGCCGACTGCACGCAAGAGCGCAACGGACAGTGCTATCCAACGTGGAATGACACGTGAAGCTCCGCCGGCACAACTGCCGATTGAGCAACAACCAGGTTCACCGGCCGCGACACCGAATAAATGATATTGCTTCGAGCGCAGTTTTTCCGTATATTGAACTGCGCTCGTAGCTCAGTTGGTAGAGCAACTGACTCTTAATCAGTGGGTCGCGGGTTCGAGTCCCGCCGAGCGCACATATAGCCCAATAAGTAATTGGGCTTTTTTCGTTTATAAATCACGCCATCGTGCATAAGAAAGTCGGTGCCCGAGCGAATAGATAAAGCCATTGAAAGAGCGAGTCGATTGACCGAACGCACATTAAAGCTTCTCGTGGGAGAAGCATTTTTTTTGTGGGTCGGGGGCAACGAGGCCCGCGTGAGCGGGACGAGTAGTACTAAACTTCCGAAGGAAGTTTATGTGTTCGAGTCCCCCCCAAGCGCACAAAATACCTTATAAACGAAGATGTTAGGCTGGCCATACTTTCTTATAAAAATTGTAAGTAATTTGTAACATATTGGGTCTTAAAATAATCTGATATAGTGATGCTTGATAAATGAATTAATATTATGGATGTTTGAGATAAAGATAGTGAAGCCCAAAAGATGTAACTATATATTCATGTGACCTATACACTTGACATTACAATCAAATTTATGCAATTTCTAAATGGCTGATCCATGGTTAGGAGAGCGTACTCGAACCTAGCTAAGCAAATACATCATCGTTCCCAATGTCTTTTTTTTGGGCTAATCTTTTTCAAAAACATGTCGAAATAACAAATAATAAGGAATATTTGGATGGCATACTCTGATAGAATTTCACTTTATCAAGAGCTTGAGCGACAAAGAGGTAAGCCTCTTATTTGTTATTTTACAAGTTTGCGAAATGGTGCCGCTGGTCAGATGGCTTCCGATGTTATTCCAGAATTTATCAAACAATTAAAAGAAATTCCATCAGACAAAGACTCCCTTGATATTCTAATTGTGAGTAATGGTGGAGATCCTACAGTGTCATGGCGTATCATGAGCCTTGCGAGGGAAAAATTCAAATATGTCGAGGTGTTATTACCATATACAGCTTTCAGTGCAGCTACACTTCTTGCATTAGGAGCGAATACAATAGTGATGCATCCGTTCTCAAATCTTGGTCCTGTCGACCCGCAATTAGTAGGAGCACGTAAAATCCCAGGTCAGGGAGGACAGCCTGATAGAACAGAAAATTTTCAATTTGGATCAGAGGATATTAGAAATTATCTAGATTTTGTTAAAACTGATGTTGGGATTTCAGATCAGGAACAATTACAAAAATCGTTCGAACTTCTGTGCAAAGATATTGGTTCTATACCTATAGGAATTGCGAAAAGGAGTTCCCAACTTGGATTAATGATGGGGGAACAACTTCTAAAATTGCACATGAAAGATGATAATAAAGTTAAAGCAATTGCAGAAGCATTAAATAAATCTTTCTATCATCATGGATATCCATTAAGTAGAAGTGAGGCAAAAAGAATAGGTCTACCAATTGAAATACCTGAAGGTAAAATAGAAGATTTAATGTGGGATATTTGGAAGGATATGGAAACAGAATTCAAATGTTGTATCCCATTTAATCCATTAGAAATAGTAATGAATGACCCTGCGCTTGCGGCAGTGATCGGTAAGGTTCCGCAAGTACAGATTCCACTTAATTTACCAACACAAGTATTACAACAAATGCTGAATCAAATTCTTAACAGCATCCAAGTTGTACCCATTGATCCTGTTGATTATGAACTAAGCTTTGCAACTGTGGAGAGCATAAGATGCCGTAGTGAACATAAAACAAAAGGAAAAATCAATGCCATCCGGCTACCAGACATGAACATCGCTATCAATCTTTTAAAACTTTCAGAAAATTGGATATACACGAAGAATTAATCAGAATCAAAACTGGAAGGAGCATGCATATGAACGAGACAATTTATAATTCGAATGCTGAAGAAGGATTATTGAGGTCTGTTGGTCCTCACACGATTTATTCTTCAGACAAATCAATATCTGGCGTGAAAATATTGAGACAATATATCTTTGGAGAAACTAACATTTATGAAACTTCAAAAGTAATTGAGACAACGCCCATAGATAATAATAGCATAACAGAAAAGTCTGAGTAGGAGACACTAAAGACGTGCTGTCTCTTCGAATATTAGGATCAATAATTTCGTTTTTTATATATGGAACAAAATCAAAACAACCACGTCCAATGAATTAGACCATGCTCTAGTACCTTGAGCGCACATTAAAGCTTCTCGTCGGAGAAGCTTTTTTCGTTTAGTAAGAGAGATTCGCATCTATAACGCTGGTAATCGAACTTGAAAAGAGATCGAATACATTCACATTGAAATATTTCATCCCATTGTCATTCCTAACATGTCCTATTCTCTTGACAATCCATCGCATTTATACTATATTTTTGAAGGATTATTGAAGTAGATTCTTAAACCGGTCTCCCGATGACTAAAAATATCGTTGAAATACTCGATGAATATCAAAAATCTCAGAGTATTGACGGGAGGTTGGTTGTGTACGATTATAGTATCGAGGAGAGCGACGGAAGCTTCATCATCGATTTTTATACGTCGTTACTATGATTGCACGAGGAGTGGAAGATTTGTTTGCAACTCTTCGTGTATCATTGAGAGACAGATCGGAATTAAGAATTCATTTGTTGCCGGATTCATCGGTTGGTGTAAATGCATTTGGACTTGGAGTTGCTGGTGTTGCTTCGATTTATAAATCAGCGAGTTTCAGAGTCGAGCAGGTGAGCCAATTATTAATCGGGGAATCGTTCGACATCATGCAGCAAAAAGATCAATGGCTCCGGATACATACTCATGCTGATAATTATTTAGGCTGGATTCATTCTACACAAACTCAAGTCTTGAATGAAAATGAATTCAAGAAATGGCAGGAGAAGCCAACGGTTACAATAAACGCAATTGATACTCAAATATTCGAGAAGCCGGATAAAGATTCGCGAGTGGTTCGGACAGCGCCATTCGATTCGCGGCTTCCATTGCTGGATTGGAAGGATGGCTGGACCAGCATTCTACTTCCGGATAAACGCAAAGGCTGGATTCAATCGAAAAATCTCCAGCGAGTGGAAAAAAGAACAACAAGCGGTGATGATCTCGTTGAATGCGCGGAACGTTTTCTTGGGGCTCCATATCAATGGGGAGGACGTTCGCCGAGAGGTTTCGATTGCTCCGGGTTTGTCCAGGTAATTTTCAATGCTCATGGTATTAAAATTCCTCGCGATGCGAGTCAGCAATATCAAATAGGCGAGGATGCAGGTTCAGACGTGGCGAAGTTGCGAAAAGGAGATATTCTTTTCTTCAGTGAAGATGGAAAAAATGCGACACATGTTGGAATTTATATTGGAAAAAAATCATTTATTCACGCGCAAGGATTTGTACGCCATAATAGTTTCGAGCAGCGGTCTTCTGTTTTCAGCCGGCGCTTGCAGGAACAATTTATTGGTGCAAAACGGATATTAGTTGTTCAACATTAACGGTTTGGATGATTGCAACCAGAAAAGGAGGGAAAGTCTTCAGCGCGATTTTTGAGAAAAGACACACAAACGGCAGGCTCAATGCCAAAGTATTGGTGCTTAACCAAAACTACGAACCAATGAGCGTGTGTAACGTACGCAAGGCGATTATTATGCTGTACCTCGGTAAAGCGGAAATCATCGAAGAGTATCTGGATAAACGCGTTCGCTCAATATCGGCTACATTTCCGTTTCCAAGCATTGTACGCCTCGGCGTGTATGTGCATGTTCCATATAAAAAGATTATTCTTTCACGAAAAAATATTTTGCGCCGTGATAACCACCGATGTCAGTATTGTGGACGTTCCGATTTACCACTGACAATCGATCATGTAAATCCAAAATCGAAAGGTGGAACGGATTCATGGGAGAATATGGTTTGTGCATGTGTGAAGTGCAATAATAAAAAAGGTGATCGACTTCCACATGAAGTAGATATGAACCTTCGTCGGCAACCATTCAAACCGAACCATGTCACTTTCATCAGGCATTATGTCGGCCAGGTTGACGAACGATGGAAACCGTATCTCTTCATGAACTAGAAAAAGTGATGGATCAACACTTGCTCGTTCTCGTCCAAGAATTTTAACTCTGCGAAAGGTCATCTTGGACCATTTGAAGTTTACAGGTAAACATACTGACTCGGTGCCCCCAAGTGCGAGTGTAAGTGGGCACCTTTTTTATAATTATGAATTGCGAATGACGAATGGCGATTTTTTTATTTTAAAACCGAAGAATGAATTGTTGTGATCGAGTGAAAATGTAAATTATTATTATGAAAGAGAAATAGAATTATCAGTATGACAAAGAAAAAAATTATTCTGAGCGGGATGCGGCCTACGGGAAAGCTTCATATCGGACATCTTGTTGGAGCGCTCGAAAATTGGGTCCGGCTCCAATCCGAGTTTCAAAACTATCATCTCATAGCCGATTATCACGCGCTGACAACGAATCCGGATGCGTCACAACTCTATCAAAACTCGATAGATATGCTGATCGATTGGCTTGCATGCGGCCTTGATCCGGCAGCGAGCCCGATGTTCAGACAATCACAAATCAAGGAGCATACAGAACTTCATTTACTTTTTTCAATGCTGATTACTACAGCGCGGCTCGAACGAAATCCAACGTTGAAAGATCAAGTCCGCGATTTAAATATAGAAAATGTTATCTATGGCCATCTTGGTTATCCGGTGTTGCAGGCTGCAGATATTTTAATGTACAAAGGAGAAATTGTCCCTGTTGGTGAAGATCAAGTGCCGCATGTTGAAATCACGCGTGAGATTGCGCGAAAATTTAATTCCACATACGGGCGCGATGTATTCCCGGAGCCGGAACCGAAGCTGACGAAATTCGCGCGCCTACCCGGCCTCAACGGTGAGATGAAGATGAGCAAGTCTGCAGGAAATACAATTTTGCTGGCAGATTCTCCGGAAGAAATTCAGAAGAAGCTTCGCACCGCCGTGACCGATCCTCAAAAAATTAGAAGGAATGATCCGGGCCATCCCGATATTTGTTTGGTCTTCACATATCATCAAAAATTCAATCCTCCGGAAGTCGCTGAAATCCGTAAAAACTGTGAGAGTGGCGCGTTGGGATGTGTCGATTGTAAAAAGAATTGTGCAACGAAAATCGCGGAGTTCTTGTCGCCGGTTCGTGAAAAGCGTTTATATTACGAATCGCATAGCAATGAGGTGAAAGATATTTTGAGCGATGGCGAACGGCGAGCCAAAGCTGTCGCTCAGCAAACCATGGCAGAAGTTCATTCCGTGATGGGAATTGGATAGAATGTATAAAGTCCGACTTACAAATTTTGAAGGGCCGCTTGATCTTCTCCTGTTCTTTATTAAACGGGATGAACTGGATATTTATGATATTCCTATCGCATATATCGCAAAAGAATTTCTCGATTATATTCATTTGATGCAGCAACTCGATCTTGACGTCGTTGGAGAATTTATCGTCGTGGCCGCAACGTTGATGCAGATTAAGGTTCGCATGTTGCTCCCGCATGAAGAAACGGACGAAGAGGAAGAAGATCCGAGGGCGGAACTTGTCAGGCGTCTGTTGGAATATAAGCGTTACAAGGAAATGGCGGTTGAAATGCAGTCGAAGGAGATGGCGGCGCGCAAACTGCATTTCAGAAAATTCTTCGAAAGCGATCCAAGGGAGATGGATACCGATGAGGATGAAGACCTTTTGAAAGACATGACGCTTTTCGATCTTATCAGGGCTTTTAAATTTGCCATCGACAATATTCCGAAGAAACAAGTCCATGAAGTGGAAAAATTAAATGTCTCGGTAGATGAACAACTCACATATATCCAGAAAATACTCGAGGAACATGGCGAGATTTCATTTCTATCGCTTGTAACATCAATGACGGAAAAAATTCGCATCATCGTCACTTTCATAGCTTTGCTGGAAATGATCAAGCAAAGATTTGTCACAGTTCATCAATCAAATTCGTACGATGATATTTTGATTGTGAAAAGAAATGAACAGCAACTCGCAGCGGAGATCGCGGGATGAGCGACGTGTCCATTGAATCCAAGGTAGATCTCAAACCCATTCTCGAAGTAATGATCTTCGCGTCGGATGAGCCGTTATCCGTTAAAACGCTGAAAACGATATTCGAAGAATCAGAGGTCGATGGACAGCGCATTGAAGTCGAGGCTGATGAAATTCGAGCCCACATAAAAAATCTCAATCAAGAATACGAACGGGAAAACCGTTCATACAGGATAATCGAAATCGCTGAAGGATATCAATTTTCAACACTCCCGAAACTTTCAGGTTGGGTGGGAAAAGTTTATAAAGAGAAAACGAAACGGCGACTTTCTCAATCGGCGATTGAATCGTTGGCGATCATCGCATACAAACAGCCGGTCTCAAAACCAGATCTCGAATTCATCCGCGGCGTCAATTGCGATTATGTGCTCAAGACACTTCTTGAAAAAAATCTCATCGCGATAACCGGAAGAGCGGCAACTCCCGGTCGGCCGTTGCTCTACGGCACGACGAAGGATTTTTTGCGGCACTTCGGGCTCGGTTCTCTCGGCGATCTACCAAAGCCGCGCGAAATAGAAGAGCTTTTGGGCGAGACGGAAATGGAAGTCGAGAAGAAATTGCTCGAAGAACAAAAATTATTGGAGGAAGGTGAAGAGGTTGAAAGAATTGAAAAACCAAAAGAGACAGGCCCGCGGTTTAAAAAACCTCAGATACCTGTAAAGAAGGATCGAGACGACCAACAATCACTTTCTCTAGCAGGAGTGAAATCGACCAATCCACTCGATCAGGATGATTCCTCAATCGAAAAATCGCAGAGTGAAATTCGGGAACGAGAGAAAGATCAAGAACACGAGAAGATAGAAATAATTAAACCGATTGGCGTTGCTGAGGGCAAACGGCAGAATGAAATAGAGAGTGAAGAAGAAAGCCTTGAAATTAAAAAAATAAAACACGTGAAAAAATCGTCACCATCCGTTGTCTCAAATGAAAATGTTGACAACGGAAGTGAACAAGCGAAGGAAACTTTAAAGTGGGACCAGATTCCCGATCAGACCGAAGAAGAACGAAGAAGCGAAACCCGGACCATCGGAGGTCCGTCTCTCGAACAAATTCACGACGCGGCACAGCAAGAGCGCGAGCGAGGCTGGAGTCGATTCAGGAACAAAGTAGCGGAGTTGTTCAAGAGACTGTTCGGTTAAATAGATTTTTATCAGAAGCCGGAATTGTTTCCCGCCGCAAAGCGGATGAACTGATTCAAGAAGGGCAGATCCGTGTCAACGGCGAAGTGGTGACGGAGTTGGGTGTTAAAATCAATCCGCGGAGAGATAAAGTATTCTATCACGAAAAACAGGTCGTGATACTCGATGATGAAAAGATTTACATTGTTTTAAATAAACCGAAAAATTTCATAACGACGGCGAGCGATGAAAAAGGACGGGCGACAGTATTCGATCTCGTCCGAACGAAACATCGAGTTTTTCCGGTCGGCCGGCTGGATAGAAATACTACCGGAGTTTTGTTATTGACGAATGATGGCGAACTTGCAAACAGATTGATGCATCCAAAGTATGAATTTCCGAAAGCGTATCAGGTGGAAATCGAACCTTCATTATCGGATGAACATGCCGGACTGCTTGCAAAAGGAATCCAGCTTGAAGATGGGATTACATCGCCTGCGGAGATCATCATCCTGCCAAAATCGCACCGTAAGTCGATTGGGGTTGTCGTACACGAGGGACGCAACCGGATGGTTCGCAGGATGTTTGAAAAATTGAAGTATGAGGTGAAAAAGCTGGACCGCGTTGCTTATGGCGACATCACACTCCAGAATTTGCCCCGAGGTTCAACCCGCAGTCTCACAAAACAGGAAGTGAGGAAATTACGCGCTATGGTTGGATTGGGATTAGATGAGTAATAATAAATTAACACAAACGAAAATTTAAAATTATGGTCGATCAACAATTCACGGAAGAACTTAATTCGTTAATGGCGCGCCGCTTTGAGGAGCTTCAACAACTTAAGGCGAAAGGCATAAATCCATATCCGCATGAATTCAATTGCACGGATTATTCACAGGATCTTATCAACCTATTCAAAGATGATGATCCTCCTCGCGAGGTTGCTGTCGCCGGAAGAATTATGGCGATACGCAGAATGGGTAAAGCTTCGTTTTGTCACATCCAGGACTCCAAAGGAAGAATTCAACTATACCTGAAGAAAGATGATCTCGGAGATGCTTACGATGTTTTTAAATTACTCGACATCGGTGATATTATCGGAGTAAGAGGATTTATTTTTCGAACGAAGACCGGAGAAATTTCGGTTCATGCTAAGAGCATGGAGCTTCTTTCCAAATCGTTGCGTCCGCTTCCGATTGTGAAAGAAAAAATGGATGAGCATGGTAACAAAATTGTGTACGATCCTTTTTCAGATAAAGAACTTCGGTACCGCCAGCGGTACGTTGATCTTGCCGTGAATAGCGAAGTGAAAGATGTTTTCATCAAGCGTGCAAAAATTATTCGTGCATTACGCAATTTTCTCGACACACGCGGGCATCTCGAAGTGGAAACTCCCGCGTTGCAGCCGTTGTATGGCGGCGCATCCGCTCGTCCGTTTGTAACGCATCACAATGCATTGGATATTTCGCTCTACTTGCGCATAGCGGATGAATTATATTTGAAACGTTTAATCGTCGGCGGTTATGATGGAGTATACGAAATTTCGAAAGACTTCCGGAATGAAGGAATGGATAAATCGCATAATCCGGAATTTACCATGCTTGAACTTTACGTTGCCTACAAAGATTATAAGTGGATGATGGAGCTTGTCGAGCAAATGATAAGCGAGGTTGCTGTAACGGTTCACAGCAAAATGCAATTTCCGGTCGGCGAAAAAATTATCGATGTTACGCCGCCGTGGAGTAGAGTTCCAATGTTTGATGCTATTGCCGAATATACCGGCCATAATTTGCGCGGGAAATCGGAACAGGAAGTGCGTAGTATTGCGAAGGAACTGCACGTCGACATCGCACCAGCGGATGGTTTGGGCAGAATCATCGATGAAATCTTCAGCGCGAAGGTCCAGCCAAATCTAGTGCAGCCGACATTCATCGTTGACTATCCGATAGAATTGTCGCCGCTCGCAAAACGTCATCGGAGTGAGAGCGGACTGGTGGAACGTTTCGAAGCTTATGTAAATTGTCAGGAAATTTGCAACGCCTTCAGCGAACTCAATGATCCGATCGATCAACGCACGCGCTTTGAAGAGCAAATGGGTCTGCGCGCTCGCGGCGATGAAGAAGCGCAAGTGCTCGATGAAGATTTTTTGCGAGCTCTCGAATATGGAATGCCTCCGACTGCCGGTCTGGGAATCGGCATCGACAGGTTGACGATGTTGTTGACGAACCAGGATTCCATCCGGGATGTACTCTTCTTTCCAACAATGAAACCGGAGAAGTGAGGAAGAGGGTTGGAAAAAGGTTAAGGTTAAGATCAAGATCGAGATTAAGAATAAAGTTAAGGAGAAAAGTGAGATTTGAATTTAATCAGTATAATCATTCCGACATATAATGAAGAAAAACTTATTGAGAAAACACTTTTGCAGTTCACCGATGAACTGCAAAAAAAATATAATCTTGAAATTATTGTTAGTGACGGCGGCAGCAAGGATAAGACGTTAGAAATTGTCCGGCAATTTCAATGTACGATCATCACGCATGACGAACAGAGGAAGCAGACGATAGCCGAAGGACGAAATGCAGGAGCTCGTTGCGCGAAGGGCGATATTTTGTTTTTTTTAAATGGAGATACCGTAATCGATGATCATGATGTGGACGGATTTCTGAAGATTGCATTAGATAAAGTAAAGCAGGATGGAGTTGTAGCAGTCACATGCAGTGTTTATATTTATCCTGAAGAGGCACGAACAATCGATCGATTCGTACACACATTATACAATTGGTACTTTTATTCCCTGAATTTACTCGGCATGGGAATGGGCCGAGGTGAATGCCAGATCGTAAAACGCGATGCATTTTGGAAAGTCGGAGGCAACCAGATACAAATTGCAGCCGGCGAAGATTTTGATCTATTCACCCGGTTAATTAGAATCGGTAAAATTAAATTTCTTCGTAAACTTCGGGTTTATGAATCGCCGCGACGGTATCGGAAATATGGCTACCTTCGTGTCACTGGTGCATGGTTGAAGAATTCGGTTTCGGTGTATTTATTTAAACGGTCGGCACTCAAAGAGTGGGAAGCAGTTCGATAAGGAAATAATTATGCTATCGATCAGAATTTTCAATCTCAACCTCAACCTTAACCTAGATCTTGATCTAGATCTCAATCTTAATCTTTTCCTTTCCCTTGCTCTTCTTAATCTCTTACTCTTATCGACCTCTTACTCGCAAGTTGAAAACGTCCCCATAGATGATCCGGTTTACACTTTCCTTCGACGAATGGATGCAAAAGGAATTCTTCCGAAATATCACGATACATTTCTTACATTACCGAGAATAGAGGTTTCAAAGTATCTTGACATTCTCAACGAACACCGTAATCGATTGACGACTACTGAGAAAGAACTTCTCGATATGTATCGGGCAGAATTCAGTCTGGATTACGGTCTTGATAAAGCTCCTCGAACAATTCTTTTGGACGATTCAACAACGATTACTAAAAGGATCGGCGATCTTTTTTCATCAAAAGAAAAATTCATTTATGCATATCGGGATTCATCTGTTTCATTTTATGGTAATTTTATTTTCTCACTCAATATGACTTCAGCAAACGGCACATCACATGCACCAACATCGTACGAAATGGGAATATTCGGCGGACGAGTGCACGGCACAATCGGTTCGTCGTTCGGTTATTATCTTCAGGTTACAAACGGATTGCTTTATGGAGATAAAACGTACGCATTGGGAATGGATCCTCAACTTCAGGCAAACTACAAGATTCATGAAGCGAATTCCAACAGCTTTGATGAAACCGAAGGTTATCTTCAATATCACAACAACTGGCTGACGGTTCAGGTTGGGCGGGAGCAATTGTTGTGGGGAACAGCCGTCGATCCTGAGGAAAAACTCTATCTCTCTTCAGATGCAGCTCCATTCGATTTTATTCGAATGAATGCGCAGTACGGCATTTTTTCGTTCGCATATATTCATGGCTGGCTGCAGGGAATGCGGACTTTTGTTTACAACGCTTATGCCGACATGTATGATGAATCGGTCGAACCGAAATATATTGCCGCGCACGAAATCAATCTTTCCTTTCCCGGAGTACTTGATTTTGGGGCGAACGAGATGATCATTTATTCAAGGCCATCACCAGAGCTCGCATACCTCAATCCGGTAAATTTTTTCAAGTCGGTTGAACATTCGCTTCAGGACAGAGATAATGCTCTGCTGACATTTGATGTCAAAACACACTTTTTAGATCCGGTGCAGATCTTCGGAAGTATTTTAATTGACGATATGGATTTCTCGAAATTAGGAACAAAGTACTGGGGAAATCTATTTGCATATCAGATTGGCGGATACTATATTGAACCATTTAAAATACCGGATGCGGATTTGTTAATCCAATACACACTAATAGATCCTTACGTGTTTTCTCATCATATTCCTGTAAATAGTTACACAAACAAAGAGTTGACACTTGGGTATCCAATGGAACCAAATTCGGATCGATGGGTGACGCACGCCGGCTATTGGTTATCCAGAGATGTATACATACAAGGCGGATATATCAGGGAACGCCATGGAGCAAATATTGTTGATAGTAATGGAATCTTGATAACGAATGTCGGCGGTGATATACTTTTTGGGCACCGAGCCGGAGATGGTATAGAGAAAGAGTTTCTGGGGGGCATCAGAACAATTGCAGACCGATTTCAAGCGAAACTTGTCTATCAAATAGTTCGAAACATTTTTTGTGAACTTCAGTTTGAATACCGCCTGCAATCGATTTTTGACCCTGTGGATAATAGCACAACGAAAACAACCGACCGGACATTCTATTTTCAGTTTCGGTTTTTATTATAATTATTGTTGGGGGATGGAGTAATATGCAAAAGAGATTTCTCGTTCCGCTTATTTTATTTGTTGCAATATTGGGTATCATTGCCGGGCTTCGTATCGACGAAGTTATTTCCGGCGATATATCGCGCGATCAATTAAAAAAATTCAACGATGTGTTGACGTATGTGCAAAAATTCTACGTCGATGACATCGATACGCCAAAACTTGTAGATGCCGCTATTGTTGGGATGCTTAATTCACTCGATCCGCATTCGGTCTATATTCCGCCCGAGCAATTACAACGTATCCAGGAAACTTTCGAAGGAAGCTTTGAAGGTATAGGGGTGGAGTACGATGTTGTCAACGATACGCTTGTAGTAGTAGCGCCGATTGTAGGCGGACCGAGCCAACAGCTCGGGATTCTTGCGGGAGACCGTATTGTTAAAATCGATAACATCAGTTCTATCGGGATAAAAAGGGAGGATGTTCCAAAAAAACTTCGCGGCCCAAAAGGAACAAAAGTAACTGTTTCGGTAATTCGAAGCGGCCTCAAAGATTTGATGGATTTTGAAATCATACGGGATAAAATTTCGATCTATACGGTCGTTGCCACTATCATGCTGGATGATGATGTAGGATATGTCCGGATATTGCAATTCTCAAAACCAACCCATGACGAATTGGTTCAGGCTTTGAGTAAATTAAAAAGTGAAGGAATGAAAAAACTTATCCTCGATCTCCGTGATAATCCGGGGGGATATTTGGATCAGGCTACAGAAATTTCAGATGAATTTTTAACTGGCGGGAAGAAGATTGTTTATACAAAGAGCCGTAAAAAAGAAATGGAAACAGAATATTTTTCTACAAACGGCGGTAATTTCGAAAACCTTCCGCTAATTGTTCTGATCAGCAATGGTTCTGCTTCGGCGAGTGAAATTGTCGCGGGAGCGATTCAGGATTGGGATCGTGGATTGATCGTCGGTGAGACGAGTTTCGGCAAGGGATTGGTACAACAGCAATTCACATTGCCTGATAACTCGGCATTCAGAATTACGACCGCAAGATATTATACACCAAGCGGGCGCTTGATACAACGATCCTACAGCAATAAATCTCGCGAACAATATCAATTGGAAGCTCTTCAACGCGAGGAAAAGGAAGGCGAGAATTTAGAACATAAAGAGGAACAAGATTCCACTCATCCGGAATTTAAGACGGCTGGAGGCCGCATTGTGTACGGCGGTGGAGGTATTACTCCCGATTATATTGTAAAGCCAGGTTCATGGACGGCAACGACAGGAAATATGTTCCGGCACAATCTGTTTGGTCAGTACATTTCAAAATATCTCGGTTCGGACGGTGAAAGACTCCGCAATGCATATGAGAACCAAGGAATGAAGTATTTCGCCTCGAACTATGATGTTCCGGAAGAGGTTTACTCCGATTTTCTTACCTTCAGTAAAGCAAACGGCGTGACCCTCAAAGATGAGGATCTGAAGAAAGACGAACAACAAATTAAATTATTATTGAAGGCAAACATGGCAAAGAGTCTGTGGGGTTATGATGCTGCCTATTATGTGAGTATGGGATCGGACGTTCAAGTCCAGAAAGCGCTGACGTTATTCCCTGAAGCCGAAAAGATTGCAGGATTGAAATGATGAAATCGTTGATAGGATGGAATAATCGATTGAAGAGTTTAAATAGGTTTTATCGTGTGTTTTGCATCACATTATTTATTTTTATCGCAGGGTACATTATTTTTACAGGCCGCACCGCGAAGGCTTCCGGTACGCATCCGGTGTTTATTGAATATTCGGCACAGGATAGCACAGGAATGTTTTTCGCCGGAGAAGAATTGACATACAATGTTAGTTATGCCTTTTTTGATCTCGGTGAAATAAAAATAAAGACGCTTGAAGTAAATACGGTTGAAGGAAAGACAACCGTTAAAGCGATTGCAAACATCGATTCGTATTCAGGTGTACCGTTTGTAGATCTGCATGCAATCTTTCAAAGCGAATTTTCCGATGTTCCCCAACCGAAAACTTTCGTTGGAAAAACAAAAGAAAACGATCAGTGGCAGGAAACAAAATATTTGTTTGACTATGATCAAAAAAAAGTTTTTGTGGAAAAGGGATGGGAGAATAAGCCTCCTGATAAACTTGACACTTTGATCATAAAAGGAGACGCGCAGGATGGTTTATCGCTCTTCTTTTTTGCAAGAAAAAATTCCGGGCAAAACAAACAAAGTCTAATAAGTCCTTATGTCGGAGAGAAGCGATCTCGCGCTTATATCAAATTCTCGGACGAGATAACGACAACTAGTATCGATGCTGTGAAATATGACGTGAAAGTAAATGAATTCGAAGGCGAGGCAGACTTTACCGGTATTTTTGGTTTGACCGGAGGGTTTAGCGGTCAATTTAGCGCCGATGATGCGCACGTTCCTATTGTAGCAAAAATGAAAGTTCTCATTGGGAAAGTGAGGATTGAATTAAAGAGCTGGAAGCGAAACGGATGGCAACCTCCAAAGGCGTAGACTGGGGAGGAGTAATTCTTCCATACAAAGGAATTCTGCCGGAGATTGATAAAACCGTATTCATTGCACATGGTGCGGTAATCGTCGGCGATGTCACAATCGGAAAAGAAAGCAGTATTTGGTTCAATGCAGTAGTTCGCGGCGATGTAAATTTCATTCGTATCGGTGAACGAACGAATGTTCAGGATGGCGCAGTACTGCATGTCACTCATCAGAAATATCCCTTAACGATTGGATCTCATATAACGATCGGTCATGGTGTGATTGCACATGGATGTACCATACACGATTTTTGTTTGCTCGGCATGGGATGTCGTGTGCTCGACAACGCAATTATAGAACCACATTCGCTTATTGCGGCAGGCGCAGTTATTCGGGAAGGTCAAATTATTCCGGAAGGTTCACTTGCGGCAGGTGTTCCTGCTCGTGTGATACGGAAATTGACGGATGAGGAGCGGCTGAGTCTGGAACAATCTGCGAAAAACTATTGCAGCTACGTCTACCAATATCGCGCTCAGATGTAACCGCGCAGGAGGAATTCATGAAACTCCGTTTCTGGGGAACACGTGGATCTATTCCAACACCGGGAAAGGCTACAGCCAAATACGGCGGCAACACTCCATGCGTCGAGTTACGACTCGACGACGGTCATCTTATCATCTTTGATGCTGGAACTGGAATTCGAGTCCTGGGTGATCACTTGCTTGAGTCCGGCGAATCGATACAGGCGCACATTCTAATCAGTCATCCGCACTGGGATCATATACAGGGATTTCCTTTTTTCAAGCCTGCGTTTATTTCGGGGAATGAATTGACAATCGTCGGAAGTGAGCCGGAAGGAATTACACTTAGACGAGTAATCGCAGATCAGATGAATAAAATTTATTTTCCTATTCAAATAAGCGAATTAAAAGCTCGTATAAATTTCAAACCTGTTGGCGAGGAAACATTTCAAATCCGAAATGCCACGGTAAATACGATTTTTGTCAATCATCCCGCTCTTGCTCTTGGATACCGGGTTACACAAAACGGCAAGTCCGTGGTATATATCAGCGATAACGAACCGTTCGATCGTGAAGTTGCTCACCAGATGACTAATTTAGCGGCTCCGGTGCTTCAACTGTATCAATCCGCCAATGGCGATCCCAATAAAAGGATTTTTGATTTTGTGAAGAATGCAGATGTCCTTATCCACGATGCCACATATACACCCGAAGAATATATCGATAAGGTTGGATGGGGACACTCGCATTATTTATTTACATTGAAGGTTGCACATGAAGGGCAGGTAAAAAAATTGCTTCTGTTCCATCATGAACAGACACACAATGATGAACGGGTGGCTGACATCGAAAAGAAGTGCCAGCGTGAAGTCTCACGCCGAAAATATGGTTTCGAGTGTACCGCCGCTGCCGAGGGAATGGAGTTGGAGTTTTAATAACTTGACATTCGTTTGTTGCATAAGTATATTTTCGTCGATGAGTTAGCTTGAGAAAATGTTGGGGTTGTTAATCGTGAGGTTTTATCTTCACAAACGGTATGAAACGACAGGGGAATGCAGTAATCTACGAAATGAGATTTCGTGTATGTAACGATTAGAGATATGCTCAGTTCCCATGTGGTTTTAAGGAGGTACCGTTATTATGCCAAGAGGCAAGGTAAAGTGGTTCGATGGGAAAAAGGGTTTCGGATTCATTGAACAGGATGGGGGAGGAGATATTTTTGTGCATTTCTCGGCAATAAAAACAGAAAAGAAATTCAAAGCTCTCGAACAAGGCATGAGTGTCGAGTTTGAAGTTGTCGAAGGGAAAAAAGGGCCTCAAGCAATAAATGTTGTGACGGTTCAGTAATAACACAGACGGTTAAAATCAGGGTTTTATATAACGTGGAGTATATACATGGTTTTCGAGTTCAAACAACAAGATATTAAACTCATTGCAAAAACACTTGGAGTAGAAGCTAAAGCGAAAGGGAATAACTTCCGTTTCGAACTCGAACATCCCGAATCAAAACGAAAACTCGCGTTGGAGATTTATCCGAATATCAAAATAGGCAAACAATTCGGAAATCTCATCTCAGTGTATACACAATCTGCACATCTTCAATTACATTTTTGTTCCGGATATGTTGTCAGCGAATTACTCGGCGAAGTAACGTTCATCGGCGAGGATCATGGAAAACTTTCAGGATTGATTGTGGAGAAAGAAGCCGGCTGTTCGCTTTATGCCAATGTTGATCGAAAAATTCTTTCGGGCGATTTTACACAATTAGGCCCGGAGATTATGCTATCGGGAATTGCATTGTCTTTGACAGAATCGATTTTACTTCCTACAAAACGTCAGACTACACGACGCTCGCCTGCACGTGCAAAGAAAAAATAAGATAATTATCTCAGTTACGAATGCGCACAAATACCGGAAGTATCCTGTGCAGGAAGTTCGTACGCTCTGTTCTCTGGTCGTGCGCGGAGAAAAAAAGGCGAACGTGTCAATCAGCGTCGTTTTTCTCAATCACGAACAGACAATTCATTTAAATAAAAAATTCTTGAAGCATGCGCGAACGACGGATGTTATTTCTTTTTGTTATGAAACCGTGCCCGATCTGGAATGTGAAATCTTCGTTAACCTCGATCAGGCTCAAGAACAGTGCGGAACATTCAACACATCTCCGCGAGATGAAGTTCGGCGTCTGATCATTCACGGCTTACTTCATGCATTCGGGTATGATGATTTATCCGAGGGGGATCAATTCGTCATGCACGCCAGAGAAAATAAATATCTTGAGCTTTTCGGAAGAGCACAAAAAAACAAAGCTTGACTTTCGGGAATTATTTCTTAAATTGCGCTCAGATTATATAACGATAGCGCGAAGAGGAGTGTAGGAGGAAACAGCCGGGCTCATGCAAGAAAAGATATTGGAATTAATAGTATTTATTTTATCAGAGATTAAACACGACAAACAACTAAGAGATATAGATGTACCATCTCTCACTCGCCAAGGTTTTACTCATGCAGAAATAACAAGTGCGTACAATTGGGTGTTCGATCATTTTATGCCTGGTGCATCGATCCCCGATTCGTATGGACACGATCGACCTGTTTCACATCGTATCTTGCATAACGCTGAACGGCTCACAATATCGACGGAAGCACAAGGGTATCTCCTCCAGCTGCGTGAATTGGAAATTATAACGGAAGAAGAATTGGAATTCATCATCGAACGAATCATGATGACCGATTTGTTCGATGCGACGGTGAGTGATATTACATCGCTTGTTGCTGCCGTCCTTTTTGAAACTGACGACCGGATCAAGCCGCCGTCTCAATTGTTCGGAAATAGTACAGAAACGGTTCATTAACAGAAGTAATTACGAATGAAAAAATCATTAATTATTGTTGAATCTCCCGCAAAAGCAAAAACCATAAATAAATATCTCGGGAAAGAATATATTGTAGAAGCATCGGTTGGTCACATTAAAAATTTACCGAAAAGTAAATTGGGAATAGATGTTGACAACGACTATGTTCTCGTTTATGAACCGATCCATGGCAAAGATGAAGTTATTGAAAAGCTTCAGGATCTAGCGAAGAAAGCAGAGTCGGTTTATATAGCTACCGACCCCGACCGTGAGGGTGAAGCGATTGCATGGCACATCGCCGAGGAAATAGACTCACAAAATAATTCTATAAAGCGTGTTCTTTTTCATGAGATAACCCCGAGTGGTGTGACTGAAGCCATGAAACACCCGCGCAAGATCGATATGCATCTGGTCGATTCACAACAAGCGCGAAGGGCGATGGATAGAATCGTTGGTTATAAAATCAGCCCGTTCATCTGGAAAACGGTTTATTACGGCCTCTCGGCCGGGCGTGTGCAATCCGTAACACTTCGGTTGATTTGCGAGCGGGAAGAAGAAATTCAATCTTTCCTTCCACAAGAATATTGGAGTATCATCGGTGAGTTTTCGACGGATGCTGCAGCGCCATTTTTTGCAAAGCTTTTTAAAGTGGCTGGCGATGATCCGAGGATTCCCGATGAAACGACTGTCAATGGTTATCTTTCGGATATAAGAAAACAACAATTCAGCATCGAATCAGTGCAACGAAAAATCGTAAAACGAAATCCGTTGCCGCCTTTTATCACGAGTACTCTGCAGCAGGAAGCCGCAAGCAGATTGCGGTTCAGTGCAAAACGAACAATGACTCTTGCGCAGAAATTATATGAAGGAATCGATCTGGGTGAAGAAGGAATGGTCGGCTTGATCACGTACATGCGCACGGATTCAACCAGATTGAGTTCGGAAGCAATCCACGCTGTTCGTGAATATATCTATTCAAATTATGGCGGCGATTATCTTCCGAAAGAAGCTCGTGAATTTAAAAAAGGAAAAAGCTCGCAAGATGCCCACGAAGCTATTCGGCCGACATTGGTTAAATACACGCCAAAGTTTGTGAAGAAGCATCTTGACAAAGATCTTTTCGCTTTATACGAATTGATATGGAATCGGTTTATTGCCTGCCAGATGACCCCGGCGCAATTTGAAGCGATCAGTGTAGATATTAAAGGAGGCGACTATCTTTTTCGTGCCACCGGATCAATTCCGAAATTCCGCGGGTTCCTTCAGGTGTACGACGACTTGCAGGAAGAAAACTGCAAGAATGGAGATGATGCAGATCCAACGTCGGCAATTCCAGAAAATATCCATGATGGGCAGCAGAGTACATTACAAAATATTATTCCAAAACAACATTTTACAAAACCGCCCCCAAGGTATACTGAAAGCAGTCTCGTAAAAGAATTGGAAGCTCTGGGTATTGGCCGTCCAAGTACGTATGCGTCGATCGTGAGCACGATTCTCGACCGGAAATATGTAGAGCAGCGAGAGCGTAAACTATTTGCCGTAGATCTCGGCATTCAAGTCAACAAACTTCTTGTGGGAAACTTTCCGGAAATATTCAATGTGAAATTTACGGCTAAGATGGAAGAAGAACTCGACACGATTGCAAGCGGTCGAGGTTCTTATGTAAAAACGATGGACGATTTTTATCGTCCCTTCATACGTTCACTTGAACACGTCGAAAAATCCACTACGAAAATTAAAAAATCGCTTCAGGAAACCACAGATCAGGTATGCGAGCTCTGCGGCAAGCCGATGGTTATCAAATGGGGACGCAACGGTCGATTCATGGCGTGCAGCGGCTATCCGGCATGTAAAAATACAAAACCGCTTGAGCATGAACAGAAACAACTCGAGCACGTGAGCGGGATGAAATGTGAACTCTGCGGCGGCGATATGATTGTGAAAGGCGGAAAGTTCGGAACGTTTCTAGGATGTTCGAACTATCCGGCCTGTAAAAATACAAAATCGATTTCGATGGGTATGAAATGCCCGAAGTGCAAAGAAGGGGACGTCGTAGAGCGGAAAACAAAAAGAAAGCGCGCGTTTTATGGCTGCTCACGATATCCCAGCTGCGATTTCGCCTCGTGGGATAAACCGGTTGACAAGGTATGCGAGAATTGCAAATCACCTTATCTTGTTGTAAAATATTCTCAGAAGAAGGGAGAATATCTATTGTGTCCGGATTGCAAGGAAGAGTTTGCCAAGGAAGAGCCACGCGAACCAGAGGCATAAGGATTGCCTATGATCGAATATATTAATTTGTATATCGAGTCCTTACAGGTTGAACGTAATTACTCGGAGCATACATGCGTTGCATATCGAAGTGATCTCGAACAATTCAGACAATATGCAGCGGCGAGGATTGGCATACAAGAGGTTAATATCGGAGGCATAACACGATTATTCCTCCGGGATTTTTTTGCACAACTTATGGAACATGGAGCAGCACGGAAGAGTGTTCGCCGAAAGATCGCTGCACTCCGCTCATTCTTCCGTTTTTTGGTACGCAGGCACATTCTGGTTCTCAACCCGGCAGAAGGGCTTATATCACCAAAATTAGAAAAACGGCTTCCCGTATTCATTGATGAAAAATCCATAGAACGGCTATTCACTTTGCCGGACCAGTCAACAGCGGAAGGTTGTCGCGATAGTGCTTTGCTCGAATTATTTTACGGAACAGGTATTCGGCTTAGTGAATTGATCGGACTTCGCTTGAGGGATGTCGATTTGAACAACCGGACAATCAAAGTGCTTGGAAAAGGTGCAAAGCAGCGTGTGGTCCCAATCGGTGACAAGGCACTTATTGCACTCAAACGTTACCTCGAACACCGTCATGAATTATATACAGAAGAATCTCTTGTTGATGATTTGGAAGGAGTGTTTCTTACTATTCATGGAAGAAAGATGTATCCGAAGGGTGTAAATCTCATTGTCAAACATTACCTAGAACAAGTATCGGAGGTCGAGAAAAAAAGTCCCCACGTTCTTCGGCACTCATTTGCCACACATATGCTTGATCGCGGTGCAGATCTTAGAGCAGTTAAAGAACTACTGGGACATGAAAGTCTATCCACAACACAAATCTACACTCATGTTACTGTGGAGCGGTTGAAAAAAGCGTATGCCCAGGCTCATCCTAAGGCGTAAAGGTTCAGTTTTTTTCTGATGCTGCCGACAATTGAGGAGAGGGAAAAAACTAAAAGCCAGGACGCCGACTCGATCAATGGTACCGATCAGGAAGACGGAACGGTAATTCACTAGTTAGTAGCTTAGAAAGGAGATACCTATGCGAACGAAGTTCACAGCCCGTCATTTCCGAACACACGCAACGTTAAAGGAATATGCAATTGATAGCGTTAAAAAAATGGAGAAATTTTATGATGGAATAATAAGCGCAGAAGTCATTCTCAGTTACGAAAAAGCTGTTGATAGTGTAAAAATTGCAGAAATAAATTTAACCGTCCACGGAAAAATATTGACGGCTATGGAAAAGTCCGAGGATTTTATTAAATCGATAGATCTGGCTATTGATAAAATCGAACGCCAGCTTGTCAAATATAAAACAAAACTCCATCAGCGAAAGACTCCTACTAAAGTAGAAATAATGAGCGTAGAATGAAGAAACTGGAAACGAAAGAAGTTCAAAATCACAGCATTACCGTTGGTTTTTTATTCGAACGCATGCAGAGCAGGATGAAACTGCGAATGCTCAACGAGGGCATCGGCCTCGATAAAGAAATCTCTGATAAAAACATACACCGGCCCGGGCTCGCTCTGGCCGGGTATGTTGAACTTTTTACATATAATCGCGTGCAGGTTTTTGGAAATACGGAAATCAAATATTTGAACCATCTCACGATAGATCAACGGATTGCCGCGTTTAAAATAATTTTACAATTTGATATACCGTGCATCATCATATCGAATAATAATCCTCTGCACGAAGAATTAATATCGATAGCTACGCAGTACAACATTGCAGTCATGCAAAGCTCGGATGAAACCACGAAACTTGTTTTCCTCCTGAGCGATTTTCTCGATGATCAGTTCGCTCCGCAAACGGTTGTTCATGGATCGTTCATCGATGTGTATGGTGTCGGTGTATTGATTATGGGGAAATCAGGAATTGGAAAGAGCGAAGTCGCTCTCGATCTGGTTGAGCGTGGGCATAGATTGGTAGCCGATGATATAGTCATGCTTACCCGCAAAGGAGAAGATATTCTCATGGGATCCGGTACCGATCTTGTGAAACACTTTATGGAAATAAGAGGTTTAGGGCTGATCGATGTTCGAAGCATGTTCGGTGTACGCGCAATCAGAATATCAGAAACGCGTTGAGATTCTCGTTGAACTTCAGGTTTGGGAGCCGGATGAAGATTATACACGCACCGGCTTGGATGAAGATACAATTTCGATTATGGATATCGAAATTCCTTTAGTCAAACTTCCGATTTTTCCCGGGAAAAATGTTACGGTTATAATTGAGGTTATCGCACTCAATCATTTATTGAAGCGTTATGGTTACGATGCTGCGAAAGATTTTACTCAGCGGCTTGAACTTTTGATCGAGGAGAAGAGCAAAAAAAATATAGGAAATCGTGCTGTAGACTTCTTTGAACACGATTTTGAGTAATATTTTGATTTAAAACACAGAATTAGTGTGTTTTCAACTCTTTTTTCATCCGTTTTGTAAAAAAAAACTTGACAAAAGGTAGTATTTTTTATATTTTCATCACGAAACATAAAAATCGCTATTCAGGGGATTGGAATGGCGTTCTGTCGTGAAGTTGCATTAAATCAACCTGTCACACACTTTAGTCAATTTTAAAAAAGGAGTGTTCATGCCGAAAAAAATAAAGGTTCTCTATTTTTCGGAAGATACGTTGCGATTAAAGGAAGTGAAGGGGGCTCGGACTAAGTTAGCAGCAACTATTCTTTTTGTCGCAGTCATTCTCGTAGGTCTTGTTGTTGCAATAAATTATCTTGGTAAGGACATGATGGGGCTTGGCATCGATAAAACAAATATCCTTAAAAATGAAAATACTATTCTCAAAGCCCAATTAAGCAATCTTACCGATCGATTACAATCTCTCGAAAGTGCAATAACAAAACTCGTCCAGCGTGATAACGAACTCCGAATGTTATCAGACCTTCCTCGATTAACGGAAGACCTTTTCAAAGCAGGAACAGGCGGGACAAAAGAGAATTACGATTTTGGTATTTCAACTCAAGCAAACGATCTTCTTCAACGCACAAATACTTTGCTGGATCAACTCGAACGGCAAGTGCAGATTCAACAATCGAGTTATAGCGGTATAGTTCAAAAGATGGATTACAACAAAGAGTTTTTCAAACATCTTCCTGCAATTAAACCGACATCAGGTTATTATTCGGTGAATGGATTCGGAATGAGGCTGCATCCTGTTTTTCACGATTACCGTTTTCATTCAGGGCTTGATATTACAACAGAGGAGGGCACTCCGATTTATGCCGCCGCAGAGGGTGTGGTTGAATTCACAGGCAACCGCGGTACTTACGGAAGGGCAATCGAAATTGATCATGGTTATGGCTACAAAACGCTTTATGCCCATCTTTCTGCTTCACTCGTGAAGGAAGGTGAAAAGGTTAAACGTGGTTCATTGATAGGACGGGTTGGGCGCACTGGAGTGACGACGGGTCCTCATCTGCATTATGAAGTGATCAAAAATGGCGTTCATATAAATCCGATTGATTATTTCTTCGATGAGGCCGAACCTAAAGTAAATGTAGCCACAAAGTAAAAAAATACAAAGATTGTTTTGGATTAAAGAAGTAGATCGGCAACATTAAGGAGAAGCAACAAATGATTTGGACGATGGAGCTTGCATCGCACTTGGATGATGCACCATGGCCAGCAACAAAAGAGGAATTGATTGATTATGCATTACGCACCGGCGCTCCATCGCAGGTGATAGAAAATCTACACGAGTTGGAAGATAGCGACGAGCCGTATGAAAGCATGGAAGAAATCTGGCCGGATTATCCGACTGACGAAGACTTCTTCTATGACGAAAATGAATATTAATCGGTCGGTGTAACTGAACTGAATAAAAATAGTATCATAACGAAAACCCGGCACCAGTGCTGGGTTTTTTTGTTGACTATGACGCATTCCAGAACAATTATAACTCTCTTATTATTTCTGGCGCTCACGATCATCGGGAACGCTCAGGAAAAGAAAAATTTCGAAATTACCTCGATCGATTTTGAAGGGAATAGAACTCTTTCTTCTTCAACTTTAACAGATTTGATGGAGACGCATGAAACACCGAATGGGTTTTCAAAATGGATATTCCGGCACATGAGTGAAAAACTCGGATCGAGGCCGCAGTATTTTGATCCGGCGGCTTTTCGTACCGACGTTCAGAAGATCATCGATTTTTACAAAGCGAAAGGATTCCTCGATGTTATGGTCGATACGACGATCCGATACAATATCCAGCAATCTACGGTGCATCTCGATCTGACGATAAAAGAAAATTCACGTTATTGCATAGATTCCGTCATCTACGTCGGACTCGAACGGATTGATTCGTCTCGGCGCGCAGCAATTGTAAAAAGTTCTCTTCTCTTTCAGGATATGCCGTATGATCGCTCGGTGGTTGAAGATGATATTAACCGTGTTCTTAAAAATTTAAAAAACAACGGTTATCCGAATACAGCTGCATTAAGAGATCCTCACTCACTCTTTCTGGTAAGCCGAAAGACTCATCATGGATACTTGAAGCTGGCATTTGATCCCGGTGTACATTGCACATTCGGTTCAATTACTATTTCGAACGAAGGCTATTTGGAAATAGATTCCTCGATTGTTCTACGGCAACTAGAGATGAAGCCAGGTGAAAATTTTAGCGTCGAAAAACGAGATGTCAGCAGTCAAAATCTAAATAAACTCGGAATTTTTGAATCTGTAAAATTTGATGCACCATTTTCTTCTCAACTATCCGATACCACCCGGACCGCCGTAGTTCCGGTTAAAATAGCGCTGATTGCTCGAAAACCTCATGAATTGGCTCCTGAAATTTTTGTCAACGATGGCAACGAAGCGCTCAACCTGGGTGTTGGAATCGGCTACAGCGATCGGAATTTTTTCGGAAGTGCAAGAAATTTTACCGCGCGTGCACGGCTTGGATTCCAGTCGTTGAATGAACTGAAACTTAAAGATGTACTTGGAAAGAATGGAATTCACGATACTTCACTTATTGCAAATGGCGACTTAACTGTTCAGATGACCCAGCCATATTTTCTATCGAACAAAATGAGTAATGTCGTTGCTCTCTCTTTGATCGCGGATAAAGAACGTCCGTATTTGGAGACGATCATTCGTTTTCGCGCAGGTGTGCTCAATCAATTTGCAACATTCAGTTTCGGATCTTTCGATTGGATACTCGAGCGTTCTCAAGTTACAACCTACGATAGCGCCAACGCGTATACTCTTCTTCAGGCTCGAAAAGATACCATGGTCAATCAATTTAACTCTATTCTTTCGTTCACACTTTATCGGGACAAAACAAATAATGTTTTCTCGCCATCATCTGGATTTTTCCATTCCATCACAATTGAAGAAGCCGGACTGGTTCCATTATTGATACGGAATATTCAACCTTCGCTCGCTTTTTCGCAATACGTCAAAGTACAAGCACTCGGACGATGGTATTATACAGTGGCTGAAGATACAAGTTCTATTATTGCAATGAAGTTGAAAGGTGGATTTGCAAAACGATATGGTGAAACAAGATCCAAACCTTCAGGTTACGATATTCCTTTTGACCAACGTTTCTATGCCGGCGGCAGCAGCAGTGTTCGAGGCTGGCAATACCGCACGCTCGGCATGGTGCAATCTCCTGATGCGGGAGGTGATGTTCAACTGGAAGGAAGTATGGAGTGGCGTTGGAATTGTTTTAAACCGTTAGGTGAAGTATGGGTTTTCAATTTTCCAGCAATGTGGATGGTTTTTTTTGTTGATGGAGGAAATATATGGGGGACTCTCAACAATCTTAAGACGACAACCATGCCATCCGAAATCGCTCTCGCAAGTGGTTTTGGTTATCGATATGAAACCTTCTTCGGACCATTTCGAATCGATTACGGGATCAAGATATACAATCCAAAAGAGACGGGAAATAAATGGATGTTCCAGCGCCGTTTCTGGAAGGAGGTTTTTGCACCCGGTGTGGTTCAATTTGGAATCGGACATGCATTCTGAAAAACTTTGGCCATTGGTGATCGGTCAACCGCGCGTGAAACATTTTCTGGCTCGTGCCATTGAAAGTGGGCGAGTTCCGCATGCGTACCTTTTTTCCGGGCCCGATGGAGTCGGAAAAGATGCAATGGCAATTGAATTTGCGCGCACACTGAATTGTCTGAATGATAATCTCATCCTCTGTGGCAATTGCGATAGTTGTTTAAAAATGAATTCACTCCAGCATCCAAACGTATCCTTAATCTTTGCCTTACCTACCGGCAAAGGAAGTGAAGGTGGTCCTTTGGATGGTTTGTCGACTTCGGAAATCGAACTTATCCAAAATGAAATACAGCTGAAAGCAAGAAATCCTTACCACAACATTCAAATTCCGAAAGCAAACGAAATCAGAGTGGCAAGCATTCGTCAATTAAAAACATCCAATTCTTATTATGCTTACACTTCTGGAAAAAAATTTTTCATTATTTTTGATGCTGATAAAATGAATGATGAAGCAGCGAATTCGCTGTTGAAGACACTGGAAGAGCCGAATGAAAACACAATAATCGTTCTCACTACGGCCCATCAGGAAAAACTTCTCCCCACTATTATTTCCCGATGTCAAATTCTTCGCTTCGATTTATTGACCGATCAGGATATTGTCACAGCGCTCATGGAACGAGAAAATGTTGAATCGGTAAAAGCACAAACTATCGCGAATATGGCCCAGGGAAGTTACAGTCGCGCACTTGAATTGATCGATGAAAATTTGAAGATAGAGCAAGAACAAGCCGTAAATTTTGTCAGAGCCGCTCTCACAAAATCGCCGACAAATATTTTAACGATTGTGGATCAGGTTGTGGATGGCATTGATCGGCCGGGAGCAGAACGATGGCTGGCAATGCTACAATTATGGTTTCGTGATGTGCTTCTATTAAAGGAAGCCGGAGACGGAGTTATCGCCAACATTGATCAAATTGAAACAATTAGGAATTTTTTACGCAGGTTCGAAAAAGCGAATGTTTCGGAGGCAATTGAATTAGTGGATCAATCCATTGCACTTGTTCGCAAAAATGTATATCTTCCTCTTATATTTACAAATCTTGCAATTAATTTACGGTCAGTGTTAAGCAATTAAGAGCAATCCAATGTCTGGGCAGAATAAACCTGAGCATGATACTTCGCTTAGTTTAGGTTATTATTACGATGAGAATCCGGAGGCTGTGCGTTTTCTGGAAGAAGACGACAAATTAGCGCCGCCTCCTGATGAACTTCTCGAACTGCCGGCTCAACCGCAGGTTCAGCAAGAGATCATCGATGAATCGAAGATCAAGCAGAACATCGTCGAAGTGGAATTCAAAGGAGCCCGCCGCCTTTTTTTTGAAAATGCAGAAAATCTGGAACTTGCCAAAGGTGAATCTGTAATCGTTGAAGCCGATAAAGGTGTGGATTTAGGAAGGATTCATCTTGCAGGCGAAGAAGTTATTATTAAGCGGCGTGAAAGAGGAGTTTTGCTCAATGAAGAAAAAAAGATTGTTCGAAAAGCAACGCCTGAAGATATTGAACAATTTCATTCCAATCATGACCGGGAAAAAGAAGCTTCGCGTATTTGCAAGGAAAAAATTATCAAGCACGGTCTGCCCATGAAATTTGTAGACACCGAGCTTCAATTCGACCGGAACCGTGTTACATTTTATTTCACAGCCGAGAAAAGAGTAGATTTTCGGGAACTCGTAAAGGATCTCGCGGGTGTTTTTCGAACCCGGATAGAACTTCGGCAAATTGGTGTTCGGGACGAAGCGAAACGGCTCGGCGGAATCGGCAGCTGCGGCCGAGAATTGTGCTGTGCGCGTTGGCTTCTCGAATTTCACCGGATCGGTACTCAACATGCGCGTGTCCAGAATCTGCCGTTAAATCCATTGAAGCTTTCAGGCCAATGCAGCCGCCTGAAGTGCTGCCTCGTGTATGAAGTGTCGCAATATATCGAAGCTTTGAAACGTTTCCCTCCACTTGATTCAAGAGTGACGACGAAGATGGGATCCGGTCGGATTGAAAAAGTTGATATCTTTAAAGACCTGGTGTATGTCCATTACGACCAAAATGATGCATGGGACTGCCTCGCTCTCTCCGAATTTTCACAACAACTTTTAATCACTGAAAAACCAATTTAGGCATATTAATGCAAGATAAACGTATCCTTATTACTGCGGCATTGCCGTATGCAAATGGGCCAATTCATCTCGGACATTTAGCGGGTGCATATCTGCCTGCTGATATTTATGCACGCTACCAGCGATTGCAGGGACGTGAAACAGTGTTCGTGTGCGGCTCCGATGAACACGGTGTGCCTATTACAATCACAGCCGAAAAAGAAGGCATCACTCCGCAAGAAGTGGTCGATCGCTATCATACGATGAATAAGAAAGCGTTCGAAGATTTCCTGATGAGCTTCGATAATTACTCGCGAACCTCGCTTCCGCTTCATCACGAAACATCGCTGGAGTTCTTTTTATCATTTCACAAACGGAATATACTGAAAGAAAAATCCGAACAGCAATTCTACGATGAGAAAATGAAAATGTTCTTGCCCGATCGTTACGTAGAAGGAACTTGTCCTGTCTGTTCTTCACCGGATGCACGGGGAGATCAGTGTGAAAAATGCGGCTCGTTTTTAAGTCCGACACAGCTTGTTAATCCAAAAAGCAAAATCAGCGGCGAACGGCCAGTTGTACGCGAAACCTCGCATTGGTATTTTCCGCTCGGCGATTACCAATCGAGGTTGGAAGCATACATTAAGGAACGCAACAATCGCGATGGCTGGCGTGAAAGCGTGCTGAAGTATTGCGAGAATTGGTTCAAAGAGGGATTACAGGATCGGGCAGTAACCCGCGATTTGGATTGGGGTGTGAAGATTCCTTTGAAGGGATATGAGCAAAAAGTTCTCTATGTATGGTTCGATGCAGTTCTGGGTTATATTTCATCAACAAAAGAATGGGCGCAGAAGCAAGGAGTTCCGAATCTGTGGAAGGATTTTTGGCTGGATGAGAATACGAAGTACGTAGCATTCATCGGGAAAGATAATATAGTATTTCATTGTATTGTTTTTCCAGCAATGCTGATGGCATGGAATGATGGAAATAAAACGCAGTATGTTTTTCCGGAAAATGTTCCTGCGAATGAATTCCTCAACTTCGAGGGTTTGAAATTTTCAAAGAGCCGTGGTTGGGGAATTGATGTGAAAGATTTCCTTGAAAAATTTCCGAATCCGGACGCATTGCGTTATTGTTTAGCGACAATATTGCCGGAAACAAAAGATAGTGATTTTTATCTGAAGGATTATCAGGCGAAAAACAATAACGAGCTTGCCGATATTTTCGGGAACTTCGTGAATCGCACGTTAGCATTTACCGATAAAAATTTCGACAGAACAGTTCCCGCGCTTGGAGAATTGAACGAACGCGATCAGCATATGATAAAAGCGATTTCCGCCGCGGTCGATGAGGTCTCGGATCTTTTCGAGCATTACCATTTTCGTGATGGTGTAAATCGTATCATGGATCTGGCGCGAGACGGTAATAAATATTTCAACGACAGCGAACCATGGAAAACATTGAAAAATGATCCGGCGGCATGTGCAACCACATTGAACATCTGCCTGAATACAGCCCGAACTCTTGCAATTCTATTCGAACCGGTTATTCCAAATACGTGTTCACGCTTGTGGCAGATTTTAAATCTTGAAGGGAGTCCGTTGAAAGAAGGATGGAAGAAAGCGGGAATTGTTGCATTGAAGAATGGACACAAACTTGGTAAACCCGAAATATTATTTGTGAAAATTGAAGATAGCGTCATCGATATGGAATTGCAGAAATTGCAATCCGAATCCGCGCCTGTCGCTAAGCCGATGAAATTTAAACCCACAATCTCAATCGAGGATTTTAGAAAAGTCGATATGAGAACGGCAAAAATAATCACATGCGAGAAAGTTCCAAAATCCCAGAAATTATTAAAGTTGCAAATTGAAATTGGAAGCGATAAACGCCAGGTAATTGCAGGTATTGCGCAACACTATGCGCCGGAACAGTTGATCGGCAAGACAGTAATCGTAGTTGCCAATCTTCAGCCTGCAACGTTGATGGGACTCGAATCGCAAGGAATGATTTTGGCAGCAGAAGGAGAAGGAAAATTAATTGTTCTCACTCCCGATGGACCCGCGCAAAGTGGAAGTGAGGTGAAATAATGGAGGACATTACTCGAACAATCCGCCCTGCTCAGTGCTTGCGAGGAGAAATTAATGTCCCAGGCGATAAGTCGGTATCACACCGGTCGCTTATGTTTGCCGCTTTAGCTGAAGGCACTTCAACTATAAAAAATCTTTCAACCGCCGGCGATCCTACAAGTACGCGAGAAATTCTCGAAGCTCTCGGAATAAACATCAGTGAAAAAAATGGAATCATCGACGTGTGCGGAAAAGGGTTGCACGGACTCAAGCCTCCATCTCAACAACTTGACGCAGGAAATTCCGGAACAACGATCCGGCTTATGACAGGAATTCTTGCGGGGCAGAATTTTAATTCTATAATCACCGGCGATGAATTTCTTGCGAAACGTCCGATGGGCAGAATCATCGATCCGCTGGAGATGATGGGAGCAAAAATCGCGGCGACTGATAAGCGAACTGCTCCGCTCCACATTTTCGGGCAGGGAAAATTAAAGGCGATCATATATCATCTTCCAATACCGAGTGCGCAGGTGAAATCGGCAATTTTATTAGCCGGACTTTTTGCCGAAGGAATAACGACAGTAGTCGAACTGACGCCGTCGCGAGATCATACCGAGAGAATGTTAGGATTAAAGATTGAGGCGCGCAACGACGGACGATATGTTTCGGTTGAAGGCGGTATGAAAATTTCTCCACGCGAATTTATCGTTCCCGGCGATGTTTCGGCCGCAGCATTTTGGCTTGTTGCCGGTTCAATCGTGCCAAATTCAGAATTGAGAATTATCAACGTCGGATTAAATCCCAGCCGCCGCGGTGTGATCGATGTACTTCTCTCGATGGGAGCAGATATTGTAATCGAAAACGAGCGTGAAGTAAGCGGAGAACCGATCGGTGATCTTATAGTCCGTTCATCCTATCTGCATAATTTAAAATTATCAGGGCCTATCATTCCAAATATAATAGATGAAATTCCAGTTCTTGCAGTTGCGGCTGCGGTAAGTAAAGGAACATTCGAAGTATGTAATGCACTTGATCTGCGCAACAAAGAATGCGACCGCATTGCTGCCGTTGCAAATAATCTGCTTAAAATGGGAGTCGATGTCGAGGTGTTCGACGACGGTTTTCGGTTCGAAGGAGTGCCGGAACTCGCCGGCGTCGAATTGGAAAGTTACGGCGATCACCGGATTGCAATGGCTTTCGCGGTTGCCGCATTGGTTGCAAAAGGTGAAACAACAATGACGCAAAGTCAATACGCGAGTATTTCATTCCCGGCGTTTTGGGAAACGCTGGAGCGGGTGAGGAAGTAGAGAAGGAAAAACATTTCTTAAAGAGTACTTAATCCAATGGAAACAGAAAAATAAATTATTATAATAAGCATTTTAATTCATTCATGTAAAATTCAAATTTCGAAGATCCACTGACCGAGTTGTGGATTTATCAATCTATTATTAACAGTGAGGGAAATCGTATGAAAAAATTTTTATTTATTATCTTCTGTCTTATTTTGTCGACTGCTTTCAGTCAGAATATACTCTATAATTCGGCCATAAGAGGTGTGAATCATTTTGTGAGCATGGTTGATTCTAATAACGTGAAGAGTGAAGATGAGATAACTAGAATTATTGTAGAATTTAAAGATGTTCCGGATGTATTGTTATTACCGGAATTTCGAAAGAGTGGGATTAAAAATCATCGATCTCTTCAGTTAGCCGAAGATCTTTCGGGAATTTCTAAAAAATTTAACAAGTCTCTTAATAAAAGCACATCATCGAAAATTATCATCAATAAAGAATTTCATAAAGTTTTTTCCGGCGCACAACTTGAAGTTCCGCGAAAGTACTTATCATATTTAAGCGGATTAGAGTATGTTAAAAAAATTCATATAGATAACAAGGTACATATCGATCTAGATGAAAGCGTTCCTCTTATCAAAGCGGACAAAGTTTGGAATACCTTTAATAATAGAGGGAAAGGAATTAAGGTCTCGATTATCGATACCGGAATTGATTATCTTCACGAAGCGTTGGGACAGGGATTTGGGGCTGGTTATAAAGTCATTGGTGGCTATGATTTTGTGAATAATGATGATGATCCGATGGATGATAACGGACATGGGACGCACGTGGCTGGGATAGTTGCTGCAAATTCCTCGACTCTCAAAGGAGTCGCACCTGAAGCCTCGCTCGTTGCTTGTAAGGCGTTGGATGCGCAAGGGAACGGTTATATATCTACAATAATTGAGGCTATTGAATATAGTATCGATCCGAACAATGATGGCGACTATTCTGATGCTGTTGACGTCATTAATATGAGTGTTGGAGGGTACGGAACACCGGAGGACCCTCTAGCAACTGCGGTGAATAATGTATCTACTATCGGAGTGGTTGTTTGTGCAGCTGCCGGCAATGAGGGCGATCTCGGGTTTTATAAAATCGGATCTCCTGGTTGCGCTGAAAAAGCCATCACCGTTGGGAGTACCACGAAAGCAAAAATACTTGAATCATATAGTTCAAAAGGTCCAAATACAAGCAATTTTTTTATCAAACCGGATGTGTTGGCACCAGGAACCAATATAAAATCATGTAAGCTTTCGGGAGGGACTATTGTTTATTCCGGCACTTCAATGGCTTGTCCTCATGTTGCCGGTATCTGTGCGTTATTAAAAAAGCAACATCCGGACTGGACACCTGATATTATGAAGTCTGCAATAAAAACGACAGCAGAAGTACTTTTATATGAACCGATGGAACAGGGTAACGGTTTTGTTGATGCATATAAAGCAATTACTACAGGGACGATCGCATTACCTGCAGATCTAAGTTTCGGGCGGTGTGATACGACCAGTTCAATTTGGAGTCCACATAAAATTTTGAAAATTAAAAACATATCCTCCACTTCACAGAATTATACTGTCAACATTTCATCAAAATACTCTGGTGTAAGTTTCACAGTTGACAAACCCACATTCTCTCTCGTTCCGAATGATTCAACAGCAATCGACATTCGAATGAGTGTCAATAATAGTATGGTACAATTTCTTAATTCAGGCTCCAATGCTTATAGTGCCTATGCGCAAATTATCGGCACAAAAGATACCTTATCGCTTCCCTGGGCATTTGTCAAGCGTCAAATGATCCAACTGAAATTTGAACAGCCGGCATCGATTTTTATACTGGCAAGTAACGATAAATTATTCCAACCATGCAATGCGACATATATTAATTTGTATACGGCAGAGTTAAATGTACCAAATGGAAACTATGATTTTATGTCAGGAATGGCTGCAGGTGATACTGTCTATATATGTATCAAGAAAAATTTAAACCTAACGGGCGCTGATGTTATTACCATTTCAAAAAACGAATCGACACATGAAATACATTTGAATGGAAAAGATGAATATGGAAGAAATATCGCGAATCTGCCTGAGTATTATTATGCAATAGGCTTGTTTGATAAACAGAAGTTTTGTCATTGTCTAAGTTTTTTCAGAACATGGTCCCATTTTTTTATTTCAGATATCCCGGCAAGCCATCTTCTTCACTGTCATCAATATAATATTGAAGGAGATAGTCTTTATAGAGTAATCTCGTTCGAACCGGTTTCAAACTATGCTTCCGATATTTTTTTTACCAATAAACCGGAAGATCTTGTGAAGCAAAAAGTAAGACTCCTCTATGATAATAGTGCGATTACTCCAATTCTATCATTTGGGATTGATACATGGTTTAAAAATGATACGGGCCAAACGCTTAGAGCCACTGATGTAGGCAATGTAACTGCGCTCGCTAATAATTATTGGGAAGGGTATGTCGTAAGAAATGAACAGACAAACAATAATCCGACCTTTGATTTTATCATGCATGCATTGAATTCATATCCTCCCAATCCTTGGAGCTATTCTTTCAAATCGGCACCTATGAGAGTAAAGAACAAGCAGTTTTTTATGGGTCCTTCGAATGAAATCACTCCGGATATTTTCATCGAAGAAGATCACACACGTCCCATAATTATCGGAGACGATATTGTATTCGGAAGAGCGGAGTATACGGTGTATCCAAACAGCTATCAGCAAAGTGTTTACTTCACAGGGCAATTGGGTGACAACAGGAGTATCGAAGGGCAGACGCATTATTACAAAATATATGATGTAAACGGTCAAATTATCGATTCAGCGAAAACAGAGATCCTCGATGATATATACACCACATGGAATGGAACGTATTTAAAAACCCAATTCTATCAGGTCGGTCATTCCCGTTTCGCATCCAACTCTCTAGCGATGCTGACTTCTGTGATCGGAAAGTACGGAGTTGATAACGCTCCACCCAGTCTGACGTCTCTTCAGATAAGAAATTCCTCCGGTAGACCGGTTGACAGTATTGAAAAATTTGAAAATGCCCAATTGAGATTCTCGCTCAAAGATCCGAATTTGAACGAACAATCGATAAAGGTAGCAATTAAAGATTTTCACGGAGATACATGGACTGACTACATTCCAACGAAAATTGCAGTGCATGATAGCATCGGCAGTCTGTTCACGCTTCAATTGGACAGCATCAAATGTGAATTTATCAAATTGCTCTCGCTTAAAATCAGCTATGCCGATAAAAAAGGAAATACGGGGGAATGGCTCTTAGATCCTGCGCTGAAAATAAACGGAGAAAATGTTTATGCGCCGCCGACGGTTTTATTCCCCATTAATGGCTCTGTATCTCAGCGTACGGATACTCTCATTTTTAAGTGGAATCCAAATTCAACCGCGACCCAATATCTATTCCAGCTTTCTGGGAATAGATCGTTTTCCTCCTGCATCGTGAACGATTCAAACGTCACAGACACAACAAGAAAAATCATCGCTCTTGCACATCAAACGAAATATTTCTGGCGTGTGAGTGCATACGGTGCTGGACGATATGGTGCGTTTTCGGCAGTGGATTCTTTCACGACAATTGTTGCCACTCCAACTGTACCTCTACTTGTTTCGCCGATTAGTCAGATAGACCAACCGAGAAAAACAATTTTTATCTGGAATTTTTCACCTTCTGCAACAAAGTACCACATTCAAATAGCAAGTATTAGCGACCTTGATTCGATTGGCGGATTCAAAGCTGTAAATGTTATTTTCGACAGTACCACGGCAGATACATCCACAAAATTGAGTACTCCACTTGCAGCAACCACAAACTACTTTTGGCATGTGAGTGCTATAGACACCGGTGGAACGAGCAATTATTCTGCAACAGCGAATTTTACAACAGGTTTGAAATTAGATGCAGTTGACGAACATAGTGGAATTCCAAAAGAGTTTGCATTATTCCAGAACTTTCCAAATCCATTCAACCCATCGACGATGATTCGATATGACCTTCCAAAGAATTCTTATGTCAAAATCACAATTTACAATATCCTCGGTCAAGTAGTGACGAATCTGGTTGATGGAATGCAAGCAGCGAATCGATATTGCGTGGAATGGAATGCTTCGGGTTTGAGCAGCGGGATTTATTTCTATAGGATGATAGCCGATGGAATTCGCGGTGAAAAGTTTGTATCTATAAAGAAACTCTTGTTGTTGAGATAGGATACTAACAATTCTTACTTCATGGAGGCCTCAGATCAGAAATCTGAGGCTTTTTTTAGTGGCTTATGAAGACGACTTCATTTGAGTGAAATAAAAAAACAATTAGATTGCAGCTTTGTGGTTAGGCAGTCTTGAAACATTTTTCAAAATATTTTCTTAGATTAAAAAAACGTAATAAGTCGAGGTTTATAATCACGAGTTCAATAAGGAGATACAATTATAAAGTAATAGGAGGATTTGCATGGTTTACATCAATTGGAAAATCAAAATATTAATATGCATTACGCTTTTTATTCTAACAAGCTGTAGCAACGTCAACTATTTGAAAACCTATTCTGGAGAGCCTCTGCCGGAAAATAATATATCTTTTCTAGTGAGAGAAGATGCTGGTTTAAAGATATATTCAATTGATAGTAAAAGGATACCCGGTGGATGCAGTTCGATCCCTAGTGAGCATCTTAAATTTTTAGAATTGCTTCCCGGAAAACATGAAATAAAATTCAGATATGCTACAGTCGGTTCTACCGGATCTTCAACTTTCTCGACTGGAGGATGGTTCATCGTCAATTTTGATGCGTTGCCGGGACATACATACAAGCTTGCTTCGAATATCGATTATAAAGAATCGGTATGGAATCCATCTGTCATAGATATTTCCGATGAATTGAGAACTGCTAAAAAAAGCCTTCATGAATCTATTGATGAAGCTTTCACAAATTACAGACAACATCCTATTCAATCCATATCGATTGATGATAATACGATTTTAGTTAATTCTTATCATTTTGAAATTTCAATTGACAATGATGGAACATTTCACAGCCTTTTGACTAAATATTTTAAATTTCTTCCCGGTAAACATGTATTGAAAGTACATTCAGCGGTTAGAAGAGACGATCCGCCTGATACAATAACATTCACGGCTGAAGCAAAACATCTTTATGAACTTATTCCGTATGAAGATTCTTTTTATAACCTGAAAATTATTGATATTACAAATGAAATGGATAACGTGAATGAACCCTGGGTGGATTCTATAAATAAATTTTTAAAAGAGTGAGACGGTTTCATCTATATTCATTTTATTCAATACAGATCTAAAACTTTTTTGATTTTCTTTCGTATACAAATACAGCAAATGCGAGAAAAGGAGATCTGCTCATGAAACGCTTATATCGGTCACGTACAGACAAGAAAATCGGTGGTGTGTGCGGTGGAATTGGAATTTATTTCGACATCGATCCGACAATCGTCAGATTAGCAACGCTCGTTCTTTTTATTGCGACAGGATTTATTCCACTGTTCGTCGGATATATCGTTGCGCTTATCGTGATACCGCAGGAACCGGTTAAGAATTTCGAATGACGAATTTCGAATGACGAATTTCGAATGTCGAATTGAATATCCGAAGCATCGGTAGCAATTCGGCATTTTTTATACTACAAACGAAGAATTTGATGCTCGAATTTATCGATTTTAATTTCGATGTTTAACCAGCGCATGAATTCCAGTCCGTACTTGTTTATAAAATAAATGATGTTCAACTCACGTTCTTGAAGATTTCCATTCGGAAGAACTGCGTCAACGGCTTTTTGTATCTGGCGCAGAGCAACCTCATTTTTCTTCTGCTGTGCGGTAGATGTTCTGCTCTGAAGTTGGTGCAGATATTCTACAATTTTTTTCTTCGTGTTTTCGAGCGCTCCTATTAATGTCGGATCGATTTGAGCTAAACCGAATTGGAGTTCAGCAAGGTCATCGATTAAACGTTTTTCGGTGGATTGAAAAAGGGGATCGATTTTAACTTCCGATATTTGATTAGATATACGTTGAATTATCGGATCAATTTCGTTGAAGAGGTCGTGAATGTCTAATTGATATTTCTCGATTACTTTTTCGACCCGTTCTTCAAGTATTGTCAGACTGGTGCGTGGAAAAATGAGCGGCATGGGAACGTCATACATTTCATACACCGGTTTAAGCTGTGCGAAATAAGCTATCTCCCCAGGACCTCCGACGTAGGCAACAGTCGGTAAAAGAATATCCTGGCAAATAGGCCGGAGGACGACGTTCGGGCTGAACATCTCAGGTGTCTGTTCGATTGCGGCACGGAGTTCTTCTTTTGTCATCCGATGCCGTGTGCCTTTCAAATTATAATCATCTTCCAGTTCGCGCGGTTCAATCAAATAACGGCCGCCTTTGTGAAACATGAATAAATTTATTGCCTTCGGTTTGACTTGTGCGTGATACGATTTTTCTAAATCCGCACTGATCGCAATTATTTTATTCGACACTTCCGTTTGATGGTCGAATTCCTGCAAGAAGATGGGTTTTAAAAGAGTCTTCAATTCTTTATGATTTGGATTGATAAAGATCAACCCGCTTTCTTCTCCCGAAGGTATGGATTCCAGAAATAATTTGTTGATCCAACTGACAAAACTTTGTGTAAACGTTGATCCAATGCGGTATGAATGCCGGAGCGATTGAAAAAGCTGTTCGGAAAATTCTGTGTGAATCATGCCTGCAGTCAGCGCATTAAACAAATCATTGATGGATTCATCGAACACCATGCTCCCGACCGGGCCGGGATTTTTTTCAAGAGGTTTTCCATCCGGCAAATATGGATATGTGACATGAACATTCTCTTGATTCAGCACAGTCACATGATTCATCTCGTCAAAATCGTGGTCCTCACTTTCAAGCCAGAAGATCGGCACAAAGTTATATTCAGAATATTTTTTTTTCAGAAATTCTGTCAATTTCAAAGCCGTGAGGATCTTATATATAGTGTAGAGCGGTCCGCCAAAAATTCCAACCTGCTGTCCGGTTACTATCGCGAATGTATTATCGTGCTGGAGTAAATCGATATTTGCTAGGGTTTTGATGCTGCAATGAAAATCTTTATTCTGCTCGATGAGAATGCGCATGATTGTCGATCGGTCGTGTGATTTATTACCGGCACGTTCGAAGGTAGATTTCCAATCCTCGTCGCTTTTAAAATTTCCATTGTAAAATTGTTTGACGTTGTCAAATGAAGTAATGTAATCCGTGCTTAATTTTGAGAGGCCGCCGATTGCTGATGGTATTTCTCGGTAGTTGAGCCAGCTCATGCGATTGTTCCTTCCAGCAAGATAGAATTCAAATTGTTCTTTGCCCGCGAAATACACGGAATACACGAAATCATTTTATTAGTTTCATCTTCGAAATGCTTTTTGTGTACGCAAATCGTTCATATTGCAATTTTGGATAATGACCAAAGTTAACTAACAAACCAAGTTGTATTTTTGTTGCGCTGATGTAATTTAAAAGTTGAGCACGATGTTCATCAACTATATTTGATACAGCTTTGAGCTCAACTATAATTTTCTCGTAACAAATAAAATCTGGAATAAAAAAATGTCCAAGTTCGCGGTCGCGATATGAAAGTCTTAATGGGACTTGAGTTGTGAAGGGGATATTGCAGAACGCAAACTCTATTTCGAGGCATTCCTGATAAATACTTTCAAGAAAACCACATCCCATGGATTTGTAGACATTAAAGCACTCCCCGATTATAGCGTAGCTTTCTTCCGAATAGATAAGTTTCATTTCTAAAACTCATTTCGTGATTTCAGCGTGTTCCGCGGGCATCTATTTTTTAATATACTGCAATTGCCGGTCAGAATCAATTTGCATAAGCATCATCTTTTCCGTATACTTTTAATCATGTCTGACAACTTTACACATAAAATATGACGATGGAAATTCAAAGCGGTACTTTATATATCGTGGCAACCCCGATCGGAAATCTGCGTGACATCACATATCGTGCTGTCGAAGTTTTGCGTGAAGTGGAACTCATCGCGGCAGAAGATACGCGGAAAACGAAAATACTTCTCGATTTTTATGAAATCAATAAACCGATGATCAGTTACTTCAGTCAGAATGAACATCGCAGGGTCCCGGAATTGATCAACCGTTTGCAGTATGGATCGTCGGTTGCGCTCGTCACGGATGCAGGCACACCGGGAATTTCCGATCCGGCGTATGCTATTGTTCATGCCGCGATCGAAGCAGGAATTCAGGTTGTTCCACTTCCCGGGCCGACCGCATTTGTTTCTGCGTTAGTCGCAAGCGGTTTGCCGACGGATGCATTCGTGTTTGAAGGATTTCTTCCGATGAAAAAAGGCCGGCAGACATTGTTGCGGAAACTCGCGTTGGAAGAACGGACTGTAATCCTGTACGAATCACCCCACAAAATTTCAAAAACACTCGGAGAAATTCATCAGCATTTCGGAGATCGATATGTTGTTATCGCACGCGAGATGACAAAAAAATTTGAAGAATTTCTGCGCGGGCCTGTATCAGAGGTTAAGAAGGAGTTGGAAGGACGCACCGTGAAAGGCGAATTTGTGGTAGTGATAAAAGGAAAGTCGAAGAAGGATGGAGAGAGAGAGGGAAGAGATCAATGTCAAGATCGAGATAAAGATCGAGAGAGAGACAGAGAGTGAGATTGAGGTTGAGGCAAGGTTCAGTTGTAGAATTAAATATGTCGGCTGTAGAAATTTTATAAGAAACGAAAAAATATAAATTATTTTCAAATAGGACAATCATTCTGGAGAACAAGAGAATTTTGGAAAACGACAATACAAAATCAGAAGTGCCGAAGCGCCGCAATTTTATCCGCGACATCGTCGACGACGATTTAAAAACGAATAGATTTAATGGACGTGTTCATACCCGTTTTCCTCCGGAGCCGAACGGCTATCTGCACATCGGCCATGCAAAATCGATATGTCTGAATTTCGGCGTAGCAAGAGATTATCATGGGTTGACAAATCTCAGATTCGACGATACGAATCCAAGCAAGGAAGAACAGGAGTATGTCGAATCGATCATGGAAGATGTGCGATGGCTGGGATTTTCGTGGGATGATCGTTTGTTCTTTGCGTCCGATTACTTCGATCAGCTTTATGAATACGCGATTCAACTTATTAAAAAAGGCAAAGCGTACGTTTGCGATTTAAATGCAGATCAAGTCCGGGAGCATAGAGGAACATTGATAGAATCGGGCAAAGAAAGTCCGTTCAGAAACAGATCGATCGAGGAGAACCTCGATCTTTTCCAGCGGATGCACGCTGGAGAATATCCCGACGGATCGAGAACACTTCGTGCAAAAATCGATATGTCATCGCCGAACCTTAATATGCGCGATCCGGTGATGTATAGAATCTTGCGAGCCACGCATCACAGAACCGGCGACAAGTGGTGCATTTATCCGATGTACGATTGGGCTCATGGCCAGAGCGATTCCATCGAAGGAATAACACATTCAATATGCACTCTTGAATTCGAAGATCATCGTCCGCTGTACGACTGGTTTGTCGAACAATTGGGAATTTACCATCCGCGGCAAATCGAGTTTGCACGATTGAATCTGACGTACACTGTAATGAGTAAACGCCGGCTCCTCCAACTTGTTCAGGATGGCGATGTGAATGGGTGGAATGATCCCCGTATGCCGACAATTTCCGGATTACGACGGCGCGGTTATACACCGGAATCAATCAGGTTGTTTGCAGATCGAATCGGAGTTTCGAAAGCCGACAGCATGATCGATGTCGCGCTTCTTGAAGATTGTCTCCGCGATGATCTTAACAAACGAGCGATGCGTGTTATGTCTGTCCTGCATCCGGTGAAATTGGTAATCGAAAATTATCCAGATGGAATGGTGGAAGAACTCGATGCCGTGAATAATCCTGAAGACCCGGCAAGCGGATCGAGGAAAGTTCCGTTTTCGAAAGTGTTGTACATCGAGCAGGATGATTTTAAAGAAATTCCACCGAAGAAATACTTCCGCTTATCACCGGGAGTCGAAGTGCGATTGCGTTACGCGTATATCATAAAATGTGTCGGTGTCGTGAAGGATGAGAAAACTGGAGAGATCATCGAGATACGATGCACGTATGATCCGGAAACAAAGAGTGGTTCTCCACAGAGCGCGCGGAAAGTAAAAGGAACTATTCATTGGGTTTCGACTCAACATGCGCTTGATGCCGAAGTCCGTGTTTACGACCGGTTGTTCAATGTCCCAAATCCGACCGGCGATGAATGGAAGAGTTATATCAATCCGAATTCGCTCGAAGTTTTGAAAGATTGCAAAATCGAACCAAACCTTGCCAGCGCCAAACCTCAGGATCGTTTCCAATTCGAACGGCTCGGATATTTTTGTGTGGATGATGAATCGAATGAGAAGAAACTTATCTTCAATAGATCGGTGACGTTGCGTGATACGTGGGCTAAAATAGAGAAAGGTTAAGACTCGAAGAGATGAAACACAGTGTAGGGCGAGCAGACTGCTCGCCCTACAGAGCAATAATTTTTACTTATTGGTTTATCCTCGCTATTTGAAGGAAGTCTGATGAAAATTGATGTCCTTCGGCTTTAAATTGTGCCATGTTGATTTCAATTTTTGGTTTTCCCTCTTCGACACCAAGACCGATCGAATTCATGCCGCTGCTGATTACTGAACGAACCCCTGAAAATGAGAGCACCTTATTTTTTGCACAAGCTTCTTTTACTATCCCTGAACCGGCTGCCAGATATGCAATAGATGTTTCAGATAATCCTTCAAGCCCTTGATCGGTCCTCGAAGCCGACACCTTGAATCCGGCTTTCTGAAAAAACATCACAATATCATCTTTAATATTTTCAGTTCCGTCATTATAAAAAACCACCACTGTGATTTGTGATTTTTCTTTTAACGTCATATCGAAGTTAATGATCTTTTTTATGAGCATAACCTGGACATTGGCCGGGACGGCCATATCCTGTGCGGCACAAATAGTGGTTATGAAAAAAACCACTATAAATAGAAGGAATCGGTGTTTCATTTTATCTCCAGTATTCGATTTTATTCTTTTCATCTTCAGATCGCATATTTTTTATTTCCACTTAAAATCATAAGAAAGCCGTATTAGGAACTCTCTTGATGGACCGGGGAGCGGAGGATGCACGCTAAGATTTGTGTAATACGGCTGGATAAAATCATAGCGTGCATTGAAAATGTTGTATACACCGAAGCCAATATCAATTCCATGATCAAATACATTCTTAACGATTGCAAAAAGATTTAGAAGTACTACAGGTTGAAATTTCTTTAAAATAAGAATACTGTCGTTCTCGATGTCTATGAATCCATATCGTTTACCAAAAACAACAGCCGACGGGTTCACACTCATCCGGCCGTCGAAAAGAGCGATGCTTGCATTTAGAATCCCTTTATGCTGGGCAAAGCCAAGAAGTGCGTTGGAATTTCCCGGGATCGTGTATTGATCGACTTGATTGTCATTAGCCACATAGAAGGAGTAATCTGCGTTGATATATCCCCACGGATTTTTCAGAGTGTAATCGAACTCCACTCCCCGTGTTCCGGTGTGAGAATAATTATAATATTCTTCATTGTTGTCAACGACCCCGTACACAATGGGATCGTTAATTGTGACATTAAAGATATTTGCTGAAATCATCATATTGTATTGAAGCTGGTAACCGAGTTCAAGTTCAAGGGCGGTTGTCCGTTCCGGTTTGATCGCGTTGTTCAATGTTATATTCATGATTGTTGGAGCTTTGAAATTTTGTCCATACAATAACTTAAAATTAAACTTGTCGATAATTTTTGTAATTCCGATCCACGGAACAAATGCCGCCGGAACGGCGCTATGTTTATCGAACCGGATCCCGGCGTTGACATTTACAATATTGCTGGTCCATAAGCTCTGAAGAAAAATGCCGACGTCATTGAAAGAGATTGAACTTAGAGAATCTGAAAAAAGATTTGATGTGCCGATTATATCAGGCGTTGCTGCCGATGCTGTAGCATGATCGAAGTACGCTTCAGTTCCAAGCGTGAGATACAGAAATGGAGTGACATCGCCCGAGAGAGTAATACTTCCTGTCGTCCGTTGAACGGTTTTATCACTAAATAAACTTTGGGATAATGACGTATCGCCGGGAATGATAGTTGTTGATTCATACGGCTGCTGCCAAATATAACTTACACGCGGCGTCAAAGTAAGTTTGTTGGTTAATTTTATATCGTATGCGAGATCGCCGGTAACAGTTGGAAAATCTGTTTCGACCGTGAAAGGTATTGCCACGTCATAACCGTCTTCTTGTTCTGTATTGTATCGTTCGATTATTAATCGTCCACGCAGATTACCATAATTAGCTGAAAAATTAAAATTTAACGGTTTAAGGACATTGTTGCCTGCCATTTGAAAAGAGGAAGAATCTATTCCATAGTAGGTCGCATTGCTACGGTTTGCTTTGCCGAGAAACATAGAGGCTGAAAAACCGAAATCATCAAATTGTTTCCCAAATGCAATGCTGAGATTGGATCGGCCAAAAACATCGCCCATTTGTCCGTACGTTCCGGAAATCCTGAAACCATCGAGGTCGCTCGGCGATGCAGTGATGATATTGATGACGGCAAGCTCGGCAAATCCGCCGTAAAACGAAGAACCGGGCCCACGAATTATTTCAACACGTTCAATGAGATCGACCGGGAAACGATTGCCGAAGGGAATTGTCGCGTAAAGCAATTCATTCATCGGCATGCCGTCGATCATGACTAACACTTTTCCTTCATCGGCCCAGTTGCCACGGTTGCCTAATGAGGTAACGCCTTGCACATCCACGGCAAAAGCGAAACCGGGGACTAAATTCAAAACATCGATCATATCGCGGGCACCGGCGTTCCGAATTTCGTCTCGCTTGATAATCGTAACAGTCCCGGGAATTTCTTTCCTGCCCATCGGTTTCTTCGAAGCAACCTGAAGAAGATCGATATCCAGAAGTTGATCGAGCGAAAGTGAATCTAAATCTTCGATTGCCATTTTTGAGACATCCTGAGCGAGAGATGGATGATTAAGATTCGCCAGAAAAATAAAAACAAGATATATTATCCAGAATCTTTTTAAACATGATGGCATATTAAAATCCTTCCTAAATTTCAATAATAATACCCCACTATACTTTCGGAAGATTTTTCCGAAAACTTTATGATATAGATAAGAAAAAATATCGTTCGAATGTTTCGAAGAATTGCGAGGGTAAGGCTATTTCTTCCATTGCTTGGATGGAAAAAATCTGAGACAACGCCGGAAATTATATTGAGAAATAGCACATTAGTTGTATTTTTATTATATTAAAATTTTAGGGGAGTAAAACAACAGGAAGTTATATAGCGCCAAGGTTGAAGCGGTTCGCGCGAGGGATGATTAAAAATGAAAGAAACTTATAGGAAATTACCGGAGAATGTTGCCGGGAAATATTTCGTTCTCGATTGCTGCAATGCATGTGGTTTATGCAAATCGGTTGCGGATACATTATTCGATTCTAATAAAAAGGGAACATATTATTTTGTTTCCCGACAGCCTTCTTCAGCGGAAGAGCAGGCAATGATGGACGAAGCAATCGAGTTTTGCGAAGTGAACGGGATCTGGTGGAAAGACCGAGAATTGCCCCCACAGCTTTAACCCATGAGAAAAGGAAAAGCGTGTATAAGATTGTAAGAAAAAATGATTTAGCCGCACAGGTGTGCCGGTATGTTATTGAAGCTCCTGACATAGTCAGGACAGCAAAGGCTGGACAGTTTGTAATAATTCGTGTTCATGATGAGGGTGAACGAATTCCAATAACCTTAGCCGATTGGGATAAGTCTGAAAACACGATCACTCTTTATGTCCAGGCGGTCGGCAAGACGACGACATTCATGAGTAAAATGAAAGAGGGGGATTCACTTTCAGATGTTGTCGGTCCACTCGGTAACCCAAGCCATGTAGAATCCGGTAAGACACTTGTTGCCGTCGGTGGTGGATTTGGCATCGCGGCGATTCATCCGATTGTGCGAGCGCATAAAAATATTGGGAATCGAACAATATCCATCATCGGTGCGCGTTCGAAAGATTTGATGCTCATGGAAGAGGAAATGAAAAAAATATCGGATGAACTTTTGATCGCGACGAATGATGGAAGCTACGGTACGAAGGGAATTGTAACGGATGTGTTGAAGTCACTTCTGGAGAGCGGTCGAAAAATTGATGTTTGCCTTGCGATAGGCCCGGTGGTGATGATGCGCGCTGTAAGCGATATGACCCGGCCATACGGTGTAAAGACGCTTGTTAGTCTGAATCCGATTATGATGGATGGAACCGGTATGTGCGGCGCTTGCCGGGTGAGTGTAGACCATGAAACAAAATTCGCATGTGTCGATGGACCGGAGTTCGATGGGCACGATGTCGATTTTGATCTCCTGCTCGCAAGACAGAAAATGTATTCTCCCCAAGAAAAAATTTCGATGGAAATTTACCAACACGAATGCAAAATCTCAGAGCATCCGGAGACGAATGCATGGTAATGAATGCAAAGACAATCACCAATAAAGAGCGGATGAAAATTCCTCGTCATCCGATGCCGGAACAGCCGCCTCAGGAACGTGTAAAAAATTTTTCCGAAGTTCCTCTGGGTTATACAGAAGAAACAGCAATTGAAGAAGCATTGCGTTGCCTGCAGTGTAAAAATCCAACATGCATGCAGGGTTGTCCTGTCTCGGTTCCCATCAAAGAATTTATTTTACTCGTGGCTGAAGGCCGATTCATGGAAGCCGCAAAAAAAATAAAAGAAACAAATGGATTACCTGCCATTTGCGGACGGGTCTGCCCTCAAGAAGAACAATGTGAAATAGTATGTTTGATAGGAAAGAAAAACGAACCAGTAGCTATCGGCAGGCTCGAGCGGTTTGTTGCAGATTGGGAACGCGCACATGGTGTTATTGAAATTCCTGAACCAGCGCAACCGACGGGAAAAAAAGTTGCTATCGTCGGCGCTGGCCCGGCAGGATTGACATGCGCGGGTGATTTAGCAAAGTTGGGACATAAGGTAACTGTATTCGAAGCGCTTCATAAACCGGGCGGCGTGTTAATGTACGGTATACCAGAATTTCGTCTTCCTAAAAAAATAGTCGAAGCAGAAGTCAATTACTTAAAGAGTTTGGGTGTTGAGATTAAATCTAATTTCGTAATAGGAATGACTCGCACGATAGATGAGCTGATTGAGATGGAAGGATATGATGCCGTGTTTGTCGGAACGGGAGCCGGCTTGCCGTACTTTCTCAATGTGCCGGGAGAAAATCTAAACGGAGTGTATTCGGCAAATGAATTTCTGACACGTGTAAATTTAATGAAGGGTTATGAATTTCCAAACCAATCCGACACACCGATTCCGATGGCAAAGCGGATAGCGGTTTTTGGCGGAGGAAATACGGCGATGGATTCTGCACGTACAGCGCTCCGGTTACCATCGACACAAAAAGTGTACATCATGTACCGGCGTTCCGAAAAGGAAATGCCTGCCCGTATCGAGGAAATTCATCACGGAAAAGAGGAAGGAATAGAATTTTTATTTCTGACGAATCCATTAAAATTTATCGGCAGTGATGGATGGCTGAAAGCTGTCGAAGTTCAACGCATGGAATTAGGTGAGCCTGATGCATCAGGCCGCCGCCGTCCGGTTCCTATTCCAGGAAGCGAGTATACTCTGGAGATCGACGCGGCAATAATTGCAATCGGCAATGGTTCAAATCCGCTGATCTCCAAAACAACACCTGGATTGGAGACGAATAAAAGGGGGAACATAATTGCAGAACAACTTACCGGAAAAACTTCCCGCGCAAAAATATTCGCCGGCGGCGATATCGTCATCGGAGCGGCCACGGTCATCAAAGCCATGGGAGCGGGTAAGGATGCGGCGGTTGCAATACATAAGATGTTGATGAATCAATAAGCCGGCACTTCGCATCACCATTTCTTGCAAAATGTTTCTAAACGACGATCGCCACTTGGCACTGCGGTCATAGTAAAATTCATACATGAATTTTGTCACTAAAAAAACTTCACTTTTTATTTTTTTTCTTGACTTATGAAGAATAATTAATTATCATTCGTATATAAAGTTTCAATGTTCATCTTTTTTAGCGTATTTATTTTTCTTATTGGGCGACATTATAGGCAGGATTTACGAAGTGGCTAGGATGGCTATCAAGGATGTGGAGAGTTTTTTAGCATCCTAAAATACCTGCCGTAACTATAAAATATAGTATTACTGCCTCTTCAACGAGCCAGATCTTGCTAATGAGCTTGGTAATTATACTTATACAAAGGAGAAGTGTGCGCCTATGAGAGAAAGAAATAGTTTTACCTACTTATTCCTCCGAACAATAGTTTATGCGGTGTTACTCTCGGCAGTTGCCCTCGGCCAAATTCGGATACAAAAGAGTATTCGAATCAACCCGGGGATATCGACTGATGATGCGCCGCCAACCCGTTTACATTACAACGGTTATCTTCACGATCTGTATGTTGAGTTTACGATTACACCTGCTGACCCCAACTTTCAACCATTATTGTGGTTATGGATGCGTCCCGAATGGACCGATGACTACGGGATGATTATCCCGGGTCAGATGGATGCATGTGAAGAATATAGACCACAGCTTAATACATATGTTGAAGAATACTTAGGCCAAGGATATTTTGCTGTAGCGCCGGAACATGGAGGGGGAAATCCAACAAACTATCCTTATACTCTCTCATGGAGAGCGTTTGTCGATGGTAAAAAAATATACGGTATAGGGATGAATGGCGATAGTCTGATTTGCGACAGTGCGAATTTCGATGTTTATTATGATTATTATGACAATGGTATGCCATGTCATAGTTTTTGGAATGTATGTTGGGAATTCTATATTTTCAATTTAAGCACGTTCGACAAACCTCTAACAGATAGAATAACGCAGGGAAAGGTGAATGAGATTAGGTTCGATGGTGAAGTGATCGACCATAGAGTATCAACACCGCCACCGTATTGGTGTCCTGTAGTCGATCCGGTAACGGCGACAATAATAAAGGGAGATAAATACGCCCATCTGTGCACGGAGACCGATACTGCATCGCAGATAACCGGGTTGGCATATCAAGAAGCATTATATCTTGAGGTAGACAGAGACATACCCGATACAGCCGATCAATATTGTGTGGTTCAAACATCGACAAGAAATTTTACACGAACCGATACGGTTTATTATCTGCCGCACGATACACTTTTCGTTACCTGTGAACCGAAACAGTTATACACAGGTGATACGGCGATAATTCATATCCATCAGAGGTTCGATGGGGTTGTCGATACGAATGAGTATTTTCAGTCAAGAGAAATCGGTATATTGGGAAACGATTATTACGGGACGTTGCTCGACGAGTGGGGCGATACTGCAACATATTTTCAAAATGTTACGGGTCAGTTATGGTTCATCGCGGCACAGGATTTAGACGCCGATAGTGTTTGCGCACAGATACGAGTGGGGCTTGCACCATCACTGCCTATGTGTTCTGTTGTACCTATGGGAACTGTACCTAATAGATCCGTTCCTATGGGAATTGTTTCCAAGGGACCTGTCCCTTTGGGAGCTTTACACTCTGGCCCTGTCTTGCTTGCAAAAAAAGGCAAAAAACCAACGCTTGCATTTAGCGGAAAGAAAAAATATAGACAGATAATGAATGAGCTGTTTAAACAGGAAACAAAAAATACCTTCACCGAAGGAACAAAGCCGAAGGATGCGGCCATTGTAAAAAGTGTAAAACAAGGTAAGAGAGCAAGACCAGAAAGTTTGATAAAGAAATCGGGGAAGATAAAAGACATTCAATTTCAATATACGCAGGCAGGTTCGGATAGTATACCGATAAAGAGCCGCGATATACTATTAGGACAAACGAAATATTACTGGGCAACAGAAGATCCAGATGATGATAGCAAACTAATTATTCAAGAAAGTGAAACAGACCCGGGCAATTCGATTCCACCCGGTATAGTAGATGTAAATTTTACTGTAACGAAAAATGCTAATGATGACAAACTTGGCGTATATTACGAGTATAAGAATGATAAAGGAAACGATTTGGGTAGAAATTGGTTCATCCGAATCATTGGTAGATATTGGGCACCGGCCAAAACATACAAAGCTCATCTTTACGCAACGACATTGGATGGAACACGATCGGGTGATATTAGTATAGAAGTGAAGAAACCGGTGAGGTTATTTACCCCAGATCAAACATCCCTTGATACTTTCAATTTATCAAGAGATGTTTTCGACCATGAAATAAATATTGATGACACCTGTTGTTTTTATGGTGGTAAATACGGTATTCCTCCACAATTCTTAAAAGGGCAGATGGTCAAAGAAGCAGGACACAAAAACTTCGGGACATATACAGGTCTTGCGCCATCTTATCGATACGAACCTTTCTCAAAATATGCACAATTATCAAAGGCTTGGAAAGAAAGTTCAAAATATAATATCGGACTTTGGGTTGTAGATCCGAATAGAACAGGTCATGAAATGGGAACTGGGAAAGATGTCCCTGTTCATCATAATGTTTGTTACATGGATTACCCAAGATCACCAAAAACTGTTTGGGATATTCTTTGGGATCATTCAGAATTAGTTAATATGAGTTCCGGTAAAAATGATATTCAACATAGGATTTACGGCTCACGGGTTAACGGTATAATGGTATTTCCGTATGATGATATCTCTGAAAAATATAATGAGTTCTTAAGAAATGCATATATCTACTCCATATTAAATTCTACACAAAGTGTGGAGGATATTGCTCGTGGAGACATGATAGTTTTTTTAAGAGATAAGTGGAATGGTGGTACTAAAAAAATGATTGCTCAAACACGATTAGCAAGTTCGTATGGTTTATTGCAGATGATGTATGATAGAGCAGTTAGAGATGCTGGCTATCCATGCAAAGATGCAAATATAAGCCCTGAAGATTTTAATGTGACAGAAACGAACATGATATATAGTATGAAGTACATGAAAAAAATACTGTTGAATGTATTAACGCCTGCTGTTGAAGAAAATGGACAATGGCCTAATGGTTTTGAAAATTGGTTTAAGAACTATGTTTGGAGAATATGGAATACAGGCACAACACAAAAAGGATATGGATATTCAAATGATGTTTATTCAAACTCACAAAAATATTTACCACAAGATAAATGAGGTGCATTACAATGCGATTATTTATGATTATTATACTTTGCTTCTGTTTAGATTTTTTTCTTGTCATTCAATGTTATTGTTACGAAGATGAATATGATACTATTGTTAATTCTATTGCAAGCAAAGTTGAAAAATTGACTGGCAAGAAATATGATATTTCTGGTATTGATATTGACAAAGCTATAAATAATCCTGACGAAGATAGTGGGAAAATAAGGGATACTTACCATACCCTTGCTGGTTACTTTCTCTTTCTTGCAGAAGGTGAAACTGATGCGGAGTTAAATAAACCAAAAGGTTTTATTGGTCTTTATAGTTTTAAGACGGATTCCATAGTTTGGCATTCTGTTTTTTTATCTGATGATTTTTCAAGCGGAGCTATGGGAAGAGTGGAAGAAACCAATGAATTAAATGGGGATGGAAAAGTTGAAATGATTATCGGACAGGCAAAAGGAGTCACGGGTAATGTAGAGCAATTATGGATTTTTAGTTGGGATGGCACTAATGGGAAGCTGATTACACAGATTGATAAATATGGTCAATCGACAATTATCGTTTTAGGCGAGTCCTACAAATTAATAGATAATGATGGCGATGGTATATATGAAATTCAAGGGAAGGATCCTGACTCGGGGAAAATAATTACTTATAGCTGGAATGGATATCTCTATGGGAAGTGGGGCAAGTCCTCGAAGTATCTACTCGAAAGGAGAAAAAAATGATTAACTTTTTAAAAATCACTCTCCTTATTTGTGTATTATCGATAATGACAACGGATGCCCAAACAAACATTTCTCCAGGTGTAAGCACATTGGACTTCATTGACATTCAAAGTCTTGTGGTGAAACAATTTGGGGTAAATTATGAGATTTCAGATATTGTTAATGTGGACAGTGCTCTCGGAAACCGATCCGTTGCTGATGGTGCCATCAATGATCCATATCAAACTTTATCTTCTTGTTATATCTTTATTGCTCAGAGGCAATCTTTAGATGATACCACAGTTTCTAATGGTGTTATCGGAATTATTAAGAACGGAAATATTATTTGGAATTCTGGAACGGTGATAAATTGTAATGCGAGTGTTGGATCATCGATATCAGTTACACGCGATTTGAATCAGGATGGTAAAGTTGAAATCATTACATCATGGTTTGAAGGTGCAAAAGGAGATATTGAACGGCTTTGGATTTTCACCTGGGACGGAAAAAATGGAAGCATGATAAATGCCCTTAATCAGAATAATGAAAGCGAGCTAATTTCGACATCTCCTGGATATAAATTTGTCGATATAGATGGCGATGGTATTCTAGAAATTACGGGTTTGTGGTTTGAAAACGAAAACGATGAAGAAATGAAAAAAATAATTTACAGTTGGAACGGAATGCAATACGGAAAATGGATTAATGCACCTCAACCACTTCCAAGTGGTTTTTATCCTCGCGATAAAGTTGATGCTAATTTAAAATCTAAGGTTAGTGTAGTGGGGAATAAATACACATACACTTACTATTTGGAAAATAAAATTACAAGTAAACAAAGTATAAATGAGTTTCTTTTAAATACACCTCCTGATTCTATTGAAAATGGTCAAGGTCCAAACGAATGGAGAATAGGGGGAGTCAATGGAAAGGGACTCGGGTGGTTAGCTGTATTTGATTTAGATGAAATCATTAATCCAGGTAAGATTGCGTCACCCTTTTATTTTGAAACAAGTCGTTTACCGGCAATTATAAAAAGCTTTATCCGTGGTAAGAATGGGAATTGGGTCGAGATTTTTGGCGATTCAGTAGAATATACCCTCGATCAATGGTATGACGAGGCGATGGCAAATTCATTCAAAGTAACGACCATCGGTCCCACCGATCCACCTAATCCCTTCGTGCCATTAAATTTCTTGGATTCCCTCACCTCGTTTACTACTCGCTCTCGGCAATTAGGCTGGATAAAACAGCAACCGACATCGGATAAATATACCGGCTATTTTTCAACAGCAAAAACAGCGTTGCAGAAAAACCAAATCTCGCTAACACGCTCAACACTCACGCAGGTACTCCACGACGTCGATGTCGACAGCTCATCAACATTAACGAGTGAAGCATACGCCCTCATAAAATATAATACAGAATATCTCCTTGCACATCTGCCAATTACAATATCAGCCTTAGACATGCTCGATACACTGCGAGTACGGACAGATCGCACAATACCGAATAATACTCCATGCGGCAGAGACTTCAAAGAAGACCTTATAGAAAATATCGCGAAAGCAAAGAAAGAACTCATTGAAAAAGATACAATCGCTTGTGCATTGTATATCAAAATGTATGAGAAACAACTATGCGAGAAGTACAATCATAGAAAAGGAAAACCATGCGTAACAACCGATGAATATAATTATCTCTATCCTTATGAAGAATCGATTGTAGAACTCATTCTGCCGCTTCCACCTAAATGCGGCGGCTCGTGCAAAGATAAACTCTTTGATCTGAAGAGTGAAATAGGAAGATGTACGAAGAAAGGATACTGCAGTAGAGGAGAATTCGAGAACGGAATGGAAGAACAAATCGATAAGGCAGTGAAATGTATCGAGAATAAGGATTCTTCAGGTACGGCAACATGTCTCGGATTGTTCGAGCAAGAGGTGCAACAGACGTATGAACAGACAAAGAAACGATACGACGAGAGAAAGTATGTAAAACCTGAAGGATACATTACGTTATATTACAAAGCGGAATATATACTCGAAGACCTTGAGCATTAAGATGCCACCCCGCCGTCGTTACGGCATTTGAAAAGAGCCGAAAGACTTTTTTAAGGCGGGGTTCTGAATTTTTATTATGCTGTTTCTATAAAGATATCGTCCCCCCGGCAACGAAAAATGCGAAGAAGGGGGACTCTCCGCCTGGAAAATGGTTAACGGGGATTATCAAGTCCCGTAGTGACGAAATATTGTTAGAAAACATATATTAAAATCGATCATGAATTCCGGCTTGTCCCCGCCTGCGTGCCTCTGGCGGGTAGGCGGAAGGAGTGGAATATGGAGAAAAAGAAAATGAAATCTAATCTTATCATCATGATGTTTCTGCCGCTTGTTCTCATAGCTGGCGAAACTCAGCAGACGAATATCATTCCCTACAATTCGAAGGGAAACGTTGTAGCACTTTCGGTAGAAAATACATCTAAACTGACAGCGAAGGGAGTTAGTGTTGAAATTCAGAATGTACCGAAATGGATACGGTTTGACTCGACAAAGGTACAATTAAGCAGTATTGCAACCAAGAAATCGAAACAGGCCGAATTTACTTTTTCAGTAGATTGCGCTGCACCGGTCGACAAGGAGCAGAAGATAAAAGCGCTTGTCAAAACAGCTGACGGACAAAAGTGGACGACAGAGATATCGGTGACGATTTCGGCGCCGAAGGAATATCATCTCTATCAAAATTATCCAAATCCGTTCAATCCTTCAACAACGATTGCAATCGATTTGCCGAAACAAACGAAGGTGAAGATCGTCATTTACGATGTTCTGGGAAGAATAGTGAAACAACTGGCAGATGAAACCAAGGAAGCCGGCTACGCGGAATTTTCATGGGATGGAAGGAACGATCATGGATCGACGGTTTCTTCGGGTATGTATTTCTATCAAGTCTCGGCAGGAAGTTATCATGCGGTGAAAAAAATGGTGATGATGAAATAATACGCCGATACTTCGCATCGCCATTTCTTGCCAATCACTCCGAAAAAAACTATCTTACATTCCATGATGCACGATGCATATATTTATTGCGCTGATGTAACGCGAAAACATTACGAAAATTTCCCAGTTGCATCGTTGTTTCTTCCTAAAGAAAAACGCCGGCATATCAGTGCAATATATGCTTTTGCCCGTGCTGCGGATGATTTTGCCGATGAAGGAACAATGCCGAACGATGAGCGATTGGAAATGCTGTCGATGTGGCAATCAAATCTTGAAAATTGTTATGAAGGAATAGCGGATAATCCGGTTTTTATTGCTCTTGGCCAAACGGTTCGTGAATTGCAAATCCCAAAATATTTATTTATCGATCTGTTGACAGCTTTTCGGCAGGATGTGGTTAAACGACGTTACGAGAGTTTTGATGAACTGCTGGATTATTGCAAAAACTCGGCAAATCCGGTCGGCCGTCTGGTCCTCCTAATTTTTGGTTATAATAATGATGTTTTATTTAGATATTCCGATTATATTTGTACAGCTTTGCAATTGACGAATTTCTGGCAGGACATCGATGTCGATCGAAAGAAGAACCGCATCTATATTCCATTTGAAGACTTGGAGAGGTTCGATTACAGCGAGAACGATTTGTTTGCGCGGCGAGTGTCGGAAGATTTTTGTAAAATGATGCAGATGCAGGTTGAACGAACGCGCGCGCTTTTCCGTGAGGGTTTTCCCTTAACTCAATGTGTGAAGCGAGATCTTCGTTTGGAATTAAGTCTTACGTGGTTTGGCGGTTATAGAATTCTGGATAAAATCGAAAAAGTTGATTATGATGTATTTACGCATCGTCCAAAATTAGGAGTGTGGGATATTATTTCTTTACTGGTGAAGACGATCAGAGTCAGCGCTCCTTTTAAAAAGCAGAGGATACTTTATGTCAACTGATATCGCGGCCTCAATAACGAAACAAAGCAACACGAGTTTTTATTATTCCTTCAGTTTTCTTCCGAAGTCCCAGCGTGAGGCGATTAACACTGTGTATGCTTTCTGCCGCTGTACCGATGATATTGTTGATGAAGGAAATAACCGCGAACAGCAGGCCTTGACATTGCGCCGCTGGCGTCTCGAACTCGAACGATCGCTGACCGGCAACTCACAATACTCAATTTTAAATCAGGTCAGTGTTATCGCTGTGAAATTTAAAATTCCTGTTGAACATTTCTTTGAACTTATTAAAGGCATGGAAATGGATCTGGAGCGGAGCCGGTACGAAACGTTCGAAGAACTCCGGTTGTATTGCTATCGTGTCGCGGGCACAGTTGGTTTGATGTGCACAGAGATCTTCGGTTATAAAAATGAAAACGCAAAAAAGTATGCGGAAAATCTCGGCCTCGCTTTGCAACTAACCAATATTCTTCGCGACGTAAAAGCCGACGCGAAGAAAGGGCGAATTTATCTGCCGCTCGAAGACATGCGACGTTTCGGTTATTCGGAGGAAGATCTTCTCGCAAATCATTATTCGCAAGAGTTCATACAATTGATGTCGTTTGAATCTGCGCGCACAAGAGAGTATTATCGGCTTGCGGATGAATACCTCTCCGCTGAAGATGCACCTCGATTCTTTGCCGCGAAAATTATGGAAGATATTTATTTAAGAATTTTAAACCGCATCGAGCGGCAGCGGTTTAATGTGTTTGAAAAAAGAATTTCGATCTCTAAAATCCGGAAGATAGCGGTTGCTCTTCGGATCTGGATTAAAAATATCCCGCATCACGTCGGATGAAGCCTGTCGTTATCATCGGCGGCGGCATGAGCGGACTCGCTGCCGGCGTCAAACTCGCGTCAAAAAACATCCCTGTTCTTGTTCTCGAACAAAGTTCCCGTTTAGGAGGGCGTGCCTCATCTTTTCATGACGAAAGAATAGATGATATTATTGATACTGGACAGCATCTGATGCTTGGTCGTTATCATGAGACTTTAGATTTCTTAAAAACCATTGATGCATTCGAGAACGTTACGATCGATGAGAAGCTTCAAATCGATTTTCTCCATCCGAAATACGGAAGACTTACATTTCGTTGTCCTCCAATTCCTGCACCTTTTAATATTTTGTTTGGTTTGATGAGATTGAAGAGTTTGTCGCTGACCGAAAGATTGTCGGTGTTGAATCTTCTTCCTGACCTGATTTATTTCTCAAAAAATCGACAAAGTGAACTAGAAGATATTACAGTTGCCGACTGGTTCAGACAACGCGGGCAATCGGAAAATATTTGTGAACGGTTCTGGAATATAATTGTCGTCGGGACGATGAACGACAGGCCGGACAACGTATCGGCTCGAATGTTCGCTTATGTGCTTCGCGAAGTATTTATGAAAAGGAGAAACGATTCATGTTTCGTTTTGGCCAATACAGGTTTGGGTGCGATGTACACTGAAAATGCTGCAAAATATATCGAGGATCATGGTGGTTGTGTGAAAAAGAATATCAGGGTTGAAGAATTAAGAATCAAAAATAATAGCGTGACAAAAATAATCGGCAGTGACGATGTGAAAATCATACCTTCTGCGGTGATAAGTTCGATTCCATCATTTGCTTTGAAGAATATTCGACTTTCTTCTGGTGAAACGCTTGATGATATCGTGTTTAAAAAAGAATCGAAAACTCTGGAGTATCAAAGTATTGTTTCTATCGATCTCTGGTTCGATCGTCCCGTCATGGAACAAAAATATGCCGCGTTGCTTGATACTCATATCCAGTGGGTTTTTAATAAGAGTAAGATTTTGAAAAATTATAAAGGGAAGAAACAGTATCTATCGCTTGTCATCAGTGCGGCGGATTCGTATATCGGATTGGATCAAGAGACACTCGTAAAACTGGCGCTACACGATTTTAAAAAAGTACTTCCGGCGGTTCGCGATGCCAAACTACTTAATTCTAAAGTTATAAAAGAAAAAAGAGCGACTGTTTCGCTAAAACCGGGAGCAGAGCAGTTACGGCCGGATTGTTTCACCTCGATTAAAAATCTTTTTCTCGCCGGCGATTGGACTAATACAGGGTTGCCGTCAACGATCGAAGGAGCGGTTGTGAGCGGTAATAGTGCTGCCACGACAGTTCTAGAACAAATCAGGATGCAATAGAATAGTTTTCAAGATATTTGTTTCTAAAAAATTTGCTCTTCTATTCAAACACTCTATTTTTTCTTATTAATCATCTTCATTTTTATTTTCATCCGATCAAGATCTGGTGGAAGTCCCTGAGGATATCGTGCATACGGCGTAAAATATTTCAGCGGCGAATGAGGATAATCAATTATTGGATCAAAAGAGTAAATAGAACCAGTAATTGTTCCTCCAATAATCCACATCGGCATCGTATAAAATAAACACCAGCCATTCGAAAGTGTGGAAAGCGCGCCAAAAAATGACCAGGTCTCTACAGGAGAATCCTTATCGTAAATTACCAGCCGTGCAGAGGTGATATCTTTATTATTGATTGCATGCAACATCGGATCCGCAACGAAAAGTGTGTCATCCGCCACGGCTATCAATTCTCCCAAGGTAGTTGATTGTTCAGTCTTTAATTCAACCCATCCACCGTAAGGACTGAGTTGAGTCTGATTAGCGTCTGTGAGCCAATGGGAGGGGACATGAGTAGATGCACAGCCTGTTAAAACAGAGCATAGAAAAAAACCTATTATAAAATTGAAAAGTTTATGGTTTCGCATAGCGGCTCCTCCAAAAACAATCTTCCATTTTCGGTTCTACGAGTTTGAATTCCGGCGCCAATCTTTTGAGAGCCTTTTGTGGTGAGACGATTATCTCACCCAATAAAGATTGATTCTCTTCTACAATCCATTCTTTTCTGATCCATTCAAGATAATAACCGCGGCTTTCAAGGAAAAATTCGTAATCGTTGTAGCCATCAGGAATGTTATAGTTCAAAGAATAACAATCCCCCGGAAAAGTGACAAGCACCCTGGAAGAGTCGAGCAACTCAAGAAGTGCTGTCGAATCTTCTTTCCCAAAATAATGAACAGAGGAAGGATGAACACGAATTGGTTCGACTGTCTTCGAAAGCTCAGCGAGAGCAACATAATCGATGCGCCACGCCCCTTTCGTCATGTGCAATTGAATATGAAGAATGGAATCCGATTGCTCTGATAGTGGTAATAGATGTGTATCTACTGCTAATGGGCCGTGCTCGTTTATTTCACCGATGATTTTCCAGCTTCCATCTTGTTGTTGTACGGTAGACTCGATACCTCCGACTATTTTTTCGGCATCATCTCGTCGGCCTTGAAGATTCTTACGTTCAATTTCCGCGAACCAATGGCCGACGTCGTTGCCCATATATGCGTATGTTTGATAGAGAAGATATGTTGGCAGAAGTGTTTGCCTGCATGCTATAACGAGTCCGTAATTTCGATTTGGTGTAACTTTAAACTGAAGATCGATATTTTCTTTGGCGCCCAGAAACGTCTCATCAGCTTTGCTGAATCTTTCTGAACCGTCTAATTCCAGAAGAGGCTGGAGACAGTCGCCTTCATTTCCGCGAGCCGAGATAGGGTGGATTTGTTTTGTACTTTCCCAAAATTTATTATCTGTCGTTGCAAAGGTCCGGCATCCAGCTCGTCTGGGTATTGCGAGAAGATCGACATGCCGCACAACATGCGTTTCAAGAGCCTCGTTGCGCATTTCTACGGAGAATTCATGTCCCGTGTAATGTGCATGACAGAGTGCATCGACGTCTGTGGCTTCCAGCGATGGTGAAATGCTGGATGAAAAACCCTCAGCCATTAATCGCAGGCTATCGCCATCGGAAACATAGAATGTTGGACATGAACCAAAACAAGCTTTTGGATTTGTTAAACAAATAGCTGTTATAGCCGCGGTGATGCCTGTAAAAATTGTGAGAGCAGTAACGGCTCCCGAATTTTTAATGATATTGCTCTCGACGATGGCAATAGAATCAAGTCCGAGTATGAAGTGGCCTGTTGTAATTGTATCACGAAGCAGTCCGTACAAAACACCTTCCCCTGAAATCAGGTTACCGAGTGAATCGGTCGACCATGAATGGAAAATATACACCCTTCCATTTTTCATGTGGGCTTTAAGGTATGGAGAAGCCTCTTTGATTGAATTGAGAGTATCTTTTGAGTAACCTTGAAAGTCTGCTGGATCGATCAGCCTCCTTTCAAGTGTTGGTGCTGCGCAGCTCAAATGTAAAAACCAGAGAATAATTAACAAGAAAAATTTTTTCAGAATAGATTCCATTCTTATTATTCCTTCTGAAGGATAAAAATTTAACTTTCCTAAATGTCACTAAGCCAAAAAAGGATTATTGTTTAACGAAATGCAAATGCATAATAATGAGAAAATTCAGCAAAGGCAAAGAATCTCTTGAATTAAAAATCGAGATTATTCAAAAAAATAAGAGAGGTCTTACATATCGGTGATTTCTTTTTGTTTATCTGGTCAAAAACTAACCTATTGCCGATGCGGCTGTTTAAGGGATAGTCTGATGTCTCTGTCTAAACGACACTGCAGTACTCGAAACCTGATATTGAATCGGATTGTGCCACACCGCGCCGGCTCTGTTTGCGCAGTACGAAGGGAGATGCCGCTCCGCCTTAATGGATATTGCTTGAGAGGCGGAGCTTTGAAATGATTTTTATGGCTTTACTATAATGATGTCATCCCGCCGCAGATTAAATTGCTTAGAGGCGGGATTCATTAATCGGAGATGGATAGCCAAATGAAATTTCTTTTTTCTTTGGACGGGAAATCCCCCCTTCAACTGTTTTTCTAAAAATAGCTGGGGGGATGATATCATTATAAATAGCGAATCAAATTAAATACAGAGCTCCCCTTCAATGCATTTCCAAATTGCGGGGGAGCGGCATCTTTTCCAACGCGAATTGAAATGACGTTGATGCGGGATTCATTCAATTATTACTATCAAATTGTTCATGTATTGAAACTTTAACTATAAGTAGCTATGTTATACTACATGATGAACGACATGCGAAGAAAAATATTAAGCTCCTTTTTGATCTGCACGATTCTCCTGATGCTGTCGTCGCTGGAATACAACCACATTCATTTTCCACATTCATCGAAAAAAACAAATTTAGGAATCTTACTTCGCTCGAATAACACTCAAGATAATCAAGCTTCACCGGAAGGCTGTTGCCTGCTGTGTATGCAAAGCATGCAGCATAGTTTGGTATTTTGGACTCAATCGGAATTTGTAAACGTTTTTCTTTTTTCATCGAATTTGCCTGTCGCACATTTCTGTTTTACTCATCACTGCGGAATATTTCACTCCGGGAAACGCGGTCCACCGGTTCTCTCGTAAGCTCTTTTCTCAATCACATAAATTTTAATGGAGGATTATTATGATCCAGTTCATAACAAGGAAATCCTCGGCAGCGGTATGGCTCAATGTCGTTCTCATGTGCGTCTGCGTCGCGCAGACTACGGTCAGCCCGGATATAAGCGTCATTCCTAGATTCAAAATGGAATCAAACGATGGCGAGCAATTGCCCGCGGAACGAAAGTTTAGCCGGCCGGATTTTACATTTGAAGAACTTGAAATCGCCATACAATCATATTTGAATCCCTTTTCAAAGGGTGATATCATTATGACAGTGCCGGGACCGGATATTGAAAATTCACGATTAGGAATTGAAGAAGCGTATGTGACTGTCCTTCGGGGATTACCGCTTGACCTCAACATGAAAGTTGGAAAGTATAGGGCTGAATTTGGAAAGATTAACACGCAACATCCGCATGCATGGCCATTCGTTACGCCGCCGCTGATGATGCAGCGTTTTCTCGGAGATGCGGTGAACGATCTCGGCATTTCGGCAAGCGCTGTTTTTCCAACCGGAGACATTTACACTCGATTGAACGTCGATCTATTGCGGGGTAATTATCTTCCGGGAACTGTCGGATTGATCGACACAACTGGAAATAAACCGGATTATTCTCCGGCGGCAAGGTTGATGGGATTCTTTTCACTATCCGAACACAGCGATCTTGAAACCGGTGCGAGTATGCTGACCGGCATTCACGATCCGTATGACAAACTGCGTTTCTGGTACTGGAATTTCGATTTCAAGTACAAGTATCGGCCGTCGAGTTATACATCGCTGGTGATTCAAGGTGAATATCTTTTTAACAATCGATCGGTTATGGATTCTGTTCCGTTTCTCAATGGGCTTGTCAAAGAATTTCAGCGTGATGTCATCAACTCATCTGGCGTGTATCTTTACGCTGATTATCAATTTTACAAAATATATTCGATCGGCGGAAGACTCGATTGGAGTCAATCACCTTACAGCACAGCCGATTGGGCGAATGGATTTGCGGTTTTCGCGGGTTATTATCCTGTGGAAGAAACACTCGGACTTCGTCTCCAATATCAATTGACAAGAGAAACCGTGAAAGGTATCCGTCAAGAACCTGTGAACACGATATCATTGCAATTGCTGTTTTCACTTGGTCCGCATAAAGCACATCCATTCTAGATAATGAAGAATGTCGATTTGCGAATGGAGAATTGAAGTTACGATGAACGGAAATCATGTATTACAACGAAAGCTCTATATAGAAAATTGGAGAATGAGCTTTATCAAAAGGATTTCGATAAAGGAATGAATATATGAAAAAATTAATAATGGTAATTTTATCTATTGTAGCTTTTACGACTCTGGCACTATCTGAAGTGAAAGTTGTTACTTCTCTTCCGGACATTGCCGATATCGTGAAAGAGATTGGAAAAGAAAAAGTGAAGGTCGATCACATCGTGCAGGGAAATCAAAATCCGCATTACATCGATGTGAAGCCGAGTTATATGCTGCGGTTGAAATCTGCCGACATTTTTTTTACAATCGGAATGGAACTCGAGATGTGGGCACCGCAAATTATCGACGGCTCGCGGAATGATCATCTTCAGGTAATCGATCTCTCGAAAAATATTTCAAAACTCGAAGTGCCTGAACGGCTCGATGCAAGTCAGGGCGATGTACATCGTTTTGGCAATCCGCATTACTGGCTCGATCCAAGAAATATTCGAATCATCAGTGGTGAAATCGTCACGGCTCTTGCGAGTGTCTCTCCATCCGATGAACAATATTTTAAAGAAAACGCTGAAGCATATCTCAAACGGCTTGATATAAAAATAAAAGAGTGGGAAGATGAAGCGCGCCAACTAAAAAATGTGAAGATAATAACATTCCACAAAAGCTGGTCGTATTTTGCAAACTGGCTTGGATTGGATGTGGTTGATTATATCGAACCGCAACCGGGCATTCAGCCGAGTCCGAGTCACACGGCGGAGTTGATTCGAAAGGTTCGTCAATTTGGAATTAAAGTGATCGCTGTTGAACAGTTTTACGACACGAGCGCTCCTGAAGAAATCGCGCGAGTTACCGGTGCTAAAGTAGTGCCATTGATTACTTCGGTCGGCGGCGCTCCGGAAACGACAAATTATATTAATCTTATGGATTACAATATACGCACGCTGATTGCGGTTTGTAAATAAAAAGGGGGAGTGGTGAATCCATTAATAGAATTAAAGAGTGTCACCGTTGGATATGGAGAAAAATGTATCCTTGATGATATTCAATTGCAAATCTTTCCAAATGATTATGTTGGAATTGTAGGTCCGAACGGATCTGGAAAGACAACACTGTTGAGAACTATACTGGGAATTATTCCTTCGGTGAGCGGCACAGTATCGCTGATGGCGCCGGATGGAAAGCCGATCCGTTTCGGTTACGTACCGCAGCGTGAAACGATCAACACCGTTCTTCCATATACCGCCGAGCAAGTTGTTGCGATGGCTAAATATCGGCAGCTTGGTATTTTCAAAAGAATATCATCCGCCGATCGCGAAATCATCCGACGAAGCATGCAGCATGTCGATATCGGTCAGTTGGCTGAAGTTCCATTCAAAGATTTATCGGGCGGACAGAAGCAGCGTGTGCTCATCGCCCGCGCGTTGGCGATGGAACCCGACGTTCTCGTTCTCGATGAACCTACAAACGGTATGGATCTCTCGGCGCGCACAGCAATTCTTGAATTGATAGAAAAACTTCATACCGAAGATCGTCTCACTGTGATTTTGGTAAGTCATGTGCTGAGCGATGTAGCTGATTACGCGCACCGAATAGTTCTTCTCGAGGAGGGAATATTTCAAGTCGGCTCCGTTGAAGAAATCTTAACCGAAAAAAATCTCAGCAGTGTGTATCGCAGGCCGATTTATGTCGGTTCATTGCACGGAAGCACCGTCATTCATGCGGGAGGAGAACATAATGGGATACAGTGAAATTATCATGACAATTGTAAATGAATTCCCGTATGCGTTGTTCGCGAGTATCATGGTCGGGATACTTTGCGCGTTTCTCGGCGTCTACATCGTTGCGAAAAAGGTTGTATTTCTTGGCGCTACGTTGACGCAGATTTCTGTGCTCGGATTGGCGCTCACGTTTTTGCCCTGGTATTCATTTCTTGGCCACACGATCGGGATGCTGTTCATCACTCTTGTTGCCGTAATGATTCTTGCCAGATTTCTGACAGAGAAAAAAATTCCGAAGGATACCGTGCTTGGAATTTCGTTCGTGGTAGCGATTGCGGCGAGAACACTGATCATCGCAAAAACTGCAAAAGTAGAAATCTCAGAAATTGAAAATTTGTTGAGAGGAGATATTTTATTCGTCCTGCCGGAATTGTTTTATCTGCTGGTTGGAGTTTTCGCCGCGGCATTTTTGGTGCATCTGATTTTTTATCGCCAGTTTATGTTGATCACATTCGATCCCGAAACCGCACAGACACAAGGATACCGAGTCTCGGTGTGGGATAGTCTTTTTTATATTCTGACGGCACTTGTCATCGCCGTCACGACTCACATTGTCGGCGATATGTTCGTTTTCGGTTTTCTAGTTATACCGACTGCAACCGCGCTCTTGATTTCGAAAAAAGTTTCTCGCATTTTCATAATAGCGGTGCTTATCGGAGCTGTAACGCCGATCATCGGATTGATTTTGGCATTTAAGTTCGACGTTCCATCGTCGCCTGCAATTGTGGGTGTGGCGGCGATTGTGCTGTGCATAACATGGCTGTCGAGTATTGTAAGAATGAGAAAAGGTTAGATAAATGGCGACAAATTACTATGACAGCGAATATCTGCAGAAAAAAGTGGTCAAATATTTATTCAGACAAATTCCATCCCTGACGGGATTCTGATTTTAATTTATTTATAAACGCTAACAAGATTTCATTCCTATGGGATTATCCACAAACGCCTTACGAATTTATGCAGCACTGTTTGTTTTATGCTCAATAACGCCTCAGGTGTGCGACCTTCTGCCTATAGTACCACTGTGTCGGTAGTAATATCTGGATTTTTAAAAAAATAAGTTCCATAGAAATAAAATATGAAACATGCTTGAAATCTGTCATTAAAAATGTGAAAGCAAAATAACTATCAATAAAGGTTTTTTTGCCATTATCCGATAATAATAGAATGAGGATGAGTATTAAATTAAAAAAGGTGGTCGTCGTCTGGGGCATGGCCACTATTTTTTTGATTTCCCCATCCTATTCTCAGATGGGTGAGGTTCAATTCGAAAGGATATCCATCGAATCCGGATTATCTCAGAGTACGGTATTATGTATATGTCAAGACAGCAAGGGGTTTTTATGGTTTGGGACTTATGAAGGTCTCAATCGGTATGATGGATATACTTTTAAGGTTTATAAAAACGATCCTGCAATCCCATATAGTCTGAGCGAAAAAAATGTTGACTATATCATTGAGGATCATTTAGGCGTACTCTGGGTTGGTACAGAAAATGGCCTCAATCGATTTGATCGGGAAAAAGAGCGGTTCATTTCCTACAAAAACAATCCGAATGACACGAACAGTCTAAGCAATAATTTTATTCGTTATCTCTATGAAGATCGATCGGGAATACTTTGGATAGGTACTCAGGGTGGAGGACTCAATCAGTTCGACAGAAAGAATGAGAAATTTATCCATTACGAAAATGATCCGAACAATCCAAAAAGTCTGAGTAACAATAATGTATTATCGATTCTTGAAGATAGCTATGGACATCTCTGGATTGGCACCGACTACGGATTGAATTATTTTGACCGGGAAAAAGGTGAATTCATCCAATATCTAAATGATCCTCACGATCCTCGCAGCATAAGTCATAATAGCATCTGGAGAATCTCCGAAGATCGTGAAGGGAGTCTGTGGATAGGGACATGGGGAGGCGGATTGATTCGTTTTGATCCTCAACAGAATCGGTTTGTCACTTATAGGAACGATCCGAAAAATCCAAATAGTTTAAGTAACAATATTGTGAGAGCTATTTATGAGGATCACGACGGAAATCTTTGGATAGGCACCGATGGCGGAGGGCTCGATAAATTTGTTCCTGGTCCTAAAGTTGGAGGGAAAGATCACTTTATTCATTATCAAAACAATCCTCAAGATCCTGCGAGTCTGAGCGGTAATTCGGTGCTTTCAATCTTTGAAGATAAGTTGGGTATATTGTGGATAGGAACAAATTTTGACGGTATCGATAAATATAATTCGAAAAAAAGTCAATTCAGTCTCTATAGAAATCATCCCGATGATGTGAACAGCTTATGTAAGAATACGGTACTTGCTGTTTGCGAGGATAGCCAGGGAATGATCTGGATCGGAACCAATGGCGGAGGTTTAGATTGTTTCGATCGAAAGAAAAATCGATTTACACACTATGTTTATGATCCGAAAAATCCTTACAGTATAAGTAATAACACGATCAGAAGTATCTTCGAAGATCGGCACAAACGGTTGTGTATTGGTACGGATAATGGGTTTAATTATTTTAACAGGGAAGAAGGAAAATTTATCCGCTATCAAAATGATCCAAATAATCCCCACAGCATAAGTCATAATGGCATTTGGAGAATCTGCGAAGATCGGGCGGGGAATTTGTGGTTAGGAACCTTCGGCGGAGGATTAAATCGATTTGATTATACAAAGGGAGAATTTACTCGTTATATTCACGATCCAAATGACCCGAAAAGTATTAGCGATTATTCTGTTTGGACAATGTATGAAGATTCTTACGGCAACTTTTGGATTGGAACCTTTTTGGAAGGCTTAGACCGTTTTGATCGTGAAAAAGGAATATTTTTTCATTATCGGCCCGATAGTCGGGATTCCAACAGCATATGTGATAAAAAAGTTATTAGTCTCTATGAAGATCACGCAGGATGTTTCTGGGTAGGTACATCTAACGGTCTTGATAAATTTGATCGTAATGCCAGAACTTTCCATCAATACAGCAAAATTGACGGATTGCCAAACAATAATATACAAGGAATACTGGAAGACGATCATGGAAATCTCTGGATGGGCACCACTCATGGATTATCCAAATTTAATCCCCGTACAATTAAATTTTCAAATTACTATGAAAGTTATGGACTTCAAAGCAATGAGTTTGGTACAAACACATGTTGTAAACTTAAAAGCGGAGAGATGATCTTTGGAGGAATGAACGGCTTCAATATTTTTTATCCTGATAGTATACATGCTGATACTTCTCGCCCACCAGTTGTGATCACAGATTTCCAAATCTTTAATAAACCTGTTCCTGTTGGTGAGGGAGTTGATGGACGCACAATTCTTCAGCGATCCATCTCAGAATGCGATGAGATTCATCTTTCTTATAAAGACAATGTTTTTTCTTTTGAATTCGCAGGCCTTCATTATGTTTCACCGAAGGGTAATCTCTATGCATATATGATGGAAGGATTCGAAAAAGAATGGATTTACACTGATGCAAATAGACGTTTTGTGACATATACAAATTTGCCGGGAGGGATATATACATTTCGTGTCAAAGCTTCAAATAATCAAGGCACATGGAATAATGAGGGAACTTCCATTCGCATCATCATCACTCCTCCTTTTTGGAAAACAATTTGGTTCTACGGAATTTTGCTCGTTGTTATTGCAGGCATAGTTTACTGGGTTTTTCAATGGCGAGTGCAAGCCAGAGATTTAGCGGCACAAAGACGCATGGATGCAGCTCTTACAAAAGAGCGCAACCTCATTCGAACATTGATCGATAATCTGCCGGACGCGGTATATGTAAAAGATGCTCAATGCCGCAAGGTGATTGCGAATTTAGCCGATGTGCACTATATGGGTTTGGAATCGGAGGCTGAAGTCTTGGGAAAAAATGATTACGATTTCTATCCGTCAGAAATAGCGTCGAGTATCTATGACGATGATCAATCTGTAATTCAGACTGGTCAACCGATACTCAACAAGGAGGAATTATATATAGACAAAGAGGGCAACAAGCATTGGACACTTATTTCCAAACTGCCATTGAGGGATGGAAAGAGTCGTATCACCGGACTTGTTGGTGTACGCCGAGAAATTACACAACAAAAGCGTGAAGAGGCTTTACTGAAAGCAAAGGAAGCTGCAGAGGCGGCAACAGAAGCAAAGTCCCGATTCCTTGCGGTGATGAGTCATGAAATCCGGACTCCGATGAATGGTATTCTAGCTGTCACTGAGTTACTGCTGATGACTCAACTCACTGCGAGGCAGAAAGAATTAATCGACACCATGCAGTCGAGCGGAAAATTGCTTCTAACAATCATCAACGATATTTTGGACCTTTCAAAGATCGAATACGGAGATCTTGAATTTCATTTGCAACCAACGAACCTACGAGAATGTTTACAGGAAGTGTGCGGTCTGCTGAAATCGCAATCAGTAAAAAAAGGAATCGGGCTTTCACTCACAATAGATTCTCAGGTACCCTCGACTGTCATTACAGATAAAGCGCGCATGATGCAGGTGCTCTTTAACATTACCGGGAATGCTGTTAAGTTTACAGACGAGGGGGAAGTTTCGGTCACGGTAAGTGCTGAGAAAATTGAAAATGAATCCTGCCGGTTGATTTTTACGGTAAAGGATACAGGAATAGGCATGCTGCCGGAGGATATGGAAAATCTTTTCAAGCCGTTTACCCAGATCGATTCTTCAAAGACTCGCAAATATGGCGGTACAGGATTAGGGTTAGCGATCGCATCAAAAATTGCTGAAAAGATGGGGGGAGAAATAAACGCCCGCAGTGAAATAGGAATAGGTTCCACATTCTATTTTACTCTCGTTGTTCCGATAGTTGAAGAAACGGATTCTCCGAAGAAGGAAAGCGATGCAGAGAAACATCAATATCAACGGCCTGCATCCAGCCAAGTTAAAACGTCGTTAAAAATTCTTGTCGCAGAGGATAATTTAACAAACCAATTTGTTATTCGCCAAACTCTAATGAATTTCGGCTACCAATGCGACGTCGTGTCGAATGGAATAGAGGCGGTGGAGGCAGAGAAGAAATCACACTACGACGTGATTTTTATGGATATTCACATGCCGAAGTTAGATGGTTATAAGGCAGCGACGCAGATTGTTGAAATGAGAAAGAACCAAAAGATGCCGACTATCATCGCACTCACGGCCGATGTAATTGATTCTGTAAAAGAACAATGCCTTGCGTGCGGGATGTCCTCTTTTCTTGCTAAACCGATTTCGATCAAAGAAATAAAAAATATTTTAGATCAATTAGAAAAAGAGAATTCGGGAACAACCGAAACATCGGCAATAGAAAATGACGCGACGGTAGTTTCGATCAAAGACCGGCTTTGCGCTCTCGGTTTCGATGCCGATCCATCGTTGGTTGTGAATTTTTTAGAGACTGTCTATTCGGACATGCAGACGAATGTCTACGATGCGAAAGCCGCGTATGAGTCGAACGATTCGGAATCGTTGAGGTTACATGTTCATTCCTTAAAAGGAGCCGCAACCAATGCTGGTGCGGCAGGCTTGGCGGATGTCTGCAAACGTATCGGTTTAAATGCGAACGGAAGTTTTTTAGAAGTGTTTAAGGAAGCATATGCTGAATTCGATGCATGGTGTTCTCAGACGTATCGAGCGTTGTTGTATGTCAAAGAAGAATTTTCCCGGCAAATGAAAACGTAACTGTTGTAGAAGGATAATGATTATGAAAGTTCTCGTTGTTGAAGATCAGGTGAATATGTTGATGGTGTATCGGATGGTGTTAGAAAAAGCAAATCACCAATTGAGTATTGCCAGAGATGGTTCGGAAGCTATTCCATTTCTTCAGCGCGAACGATTCGACGCTGTAATTACGGATTGGATGATGCCGAAACATGACGGCCTCGAACTCATTCGCTGGATTCGCACCAACATGCATCCGGCTCCTCCCATTATTATGGTGACTTCGCTTGGACGTGCCGATGAATTGCAGAAGGCGATCGATGCAGGAGCCGATGAGTACCTGGTCAAGCCGATTGTTCCCAAGCAATTGTTATCGATGCTTGCGCGCGTTGAAAAAAAACAGAACCAGCAGATCGATACCTCTATATCAAACCGTTTAAATATTGCGTACACGAAGCAGCAAAGTTTTTATGCTGTTGCTATTGCGGCGGGGAGCGGCGCTGGTTCAGTTCTTGAGCAAATATTGAGCAAGGTTGCTTCGAACGTTCACGCAGTGTTCCTTATCGTAGTCCATAATCCGGGATGGGCGTTGGAAGCATTAGTGCAGCAGTTATCATCAAAAGTGGGAATTCCGATCGCACTCGCAATAGATGGGCAAAAAATAAATCCGGGTAAAATCTTTCTTGCCCCGGATGATCGGCATATGGTTATCGATCCGGATCGGCTGACGATTCAATTGGAGAATTCAGAACCGGAAAATTTTGTGCGCCCGGCGGCAGATCCGCTTATGCGGAGTGTAGCGCGTGCTTTTGGCTCCAATGCAGTTGGTGTGATTCTTGGAGGAATGGGGTGTGATGGAGCAATAGGAGCCGGGTTTATCCATACGGCGGGTGGGACCGTGCTTGTACTCGATCCGGCCAAAGCGGCCGTCCCGCAAATGTCCCAGCATAGTATCGAAAGCGGAATGGCAGATTATGTGCTGAAGTCCGAAGACATAATAAAGAAAATACAAGAACTATTGTAAGTGTGGCGGCGGTTGTGTTAGGTGTGGTGCGGTTATCGACGATGGTGCGATTCAGACATGCGTGAGCAGATTTTCTTAGTAAGACAAGCGATATAGATAATTATTATAAATTGGCGACGGCTGATTCCGTCAGCTTGCCTGTCCCGACGCTTCCATGTTTTTTATGGTCATTTAGGATTTGTCAGGGAGCCGTTGGATAGGCGTAATAAATTTTGTTCTAACTAAAGAATAATTATCTCCAATCTTCCGTCGATAACTTTTGTTCGCAAATGCGCTGCCTTGGCAACTTTTAATAACCAGTTTTTCTCCAATTGATAGATGACATATTTCGCAAACAAAACAGGTAGTAACTTATTAACAATTTGAGTGGCTCCATCAATCCATTCTTTTGGTAAAACATTCATATTAATATTTTCAATTTTAATTTGAGATGCACATATCTGGCCGGTCGACGGAATATATAGTGGAACGAACGAAACATTTGCAACAATAGGGACACGAAGATTTGAGGAAAAAAGTGTGGCCTGAAGAATAGCATTAGTATAAATCCTATCAGATCCTTCTTTTAATATAATCTGTGGCATCTGATTGATCTCTATTTCAAAAAATGTCTTATACTTCTCTTTTATAGGCAATTCTAAATATTTTGGTAACCGAGTCTGTAAAAATGATTGAGAAAGACTAAGCGCAAGACCATCATCTGAAAAATCAATTCTCCATGGAGATAATTCAATATTCGGCATTACCTGTATAATAGTATCATATCCACTTCCTCCAATAAGAAAGAGATTATTGGCGTCAAAACGATAACCTTGTGCCCACCCAAACTCAATCATCTTGCCAGCAGGAAGGGAAAATGGAGAAATTTTATCTTTGGATTGCAGCCATAAATCTAATTTTTCGTTAAAGGTGTTTTGAATTTGCAGGACATATGATCCTTTAAGTAAAGATTCCCTACAAGTGACAGTAATCGGAATAGGTTTTGTTTGTGATTGTAGAGTATCACACGCAAAGATTGTAAAAATAGTAAGTATGGAAGAAATGGAAACTATTTTTTTAAGATGCTTCATATAATCTAATCTATTTCGATTTGTCTTTATTGCGCCTAACGAATAGCAGCTAAGTTGTGGTAACGATAGCTTTCGATTACCACCTCTGTTGTGCGTGTTCCAATATTTTTTATTTTGTTCATAAACTTATTAGCGCGATAAATTACACCTGCGCTCTTTTAGTCAGCTTGAACGATTTGTCAGCAGGCGGTTACCTTTGCTGGGATGACCATTGAGATTCTGATTTAGAAATATCTTTTGATACGGCATCAAGCCTCATGCTGATTAAAGTAATCATTGCATACGCATCCTGAAATGTGCTTTCCACAGAAGTCCAATAGTCATCTGATAGCAAAATCTCACGCGGCCCGTCTTGAGAATACGTTATATAAGTGTCTAGGCCCTTTTGCGCAACCTCACCGTGAGCAAACGCATTCCTCCAAGTTATAACATTTCTAAGTATTTTCTCAAAATGCTCTTTTTCAGCGCCAGAAAGAAGGGAATGTTGATTGATGATATTCAAAACCAATTTACGCTTGAACGACAACCCGACAGATTCTGAACTCAAAATATAGTCAGTGAAGAAAGATAAGCTTGGTTCATCAGTTGGAGCAATTTTCATTAATATGACGGTTTCGAGTTGTTGTTCTATTGCTACTGCCGCAAGAATGATTTTGTTACCATTTTCCTGCGCTTGATGGATTTGTGCCATCATCGCTCGAACGTCAGTCTTATGGCCTGGATGAGCAGCTATTCGAGAAGAGCTTATGAGGTTGATGGTTCGCATTTGAAATAGAGATTATCGCCTAACCTATGATTATGTCCACCAAGGGTATCACTTCGTGAGACTCAATCGGTCTTTTGTACTTTAAAGATACTAAACAATGAATCCGAGAAAATCAAGCCTCTTTTGGAATTCCTGAGGATTATCTATATATTTAATGTGTTAATGACTGATATTATCCAAAACTCGAAATTCTAATATCGAAATCCTAAACAAATTCTCCGGAGGAGTCCTTCGGACAAATTCTCAAAATTCAAAAAAAAGAATTCTTGATTTTTCTATTTAGAAAATTGGAGTTTTGATATTATTTAGAATTTCGGATTTAGGAATTAGGATTTTGCTTTAATGCGTAATATCAGTTAATCAAATAAAGAATGCTAACACTTTGAGGCACCATTGTTTAAAAAATTAGTCGAGTCCTTCTCAAAGATTTTTAAAAAAGAAGAAGAGAAGAAACAAGAAAGTACTGCAAAATCACAAACTCCAAATTACAATACACAACAACCACAGCATCAGCATCATACATCGAAAAAACCGTATCAAAAGCCTTATAATAAATATTCGAAGCCGGTTCAAGTCGAACATGCCGAGCATGGAAAATGGAATCAAACGCAATTCGCGGTGCCGCTCGTCGATGGTAAAGCCAGATTTCACGATTTTCAACTCCCGGGCGAAATTATGCACGCGATTGCCGACCTCGGATTTGAATACTGCACTCCTGTCCAAACAGATGTTTTGCCAAAAGCGCTCGCCGGTTATGACATCACCGCCAAGGCACAAACCGGAACAGGGAAGACCGCCGCATTTTTAGTTTCGATTTTTTCACAAATGATTCAGCGGCCGTTGAAATATCCTCCTCCGGTTGGAACGCCGCGTGTGTTGATCGTTGCTCCTACGCGAGAACTTGTTCTTCAAATTCAGAAAGATGCGCTTCAGCTTGCGAAGTATACGCGGTTTAGTATCGTTGCGCTATTCGGCGGAACTCAGTATCACAAACAAATGGATTTACTTGCAAGAATGCCTGTCGATGTTATCGTCGCAACGCCGGGACGTCTTCTCGATTTCGTGAAGCAGGATAAAGTGAATCTCAGTTTTGTCGAATTCCTCGTCATCGATGAAGCCGACAGAATGCTCGATATGGGTTTCATTCCGGATATGAGAAGAATATTGAATCGCGTACCGCCGCGCGAGAACCGGCAGACGATGTTTTTCACAGCAACACTCAGCGACATGGTAATTCGTTTATCGTCGCAATGGACGCGCGAACGGCACATCGTCGATATCACACCAAAACAAATGACGGTTCTAGCGATCGAACAGCTTGTTTATATTATCACGGATGCAGAAAAAATCACACTCCTCTATAATTTAATTACGAAACAAAATTTAGACCGCGTGCTTGTGTTTTGCAACCGCAAAGATGAAGCTCGACGGGTAAAAGATAAATTGGAGTCGCATGGAATTACATGCGAGCTTCTTTCCGGTGATGTGGAGCAGAACAAGAGAATCCGCACGCTCGATAATTTTAAGACAGGGCAATTCCGCGTTCTCGTGGCAACAGATGTCGCCGCACGCGGATTGCACGTTGACGATATCAGTCATGTTGTTAATTATAATCTTTCACGTGATCCGGAAGATTACGTTCATCGAATCGGAAGAACCGGTCGCGCCGGCGCTTCTGGAACGTCTATAAGTTTTGCTTCCGAAAACGATTCACACGAACTCCCGAACATCGAAGAATTCATCGGCAGGAAACTTCAGTGTATCCAACCGCCGGAAGAATTATTGACGAAGTTACCCGAGCCTGTCGTTGCCATTAAGCCTTATGTTGAACAACATCGCTCATACAACCAGAGGCGTTCTTTTCAACATCGGCGAAGGCCGGATGATAGACGAAATACCCGGCCGCGATAAAAATTAATCCTTCACACACCGGACGGAAAATCCATAATTTTTATTAAACGGAATATTATAAATTGCTGAATCAGTATTTGCAATACCTCTATGCGATCCATTCGTCGAACCACTCTCAGTTGAAGTCCACCAGTCGCCGAATGTTCCGAAGTATTCAAATCCTCCATTAGAATTTCTGCTGCCCGCGGAAAGAGCTGTAAATTTGCTGCTGTTGGTAGCTCCAACATTTGGACTGGTCCAGTGCGCAGTGCCCGCTTCTTTCAGTTTTCCTCCGGCGACAGTTTCACCACCAAGATAAGCGGTTAATTCTGTCCACTCCGCATCGGTCGGCACATGCCAGCCTGCAGGTGCAATATTGCGTGGATCAGTTACTGCATACCAGTTGTATAAGTGGCCGTAAGTTGCGGTCATAGTTTCATTGTTATTGAAATTACAATACGCGCCTGTGGTAAGTTTTGCCCATGCAGCATTAGTTGTTATTTGAGGAATTGAATCGCCGTTTTGGTAATGAGTCACTTTTAAATTTTCTGCCATCCATACCTGATTACCAATTTTTATCAGGTTATATACGTTCCCGTCAATATCGATAACTGTACTTGTTGTTAAAGTCGTATCAGAACTAACATTATTGTCATCTTTTTTACAATTGCTATTGAAGGTTAGAATAATCATTGCAATCATGAAGAAATAAAACCGCAAGAATTTTATTTGCAAATTGTTTTCCTTTTCTGTTCGTATAAAGAAAAATTGATAATCGAATATATCACAGGATACTTAAAATTATTGATATTTTGATTATATTCAGAAAGATCAAAATTTTCAATGTATGATTTTAATTTAAAATACTCATCACCTGGAATAATTGCAAGAAATAATTTTGTATATTTATTTTATATTGATGTCGACAATATGTCAATCAATGGAGAAACGATTTATGAATAGCCTTCCTCTATTACTGTTTCTTATTTTGTTTACAGCTTTTGTCAACGCGCAGGATAAATCGAAGGAGCCGCTCAAAGTAGTTCCGGAAATGGATATAAAACGCTATATGGGAATATGGTACGAGATTGCCCGGTTGCCAAATAGTTTCCAGAAAAAATGCATAAGCGATGTTACAGCGACGTACACGTTGCAGGACGATGGAATTATTACGGTTGTCAATCGTTGTCGGAAGGAAAACGGAGAGATTGCCGAAGCTGTTGGACGTGCAAAGCGGGCTGGCGATGATGAACCGAATACAAAGCTCAAAGTGCGTTTCGCTCCGGCATTTCTTTCATTTCTCCCATTTGTCTGGGGTGATTATTGGATTATCGCTCTCGCGCCCGATTACAGCTATGCAGTTGTTGGTGGACCGGACAGGAAATATTTGTGGATACTTTCCCGTACTCCAATAATGGAGGACAATACATTTCAAGGAATTCTCGATCAAGTCAGACAAAATGGTTATGATCTCAGCGGTCTGATCAAAACAAAATACACGGTGAAATAATAATCGATATTTTTTTATACTAGATGAATGATGGAAGTCTCACAACGTATACGCCAGTTTAAAGTTATTGACGAAGTTGCCTGACCCTGTCGTAGCCATTAAGCCTTATGTTGAACAACATCGCTCATACAACCAGAGGCGTTCTTTCCAACATCGACGAAGGCCGGATGATAGACGAAATACCCGGCCGCGATAAAAATCAATTCTTCACACAACATAAAGAAAATCCATAGTTTTTATTAAACGGAATTCAGTACTACGGTTAACAATTCTTACCTTTGTTTAAAACCTTGAACTTTGAACCTTGACCCCGGAACAATATAAAATTACCTACCAGAAATTACCATTGCAATAAATAATTCAGTATATTTTCCGTATGGAAAATGAAAACATAGAATTTACTGAAGTTGAAAAACCTACTGAGGAATCTTATCAAAAGAAGAAGGTTGATAGTGACAAAAAGATAGACGATCCCCAACGTATACGACAGTTGAAAATTATGACGTTGTTCACACTGTTGTTATCGATAGCATTCTATATTTTTTTTTATATAAGCAAGCACGATTCAACTTTCTCTGATGTAAACGCATTTGCAAATGATCCTTATGATGCAGTCGGATCGTGCGGCATTCAGGTGGCAATTGGGGCAGCGTTGATTTCTATTCTTCGTTTCTTTTGTCCGGGAAAAACTTTCGGCCAATCGAGATCACGTCAATTTTTATGCATAAGGGCAATTTTTGTTTCACTTCTTGCAATCATCGTCACTTTATCGGTTGATGTAATTGCATTGTTACGGCACACATCGCAATGGATTGACAGCGGAGAGGGATTCTTGCTTGCTGTTCTTGTCGATGTATTTTTATTGGTTGCTATATTATTACTGCACAGAGTCTATCGACTTATATCGATCATCATAACATTCCAAAATTTTCAACCGATGAGGATCATGTCGGCAATTTCTCTCGCTGGAATTCTCATCTTTTCATTCTATCCTGAAACATTGCGGGAGGGATTTATCGGCGCTGTTTTCACAGCGAGTGTAGGTATCTGTTTTTTACTTATTATAGTTGCAGTCCTGACAAAAATAATTTTATCTACCGGGAATTTTGAGTACGATGATATATTTGATGACGTAATCGCATATTATCACTGGCTGCGACGCCAATTTGGCGATCAGAACCCGCTGTTAGTTTTGGTCAAAATGACGGGAGATTTTCCTTCAATTAAACGGTTCATGGAATGGCTCAATCCCCGTAAATACTTCTGGCGCTTTGTTGGTATCACAGCGCTTGCATCGTGGTTTGTATTAATTCTCTTTACAATAATAGGATCGGACAATCTGGGAGGAGATATCCTGGATGTATGCGTTAGTGTTTTTCTTGAAGTGTTAGGAGTGATAATTGCGTATATGTTCCTCGGAGGTTTTCTTGGAATTTTTCGAGCCGAAACAAAGGCTTAGTTAAATAGCTGTTGCTTAAAGTGGAACGAAAGATTGTTATTCACAATTCAATTTCCTGTCATCTGCATCGTGTTAAGAAACCGGATATTAAAAGAGTATCAAGTATACCATGATGATATCCGATTATAATTAATGAAATTCATTTTTTAACAAGTGATAAAGTCTTTATAGATTTTACCATTGCGTTTTTTTCGCGTGCCTGCACCCCAAAGTGCCGCTGTTTTGGCACGTCCGCCTGAGTCTCGCATGGCGAGACATCGGCGGGCACGCGAACGTGTTTAGCGGGAAGATAAATTAGGATGATTCAACGACTCGTAGAGTAATTACATCGAAAGATTATTTTATGGCAAATATTCCACACCCACGAGTGATGATAGGATTACAAAAAATTTCCCGGAGTTTCGGAATGTTGAAAGCAGTCGATGATCTGACACTGGAAATTCAGGAAGGCGAATTCTTCGGTTTTCTTGGCCCCAACGGCGCCGGCAAAACCACTACTATAAAGATGATGACCGGACTTCTTTCACCATCGAATGGTACCATTCTTCTCGATGGTATCGATATATATCAAAATCCGATTAAAGCAAAACAAATAATCGGTTATGTGCCCGACCAGCCATTTCTTTATGATAAACTTACCGGGCGGGAGTTTTTCTATTTTGTCGGCGGACTTTATTCTCTCTCGAAAGATTTCATTCGCCAAAAGATCGACCAGCTCATCGAACAATTCGAAATCGGATCATGGATCGACAAATTGACTGAGGATTATTCCCAAGGGATGCGGCAAAGAATTGTAATTTGTGCCGCATTGCTTCACGATCCCAAAATTATCGTTATCGACGAACCAATGATCGGCCTCGATCCGCGAAGCGCGAAAATTGTCAAAGAAGTCTTAAAACAAAAAACTATACAGGAACATGTAACGATTTTTATGTCGACGCACAGTTTATCGGTCGCGGAAGAATTATGCACTCGTGTCGGGATTATAAATCATGGACGGTTAATTTATGATGTCGCAATCGAAGAACTCAATAACACAATGCAATCCTCGAACAATACGATCGAAGATGTCTTTTTAGAATTGACCAGCGACGAATAGGCTGTTGAGTCGTATTTAATTGAGAGTAATAGTGACATGAAACATGTTTTAGTAATAATATTTGCCAAATTACGCATGATTAGGCATGAAGCCCAGACAATAAAGCGGCGATCGATTGCGCGTCTTTTTATCGCATCATTTTTGTATTTGGGTTTCACTTACGGTGCGTATATCGGAAGCCGCGATGTGACGGCATTCGTGCTCCGTGATGTGCACATCGGACTCTTCCTTTATCATCGCTATTTTTCTATCATACTATTTGTGTTTTTTTTATCGGTCGTTGTAGGAAATATGATTGTCGCGTATACCACTCTTTTTTCATTGAAGGAAGTTGAATTCCTCAAAACACATCCGCTATCTGATCGTGCTTTATTCACGGCAAAATTTATCGACAGCTTTTTTTATAGTTCTTCTACCTTACTCATGATAACGATAGCCGCGCTGGCGGGATACAGTTCGTATTTCGGTTATTCGATATGGAAAATTTTATATCTCGTTGCCGGACTTTTCATACCTTATTCATTATTGGCGGCGTGCGTTGGCGTTATTCTTCTTTTTATCGTTCTGGAATTGACAAGATATATTCCATTCCGATATCTTGTAGTGCTGGTTATCGTCGGTTATCTTGCTTCAGTCATATTCTATTTTCGAGTTTCAAATCCTGTTAAACTTGCCCAGGAAGTAATGCAATATTATCCGCATCTCGATTCCTATTTTCAAAATCTTGATCCTCCTGTTATTCGATGGTTTCCGAATTTCTGGGTAGGTGAATCGCTGTATTTTTTGACCCGGCATGATATCTCTGCATCGGTTATGAATGCAGGCCTATTGGTTTTGGTTGCACTGGTTTCTACGAGTGTTGTAATAATGTCAGCCGGACGATGGTATCACAGAATGTGGATGAGAGTGATTGAATTAAAAACCGGACGAAAAAAGGATCCGAAAGCGCATCGGAGCTTAATGTCTTTCGAAACCGATTCACTATTTTCCAGGCAGACGGATGTTTTACTAAAGAGAGATTTTTGGAGATTCTTCCGCGAACCTGCTCAATGGCTGCATCTGCTTGTGTTTATGATTTTGATGTTGATTTTTATGTCAAGCGTCGGCACGACCAAAATAAAAACTGAATTACCATTTCTTCAAACTGCACTTGTGTTGGGCTTATTTTTCTTCAACGGTTTTCTCCTCGCGTCGGTGGCATTAAGATTTATATTTCCGATGATAAGCCTGGAAGGTGAATCGATATGGATTGTACGTTCGACACCGCTCGAAGCCCGAAGAATAGTCGTAATAAAGGTTCTTACCGTTCTTATTCCAATGATTATTTTGGCGATCCTTCTCGCTTTTGTAAGTTACATTCCGTGGAGAAGCCGGCCGGCAATACTTGCGCTTGCTATCTCAGGTGAAGTCGTATTATCTATAATTTTTACAGGCACGACGTTGGGTTTAGGGAGTATGTTTCACCTTTTCCGGGAGAAAAGTGCCGTTCGCATAGCCTCGTCGCAAGGAGCTTCAGTATCCTTCTTTGTGGAACTATTCAGCCTTTCTGTGATCGTGGTTATTCTGGCATATCCGATTAATATCCTGATTCGAACAGGTTCAATTTTGCCGGATAATTTTATAAGGATGGTAATAATTATTGGGTGTGTGTTGTTAATTGGCAGTGTCTCTATTCTATATTGGGGAATAAAAAAGGCGATTGACGTTCTTAGTAATGAGACATAAGATTGCAAATTATGGAAGCTGAAGAGATGAAGCGTTAAAATTATAATTGGTCGTCACATAGAAATCTACCCAAATAAATCTCTATATTGAGGCTCTCTTTCGCTTGCAATCCTTCATATTATCTATTAGATTATAAAAACTTTCAACGTTGTTCTCCCTGTTATATGGTAAGAAATATGAAAACTATTGTTAACATAATATTTGTGATGTGTTTTGTTTTTCTTGCTTTGGTTATAGTTGGAGCCAAAACCTACGCGCAGGATCAAATTCTTTTCAATCCGAAAGCGGAAGAAATATTTTACGAGGCTTTAAAAAATTTCGAAAATGAAAACTACCTCGCCGCGGCCACGATGTTTCTTCAGGTGGAAGAACAATTCCCGCTCAACCAGCGTACAACTGCTGCGATAGTGATGAGGGCAAAGATTTTTCTCCGATCGGGTAATTATGATTCTTCCCTTGCCGTTCTGAATCAGTTTCTTAAAAAATATCCGAAGAGCAGTTATGCATCCGATGCGCACTACACTATCGGCGAAAATTTTTATTTTCAACAGCGATATCAATCCATTCTCAATGAAATGGTTTTCGTTATTGAAAGCTCCAGAGACACGACACTCGTCAGAAGGGCGGAGGAACTTCTTTCCCATGTTTCTCTTCGCTTTATTTCACTCGATTCCATACGGGAATTTAATTCCAGGATGCGAACACAGCCTGCGATAGTCGTTGCCGGATTCATCCTTGCTCAAAAACTGGCGCAAGCGAACCATTTTGAAGACGCGGTGAAGGAAATCAAAATGCTTCGGAATGAATATCCGGATGATCGTCATGTAAAATTTCTGGATAATTTAGAAAAACATTATAATGAAGGAACTCCGGTTAAAATCGGTGTTTTGGTCCCGCTGACGAATCGCGGCGCTGAAACAGAATTGGCGGCTATCGGGAATGACGCGCTCGCGGGGATGAAACTTGCAGTCGAAGCATTTAATCAATCATCGGCATATCGTGTTTCAATCGATGTACGCGATACAAAGCGTGATTCGGTTGAACTGTTAAAGCAAATAGGATTGTTAGCAAGCGACAAAGAGGTTGTTGCTATGGTTGGGCCGCTTTTCAGCGACGAAGTCCGTTGGGGCGGGCTTGAGGCATCCAGCCTAAAAATTCCTATGATTACCCCGACAGCTACTGCAGTGGGATTAACAGAAGGGAAAGATTATGTTTTTCAGGCGAATCCCGATTACAAGGTTCGTGGTTCGACAATGGCGAAATTTGCCGTGGGAAAATTAGGTCTTAAACATCTTGCGGTGCTGGCGTCTTCCGAGAGTTTTTGTGCAATTCTTGAGAACGCTTTTGTAGAAGAAGCTCAAAGGCTCGGCGCGAAAATTGAGGTGCTGGAATCTTATGATCGCGGTTCGACAGATCTTCAGAAACAAATACAAAATATTCGGAAGAAGTCGCTGGAGCTTCTTATCGTTCCTACAATAACTTTTAATCCGGCTTTTCCAAAAAAAGATATCCCGAAATTTATTAAAGCAGGTATCGCAAATCAGGTCATTGATTCCTTGATCGATCGTAGCATAACAATATCGGCTAAAGAATTGTTTGGCGAAAAGTGGAAAGCTATCGTAGATTCATTTAAAATTCCAATTTACATTGCTGATGCGGATACCATCAATCCTGCCGTACCGGCAAAAGGAATCGAGGCGATCTACGTGCCGATTGGTTCTCCGGTGGAAATAGGAATCGTCGCTGCGCAATTATCGTATTATAATATCCAGACACAATTGCTCGGGTCGGGGGACTGGAATAATATAGATGAACTCGATGCAAACGGAAAATTCGTTAATGGAATGTTTTTTGAGACAGATTCTTTTATACCCCAAACCGATCAACGGTTTCTGTTGTTCAGCAAGTCTTTCTCTTCTATCCAAAAAAAATCGCCCGATAAAAATGCGATTTACGGTTACGATACAATGATGATGCTCCTTCAAACAATCAATCGTGTTGGAAACGATAGGACAGTTATAGCTGATGCGTTGAATACATTGAATGATTATCAAAGCCTTCATTCCATAATCTCGTTTTCACCCGATCGGATAAATACGAAATTGCACATCCTCCAATATAATGACGGCCAAATAGTGAAGGTATCTAATGCTATCGATACAAAACACAACGTGCAAAAATAAAATTTTGGAAATTAAAAAGTGCCTGGAATAAAGGGGTGGCCGGAAGGCGAAAGGCCGCGTGAACGATTAATGCGTCTCGGATCCGAAAGTCTGACGGACGCTGAGCTTCTGGCAATTATTCTAGGTTCGGGCTGTCGCGGGATGTCGGCTCTTGATGTAGCACGCGAAATTATAAACGATGCAGGCAGTTTGTCGGCGTTGCTTGAAAAAGATTATAGTTTTTTCAAAAAATATCGTGGAGTCGGTGAGCAAAAAGGAGCAATCGTTCATGCAGTGCTGGAAATTGCTCGCAGAATTCATCAGCCTGTGCAGGGCGAATCAACGCTCATCCAATCACCTGAAGACGTAGCAAGATTGTTCATGACCAGATTGAGGGGAATTTCTCAGGAGCGGTTTTACGTCCTCCTTTTGAACTCTGCAAATAAATTGATTCGGGATATCGAAATAAGCCGGGGAATACTAAATTCAAGTCTGGTCCATCCGCGTGAGACGTTTAAACTTGCGGTAATGGAGAATGCTGCATCGATTATTGTTGTCCATAATCACCCGAGTGGAAATGCCGAACCGAGTGAGGAGGATATTGCGATTACCAAACAACTTGTGAGTTCTGGCAGAATAATTGGGATTCCGGTTCAAGATCATATAATAATTGCAGGCGAAACCTTCACTAGTCTTGCCCAAAGGAACCAAATATAACAACAATAACTTAAATGAAGATGAGATAATTTACTTGAAAATTGACTTGACAAAGAAACTCTTATTTATTATTATATCTAAAGTAGAAAAGAATCCATGAGTGTTATATAAATAAAATCTCTACCACCTACAATCACAGGAGGGGATATATGGTAAAAGTGCTGAAGACGTCAACGATACTGATTCTCGGCGGTCTGTTGACAGCATCAGTTATGCTTTCAGGTTGTACCAGTCGAGCTAGTGAAGATGAAATGAAACAATTAAACGACCTTAAAGCTGAAGTAGCTTCTTTGAATAAAGACATCAGCCAAAAGGAACGCGACAAAGCAACTTTGGAGCGTGAGGTATCGGAAAAAGATGCAAAACTCCAGCAAAGCACGAAAGACAAAGAAGTTGTAAAGTCTCGTCTGCAGAACTGGAAATAAGTGACCTTAACAACGAACTATACCACAGGAGTAGAAACAATGAAAAAAATTATTATCGGAATCGTTGCTCTGGCACTTACACTCAGTTTCAGTAGGAGTGCGTTTGCCCAGGAAGAACGATTAAAAACAGAAGAGTGGCAGAAACAAGTAACTGAGCAAACTCAGTTGCGAAATGACACAAAAGCGAAACTCGACAAATTGAATAACAATATCGCCGCCTTAAGACAACAATCTGCGCAAAAAGATGATGATATTAAAAAATGTCAGGCTGAAATAGATGCATTGATTGGTGCATCAAAAGCGGATGTCGATGCGTTTGATCAAAAAGTTGCTACGGATGAAGGGAAAGCGAATGATCTCGCTCGATTGTCGAATCAAGATCTCCTTGCACGCAAAGCAGAAATCGATTCAGTGCAAAAGCAAATCGATGAATTAAAAACAAGTAAGATCAGCGTGCTTCCGGCATATTATGATCGCATCGCAGCATTGCAGCAAAAAACAGACGGATTGAAAAGTACCCTCGCGAACATGGAAAAATCCTACACGGTTGGAACTTGGGCGAAAGACCGAGATTGCTTGTGGAATATTTCAAAGAAGAAAGATATCTATGCAAATCCGTTCATGTGGCCGAAGATTTGGCAGGCCAACCGTGATAAGATAAAAGATCCGGATATCATTCATCATGGACAGAAATTGAAAATTCCAGTTACTGAACAACAGTTGACAGATGCTGAGAAGAAAGCGGCGAACAAGTATTATAAACGGAAAGCAGCTGCGTCGAAATAAGCACCAGAAGCTGGGAAAAGTTAATTAGAATGTTTCTTCGTTTCTTTGAAACGATTAAAAATTAATTGTGAAAAACCCTTGAACGTTTCAGATTGTATGTCATACTGAACGGAGCAAGGGTTTTTTATTTTATTCAAAAGTGAAAGGGAATTGTCAAACGGTGAACGAAAAAAAAATCCGGCTGGAAGGTGTCGACACCATGCTGCTTCTTGGTATGAATGATAGCAACCTCCAGCAAATCGAAAACCGTTTTTCTACCGATATTATCGTCCGGGGAGACACGGTAACCCTTCGGGGTGAACAGCAGGAAGTAAATCAGGTGGAACGTGTATTTAAAGAACTTATCTTTCTCCTCTCAAAAAATGGAAGCTTGTCGTCGAACGATGTCGATACTGTTATCGACCTTGTGTCGCTTTCGAATGGCGATGAGGCTCAATTACCTTCGACATTGACGAAGGAAGAACTTGATTCCGCAATTCTTTTTACGAAGAACGATGTTATCCGCGCCAAAACTCCGGGGCAGCGCGAGTATCTGAGACAGATGAAGAAAAACGACATCGTCTTCGCAATCGGGCCTGCCGGTACGGGAAAAACATATCTCGCAGTTGCAATGGCGGTGGCAAGTTTGAAAAACAGAGATGTGCAAAGAATCATTCTTACCCGACCGGCAGTAGAGGCCGGAGAGAGTCTTGGGTTTCTCCCGGGAGATTTGAAAGAAAAAATTGATCCATACCTCAGGCCTCTTTATGATGCTCTTGACGACATGATCCCTTCGGAGAGGCTAAAAACTTATTTGGAAAAAAGAATTATTGAAATTGCGCCTTTGGCATACATGCGGGGCAGAACATTGAACAATGCTTTCGTCATTTTGGATGAGGCACAAAATGCTCTTTCGATTCAGATGAAAATGTTTCTTACGCGGCTTGGCGTGAATTCAAAGGCGGTCATCACCGGCGATATAACTCAAATAGATTTACCTCAAAAAACGACTTCCGGATTGGTGCAAATTCAGGATATATTGAAGGCAATCGAAGGCGTGTCGTTCGTTTATTTCGACAGATCGGATGTTGTAAGGCACAAGCTTGTAAAAGATATTATTGATGCGTACGATAAATACCACAACGGTGATAAGCCGTCGAACATAACCAACGGTTCTATAAAGTAAAAAAAATCTACTGAAGTGGGTCGCTATCGATTAAATCCTTGACGTAGAATTTCTCAAATGCAATATTCTTAAGCTGTATAATTTCCTTCTCCATGAGAGAAATTGTTTGATCAAGTTCTTCCATAATTTTTCGATCCGTGGGCAGCAGGTTTTGCCTGGCTATAATATCGGCACTAATTTTAATTGCGGCGAGAGGATTGTTAAACTCATGGCAAATAGTAATAACCAGCTCTTTAATGGCTTCCGTCCGTTTTTCTGCGATGAGTTCTTTCTTTTCAACAGATACAATCTGGCGTTTGAGTTCCACACGTTCCAAAACATTGATTAAAGTAATAGGCAGCATTGTCTCGGTGAGTTCATCTTTGATTAAATAATCTTCGACCCCGAGTTTCATCACTTCGACAGCCAACCTGAAATCCTTATTTGATGTGGCAAATACAATCGGTGTATTAATGTTTCTGGCACGAATCACCTTAGTAATCTCGATCCCGTTCATCTGTGGAAGGTAATAATCCATAAGTATGATATCGATACCCGGATTCTGTTCTAATTCCGCAAGGGCTTTTTGTCCATCTTCTTTCCAAATAATACTAAACCGACGTCCTTGATATTTCTTCAGAAACAGTTGAGCAATCCGGACAAAGGAGATATCGTCGTCGATAATTAGTACGTTTATTGAGTGATCATCCATCCATACCTACCAAAGATATTTCACACAAATAGTAAGATTTCTTATGAAGAATTGCAAGGGGAATGCAAAAAAAGAGAAAAAACACGGCAAGGCGTGTTCAGTTCGATTGTTACTTCGTGAATTTCCACTACACCCGTTGATTTTGTTCCTTAGATTCTCTATTATTGACAATAGCTCTGAAAGGAGACGCATGGTTGAAAAAAACAAGGTTCTGATCGTTGACGATGAAGCGACACTCCGAAATGTTCTAAGCCAAGAGTTGGAGTCGGAGGGATATGACGTTTTATGTGCATGTGACGGTGATGAAGCTTTAGAGCTTCTTAAGAAAAAAACATTCGATATTATCCTCCTCGATATAAAAATGCCGCGTGTTTCGGGTTTTGAAGTATTGAAGTTTATAAAATCGAAAATGCCCCAAGTTAAAGTTATCATGCTCACAGCATTTGCAGACCTGAAAAATGCAATTGAATCAAAAAAATTGGGAGCAGAAGACTTCATCAGCAAACCTTACGATCTTATCGATTTATTGTCGACGATGGAACGAGTTCTTTCTAATTCATGAGGGAAATTCTCCAATAATGATTCATTTGACAAGTATATTGATTGTTGATGACGAAGTGGTTCTAAGTCGCCTTCTGAAATCTGATCTGGAAGAAGAAAAGAGATTTGTTGTCGATGTGGCAGAGGACGGCGCTGAAGGAATAAATCTTCTGCAGCAAAAAATTTATGATGTCGTTCTCCTTGATGTGAAGATGCCCAGGGTTAGCGGTATTGAAGTCCTGAAGTTTATTAAAGAGTATACTCCTTCCACGCAGGTAATCATGCTTACGAGTTTCGCTGATGTAAAAACCGCGATTGAATCAACGAGACTAGGCGCATACGATTTTCTCAGCAAGCCGTACGATTTCGACGAGTTGATCTCGACAATCGATCGTGCCGTTGAACGCCGGCAGTTGACGATAGATAACACTTTAATGAAGAGCGAGCTTTCTCGAAAGATCGGAGAACCGACAATTGTGGGGAAGAGTGTTATCATCACTGACGTAATTGCAACAGCAAAGAAAGTTGCAAAAAGCGATTCCTTTGTGCTCGTTTACGGTGAAAGCGGGACGGGGAAAGAGTTGATAGCTCATCTTATGCATCAATATAGCCAACGATTCGATTGCCCATTCGTTCCTGTAAATTGCGCCTCAATTCCCGACACATTATTGGAAAGCGAGTTGTTTGGACACGAAAAAGGAGCATTCACAAACGCTTATCAATTAAAACAGGGGCTTGTGGAAGTTGCTAATGGCGGAACACTTTTTCTTGATGAAGTCGGCGACATTAGTCCGGCAATCCAACCAAAACTGCTTCGTTTTCTCGAAACCGGTGAATTTCGGAGGGTCGGTGGAACCACAACACGTAAAGTCGACGTACGTGTAATCTCCGCTACTAATAAAGATTTGTCGGCGGAAGCACAAGCAGGACGATTTCGTAATGACTTACTCTATCGTATCAACGTCGTTCAGATACGGGTACCATCATTACGCGAACGTCTGGAAGACATTCCGTTGCTTGTTGATCATTTTCTTAAATTGAAGACAAAAACAAAAGTCGAAAAAAAACTTACTCCAGAGGCGAATGCGCTTTTATTACGCTATGATTGGCCGGGGAATATACGCGAGTTAGAACATGTAATCGAAGGGGCGATAATAATGTCTCTAGGCGATATTATTGATGTCGAAGATTTGATCAATAATCTGCCGAAGTTAGAAAAAAACAAGGGGAAAATAGCAGAGAATCCGGTAGACGGAAGTTCTAAAACTCTTGAGGAATTGGAAAAAGAATATATCCAACGGGTGCTCGAAGTGAATAAATGGAACCGTACGAAATCCGCATCAGAATTAGGGATAACTCCTAAAACCCTTTATCTGAAAATAAAACGTTATCAACTTGAGGAACACGTCTAAAGCGAAAACTTTTACTATTTCCTCTCACAATTTGCTAAAGTATTTCCCTCAAAATAACGACAATTCTATTAGAGCACGTATAGAATCGGAAATCGATAGAGAGAATAGCAGAATTGAAAAAGAATTCTACAATTGTGATGAACTGGGAAAACAGAACGTCCACGAAAGTAAATCGCACGGCCGATCAATTCAGTGATTTTGTGTATCAAATGATTGACGGAGCTGCGATTCTTGATCCCAGTGGAATGATCGTATATGCAAATAAAGCTTTCTCAGATTTTTTGGAAGAAGGAACTTTCCATGATCACTCATCCCTGATAGATCTTCTCGATGAAGCATCGCGCACAAAGGTGTCTGATGAATTCGAAAAAGTCATAAAAGGCGAAGCGTGTGAATTTACTGTTACATTCAAAGGGACGAAACGAATTATTCAGATAAAAGCTACGCCACGATTCAATCAATCCGGAGTTATAGCCCAGACGTTCATTATAGCGCGTGATGTAACCGAAAAGATTGACTTGGAACAACGATTACATCAATACAGAAAAGATTTAGAACGGCTTGTCAGCGAACGCACTGCAAAGATGTTGCAGTCGGAAGGGAAATATCGCCTGATAATCGAGAATATCAACGACACAGTTTTCATTCTCGATAAATCCGGGAAATTTACTTTCATCAGTCAGAATTGTTCCAAACTCTGCGGAAATACTGATGAAGCAATCATGGGTCAGGAAATGCCGCTGAAGGCTCATATCCATCCCGATGATTACGGTTGGCTCTGGTCGATGATGAACAACACTGCCGAATACGGAATCGGTGGGGTTGACCAAGAATGCAGGATCCTCCATAAAAATGGATATCAAATATGGGTATCAATTAGCTGGAATGTATTGCGGAATCGAAATGATGAAATCATCGGATTCGTTGGATCAGAACACGATATTAATGACAGAAAAATATTCGAGACCCAACTATGGATTTATGCTTGTGCACTGGAGAGTATAACCGAGAATGTTTTTATTCTTTCACCTCTAGGGCAAATTTTGTTTGCGAACGAGGCGGCAGGGCGATTGCTCTTATGCGCTGGGGATGAATTTGCTGAGCGGCCGTTTCAGTCGTTTTTCGATTCTGTCCAGGAAACTCTGTTGCCAGAAAACTTTTTCGAAGTGCTGGCGAATGAAGAATGGCAAGGGGAATTGCAGGTAAAGACGAAAACAGGCGAGAAGAAACTCTTATCACTATCGACTTCGCCAATTCGATCGCAACAAAAAGATAACTTCGCCGTTGTTGTCATTGCCCGTGATATTACGACAGATCGCATTCAGGAATACCATAGGAATTTGCTTTTCACCATCAGCCACCTTTCTCAACAATATGCAGATTTGCTTTCATTTACGTCGACGGTATGCCAAGAAATAATAAAGACATCTTACTACACTTCTGCGATGCTTTATTATTATGATCCGGATACTCGGAAAGTGGAATTGCTTGGATCGGCAGGCACGCAACTTAAATTAGATGTCCAATTCCCGGAATACACTCAGGAGGATTTCTGTCGATTTGAAGATAGCATTGCATTGCCTATCACACATGAAGGCCTGTTGATCGGATTTCTGCGAGTTGTAATAAATGGAGATACGGTTTCGCCGGAAACGTCCTTAAGCATGCTCTGGGCGCTTCTTCATGAATTTGCAATTATTTTAAACCAGAAGGTGCTCTCGGAACGAATCGCTCAACGCACAAAAGAACTTAATATATTAAATGAATTGAGTACGGATATTTCCGGCACACTCGTTCCTGAACGTTTATATGAGAAAATATTCCATCTTTTGAAGGAATTGTTTCATATCGATATCTTTTTTATTCAATTTGTACCGCCGGATAAAAGTAGTTCGTGGGGATTGTATATCGATTCACGGGAGGGAGACCAGCGAATAATCCAAACACCTCAACTTTCAAAAGGATTCCAGCAAAAAATCCAACAGGTATTAAATACCCGAAAGCCGCAAGTTGAAGAAAGCCTTCTTCTGTCGCAGGAACTTGAGATTGTTCGAAAAACTTCCGATAATAACATGCATGAGTGTTCTCTGATGATTGTCCCTATGATTTTCGACAAGAAGGATGTCATCGGTGTACTTTGTATTCAACGTTGTAACAAAGACAGCTTTACTCAGAACGATGTTAACTTTCTTCAAAGCATTGCAAATCATATCACCATTGCTGCGAAGAACGCACAACTCGTCGATCAAATGGGAAGATCGCTGCAACGACAACGGACAATACTACATGAATTGCAGCACCGGAACGAGGAGCTTAAAGTTCAGCATGAAGAAGCTGCTCGAGCAAACAGAATTAAATCTGAGTTTCTTGCTACAATGAGTCACGAACTGCGGACTCCGTTGAATGCAGTTATCGGTTTCAGTGATATTCTAATGAGCGATATCCACGAGATGTCACCGCAGATGGTGGATGAATTGCTCAAGAACATCAATTTGAGTGGAAAGAATTTACTTCAAATTATTAACAATGTACTCGATTTATCGAAGATTGAAAGTGGAAAGATGGAATTGCATCTTTCCATGTGTTCTGTGGATTCTATTATGGACGATGTGACACGGGTTATGATGCCGATTGCGAAAGAACGGAGTATTACGATTCGAAAAGATATCGCTGTTACAAGAGATTCTTTCGTTGCCGATGAACAACGAATCAAGCAAGTGCTATTTAATTTGCTTTCTAATGCGGTGAAATTTAGCCACGATAACAGTGAAGTAATAATTCATATTACAAATGACAATTCCGATATAACATTCAGCATTGAAGATCACGGGATTGGTATTAAACGGGAAGATCAAGGACATTTATTCCGATCATTCAGACAACTAGATAATACGTATTCACGGAAATATCAAGGAACAGGATTAGGCCTTGTGTTATCGAAGCAATTCGTTGAACTTCACGGAGGATCGATTGGTTTTATAAGTTATCAAGGAAGGGGTTCAACTTTTTCGTTCGCAATACCTTTAAAAACTAATTTGAATTAGCCAAGGTAATGAGGTGATTCTATGAAAATACTAGTCGTTGAAGATAATCAAATGAACAGGCAACTTGTATGCTATCTCTTGCGAAAAGCGAATATCGAAGTTGCAGAAGTCGAAACCGGCGAAGATGCTCTCAACTGGTTGAATGAGGAAATCCCGGATATCGTTCTTCTCGATATCCAACTTCCGGGGATGGATGGTATTGAGGTTCTTCGACGAATACGGATAAACAGCCGGCTGCGTGAATTGACCGTCATTGCCCTCACTGCATACTCAATGCAAGGTGATCGTGAACGTTTCCTCGCCGTTGGGTTCGATGGTTATATTGCAAAACCAATTGATTCAAAAACTTTCGTCCAAGATGTTCTGCAGGTTAATTACAAGAATTGATGTCTTATATAATGCATGAGATGAGAAGTATTTGGTTTATATGAATTCTAACGTGCCGAAATTATCTTGCCTGCTATTTCTCTTTTTTTATGATAAGAACATTTCTTAAATTTGCCCGCCTAGCCGGCGAGGCTGGCTGTCCTTTTTTGACTACATCGAATTCCTTGACTATTTGCTGATTTTTCAATATTTTTAATGACAATTTTATTTATCACGATGATAAACGATTCGAATTGATTGTCATCGTGAAGATGAGAGATATTATGTTGAAATATCGAGGTGTTAATTATTTAGAAATCGACTCACTTATAACGGATGAAGAACGCCTTATCAGAGATACAATCCACAAATTTATTGATGCCGAAGTTCTTCCTATCATCGAAAAAAATAATCGTGTATTAATTTTTCCGATACAACTAAGTCCATACATTAAAAAATCAGGAGATGTTGGTACTGCACTTTCCGGAGAGTTCGGATGCGCTGAGAAATGTGCACTTTACTTGTTGGAGAAGATATAAAAGGTTTTTCTGGTTCTTACAAAGTTGATTTGAATTGAAAGGAATTCCTAATGACCGTAAAAAAATTTTTAGTGGAAGCATTGACGTATGATGATGTCCTGCTAGTACCGGCAAAGTCAACGGTATTACCTCGCGATGTAAATGTGTCGACACAGTTGACACGAAACATCAAATTACATATTCCACTATTGAGCGCGGCCATGGATACCGTCACCGAGTCAGAAATGGCCGTTGCAATTGCTCGAGAAGGAGGAATAGGTATCGTCCATAAAAATCTTTCAGTAGAAAATCAGGCAGTTGAAATTGATAAAGTAAAAAGATCGGAAAGCGGGATGATCCGAGATCCGATAACGCTAACTCCCGATGCAACTGTGCGTGAGGCGCTTGCAGTGATGGGGAAATACAGCATTTCAGGAATTCCAATCGTCAATCAGGGAAAGCTGGTGGGCATTCTTACAAACCGTGATCTTAGATTCGAACCAAATCAAGATTTAAAAATTTCTCAGGTAATGACGACTACAAATTTGATTACTGCCGAGGTCGGGACAAAATTAGAAGAGGCAGAACATATTCTTCAGAAATATAGAATAGAAAAATTGCCGATTGTCGATAAAGCCGGACATCTAAAAGGATTGATCACATTTAAAGATATTCAGAAAAAGAAACGCTACCCATTTGCTTCCAAAGATGAACATGGACGCTTGCGTGTAGGTGCGGCAGTCGGTGTAGCAGTTGATACAATGGATCGTGTGAAAGCGTTGACGAATGCAGGAGTCGATGTAGTAGTGGTAGACACTGCTCATGGGCATTCCGCTGGAGTGCTGGAGATGATAAAATTGATCAAACAAAAATATCCGGGATTGCAAGTGATTGGTGGAAATGTCGGTACGGCTGATGCGACTCGTGATTTAATAAAAGCGGGTGCCGACGGGATAAAAGTCGGTATTGGTCCGGGATCGATTTGCACTACTCGAGTGGTAGCAGGTGTTGGTGTTCCACAGGTTACCGCTATTTTTGAATGCGCAAAAGCCGCTGCGAAGTCGAGTGTCCCCATCATTGCCGATGGTGGAATAAAACAAACCGGCGATATAGCGAAAGCAATTGCGGCAGGCGCTGATTCTGTAATGATAGGCGGAATGTTTGCAGGATTGGAAGAGAGTCCGGGGGAAAAGATACTCTACGAAGGAAGGGCATATAAAATATATCGTGGTATGGGATCAATCGATGCGATGAAGGCCGGGAGTAAGGACAGGTATTTCCAGGATGTGGAAGATGATATAAGAAAACTTGTTCCGGAAGGAATTGAAGGACGCGTTCCTTATAAAGGTCCTCTCTCCGACACGGTTTATCAAATGATTGGCGGTTTACGTGCCGCGATGGGCTACTGCGGTGTTTCTACGATTCGACAAATGAAACAGAGAGCACAGTTCGTCCGTATGACTGATGCAGGTTTGCGTGAGAGCCATCCTCATGACATCCAGATAACGAAAGAATCGCCAAATTACCATATTTAATCTACAAACTCTAAGTACATGAAACATCGTTTACAGAAGGTTCAACGAAGTCTGCGAACCGCGGGGCTTGATGGTGCGATTATCACTCATCTTCCTCATGTTCGATACCTGAGCGGATTTTCCGGATCGAATGGGTTGGTCGTCGTAACTCTGCACAAAAGTTATTTTGTTACTGACAACCGTTATGCAGAACAATCGAAGCAGGAAATAAAAAATTATTCGTTGATAATTGTCCCAAAAGATCTTTTCGATGGCATTATTCTAAAGGATCTTTTTCAAAGCGGCTCGAACATCGGTTACGAGGAAAATTATTTATCGGTTGCGTCGTTCAATCGAATCCGAAAACGACTTCCAGGAATCCACCTTCAAAGAATGGTGAATATTATAGAACAGCTTACAGTCGTCAAAGAAAAGTCGGAGGTTGAATCGATCAGGGAAGCAATTAGGATTTCAGATAAAGTATTTTCATACATTCTCAATATTATTAAACCGGGGATGAGAGAATCCGATCTCGCAGCCGAAATCGCATATCGGCATCGACTGTTCGGTGCAGAGAGAGACGGATTCGAGACCATCGTCGCAAGCGGACATCGCGGCGCTTTGCCTCATGGTATTGCAACGGATCGTAAATTTAAAAAAGGGGAATTCGTCACTTTCGATTTCGGTTGTGTTGTTAACGGGTATCATTCCGATATTACACGAACCATAGCGCTGGGTAAAGTAACCGCAGATCAAGAGAAAATGTATCTCGCTGTTTTGGAAGCGCAGGAATGTGCAATCAGTGAAGTGAAGGAGGGCATTCCCGTAAAAAAGATAGACGCAATCGCTCGTGCCGTACTCAAAAAGCATAATTTCGATAAATATTTTACTCACGGCCTCGGGCACGGCATCGGTTTGCACATTCACGAGAATCCCCGTGTGGCATCAGACAGCAACGAAATTTTACAACAAGGAAATGTCATTACCATCGAACCGGGAGTTTACATTTCTGGAGTCGGCGGCATCAGGATCGAAGACGACATTTTGGTTCATCCAAATTTTGGAGAAGTTCTAAATCATTCACCTAAATCATTATTAATCCTTTAAAATAAATGAAAAATGTTTTAATTATTGCTTATTACTTTCCACCGATGGGACTCAGCGGTGTTCAACGAACGTTAAAATTTGCAAAATACCTTCCTCAATTCGGTTGGGAACCGACTGTATTGACCGTGGCTCCGACTGGATATTTTGCCCAGGATCTCCACTTGCTGGATGAAGCGGAAAAAGCGCAGATAAAAATTGAGAGAACCAATTCACTCGATGTGAATCGGCTTCTTGCAGTGAAGGGCACAGTGAAGATGCCCCCGGAATGGTTGAGAAATATTTTAAATAAAATCAGCCAGGTATTTTTTATTCCGGATAACAAAATCGGTTGGAAATCGAAAGCCATTCGAAAAGCCGAAGAGTTGATCGAAGCAAAAGAATACTCGGCGATATTTGCAACTGCGCCTCCATATACGGATTTTCTGATTGGACGGTACTTACGGGAGAAATACAATATTCCGTTGGTCATCGATTATCGCGATGCTTGGATTGATAATCCATATCACTTTTATATTACTCCTCTTCATAAACTAGCGCATAAGAGGATGGAGAAAAAGGTTCTGCGATCAGCAGACCGGGTAGTTGTGATTAATCGGCGTATAAAGGAATTACTGCTGAATCGATATAATTTTTTAGAATACAATGATGTGGAAATTCTTCCTCAAGGCTACGATCCTGCCGATTTTGATGAAGCAAAAAAAATTCGGATACCCTCATCAAAAAAAATGCGGATTACTTATTCCGGCACATTATATCGGGATCGGACTCCGAAGTATTTTTTAGAAGCATTGGCTAAAGTGTTCCAGGATTATCCGGAAGTTCGAGGTTCAATTGAAGCATGCTTCGTCGGTAATTTCCGGGATGAAAACAAGAAATTGATGCATCAACTCGGTCTTGACCATGATGTTAAAATCGTCGGCTATCTCCCTCATATTGAATGTACTTCGTATTTGTTGTCCTCCGATGTGTTGTGGATGATGGTGGCCAAAGGAACGGGATCCGATATGATGTCGACAGGAAAGCTGTTTGAATATTTAGGTTCCGGAAAAACAATCCTTGGCTGTGTGCCTCCAGGTGTGGCAAGCACAACTATTCTTGAAGCCGGAGGTATTGTGGCTGAACCGAATAATGTAAACGAAATCGCCGCAGCAATTCTCCAATGCTATAGACGTTATAAAAAGAATGCACTGAAAGGCCCTGACAAGGATGTAGTCGAACGTTATAACCGGAAAAATATTACTGGCGAACTTGCCAAACTCATGGAATTATTGGTGGATTATTCGCATCAGATCGAGAAGGTGTAGCATGAATATTTTAGTCGTAGGCTCGGCGGCCGGGAACATGCAATAGTCTGGAAATTAAAGCAGAGTCCTCATGCAAAAAATATTTATTGCGCTCCGGGTAACCCCGGAATAGGTTCGATTGCATCACTCGTAAATATCAAAGCAAGCAACATCGAGGCGCTTCTGAAATTTGTCAGGACAAATAAAATAGATCTAACAGTTGTTGGACCGGAAGTGCCGCTGACTGAAGGCATCGTCGATCATTTTGAAAAGAATGGCGTACGAATTTTTGGCCCGACAAAACTTGCGGCTGAATTGGAAGGAAGCAAGATTTTTTCTAAGAATTTTATGCAGCGGCATAATATTCCGACTGCCGCGTTTGCTTCATTCAGTGCCGAGCAGCGCCGGGATGCAGAAGCTTTCATCAGAAAATTCTCAGGTCAGTTCGTTATAAAAGCAGACGGCCTGGCGGCAGGAAAAGGAGTTGTAATTTGTCAATCAGTCGACGAAGGTCTACGAGTGATCGATGAAATGATGGGTTTAAAAATATTCGGAACGGCAGGCAGCCGGATTATCGTCGAAGAATTTATGCAAGGCGAAGAAGCTTCCGTTTTTGCAATCACCGACGGCGAGTCTTATAAATTGCTGGCGTCTGCGCAGGATCATAAAAGAATTTTCGATGGCGATCAGGGAAAGAACACCGGCGGCATGGGTGCGTACGCGCCTGCTCCAGTAATCACGGATTCATTGTTGTGCGAGATTGAACAACGTATCGTTCATCCCACAATACAAGGAATGGCGAAAGAAAACCGGACATATAAAGGATGTTTGTACGTAGGGTTGATGATAACGAAAGAGGGTCCAAAAGTTGTGGAATATAATTGCCGTTTCGGCGATCCTGAGGCGCAAGTTGTGCTCCCATTAATCGACGGTGATCTGGCAGAGATAATGTATGCCGCCGCAGAAAATAATTTGAAGAATATAGAATTAAAAATGCACGAAGCTACGGCAGTCTGCGTAATCATCGCTTCACGCGGGTATCCGGACAAATACGAAACCGGCAAACGCATCATCGGTTTGGAGAAATTGAAAGACCGCGAAGATATCGTTGTATTTCATTCCGGAACAACTTCTTCAGGCGGAGATATTCTCTCGGCGGGCGGCCGTGTTTTGGGTGTGACTGCTGTCGGATATAAAAACGATCTCGAAGCGACAATCAGATCTGCTTATTCAGCGGTTGGACAAATTACTTTCGATGGCGCATATTATCGCAGCGACATCGGACAAAAAGGACTGAAATATATCAAGAATTAAAGGGAGTGATTTCGGATGAATATTTTAGTAACAGGCGGCGCGGGTTTTATTGCCTCACATATCGTTGATGCATATTTGAATGCTGGGCACCGAGTTTTAATTGTCGATAATCTTTCTTCCGGCCAGAAAGAAAATATTAATCCGAAGGCTCAATTTTTTCATTTAGATATCAGGTCGGACGAGTTGAAATCGGTTTTTTCCATGTTCCCGATCGATGTCGTCAATCATCATGCGGCGCAGATGGATGTGCGGAAGTCGGTAGCCGATCCCAAATACGACGCCGATGTGAATATCTGCGGAATGCTTAACCTTATGGAGCTTGCAGTTCAATATAAAGTTAAGAAAATAATTTTCGCTTCCACAGGAGGCGCCATCTATGGAGAACAGGACTATTTCCCGGCTGATGAAGAACATCCAACCCGGCCTTTATCGCCGTATGGCATTGCTAAGTTAGCAACGGAGAAATATTTGTATTACTATAAAGAGATTTATGGAATTCCTTCTGTGATTCTCCGATATGCAAACATCTATGGCCCGCTACAAAATCCGCATGGTGAAGCGGGCGTCGTTGCAATATTTACGCAGAAAATGCTTCAAGGAGTCCAGCCGGTTATTAATGGAGATGGTAAACAGACTCGTGATTATGTATTTGTGAAAGATGTCGTCAATGCAAATGTTCTCGCTCTCTCGTACCCAAAATCGGAAATATTCAATATCGGGACTGGAATTGAAACTAACGTGAATTCGCTTTTCCAGGACTTACGCAAGTTGGTCGGCATCGATATTCCAGAGCACCATGCACCTCCCAAAAAAGGCGAACAATTAAGAAGTGTGATTTCGTCTGAAAAAATTTTTAAAACTCTCGGTTGGAAACCGTCAATCGGCATGAGTGAAGGATTAAAAGAGACAGTTGAATTTTTTCGGTCGCGGTAATGATCGGTGTTGGCCAATTGACAAGAAAAATAATTTCGGAAGATCGCCAAGCAATTGCATTGGTTGAAAATGAAGATAATATCGATCCACTGCAATGAGTATTCTCTTTAGAATTCGTTAAGAGAAAGCTGTGACGAAATCATAAAAGGGGAAAATGAGTTCAAAAGAAGGTGGTTTCTTTGACCGGGGTTCATTTCTATTTTCTGTTTGTTTTATGATGACATTGGCGCCGATGTATCCTGTTCATTGTCAGCCTGATTCGTCGGGGAAAAATGAAATACTGACGGAAGATAGTTTCCTCCCGATTGTGCCGTCATGGTATAGATCGGTAGCGATCATGAGGGAAAGAATAAGAAATTCCGATCACTCGCCGATTGTTAATCGTGTTATATCATTGACGAAACTTGATGAATATTTTGACGAAGCAGTTGAATTGTGTCATGGAAATATTCAACAGTCGCTTTTTACCTGTGCGATGGCAATGCTCGACCATCGAAAAATATATTTAAAAGTGCCTTTAATCGGAGGAACAATTCCGACACCATTGACTGCCGAATCGGAGGAAGAATTTATAAAACGTTATCGCAATCTGCCGGCCGGTTTTTTCGACGATAGCCCAAGAGGACGAAACTCGGATAAAGATAAACTTCAACATTTTTTTGGTTCGGCGTTTTTAAGTTATTCATCGAACAGCAAGTACTACACAATTCTTTTTGGGAATTTCATCGAATGGCTTGAGCCGCAATTAGTTATTGGAGGAACGGACGATCCTCGCGATAAACGAGCCAATGGCCTGGGCGCGTTGTTCGGAAAGTTTTTGGCGCAAGGAAGGAAGGTGATTCCGAGCGATCTTCTGCTGTATTCGCCGGAGAAGGTGGAAATAATTTTGGAAGAAAGAGAACGTGAAGAATGAAAAAGATTTTGGTTGTTGATGATGAACGGAGCATACAGGAATCACTCACGATGATTCTTGAGTACGAAAAATATTCCGTCGATTGTGCGTCGAACGGTGCGGAGACATTCGCAAAGCTTGATTCCGATTCCTATGATGCAATTCTCCTCGACATTAAAATGCCCGGAATGGATGGTATCGAGGTGTTGGAACGAATTAAAGAAAACTATCCGGATATTCCTGTTGTCATGATATCGGGTCACGGAACGATTGAAACCGCCGTTGAAGCGACACGGAAAGGCGCTTTTGATTTTCTGTCGAAGCCGCTCGATCGCGATAAAATTTTTGTCACTCTCCGAAATTGCATCCGGCATTCGTCGCTCATTCTTGAAAATAAAAAAATTAAAGAACGTCTTGAAGGAAAAGACCGGATCATCGGGAAAAGTAAATCGATCACAGATATTATTTCTCTTATCGAGAGAGTTGCTCCAACCGATGCGCGTGTCATGATTACCGGAGAAAATGGAACAGGGAAGGAACTGGTTGCAAAAGCAATTCACCGGCTTTCTAAACGTTCTCAGCAACCTCTTGTTGAAGTGAATTGCGCCGCTATCCCGTCCGAGTTAATCGAATCTGAATTATTCGGTCATGAAAAAGGATCGTTCACGGGCGCTTCCCAGCAACGAATTGGAAAATTCGAGCAAGCTGATGGCGGAACGATTTTCCTAGACGAAATTGGAGATATGAGTTTGACAGCACAGGCGAAAGTTCTCCGTGTGCTCGAAGAAGGAAAAATCGAGCGGGTGGGAGGGAATAAACAAATTCCGGTCGATGTGCGCGTAATTGTCGCGACTAATAAAAATCTGCAAGCCGAGATTTCGAACAATCGATTTCGTGAAGATTTATTTCACCGGTTGAGCGTTATTCCTATTCACGTTTCACCGCTTCGTGAACGCCGGGAGGATATTCCGCTTCTCGTTGCGCATTTCGTTGAAGATATATGTCTGCGAAATGGAATGCAGGTAAAAAAAGTTGGAGACGATGTGATGTCGACTTTGCAATCGATGGAGTGGAGCGGCAATGTCCGTGAACTCAGGAATGTTGTCGAGCGGCTGGTTATCATGTCGCCCGGATGTTCTATCGATGCATCCATTCTTCACATAACCTTGCCGACGAGAAAAAGCGAAGTGGAAGATCTTCTGTCGCGCCGGATGACGTTCCAGGATTTTAAGGAAAAAGTCGAGAGTCTTTTCATTAAGAAGCAATTGGAACTTCATCAGTGGAACATATCAAAAACCGCTGAGGCTCTGGATATACAACGGAGTCATCTTTACACAAAAATGAAAAGATATGGTTTGATGAAAGAAGAATAGCAACAACGGATATGAATACTTTCTTTTTTTATAAACCATCGCATCATCAATTTATAAATTAACCGCTAAATTTTAATTTTCTTCCACCTTTTAAATCTAATTTATACACTTGCTTTTTATTTCCAAAGTGATTACAATTTTGGTGTATTAGATTTTTACAACTCCGGAATATAAGATATTCATAAGGGGAAAGCTTGCAGAAAAGCTTGATATAAATAGTTCGAGATCGATAAAAATAAAAATTCATGCAAGTGAAAATTTAATTGGTGGATTATTAATCCGCTTGACAGAGCACTATAATTAAAAGGAAACTAATCGGCTATGGCGTATAGCTAAGAGTTAGCGGTTATAATTTTGACATCCCGGAAAGATTATTAACATGAGATATATCCTTATTCTGACAATATTTTTACTAAGCTGTAATAACAATTCAGTTGTTAAATCTGATTCTGATATAGCTATTAGATTGTCAAGTTGGATAGATAAAAAAACTATTAAACCTGTATCATTTCAAAGTCCCAATATTCAAAGATTATTAAATGCTAATGAAATTGAGATAAATCGCTTTTGGGATAGTATTTTGGTTAAAGGATTACCAATGGTTGAAAATTCTCAAGACACCAATTGCTTTTTATTAACATTTCTGTTGCGAGATAATAGGGTTGACATTCAGGTAAACATAGATATTAAAAACCTTGAAAGTGATACTTGCTATGGAGATATGCAGCTTCGTCATATTAAAAAATCCGATGTATGGTATCGTACTTATGAAATACCAAAGGATTTGGCTTTTTCTTATCGCTATGTTATAAAATCAAAAACTGAAACAAAGAACAAAACCGATTTTTACAATAATCATCGTATTCCAATTGGAGCAATTACGGATTATAGTTACAATTCGTTTGACTATTTTCTTGATAGTTCAAAGGTTTGGTTTTATAGCAAAAACGAAACTCCAAAAGGAACAATTTTAGAATTTGATATTGAAAGCAAAATATTAAATAATTCTCGCAAGATAAAAGTGTATAAACCATTCGGATACAATGAATCAAAGGAATATCCTGTAATTGTAATATTTGACCAATCGCTGTATATTGACAGAGTTCCTTTACCGACAATTTTGGATAACTTAATTGCTGCTGATAAGATTCTACCTTGCGTTGCAATTATGATTGATAATCAGCCAACCGAAAGGCGAAACAAAGAATTGCCTTTATATAAACCATTTGCTGATTTTGTTGCAACGGAATTAATGCCTTGGGCATTTCAACGATTTAAAATAACAAAAGACCCCGATAAAGCTATTGTTGCTGGTGTCAGCTATGGTGGATTAGCATCAAGTTTTATTGCTTTTAGTTACCCAAAAATATTTGGCAATGTAATTTCTCAATCAGGCAGTTATTGGCGAGGATTAAAACGTGAGGATACGGAACACAATTGGTTAATTAAGCAATATGAAAAATCGCCTAAATTGCCAATTCGATTCTATCTTGATTGTGGCTTGCAAGAAACATTTGAAATGAATTCAGTTAATTTCTTAGTTGCTCATAGACAAATGCGAGATGTTTTAAAAGCAAAAGGATACGAATTATATTATCAAGAATTTCAGGGCGGACATGATTGGGCCAACTGGAGAAAAACTTTACCTGATGGATTAATAGTCTTATTTAATAAAATGAAAATATAATATTACAACCGCTAACAACGGCTACATTCCATGCGGGGTTCAGAAGGTTGCGAATGTCAGTGCTTTCTATTACTTTTATGTCGGGCGATTGAGACGCGTTCCAAAAACCCGCACGGCAAGTAGCCGCGACCGTTAGCTGCAACCGCCGACCAGATTTGTAAACCAGAGGATCGCCAATGAGTAAGCGACAATCACAGCCCGCACCGCCAGATTCCCCTCAGACCCGGGTTTGCCGGCATTGCCAGGAATCGATCAATATCAATGCTCGCATCTGCTACCACTGCGGGCAGCACCAAAGTCTTTGGTTCAATGCTTTTCGATTCGCGAATACGATATCAGTTCTCCTGCTTATCGTTTCCATATTCCAGTTGATTCTCGCTTCTTCTGAGCGAGCCGATGCCACCGATGCCAACAGGAAAGCTCAACTTGCGCTCGACAAGGTCACTCAGGCGGAACATCGAGCACTCGCGGCAGAGAAAGATGTCGTTGATGTCGCAGAGGCCGTAGTACAGATTGCAGGAATTCTGCCACACGCGACCGGGTACGGTGCGGGCCTTACTGATTCGACCCGCGCAATTCTGAAGCAACAGTCGGAATTTCTCAATCGGAAGATTAGTGAGTTCAAGAAAGAATCAGGCAAGTGACGGCGGCTGCAGCTAACAACGGCAAGCCGGCGCTCGCACATTTGGTAAGACGGCTGGCGTGCGTGCAAGTCAAGAAGTGAGTACAATATTCTAGTCCGTCTCAAGCAAAGGTGGTGCGACTCAACCACGAAGAGAACAATCTCGAAGTCACACGCCAGCCATAATTGAGCTCGCTCCATTGCTCGGCGCCAGAGCAATCGACAATCAGCGTGATACTGGCGCCTCGCAACGGCGGCTTGCCTAAACGTTGGCGGTAATTTTACAAAACGCAGCGCAACATAGAGAAATGTTATGATATATACAGATTCAAAAGGAGATAGAATTAATAATATCAATGATTGGGAGACAAAAGTTTTTCAATCTTCCAAAAAGAAAAAACACTGGAAAATTGGTCGGAGCGCATACGAACTGGCAGATTTCATGATGAATTCTAATGGGGAAGCCATGATTAGGAAAATTGTTTTGGATTTATTAAAGGAAAATATCACGTTTGAAAGTGCGACACCTGAATTAGAAATTCGATTTGACCAATATGGACATGGACGAGAACATGATTTAGGGATTTGGGGAATTACTGATTCAAAAATGAAAGTTTTTGTTGGAGTTGAGTCCAAGGTAAATGAGTCGTTTAATGAAAAAATTTCTGATGCATTTATTTTAGCTAAAACTAATGAACTTAATGGGGAAAAGACAAACGCCCCCAAACGGATTGAAGAGTTATTAAAAAGAAACTTTAAAGTATTAAAGCCTGAGTATTTTGATTTAAGGTATCAATTACTTTATTCTACAGTTGGTACATTAGACGCAACTAATAATAAAATAAAAGCTGATATTTCCATTTTATTAATAATTGTTTTCAAGACAAACTTATATAACGAGGTTAAAGGAATCAAGAATTATAAGGATTATATTAGATTCATTAATTGTGTTGATTCGGAAAGGATTAAAAATAAATCAGATATTGACTTTCATAAACTGAAAATTGATGATAGATTTATGTATTCAATTTATATGAGTATTGACAAAAAATAAAAACTACCGCCAACAAGCGGTCATACACCATGAGGGTTTCAGCGCAATTTGCAAGCGCAGTTCTCGCTGGCAAGGTTTGTAACGGGTGATAGGTTCGTCTTCACGAAATCCCCCACGTCGCATACCGCCATCCGTTAGCTGACATGCCATCGAGAGATTATAATAATATATAGAGGAGAGTTCAATGAATAAGTTAATAATCTTGAAAAAAGTATTAATTGATTTTGGCAAAGGTATTATCTCGGGTATTGCATTAATAATTGGATTAATGATTGGTGGTATAATTACTAATATTCTAAATATTCCAATGCCAGCATTACCTGCACAAGCAAAAATGGAAATTCTGATGCCGTTAATATTATTGACTGGTATTTTATTAGCTATAATCCTTGGTAAAGTATTTCAGAAACTCTATTATAAATATTGGCAGCGTTTAATCGGAATTTTCTTATGTTTTTATCTAGGTTATTATTTGCTAAATACTTTAGATGGTATGCTATATTATCCTCTTGGTAATATGCAGTCAGCTATATTATCCAATATATTCCCATCTCTTGCATTTTCAGCTATCGTAGCATTATTGTGGAAATCTAAAACAGATATTAAAGATATAAATCCTATGATAGATTATTTTTCTACGCGTAAACCCATTAATTGGTTATGGAGAATATTTCTTGCTTGTATAATTTATCCTGCAATATATTATTTAATAGGGTTAATTGTTTCTATTTTCACTTTGCACTATTATCAGGATTCTAGCCTTAATTTGGGGCTTGTGTTACCTAAAATCCATGATATTATTATATTTCAATTTATTCGAGGGCCACTGTTCTTAATCTCAGCTTTAACAATTATTATTCCATGGCGTAAATCAAAAATATCATTATTTATAAGTTTAGGATTGGTGATCTTTATACAAATATCCAGTACAATGATAATTCAAGGTTATTGGTTACCACTTGGTTTGAGGATACCCCATTCACTTGAGTTACTTATAGATTCATTTTTACAATCTTTCATTTATGTAATACTTTTATACTCTTCACAAAAGCAAATAATTAATTGATTAAAAATTAATATCTCGATTGCACGTCAGCTATCATTTTATGAATGGTCAAAGTCCCCGTCCGTCATCATTCGACAAGCCTGGGAACCAGAGCGACGGGACTCGTGCAAAACGCTCACAAGAGAAAAAAGTATTCCTTAGTCGTTGTGATAGCAGCGATGATCATTGTTCATTGACCATGTTAATTTGCTGTGACATCGAACATAGCCGAGGTGTCGGTTACGAGTGATCCGCCAGTCTCTTTGGCGGATTCTATCGAGGTAACCCATAAACGTGAAAGTTCATGCTTATTATCATTTTGCGTAACATCAGTAACTAATATTTATGTTGAGGAAATCGATTATAAAAATACGACCATTCCAATTACAAGATGAGGATGACGTTGTTTCATTGTTGCAACAATGCAACTTGCTTCGCCCCTGGAATGATCCGCACCGAGACATACAGCGAAAACTTTGTGTAAGACCAGAATTGTTTTTGGTTGGTGTTTTTGAAGGTCGGATAGTTGCAAGCGTCATGGCTGGTTACGAAGGACACAGAGGTTAGCTTAATTACCTGGCAGTTGCGGTCAAGTTTCAACATCGTGGTTTTGCACGAGCCATCGTCGCCGAGGCTGAACGCTTATTGCGTGAATCTGGTTGTCTAAAAATAAATTTATCAATCCGGATGTCGACGAGTCGTGATTCGAGACAGCTTTTTCTTCTGTTAGTTCCGGCAGGGACTAAAATTATAAATCAGACTTTTATTCATCTACTCTTTTTGTAGTAAACAATTATCCGTCAACGCGAAACCGCCGGAAGATTTTATTTCTTCATCTTATCGTAACCTAATTTCGTTCTATTAGATAAGTAACAGTTGAAAATTAACAAGGAGATTGCAATAAGCAATCAGGGACGATATTACTTTGTCGATTTATTAAAGATGCAATCCCCATCCTTGATGTAACACTAAGCATTATATAGTCCCGCTTTTTAGCGTTTTCTACTTGAGCGGGATGAAATCTTTATAGAAAATCAGGATGATAAAATTCAGAGTCCCCCAACGAATGAGTTTACTCAACAGCGGGGGACGACATATTAATCCATAGATGACAAGCTTGTATGAATATGTCTATCTAGATTTAATGCTCGGCATTTCCTAGTCCCGCTTTTTAGCGTTTTCTACTTGAGCGGGACGAAATCTTTATAGAAAATCAGGATGATAAAATTCAGAGTCCCCCAACGAATGAGTTTTCTCAACAGCGGGGGACGGCATATTAATCCATAAATGACAAGCTGTCGGTATTCCATTGTGGAATATGACTGCGATTTTATACATGATAATTGAAAGGGAAAAAGTTATGTCGCATACCTTCACCCAAATGTTTATTCATTTGGTATTTTCCACCAAAGCACGTCAGAGAGTCATCCGGCAAAATTTCCATGATGAACTTGAAAAATATATAACAGGAATCGTAAAGAATTTAAATCAAACGTTGATTGCAGTTTCTTGTATGCCTGAACATGTCCATATTCTTGTCGGTTTTAAACCTAATATAACCGTGGCAGAATTGGCCCAGAAGATCAAGGCGAATTCGTCCCGTTTTCTTAACGAAAGGCACAGATCAATTGAACGATTTTCATGGCAGGAAGGTTATGGTGCATTTACATGTTCACTGGCGGATGTTGATGCAATTGCGCACTACATACTGAATCAAGATTTTCACCATCAGCGAAAAACGTTTTACGAGGAATATTCAGATCTAATTCGTAAATCAGAGGATTGATTGTTCGAGTGCTCCATATGTCATCCCGCCATTTTGACTACAGAAATAGCCAATAAAATCGTGGAGGCGGGATTCTGAGCCGATTAAATTACAGATTCTATAATATATCGTCCCAACCTATGAAGAATTCTGGAGAGGTGGGACTTATTGTCCAGCGAAAGAATAATTAAGAGAATAATTTTCATTGCATTCTCTATTCCCACTTTAATGTGCAATCTAATCGAGCGGGATGAAATCTTTGTAGAAAATCAGGATGATAAAATTCAGAGTTCCCCAACGAATGGGTTTACTCAACAGCGGGGGACGAAATATTAATCCATAGATGACAAGCTTGTATGAATATGACTATCTAGATTTATTGCTCGGCATTTTCTAGTCCCGCTTTTTAGCGTTTTCTATTTGAGCGGGACGAAATCTTTATAGAAAATCAGGATGATAAAATTCAGAGTCCCCCAACGAATGGGTTTACTCAACAGCGGGGGACGGTATATTAATCCATAGATGACAAGCTGTTATGAATATGACTATCTAGATTTAATGCTCGGCATTTCCTAGTCCCGCTTTGTAGCGTTTTCTACTTGAGCGGGACGAAATCTTTGTAGAAAATCAGGATGATAAAATTCAGAGTCCCCCAACGAATGGGTTTACTCAACAGCGGGGGACGGTATATTAATCCATAGATGACAAGCTGTTATGAATATGACTATCTAGATTTAATGCTCGGCATTTCCTAGTCCCGCTTTGTAGCGTTTTCTACTTGAGCGGGACGAAATCTTTGTAGAAAACAAGGTTGTTAAAACTCAGAGTCCCCCCATAAATATGGTTTGCTTAATAGTGGGGGGACGGCATATTGATCTATAGATGACCGGTATGTGCGAATTTATCCGTGGATAACTTATTATCTTTTTTGCGCCAAAAATAAATTTATCAACCCGGTTGTCGACGAATCGTGATTCGAGACAGCTTTTTCTTCTGTTATTTCCGGCAAAATTACATTTGCCAGTTGTTTCCCGAGTTCAACACCCATTTGATCGAATGAATTAACACCCCAGATAATTCCCTGAACAAATATTTTATGTTCGTACGCCGCAATGAGAAGTCCCAACGTGCGGGGAGTCAGCTTATCCAGAATAATTGTGTTCGTTGGTTTATTTCCCGGGAATATTTTATGTGGAAGAAGTTTTTGTACTTGTTCTTCAGACAATCCGTTCTTCTTCAACTCAGACCGAACTTCAACTTCATTTTTTCCTTTCATCAACGCTTCGGTTTGAGCAAAACAATTCGACAATAACATCGCGTGATGATTGAGATAAGGATGATTTGGTTCGAGTGATGCAATAAAATCTGCCGGGATTAGCTGTGTTCCCTGATGAATCAGTTGATAAAATGCATGCTGGCCGTTTGTGCCAGGTTCACCCCAAACGATCGGGCCGGTTGTGTACGTCACGTCATCGCCGGAACGCGTTACGCGTTTTCCATTGCTTTCCATATCGGCTTGCTGTAAGTACGCGGGAAATCGTGCAAGATACTGATCGTAAGGTAGAATTGCGTGCGAAGCTGATTTGAAAAAGTTACTGTACCAGATTCCTAGCAGTGCGAGTGTGACTGGAATATTTTTTTCAAGCGACGCAGAACGGAAATGTTCATCCATCTCGAACGCGCCGCTCAACAATTCTTCAAACTTATCCATACCGATTGCAAGAACTATCGACAAACCGATTGCCGACCAGAGTGAATATCGGCCGCCAACCCAATCCCAAAACTCAAACATGTTGCGGGTATCGATTCCAAATTTCAGGACTTCTTTTTCGTTTGTCGAAATCGCGACAAAATGTTTCGCTATGGCTTCTTCATCATGAGAATGATCGAGGAACCATTGTCTCGCTGTGCGGGCATTTGCAAGTGTTTCCTGCGTTGTGAAAGTTTTCGAAGCGATGAGAAACAGCGTCGTTTCCGGATTGAGATCGCGAAGAGTCTCCGCAATTTGCGCTCCGTCGACGTTCGACACGAACCATGAACGAATTCCAGGGACATGATATGGAGCAAGCGCCTGAGTTACCATCGCAGGACCGAGATCCGAACCACCGATGCCGATGTTGATAATATCCGAAAACCGTTTTCCCGTATATCCTACCGACGAACCAGAATGCACAGCTTGTGAAAATTCCTTCATGTGATTCAGGACATTTTTTATATCAGGCATCACATCTTTCCCGTCGACAACTACCGGGCGATTGCTTCTGTTCCGGAGAGCTGTATGAAGAACAGCGCGGTTTTCAGTGATGTTGATTTTTTCGCCGTTGAACATTTTGTCGCGCCATTCTTCTACGAAGCATTCCTTGGCAAGTTGGCGCAGCAAGTCGAGAGTGTCATCAGTGACAATGTTCTTGGAATAATCAAGAAGAAAATTATTAAGCCGAATTGTATGTTTCTGGAATCTATCCGAATCATTCTGAAAAAGATCATTCATGTGAATCTTTTGCATCGACAAATAATGATCCTGTAGTTTTTTCCAGGCCGGAAGAGATGTAAGTAGACTCATATAAAAACCTTTCTTAATTATCTCATCCCGAAGATAATATCGTTGGCATTATCTTAGAGAATATTTTATTTTTTCTAATTATTATCCGAGAGACTTCGTCTTTCGCTATCTTATTCCACCACTTTGTAGTGGTTTCTCACAACGAAAACTCAATCACGGCAATGGATAAAGTCTTCCGTTTTTGTTATTCTCATTTTTCATGTTGACCCCAACGGGGTCTGATAATTCAGCTTGGGATGAAATCCCAAGCTGAATATCTCAATAGTATGATCTCACCCTGAAAGGGTGAAATAACTCTCCTAGTCCCAGATATAACGTTCATCGTAAGGAATCCCATTTTCCTTCAGAAACTGGCGATATTCCTCTTTGAATGTCTTTTTCCGATGATGTTCTTCCTGATTTTGGATATATTCTTTCACTACTTCAATTAGAGACTCGCTGACAGAAAAAACACCGTATCCTGATTGCCACGAGAATTTATTAAGCATTCTATTTTTTGTTTTTATCCATTTCGAAGATTCTATTTTCAAATCCTTTATTAATTCAGAATATCGATGTAGTTCTATTTAAGAAGCAAAGTACATGAACATGATCACTCCAACCTCCTACAATGACAATAGGACAGCCTAATGCATTACAAGAACCACCTATATAGGCATGAAGTTCTTCACGAATTGCTTTATCTTTGAGATAATGGACATGACTTTTGGTTGAGAAAACGATATGAATTGCGACTTTGCTCAGAGATTGTGACATCCGTAATTATCTCACCCCTTTGGGGTTTTCATTTTTTATTATTATTTTTCGAGGGACTTCGTCCCTCGCTATTTTATTCCACCCCTTCAGGGTGGTTCTGATTATTTCACTCTTCAGAAAAAAAACTCGGCGATGAATAAAGTTCTCCGATTTTATTATTCTCGCTTTACATGCTGCCCCCAAGGAAGTCTGATAATTCAACCTGGGATGAAATCCCAAGTAGATACTAAGAGTTTTTCGGAGACTTCTAAGATTTCATCCTATGCCGTACCACTTCATACATTACAAGAGCCCCGGCAACTGAGGCATTGAGCGATTGTATTTTTCCAAACATAGGAATGCGCACGAGGAAATCGCATTTTTCTCTGACGAGCCTTCGTATTCCTTTTCCCTCGTTACCGATAACGAGGGCGACAGGAATCGTGTAATCCAATTCCATATATGTTTTTGTAGACACAGTATCCGTACCGATTATCCACACGCCGTTCTTTTTCAATTCGTCCATGGTTGAAACAATATTTGTTACTTGTGCCACAAGCATGTGTTCACTCGCACCGGCCGACGTTTTTGTAACTGTTGTGTTTATCGTTGCGGAGTGATGTTTAGGCAGTATCGTTCCATGCACACCTGCACATTCCGCTGTTCTTATCAACGCACCAAGATTTTGCGGGTCCTCTATTCCATCGAGAATTAAAATAAAAGGTACCTGATCTAAGTTTGCAGCGTGACGAAGTATATCATTTACGTCGACATAGGTTTTCGTAGAAATCGTTGCAACGATTCCTTGCGTGTTTGTATTTGTCGTAAGCTTCTGGAATTTTTGTTTGCTTATCTCAACGCATGACACATGCCGTTCACGCGCCAATGCTCTGATCTGATCAATGGCTGGGCCTTTTATGTCGTGAAGGATGAATATTTTTTCGACGGCAGAGCCGGCTTTCAATGCTTCGATAACCGGGTTCCGGCCTACTATGATATCGTTATCCATGTTTGCCAGTAATTTTGTTTTTCTTTATTAAAAACGCAGCACCGACTAAGCCAATCAGGAATAAACAGATCGAAATCAATTGCGCTTCAGACAAGCCAAAAAGCATCGGAGGATTGATGCGAATGAATTCAACCGAGAATCTTGCCGCGCTCGACAGTAGAAGGTACAACATGAAAAGATAACCGTCGGCTTTTTTATTCTTCCTCATCTTCCATAAAATCAGGAAAATTATGCAGCCGAGTAAAAACTCGTACACTGGAGTGGGGTGGAGTGGAGTGTTGTCGGGTACGATGCCGTGCGGATATTTCATTGCGATTTCGGGAACGTCGCGAAATGCAATCGATGGCGGCAATGTGCCGTGTTCATAATTAGTGCCCCACGGTAATGTGGTGGGAATTCCATAATCTCCGTCACCCGCGAGATGGCATCCGATTCTTGCGATGCCATATCCGAGTGCAAGGACAGGCGAGGCGGCATCAAAAACCTTCCCGATAGATAATTTTTTTATTTTGAGATACCATAAAATACATACAATTGCGAGAATAAGGCCGCCGTACCATGTTAAACCCGATGGCGAAAAAATAGCGTCGAAGGGTTGGAACATTACATCATTCCAATTCTCGATTATGTATAATATTTTTGATCCGCTGATGCCTGCAATGAGTGCAATGAGCGTAATTGCATTCGCCAGAGAAGCGTCCATTTTTTTTCGCTTCAACTCGATTCCCAGAAGAATACTGGAAATGAGGAAGGAGATGCTCATCATGAGGCCAAAACCGTATATCGTCACCGGACCGATCGTGAGAATTCGTGGATACATATTAGGTGCTTTTCTTTAATGGTTGCGCATGAATATTCTTCCACTCATCATTCGTGGCTGCAACGATGATGAACGGTTGTTCCGTGAAATCTTCAATTTGAAATCCGTCTTTCAAGGATTTGAGTTTGAAAGAATTTTGTGTTCCATCGATTTTTGTAATTACAACTTCGTGCGTGCCGTGAAGCCGCGGTAATTCTATCCGCTTGCGAGCAGGGCCAAATGACGGCATCGTGAAATCGGGTGTCTGAAGTCCCATTAATCGGAAAGAAAGAATCTTATCGTTCAATTCATAGCCGATGGAAATTTTATAATTGAATGTGCTGAACTCCTTCACAGTTTCGAAAAGGAAAACAGTCTTCTCTTTCTTCCGAATTTCATCGTAAGCCGGAGAAATCATCAGGCGGTATTCTATTGTCTGTTTCTTCTTTGGCGACATAATCTCACGCTAACAATGTATGAATTTTCGATAGTGAAATCTCTGCCTCGGAACCGTCCGACATTTTCTTGAGTTTCCCGCGGCCTGATGTCAATTCATTCGAACCTACAACCAACACGTATTGTGCTTTTTGCCGGTCTGCCTCTCGCATTTGCGCCTTGATACTTCGTTTGAGAAAATCTATTTCACAGGAAATATTATTGAATCGCAAATCCTGCGCAGTTCGAAGCGCCCACGCGCGGGCATTGTCATCAAGAGCGACGATGTACAAAGAAATCGGTTTCGTGATCGTAGATTGAATCCCGTGTTTTTCAATAACCATCAGCAATCGTTCCATGCCGGCGGCAAATCCCACACCCGGTGTTGGTTTTCCGCCGATTTGTTCAGTCAGAAGATCATAACGCCCTCCGCCTGCAAGCGCATCTTGCGAGCCGAGATCGTTGCTGATTAATTCGAAAGCGGTTTTTGTGTAATAATCCAATCCGCGAACAATTCGTCCGTCGATCGTGAATTGTATGTAGAGATTTTTTAAATTATGGCAGAGCGAATCAAAATGGCTTTTGCACTCAGGACATAAATGATCGAGCATGAGTGGAGCATCTTTTGTCAGTGCCTTATCATTCTCATCTTTCGAATCGAGAATGCGCAGCGGATTCTGATCATAACGACGCTGACTTTCGGCCGACAATTTATCAAGCAAAGGCGAGAGATACTTTTTCAGAACCTCTTTATATGGCGGCCGGCACTTTTCGCATCCGACTGAATTTATTTTTAGTTCAACATTCGGTATTCTAAGTTTTTTATACAACATAACTGCGATGCTGATGACTTCGGCATCGACTGCTGCGTCCGGGGCGCCGAGCGATTCGACGCCGAATTGATGAAACTGGCGTAGCCTGCCTGCCTGAGGCCGTTCCTGCCGGAATATTGGAGAAATATAATATACTTTTGTTACAGGCTGTTGTTCGCCAAGGTTATGTTGAAGATAAGCGCGAACGACGCCGGCGGTCATCTCAGGCCGAAGCGTTAAACTTTCATCGCTCCGATCAAGAAACGTGTACATTTCCTTGCTTACGATATCGGTCAGCGTTCCGAGACTGCGTGCGAAGAGAGCTGTTTCTTCAAAGATGGGTGTTCGAATTTCTTTATAATTAAAAACAATCATCAACTGCCGGATCGTATCCTCAATGTAAATCCATTTTGGAGAATCTTCCGGAAGTATATCTTTTGTTCCCTTGATAGATCGAAATGCCACAATGCCTTCCAATTAAATGTCGAAATAGCTAGCTTCTTCTTGCTTGAATGTGGCAAGAACTTCTTGAGGTGATGTGCATTCGAGAATTTTTTTTCGGAATTCTTCTTTATTCATCAATCGCGAAATGCGGCTGAGTAATTTGATGTGCGGCCCGACGAGGCTATCTTTTCCCACAAGGAGGAAAACGAGCCGAACAGGTTGATCGTCGAGTGCTTGATAATCGATTGGATTTTTGGTGATCGCAAACGCGGCGACAATATCGCTCACCGCTTCAGTTTTGCCATGTGGAATTGCGAAACCATTTCCGACACCTGTCGACATAATTTTTTCGCGTTCAAGAATAGCAGTACGCACTTTCTCGAGTTCGTGTATCTTTTTTGAAGTTCCGACAATATCCACCATGGCATTAATGACTTCAGATTTATTTGTTCCCGGAAGATCTGTCCGAATGAATTGTTCTTCAAGAATATCGCAAATTTTCATTTTTGTACTTTGCTCCTACATATCACGCCATTTGATAAACTTTTTTTCGTATTCATCGCTTATTTGTTTTGCTTGAGTCCAGTCGCGCGCTTCTGCGCTGATGTGAAAGAGAGGCCGCTCACGGTCAGGCAGCAGCAGGATGGACGCAAACGGATCGCCGGTGTCGGGGAAAATTTTTACTCCATCCAGAAGTTCCCGGCGAAGATGCTCCGTATCTTTCATGATATGGCGCATTACTTTTCCTTTGTAATCCCATGGACAACTGATATTTTTCTTCACGAACCTTAATCGCGGCAGAGTTTTATCCAGCTCTGCAAGTTTAATTCCTGTCACCGCCATCATATCGAGTATTTTTGCCATTGCGTACATTCCGTCCGCTGCACGCAAAAATTCGGGGAAAATGAATCCGCCTTTTGTTCCGCCGACAAAATTAATACTCGGTTCGGCAAGTACATCCATCATCGCGTAATGGTTATCTTTTGTACGGATAACTGTGATTCCGTGTTCGCGTGCGATAAGATCGACTTCTGATGATGCGGTCACCGGAACCGCAATTTTGGAGGAATGCGGATAAGCGGTCAGGAACAATTTAAGCACGATCGATAAAAGCCTGTCCTGACTCATCAACTCACCCTGGTCGTCGACGAGAAATAATTTTTCTCCTCCGGCATCTATTAAAAAACCGACGTCGTATTTTAATGAGAGGACAATATTGGAGAGTTGTTTGATTGATGATTCAAATTCCTCCGCCGTTCGTGTTAATTTTGTCGGCTCCAAATATGCATTGAGAGATACGACCTGACAATTCAACATTCCTAGAATAGTAGGGAATATTGTTGAAGCGACGCCGTTTGAATAATCGATGACAATTCGGAAATTCGCCTTGCGGATTGCATCGATCTGCAGACAATTAATAAAGTGATCTCGATATGCTTCAGTTGCGCGATCGGAGAAAGTCAAAGAACCGACTTTATTGAAGTCTGCCCTTCGGAAATCTTCACCGAGAAAAAGACGTTCGACCGATTTTGTTTTTGCTATCGGGAGATCTTTTCCGGTTTTATCGAAGAAGATGATGTCCGTTAGTTGTTTGTCGTATGGTGATTTTCTGGTATGAATTCCTCCAGCCGCCGTTCCTGATCGCATCAGTTCGTGACGCAGAATTGGAATTGATACGGTACGGAGATCATGCATGTCTGCACCGGATGACATTAAACCCGACATCAACGCACGATTGATCATACGTGAAACATTATCCGAATCACGGCTGACGACTACTGTCTTTCCTCCGCCGACAAGAGCTCCGAAAGCCGCCCCAAGTTTTGCCGCAAATTCGGGGGTCATTTCTATGTTTGATAATCCAGTGATGCGAGAGTCAGTGAATAATTCTCGTAACCAACGATCTTCCCAAACCAAACTTCGCGTGAGTATTGCCCGATCCTCGATAACTTTTTCGGGCCAGATTTTGATGTTTGTTGCAAGTTGTGCTTCTTGGCCGACATAACAATGGTCGCTCATGAAAACATTATCGTTGAGTATGGCTCCAGGCCCGATCACACAATCACTGCCGACAACGTCGTTAGACATTTCCGCACGTTCACCAATTTTGACATGATCCCAAATCACGGCATTGTGAATTTTCGCATTCGGATAAATTGTACATCCGTTGCCGATAATTGTGTCGTGAAGCTTTACATTCTCATGGATCACACAGTCCCGTCCAATCACAACTCTGCCGGTAATGTTTTCCGGTTCAGTTCGGATCGAAGTATTCTCACCGATAAATCCGGAAGGAATTATTGTTCCTTCAACATTGACGTGAACCTTCTTATGAAGGCAATCGAGGTGAGCATCCTGATACTCGTTCAACGTGCCGACATCTTTCCAGTATGATTGTGAGATATAACCATACAACCCAAGATCTTGTTCCATCATGATCGGGAAGAGGTTTTTACTGAAGTCAAATTCTTCTTTCGGTGGAATGAGTTCGAGCACACTTGGTTCTAGAATATAAACACCCGTGTTCACCGTATCGCTGAAAACCTCGCCCCACGAAGGTTTTTCTAGAAAACGATGTATCTTACCATCCTTATTGGTTATGACCACCCCGTATTGCAGCGGATTTGTGACGCGTGTGAGAACTATTGTTGCACGGGATTTTTTTTCTTCGTGGTATTTTATCGCCGACGTTAAATCGACGTCGGTCAAAACATCACCGCTTATTATCACGATGCGTTCGTTCAGCAACAATGTTGCTGCATTACGAACACTGCCGGCGGTTCCATAATCAGCTTCTGCCTTGACATATTTTATTGAAACGCCGAAATGTGAACCGTCGCCAAAAAAGTTTGTGATGATCTCAGGTTGATAAAAAAGAGTTGCTACCAGATCGGTGATTTGGTGTTTTTTCAAAAGTTCGATGATGTGTTGCATCATCGGTTTATTAAGGACTGGCACCATTGGTTTCGGGAGATTGCAGGTCAACGGCCGCAACCGAGTTCCGAATCCGCCCGCCATTATAACTGCTTTCATGCGATTTCCAATGAAATGGTGATGGGAAGGAGTGCCTCTTGATCCCTATTTTTTAAAAAATACAAAAAAAAAATTATTACTGCAAGCATCATTTGCCATGATGGATCATGACAGATGCATTCAGATATTTAGCGACTCAGTTTTTATCGCCGATTATTTTTCTTATATCCATTGAGTATTACACTCGCAGCAAAACCGGCGCCGAATCCGTTATCGATATTTACGACAGTCACACCGGCTGCGCATGAATTCAACATACCTAAAAGTGCGGATAATCCTTTATAGTTTGCGCCGTATCCAATTGAAGTCGGGACGGCAATAACCGGTATATCCACCAGCCCGCCGATAACACTGGCAAGCGCGCCTTCCATTCCTGCAACAACAATTATTGCTCTGGCCGTGCGCAATAAATCGGCATGTGTGAGGACTCTGTGAATACCGGCGACACCGACGTCGTACAAGTGTTCAACACGATGACCGAACATTCGGATAGTAAGAATTGCCTCTTCCGCTATGGGAATATCAGACGTTCCTGCAGTTACAACTAAAAGAAATTCCGGTTCCTGCGATTCCTTAGGTTCATAAGCCGTTATTACACGTGCCGAAGAATGATACTGCGCAGAACGAATTTTTTTCTTAAGTGCAGAGAAATGTTCTTTCGATGCGCGAGTGGCGAGTAATGGAGATTTTGATTTTGCAATCCGTAATGCAATGTGTGTAACTTGTTCCGGAGATTTTCCTTCACAAAATATTACTTCTGGAAATCCCTGTCGGAGTGCGCGATGGTGGTCTATGGTGGCAAAATCAAGGCTTTCGAATGGAAGACGTTCGAAAGTCTTTAGAATTTCATCGAGTGAGTGTTTTCCTTTTTGAAATTCAATTAAATATTGCCTCAATTGTTGTTGGTTCATAAGTTGAATATACAATTTCATTGAAGGAGAATCAAGGATCAATTCAGTCAATCTCGCGACGATAAACTCTAAACCTATTGGGAATAATGCCAAGGAAGTGACACAAAAAGAACTTGCACACGAATTCAAAAATTCGTATATTTTATAAGTTTGATATTAATTATGCGGGAGTAGCTCAGTCCCATTCCGCCAAAGGCGGAACGAGGATCCACGCACTTGCGAAGCAAGTGCGGGATTGGTAGAGCGTCCCAATGTCCCTCGACAAGCTCGGGACAAGTAATTGGGACCAAGTCCCGTTGCGACAAAGATTGTAAGACAATCTTTTAGTCGGAACGAGGATCCCGAACTCGTTAAGAGAGTTCGGGAGTTGATGTCTCGAGAAATACATATACAGAAGTCAGAATAATTTTATTGTATTGCGGGAGTAGCTCAGTTGGTAGAGCGCAACCTTGCCAAGGTTGATGTCGCGGGTCCGAATCCCGTCTCCCGCTCATGAGAATGAAGAATGACGAAGTGCGAATTGAGAATTAGAGAAAATTCATTCAAAATTCGACTATTGGAATATCTTGAAAGTGCCCCGTTGCCCAAATTCTCATCAGGTGGCGGGGCGTTTTTAATTCTGAGAAATTATGGCGCCGTACCCAAGTGGTAAGGGAGAGGTC